>JAPPMG010000055.1 GCA_028819215.1 Bryobacterales bacterium
CAGAACTCAATCTCTCCGAAACGGCCTCAATCAGGACAAAAAAATGTTCCTGCCCTCCGGTACCGGGCCGCGTCCGTGGAGCACTGCAGCGCCTAGGACGTAGAACGCGGCTGTCGCGGTGGTGTAGATCACCAGCGAGGCAATCGCGTCCACGTACATCACTCGAATCCATCCACGAGCGCGCGCCGCCCACTCGGACGAGCCGTCATTGGCCCCGGCGTGTGCCGCGTAGCCTTTTTCAAGGCACCAATAGGGGTACGAAATGATCTCGTCCGCGCTCACTCCAGTCAGCCCGAACGCTGCTACGGCCACTCCCACCGCCGCCGCGGGCAGCTCGAAGGTAAGGCCCTCCGCCAGCATCCCCGCGCTAATGCGGTATGGCGTCCACTGCAGAAGGAGGGCGCAGACTACGGTCACGGTCGAGAACATCGCGGTCAGCACTAAGGCGGTGCGCTCGACGAAGCGGTAGCCGCCGCGCCACACGAGCATCGAGGTAGTCAGGCCGCAGGCCCAGGCCCAAACACTCGGAGGAGCCCAAGGGAAGGCAAGGTGCAGTGCGAGCGCAACCGCACCCACGATGCCGCCGTACTGGACAAGCTGGATCAGCTTGACGCCGAACCAGACGACCAAAGACCACGAGACGCCGCGCCATTTCGGGCCGGGCAGACGGTTGAAGGAGTGGAGCGTAGTTTCACCGGAACCGATTGCGTGCTTGCCGAACTCCAGCTGCACGACTACCTTGACGGCGCAGCTGGCGAAGATGACCCACAAGGTGACGAAGCCGGCCGAAGCTCCGAGGGCGGTGGTCATGATGAGTTCGCCCGAGCCGACGATGTTGGCAGTGAGGATAAGCGACGGGCCGATGTTGCGCAGCGTGCTGATCAGGCCATGCGGCGGTTCGCGAATAGGAGAAGCGTTCATGGCGAGCGGTGGCGATGCCTGCACCTGGGCCTTTGGCGGGGATCTTCGGCCTCAGGGAGCGGATCCCGAAGTTTTCCGAATTTTCGATCCGTCCTGTCCGCCTATCCGCTCACATCAAGATATGGCGACTGGCTGCGAAACCTAACAATTGTATGGGACGGAGAATCCCGCCACCAAAGGACGAGGCGAAGGGTGGGCTCGGCGAGAGCGGTACTCCAAATGCGACCACCACAATGTGCCGTGGACGAACAAGAATGGAGGACGCGCGCCCCAGATCCACCTGCAATCAGGGTTCCCGAGGAGCGTCGACCGCTCGAAGGCCCCCGGTTCTTTACCCGCCACGTCGTTTCGCGGCCGGGTTTGAAGTCGATTCGATAGCGGAAGTTGTTTCTGATTGGTCCTGAGCAGTTCTTGGCGGATGCGGGTATCGTGAAGAGGCAGCGCGCCACGGCGCCGTTGCCGGGCCACTTCGAACGAAATGATCACCCGCAGAGCACTCCTACGAGCCGCGCTGGCCGCTCCCGCCGGCGCTTGGATGGCGAACTACCGCGCCCTCGCCGCTCCCTTCGAGGGCCAGGTAAGGATCACTGCCATCAAGGCGATGCAGCTCGACTTTCAGTTCGACGGCTGCTTGATCAAGATCGAGACCGACGCCGGCCTGATTGGCTACGGGGAGACGGGGACCAACTCCGCGATGGCCCGCGCGCACGTCGATCACTTGGCCCTTCCCGCCGCGTTTGGAGGTGGGCGTCATCCGAATGGACTGGCTCAGTTGATGGGCGCCGACCCGCTGTCCATCGAAAAGCACTTCTACCGCATGACGGCCGTGCAGCATCCTTACACGTCCCTGACGGGCACCGTCAGCGGCATCGACATCGCCCTGTGGGATCTGGCGGGCAAGATCACCGGCCAGCCGGTCTACAAGCTGCTCGGAGGGCCCTTCCGCGACGGCTGCCCGATGTATTCCCACGGAGACCGTCTGCGAGACATGCACGACAAGTCGGCCTGCCGTGATTGGGTGGCCGAGATGAAAGAGCAGCCCGAAGGTTTCGATTTCTTTAAGTTCAATCTCGACCAAGCATTCCAGATCGAAAAGCCCTACCATCCGACGGTACGCTCCGAGGAGCTGCGCAAGACGCATCAAGGCTACGCGAACGTTCGGGAGGCGGCCGGCGATGCCTTCGACATTGCCGTGGCCTGCCATGGGGAGTTCGACACGCCGAGCAGCATTGGGATCTGCAGGGCGGTCGAAGACCTTGGCGTGATGTTCGTCGAAGACGCCTTGAACACACGCTACTCCGACGGATGGAAGGAGTTGAAGCGATCGTCCCGGGTGCCGCTGCTGACCGGCGAGAAGCTTGAGCTGCTACGCGAGTTCAAGCCGTTCCTCGACGCTCAAGCGGTCGACATCGTTCACCCGGACGTCTCCTTCGCCGGAGGAATCACGGGCTGCCGCAAGATCGCGGACTACGCCGCAATGACCCGGACGCCGGTGGCGTTGCATAACGTGGGCACGCTGGTGCGCACCTACGCTTCGGCGCACTTGTCGATGGCAATCCAGAACTTCTATCGTTCGGAGAGTTGGCTCGGTCGGCCCGGCAGGCTGCGAGAGCAGATGACTCAAGGTGATCCGCCTGCCGTTCGCAACGGACGTTTGCGGGTTCCCGAGAAGCCGGGACTGGGGCTCGACATCAACGAGGATTTCTTGCGGCGTCAGAAGCCCGCCGACGAGCCTTGGTGGGGGTAGTGCTCTCTTGCATCAGCTGACGGCGGCAGCGCGCGGTAGGCTAGCCGCAACTTCGCGCCGCTTGGTCAACGGCCTCGACGCCTGGGGCCGCGAGATCAACTCGTTCCCATCCGACGCAACGACCCTCTAGGGGCTCTTCTAGCTCGGCACATAGAACGGGTTTTGAGAGTGTCGAGCTCTGTGACGTCGATAGAGCGGGTGGCTCGCCTGATCGTTCACAGCAGAGTGCACCGAGGGCCTCTCAATTACGGACCCACAGGGCACTTTAGAGCTCTTGAAACAGGGGTCGCCTGAGGCGAGCAACCGGAAAATCCGCCTCGAAACCTCGGTGATACACTGGGAAATCTCATGCTCGAATTGACCCCCCTCGACGGCTCCCGCGAAGTGTTCGAGCGGGCCCTAAATTTTGCTCAGGAGCAAGTGCGCTCCACCGTCCAGCGAGACCCCGACTATTACCCGATGTACACCGAGCAGGGGCGCTGGCGTCACGACAAACCAGCTTGGACGCATTGGTGCGATGGCTTCTTGCCGGGCATGATGTGGATCTTTGCCAAGCGCACCGGCAGCCCCGAGTGGATGAAGCTTGCGCAGCGGTACACCGAGCCCCTCGAGCCCCGCAAGATGGATCGCGATGTCCATGACTTGGGCTTCATCTTCCTGTCCACCTATCACCGTTGGTACAAGCTCACCGGGAATCCTGATCTCGAGGCTATCGTGATCCAGGCGGGTCGTACGCTAGCGCTGCGCTTCAAGCAGAAGGGGCGGTACCTGTCCTCGTTCATGGGGCCGGAATCGATTTTCATCGACATCATGGCCAATGTGGGGATCATATTCTACGCCGCCCTGCAGACCGGTGACCCACAACTGATGGATGTCGCCATGCGGCACAGCCTTACCAGCGGCCGAGTCTTGGTTCGCGGCGATGGCAGCTCGTCGCACGAGGGCATTTATGACCTAGAGACCGGCGAGTTCTTGCGGCAGTCGACCCAGCAGGGCTGGCGATCGGACTCGTGCTGGGCGCGCGGCCTGGCGTGGGCGATCTACGGCTTTACGTCGGCCTACAAGTTGGTACGCGATCCGCGTTTCCTGCAAACGGCCGAGCTGTGCGCCGATTACTTCCTCCAGAATGTTCCGGCGAACGGCGTGACGCCGATGGACTTTGACGCACCAGAACAGGAGTGGCGGGACGAAACCTCCGCATCGGCGATCACGGCGGCTGGCCTATTTCGGCTCGCAAAGTTGAGCGCGGATCGTTCGAAAGGATTGCTCTACGACCAAGCGGCGCGTCGCATCCTGCTGACGCTCGCGCAGCCGCCGTACTTGGCTTCTGAGACTCCAGGCTGGGAAGGCGTTCTCAAAGAGGGGATCTACCACCTCAACCTCGGCCTCGGCGTCGGCGAGTCAGTGATGTGGGGAGAGTATTTCTTCGTCGAAGCGCTGGATCGAGCGCTCGGTCCCGCATAGAGCCCAGGCACGCGCGTGGCCTGGTATCGCTTGCACGCTGCGCGAAGCGCTGCAGCTTCAAGGAGCGGGGCACGAGGAAGGACTCGATGTTTCCAGTAGATGTGAACACCTCGGAGCGAAGCGACGCGACCGCTCGGATCTTGGGCATGGCCTGATCACAGCGGGTTCCGCCATCGGAGCCCGGGAAAGCGGCTGAAATCAGAATCATTCGAGTGAACCTCAGCCTGATGCTCAATCGCCAAGGCGGCAATGTGAGCGTCAGTCACGAGGCTGGCACCAACGCCAGCGGTGTCAAGGATCTCCCGCAGGCGTGCCAAGTGATCGGCGCCGGGGTTGATTGGCGTTACGTGGGGGTACTGAAACCATTCCCCTAGGTGTGCGATGGCGTCCGCCGAAGAGATGGGCCGCATTAAGACTCTCGGATGTGTCATGAGCCGCAAGAACCCAGTTGCGACGACCCAAGGAACACCGACTCTCTCCACACCGTTGACCAGACCCTCCCACCAGCGCTTGGCCGCGTCATGGTGGGGTGCGCCATGGTTGAAGGCATAGACGAGCAGGTTGATGTCAGGCACAATCACTGTCCACTCTCCGCAGCTAAGTCCTGCACCTCCAGTTCATCGTTCAGCTGGTTGAGCCTCAGCGGATCGATGCCCGGTGCGAGGCGACTGCGGTTGGGGACAACACGATACGTTGGTAGGTCGAGTGCTCGGGATCCTACTGTCATGCCTCGGCGCAGGACATCGTTGACCACCTGCTTGAACGACCTGTCTAACAGGCGACTCTGCATCTTTAGGAAGTCCGCAACATCGTCGTCAAGCGTCAATGTCGTTCTCATATAGACATCATGATGTATGGAGATGTTGATGTCAAGATGATTGCTTGGAGCGGTAAGGCAACCGTAGTTGCGCAACGTGTTGGCGGGTACAGGATTTCCTCCCCAAAAATATCCAAGCACGAATGAGCTGTCTACGAATGAGTCCGGTGAAGAGCCCTGAAGAGCGCTCGGTACACTGGTTGTGCCCTCAGCCACAGGCCGGTCTGTCGGGCCAGTCTTCACAAGGGCCCTTGGTCTAGATTCGGGGAGTCTCGGTTAGGCTCAATGACGCCGCAATGCATTCGTTTCGCCAATTGAGGCAATCGAAATGAACGAGGACGGGTGCTTCGAGCAGGTGCTCAGTTGCCCCCCAGATTCCAACTGGCTCCCGATGACGCCGGAAACCGGCACCCTAGCATCACCCGAGTGGGCGACTGCTGCTATTCAAGTCCTCAAGCCGGGGAGATCAGTGCTCGGCGACAGTCACAACACTTTCGCCCGACCCAAGCGCACTTCAGATTTCAGCAGCATATTAAACTTATACTTTAATTTTAGGAGAGCGCTCTCAAGCGCTATTCGACACCGGCATTATTGGGTCGCCAAGCCGGCATAGAGTTCAGCACGCGCCGCAACTGGGCCTTAATCTGCGACGCTCCGGGCAGGTGGCCGATCTCTGACAACGGCTGTTTCTCGTCCCAGTCGTGCGGCACATCGTAGAACCGACCGTCGTCATACAACTTGAAACGCTTAGTCCGTGCGAATCGCACCCTCGGAAACTGCACGGTCTCCAGCGCTGGGTCGCGGTCATAGTGCACGAAGATCGAATCCCGCGGGCTTCCGGCTCCGCCGAGCAGTTGTGGCAAGAAGCTGCGCCCGTCGAAGGGTTCTCCCACCGGCATCTCCCAGCCAGTCAGGTCGGCGAGGGTGGCAAAAAAGTCGCTGAACTCGATTAGGTCATCCGACACAAGCCCCGCGGGCACATGCCCTGGCCAGCGGGCGAACATCGGCACGTGCGTGCCGGCGTCCTCGGGATATGCCTTGCCTCCCTTCACAACTCGGTCTCCCAGCATGGACTTGAGGCTGCGGTGGGTGCCGTTGTCGCCCGTGAATAGCAACAGAGTGTTCTCTGCCAAGCCCAGCTCTTCCAAGTGATCGATCAGGCGTCCGACCAGATAGTCCGCGTACTCGACCATGTCGGCGAAGTAGGCAGGATCGCTTCGAAACTTGGTTTTCTCGTCGATGGTCTCGCTGTGCGGTGTGGCCACGAACGGGGAGTGCGTTAGCACCATCGGGTAGTACAGGAAAAAGGGCTCCTCCTTATGGCGTTCGATGAAGTCAAGAGCGAAGTCGGAGAACATATCCGGCCCGTAGTCCTCCATGGAGGTGTGGAGGTATTGGCCGTCCTTGATCACTGCCGGATGCCAGAAGCGCGAAGTGTTCTTGGCACCCGGCAGGCCGACAGCGCCGTATCGTTCCATTTCCGACGCAGAGAGTTCGAAGGGGTAGGCCCAGTACATGTACTCATCGAAGCCTGCCTCTTCCGGGGTCGTGCCGCTCTTGAACGAAGCAGTATCAGGGCCGCCCCACAACTGCCACTTGCCTGTCAGGGCGGTCGCGTATCCGCCGTCTCGCATCAAGTGCGCGAAAGTGGTCTGGCCCTTGGGCATATGTGCGAACCGCTCGTAGTTCCGCCAGTTGTACTTCCCGGTCATGATCTTGATCCGCGAAGGCGTGCAGACAGGCTGGGAGTAGCAGTTCGTGAAGCGCATGCCTTCAAGGGCGATGCGCTCGAACACCGGAGTGGAATAGCTCCTGCCGCCATTGGCCGAGATGCATTCGTAGCCCATGTCGTCGGCCATGATGAGCACGACATTCGGCTTGGCAAGTAAGGGTAGGGTGCTCAAAGCGGCGATGATCAAGAGCTTGCGCATGGATCGACCATTCTAGATTGGGTTGGAGTGGACGTTCATCGCTAGACTACTGTTTGGCATGCGGTTCCGGTGCGATGCGGCCCTTGTTCTGGCATTAGCGCTGCTGGCTTCTGTCGTTTCCTGTCGCACACCTGGCGAGTCTTCAGGACACTGGCCAGACGGCGCCTGGGCTCGGCACACCATCGATGACTCCTCTTTGGGGGCCGACGGTGTCCGTCTCGCAGACATCAATGGCGACGGCCGCTTGGATGTCACCTCTCCGTGGGAGCAAGGCGGGCAGGTTCGCGTCTACCTGAATCCCGGATCTGCCGGACTGCGGGAGCGCTGGCCCGCGGTCACCGTGGGCGAGGTGGGAGATCCCGAGGACGCTGTGTTCGTAGACCTCGATGCCGACGGCAACATGGACGTGGTCAGCTCGTGCGAAGGGAGCACGCGGTCAATGTTCGTCCATTGGGGTCCTGCCGTGCGCGAGAAACTGCTCGATCCAGACGCTTGGATCACCGAAGAACTGCCCGCGGCCAGCGGCGTTGCCCGGTGGATGTTCGCACTGCCGGCCCAGATTGACGGCAAGCATGGCACCGACTTGATCGCCGGTGCCAAGGGCGAGGGAGCACAGATCGGCTGGTTCGAGGCCCCTCCGGACCCGCGGAATCTAGCGGCATGGGAGTTTCACGCGCTTTACGACGCGGGCTGGATCATGACGATCCGCCAACAAGATGTCGACCTGGACGGAGACTCGGACATCGTTGCCACCGATCGGACAGGCGAGCTGCGCGGCGCGTTGTGGCTGGAGAACCCGGGACAGAACAGTGCGGTCGGTGCCCGATGGGACGAGCACCGCATTGGATCGGTAGGGGAATACGAGGCGATGCACAACGCCGTCGCGGACTTGGACGCCGATGGGTTAGAAGACCTGCTGGTGGCAGCCAAGGGAGGTCCGATTCGGTACCACAGGCGGACCCGACAACAGCCGCCGAGCTGGGAGACGCATTTGATCGAGATTCCGGCGGGCGCCGCAGGGGGCAAGGCTGTGAAAGTAGCAGATGTCGACCTAGATGGGCAGGTTGATCTGATTGTGTCGTGCGAGCATGCAACCGACGGGAAGATCGGCGTGTACTGGCTCGATCACGGTGGTTCTCCTACGGGGTCACAGTGGCTGCCGACTTCGATCAGCGGTCCCGAAGGCTTCATCTACGATTTGCTCCAAATGACGGACGTCGATGGCGATGGGGATCTCGATGTACTCACGCTTGAAGAGAAGGGGCCGTATCTCGCGGAGGGATACCAGGGCAGGGAGTTGGGAGTGATCTGGTACGAAAATCCGGCCCTGTGAGGTGGGCCGATGCGTGGGCGGTGTAGCTGTGCGCATCGCCGGTTAGCAAGAGGTCGGAACGTTCGGTTCAGCGTCTTCAGATTTGCCGGCCGGCTTGCCCGAGAGGAAGGACCGCATCATCCGCTCGGGCTCGGACGTTCGGTAGGCACTGGCGAAAATATCGATGCTGGCGTTGATTGCACCCTCAAGGCTATCGGTATCCCAGTGCTTGAGTAGCGCCTTCTGATCGCGGATCGCTGACGGTCCTGCCGTTAGCACTGACTCCAAGCATTGCTCGACGGCAGTGTCAAGGTCGCCGAGCGCGACCGGGCGTCGGACGAAACCCATCGCGTAGGCGTCGTTTGCGCTAATGATGTCGCCTGTGAGCACGAGATCCCGCGCCCTGCCCGCTCCGATGATGCGAGGGAGCAAGGCCGCTTCGATGACAGAGGGAATGCCGACCCTGACCTCGGGCATTCCGAACTCCGCATTCGCAGAGGCCACGCGAAGGTCGCAACTTGCGGCGATCTCCATGCCGCCGCCGAGACAATAGCCGTTGATCCGGGCTATGGTCGGCACAGGGTGCTCTCGCAAGCGAAGGCACAGCTCGTGCAGCGCGGTGATGAACCTTCGCGCCGAGTCTGGCTCGAATCCGGCCATCTCGCGCAGGTCTGCTCCTCCGATGAAGGCTCGCTCGCCTTCGCCTGTGAGTACGATGGCGCGGACAGCCTGATCAGATGCAAGCTGATCCAAGTGCTCGATCAGCAGACGGACTAGTCCGCTGTCGAGAATGTTCAGTTTGTGCTGGTTGTCTACGCTCAGACGAACAACGGTTCCAGCCGCGAACTTGCGGCGATCGCTGCGAATGGTTGGTCTCGCCATGGCCGTGCTACTGCCTGATTATCTGAAATGCCCCCAGATCCGTCGCAAACGAAAGTTGTAGCTTCGGTCAGAGTCATCGCAGGCGGCTGATACGCACTTGGCCGAGGTCGCCTTCCCAGCCCGAGCCACGAAGGGCACGAGCTTAGTCAAGATCGAGAGGCCCTAGTGGCAGCCTGCCGAGCGCGAGATTCACCTCCTCCTGCTTGGTTGAGAGGTGGTATCGCCTCATGACAGCAGCGCACGCTGCATCGTCGATGTCCACATTGCTACGCGCCATATACACAGAGTGCGCCAGCGACGGGCCCCAAATCACGGCTGCTCTGACTCCGTGATGGGGTTCAAGCCGCGCGAAGACTGCAGCGAGTCACGTGCTCGGCCATGAATGGATCGTGCGAATGAGGCGGGTTGGCATGCCGAGGCTAACATCGAAAGTGCGTTACGAGCGGTGAGGCATGAGAGTTGATAGGCACGAGTCACGGGAATCGATATGTGAATTACTCGGTGACGTGCAAGAAAGAGCTGCGCGCTTCCTCGAATCCCTTCCCGAGCGGCGCGTCACTGCGGCGCGGGGGGCAGACGATCTCGCACAGGCGCTTGGCGGAGCTTTGCCGAGGCTGGGTCGGCCGGCCTCGGAAATCCTCGCGCAACTTGACGAGATCGGCTCCCAGGGGACAGTCGCAAGTGCCGGCCCGCGCTATTTCGGCTTTGTCACGGGCGGGGCAGTGCCCGCATCGCTGGCCGCGAACTGGCTCGCAGCGGTGTGGGACCAGAACTCGTTTAGCGAGGTGAGCTCGCCAATCGGCGCTGCGGTCGAGTCGGTTGCGTTGCAATGGGTTCTGGAGCTTCTGGGCTTGCCCGCAACTAGCGGCGCCGCATTCGTGACCGGGGCTACGATGGCGAACTTCGCAGCGCTCGCCGCTGCGCGCCGCTCGGTGCTGCTAGCACACGGTTACGATGTCGATCGCGCAGGTCTCCATGGAGCTCCTGCAATCACCCTCGTGGCGGGCGAGCAGGCCCATGCGACCCTCTTCAAGGCGTTCGGCATGCTCGGTCTCGGTCGCGAGCAGGCGGTGAGGGTGCCGGCGGATGCGCAGGGCCGCATGCGTGCTGATGCCCTCCCCAAGATCGCCGGGCCCGCAATCGTCTGTACCCAGGTTGGGAACGTGAATTCAGGAGCGTTCGATCCGGTAGGCGCGATTTGCGATGCAGTGAGGCGGGACGACGTGTGGGTTCATGTTGACGGGGCCTTCGGCCTTTGGGCGAGGGCCTCGCGGAAATTCGGCGCACTTGCAGCGGGAGTCGAGCGGGCAGACTCATGGGCCACCGATGCGCACAAGTGGCTCAACGTGCCCTATGACAGCGGCGTTGCCATCGTGCGCGACGCCGATGCGCTTCGCTGTGCGATGTCGCTGGAAGCGGCCTATCTTCCCGAGGGTCTGGGTCGGGAGCCGTTCGACTACACCCCGGAATCGAGCCGCCGTGCTCGCGGGCTCGAGATCTGGGCGGCGATCGCCTCGCTCGGGCGCGAAGGCGTGGCTGAGCTCGTGGAGCGCACTTGCCGTCATGCCCGGCGCTTTGCTGAGGGATTGCGAGAAGCTGGCTGCGAGGTCCTGAATGACGTCGTGCTCAACCAAGTGCTTGTCTCATTCGGCGATGATCGGACCACATCGGAAGTGATCCGGCGAGTGCAAAGGGACGGAACCTGCTGGTGTGGTGGCACGCGCTGGGATGGTCGGACCGCAATGCGAATCAGCGTCTCGTCATGGGCGACAACCAGCGACGACATCGAGCGGAGTCTCGCGGCGATCCTCGGCGTCGTCGGTGGTGTAGCGCGGAAGCAAGGCTAACTGGCTGTGGCCCAGCTGTGTTGCGTCGAAGCGGGGGTGTCAGGGCTCGAAAGCGGCCGTCCTCGCGATCGCGGCTCGCAACGAACCGGGACCAGGTTGGATAGGTCCCGTGGTCTTGAACTGGACTGAATCAGCCTCAGAGTCTGCGACATTTTGCACTAGGAGGACTTGTTCAACAGCGCTCTCACAATCTAGATGGCGCCGGACATATCGTCGGCCTCTAGGTTGGCGTCTGCCATGCACATTGAGTGCACCTGGCGGGAGTGGCCACGGTGAACTGGAATCCGGTTGCAACAACCCTACGACCGACGCGTAGGGTTCGCGCCGACGCAGATGAGGCAGTTCGACGCTTGCTTCGGGCGACCATTCCGCCCAACCGGCGCGGCGAGACAGATGAAATCGAGGTAGCGTCGCTCGCCCAGGCAATGAGCGCTTGCGCGCTTGCGTGTGGTAGCGTGAGCGGGTGTCGCCCACGCTGAAATCACGCGCAGCCATTCTGGGAAGCCTCGCGCTCGCATGGATCGTCGGTTCGGGAGTGTTGCCCAGCCAGACGCCCGAATTGAGTTGGTACAAGGGCAATCTCCACACGCATACCATCAACAGCGATGGCGATAGTTCCCCAGATGCGGTGGCTCGTTGGTACAAGGAGCACCGCTACCACTTCTTGGCGCTAACGGACCACAACTACCTGACCGATCCGCAGGGCCTGAGTTCCCTCTTCGGTGCGAGCGAGCGTTTTCTGTTGATCACCGGCGAAGAGGTGACCACGAGTTTTCGTGGCGCCCCGGTTCACGTTAACGCCTTCCGCCTTTCTGAGACGATTCAACCTGCCCCCGGCGAGAGCGTTCAGGGAACTGTGCAGGCGAACGTGGATCGCATCTTGGCGGCCGGTTCTATTCCGTCACTGAACCATCCCTTCTACCGCTGGGCCATCGACGCCGAGGTATTCCGCGGGGTCGAGCGCCTGAAGCTCTTCGAGGTCTTCAACGGCATCCCCGACACCAATGACGAATGGGGGCTCGAGGAAATTTGGGACGGCGCGCTCAGCGCCGGACGCGAGATCTATGGCATAGCCGTGGACGACGCCCACGAATTCAAGCAATTCGGGCCGGATCGATCCAACCCGGGCCGAGGCTGGATTGAAGTGAGCGCCGCCGAGCTTACGCAAGAGGCCATTCTAGATGCGGTCGAGCGCGGCAACTTCTACGCGTCCACCGGGATCAAGGTAGCGGAACTGACGCGCAGTGGGCGTGTGATCGATCTGCGCATTGAGCCCACCGGCGACGAAAAGTACTTGACGCGCTTCATTGGCCGTGACGGTGAGGAACTTGATCGAGTGGTCGGCCTGCGAGCAGCCTACCGTCTCAAGTCAGGAGATGGCTATGTCCGAGCATCGATTCGGGACTCTGCCGGACGTCGCGCCTGGGTCCAGCCGATCTTCGCACCATAGGCGGTTCGCTCGATCCCATTTGTAGGGCGCGACTGCCCGAATTGCGAGAGCAAGGATTGGTCTAGCGCTCGCTCTTGCAGCGTGCGCTGCGCTCAGTCACGCCTCCCGCCGAGCGACCGCAACTGCTGTTTTGCACAGTCTTTACCAAGTCGACGAGATTCCTCGTACCTGCGTGGCCAGCTGGTTCGCCTAGTAGATCAGAATGGAGCAGTGTCATGGCTAAGCCACAGGCAGTAGTGGATCTTCGCAAGCGCGCGGTTGAAGGGTCTCAAGCACTTGGAACTGGTCTCGGTCCGGAGCTGGTTCCCGACCGCAAGCCCACTCCTCCGCCATTTTCGAAGGGGGTTGTCGCCGCACTCGTCGCCATCGGCATCGTCTTGGGGCTCTTCGTGTACCAGGCCTTGCAGAGCCAAGCCGGTCCTACCAGCCGTTCCGGCCCCCTCGAGGTCCCGACGGCCGTCGTGGAATCCAAGAGGTTCGAAGCGTCGATTCGGGCCGGCGGTACTCTCGGGGCTACGAACTTCGCCGTGATTCGTGCGCCGCGGATGCGAGGTGCTAGGGATCGAGGTGGCGGCGGTGGCGGCGGTGGCGGCAGTGGCGGTGGCGGCGGTTCCAGCCTCATCATCGAATCCTTGGCCGAGCCGGGATCGATGGTCCAAGCAGGCGATGTAGTAGCCGTGTTCGAGTCCAAGCGCACCGCGGACATGCTAGACAGCTACAACTCCATGCTGGCGCAGACCCGCAGGCGTTCCGCGAGTCGAATCTCATCCCTGCTGATCGACGCAGCCAACGTAGAGCAGGACCACCGCAAGGCTTTGGCTGATGCAGACAAGTCCAAGCTTGAACTGCGCACCGCCGAAGTCAGGTCGAAGATCCAAGCTGAGATCCTTGCGTTGCAGGCTCAGCAAGACGAGGCTTCGGCCAAGCAGCTCACCGAAGAGGTGCGCTTGAGCCGGATCGCCAACACTGCTGAGAAGCGCGTGTACGAGATCGACATCGAAAAGGACGAGCGGCGGTTAGCTAGGACCATGCAGGACATGGAGAAGATGCGCTTGCGCACGCCTGTCTCCGGCCTGGTGGTCGTCGAAACGATGTTCCAGCGCGATGGGTTTTCTCAGGCCTCGGCCGGCGACACCGTAAATCCCGGCTCTACCTTCTTGCGGATCGTGGATCTCTCCAAGATGGCTGTGTACGCCGACATCAACCAAGTCGACGCACAGCTCGTGGAGATAGGATCGCCGGCGACAATCCATCTGGATGCCTATCCTGACGCAGCCTTCGAGGGGCGCGTTGCTGCAATCGGAGCGGTCGCTTCCGCTGGACAGTCGGCCGGCGGTGGCGGCAGGGGCGGGCGTGGCGGCTCGCGGGGCGGTTCGTCCGGCCAGTGGGTCCGGCAGGTTCCGATCCGGATCGAAGTCCTAAGCCAGGACGAGCGCATCAAGCCCGATTTGTCGGCCAGCGCCGACATCCTGCTGGCGGCCGAGGCTCAGGCCTTGGTCGTCCCGCGCTCGGCACTGGGAGTGATCGAAGGCAAGGATGCCGTATGGGTTCAGGATGGCGGCAAGTTTATCGGGCGAGAAGTCCGGGTCGGCCAACTTAGCGACACTGAGGCCACCATCCGATCGGGCCTGGATGCCGGCGAAGTGATCGCGGTGCAACCGGTGCGGGACCCAGGCATGCAGCTCGCGGCGCGGTGACCGGCGCAGATCGTTCGAGCGGTTGCGCGGGCCGGCTCAGAGCCCGGTCAAGGTGTTCTGGATGCGCTCGACCTGTGATTCGTAGTCGCTGAGCTTCTGCCGCAGCGAGCTCACGACGTGTTCGGGAGCTTTCTCGACGAAGCTCCGGTTGCCTAGGCGACCTCTCGCGGCGGTTTCCGCCTTGACAAGAGTGGCGAGTTGTTTCTCCAGCTTGCTGCGGAGTGCGACGCGCCGCTCCTCCGGAAGCCGCACGGCCAAATCGAAGTCGGCGGTGTGTCCCAGCGCTTGCCCGGCTCCAGCCGCGCCCAAGCATGCCGTGGCTTGTAGGTTGGCCAGTCGGCGCAGGGCGTCCTGCTCGCTTCGCACCACGTCCAAAGTGATTTCGTCCTTGCTGAACACCGTGCCGTGCAGCGCTTCCCGCGGCGGAAGGTTCAGTTCTGCCCTTAGGTTTCGAGCCGTAGTGACTAGGTCCTGAAGGATTTCCACACGCCGCTCTGCATCCGGATCTGCGTCGCTCTCAGCTGATCGCGGATAGTCCGTGAGGGCGATGGACTTGAGCGATCCGGGCGTGTTGGCGGTCAGCCGCTGCCACAGGTCTTCGGTGATGAACGGCATGATTGGATGCAACAGCCGCAGCGACCGCTCGGTCGCGGCCAGCATGTTCTTCCATCCGTTCGTCAAGCCGCTGCCTTCCTCGAACGAGAGTTTCTTGAGCTCGATGTACCAGTCGCAAAACTCGTGCCAGAAAAAGTGGTACAGCGTGCTTGCGACTTCGTGGTAGCGGAAGCTGTCGATCTGTTCGTTGGCTTGGGTCGCCACGGTGTGCAGTCGCGAGAAGATCCAGCGATCGGCGAGAGACACCTCTCCGGTCCGCTCGTCCGGGAGCGGCCTGTACTCGGCCAAGTTTGCGGGCGTCCACACTCCGGCGCCGGCCTTCTCCAGACTCATGCCGACGAAGCGCAGTGCGTTCCAGATCTTGTTCGCGAAAGTGCGATAGCCTGCGATGCGCTCTTCCTTGAGCACCACGTCCGACCCCTGGCCAGCCGAAGCCACCAGCGCGAATCGAACCGCGTCGGTGCCGTAGCGTTCGGTCATCTCGATCGGATCGATCACGTTGCCCTTGGTCTTGGACATCTTCTGCTTGTCGGCATCGCGCACGAGGCCGTGAATGAAGACCTTCCGGAAGGGCACCTCGTCGGTCATCGCAATGCCGAGCATCATCATCCGCGCCACCCAGAAGAAGAGGATGTCGAAACCCGTGTTGAGTAGCGCGGTGGGGTAGAAGGCCTTCAGGTCGTCGGTGCTATCGGGCCAGCCCATGGTCGAAAACGGCCACAGCCCCGAGCTGAACCAAGTGTCCAGCACATCCGTCTCTTGGTGGGTCACGCGCAGCCCGCGCCGCATGGCCTCTGTCCGTGCCTCGTCCTCGTTGCGGGCCACGACGAACGAGCCGTCCTCAAGGTGCCAAGCCGGAATGCGGTGGCCCCACCAGAGCTGCCGCGAGATGCACCAGTCGCGGATGTTGCGCATCCACTCGAAGTAGTTGCGTTGCCACTGCTCCGGGGCGATCTCAGTGCGACCCTCTTCCACGGCTTGGATCGCGGCTTCTGCCAGAGTCTTGGTGCGGACGAACCACTGCGTCGAGACCCGCGGCTCCACAGCCAGGCCGGAGCGCTGGCTGCGCCCGATGTTGTTGGTGTACTCCTCGGTCTTGTCGACCAGTCCCAGTGCCGTCAGATCCTCGACGATCCGCTTGCGAGCCTTGTAGCGATCCAGTCCCGCGTAAGCGCCACCGTTGGCGTTGATCCTCGCCTCTTCGTCCAGAACGGTGATGCATTCCAGCCCGTGCCTCTGGCCCGCCGCGAAGTCATTGGGGTCATGGGCCGGCGTGACCTTGACGATTCCGGTACCGAATTCCGGATCCACGAAGTCATCGCAGATGACCGGAAGGCTGCGGCCCACCAGTGGCAGCTGGACAGTCCGTCCGTGCAGTTGCCGGTAGCGCTCGTCGTCGGGGTGCACCGCCACCGCTGTGTCACCGAGCATGGTCTCCGGACGGGTCGTGGCGACCACGACGAAATCCCCGTCCGCCCCCTCGACGGGATAGCGGAGATGCCACAGGGAACCTTCCTGGGTCTCGTACTCGACTTCCAGGTCGGAGATCGCGGTGAGCGTGCCCGGATCCCAGTTGACCATGTACTCGCCGCGGTAAATCAGGCCGCGCTCATACAGGCGGACAAAGCACTCGGCCACCGCTCGCGACAGCCCGGGGTCCATCGTGAACCGTTCCCTGGTCCAATCGCAGCTCGCGCCGACGCGCTTGAGCTGTCCCACGATCTTGCCGCCGTAGGTCTCTTTCCAGTTCCATACGTGCTCTAGGAACTTCTCGCGCCCGAGGTCTCGGCGGTCGATGCCGTCCTTGGCGAGGTGGCGCTCGACCAGCATCTGGGTAGCGATGCCGGCGTGATCGGTGCCGGGCAGCCAGAGAACGTTGCGCCCGCGCATCCGCTGCCAGCGCATTGTGATGTCGACCTGCGAGGTCTCGAACATGTGCCCCATGTGCAGCGCGCCGGTGACGTTGGGCGGCGGGATCACCAGCGAGAACACCGGTCTCGGCGAGGCAGCGTCAGCTTTGAAGAGACCCTCGCTGACCCACCACTCGGCCCACGCTGGTTCAATCTGCGAGGGATCGTAGGCTTTCTCTAATTGCATGAAATCGAGGGCGGGAAACTAGACCCACTGTACAACACGCACCCGGCCCGCCTTCTTGGCAGCCGGTGGTCAGAACGCCCGCCTTCTGATGCTGTGCGCTGACCAGTTCGGAGCAGCATATCTGGGCCTGATTGAGCGTGACTTAGGAGCATGATCTGGGCCTGCATGCTTGGACAACGGTGGCCCGACGGCATCCGTATAGAAGGCCTGCCGATGTCCTCTCCGGAACATGGCTCGCTCGGTGATTCCGACCATGATCGGGCGTAAGACTCACTCTCCTAGCCCACGAGGCTTGCGAGCCTGGGTCGGTCGGGAGCGCCGCTGACAAGCGCTCCTCCGCGACCGGTTCTCCGCCCGGTTCCGCGATTTCGCGACGGAATTCCAATATCATGTAGAAACATGCCCCGCCCGATGGACGTGTACGAGGAACTGGTGGAGCTCCGCCGCTCGGGCGAGAAGTGTGCAGTAGCGACGATTGTCGAGGTCGCCGGCTCGATCCCGAGCTTTCAGAGCGCCAAGATGCTGATCCGCCAAGACGGTACGATGGTGGGCACCATCGGAGGCGGCTGCACCGAGGCTGAAGTTTGGCAGGCGGCACGCGAGGTCATCGAGACCGAGAAGCCGCGCATGCTTCAGTTCAACCTTGGCCAAGAAGCGGCCTACGACAACGGCTTGATCTGCGGTGGGCAGCTCAACGTATACGTGGAACCGGTCTTGCCAATGCCCAAAGCGCTGATATTCGGCGCCGGCCACATCTCCAAGAGCCTGTCCAAGGTAGCCACGCTGGCGGGGTTCGCCACCACCGTCATTGACAACCGCGACAGCTACGCCAACCGTGAGCGGTTTCCCGAGGCGTCCGAGGTGATCGCCGCCGAGTACGAGGACGTCTTCCCAACCTTGCCCTGCAACGATGCGACCTACGCGATCATCGTCACGCGCGGTCACAAGGACGACATGCGCGTGCTTCGCTGGGCGGCCGCCCAGCCGCTGCGCTACGTCGGCATGATCGGATCGAAGCGGAAGACGATTGAAGTCGCCAAGCACCTGCTCGCTGAGGGCGTGGCGCTTGAAAAACTCTCGCGGATCCACGCGCCGATGGGCCTCGACATCGGGGCTGTCACTCCTGAGGAGATCGCTGTTGCAGTGGTAGCCGAGATGATTCGCAGGCGCCGCAACTCGCAGGACGGATGGAGTCAGCTGTCGAAGTCGATCTTCGCCGAGGGTGTGCCGCGGGCGCTAACGGCAGCAGGCGTTGCCGACGCGGACTCGGTGTCTGAGGCGGAAGCTGTAACCGAGACGCGGTGAGCACGGCGGGCTTGATCCTAGCCGCCGGTCGCTCCTCGCGGATGGGCAGCGACAAGGCGCTGTTGGACTTTCGGGGACGCCCCTTCCTCAGCCACCTGGCACACCTGCTGTTGCCTCGGGTCGATTCGCTCGTAGTCGTCTTGGGTCATCGCGAGCAGCGCATTCGAGAGGCGCTGCCAGCCTCGTCGCGCATCCGGGTCGCGGTCAATCGCGATTACGATCGCGGAATGCTGACGTCCTTGCAGTGCGGACTGGCGCAGGTTGGGCAACAGGTGGACGCGGTGCTATGGATGCTGGTGGACCATCCGGCAGTGCGGGGCCGCACCCTCGACAGATTGCTCGCGGCCGCCGCAGATTCCCGCGCTTCACTGGTGATTCCCCGGCATAGAGGCGAGCGCGGTCATCCAGTTGTGCTTTCCAAGAGAGTGATCGGGGATTTGTTGGCGCTCGATCCCAGCCGCAGCCCGCAAGACGTCGTGCGCGGCTACTATGGCGAGGCGTACTTTTTTGACACCGATGACAAGGGTGTTGTGCTGGATATTGACCGTCCGGAGGACTATCGCGGGCTCGTCGCGCCCGCGCAGACCCAATAGGCCGGTTCTAGACTCCGTGAGTCCTCAGCCCCTCACGCGTGTCGGGAGCTGGGTCGGAGGGCGGGAACCCTCCCAGCCTTCCCGCAGCATGTGGGCAAGGCCGTTCAAGAGAGACACCTGTTCCGGCCGGTTAGCGATATTGCGCAGTTCGTTGCGCGAGTTCTTGTAGTCGTAGAGTTCGACGGTGCTGTACGGGCTATCGATCCCGGACCACTCGGTGTAGCGGTAACGCTCGGTACGCATGGAATAGCCCATCCCCGGACCGACGCCCGGAATGATGCGGGGGTACTGGCTGAACACCGCCCGTTTCCACAAGCGCTTCGGATCGTCGTAAATGCCCCGCCAGCTGGACCCCTCCATGTTCGGGGCTAAGGGAACGTCGCAAATCGCGCACAGGGAAGGGAACAGGTCGACCGACTCGACAAGCGCCTCGGTCTTGCGCCCCGCATTGCGCTGGCGCGGGGCCCGCACGACCATAGCGGTGTGGGTGGCGGCCTCGTAGTTCGAGTGCTTGTTCCAGAGTCCTAGCTCGCCCAGGTGCGAGCCGCTAACCCCCACGATTGCAACCGCCGTGCGATCTGCGATCCCGTTCTGGTCTAGGGCGTCGAGCAGCACGCCGATCTGGGAGTCCGCGAAGGTCAAACATGCGCGGTACGCTCGAATCAGCTCGCGCGCCTTGGGTATGGGGATTGGCCCCTCGGCAGGGATATCGTCGTACTTTCGGATCTCCTCCGAACCGTGGAGCGCGAACGTGGGCGCATCGCGGGGCGGCTCGGGGGCTTTCGGGATGTCCGACTTCCCGGTAGGGTAGAGCTTGAAGAAGCGCTCCGGCGCGATCATCGGCAGGCTGGGCCCGCGCAATCCAACTGCGATGAAGAACGGGCGATCCCTCAGTTGCGCGATTGCCTTCGCGGCCTCCGCGGCTATCTGTCCGTCGGGAAGCTGAGACGCCTCAGCCGAGGATGCCCGCCAGCTGCTGGAGGTTGTCGCCGTTGCGACTGTGTCGGGCTGTTCTTCCGAGATGCGCCAACCGTAGCGCTGCAGCCGCCTCCAATTCGCCTCCGACCGAGCGTCGTTCTCGTCGCTGTGCCATGCAGGCCCGCCTGGATTCCAGGGTGCAATGCTCCAAGACTGGCGGTCGTCGAGCGCGGGAGACTCGAAGACCTTGCCGAATGCGGTGGTCTCGTACCCGTTGTCGCGGAACTGCGCGGGCAGGGTCGTCGCGTTGGGCCGAAAGGCTCGGAAATGGATCCGTTGGTCGTAGACTCGGGTCGTGTCCGGCCGCAGGCCCGTCAACAGGGTCGTCCTAGAGGGGCTGCTGGCTGCCTGCTGGCAGTAGCTTCGCAAGAAGGTCATGCCGTGCGCCGCCAAGCGGTCGATCTGCGGTGTCTGGACGTGCGGGTTGCCATAGCAACCCAATTCCGGTCGCAGGTCGTCCACAAGCACCAGCAACACGTTGAGCCTCGGCTGCGGCTCCGTGGCCTGCTGAGCCAGGCCGGCGGCCGCAGCTGCGAGCCCGGAGAGCGACGCTCCGCCAGAGCGTAGGAACTTGCGACGGGATGTGGGCAAGCGATGGTTCACGGCGGAAAGCGGTTTGGCAGGTTGCCCGCTCACACGCGCAAGCCCGCGGCTTCCCGCAAGTGCTGCGCGGAAGGCCGGCGAGGGAGCTTCACCTAGCCCGGCTCAGGCCACGTGGGCGTCGAGCCTGTCCGCCAGCCGAGCCTCGGGGACGGCCCCGACGATCTGCTCGACGGGCTGGCCCGCCTTGAACAGCAACATGGTCGGGATGCCGCGCACGTTGAAGCGCTGGGCCGCGCTCGGGTTCAGGTCGACGTCGAGCTTGCCGATCTTGACCTTGCCGGCGTACTTCTCGGCCAGAGAGTCGATGACCGGAGCCATCTGCCGGCACGGGCCGCACCAAGTCGCCCAGAAGTCAACCAAGACGGGCTGCTCGGAATTCAGAACCTCGGAATCGAAGTCCGAATCGGTAAATGTGAGTGTGTGGGAACCAGCCATCAAGCACCTCCAGTGGATCGAAATCTCAGCGTAGCAGACTGAAACGCTCGCACCTTCAGCGATCCAGATCTGCCTTCCAATCGTGCAGCAGCGACAGTGCCTCGAACGGGCTGATGCGGTCGACGTCCAACGAGCGGAACTCGGCGATAACACCGTCCTCGGCCGAGAGGGGTTTCGGGGTGTCAGCCGGGGGCGGGGAGTCGCGGGGCGCGCTGTCGAACTGCTCGTGGTGGGCCAGCACCTCCCCGGCGCGGATTACAACGTCGGGCGGCAGCCCTGCCAGCCGGGCGACCTCGATACCGTAGCTGCGATCCGCCCTTCCCGGTTCGATCTTGTGGAAGAAAACCAGCTGCTCGCCGGACTGCTTGGCCGACACGTGCAGGTTGAAAATGCCCTTGCGGGTCTTCGGCAGGGCAGTGAGTTCGTGGTAGTGCGTGGCGAAAAGGGTCTTCGCGCGAACCTTGCCTAGGATGTATTCGGCAACGGCCCACGCGATGGCCAGCCCGTCGTACGTCGAGGTGCCGCGCCCGATCTCGTCCAGCAGGATTAGGCTGCGCTCCGTCGCGGTGTTGAGGATCTGGGCCGTCTCGGTCATCTCGACCATGAATGTGGAACGCCCTTGCGCGAGGTTGTCGCTGGCACCGATGCGCGTGAAGATGCGATCGATCAGAGGCAGCGACGCGGATCTAGCCGGCACGAACGAGCCGATCTGGGCCATCACCGCGATCAGTGCGGTCTGTCGCAGGTAGGTAGATTTGCCGCCCATGTTGGGACCTGTTATCAGGGCAACGAGACGCTCGTCGTTGTCAAGGTCCACGTCGTTCTCGATGAATCCCTCGCTGCGCTCCTCCTCCAACACGCGTTCCACCACTGGGTGCCGTCCGCCCTTGATCTGGATCTCGCCGCCCTGGGTGAAGCGCGGCCGGGAGAAATTCCTCTCGACCGCGACCTCTGCCAAGCCGCGCAGCACGTCGATCTCCGCGATCGCCGCTGCGCTCGTTCGAATCCTCCCGGCTTGGCTGCTAACGTCAGCTACGAGGCCTTGAAAGATCGCTGCCTCCCTTGCGGCGATACTTGCCTCGGCAGCGGCCACCTTGGCCTCGAGCTCCTTCAACTCGGCCGTCGCGAATCGCTCGCCGTTGACTAGCGTTTGCTTGCGCTCGTAATGCTCCGGAACCTTGGAGAGGTTCGCCTTTGACACTTCGATAAAGAATCCGAAGACGTTATTAAATTTTACCTTTAATGAATCAATCCCAGTGGCGCGTCGCTCGCGCTGTTCCAAGCCTGCGATGAAAGTCCTGCTGTCGCGCTGGATCGCGCGCAGTTCGTCGAGTTGGGAATCGAATCCCTCGGCGACCGCATTGCCCTCGCCCACCGATAACGACGGCTGCTCGGCGATGGTGGCCGAGATTTGCGCAGCGACGTCCGCCAGCTCGTCCATTCGCTCCAGCAGGGCGGCTAGCCTGCTCCCCGAGAGTTTTGCGGTGAACTCTCGCAGCAGCGGGATACGCTTCAGCGACGTGCCCAGATTGTACAGATCGCGCGGGTTCGCCGAGCCGAGCGTGACACGCGCCACCAAGCGCTCGATGTCGTGCAGTTGATTGAGCTCCGACTGCAGCTCGCCGCGGATGATGGTGTCGGCACAGAGACTCTGCACCGCCTCTAGGCGCTGCTCGATCTCGTCCAGACCGAGGCTGGGCCGCAACAGCCAGCTCCGCTGCAGCCGAGCCCCCATCGCCGTGGCCGTCCGGTCGAGCGTGAACAGCAGGGTGGTGCTGACCTGTTGGTAGAGCGAGTCGAACAGCTCCAGGTGGCGGACGGTGACCGGGTCGAGAACCATCCAATCCGCCTGCTGGACGTACTTCGGCCGTTCCAAGTGCGCCAGTGCGGAGCGCTGGGTATCCTTGAGGTAGTGCAGCAGGGCCCCGGCGGTCGCGACTGCCAGCCGGTGGCCGGAGATCCCAAGCCCGTCGAGGCTGTGCAAGCCGTACATGTCCAGGAGCTGGCGTTCGGCGTAGTCGTGGTCGAACACCCACGGATCGATGCCTGTGACGGTATAGCGCTGCTCGCGCCGGTCGCCATCGAATCGCAGGCCGAGGTCGGGCTCCGACTCGGCGCGGAGGAGTTCTTTCACGCCAAGGGATTGGAGCATGTCCTGGACTTCGGCCGGGCCCAGCTCGGTTGCGCGGAATTCGCCGGTCGAGACGTCCACGTAGGCGAGACCGGAGACCGAGCCGTTCGAATGAACCGCCGCCAGGTAGTTGTTCTCGCCGGCGTTGAGCAGGTTCAGATCGCTTGTTGTCCCCGGAGAGAGCACCCTGACGACCTCGCGCTTCACCAGCTTGCGCGCCTGCTTGGGATCCTCGACTTGGTCGCAGATCGCGACCCGGTGGCCCTTCTTCAGGAGCTTGGCCAAATAACCGTCGACCGAATGGGCGGGCACGCCGCACATTGGGATCGGGTTCCCCGTGCGGTCGCGCCGCTTGGTCAGGGTGATCTCCAGATCTTTCGCGGCCCGGATCGCGTCGTCGTAGAAGAGCTCGAAAAAGTCGCCGAGCCGGAAGAAAAGCAAGCAGCCCGGATGCTCCTGCTTGGCGGCGAAGTACTGCCGCATCACAGGGGTGGTAGACGAGTGTTGGGCCATCCGCGGGGCGTTTGCGACCCTTCGAGTATAGCGCCGCGCGCTGTACAAGAACTGGCCGCTTCCCCTTGCAAGCGGCCTTGGGTTCTAATGAAGTCATGCCTCGAGATTTCGGATCTCTGCCCATCGTCGCTCCGAGCGCTGCACGGCTTCCGGGTCCGGGAAACGGTTCGCTGGCCGTGCTGGCGTTGTGTGTTTCGGCCCTGATCTCCTGTGGCACAGCGGGAGAACCGGCCGCCGCGTCCGAAGCCGGCATCCAAGGGCTGTGGGAGGTCACATCGATCCGCAACCTGACCAAGGGCGAGGACCAGCCCCACAGGCGCGAGTACCATCAGTTCGGCGACACGCACCAGATGGTGATCCTTGCGGGCCGAGACCGGCCCAAGCTCAGCAAGTCTCTGAGCGACATGACGCCGGACGAGTTCCAAAGCCAGCAACCGCTGGGGGCCGGCCTGTACCGTTACGAGTGGGACGGGGAGAACAAGGTCGTGCGCACGAATATCGTGGCGCTGTCAGCCTATTACGAGGGGCGCTCGTTTCCCGGAGAGCTGGTGCTCTCGGGAGACACGCTCGTGCTCCGCGACAGCCATTCGGCTGATGGCGACGAGCGCGAGTGGACGATGAGGCGGGTCAAGTGAAGCGAGTCCTAGATTGCGACTGCGGGCCCGGCCGCGACGGTGCGGTCCGGATGACCGCTCGCGCTCGCCACGCCTCTGCTGCGCTGTGGCTGGCTTTGGCGAGCCTGGCGTTGCCCGGAACGATTGTGCCACGGCTCTGTGGGCAGTCTGATGCGACCCTGCAGGGAACGGTCACGGATCCGCAGGGTCGGGTGGTTCCGCGTGCGGAAGTCACAGTCACCCACAGCGGCACCGGCGTTTCGCGCGAGGTCACGACCAGCGGCGACGGGCGCTACGCCATCGCTGCACTGCAGCCGGGCAGTTATTCGGTCACCGTCTCCCGACGCGGGTTTCGTCTGGTCGAGGCCGTAGGGATTCTACTCACCAGCGGCCGAATCGCCGAATACGACGTGCGCTTGGAACTGGGTATGACCCAGGATGCCATCGAAGTCGAGGGCAATCTGTCTCTGGTCTCCACGAATGCTGCGGACTGGGGCGGACTCGTGCCGGAACGCAACCTGCGCGACCTGCCGTTAAACGGTCGCGACTTATTTGAACTTTCGGCGCTAGAGCCCGGCGCGACGCTGCCCGCTTCGGCACGGGTCGGGCTGGCGCAAGGTATCGGGCGGCAGATCTCAGTGCTGGGCTCACGCCCGAACCAGAATAGCTTCCAACTCGACGGGGTCTATGTCAACGACGCCGCTTCGGCATCGCCCGCCAGCGCCACCGGCAACGTGCTCGGGCTGGAAATGGTCCAAGAGGTCCACTTGGTGACGAGCCCGTACAGCGCCGAGTACGGCCGCACCGCGGGAGGAGTGTTTACGGCGGTGTCCCGGTCAGGGGAGAACCGATTTCACGGCAGCGCCTACGAATACCTGCGCAACAACTCGTTGGACGCACGGAATTTCTTCGATTCCCCGGCCGCAGGGGCCCCTCCGCTGCGGCGCAACCACTTCGGCGCGCTGCTGGGCGGGCCGGTGGTGCTGGACCGGGCGTTCTTCCTGCTCAACTACGAAGGCTTGCGCGAGCGCCGAGCCAGAACGGCTCGCCCAGCCGTGCCCACGGCCGAGGCCCGCCTCGGCCATCTGCCTGGCGAAGAGGTTCCCGTAGCCGCCGAAGTGCGCCCCTACCTGGACCTGTACCCGCTGCCCAACGGGCGCGATTTCGGGGACGGCACGGCGGCTTCCATCCGCCAGCTGAACGATCGCGTCGACGAGACCTACCTGTCGGGAAAGCTGGATCTGGTGCTCGATTCTGCGACGCAGTTGGCGGCGCGCTACACGTTCGACGATGCCGCGGCCCGCACGCCGGACCCGATGGACCTGTGGGTGTTCGGGCTCGACTCGCGTGACGACTTCCTGCACACGCAGCTCAAGCGGGTGCATTCTCCCGCGATGCTGTCGACTTGGCGGGCGGCCTTCAGCCGGGTCGACAACTTTGAAAACAGCTCAACGTCCGTGGCGCCCTCGCTTGCGTTCGTTGACGGCCAGCCGATGGGCTCGATCACGGTGAACGGTCTGAGCAACATGGGCGGCTTCCAAGCCCGCGCCCGGCCGCGCCGCTTCATCCTCGAGAGCTACCAGTTCGGGACTTCTCTCGTGCGCACGACCGGCAAGAGCACCTTGCGCATGGGAGCGGGTTACGACCGCGTGCACTTCGACCAGCGCTCCGATCTCAGCGCGGTTGGCTCGTACACGTTCGACTCGCTGGCGCTGCTGCTGCAGGGCCGTCCGCGCATCGCCGAGGTGATGCAGCCTGGTTCCGACACCGTCCGGGGCTGGCGCTACAACCAGTACTTCGGCTATCTCCAGCACGAGTTCAGGGTCTTCGACATCTTTAGCGTCAGCATGGGCGTCCGCTACGAATCGGTCTCGACGCCGACCGAGGTCAACGGCAAGATCGCCGTGCTGCGGGATTTCGTCAACGATCCCCAGACGACGCTCGGCGGCCCCCTCTGGCAGAACCCGTCGAAGGACAACTTCGCGCCGCGGATCTCGGTGGCGTTCGACCCCGTCGGCGATGCCCGCACGGTTGCCCGGGGTGGCTTCGGCATCTTCTACGACCAGCTTGGCAGCCGCGAGCTGACCATTGCCGGTGTCCGCACGCCACCTCTGTTCAACCGCATCCTAGTGTTCGGGCGCCCGGGCTTTCCAGACATCCTTCAAGCGGCCCAGGGCCGCAACCCTTCCACGTCGATGGACGGCGTGGACTATAACCTCAACCAGCCCTACGTCGCTCGCTGGCAGGCTTCGATGGAACGCCAGCTGAGCCCGAGCACGGTGATCCGGGCCGGCTATAGCGGCGCCCGCGGCATCCACCTGTTCGGCCAGCTGATCAGCGTGAACTCTCCGATTCCCGAGATCCAGAGCGACGGTCGCTACTTCTTTCCCCAAGGCAGCCCCTACGTCAATCCGGCCTTTTCGCGCATCGGGTTGCGCAGGACCCAGTTCAACTCGTTCTACCAAGGGATCACCTTCAGCCTGCAGAGCCGCTTGGCCAAGCGGCTGTCGATGCGCGGCAAGTACACGTGGAGCCGCTCCATCGACGAGGCCTCGAACCACACCTTCAACGATTTCGTGGCCAGCGACCAGGTGCCGACCGTGTGGGACTACCGCGCCAACCGGGGGCTCTCCGACTTTGACCAAGAGCACGTCGTGGCCGGGAACATCTCGCTGGAGCTGTGGCGGGGCAAGGGCTCGCCTGCTGCGGCCGTGCTTGGAGGCTGGCAGCTGCACGGCATCATGCAAGTGCTGTCCGGCACGCCGTTCGCGCCACGCGTGGGCTTCGACCGGGCGCGCCTCCGGCCGGGTTTCGGCGATGTCGGGCAGCGTCCCGACCTAGTCGCGGGTCGCGCGGCCTCAGACATTGTGCTGGGCGATCCGTCGCGCTATTTTGACCCGACCGCGTTCACGCTGCCCGAAGCGGGCTACCTAGGCACGCTCGGCCGCGGCACGCTGCGCGGTCCGGGGATATTCACGATGGACATTGCGTTGCACAAAGCGCTGGTCTCGACCGAACGCCAGAGCCTGAAACTGCGCGCTGAAGCATTCAACGTCACGAACCACCCGAATTTCCAGGTGCCGTCCGGACGGGCGCTGTTCACTCGGTCTGGCGGTCGCATCGGCAGCGCCGGACGCATCACATCGACCAGCACTTCGTCCCGGCAAGTGCAGCTCGCGCTGCGCTGGGAATTCTGAAGCTGAGAAGGGGCCGATTGCTAGACTAGTCGGAATGCTGCAAACGATCGCGCGCGGCCAGGACACCTACGATGCCGTCATCGTCGGTTCCGGCGCAACCGGCGGCGTGGCCGCTTGGCAACTTGCCGAATCCGGCCTAAAGGTCTGCGTGCTCGAAGCCGGTCCGAAGATCACAGACGCGGACTTCACCGAGCATGTGATGCCCTACGACCTGAAGTATCGCGGGAACTCCTCGCGATACGTGGGCGGAATCCCCAAGTCCCCCGATCTGATGCGCAACCGCCCGATCCAAGGGCTGGTGTACGCGTGCCGAGAGTCGAACTACAAGTGGTTCGCCGACGATATCCGGAATCCCTACCAAACGCCGGGTGACAGCTCGTTCCACTGGATCCGCATGCGCGTGCTTGGCGGACGCTCCCTGTCTTGGGGCCGTCAGTCGTATCGCATGGGAGACATCGACTTCCGCTGTGCTGATCGCGATGGCTATGGCGAGAACTGGGGCATCCAATACGCAGACCTGGTTCCGTACTACGAAAAGGTTGAGCGCTACATCGGGATCGCGGGCATTGCCGAGGGCCTGGACCAACTCCCCGACAGCGTGTTCATGCCGCCGATGCCGTTCAGCTGCGGGGAGAGTCTCTTCCGCAATCGGCTGCGCGCCCGCATGGGCCGGGTCGCCACTATCGGGCGGACCGCGATCATCACCAAGCCGCTGAACGGTCGCCAGCCCTGCCATTACTGCGGCCCGTGCGAGCAGGGGTGCGTGACGCATTCGTACTACAACAGCCCCACCACCACGCTCAAGGCGGCTCTTGAGACTGGCAACTGCGACTTGGTCTTGGATGCCGTCGCCAGCCACGTGACGAAGGATCCTACTACCGGCAAGGCCGCGGGCGTGGCATACGTGGACCGCACGACCCGGGTGCCGCGAGAAGTCCGGGCCAAGGTAGTCGTGTTATGTGCCTCGACGCTCGAATCGACCCGCCTGATGATGCACTCCGCCGACTACGGGCTCGATTTCAACTCCAGCGGCATGCTGGGCCGCTACCTGATGGACCACATCTACCGGGGCGGGGCTGCCGGGCTCATGCCCGAGCTGGAAGCCAAGCCATGGGCTGGCCCCCCGGCCCGCCCCAACGGCATCTATGTCCCGCGTTTCCGAAATATCGATCGCGCCCACACGAGGGGGATGATCCGCGGCTATGGATATCAGGGCGGTAGCTCTCCTAGCTTCAAGCTCGGTGCTGCGGGATTCGGAGAGAGCTACAAGCGGGCGGTCCATGAGCGCGCTGAGTGGCACTCCAACCTTGGCGCTTGGTGTGAGTGCCTTCCGCGCTACGACAACCACGTCAGTCTCAACCGGGACCGGCGGGACGCGTGGGGCATCCCGACGCTCGACATCCACTTCTCGTGGTCGGACAACGACTTGGCTCTGTGGAATGATGCCCGCGTGCAAGCAGCCGAGATGCTCGAAGCAACCGGCCACAAAGATGTCCGATTGACTGGCAGCCCTTCGGTCGGAGGATTCTGCATTCACGAGGTTGGCACGGCACGCATGGGCAGCGATCCGCGCAAGTCGGTTCTGAACACTTGGACGCAGGCCAACGACGTCGACAACGTCTTCGTCACCGACGGGGCGGCTTGGGCGTCGATCGGGTGTCAGAACCCGACCCTGACCATGATGGCCATCACAGCCAGGGCCACGGACTACATCGCTGACGAGGGCAAGAAGGGGCGCTGGGCCTAGCTTTCCGGCGAGCGGTCGGGTAGGATACCACCGACGTTTCGATTTAGACCGCATCCTGGGCCATCGGTGTGTCCAGCGGTCCATCCTAGCAATGGACACTCACGAGTCCAGCGTCGCCGGTTTCGGGAGCTTGCGCACCTGAGGAAGCAGGTCGTATAGCCGTTCCCAAGTGTAGATGCCAGTGGAATGCCCGTCGCTCCAGAAGATCTGGATCGCGTAGCGGCCCACTGGTTCGATCTTGGTGGGGTAGACCAAGATCGGCAAGACACTCTCGCCCACGATGCGCTTTCCGGTGATTTCGTCTACGCAGGTCGCACAGGGGCACTGGCCGCGCAGGAAGCGGGCCGGGTACACGGCCTCTTCGCCCGAACTCCAGCGGATCTGGATGTCATGCGCCCCGTGGCGGTTGATTTCTACAGGACGGTTGAGGGCGCTGTCTGCCATGTAACCCCACTTTGAGTGTATGGCAGAGCCGTCGTAGTCTCAGTAGTTCTTGAACGGCCCTCTGGGATCCGCAGCTGCCATCTCCTGCACCCAGTCCCGGTAAGCGCGTCTTACGCGTTCGTAGACATCAGGGAGCTCTTTGGTCAGGTCGTTGCTCTCCGCAATGTCTTCCGAGAGGTCGAAGAGTCCGCCGCCCCTCCTCGAATGCACCAGTTTCCAGCGGCCCAGCCGTGCCCCGTATTCGCCCTGGCGCTCCCAGAACATGCTCTCCCGCTCCGATCCGGCTTGCCCTTGAAGCACGGAGAGCATGTCGAATCCGTCAAGCTCAACACCCTCTGGCAAAGAGGCGCCCGCGGCCTCAACCAGCATCGGGAATACTTCCAGGCCGGTGAGAAACTCATCGGACACACTGCCAGCGGCGATTTCCCCGGGCCAGCGCATCAGGAACGGCACCCTCACGCCTCCCTCGAACATCTGTCCCTTGCGACCCCGCAGCGGACCGGAGTCGCCTCCTCCTCCGGCACCGTTGTCGGAGACGAAGATGACGATGGTGTCCTGTCGCAGCCCGTGCTCGTCGACCCGATCCAAGACACGTCCGATCGAGCTGTCCATGCAGGTGACCGCGGCCATGAACTTGTGGCGTCGCTCGGCCGCGAGGCCATCCGGCGAAGGGTATTGGTCCAGGCACTTGCCGGGGGCTTGCACAAAGCCCCGGATGCCGGGATCCAAGCTCGATGCTCCATGCGGCGCGTTGTAGGAAAGGTAGACGAAGAAGGGATCGGCCTTGTGCTCGTCGATGAAGCGCAGCGTCTCGCGTTCGAACAGCGCGGTGGTGTAGCGGCCCTTGTCCTCCTCCGTGGGAGCGTTGCGTCGGTACATTGACGGCACTCCGTAGCGCTCGTGCGTCCAGTAGTCGATGCCGGTATTGACGAATCCGTAGAAGTCGTCGAAGCCCCGTTGCAACGGCAGATAGCGCTTGAGGGAGCCAAGATCCCACTTGCCGAAAACGCCGGTGGCGTACCCGGCTGCGGACAGCACTTGCGAAAGCAGGATCTCCCGCGTGTCCGTCCCTAGGACCCGCTCGGGGCTGATCGCGTATTCGTAGAGCGGGTAGCGATAGCCATCGTTCACCCTGTCATTGCGGAAATTGTCATAGGTTCCATTACGCTGCGGGTAGCGGCCGGTGAGCAACGCGACTCGGGACGGGGTGCAGGCAGGCCACGCAGCGTAGTAGCTGGTGAGCCGGATTCCCTCCGCCGCAAGCCTGTCAAGTCGGGGTGTGAGGATATCGCTACTGCCCATCGAACCGAGGTCCATATAGCCTTGGTCGTCAGAGACGATCAGCAGTATGTTGGGCTGACGGGCCGCCGACACGCTTGCGGCCAGCAGCGCGAACACAGCGAGGTAGCGATTCATCGAGCCCATTGTAGGCAGCCGGAGCGTTCGGCCACCTGGGGCCGGACGTGGGACTAGCCGGCCCGGGCCGCCATTTCCCTGAAGTACCTGCGAGCTTCCTTCATCACGAAGGGGGCGAGGATCAGGGATGACGTCATGGTGGGGATTGACATCAGACCGTACATGCCATCGATGAAATCGAGCACTGCCGACACAGATGTCACGGACGAGATCAGGATCGATGCCACGTAGATATACCGGTACAAGAACTGACGCTGCGCCCCGATCAAGAAGCCCAGAGACTTCTCGCCGTAGTAGCCGCACGACAGGGTGGTTGAGAAGCCGAAGAAGATTGCGCAGGTGAACAGCACGTAGGCTCCGATGCCGGGCAGAACCTGCTCGAAGGATGCGAGCGTCACCGACACGCCCTCGGCCTCGAAGTTCGTCCATGTGCCCGTGCTCAGGATGATCAGGGCCGTCGAGGTGCAGATGATCAATGTGTCGATGATCGGGCCAAGCATCGCCACGAGGCCCTCTCGGACGGGCTCGTCCGTCTTGGCCGCGCCGTGCGCGAGCGCCTCGGACCCGACCCCGGCCTCGTTCGAGAAGGCAGCCCGGCGCACGCCGGTCACGATCACGCTCCAAACCGCTCCCCCGGCGACCGCCTCTCCAGTGAACGCGTCCTTGAAGATCAGTGCCATGGCCGCGGGAAGGGATGGCAGGTTGGCAGCCAGGATCACGGCGGCACTGGCGACATAGAGCACGACCATGGCCGGGACCATCTTGGCCGCGACCAGTCCCACGCGCTTGATGCCGCCGATCTGGACCGCGCCCGCCGCGATCGCTACAACGATGCCGAGCGTGAGGTTGAAAATCCACGCGTCGGACGATTCAGCGACCCAGCCGAGCGGCACTGCCACGGTCTCCCGGGCAATGCGAACAAGTTGGTTGACCTGAAACATCGGCAGCGTGCCGCACAGTGCGCAGAACGAGAAGAACAAGGCGAGCGGCTTCCAGCGCTTCCCGAGGCCGTAGAGGATGAAGTACATCGGCCCGCCCTGGATTTCGCCCCGGCTGTCAGGACCTCGGTATTGAATCGACAGCGAGCAGGTGAAGAACTTGGTGGCGATTCCGACGAAGGCGCAGACCCACATCCAGAAGATCGCGCCCGGCCCGCCGGTTTGGATCGCCACTGCGACGCCGGCGATGTTGGCCATTCCGATCGTGCCCGCAAGAGCGCTGCTAAGTGCCTGAAAATGCGAGACCTGACCAGTGGCCGAAGCAGAGTCGTAGTGCCCAAGCAGAATCTTGAGTGCATGCTTGAGGTGCCAGAACGGGAGCAGCCGGGAATAAAGGAAGAAGTAGCACCCGCCACCGATCAGCAGAAACAGTACTAGCGGCCCCCACGCGAAGGCGGCGAACGCCGCCAGTGCGTTTTCGATCGCGGCCATCCCATCAGGATATACGCCAGAATGGTCGCCGGACCCGGCGGAGACGTCCTGCCAGCAAGTCCGCAATCCATGGTGGCTTGCGGAGCCGTCCGTGCGCGATGCACGCGTTTCGCGTAGACTCTTGGCAGAGAGCTTGGCGGAGCGGGGCGACGCGCCTGAGTCCGAAGCTCCGACATCGCGGAACTTGGCGTGCTGCGGCGAGTCTGCTTGAGGGCACTGGAGATCGGGAAGAATCCATGACGTATCGAATCACTTTGGGAATGACCTCTCTGGTGCTGGGATGGGCGCTTGCGGCGGCCGCGGACATCCCGCGGACTTCGTCGGGCAAGCCCGACCTGTCCGGGACCTATGACATCGCTACGCTGACACCGCTAGAGCGCCCCGAAGAGTACGGTGAGCGGCTGACGCTGACCGATGAAGAGGCGGCTGGCGTCGTCGATCGCGAGGTGGAGCGAAGGGCCGAGCGGAACGCGCCGTCCGATCCCCAGCGCGGCGCCCCTCCGGAAGGCGGGGACGGATCGCCGGGATCGGCGGGAAATGTGGGCGGTTACAACTCGTTCTGGCTGGACAGGGGCAGTGGCGGATTCAAGCTGGACGGCACTTGGCGGACCTCGATCATTACCGATCCCAAGAACGGCCGCAAGCCGCCCATGACTGCTGCGGCGAAACAGCGCGCGGCCGCCCGGGCCGAGCTGTCGCGTACGAACACTGGTGTCGCTTGGTGGGTCGAAGAGGGTCTCGAGCAAGGCCCTTACGACGACCCAGAAATCAGGCCTCTTGCAGAACGCTGCCTGCTCGGGTTCGGATCGACGGCCGGGCCGCCGATGCTGCCAGTTGCTTACAACAACGTGAAGAGAATCGTGCAGACCGACGAGCACGTGATGATCTTGGTCGAAATGGTTCACGATGCGCGCATCATCCGCATGAATGCCGAGCACGCTCCTGACGACGTGCGAAGCTGGCTCGGCGATTCGATCGGTCATTGGGAAGGGGACACGCTGGTTGTGGAGACCACGAACTTCAACGACAGCCCGTCGCTGCCGGGCGCATCGCGCGACCTGCGCGTGACCGAGTGGTTCACGCGGGTGGATCCGCAAACCTTGCACTATCGCTTCAGAGTCGAGGACCCAAGCGTCTGGACCGCCCCGTGGAGCGGGGAATACGTGTGGCCTGCGACCGGCAACCGCGTTTACGAATACGCCTGCCACGAGGCCAACTACTCTTTTGGCGGGATTCTTCGGGGGGCGCGGATCCTCGAAGAGGAACTGCTCGGCAAGAAGGGCGGCGACTAGACTCGAGTTACAGGGCCGTTCCCGAGTCGCACCGCAGCAGCTGGCGGGATCGGCGATTTCGCACATCACCGGCAGCGATTGCCCTAGACTGAGCATACGGATGTGGTGGCGACGACTACCGCCGCGTAGGGCACCAGTATTGGCTGTGATTGCCCTCTCGGGCTTGACGCCTTGGGCCGCCGCCCAGTCGAACCGGCTTGAAAACTACACGGTCCTGCTCGACTCGCCGGCCTCGGGCGAACGGCTGCGAGCGAGGCACGGGATCGACCTGCGCCCCGGCCAGCGCGTCGCGGCGAGCGATTTCGCCTCTGAGGCGAGCGCCGTTGCTACGGCCCAAGCGCCCGTCATCGAGGCCTTGAAGACTGGCGGGGCAGTGGTGATCGGGTCGGTGCAGAACGTGCTGAACGCGGTATTCATCCGCGCCCGCGCGGGACAGACCGAAGCGTTCTGGGAGATCCCAGGGGTGCGCAGGGTAGAGCCCAGCCGCAATCTGGACTTCACCCTGGACAGCGTCAGCGATGTCCTGCAGCTACGCGCGGCGCGAGCTAGGCCCGATGGCACCACGGCCACCGGCGCGGGAATCAAGATAGCCATCATCGATTCGGGGCTGGATTTTGACCATCCAGCCTTTCAAGACCCCACCCTGGCTTCCGTGGAAGGCTATCCAAAGGCCGCGCCAGAGTTGCTTGAGTATGCCAACAGCAAGGTACTGGCGGTGCGCAGCTATGTGCATCTGCAGAATTCCAAGGAACCGGCGACCTCGAACCCCGATGACCAGACGCCTGTCGATTTCAGCGGGCACGGAACGGCGGTAGCCATGATCGCGGGAGGAAAGCGCATCAACACCCCGGCTGGCCTGATCCAAGGCATCGCTCCGAAGGCGTATCTGGGCGTCTACAAGGTGGGTGGCACTCCGGGGATCAGTCCAGGGCCCAGCTCGCAGTCGGTGATCGCCGCGATTGACGACGCTGTCAGCGACGGCATGGACGTGCTCAACCTAAGTGTCGGACAGGTGGCGATGCATCCTTGGGACGTATTCGGAGATGGCTGTTCCGAAGTCCCCCACACGGCTTGCGACCTAGTCGCCTTGGCGGCGCAAAGCGCTGTGGCTGATTTCGGGCGCGTGGTCGTCGCCGCAGCGGGCAACGATGGCCAGACCGGCGGTCAATCCCATCCCGCCCGCAACACGGTGGCGTCCCCGGGGTTTGCTCCGGATGTCATCTCGGTGGCCGCAACCTCCAATTCCAGGCGCTTCGAGCAGAGGGTGCGAGCCGCGGGCGCTTCGTACCCGGCCCTGTCGGGCACAGGACCAAGCCCGGGACCGCAGCTGACTGCCACGGCCGCGCTCGCCGAGCAGTTCGGTGATCGGCAAGGTTGTGCTCCATACGCTCCCGGGGCGCTTGCGGATCGAATCGTCGTAGTTGAATTCGGCGGCTGCTGGACGGTCGACAAGGTGGAGGCTGCCGATGCGGCGGGCGCTGCTGGCTTGATTGTCTTTCACAGCGATCCGACAGGGGACCTGATGCAGATGGGAGGTCTTGAAGACACCGACATTCCGGCGTACTTTATCTCCGCCGAAGATGGCGCAGCGCTCGCTTCCAGACTTGGCTCCGATCCGCCTCAGCCGCTGGCGGTCACGCTGGATGCCACACGGGTGACTCGGCGGGTGGATTGGAACCAGGTGGCGCCGTTCAGCTCGAGAGGGCCGACTCCGGGGCTGCTTCTGAAGCCCGATATCGCCGCTCCCGGTGCCGCAGTCTTCGCGGTTGCCGGCCGGACCCCGGGAACGACGCGGGGCGGCTACCAGCAGGTGCAGGGAACGAGCTTCTCCGCTGCCACTGTCAGCGGCGCTGCGGCGCTTGTCTGGCAGCTGCACCCGGATTGGACCGCTCGGGAGGTCGCCTCTGCGCTGATCAACACTGCCAGCACAGCCGTGCGCGAAGACGGCGAAATCGCCCGCGTCGGCTCGGTTGGCTCGGGCCTGCTGAGCTTCGAGTCCGCATTCGAGCCGATCGCCACGGTCGTGCCGGCGAACATCGGCTTCGGACGCTTCACAGGCGAAACCCTGCCCGAGTCGCGCGATGTGACCATCACCAATCGCAGCGCGGTGTCCCAGCAGTACCGCATCGAGGTCGTTCAGCGCGATGCGGACGACAACGCGGGAGTGAGTGTGAACGGGTCTGCGGAAACGACGTTCCAGCTTCAGCCGGGCCAGCAGATGGTGCTGAGCGTCGCCCTGGGTGGAGCGATGCCCGCCTCGGGGTCGTACGAGGGCCATCTCCGGGTGACGCGGCAGGGCAGTGACGGCGAATTGCGCGTGCCGTACCTGTACGTGGTCGGCGATAACCAGCCGGAGGATGCCTTTGCCATCGGCACATCGGTCTACCGCGGCATCGTCGACAAGCACACACACTTATGGGTGCTTGGAAAGTTCGTGGACCAATACGGCGCGCCCATTCGGGGCAGGGCGGTGGAGTGGGGATGGCATGAGAGCGACGGTCATCTGGTCAATTACGACGCGTTTACGACTCAGGCGGGTCTCGCGCCTGCCGAGCTTGGATTTGGCGATCCATCCGATGCGCACGTAGTCGCGATTGCAACGGTGGGAGACGTGGACCTGCGCTTCGATCTGTATGCAGATGTTCACGCTCCGCAAGTCGAAGGGGTGCTGAATGCCGCAAGCCTCTCCGCCGATGGACCGGTCGCGCCCGGGTCGGTCGCGGCGTTTGCCGGGACGGCGCTAGCGGAATTCGGCGGGCAAGCACCTGCGGGCGAGCCCCCGATCGCTCTCAAGTCAGTCAGTGTCAGCTTCGACAGGCGCGACGCAGTAGTCAGTGTCTCGGCGCCGGTCTTCAGCGTTGCTTCGGATCACCTCCAGATTCAGGTTCCGTGGGAGCTGGCTGGCCTCAGCTCGGCCTACGCCAAGGTTCGAGTGCTGGATCGCTACGGCTTTATATGGACTTCAGAGCCGTTCCAGGTCAACCTAGCTGACGTTGCCCCAGGCATCTACAGCTATGAGACCGACGAGGGCGAGGTGGCGTCCGCCGCTCATGCAGACGGCAGCTACGTGACGGCCGGTGCACCGGCCAGGGCGGGGCAGACTGTGACGATATACATGACTGGAACCGGACCGCTCTCAACGCCCCAGCGATCTGGCAGGTCGGCCACCTCGAGGCTGTCCACCCTGCACAGTCCCACTGTCACGGTGAGCGGCAGAGAGGCATCGGTTGCCTACTCCGGAACCATTCCGGGCGCGGTTGGCATTACCAAGATAGATTTCGTTGTCCCGTCAGGCGTGTCGGCGGGCGCGGCAGAGGTTAGAGTATCGGTCGACGGCAGCACCAGTAACTCGGTCACCATCCCTGTACAGTGAACGCTCTCGGCCTCTTGCCGGCCGACCCGTTTCGAGTCGTTGTCCCTGATGCGAGGCTTGCCGCCCGCTCGAACGGCCAGTGCCGTTCAACCAGCGTCTTCTGACCTATCTCCCCGCAGTGGCCACAAGCGGCTGTAGCTTATTCGGCCCAATCAGCGACCATCCGTTCGACTTCCGCCTGGTCGTACCGGCCCCACGGTTCGTAGTCTTGGTTGGCGAGCATGTCCGCCATCACGTATGGGCCGGACTCGATCCCGTTCTCCGGCACCTCGGCTCCGGCGATCCAAGCGATCGCGTTTAACACCAGCTTGCGATAGTCCGGGTGCGCCCAGTTCCAATGCACGTGGCCTCCGGTAAAGCCAAAGCCGCGGCCGCCGGCCGGCCGCTCGCTGGCCCACATCAGGGTCTGCAACTCGCCCCTCTTCACAGCTGCCCGGGCGTAGGGGTTTCCCGATGCAGGGCCATCCGGGCGCGACATGGCTTCCTTGGGCGGCACTGCCTGTAGGATCGACGTTACCCCGTGCATGCCCGCTCGGAAGCGGATGTGGAAGTACCACTCGTCGTTGATCTCGAACGGCCTGACGCCGTTGGTGATCGGATGTCCTGCTGCCAGTTTCGGTGACTTGACGGTCCAGTGGGGGTTAACCGACCACCAGCGTTCGAAGTACCCTCCCGTCCAATCGAGAAACCTCTGGCCCGGCTCGCCTTGGGGCACTTCCACGGCGAAGTGGATGGCTCCGATTCCGCCGTTGCGCTGGGCCAGTCGATCGACCGAGCGCAGTGCCCTCAGCCATGGATGTCCCAAGCCGCCGTTGCTGTATAAGACCACCGCGTCCGCGTTATCGAGAGCTGTCGGGTCACTTGGGTGACCGTCGAAGTAGGCTGCCGCGCGAATTTGTGGGAAGTTCTGGCCCAAGGCATCCATCAAGAGCTTGATCCCGGCCGTGTGTTCATGCGACCCGTAGCCGTGGCTCTTCACCCCGCCAATGAACACGACCTTCTTCGTTCCAGCAACCATCGGCAGGCGCTTGAGCTGGATATTGCGGAACTTGATGGTCATCGGTGGCCCGCGATGTATCTGTAAGCCGACCAGGCCGGAGGTCGGCGCGTTCGGATCGTTGTCCGTCACGTCCACCATGACGTGGCCGTTGATCTTGTGGATGTATCGGTTTCCCCGAGCGATGATGTGAAAGCTGTTCCAACCGTTAAGGTCGATCTTGCTTTGCAGCTCGACCGGATCGCCGACGCTGCCGACCACTTGCGGCTTTCCGTCCGCACCCACGACCACCTTCTCGCCGCGCCGGGCGAGGATCCTCCGCGACCGCTCGCCGTACAGGCCTCCGGTATGCCGCTCTCCCGCCTCGAAGTCGGCTTGCAAGCCGCCGAGGATGTGCGGGCCCCATTCCTTGGGCTTCTCGAAGCCGCGGTACTGGACACCGGAGTTGCCCCCGTCGATCATGTATTCGAACTTGAGCTCGAAGTCGTCCACTTCGCCCTCTCGCCAAATTAGGAAGGAGTTCGCTGGGATCGGATCCTCGGCGCTCGTCCGGCCCACGATCACTCCGTCTTCTACTGCCCAGAGTTTCGGGTTCCCGTCCCACCCCTTCAGGGATACCCCGTCAAAGATTGGAACGAAGCGACCGGCGGATTTGGCCGCCGGCAGTGCGGCGGCGGCCGCTAGGCCGGCCATAACAAGAAGGACTGGTCGAAGGTACATGATCGTGATCCGGCTGTCCGCGCTAGCCGCGGACTCCCGTATCATAGCTTGGCGGTGCCTGGCAGAGCCGTGAAGGGCCGTCCATCTTCCCTGCTCGCGATCGGTGGCGAATCGAAGGTGTGGACGAAGACGGCGGGCCAATCTATGGACTCTCTCGTGGTCGGCGGCAAGAGAGTGTCAGATGTGGAACACTGAATCCAGCGGATCTGTCAGGCAGGCGGAACGCTCGTAGTGCAGCGTATTGGCGGGCGCAGCGCCCGTTTCAGGGAGGTGCCCCAAGTGGCGGAAGAGCAGTACGACGCGATCGTCGTCGGCAGCGGGCCTGGTGGAGGGATTGCCACCTATGCCCTAGCTGTGGCTGGCTTGAAGGTAGCCCTGGTCGAGGCGGGCCCCCGGCTGACTGCGGGCGTGGATTACCAAGGGCACCACTGGCCCTACGAGTACCGCGACCGGCGGGCTCCCAATTTCTGGAGCGACAATTTCTTGCGCGGGCATTTCACGCCCGTCGGAGACCGGCCTGGCCACGGCCAGATTCGCGTGCTCGGCGGTCGTTCGATCTGCTGGGCCGGACACTCGTTGCGCTTCGGACCGAAGGACTTCGAGTCGTGGCCGATTTCCTACGACGAGGTCGCTCCGTACTACAGCCGCGCCGAGCTACTCATGGGCGTCTACGGAGACCGCGACGGTCTGTCCAACATGCCTGACGGCGAATTCCTCAAGCCCGTGCCGATGCGCTGCGGCGAGCAGCGCCTTCGTCTCGGAGTAGAGCGCCTGCGGGACCGCGGCGCAAAGATGGCGTTCGTGGCCCAGCGCAAGGCGATGCTGACCGAGACCCCCACCAAGCCGGAATGGAAGCGCCGGCAGAAGTGTCACTACTGCGGACACTGCTCTGGCTGCGCGGTCGAGGCCAAGTACACCTCCGTCAACACGCCGATCGCGTTGGCGGAGGAGACAGGTAACCTGACGATCTTCACCGAGGCGATGGCGACTCGGGTGAGGGTTTCGGGCGAGGGCGGGCAGGCGACCGGGATCGAGTACAAGTCCGCCGATGGAACGGCTCACGAACTCGATGCCAAGGTCGTGGTGCTGGCGTGCAGCGCCGTTGAGACGGCGCGCCTGCTGCTGATCTCCGACCTCTGCAACTCCAGCGGGCAGGTCGGCAGGAATCTGACCAGTCACTTTGGCGTTACGGTGCGCGGCTTCTTCCCGCAGATTCTCGGCCGCGACGCTTCGAACGACGATGGCACGAGCTACTACCACTCCTTGCTGACAGGGCTTTACTGGGACGAGCCCAGCCCGAAGTTCGAGGGTACGTACCAAGTGCAGTGCGGCGCGGGAGTCACCTCTCATCGCCGTGCGATCCGCACCGCACCGGGCTACGGCAGCGCCCTGAAGAGGAAGCTGCGCGAGTGGAATGTCGGCCACGCAGGGATGAACATGCAGGGGACGACCCTGATCTCGTCGAACAAGTTCGTGGACCTGGACCCCGAGCGGCAGGATGAGTTCGGCATGCCGCTGCCCCGCGTCCATCTCCACTACGACGATTCCGACGTCGCGATGGCCCAGGACATGGTGGAACGGTGCGAGGAGATCATTCGTGCGGGGGAAGGGGAAGTCATCGAGACTCCTGGCAACGTCAGCGTGGACGATCTGGTGATTGACCTCAATCACTGGGTCGGGACTACCCGAATGGGCGACGACCCGAAGACCTCTGTCGTCGGCACTGACGGTCGGTCGCACGACCTGCCGAACTTATTCGTGGCGGACGCATCCGTGTTCCCGCAGTATCCCGAGAAGAATCCCACGCTGACCAACATCGCGCTGTCGTGGCGCACGGCGGACGGGATTGTCGAAGGCTTCAAGCGCAATGCGTGGGGGTGAGCACGATATGGAACGCAGGACAATCCTCAAGCTAGTGGCGGCGGGCGTCTTGCCCGGAACGGGCGGACTGGTGCAACTCGGCTGCGGTTCTGGCGGTTACAAGCCGGAGTTCTTCTCGGCCGCGCAACTGGACTTGGTGGACGCGCTCAGCGACCTGATCTTGCCCAGCGACGACCATTCTCCAGGGGCGCGCGCCGCTAGGGTTGCCAGATACATCGATGTCATGGTCGCCGACGGTTCGAGCGAACTGCAGGCGGGTTGGAAGTCTGGACTCGAGGCAGTCTCTGAGCAGGCGCGGGAGCGCTTCGGGCGCGAGTTCCTAGACTGCGATGCCGCTCAGCAGGATGCAATCGTGGCCGAGATGGCTCGCAACGAAGACGAGCCCCAGACTCCGGCAGGTCGCTTTTTCCGTCGTTTGAAGCAGATGACGATTGACGGCTACTACACTTCCGAGATCGGCATTCACCAAGACCTCGGCTACCAGGGAAACACCGCCGTGGATGAGTTCCCCGGCTGCACTCACGAAGCACACGCGTAAGGCGAGCGCCAGCTTGGCGGCCAGCGCCCCTTGCTTCGTTCCCTGGTTGCATCGTTCGCGTGCTTGACCGCACTGCTCTCAGAGGCTTGGCGCGTGTGCCAGCTCCAGCCAGAGGGCGGCCGCTACCGTACGCTGACGCGATCGGCAGGTCGCCGGTCATCTTGACCTGGCGCGTCGGGAATCGAGGTCACGAATCGTTGAGTGGGAGGGCCGATCAGCTCTGTCTCATTGAATCGACGCCGGATCTTGGTCCGTCTCTGCCATTACGGCTTCGAGCGCCGGGGACACCCGCTCGAAGGGCAGCGCGAGTTGGTCCCTCTCTGCCATGACTGTTTGGAGCACAGCGGGCACCTGTTCGAAGGGCAGGGAGAACCAGAACGTCGACCCCGTGGCGGGTTCGCTATCGACCCATACACGCCCGCCGTGAGCCTGCACGAGGTGTTTGACGATCGCTAGGCCGAGCCCGGTACCGCCCAGTTCTCGCGAGCGAGCCTTGTCTACACGGTAGAAGCGCTCGAAGACTCTGGAGACGTGTTCCTTAGGAATTCCTATTCCCGTATCCCTCACGTATATGTTCAAAGATTCCCGGCCGCCGGTCGCCCCCAGCCTTATGCTGCCGTCGGCTGGTGTGTACTTCGCAGCATTGTCTAAGAGGTTCGACAGGATCTGCTGCACGGCGCTAAGGTCGCAGCGGATCTTGAGGTCCTCGTGAACTGGAGCTACCTCCAGCTGTAGCGACTTGCGCGCCAGCACCGGCCGGATGCCATCCGCGGCGTGGCGCAAGATTTCGGCCACGGACTGCTCCAAGAACTCGAATTCGCGCGCCTTGACCTCGATCTGCGAAAGCGTCATCAGATCGGAAGTGAGCTGGGTCAGTCGCTGTGCGTTCTGCCAAAGGATCCTTATGAAACGTTCGTTGTTCTCCTTGTCGTGGATCGCGCCATCCATCAACGTCTCCGCGTATCCGGTGATCGAGGCCAGTGGCGTGCGCAGTTCATGCGATACGTTGATGACAAAGTCGCGCCGCATCTGGTCGACCCGCTCGAGCTCGGTGATGTCATGGAACACTGCGGCGACGGCTTGCGTCTTGCCCTTCCGGCTGGTGATCGGGGCGCATGTGACACGCCACGAGCGGCGGGTAGGCGAGTCCACGGACAACTCGGTGGTGCATGACTTTCCGTGATCGATGGCATAGTTGAAAATCGCCGGGACGTTCTTGTTCTTCCACGCATTGAGCGAGGCCTGCTTCGACAGATCCTCGTCCGGGAACATCATCTCGATTGCAGGGTTGTGCAGCACGATGTGACACCTGCGATCCGCGACTAGGATCCCCGCTCCGATACCGTTGACCGCCGCCACGAAGCGCGAGCGTTCCTCCTGAAGCTGGTGGAAGCTCGTGCGCAGCTTCCCTGCCGTGGTGCGCAAGCTGGCCGCCAAGTCATTGAGCTCGCGCAAGTTGCCCCGCTCCGGAAACGACTCGTTGATTTCGAAGTCACCGTCCGCAATCGCATTGGACAGCGACACGATGCCCGAAATCTGGGACGAAATTCGGCGCGCCACCCATGCCGTGGCCAGCACCAGAGGGGCCACGATGAAGAGGATGACCAGTGCGATGCTGCTGCGGTTGGACTTGGCGAGCGCGTTGACTTCTTCCAGAGGCAATGCGAGGCGCACGGCGCCGCCGCCGTCCATCGGCACGGCGACATAGAGGAAGTCCATCCCGACCGTGCTGCTGAGGCGTCGGCTGACAGAGGTCTCGCCTACCAGCGATTCGACAAATTCGGGTCTAGTGGCATGGTTTTCCATCTGCAGCGGATCAGCCTCTGAGTCCGCCAAGACAGTTCCGGAGGCGTCGATAATCGTCACCCGCGCTTGCGCGCGCTGTGCTAGATCGTGGGCCACGCCTTGGTACTCGCCGGAGGGTAGGCCCTCGAGTGTGGTCTCTACCAGCCGTGCCTTTTCCGACAGGCTCGTCTCGAGGCCGCTCTCAAGGTTGGCGATGGTAATTCGAGTGACCGACAGCAGCACAGCAACGGCTGTGATCAGCAGGGGCAGGATCGTGACCAGGCCCAGCTTGAGGAAGATACGAGCGGTCATGAGGGGATGTCGAAGCGATATCCGAACCCTCGCACGGTCTGAATCCACTTCGGATGCTTGGGGTTTTCTTCGATCTGTTCGCGAAGGCGCCGCACATGCACGTCGATGTTCCGGGGCGTGATGTGCGTGCGGCCGTCCCACACCCGCGCGATCAGCTGCTCCCGGGTGTATGCCTTGCCGGGGTTTTCGGCAAGGAACCCGAGCAGGGCGAACTCCGTGGCGGTAAGTTCCAGGGGCGTCCCGGCTAGGCTCGCTTGGCGCGCCGGATAGTTAATGTCCAAGCCCTGCGCCTTGACTGAGCGCTGTTGTGTCCTGCCGCCGCCTCGGCGCAAGTGCGCCTTGATCCGGGCCAGCAGCTCGCGCGGGCTGAATGGCTTCGTGATGTAATCGTCGCCGCCGATCTCAAGGCCGAGCACTCGGTCGACTTCTTCGCTGCGGGCGGTCAGAAACAGGACCGGAATCTGTGCCGTGGCCGCGTGGATGCGCAGCTGGCGACAGAACTCGAAGCCGTCCCCGTCGGGCAGCATCACGTCGAGGAGGATTAGGTCCGGCTGGCTGTCCCTTACGATCTCGAGGGCTCCGTCCAGCCGGTGGAGGACCTTGACCGTGTACCCGTTGTTGGCAAGGTTGTACTCAAGAAGCGTGCAAAGATCTTGATCGTCTTCGATGACGATGATCGACTGTTGCATACGGCTTTGTTTGTCATTATATGCAGCGCCGCGCAGCCGGACTGCCTTGGTCGTTGCGGTCTCGGCCCCCCTTCCGCCGAAAGCTAAGATGGGGGATTATGAGGCTTGCTGGCAAGGGCGCGATCGTAACCGGTGCGGGGAGCGGCATAGGCGAGGCCGTGGCTCGCTGCTACGCCGAAGAGGGCGCGGAGGTCGTCACGGTCGGGCGCACCCTGGCCAAGCTAGAGGCGGCGCGCGAGGCCGCCGGCGCGGCCGGTGGCCGGCTGCACCCGTTCGCGCTCGACGTGGCCGACGCCGAAGCGGTGGATACCATGGTCGCCTGGGCTCAGCGGCGCCTGCCGCAAGTCGACATCCTCGTCAACAATGCCGGCACCAATGTTCCGCAGCGCGCCCTCGACAAGCTCAGCAGGGAGGACTTCGACACGGTCGTGAGGGTCAACGTCAGCGGCCCGTTCTACCTGCTCAGTGCGATCCTGCCCGGCATGCGTGAGCGGGGCGACGGCGTGGTGATCACGGTGTCTTCGACTGCTGGCGTGCGCACTTCGGTCGTGGCTGGGGCCAGCTATAGCGTCAGCAAGCACGGAGCGCGCTCCCTCAGCTTGGCCACTCATCTAGAGGACGGGCCGCGCGGGATACGCTCCTGTGTGATCTGCCCGGGCGAGGTCAACACTCCGATCCTTGACCGGCGGCCCGTCGTTCCCTCGGACGACAAGCGCGCGGTGATGCTTCAGCCGGAGGATGTGGCCCAGGCCGCGCTGTTGGTCGCGACACTGCACCCGCGCGCCTGCATTCCCGAATTGATCATCACTCCCACGAACCAAGCGTTCGCCTAGTCTGGGCCGGACGGCGCGTGCTTCGTCGGAGGGGTTGCAGACCCTAGATGGCCTGCATGTCCTTGCCCGGCTTGAAGCGAACCGTCTTGCCGGGAGGGATGCGGACTTCCTCGCCGGTCTTGGGGTTGCGCCCGATCCCGGTCTTGCGCGGCCGTATTTCGAAAACGCCGAAGCCGCGCAATTCGATGCGCTCACCACGGGCGATCGAATCTCGCATGGTGTCGAGGATCGTCTGAACGGCGATCCGCGCCAAGCTCTTGCTCAGGCCCGTGCGATCGATCACGCATTCAACGAGGTCGGACTTGATCATGGGTTGGTGTGGGCGTCCGCCATTCGGGAATCTCTATCCTAGGAGAGCGAATGGGCCTTGTCAACCCTTTCGCTTCAGCCTGCCAGGCACCGAGATGCCTCGCGGTCTCGAGCGCGTGCGGCGAAGGATCCATGCTACGATAGGGCTGCATGCAGTGATCGAGTGGTTCGCGCGGTCTTCGGGCGCACCGCTCCTAGGGGTACCACTGACAAGTCAGGCAAACGTTGGAGATCGGGTGCTGCGAGGCACGCCGGTCTCTTTTTCTTTTCCGCGTCGGCCCACAGCCGCTGCAGCAAAGGGGGACAGTCATTTTCCGACGACGCTACCGCCCTATTCGTAGGGTCAGACGACAGAATGTCAACGAGACGATCCGCGCCCGCGAGGTGCGGGTAGTCTTTCCAGATGGCCAGACAGCGGTCATGCCCACCAGCGAGGGCATTCGCCGTGCCAAGGACATGGGGCTGGACCTAGTTCTGGTCTCACCTACCGCACAGCCGCCTGTCGCAAAGGTCATCGACTATGGCGAGTACTCCTACCTCGAGAAAAAGAAGCGCAACGACGCGAAGAAGAAGCAGCATCGCATCGAGGTCAAGGAAGTCAAGTTCCGCCCCAACACCGACCAGCACGACTACGACTTCAAGAAGAACCACGCAGTGCGCTTCTTGAAGGACGGCAACAAGGTCAAGGCCACGGTGTTCTTCCGCGGCAGGGAGATCACGCACGCCGACATCGGCGAGCGATTGCTGCGCGTATTGGCGGGTGACGTGGAGGAATTCGGCACTCCGGAAACGCAGCCGCGCATCGAGGGCCGGACGATGAGCATGATGATCGGACCCCTGAAGGCTGGGAAACCGAGCGGCAAGAAGCCGCCCCAAGCGCCGCCCGTCGCGCCAGAGGGCGGGGCGCCTAGCCAGGTCCAGCCCTAGATCATCCGGTCGGCGCTCCCGTCACGATCGCCTTGGCGACGACCCTCTCGGCCGAGCGTGCCGTGGCGAGGATCGTTTCTCCCGGCGCGACTCCGGCTAGCCCGCGCACCGTGAGCCTCCCGTCCGCCCGGGTTCGCGCGCCACGCAAAGGCCGGCCGTCCAGCGACGACAGCAGCACGTCAGCGTCAGGCAAGAGCTTTATGGCGGGCAAGGAGCATGTTGGCGCCCGTCCGGTGCTCGATGCGCTGACTTCGGCCGAGCCGCCCCCGCGAGGCGTCTCGTCGGGCGGGTCCACTAGGTTGCGCACGCGCAGGCCGATTTGCGGGTCGTCGCCGCGCGGGTCGAATTCCATCTCGAGGAAGTTCCAATAGAAGGGCCCGTCGAGCTTGCGCAGGTCTGGAGTGTCGTAGCTCTGGTGGTATAGCGCCTTAACCTCCAAGTCGCGGCCGTCGAAGTCCTGCATGCGCGGTCCGAATCCCTGCTTGAGTCCGCGCCCGCCACTGCGCCCGATCGGACCGAACGAGCACTCGTAGACCCGTTGCTCCAGGTTGAGCAGGATCATTCCCACGTGGACGTCTCCGTAGACGCTGACCACGCCGTCGCGCGAGCCCAACACTTCGAGCACCCGATCGGCCCCGGCCGAGACCCAACCGGCATAATCTGCCGCGACCCGGTCTCGCTGGCCGAGTTCCGTCTTGGCGTCCGGGCGACGGCCGTTCCCAATCCAGATTGTGTGCATGCCGTTGATCCCGGTCAGGCAGATCAGCGGCGAGGAATCGGTGCGGATCGTCTCGCGCAACCACGAGAACTGTTCCTCGCCCAGCAAGCTCCGCGTGACGTCGCTGCGGTGGTAGAGGCTCTGCTTCTCACCCCAGCCTTGGTCGTCCCAAATGTTGGTGTCTTGGCTGGAACGCCACAGGCGCGAGTCCAAGATCAGCAAGCTGAAATCGCGGTTGGGCATTTTCCAACGGCGCCACTTTTTCGGATTCACGGTGGGGGAGGGCGACTCGTCGCCGGTGATCAAGTGATGCACGATCTGGAAGTTACGCCGCATGTAGTCGCGATCTTGGCCCAGATCCTCGTGCGCCCGGATGGCAATCTGCTCAGGGCCCTTGACATCGTCCATGCCGTAATCGTGATCGCCGGGATTGATAGTGTTCCAGTGGCGCATCATCTGCCAGCGCGTGGTCGGGCCGCAGAGCGTCGTTGTGACGATCTTGTAGGCGTCGTCAGGAGACGGAGGATATAGCAGCAGCTCCATGTACCAGACGTCGTCCTCCCACATCATGACTTGGAAGTTGTAGTCCTCCAAGTGCTGATAGGCCAGCGGAGTGGGCTGATCGTGGACGAAGAACCCACCGCCCGGCCCGGCATCGGGGAGTTTCGGGCCGCCTCCGTGAATGGCGTGGCAGGAGAGCCCGCAGAGCTTGTAGGGCGGGGCCAAGCGCGGCAGGCGCCCGACGTAGTCGCCGCTGGACGGCACCTCTCCGACCTGGCCGGTCCCGATGCCCACGGCGTCGCTCCCGAGGCGGGGGTCGGACGTAACGTTCACCCCGTCCTTCCAGATCGTGTAGTACAGATCGGTGTCGGCCGGGTTGCGCGGCAGCGTTGCCTCGATCACCGCCGTGCTGCGGCGGAAGTCGTTGCTGACTATCGGTGCAGTTCCGGCCGGTGGGACCGCTTCCCAGCCGTCCGGCGGTTCGGGCGAGTCGGCCACGCGCAAGACGGCCTCGTTCCCGTCGCTGCGGAAAATGGACATGAACCGAACTTGCCACTTGCCGTCGCGCAGCTGGAGCGTGTCGCCCAGGGCGTAGCACACGTGGCATTGATTGAGCTCGGGAGCGAGCGGCGCGTTCTGGCCAGGCTCGACCGTGAAGCCGGAGACTTCAAAGTCGAGGAGCCCTTGCCCGGCCATGCCAACGAAGCCAGACAGCCGCTCGGCACGGTCGACGCCTTCCAGCTGGAGCGTTATCGGCGGCCGCCCGTTGACCGCAAGCGACGCCTTGAGCGTCGCATGGCTCGCATCCGAACCGGATACATCCACCTCGATCACGAATTGATCGCCCGGAGAGGGCCTGGGCGCGCGCTCCAGCGCGACGACCGTGTCGGAGCCGTGCTCGCGGATGCTGAAGTAGCCATCGTCTGTCCAAGCCGCGATCCACGCTGCTTTCCCTCCGTCCCCACCGAAGCCATAAGACTCGTAGAGGGTGGACGAGCCGAAAGCAACGCCGAGTCGGCCATATCCGGGGGTGTACATCCTCCATTCGGGGTCGTCCCCATCCAGCGGCCCGTGCGCCTCGGCGATCACCTGGCCGTCGATGCGCAGCATGTAGTTGCCGTCCAGCCTCCACTGCCTGTGAAGGATCAGGCCGGGAGGCAGGGACGGGTCGTAGTCGACCGGCATGCTGTAGCCGCCCATGCGGTCGCCGTGGGTCTCGTAGTGGTAGGGGAACCCGGTCTTGCGGGCCCGGTCGCCAAAGCTGTGGATGCGCCGGCGGAGGGCCTTGCCGCGCAGCTCCCAATAACCCGGGTTCAGCGATTCCCACTCGTCACCGTGGTAGAGCGAATCGGGCCGGTCGAAGTTGACGGTGTGCGCTGTGGCTGTTGGCCTGGTCGCGAGGGCGGCCGTACTCGCCGCCGCTGCTCTCAGGAAGGTTCTGCGGTCTACGGGGATTCCCATTGCGGCGGCATTTTAGCAAGTCCGCCGTTCGGAGCCCGTTCGAGGCGTAGCGCTCTTGGGATAATGCGGTGCGGTCCAATCCATGTCGTCCAATCGCACCGATCTACCCTTGACGTTGCTGTGGAGGTGTCCGGCATGCGTCCGGCGCGTGCTGCTTGCATTGCTAGCCGCCTGTGTGGGATGTTCCTCCGGGCCATCAACCGACAGCGCTGCCGGAGATGCTCCTCCCAACTTTGTCTGGATTCTGGCCGACGATCTTGGCTATGGCGACTTGGGCTCGTATGGGCAGCAGCGGATCCAGACGCCGCACCTTGACCGCATGGCAGCGGAGGGCATGCGCTTCACCGATGCGTACGCCGGCTTTACTGTCTGCGCGCCGTCGCGCAGCGTGCTCATGACCGGCCAGCACACCGGCCACACTAGGGTCCGCCGCAACGGCAGCCCCGGACTGTGGGACGAAGACGTCACCGTCGCCGAATTGCTCAAAGCCGAGGGGTACGCCACGGCCCTGATCGGCAAGTGGGGGCTGGGGATGGAGGATTCCCCCGGGGCGCCATGGAAGCAAGGGTTTGACTACTTCTACGGCTATCTCAGCCAAGGCCATGCGCACAACTACTACCCGGAATTCTTGATGCGCAACGCCGAAAGGGTTCCGCTGCGCAACGTGGTGCAGCGGTCCGGGCGCTACACCGGCATGAGCGGTGTCGCCACGGAGCGAATCGACTACTCGCACGATCTGATGATGGGCGAAGCTCTGAGTTGGCTCGAAGAGAACGCCACAAGCCCGTTCTTCCTCTATCTGGCGCTAACGATTCCGCACGCCAACAACGAAGCTGGCAATCGCGACGGGGGAGGGGATCCCGGGATTGCCAACGTGACGGCAGACCTAGGCCAGCACGGCGAGCGGGTCGGCATGGAAGTTCCGGACGCGGGGCAGTACCAGGGAGAGGATTGGCCCGGCCCGCAAAAGGGGACCGCCGCCATGATCAGCCGCCTCGACGAGGGCGTGGGCCAGGTCTTCGCCACCCTGAGGCGGCTTGGCGTCGACGAGCGCACCGTAGTGTTCTTCAGTTCTGACAACGGGCCGCACGCTGAGGGCGGAAATGATCCGTTCTTCTTCGACTCCAACGGCCCGCTGCAGGGCTACAAGCGGAGCCTGCACGATGGCGGCATCCGCGTGCCAACGATCGTGCGCTGGCCGGGGCGCGTCAGGGCAGGATCGGTCAGCGATTTCCCGTGGTACTTCGCAGACTTTTTGCCTACCGCGGCTGACATCGCCGAATTTGATGTGCCGGACGGCGTTGACGGTACCAGCATCCTGCCCGTGCTGCTGGAAACAGGCGCCCCCAGCGAGGATCGCTTCCTGTATTGGGGCGGGACGACAGGTCGAGCCGAGGCTGTGCGATGGGGCAGGTGGAAGGCTGTCCGGGAAGGCCCCGACCGGCCCCTCGAACTCTTCGACCTGTCCGACGACATTGGCGAGGAGCGCGATGTGTCGGCCGAACACGAGGAGATCGTCGGAGAGATTCTGGCGTACTTGCAGTCGGCCGTGACCGAACTGCCGGCAAGAGAGTAGCCGCGTCCCCGCGCCCGCGGCGACGCGGACCTCTGGGCCCTTGAGCGGGACGGTCGGCGGGCAATTCCGGCGCAACACTGCTAACCTGCATTGGCCGCTGAGTTGCGGCCATTGGTGGATTGCATGATCGTTTGGTCACGATGTTTCCTGCGCGTTCCCGGTTTGGCGCTCTGCTTGGCGCTCGTTGGGTCAGCACAAGCGCTGACCGAGAGAGAAGCGCTAGGGCTGCTGCGCGCCAGCCCCTATAGTCGCCAGCTCCGCGCCGAGACGGAGATTGCGCGAGTTGGCGCGGAGCGACACAAGACCTATCCGAACCCTGCTGTGAGCGCAACGCTTGAGGGAGCCGGCCGCACGGACTTCCTCATGCTCGAGCAAGCCATTCCCATGAACGGCCGGCGCTCGCTGCTCTACGAGGCCGCAGAGTCAGGGGCGAGGGCTGCCGTCTCGAGCGCGGACCATTCGTTGCGGCAGGCGGAAGCCGCCTTGCGCCGTTCCTTCTATCGGCTTGTTTACCTCCAGAGTCGCGGGCAAATGGCGCGGCAGCACATCGCAGAATTGGAAGAGCTCCTTCGCATACTGCGCGAACGAGAGGCTGCCGGAGACGGTTCGAAGTTCGACCGCCTTCAGGGAGAGCGCGAGATCGTCGAACATGAGACCGATCTCGCCCGGATTGAGGTCATGATGGGTGAGGCACGCGCCGAGCTAGCACGCTACCTCGGAGACGCCGTGAGTCCGGCGGGGCTGGCGGCGGAAGGGACGCTTGCCCCCGGTTTCGACCTGCCTCCGCTTGGAGATGCAGTCGCCGCGGGCTTGGGTGCACGCAGCGACTTTCGTGTCGAGGCCGAGCGCCTCGAGCAGTTGCGGCTTGAGGATGAGGCCGCGAAGCGCTTGCGCATTCCAAACCCGGTCGTTTCCGGCGGGATGAAGAGGGCCGAGGTGGCGGGACAGTTTGTGACGGGTCCCGTCGTCGGCGTGTCCGTAGACCTACCGATCTTCCGCAAGGGTCGTGTCGAGCGTGCCGTGGCTGCGGCCGAGACGATCCGGACGCAGGAGCGGCGGAGTGCGCTTGAGCGCCAGATTCGGGCAGAAGTGCGCTCTTCTCACGAGGCCCTTCGCTTGCGCCGGCAGATGGCGCGGGACTACCGGTCCCAGTCCGAACAGCGCGTGCAAGAGCTGGCCGGGATTGCCGAGGTGGCATACAAGGAGGGAGAGTTGGGGATCTTGGATTTGCTCGAGACGCGACGTGTCTCCCACGAGGCGCGGCTTCGACAGTTAGAACTTGATGCCGCCGCGAAACTCGCCGAGGTCGAATTCGACCGCAGCGTCGCCAAGGAGCTGTTGCCATGACGAGGCTCCAGGCTGCGGTTTTGCTCGTTCTAGCCACGTGCGGAGGTGTGCTGCCGGAACCTGTGGATGAAGCACCGCCTGACCTTCGGGAAGCGGTTGAGGTAACTCGCTGGTCGGATCGGTCCGAGCTGTTCATGGAATATCCGGAGTTGCAAGTTGGAAACAGCTCGCGGTTCGCAGTCCATCTCACCGATCTCGCATCGTTCCGGCCGCTCGAGGCCGGCCGTGTCGCGGTCGAGTTGGATCACGGTGTCGGCACCGTGGAGCGGTTCGTCACCGATGCCCCAAACCAGCCGGGAATCTTCGGCATTACTGTCCGGCCTGAGCAGGCGGGCACGCCGTCGCTGGCAATTCGAGTCCAATCGCCTGCACTGCAAGATCTTCACCAACTCGGCTTGGTCCGCGTGCTGGGGAAGTCTGCGTCATTTGATCCACCCGATTCTGGTTCCGATCTAGCCGATTCAACGGCAACCGTCGCGTTCTTAAAGGAACAGCAGTGGACCATGGAGTTCGCGACCCATCTGGTCGAGGGTTCGGTGATGCAGCAAAGCTTGCGCGTACCGGCGATCGTTGAGCCACGCAGCGGTGGGCGTCTCGTGGTGACGGCACCGGTGGCGGGACGCCTGTTGGCTTCCGTTCGCATGCCGGGCTTGGGAACGTTAGTCGAGCGGGGAGAGCTGCTGGGCGAGATCGTCCCGCACTGGGCCGGCTCCCCTGACCGCACGGCCCTCCAACTCGCTATTGACGAGGACAAGGTGGCCGTGGAAACCGCCACGCGGCAGCGCCAGCGGGCAGAGCGGCTGCTCGCGGTGGGCGCTGTTCCTGAACGGCGGCTAGAAGATGCCAAAGCCGACGAAGCGGTGGCTCTCGCTCGCCTCGCAGCGTCCGAGCAGCGGATGACCCACTACGAAGCTTCGCGGCGCGACGATCCGCACAAGGAGTCGCTCTCGTCGTTCTCCGTAAGGGCGCACCTTGAGGGCGTAGTGACCGCCGTGCATGCGACCCAGGGCGCCCATGTAGAAGAAGGTGATGTTCTGCTGGAGCTGGCGGCGACGGAAAGGGTGCATGTTTCCGCAGCCCTTCCCGAAGCCAGGGCCGCTGTCCTGCGGAGTCTCAGGGGCGCCGAAATCGAGCTGGCGGATGGGGACACGGTCGTGCCGCTGAAGGAGCTGGTGTCAACCGCGATGGTCGTCGACCCGCAAACTCGGACGATCAAGGCCACCTATCTGGCCGACAATTCGGGGCGGCGCCTAGCGATTGGTCAATCCGTCATCGTCCGGCTCTTCACCGCGGACACAGTGGTCGCGCCCGCCGTGCCGGAATCGGCATTGGTCGATGACGGAGGCCGCACGGTCGTGTACGTGCAGACGGGCGGCGAGTCGTTCGAGCGCCGCCAAGTCGAGGTCGGCAATCGGACTGGCGAGAACGTCCAGATTACCGCCGGCTTGCGCGTCGGCGAGAGAGTCGTCACAAAGGGCGCGTATTTGCTGCGCCTGTCCTCGATGTCGCCCCAAGCGCCGGCGCATGGCCACGTTCATTGACGCATGCTGGATTCGCTAATCCGTTGGTCACTGGCCAATCGCACCCTGGTGTTGGCTGCCTCCGGCGGCGTTCTGGCTTGGGGTGGGTGGGCAGTCTCCCAGCTCCCAGTAGATGTCCTGCCGGATCTGACCGCTCCGACGGTGTCGGTCATCACGGAGCATCCGGGCTTGGCCCCGGTCGACATGGAGCAGCTCGTTACGTTCCCGGTTGAGACCGCGCTGAACGGAGCACCTGGCTTGCGGCGCGTGCGTTCGGCGACCGCCGCGGGCGTGAGCGTTGTGTGGGCCGAGTTCGACTGGGGAGAGGATACCTATCTCACCCGCCAGATGGTCGCCGAACGCTTGGGCCTTGCTACGAAGAACTTGCCGCCGACGGTCTCCGCTCCAGCGCTTGGGCCGACCGCTTCCATCATGGGAGAGATCCTCTTTATCGCCCTGACGTCCGACCGCCATGATGATGTGGAATTGCGGACGGTCGCCGACACCGTGATCCGACGCGGCCTCCTAGCCGTGCCGGGGGTGGCTCAGGTCACTCCCCTCGGTGGTGGCCGCAAGCAGTACCAAGTGCTCCTCGCCCCGGACAAGCTGAAGTCGTACGGCGTGTCGCTGAGAGAAGTCGAGGAGGCTCTGACGGCGGGGAGCTCGAACACTTCGGCAGGTTTCCAGGCCCACCGCGGGCACGAGCACCTCCTTCGAGGCGTGGGACGCTTCGTGGGATGGCAGCAGATCCGGGATGCGGTCGTGCGGTCTTCGAACGTGGTTCCGATTCAGGTCGGCGATCTGGGCGAGGTCCGGATCGACGCCGCGCAGCGGAGGGGCGCTGCAGCGCTCAACGGCAAAGCCGCGGTGATCGTGGGAGTTCGCAAGCAGCCCGACACGAACACGCTCGCGCTCACCGAGAGGGTCGAGTCCCGCATTCTCGCCCTCGAGCCTGCCTTGCCCGAGGGGATGCGGATTCACCGAAGGGTCTTGCGTCAGGCGGACTTCGTGGAAACCGCGATCTCGAACCTAGAGGAAGCGCTAGGCTTCGGCGGCCTGCTCGTGGTCGTTGTGGTCATTGTGTTTCTGGGCAGCTGGCGGGCCAGCGCTATAGCCCTATTTGCGATTCCGTTTTCGCTGGCAGTCACGTTTGTCGGATTGAAGGCTCTGGGCCTGTCCATCAACGGCATGACCTTGGGCGGGATCGCGATCGCTATCGGAGCATTGGTCGACGATGCCCTGATCGATGTCGAGAATGTTGTCCGCCGCCTGCGCCAGAACGCGGCTCGCCCGCTTGAGGACCGGCTGCCGACGCTGCAGGTCGTGTTTCGAGCCAGCAGCGAGATTCGCGGTTCCATCGTCTTCGCGACCCTGATCGTAGTGCTGGTCTTCGCTCCTCTGTTCGCACTTGAGAGCGTCGAAGGTATGTTACTGCGTCCGCTAGGAGTTGCCTACATCGTGGCAATTCTCGCATCGTTGCTTGTAGCACTAACTGTGACGCCAGCCCTCTGCTCGGTCCTTTTGCCGCGGTCACGGTCGATCTCACAGGTTGGGGAGTGGGCGTTGGTAGCTTGGCTGCGGGGACTGTATCAGCCGATCTTGCATTGGGGCTTGGACCATGCGGCTGTGGTCTTGTCGCTCGCGGTGTTCCTAGTCGTGGCCGCGCTGGCGGGCCTGCAAGATGTCGGGCGGAGGTTCTTGCCGGAGCTGAACGAGGGCAGTCTGACAATCAGCGCCGCGACGGTACCGGGCACGAGCTTGCGGGACTCCGATCGCCTCGGGTCAGCGCTGGAAGGGATTCTGCTGAGCGTACCCGGCGTCGTCTCGACCGGGCGCCGCACGGGAAGAGCCGAATCCGACGAGCACTTGCAGGGGGTGGAGTCGTCCGAGATCGACGTCCGGCTCGACCTGCGAAACCGTTCCAAGGAAGAGGTTGTGGCGGAGATCCGCGATCGAGCCTCGCTCATTCCGGGGACCAATATCAATATCGGTCAGCCAATCTCGCATCGCATCGACCACATGCTCTCGGGGACGCGGGCGAGTGTTGCGGTGAAGATTTTTGGCGGCGAACTCGATGTCCTGTGGGCCCTGGCGGAGCAAGTTCAGGCCGCAATGCGCAGCATACCAAGCGTGATCGATCTGGCGTCTGACCGCCAAGCTGACGTGCCAGTGTTGACGGTGCGCTTCCGTCGCGACGATCTGGCGCGCTACGGCGTGCCGGCCGGACAGGCTGCCGATGCCCTGCGCACGGTCTTCTTGGGAAACGAAGTGGGTGCAGTCTTCGAGGGTGACGTGCCGGTTCCCATCGTAGTGCGGTACGCCGGCGCCAGCGGCGAACCGATCGAGACAGTCGGTCAGACGCTGATTGACACGCCATCCGGTGCCAGAGTGCCGCTCTCAGCCGTTGCTGACATTCGAGAGGATCGCAGTCCCAACATGGTGACCCGGGAGGGCGTGCAACGGAAGATCGTTGTCTCGTGCAACGTGGCCGGCGAAGACCTGCGCGGAGCTGTGAATCAAATCCAAGACGCCGTAGCCGCCAGCGTAGAACTTCCCGCGGGCTACCGGATCGAGTACGGAGGCCAGTTCGAGAGCGAGGCCCGGGCGACCCAGAGGATGCTGCTGTTGGGCGCGCTGGCGATTGCGGGCATCTTGGTGCTGCTGGTAACCGCCCTGGACTCAGTGGCCGACGCGCTCATCGTGATGTGCAATCTGCCGCTCGCACTTGTCGGTGGAGTGGCTGGTGTGTATGTCGGAGGGGGTGTTCTGTCGGTGGCTTCCCTGATTGGTTTCATCACTCTCTTTGGGATTGCTGTTCGCAACGGAATCATGTTGCTGGCGCACATCAGGCGGTTGATGGCCGAGGAGGGAGTCGAAGACCTGCGGCGAGCGGTGATCCGCGGTTCTTCGGAGCGACTGGCTCCCATCCTCATGACGGCCGTCTCCACGGGTATTGCCCTATTGCCCGTCGCCCTGGGACTGGGAAAGACAGGCAGTGAGATCCATGCACCCCTAGCCTTGGTGGTACTGCTGGGGCTGGCGAGTTCGACACTGTTGAACATGCTGGTAGTGCCCACAGTGTTCTGGCGCTGGCATCGGGCAAGGCAGGGCAGGGTCCGCGTCGGATCCTGATACCGCCGGGCTGAGCCAGCACCGAAGCGGCGCATCGTCAACTGCCACGCAGCAGGTGACTGACACCGTCCCCTCGGCGTATATTCTGGATTAGCGGCCACTTCCACCGGAGGTGCTGGTGTCCGTGGCCTCGCGACGGGAGGGGAGTATGAGAGTTTCTCGCATGGCACTGGGCCTGACACTGGGAATCCTGTGGGGATGCGCACTTGGAATCATCGGGATCTTGCACGTGCTGGTTCCGCCATATGGCGAGCAGTTCTTCGAGTTCATGGCGTCGGTCTACCCGGGCATCACCGGGTCCGGATCACTGCTGGACATCTTGCTGGGCGTGCTGTACGGACTCGTCGACGGGTTTCTCGGCGGATGGCTGATCGCATGGCTGTACAACGGATTGGCGCAACGCCTTGCGAAACAGTAATCGTTCGACTGAGTCTGCCGAAACTGCAATATTGGTGACCCTATAAGGGCCAAATGGCGTTGCAGACGATATAAGATGTCTATATGTCGAGAGTTCCGACCGTCTGGTTCGCGGCCTGCCTGCTAGTTGTCGCTGCTGTCGCTGCAAGTGCGGCACCCTCGCCCGAGGGAGTGGAGTTCTTTGAGAACAAGATCCGCCCTGTCTTGGCCAAGAACTGTTACACCTGCCATTCGGCGGAAGCCAAGACTCGCATGGGGGGGCTTTCGCTGGACACTCGCGACGGGATCCTCGAAGGCGGACAGCGGGGCCACGCTGTGGTGCCGTCTGATGTCGAAGCGAGCTTGATTCTCGGTGCCCTGCGCTACGAGGGCGGGCTGAAGATGCCGCCCACGGGCAAGCTTCCCGACGAGGTTGTTCAGGACTTCGCCACTTGGATCAAGATGGGCGCTCCGGACCCGCGCGAGGCGAATGTCTCGCCCCAAGAGAGCAGCATCGACCTGGAGCAGGGCAGGCGCTACTGGGCCTTCCAAGCTCCTCGCGCACGGGCCCTCCCGGCAGTGCGCGATCTGGCTTGGCCACGCGGAGCCGTCGACCAACTCGTGCTGGCCGCCTTGGAAGACCGAGACCTGCGCCCGGTCCCTGACGCAAGCAGGGAGGACCTGCTCCGGCGAGTCACCTACGATCTCACCGGGCTGCCGCCAACGGTAACCGAGATGGAAGCGTTCATGGCCGATCGCAGCGAGGGTGCCTATTCCGAGGTGGTGGAACGCCTGCTCGAATCCGACCGCTTCGGCGAGCGCTGGGGGCGGCACTGGCTGGACGTGGTGCGGTACTCCGACACGATCGGTCGCACGCGTAATCTGCCGTTTCCAATGGCGTGGCGCTATCGCGACTACGTGATCCAAGCCTTCAACAGCGACAAGCCCTTTGACCGCTTCGTGCAGGAACAAATCGCTGGCGATCTGCTTCCGTACAACAGTCCCCAAGAGCGCATCGAGAAGCAGATCGCGACCGGGTTTCTGGCCCTGGGAGCCCACGATCTCAACGAGCCCGACCCGAAGCAGTTCGACATGGATGTCGCCGACGAGATGATCAATGTCACGACGCGCTCGATGCTGGCCCTGAGCGTGGGCTGCGCCCGCTGTCACGATCACAAGTTCGATCCAATCCCGACCAAGGACTACTACGCACTGGCAGGAGTCTTCCGCAGCACCGAGTTGCGCAATGGCTTGCGGAGACGTCCTCGCTTCAACGCTGGCTACTTCCGCGTCCAGAAAATGGTGGAGTTGGACGGCGTGCCCGACTACTCCACGGCAGACGCACCTGAACTGCGGGCGGAGCGCGCGCGGCTGTGGGGCGAGTTGCAGGCCGCTGAGGAGAAGCGGGACAGGGTCGAGTGTCGCAAGTTCGCCCGTGAACTCAGCAAGTTGCCCGTACCAGAAAATCTGGCGATGGGAGTGGTCGAGGCGGCCAAGCCAGAGACCATCCGAGTCAACATCGGCGGTGACCCCCACACCCTCGGCGATCCGGTCGACCGCGGGTTCGTGCAGGTGCTGTACCCGCCCGAGGCGGAGATACCGGAAATCGGGCCAGATCAGAGCGGGCGCCTGCAGTTCGCGGAGTGGTTGACTCGATCAGACAACCCCTTGACAGCGCGGGTGATGGCCAATCGCGTGTGGCACCAGCTGATGGGCAAGGGCATTGTCGCCACGGTCGACAATTTTGGCTCCACGGGACGGCAGCCGACCAACCAAGCCCTGCTGGACTACCTAGCCGTGCGCTTCATGGACAGCGGCTGGTCGGTCAAGAGCCTCATCCGGGAAGTTGTCCTAAGCCGGACCTACCGACTCTCGACGCAACTTGATGGCAGCAACTTCGCGAAGGATCCGGACAACGACCTCAATTGGCGCGCCAACATCCGGCGCTTGGAGGCGGAGTCGGTGCGAGACTCGGTGCTCTTCGTCAGCGGCGTGTTGGAATTGGGGGAGACTCCCCCTTCCCCGGTCGCGAGCTTTGACCGTAGCCAGATTCTCAATCCCGGCAACAGGCAGTTGCGGGCGTGGGAGTTCGATGACCCACATCGGAGCGTGTTCGTGCCTGTCGTGCGCAACCTCGCCAGCCGCATGTTCGAAGCGTTCGATTTCCCGGAGCCCAGCGAGACGCACGGTGTCCGCGACGTGACGACCAGTCCCAGTCAAGCGTTGCTCTTGATGAATGGCGCCTTCATCCGCTCCAATGCGCTGATTGCGGCGGAGCGTCTGATGGCTGCACATGCACGGGATCGGGACCGCGCCCGCCACGCGTTCCGCCAGGTCCTGTCAAGAGATCCGAGTGCAGCCGAGGAGGATCGGGCGCTCAAGCGCGTTCGCGAGATCGCCCGCGCACTTGGGTCGGATGAGGCCAAATCGGCGGACAGGGCAGCGGCTCGAGCTTGGCTGGAGCAAATGCTAGCGGCCACGCTGGAGCGCAAGCCTGGCCCCAACGAGCTATCGGCGGCATTGAAATCCTTCGCGTCCAGCGAGCCTGGCGCGGCCGATTCGGCCGTCGCCATGGGCAGTGCGTTTGCGGACACCAAGGGTGGGATTCGCGCAGACCTGGCGCAACAGGTCGTGGAAGCCGCGCTCGGGCGGAGGATCGACTCCACGGAACGCTCGCAGATGCGCAAGCGCATGAGGGACTGGTACACTTCCCAAGCAGGAGCCGGTGGTGCCGATTCGCTCATGCTAGCGGCATCGGCAGATCCGGTCCACGAGGCTTGGACCCGCATCTATCACGCGCTGTACAACAGTGCGGAGTTTCGTTTCCGCAATTGAGTGAGGGGAGGCTAGGGAGCATGGCTATGTCAGCAATCATCCAGAACCGCAGGGGCTTTCTGAGGCACGCAGCGGCCGGGTTCGGCTACACGGCGTTTGCCGGCCTTGCTGCATTGGAATCCCTGAATGCCAAGGGGAGCCAGAATCCGCTGTTGCCGAAGGCACCGCACTTCGAGCCGAAGGCCAAGCGGGTGATCTTCCTGTTTATGCAGGGGGCCCCGACCCAGCACGACACGTTCGACTACAACCCCGACGTGGTCAAGTATGCCGGCAAGCAATCGGAGATGGAGCTTTCGATTGGCACACAGGGAGGCAAGATTCTGGCGCCGGTGTTTGACTACCAGCCGGGGGGCGAGAGTGGGCTGCTGATCTCTGATGCGTTTCCGCACTTGCGGGAGCACGCGGACGAGCTATGCCTGCTCAACGGCATGCACACCGATTCGCCGGCGCACCCGCAGGCGACGATATTCACCCACACCGGCAGCATCACATTCGTGCGCCCGTCGATCGGCTCTTGGACCGTGTACGGGCTGGGGACCGAGAACCAAGACCTGCCCGGGTTCGTGACCATGAATCCGCCACCGGTCGGCGGTTCGGCTCTTTACGGCTCGGCATTCCTGCCGGCGAGCTATCAGGGCACTCGGCTGAACATCGCCGAGGGGCAAGAGCCCGTGCAGAACATCCGCAACGCGACCATGAATTTGGAGGCGCAGCGCCGGCAACTCGACTATGTGCAGGCACTAAATCGCGGCCTGCTCGATCGGACCGACCAAGACGACCAGGTGGAGGGCGTGATCCAGTCTTACGAACTGGCGTTTCGGATGCAATCAGCCGTGCCGGAGGCAATGGACCTAAGCTCCGAGCCCGAGAGCGTGCGCGAGATGTACGGCCTCAATGCCAAGGAGACGAGGACATTCGGCACGCAGTGCCTGCTGGCCAGACGCATGGCTGAGAAGGGCGTGCGCTTCATCGAACTGGGGCATCGCGGCTGGGACCACCACAACAACCTGCGCAAGAGGCTCTCGGACACGGCCGGGGCCACGGACAAGCCGATTGCCGCTCTGATCGCCGATCTGAAGCAGCGCGGGATGTTGGACGAGACGCTGATCGTCTGGGGCGGGGAATTCGGACGGTCCAGCTACGAGCAGAACGACCAGAGCGACGGACGGCGGCACAACAATCGCGGTTACACCATGTGGATGGCTGGCGGCGGGATCAAGGGCGGGATGCGCTTCGGGCGCTGCGACGAACACGGCGTGGCCGTCGAGGACCGGGTGCACCTGCACGACCTGCATGCAACGATGCTGCATCAGCTGGGGCTGGACCACACCAAGCTGACGTACCGCTACGCTGGGCGCGACTTCCGCTTGACGGACGTGCACGGGCGAGTCGTCAACGAGATCATTGCGTAGCCTCGGCATTGGGGCGTAGCGGGCTCCAATCGAAGTTCGCTTCTCCACGCGGTCTTGGGAGTTCTGATCGCCGGGCTCCGTGCTTCGGGATGTTGGTCCGCCCGTGCAACTGTCAGAAGGTGCGTGCCGCGTCTCCTGACTGGGACTAGGCTTGCCTGTCCGCTTCCCGACACAGCCGTTCTGATCGCACGGGTGACCGCCGCGTCGTCAGAGTCGATCATGGGAGCCCAGCCGGCCAAGAAATGAGGAGTCGCTCCGGTCGCCTTGGCCCGGCCATATGTATTCTCAAGTCGAAGCCGAATGAATGGACACCGGTATCGACGCCGCGTGACTCATTCGCCTCCCTTCCACGGTTCACCCGGTAGATGGGAGGTAAACGTGCGCCTGATCGCCTCCGCACCACGCAAGGCGTCGAATCCTTCGATTCGACCGTCATCCTGTCTGAGCAGCGGTGCTACATCTCCGAGAAACACCGGATCTGTCACCTTGCTTGCAAGGTTCGCCTCGAAGTCCGCGCGTGACACACGGGTTCCGGCAAATTCCATGTAGCGTCGAAAACAGTTGACGACTGCGCGAGGATCAAGATCGGGCCGTTGTGCGATCGCGATGGCCACGTCGAACAGATCGCGACCCTTCTTGCGCTGGTACATCGCGCGAAGTTTGGTCCCTAGGAGTTCTTCCAGGGGGTACGTAACGACTTGACTAGATCCTTGGAACCAAGGACTCGACACCCTTATCGGCATCTCCACGAAGTTGAGAACGGAGAAGTGCTCACGAGTGTTGACCTCAACCTTCAGCCGCAATGGTGTGATCGGTGGTATCTCGGAATCGAAGCGGTAGGTCATCGTCATGCGCCCTTCTGACTGCTTGCGGCGCGGCTCGCCCAGCCATGCGTCGAGGCGGAAGCGGAGGTTGTCAATCAACGGGCCGATCGCTCCGGGCCTGATCTGGACGAGATCGATGTCTTCCGAGTAGCGGGATGCCGGACCGAGGTACAACTTGTGAAGCGCAGTCCCTCCGCGCATCGCTAGTGCCCCCGACAGCTGAGGGTCCGAGTAGATCTCAACCAAGGCGCGAGAAAGGACAAGGTCTTGCTCGACTTGAGCATCAGTCGACCACGGCGCGATATGGCGCCAGGCCGTGATATCTGCTCGCGGAATCATACGTCTGGCTCAAGGCGTTCGTTGACCACGACGCGCCAGCGGCGGTTTCGCGGGCAGTCCTTCGCATTGCGGTCTGCACGCAGTGGAATCGTGCGAGGGTTTCGAGTGGCAATCCACTTGGCCAAAAGTTCCGTCGTCCGTCCGGCTCCGACGTGGTCCAGAAGCAGGCCGGTACGCTGCGCAGCTGCAACAGGGCTGCCCGAAATCGCAGCCTCCACTAGGAGCTCCGGATCTATCTTCTCTGATAGCTCGGCCAACACCGTCACGACATTCCCGATCCCTCCGGCAGGCCGAATATACCGAGCCAGATCGAGAGCTGTTGCCTCAGGCGAGGAAACCGGCATCGAGCCAGTCTCAACTCTGACTTGAACCGTCGGAGTCTGGATCGTGCGCCGCTTGTGGAGGAATCTCAGCAGGACCCTTCCGGAACGGGCAGGACGCAATGGGCGGTCCGTGAGAATCTGGAATTCCTGCGCTTGTTGGTGCGCCGCGCCGTGCAAGGACGCCGCGGTCAATAACCCCACATAATACGGCCGACCGTGATATTTCATGAGCGCGTCGACGTGCCAAGCCGGTGGGGGTGCACCTGCGGAACGGTACTCCAAAGGAACGACTACGAAAAAGCCTCGTCTCGGGCTTGCGAGTCGACCCTGCCTCTCCAGTCGTGCCGCTGCGCTACGTACAGCTGACTTGGAGCATCCGCACGCTGCTAGGACCTCGTCCCGAGTGAACGTGTAGCGACCCGACGCTTGGAGTTGATCAACGAATCGACCCAGCGAGAATCGATTGGAACTTCTCCCATTTGATCCATTCGTTTGCATAACAAACTATTATAAGGCATGTTCCGCAAACAAAACAGCATCACCGAACCAGCTTGAATCGACCCGGAACTCACTCAAGCCTCGGATTTCAGGTGTGGGCTCCGGAAATCGTGACCGGTGAGATAGTGCCGCAGAAGAGGGACAGGCAAGGGGGCGATCTGGAAGACAGAATGCCTGAAGAAGGCGAAAACCGCTATCCGGCCGTCAACTTCCAGTCGACTGACATTGTCGCAGCCGTCTAGAAGCCAATGGCTGTTCACGCTCAAACACACGGAATGCGACGGATGTGCGAGTGGGATGGTCGGGTCGTTCAGACCGCTGGTCGGCTCAGGCGACGCTCCGGGCGCCGCGCAGCGGCCACAGGTATTCTCAAGTCGGGACCCGACGTGCTGTTCGGGTCGCGAAGAGAATATTTGGAAGGCGATCATTAGGCTTCGCAACTTCTTGCGATTTCCATGCAATTCATCCAATTCATGGTTGATTTGCATGGATCGTTGCCCACAGGGCAGACGAAGTCGTTCGAGATGCTATCGCGATTCAGCCTGCTGTCGTGGTGATCGATCCGCGACAAGGGAGCAAGGCACCCCTAGCTCATCGGCTTGTGGGAACTAGCCGCCGAGCTCGCTGGCGTCGCAAGCTGAGTCGAGACGCCATTGATCTCGACTGCACCAAATCAGTGCACGTAGCAGCGCGTCGGTGGTCTCTATTCTTGAAGCGCGCGGGGTTTTTGGGCAGGCGGAAAAAGCAGAGAGACCCTTGGCGGCGCCGCAGGTTTGGAGGCTCGCTGGTGGTTCTAAATCCATGGCGGCGATTCGGGCAGCAGTGCTTCGAACTCAGCGACGCGTGCTGCTTGGTATTCGCCGGCATAGGAACCCTCGTAGAACCGGTCCAGAGCCTCGTCACAGAGCCGCTCCCACGATTCCTCCTCGTGCCCTGGGTTGATCGGGTAGAACAGGCAGCCGGTGGCTTCGGCGGCCTTGCGGTCTCCCGGTGCGTCGCCGATCATGAGGCGCCTGTCGAAAGCGTAGCGGCCGCCCGACATGGCCTCGAGGTGCTCGACCTTCTTGCCCAGCTCCTGCCCTGCAATGATCTGAGGATAGTGCGCTATGCCGTTCTCATCCCACTCGCGCTGGAGCGCTTCGCCGGGTGTTCCCGAGACGACTCCCAGGTCCGCCCGCGATACCACCTTGTCCAGTGTCTCCCGCACCCGTGGGAATGGCGGTACGCCGGAGACTATGTCTTTGACGGCTTCGTTGACAGCGAGGCTCCAATCCATGGTGAGATCCAGCAGCGGGTCCGAGTGCAGCTTGCGATAGGCTTCTAGCCCTGCATTGCTGGGTGGGAATTCAGAATCGATAAAGGCTTGCAGCGGAGTGAGATCCGGGATTTCTATGCCGCGAGCAGCCGCCTCCGGCCAGTCTCCGAGCAACCTGAGAGTCCGGACGCATACCGGAAAGCGGTTCATCCCCCGGGACTTCGAGTACAGGTTCGCGAACTCCCAAGCTCGGCGGGCGTACTTCGAAGCAGCTTGCAGCCGCCAATGCTTGATGAACATTGGCGTGAAGCACTCTTTGTGTTTGATCTCCATCGAGTCAAACACGCAGCCGTCCGAGTCGAGACCGACGAAGTAGTCGTTCGATGTTCGAAAGTCTTGGAGTGTCTTCATGGTCTGTCTGGCGAATGCTGGTCTGACGACGGCTGGGTCGCTAGCGATTCCACTGGGTGTGGAATACGCCATCCATGTCTAGCCGGCGGTAGGTGTGGGCTCCGAAGTTGTCGCGCAGCGCCTGCAGCAGGTTGGCTGGAAGAAACTCGGAGCGGTAGCTGTCGAGATAGGCCAGCGTCGCGCCGAGGCAGGTCGTTGCGACTCCGCCGCGATTGGCGATCTCGACTGCCTCGCGCAGGTCCTGCAAGGATTCGTTGACGATCGCGGAGAACGACGGATGGAGCAGCATGTTCTCCATCTCGGGATCTTGCCGATATGCCTGCTTGATCGGGTCAAGCAGCCTAGAGCGGATGATGCAGCCGTCCTTCCAAATGCGGGCTACCTCGGCAAGGTCGGTGCCAAAGTCGTACTCCTTGGATGCTGCCTGGATCAGGTGCAGCCCTTGTGCGTAAGACGCGACCATTGCAAGGTGCAGCGCGCTGTGCAGGGTTGCAACGAGACGCTCTCGGTCTTGCTCGCATTCGGCACCCGGGCCCATGAGCACACCTGATGCCTCTACGCGGGCCTGCTTGAGCCCGGACAGAATACGGGCGTTGACAGCTTGTGAGAGGGTCGGAATCGGCACGCCTAGGTCTAGAGCCGTCTGTGCCGTCCATTTGCCCGTCCCCTTCTGCCCCGCGGTATCGAGAATCTTCTCTACCAGAGGGTCGCCGGTCTGGTCGTCACTCTTGGCCAAGCACTGCGCCGTGATGTCGACCAAGAAGCCGCCCACCTTTGGCGACGCGGTCCACTTCTGGAAGACTCCTTGGATCTGGTCGGTCGACATGCCTGCTGCGCTACGCAGGATGTCGTAGGCCTCGCAGATCAGCTGCATGATCCCGTATTCGATGCCGTTGTGGACCATCTTCACGTAGTGGCCTGCCGCATGACGGCCGCAGTAGGTCACGCACGCCCCGTCGTCATCGGTCTTCGCTGCGATCTTTTCGAGAACCGGGGCGATGCGCTCGTAGGCCTCGAAGTTGCCGCCGGGCATGATCGACGGTCCCCACAAGGCCCCCTCTTCGCCGCCCGAGATGCCGCAGCCTACGAAGTGCAAGCCCGCCTGCTGCAGGCGCTTCGCGCGCCGGTCGGTGTCGGGAAAATGCGAGTTTCCGCCATCGATGAGCACGTCGCCCGGCTCGAGATACTCGAGCAGGGCGTCGATCACCCGATCAGTGCCTGCTCCTGCGGTGACCATCAGCAGCACCCGGCGAGGTGGATCTAAGAGTGAAACCAGCTCTTCGATGGACTGCGTGACGGTGACGTTCTTGCCGACCGACTCGTCGCGCATGCGCTGGGCGTTCTCATCGCCGCGATTGTAGGCGACGACAGGGAACCCGTTGCGCTCGATGTTGAGCGCTACGTTGCGGCCCATGACGCCGAGGCCGGCGACGCCGAAGTTGTCTGCTGACATTGAAGCTATTCCTTGGGGAGCGCGCTAGGTGCTGCGCTCGTTGCGAGATGGATCCGGGCGAGGCGTCGCTGCGGTCCCGGTTGCTTAGCCTAGCCCCGCCGACTCTAAGCAGGTCCACGCGGTGACGGGCTAACCACCATTGTATTAGAACCGCGTGACGCCGGCAGGTGGAGAGGACCCTGGCTAGAAGAAGAGGTGCACCATCTCGCCGTCGATCTCATCCAAAGTCGACCGGAAGGCCGGCCAGCTCGGCTCGCCCATCTCCGCGTTCCACGCGGCCAGGTCGGCCTCGAGTTCCTGCACGATCTCTGGGTGTTCCGCCGCGACGTTGGTTTGCTCGCCAATGTCCTTCGACAAGTCGTACAGGAGGGTGAGCTGGCCATGCGGCGAGTCCTGCGGCCAGGCCTGCATCGGCAGCCGTCTCGCCCCGGCGTCGGTCACATCCGTCCAGTCCATATCAGTCTTGTTAACCTTCCAGAGCTTCCAGTTCCCCTTGCGCACGGCGACGTTCGGCTTTGCTCGCCAGAACAACAGATCGTGCGGCACCGAGTCGGATTCGCCCCGCAGATGGGGAAGCAGGTTTACGCTGTCCTGCGCTGTGGCGGAAGAGCCCGAAGCAGCCGCGATTGTTGCGAACAGATCCAACGAGATGACCGGTTCGCTATAGGTCGTGCCCTTGGGCAGGCCTGCGGGCCACTTGGCCAGGAAAGGGATGCGAATCCCGCCATCCCAGTGGTAGCGCTTGTGTCCGCGCAGGGGTGCGTTGGAACAGCAGTCATCGACATAGCCTGCGCAGCCGTTGTCGGACAAGAACACAAACAAGGTGTCATCCTCGAGCCCGAGCTCAGCGAGTTTGGCCGTGACGGCACCCACGTAGTCGTCGACCGCCGCAACCATGGCCGAATAGATCCTGGTGCTGTCCTTTTCGATGTGGCGATAGCGGTCAAGGTATTCCTTCGTCGCCTGCAACGGCGTGTGCGGTGCGTTCGGAGTGAGCATCAGGAAGAAGCGTTCGTCCTTGTGACGCTCGATGAAATCTACGGTCTTGTCGCGAAATACGTCGGTGATGTACTCCTCGACCTCGACCGGTTCCCAGCCGTCGTAGATCGCGTTAGCCGCCGTCCTGGCGATCGGGGCATTCCGGGTCGGCCACGATTCCACGCCCTCCTTGCGTGAGTCGATGTAGATTGACCCGCCGGCAAGCATACCGTAGTACTCATCGAAACCCCGGCTCAGAGGGTGGTGCTGCTTCTGCTTGCCAAGGTGCCACTTTCCGATCAGACCCGTCGCGTAGCCTTGCGCGCGCAACATGTCGGCGATGGTGGTCTCGTCCAAGGACATGCCCGTGTCGGTGTCGCGCCCGGCGATGTTGAATTCGAACCCGTGACGCTGCTGGTGTCGACCTGTGTAAAAGCCAGCCCGCGAAGGGCTGCACACCGCTGCCGACACGTAACCGTCGGTGAGTCGGACGCCCTGCGCGGCGAGCGCGTCGATGTGGGGAGTCTGGATCACCTCGCCACCGTTCGCTCCGATATCACCCCAGCCGAGATCGTCCGCCATCATCACGATCACATTGGGCGGAGGCGGCGCGGTCTCATCGACCGGGGAGGGAGCACAACTGCAGAGGGCCAGAAGAAATAGGAAATATGCGCCGAGTCTCATAGCGCCGCCATTCTAGCGTTGATCGGTGCCCGTCTTGGGAGCGCCAAGCGGAAGGCCAGCGGCTTGCCTTCGCTTTCTGTCTAGGGTGGCGGGAACAGGGAAGCTGTCGGGCTCGCTCGTATATCATTTCTGTAGATGGCACTCGACAAACGTAGGAGCACGCGCTTGACGCAGCCGCTAGTACGCAGGAACGGCTCGCTACAGCCTGCGAGCTGGGACGAGGCGCTCGACGTGACTGCTGCTGCCTTTGCCCGCGCGAAGGACCGCACGCCGGAGTCATCGTTCGGCATGTTCAGCTGTTCGAAGACCACGAACGAGCTGAACTATGCTGTGCAGAAGTTCGTCCGCAGCGTCATTGGCAGCAACAACATCGACAGTTGCAACCGTACTTGACACGCGCCAAGTGTCGTCGGTCTGGCGACAGCGTTCGGGGCGGGCGGCGGCACGAGCTCCTACCAAGAGGTCGAAGAGACCTCACTGATCGTGCTGTGGGGATCGAACGCCCGCGAGACACATCCGATCTATTTCCACCACGTGCTCAAGGGCATACGCAACGGAGCCCCGCTGTACGTGGTCGACCCTAGGCGCACGAGTTCTGCGCAGTGGGCAGATCGCTGGCTAGGCTTGGACGTCGGTACCGACATCACTTTGGCGAACGCGGTCGGGCGCGAGATTTTGGCCGCAGGGTTAGAAAACCGACAGTTCATCGAGCACGCCACGAGCCGCTTTGAAGCCTACCAAGCCGCTGTCGAGCCGTTCACGCTAGACTTCGCAGAGCGCGAGACGGGCGTCCCGCGGGCTGCCATCCGCGATCTAGCCCATGCCTACGCGAAGGCTCCTACCGCGCAACTGTGCTGGACGCTCGGGATCACGGAGCACCACCAGGGTGTGGACAATGTGCTAGCGCTGATCAATCTCGCACTGCTGACCGGGCACGTTGGGCGCTACGGGTCGGGACTGTGCCCCCTGCGTGGCCAAAACAACGTGCAGGGCGGGGGAGACATGGGTGCCCTGCCGGACCGGCTGACGGGATTCCAGCACGTGTCCAACGACGCTTGCCGCGCCAAGTTCGAGGCCGCCTGGAATTGCAAGATTCCACCGAAGCCGGGCAAGCACATCAGCGGCATGTTCAAGGCGATGGATCAGGGGGACCTCAAGACGCTGTATGTCTTGGGAGAGAATCCCGTGGGTTCTGAACCTGACACTAAGCACGTTATGGCCACCATGGACAAGCTCGATTTCTTGGTGGTCCAGGATTTGTTTCTCACTCAAACGGCTGAGATCGCCGACGTGGTCCTGCCGGCCTCGGCCGGCTGGGCGGAGTCTGAAGGCACGGTCACGAGCAGCGAAAGAAAAGTGCAGCGGGTTCGCAGAGCGGTCGAGCCGGCACCCGGCACTAGGGATGACATTGCCATTGTGTTCGACCTTGCCAAGCGTCTTGGCCACGACTGGGGCGAGCCCAACTCCGAAGCGCTATGGGACGAGCTGCGTACGTTGAGCCCGATGCATGCGGGCATGAGTTACGAGAGGCTTGAGGCTCTAGGGGGGATTCGCTGGCCGTGCTACGACGAGTCGCACCCGGGCGAGCTGTTCTTGCACGGGCGCTTATGGGCCAAGCCGCGGATCGGCCCGCGCGCGCCGTTCTCGATTGTCCAGCCGGAGCCACCGGTGGACCACCTGGACGACGAGTTCCCGATTCGCCTGACGACGGGCCGCCGGCTGGACGAATACAACACGGGCGTCCAGACCGGCGCCTATGCATCGCCGCTGCGACGCCAAGAGGCGGTGGACATCTCGCCGGAGGATGCCGCGCAGTACGGCTTGCAGGAGTACGAGCAGGTGCGCATCAGCTCGAGACGCGGTTCGGTGGTTGCCCCTGTCCGGTTCGATCCCGGTCTGCGGCCGGGCTTGGCATTCATGACGATGCATGCTCCGGACGAGGTCAACACCAACGAGCTGACGATCGAAGCCATCGATCCCAAGTCCGGCGTGTCGGAGTTCAAGGCCACCGCGATCCGCATCGATAAAATGGTCAGCGCTAGCGCTGGGGATTGAGCCCGTGGGCTTGCCATGCATTTCGTCCGGGGCTTGTCTGGACAAGATCGTGGATCCTATTCGCGGTAGCGGAAGGATCGGTAGCTAGTGGACCTGCACTTTACGGCGGATGAGCCGACCGCGTCGGAGGTCGATGCCGTCGACGCTGTGCTGGGGGCCGCTGACTCTAGATGGTTTGGTGGCCAGCGCGTCGATCCGAGCGAAGCGCAGACCTCGGAAAGCGGGCACCGCACGGCGGGACAGCGCCACCTGCTGCTTCCTGTGCTCCACGCAATCCATGGGCGCGCTGGCTGGATCAGCCGCGGCGCGTTGAACTATGCCTGCAAACGGCTCGAGGTTCCGCCGGCGGAAGCGTACGGCGTTGCGACGTTCTACGATATGTTCTCGCTCGAGCAGGCACCTCCGGTCGTAGCCCGGGTCTGTGACGATATCGCCTGCCAAGCCAAGGGCGCGAGCGATCTCTGCGCAGGTCTCGAAAGGGCCATGGGGCCGGCGGGCGACGGCAAAGCGAGCCGATGCGGGTGGGTGCGCAGCCCATGCTTGGGGCAGTGCGAGAGAGCGCCCGCCGTGCTGGTGACGGCGGCAGGCGAGCGGCCTTGGACGTCGGTGATCGCTCCGGCGACCGCGCAGGCGGTCGAGGCGGCATGCTCCGAAGATTCCCCGGCAGACGCGCCTCAGGTGCGAGAGTCGGTCCCGCAGGCCGGGCAGGCTTCGCTCGAGCTGCTGCATCGCGTCGGCTCGCCGAGTCCGCAGAGCTTGGCTGACTATCGCGCGGATGGGGGGCTGCGCGCCTGGGAACTGGCCTTAGAGCAGGGCCCGGAATGGGTGATCGAACAGGTCGAGCGGTCTAATCTGGTCGGTCGCGGCGGGGCTGCGTTTCCAACCGGGCGCAAGTGGCGCGCAGTAGCCCAAGCCGGCAGCCCCAAGTATGTCGTTTGCAACGCGGACGAGTCCGAGCCGGGCACCTTCAAGGATCGGGTGTTGATGGAAGGCGACCCGTTTGGGGTCGTCGAAGCGATCATGATCGCGGCATTCGCCACGGGCTCCGAGCGGGCCTACGTCTATGTCCGGGGCGAGTATCCGGATGCGACCGAGCGAATGCGGTCTGCGATCTCGGAAATGGGCTCCGCTGGCCTGCTCGAACGGGCATGTCCTATCGAGATCCGACGCGGTGCCGGAGCGTACATTTGCGGTGAAGAGACCGCCCTATTCAACTCGATCGAGGGCTTTCGCGGGGAGCCCCGCAACAAGCCGCCGTACCCGACCGAGTCCGGTTTGTTCGGACGTCCTACGCTTGTGAACAATGTTGAAACGCTGGCGAACGTGTTGCGGATCTTGCCGCAGGGTGGCGCCGCCTATGCCGCGGTAGGGACGGAGCGCTCCTCGGGACCGAAACTCTTCTGCCTGTCGGGCCACGTCGCGAAGCCCGGCGTCTACGAAGTCCCGTTCGGCGCGACCGTGCGCGAGCTGATCGAGTTGGCGGGCGGCGTCAGCGGCACGGGCAGGCTGCAGGCGGTCCTTGTCGGAGGGGCTGCTGGGGCGTTCTTGGGCCCGGACGAACTGGACGCACCGTTCACGTTCGAAGGCATGCGGGCTGTCGGCGCGACCGTGGGTTCGGCGGTTGTGATGCCGTTCGATGACAGCGTGGACCTCGGCGCTGTGCTGCTGCGCATCGCGGAGTTCTTCAGGGACGAGAGTTGCGGCCAGTGCGTTCCATGTCGCGTGGGGACCGTGCGCCAGGAAGAGCTGCTCGAGCGCTTGCGCAGTGGCCAGACGATTGGGACACTGGACCACGAGCGCCAGCTGCTGCGCGAGGTTTCCCAAGTCATGCGTGACGCGTCTATCTGCGGTCTCGGCCACACGGCCGCCAGTGCCGTAGACTCAGCCTTGGAGCGGTTTCCGATCTTTCAGGGGGCGACTCGATGAGCGACCAGAGCCTGGCAGACGCGCCGGACCTGACGGTACCGGTGCCGCAAGGGCCAGTTCCCTCCGCCCCTGCCCGTGAACAACGGCCCGAGGTGGAGCTGTCCGTGGACGGCCAGAGAGTTTCGGTGCCGGAGGGCTCCACCCTGCTGGACGCCTGCCGGCAGTGCGAGATAGACACGCCCACGTTGTGCTACGTCGAGACGCTGACGCCCGTGAACGTCTGCCGGGTGTGCGTCGTGGAGATGGAGGGCTCGCGAACGCTCGTTCCGGCTTGTTCGCGCAAAGCCGAGCCGGGCATGGTGATCCGCACCGACAGCGAAAGGGTCCGCCTCAGCAGGCGAATGGTGCTGGAGTTTCTGGCCTCAAGCACGGATGTCACGCAGTCACCTGAACTCTGCAGCTACATGGAGAGCTATGGCGCTGACCCGGAGCGGTACGGCGAGCGAGACGCCCAGGCCGAGTCCAAGACGCAGCCCGCCAAGGTGGACAACGAGCTCTACATCCGGGACTACGCCAAGTGCGTGCTTTGCTACAAGTGCGTCGAAGCTTGCGGTGAGGACGCCCAGAATACGTTCGCGATTGCTGTCGCCGGCCGCGGGTTCGATGCCCACATCGCCACCGAGTTCGATGTGTCGCTGCCCGAATCGGCATGTGTCTACTGCGGCAACTGTATCGGTGTGTGCCCGACGGGCGCATTGGTGTTCAAAGCCGAGCACGATCTGCGGGAGCGTGGGGAATGGGACGCGAGTCGGCAGGAGTCTACGGACACCATCTGCCCGTATTGCGGTGTCGGTTGCACGCTCTCGGTCCATACGCAGGACAACCAGATCGTGAAGGTCACGTCACCACTGGATCAAGAGGTGACGTCAGGTAATCTGTGCATCAAAGGCAGGTTCGGCTGGCAATTCACCACGGGCGCTCCCAGTGCGCCGGATGACGTCGGTGCTGACGAGAAATAGCTCGGTCGGACAGGCAGACAGCGATCGGACTCGCTGCGCGTCGGCCGTCTGATCAGTGCCAGAGAGCCTAGTGCCGGCATAGTTCGGGATCGGCTGGGTTGCAACTCCATGCTCGATTGGCAAGAATATGCGGCCATGAAGAAGATCCTCGTCGTCGGACTGGGAGCCGTGGCCGCGCTGGCGCTCTGGTTCGCGCCGCAAGTTCCCGAACCCCTGCTTTCGAGTGCTCTTGCCCAGAGCTCGGAAAGCGGTCCTTGCGTCGATTCGAACAGGCTCGTGTTGAGTCTTGGCATTGACGACAGCGAGGAGACGGATTGGAGCGGTACGGCGAGCGGCTGGGTGAGGGACGATCGCGCGTCTTGGTCCGCAGAATCGCAGTCCGCTCCGCTGAAGCTGGCTGGCGGCGGGCAAGCGCAACGGGTGCTTCCAGCTTCGGTGGACGTGAACCTGCCCGCTAGCCCGTGTGGTAGTGCGGCTGATCCGAGCCGCTCCGTGCGGGTGGAAACACGCGAGGGATCCTTCGACGTGGCTGTTGGCGGCCTTGCCATGGGGCGGCGTGTGTCACTGCTCGGCGGGCGAGTCGAGGCAGCTCTAGCCCCTACCGCCTCGCCCGTGCGGAGTGCCGCGATTGAGGAGGATTTCCCGAGTTGCGCTTCGATGCCGGATGACTCGGTGCTGTGCGCTTACGTGGAGTACGAGCCCGGCGAGCCTATCGATGAGGAGAAGGCCCTTGCGGGCGAGTTCGATTCGATTGAGTTCCGTGGCAACGGCGACCGTGTCGCGCTCCTGCATCGCGACAGTGCGGGATGGAGCGATCCTGCCTATGTCACGTTGTCCGGTAGGGACGTCTGGCAGCCCGTTGTAATGAGCCTGCCCGATGGCGGTGCCGCAGTGTTGTGGTCAGAGCAACGCGAAGGCAACTGGGACATCTACAGCCGGACCTACTCGCTGCACAGCGGCGACCTCGGCCCGGAGCGGCGGCACACTACCGATCCCGGCAGCGATTTCAACGTGGTCGCCAGTCAGGGATACTTCGCTTGGCAGGGTCGGAGAGATGACCAATTCGACATCTTCGTGAGCTCGTTCGACGGCCCGGCTGTGCGAGTCTCGACCAGCGTTGCCAACGACTGGCGGCCATCGATTGCAACCGATTCGGGTGGCACATCGTGGGTGGCTTGGGATACCTATGACGCCGGCAACTACGACGTTTACCTGCGGCGGTACGAAGGTGGTGAGCTGGCCCAGCCTATCGCGGTTGCCACTTCGCCTCGGTTTGAGGCCCGGGCGGCCGTCGCGGTGGACGCGATGGACCGTCCCTGGGTCGCATTTGAGGATTCTGACGAAGGTTGGGGCAAGGACGCCGGAGACCGCTGGACCGGCAGGCAAGCTGCTTCGATGTATGTGAACAAGAACATTCTCGTGCGCGTGTGGGATGGCGAATTGAAGCAGACCCCGCTGGCGCCCAAGGCCCCGACTGTCGACTACTTTCACGACGACACGCGGGTGGCGACCAGCCAGAGGCACAAGATCAGCATCCCGGTCATGGCTTTCGATGGCGCTGGCAGGCCGTGGCTGCTCTACCGCAAGCATCCGTTACAGACCGGGCGCGGCGAGCGCTGGCGCAGCTATGGCGCCTTCTACAGCCAAGGGGCATGGTCGGAGCCCATACCGCTCGAGTCTTCCGACAACCTCTTGGACCGGGAGCCGGGCTGGGCAGTGCTGCCCGACGGATCGCTGCTCGCAGTGTTCGCTGGCGACCATCGCGTGCAGGCACGCAGTCGCCGAGATAGCGATCTGTTCGAGGCCAGGCTCGTGGCGAGCTCCGCCGCTGCCGACGCCGACCTGGTGCTCGCTGACGCCAGCCTGCCCGAGTCTTCCCGCCTAGCTGTGCATCCGGACGAAGCGCAGCAGATCGCACAAATCCGGGCGCGTCGCGTGCAACTGGACGGCAACAGCTTGCAGTTCCTGCGCGGGGAGTTCCACCGGCACACGGAGTTTTCCTCCCATAGGGACTGGGACGGGCCGTTCGAAGAGGTCTGGCGCTACGGGCTCGATGTGGCCGGCATGGACTGGATCGGGGCCGGCGACCACGATTACGCCGTCGGCCAGGATTACATGTGGTGGTTGCAGCAGAAGGCGGGCGACATCTACAACGCACCGGGATCGTTTAGCGCCATGTATTCCTACGAGCGCAGCGTCAGCTACCCGAGCGGCCACCGAAACGTTATCCTGCCGCGTCGGGGGATCCGTCCGCTGCCGCGCATGACCGGCAAGGCTCGCGTCGAAGGAACTGCACAGGACGGCTCACCCGACATCCACAACCTGTTCGCCTACCTGCGGCACTTCGGCGGCATCTGTTCCTCGCATACCTCTGGAACAAACATGGGGACGGACTGGCGCGATGGCGACATCGAGGTCGAGCCCGTCGTGGAGCTCTTTCAGGGGCACCGCCAGAGTTACGAGGTGTCGGGCGGGCCGCATGCCGCAACTGGTCCGGAAGACACCATCCAAGGCTACCGCCCGGCGGGATTCCTATGGGAAGCCTTTCAGAAGGGTCGGCGGCTTGGATTCCAAGCTAGCAGCGACCATGTCTCCACGCACATCAGCTATGCCATCGTGCTGGCCGAAGAGCACTCGCGGCAGGGAGTCATCGATGCGTTCAAGCGGCGCCATTCCTACGCCGCGCACGACAACATCGCCTTGGTCGTGCGTTCGGGGGATCACCTGATGGGGGACGAATTCGCTTCCACGTCCCTTCCGCGCCTGCGAATCATCGCCCACGGCACAGCCCCGATCGACAGCGTCGAGGTTATCCGGCAGGTGGGCTCGAACGTGCCCGAAGTCGTTGCATCGATGGAACCGGGGGCCGTCTCTATTGATCTGGATTGGTCCGATCCGGCCGCCGTGGCGGACGAGTGGAACATGTATTACGTCCGCCTGAGACAGCGCAACGAGGCGATGGCATGGGCAAGTCCGCTGTGGATCCGCTACGAGCCATGACGCGGCTGCGCTTAGGCTAGTAGGCGAGCAGGGCTTGGAACTCCTCATAGCGGGCGTCGATGCGTTCGAGAGTTAGGTTTCGCAAGCCGTCGACGCCGAACTGCTCGCAGCAGAAACTGCCCATGATCGACCCGTAGACGACCGCCCGTCGCAATTGGCTCTGCCACTGCTCGGGGTGAGAAGATCGGTCGATCCCACAGCGATCCAACCATCCCATGAAGCCGCCGGCGAAGGCATCTCCTGCACCTGTCGGATCCACTAGGGTCGTGAGCGGGTGGGCCGGCACGAGGAAGCAGTCATCGCCATGGAACAGCGCGGCCCCGTACTCTCCGCGCTTGATCACCACCGAAGTCGGCCCCATCGCTTGGATAGCGGCAGCTGATGCGCGCAGGTCGGTCTCGCCCGAGAGCTGGCGGGCCTCTTCGTCGTTGATGAGGATCGCGTCCCAGCTCCGGATGGTACGGGCTAGCTCGTCAGGAGTGCGTTCGATCCAGTAGTTCATCGTGTCGCCGGCCACGAATCCGCGATTCGTGGCTTGGTCGACGACGGTCGCCTGCAGGCTGGGTTGGATGTTGCCCAGCAGGATCAGCGGTGTGTCACGGTAGGACTCGGGAAGCCTCGGCTGGAAGTCCGCGAACACGTTCAAGTCCGTGACCAGCGTGCGGCGCTCGTTCATGCTCTCGGAGTACACGCCCTGCCAGAAAAACGTCTTGCCCGGCGCGCGTTCCAAGCCCTCGAGGTCGATGTTGCGGCGGCGCAGGACCTCTTCGTCTGCCGGAGCGAAGTCGTCGCCGACTACGGCCACAAGACGCACGTTCGTGAAGTGGCTTGCGGCCAGCGCGATGTGGGACCCGGCGCCACCCAGCACGCGGTCCACCTTGCCGCGAGGTGTTTCGATGCCATCGTAAGCGACTGAACCAACAACGAGAACCGACATGCGTTTGGCTTGGGCGAGCAGCGTTGGCCCTAGATGTACGTGCCTGCGAGCACCGCGTATTTCTCGCGGGCGCGATCGGAGATGGCCTTGCGGTCAGAGATAATCGCGTTCTTGAGGGCCGAAGCATATGGGCTGGGTGCCGTGGGAATATTGCGGACAGCCTCGACCGCGATCTGCTGGGCATGGGCGGCGTTCTTGGTCAGGTACTCGATGACCGTGTCTACCGTCACGGCATCGTGGCCCGGATGCCAGCAGTCGTAGTCGGTGACCATGGCCAGCGTGCAATACGACATCTCGGCCTCCCTGGCCAGCTTGGCCTCCTGCAGGTTGGTCATGCCGATGATGTCGAACCCCCAACTCCGGTACGTGTTGGACTCGGCCAGCGTCGAGAACGCCGGCCCCTCCATGCAGCAGTAGGTGCCGCCGCGGTGGACGGTCACCCCTACAGTGCGGCAAGCTTGCTCGGCGACATCGGCAAGCGTGGCGCAGATGGGGTGCGAGAAGGTAATGTGCGCGACCAACTCCTCATCGAAGAACGTAGACGCCCTGCCGCGCGTGCGGTCGAAGAACTGGTCTGGCAGCACGAAGTGGAGCGGCTCGAGCTCCTCCCGGAGGGAACCGACGGCGCTGAACGAGAGGACGTACTCGACGCCTAGCTGCTTGAGGCCATGGATGTTAGCGCGGAAATTAAGGTTGGAGGGCATGATGCGGTGCCCGCGACCGTGCCTGGCTAGGAAGGCAACTTCCCGCCCGGCGATGCGCCCGACTACATACGCATCGGAGGGTTCGCCCCAGGGTGTGTCGAGTCGCACCTCGCTGCGATCCTCGAGCGCGTCCATGTCGTACAGGCCGCTGCCGCCGATGATTCCGATGCGAGGGTGCATGAATTGACCATTGTAGTGAAGGGTTCAGGTGCGCCTCGCGGGATTCGAGTCTAGGCCTTGACAGTTGCAAAGTGCGACAGTACGAAGTTCAACTGGAAAGAAAGGCCTTCGGATTGCGGATATAGTCCTCCAGTTCCCGACGGCTCATCCCGATCGTCTTAGCCACGCTCAAGACGATGTCTTCCTTTAGGTGCTTCTTCATTGGAATTACCACAGGTCGAGGAGCGCCGGATTTCCTCATGATGTAGTGATCGCCTTTGTGACGATCAAACTCGAAAGACCTGAGTTCTGCCAGCGCCTTAAGTTCTTTCCACTCAAACGGGCGCATGCCTCAGTGTCCCTATATCTCCGGCCAGCTGAGAGGGGATCAATCCCTCGATGAAGTTCCCCTGCTTGCCAGAAACTAGGTTGAACCGGGCTAGTTCGGCCCTCTTGTGCTCGCTTGCCCGGGCTGCCTCGACCTGTGTCTTCCGGATGATCCTGACCCCTTTTCCCGACTCAGGCTCACCAGGCTCTAACCGCTTGAATCCGCATTCCTTGAGCGCGTCCACCAGCACTCCGTGATCGATGCACGATTCGAACCACAGCTCCACAGCCTCTTGAATAGCCCGCAAGGCTTGCTTCTTCGTATGAGCCTGTGTGACGACGTCGATCGGAGAGCATGCGGCCAACCAATCGTGTCCATCGAACCCCAGCTCAATGGGTAGATTGACTTGGTACTCCACGACTTCCATCTCTTGCAGTATAGCCCTGTGGCGCTGCTCAGGCCATCCCGAGACGCGAGCTGGGCAGCCTCCGTCTCGAGCGGCCGAATGGCGGGCGTATGGGTTGCTTCATCACTATGTCACTGTCGAGCCATGGAGATGATTCACGAAATAGTTGCTGCGGCAGCCTCAGTGGGGCGTAGAACATCGGACAGTGCGCGGGTTGGTAGCCTGAAGGCTCTTCATGGACCGAGAAGTCGTCCTTGTCTGTGCCTTGGCGCTGTTCTGTCTCCGCGATGCCGGGCTCGTAGCCTCACGCCCGCGCCTGCTGGTTGCCTTCGCACCGATCCTGATTGTGGCGGCGGGCGCTTGCGGCTTTGTTGCGGAGAACCTCTCCGCGCAGAAAGCGGGCGAACTCCTGAACGATTCCCGGCTATGGATTACCGCGTTGCTGCTGCACGCGGCGCTTGGATTCCAAGCTTCGCGCAAGTATCGTCGAGGCAGGTCCGCCGATTGGCTCACGGTGTTTCCGCCTCCGCTGACGATCATTGGGCTGATCCTCGGGTCCCGCGCCGCCCTGGTCTTCTGGGACGGCGTGAACGGCATGACCGCGGGCCTGGCGCTCGGCGCGGCCTACGGGTTGTCTGTGGCGCTACTTGCGTTGGCAGTCCGGAAAAGGCGTGATGGCGTCGCCGCCCTGAGGTTCTCCTCTCTGGCTCACTTCAGCGCTCTGTTGCTCGTGCCGTCCTCGGCTGTGCTGGACAGCCCGCTCGCGACCCAGCCGGTGCATTGGGAGCGCGCCGCTCTAGTCCTGGCCTCGGTTGCGGCGCTTGTCACGGCCTCGTTCTTCTGGCACCGCTATCGGTGGAAGTAGCTCATTCCTGCCAGGTCACGCTGACAGGGGGCGTGCGACTGCATTGAATGCTCTCGGTCATGCCCGCCGAAATGGTGGCACACGCCGTGTCCGTCGCGGTTCGCACCGCTTCTTCCTTGCTCGTTCCGGAAGCGGTGGCACAGTTCGTGCGTCCTTGGAACTCTATGCACACCTCGCACGTGAACTGGCGTAGTCCCAGAGAGGAATATACGATCAAGGCTAACAGTGCCGCGATGACGGCGAAGAGGATGGCAGTAAACACCGGTTTCATATCTTGCCAATTGTAGCGACGCATGTCGCTGTCACATCCGAGAACGAGGCAGGTGCTGGCAGCGGCCACGAAGGCGGTACGATTGTGAGTGGTATGGCTGCGCTACCAAGAGGTTCCCGTGCACCGGACTTCAGTCTCCGAGACGCCGACGGCAGCGAGTTTCAGCTTTCTGGCGCCCTTGCGTCGGGTCCCGTGCTTCTGACATTCTTCAAGGCCAGCTGCCCGACCTGCCAGTACGCACTGCCGTACTTGGATCGCTTCAACGCGGCATTGAACGGTTCTGGCACCGCGGTTGCGGTGTCGCAGGACACGCCCGCGGACGCGGAGCGCTTCAATGTGGAGCACGGCTATGTCACCAAGCAAGTGTTCGACACCGAGGAAGCAGGATTCGCGGTGTCTAACGCATACGGTCTGACCAATGTGCCGACAGTGTTCTTAGTTGGAACGGACGGTGTCATCCAGCACACCATGGTGAGTTGGTCAAAGGCGGACGTCGAAGAGCTAGCCGGCAAGCTGGGCCTAAATTCGCCTTTCCTAGCCGGCGAGGACGTGCTCGTTTATAAGCCTGGTTGAGGTTCCCGGAACTAGCTCCGGTCTGGAGCTTATTGGTCGTCTTGGCTGACACGCCCAGCCAATCCGGAAGGGTTTTCATGCACTCGTTCCCTGCGCCCGTGGCGCAGCGTGGCTGCCAGCCCGACAGAAGATTCGCCGTAGCGGTCGCGCAACGAGTCCACAGCTTGCAGGGCCTTGGCCCACTTGGTATTGCCGTCCTTGTCGAATAGCCTCGGCTGGGTTCCTGGCGCTTTCTGAAGCGAGCCGGCGTAAACGCCGAGCAGGCGCACAGCCTTCCCACGGACGTAGTTGCGTTCATATAGGGCGCGAGCTGTCTGCAACAAGACGCTGTCCAATTGGGTCGCTTCCTCGAGGGTCTTCGCCCTCGTCTGCGTCGAGAAATCGGAATAGCGGATCTTGATCTGGACTGTCTTGGCCCACAGGGAATGCTCACGCAAGCGTCGCCCCACGAGTTGCGCTAGCTTGGCGATCGTGGCATTGACCAATACCGCATCGAGCGTGTCTTCCGGGAAGGTTGTCTCGTGGCTGATGGACTTCGGATCGCTTTGCTCCGTGAACTCCTGGCTGAACCAGGCCCCGGCATCGCGTCCGAGCGCCTTGCCTGCCAAGTCTGCACCCGCCTTGCCCAGATGGGCTTCCAGAAACGACTCTCCTCGCTTGGCAGCCTCGCCAATGGTGTGTATTCCCAGCGCCGCGAGCTTCTCTCGAGTGACCTTGCCGACGCCCGGGATGCGGCCGATCTCTAGCGGGGCCAAGACTTGGGGCTCCGCACCGGGCCGGACATACAGGATTCCGTTCGGCTTTGCCAGGGCGGAGCAGATCTTTGCCACCAGCCGTGATGTCCCGATGCCGATCGAACACGGCAAGCCGGTCTCGTCCTTGACGGCCTCGTGCAAGGCATGCGCCGCAGCGAGCGGCGGTCCGAGCAGGCGCTCTGTTCCGCTGAGGTCAAGGTAGGCTTCGTCGATGGACGCCATCGATACTAGGGGCGAGAATTGCCGCAAGGTCTTGCGAACCCGCTTAGAATACTCTAGGTATCGTTCCGGATGTCCCTCCAAGAAAATAGCTTGTGGACATCTGCGAATAGCTTCCCGAAGTGGCATCGCCGAGCGCACGCCGAACTTGCGGGCCGCGTAGGATGCCGCCGCGACCACGCCTCGCTCGTCCGGCTTGCCGCCCACCACGACCGGGCGCCCCTTGAGCGCGGGATCGGATAGCTCCTCCACGGACACGAAAAAAGCGTCCATGTCGACATGGAAGATCACGCGTCCACTGGGATCCTCAGTCATCGTCGGCTGACGTGCTCATTGTCTGCGATAAAAAAGCGAAGATCAAGCTCCCGCGCCTTCTGGATCCCGATTCTTTTCGTGGTTCCCACTTCGACGTCCGGCTCCTTGCGTGGCAGGCGGATGCTCAGTGGCTCGCCGAGTAGATCCGCTCCGTATGCTTCGATCCCGATCCCCATCGCTTGGGTCAACTTTGCCGGCCCGCTAGCGAGCTGATCCGCCCGCCGAGCGGCCACGCGGCGAGAGCGCATGGCGTCGATGCCGCAGACCGGCTCCAAGGCGCGGATGAGCACGCAGCCGGGTGTTCCGGCAGGCTCGGCCACGACATTCAAGCAGTGATGAAGGCCGTAGATCTTGTAGACGTAAGCATGGCCCGGACCGCCGAAGATCACTCGTGTGCGGGCTGTCTGACCTGCGCTGCTGTGCGCGGCCGGGTCGTCTTGGCCGAGATAGGCCTCCACCTCGACGATCACGCCAGCCAAGAGACCATCGTTGGTGCGATGCAGCAAGATCGTACCTAGCAGGCTCCGCGCCACTTCCACGGTAGGCCGGGCGTAGAACGACCTCGCCGGTAGCCGTGTTGCTGCCAGCAACTCCGAGGGAGCGATCTCCGACATGGCCGATGGGAGAGCCTAGGCTGCTAGGCCAAGCCGTCGCAGCAAGGCCTCGGGGTCCGGATCTCGGTCCATAAAGGCCCGGAACAGGTCTTCCGGCTCGGCGCTGTCGCCCTTCTCCAAGATGTTGCGGCGGAACGCCGTTCCGGTCTCGGAGTTGAAGATGCCATCGCGGGCGAAGCGCGTGAAGGCATCAGCGTCCAGCATCTCCGACCACTTGTACGAATAGTAGCCGGCACCATAGCCGACCGGGCTGGAGAAGAGGTGCGTGAAGCCCGCAACCATCGCATAGTCCTGGGGCAGGGGTGTGGGCGAGTGAGACTGTAAGATGCCGCGGGAGTACTCCATGACATCACCATCCTTGTCGGGATCGAACTCGATGTGCAGTGCGAGGTCGAGGCTGGCGAAGCCCAGCTGTCGCATCTGCGCATTCGCACTGCGGAAGTTTTTGGCTCTCTTCATCTTGGCTAACAGTTCTTCAGGGATGGCCTGACCTGTCGAATGGTGCTTGGCAAACAAGTCGAGGGCTTCGCGCTCCCAGCACCAGTTCTCCATGATCTGGGAGGGCAACTCCACCCAGTCCCAAGCCACGTTCGTGCCGGCGAGACTCTTGACTTCCACCCTGCTGAGCAGGTGGTGCAGCAGGTGGCCGAACTCGTGAAAGATCGTCTCCACTTCGCGATGGGTCAGCAGGGCCGGCTTGCCTCCGGTCGGAGGGGTGAGATTGCCGCAGTTGAGTCCGAGGTGCGGCGAGAAGCCATCTCCGGTCGGCTCGCCGGTGATCAGCGAGTCCATCCAGGCCCCTCCGCGCTTGTTCTCGCGCGGGAAGTAGTCAGCGTAGAACGAGCCGAGATGGCTGCCATCGGCGTCTAGGAGCGCGTACGAGTCGACGCCCTTGTCCCATACGGGCACGCGCTCGCGGCGCTCGATTCTCACACCGAAGAGCTGCTGTGCCACGTCAAAGAGTCCGGCTAGAACCCCTTCGTAGGGAAAATACGGGCGCAAGTCCTCCTCGTCGAAGTCATAGCGCTCCTTCCGGAGCCGCTCGGCTTGGTAGGCCACGTCCCAAGGAGCCAACCTTCCGCCGCAGAAGTCGCTCAACTCTTGGTTCTCGCGCTCGAATGCGACTTGCGTGCGACGCCTGAGCTCGTTGACGAACGCTAGGGCGTTGGAGCCCGACTTCGCCATTCGATCTTCCAGGACCAAGTCCGCGAAGTCCGCATAGCCGAGCAATTCGGCCTTCTCGTTACGCAGTGCGAGGATCCGGCTGATGTTCTCCCGGTTGTCGAACTCTCCCGCGGCGGCCCGTCGCGAGTACTCGCGATACAGCGTTTCCCGTACGGCTGCGTCGTCAAGGTAGGTCATCACGGCCAAGTAGCTCGGTGCCTGAAGAGTGAAGCGCCAGCCCTGTCGCCCCTTGCTCTCTGCGCTCTCGCGTGCCGCATCAATGGCGGTCGCGGGAAGGCCGGCAAGACCCGCCTCTTCGTCGATGACTAGTTCGAAGGCATTAGTGGCATCCAGCACGTTCTCGGAAAACTTGGTCGTCAACTTGGCCAGTTCGACATTGATTTCCAGCAGCCTCGCCTTGCACTCCGGATCGAGGTCGGCTCCGCTACGCCGAAAGCTATCTACGGTCTTTTTCAGCAACCTCTTGCGCGTGGGGGAGATGGCTTGAGCTTCAGGCGATGCAGCGAACGCCTTCAGACGCTTCCAGACGCCCTCGTTGAGGGGGATGCCGGAGAAGAATGCGCTGACTCTCGGCTGCACGGCGTTGAAGGCAGCCCGCAGTTCTGGGTAAGTGGCCACCGATTCCAAGTGGCCTACGACGCCCATGGCGTAGCCGAGCTTTTCCCCGAGAGACTCCAATGCTCCCAGTGTGCGGTCGTAGGTGGCCGGGCGGTCGTCTTCCGCCAGCGCGGCGAGTGCAACTCCAGCTTCGTCCAGCAACTGGTCGATCGCCGGCTCGACATGCTCGGCGCGGATCGTATCAAACGGAACGTCGAACTGGATCTCGACCAACGGGTTTGTCATGAGTATCTGAATTCAGAGTATCAATGCGCCAAGCAGTTCCAATTGCCCGCTCAGGCTGTAGGTGGACACAGCGTGAGTCGATTGCGGAGCCGAATTGGGACAGACGATGAACTTCCACCGGAAAGCGAGGCGGAGGGTCGTCGGCGGTGTCGTTAGCGTCCGCCACAGTTCGCCGCGAACAACCTGCTCAGAGATCGGAGTGCCGTCCTAAACGGCTGCGGACTGGCCGAAGCTATCCTCAGCTGTGTCCTTGAGTGCGGTCGGTCGCATTCTTGCCTTGGAAGGGCCGTCCGCGCGCACCCCGGTGAACTTCCCCACGCCATGCCTCAGCAGGCGTTGATTTTGACGCGGGCTAAGGCCTCAGTTGTTTCAGTCCTGCGCCGTGCCAGGGGTCGAGCACATGGATCCCGATGTTCTCGAAATCCCGAATGTTATGCGTTGCAACCGCCATGCCGCGGGAGCGAGCAACAGCAGCAATCTGTCCATCGGCCTGGCAGACTGGACGCCCAATGAGATGGCGCGCCGCGACAATCTCCGCAAAGGCGCGGGCTCCGTCGCTATCAAATGGCAACACTCGTCCAGCAAGAAATTTATTGAAGGTACGCTCGCAAGCCACAGCATGGCGTCGGACTCAAAGTCCGCTCTTCTACTGCCCGTCGCTCGGGGATCACGGGTGTTCGACAGTCCCCTTTCCCGACCTGGAATCACGAGAAAAACAGCAACTCTCCCGTGTTGTGGAATGGGAATCGCAGACTATGTCCTAAACCCGCTAAAAAAGACGAGAAACGGCTTGACAGAATCAAGCAACTTTGCTCGTCTGGGCAAGGTTAAGGTTCCGTTAAGATCGCGCAAGTCATTCGATCGCAGGGAACACGACCAAGGAGTCACGTCATGACAAGAACATCGGCAACACTCAGAGCCTGTCTGTGGCTCGGCTTCCTGGCTGTGGTGATACTCAGCAGCGGATCTGCTTGGGCCCAGGTGGCTCCAACTGCATCACTGGCCGGCACAGTTACCGACAGTTCGGGTGCCCTCGTGCCAGCTGCCTCGGTAACTGTCACGAATCTCGGCACGCAGTTCACAAGGACCTCTTCGACCGGCGCAAACGGGAGGTTCCTCCTTACCCTCCTGCCCATCGGGAGTTACAGCCTAGAGGCCAGCGCGCCCGGCTTTGCAACCTATCAACAGACGGGTATCACTCTAAACGTCGATACCACACACAGCCTCACCGTGGAGCTTTCGGTTGGCGAGGTTCTTGAGGTAGTCACCGTGACCTCCGAAGCCCCCATGACAGCAACGGAATCTGGCACTCTGAGCCGGGTCGTCAACACGCGGGTAGTGGAAGACCTTCCACTGAATGGCCGCAATGTTGCCTCGATGGTTTACCTAGTTCCTGGCATTGTCTACGGGACAAGGACCAGCAGAGCGGGCTACGCCAATACCGAGGAGGCGCTGGCGATCTCGGCGAATGGAGCGCGAGGGAGCGAGGTGGGCTACAAGCTCGATGGCGGCACTCACTCGGATGTCATCTGGCGCAACAACGCGATCTTCCCCAACCCGGACGCTATCCAGGAGTTCAGTGTTCAGACAAGCAACTACAACGCCGAATACGGCAACTCCGCTGGAGCCATCGTCAATGTCGTCACCAAGTCCGGAACCAACGAATTCCACGGAGCGGCGTTCAACTTCCTGCGCAACGGAAGCATGAATGCGCGCAACTTCTTCGCTCGAGCACACGACAATCTGAAGCGCAACCAGTTTGGAGCCACTCTCGGAGGCCCCGTACTCGCTAACAAGTTGTTCTTCTTCGGCAGCTACCAGGGATATCGGATCAAGAACACCTCCTTGTCAAACACGGCATTTGTGCCCTCGCTGGAGAAGCGCCAAGGAGACTTTTCGGCACTAAGGAAAAAGCTGAAAAACCCGTTCACCGGAGAGTTGTTCCCTAACAACCGGATACCGGAGGCACTCTTTACGCCCGCCAGTGTGGGTCTCCTTGAATTCTTACCGCCGCCTCAGAGCCCGGATGGGAGAGTTTTGTTTGCTCGTCCAGATGACCGTGACAACAACCAGTACCTGGGCAAACTGGACTACAATCGCGGGCTCCATATGATCTCGGGAAGCTTCTTCTATGTCCGGCACACGGAAGATGGCTGGGACGGGGACAATACGCTTCTCAACTCGAGAATGGCTCAGCTGCAGACGACCAAGAGCTTCACTGGTCGATGGACTTGGACTGCATCCCCTAACCTTGTCAATACATTTATTGCCAAAACACTCTTCCTCGACTCATTCAACATTCGGACGACACCATTCGACCTCACGGATTTTGGCGTCAACGTCGCGCCGACTGCACCTGAGCGCCGCGCACTCTTGCTCAGGATCACCGGATATGGCGGTTGGGGCAGCGGCTCCGGGCCTCCAGGCAGCAATTGGATCCGGCAGAATCACGAATTCTCGAACACGGTCAGCTACATCAAGGGAAAGCACTCGATACAGTTCGGGGCAGAGTTTGTTCCCCGGATCAAGTTCGAGTCGAACACGGGTTTCCGCCAAGCCCCCAGCATTGATTTCAGCGGTCGTGCAACCGGCGATGGTTTCGCAGATTTCCTGACCGGTAGAGCGGCGCGCTTCCGGCAGAGCGGTGGCAAAGCCAAGGACATGCGAGGTTTCGAGATGAGCTTGTACGTCCAGGACAAGTTTAATGTCGCCCGTGACTTTAGCCTTAACGTCGGACTGCGTTGGGACCCCTGGTGGCCCTACACCGACGAACTCGGCCAGGTCACCGGTTATCGTCCGGGACTTCAGTCGGAGCGATTCGGGAATGCTCCGCCCGGCCTTGTATTTGCCGGTGATCGCAACTTCCCGGAGGCTGGTACGAACAACAACCTACTGAATTTAGCTCCACGGTTTGGATTTGCTTGGAACGTAGGCGGGAAGAATCGGACTAGCGTTCGGGGAGGTTATGGTGTCTTCTTTTCGCGGCTTCCCGGCGTCATGTACAACAACTTCGTCGAAGCAGCGCCGTTCTCTCCGTCGTTTGAACTTCGGGACGTGGATTTCATGGATCCGTATGGATCCAAAGGTGTAGCAGATCCCTTCCCGGAGGCCTTTGCTCCCTACACTCCGCCATCCGACGTAACCTTTGCATCTGTCGGGAACAATTTCACGATTCGTCCAGACTTCAAGACCGGCTACATCCAGCAGTGGAATCTTACGATTGAGCGACAGCTAGTAGCAGATCTCCTGTTGCGAACGGCCTACGTGGGCTCTAAGGGCACGCGACTGGTCAGCACTGACCAGCTTAACCCGGCCATCTTTGGGGCTGGAGCGACCCTCGGAAACACGAACAGACGACGCGCGCTGTATCCCGATTTCGCCTCTCTGGTCCAGCTTGGAAGTGACTACTTCTCGACGTACCACTCGTTGCAGGTAAGCTTGGAGAAACGATATCGGGACAATCTGTCGTTCCTGACGTTCTACACCTTTTCCAAGTCCATCGATCAGGACTCCCGGGATCCTCAATTTAATCAGCCTCACAATCCGTTTGACCGAAGTGCGAACCGAGGATTGTCCGCCTTCAATGTGCCACACAACTTCCGACAGTCGTTCATATGGGACCTGCCGAGGCTCGCGGGTCAACACGCGTTGATGAGGCACGTGGCGGGTGGCTGGAGCTTCACCGGAATCTGGACCTGGCAAAGTGGGAACCCGATTAGAATCCGAACCGGGAGAGATCGATCACTTGCAGGCACCAACGACGATCGGCCGGATTTGCTCGCCGGTATGAGTCCTTTCTTGCCATCCAATCGACCTCGAGCCGAGGTCATTCAAGAGTACTTCAACACCGATGCCTTCACTCTGAATCCACTCGGTACGTTCGGCACCACCCCGCGGAACCTCATTCACGCCCCTGGGGATTTCAAAGTGGACGTGAGTCTACAGAAACAAATTCCTCTCTCAGAAGGACACAGGCTTCAGTTTCGCGCTGAGTTTTTCAATATGCTCAACAACGTGAATCTGGGTAGCCCACAGCGGACCATGGTGAACAGGCGGTTCGGCAGGATCACGAGCGCAGGGAGCCCGAGAATCATCCAACTCGCGTTGAAGTACGTGTTCTGATCACCTCCGGACAGTCAGCACACGCGACCAGTTGGCCTTGGGCCGAGCCGGATTATCGGTTCGGTCCAACGCCAGCGGAAGCAGGTCGGCACCAAGATCCTTGAGGCAGGGAAGCCGGTCACCCAGCTTCCCCCGCGCAGTTCCGAGCATGCCCGCTAAGGCACTCGGCTCCCTTTCCCGCTAGAAAGCGGTGCCTCCGCCGCTAGCAGCAAGAACTTACTGGGGACTGAGTTCTGCTTGGCCTACGCCGCCAGTGAAAGGATGTTTGGCTTCAGGCACACTAGGATCAGTGCCTCTTGTTCGGTTCACTAAGGCCCACGGGGCCGGCAATGATTTCGTGATCGTCGAACGCCGCGAGCTTTCCGAGATCGGCATCGGGGCCGAAGCCTTGCCGGAGTTCGCTGCCAAGATCTGCGACCGCCGCCGCGGGGTCGGAGCCGACGGCCTGGAAGTTGTCAGCCCCTCCAGCGATCCGCAGGCCATCGCCCAGTTGCATCTCTGGAACAGCGATGGCAGCGCGGCGGAAATCTCCGGCAATGGCACGCGGTGCGTCGCCGCCTACTTGACCGAGTTTGCGGGAGCGCCGGAGCGATTCTACGTCGAGACCGCGGCCGGAGTACGCGAGATCGACCGCATGCTGGCGAAGGCCCCGTACTACGAATTCCGGATGACGACTGACGAATCGGAGTGCAGAGTGTCGGAGGACCAGCCAGTCGGGGAGGGCGCCAAGCTGCGTGGTGAGATGACTGCCGTCCACGTAGGCAATCCGCAGTTCGTGGTTCGCGTGGAGAGTTTGGACTTCGACTGGCAAACTTGGGGGCCGATCTTGGAACGGGACCCGCGCTTTCCCGAAGGGACCAATGTTTCGTTCGTGACGGTGAACCACAACGACCGCCGAACGCCGACATTGGAAGTGCGCTTCTGGGAGCGGGGCGCCGGGGCGACGTTGAGTTCCGGCACGGGCTCGCTTGGCGCGGCAGTTGCGGCACGTCACCGCGGATGGATCACGGACCGGGCGCGGATCATCACTCAGGGCGGGGAGATGTGCGTAGATTGGGAGGGCGGAATACGCCTGACAGGTCCGGCGGTGATTGTGGCACGCGGCAACTATAGGTTTGAATGAGCCGGACTTGCAGTAGTAGGCGCGGGTGAGAGGGGGCCCGTCAGACATCGCGGCCGCGATCTGTCATTCTAGATGCGATGCGAAAGGCTTGGCTTCTTCTGCTGGTCCCCACGATTGCGCTGACCCAAGGTACCGACGATGGCGTCATGACCCAGGGGCTGGCTGTCGAGACTTTTTCCTGTGGCAAGCTCGCTCGCGAGTGCTCTGGTCCGGCTCGCCGATTCATCGAGGCTCGTTGCGGCATCGTGATCGCCGCAGATGGAACGCGGATCCAAGTGCCGACCGTTCCTGCTGAGGGACCCGATCCCACGGATCTCTACAACGACTGCGGCGGCCCCGGCTACAATCCCTCACACCTCGAAGACCTCCAGACTGTTGAGATCGACGCGGACGGCGACGAGGTCACCGGCTTTGTGTTCGGGGACAACTACTACGAGCTGTACGTCAACGGCCAGATCGTGGCCCGTGATCCGGTCGGTTTCGTGCCGTTTAATTCCGGCGTCGTGCGCTTCAATGCCGAGGGTCCGCTCACTTACGCCGTCAAGCTGGTCGACTGGGGCACGCACTTGGGAGTGGGCATGGAATATGACCGCTGGAACGTCGGAGATGGCGGGTTCATCGCTGCGTTTAGCGACGGCACGGAGACAGGCGCGGCTTGGAAGTGCAAGGCGTTTTACATCAGTCCGCTCGAAGACCTCAGCTGTGTCAAGCCCGGCCCGGACACCTCCGGCTGCCCGGAAAGGCCGGCGTGCGTCGAACGCGACCCGGCCTCGTGCCGCGCCCTGCACCTTCCCGTTCCGGAGGACTGGGCAGAGCCGGGCTTTGACGACAGCGACTGGCTGCCGGCCACGACCTATCCCGCAAGTGCGGTCACGAACCAGCGTGCCTATAGCGGGTATGTGGAGAAGTTCGGCTCGGCGGAGTTCATCTGGTCCCGCAACCTAGACCAAGACAACTTGGTCTTGTGTCGCGGCCGTTCAGCAGACGCGCCGTGATATCGGGTCGTACGGCCTCCGCTGCAGGCCGCTTGTGCTAGTCGATGTGCTGGACCGGGGCGCCATTGACGATGCGAAGGCCCCTGCGTCCGTTCAGGATCGCGACCAAGTCTTCCCCCACCAGATCGACGGAGCGCGGATCCAGGATGTCGCTTCGACGCAGCGCCTCGACATCCTTGAACTTGCCCCGGAGCAGTTCAACCATCCTCTCGCTATCGACCAATAGCCGCACCGGGATCTCGTTGTCTGCCGCCAGCGTGTTGAGGAAGCACTTGAGCACTACCAGAGCCGCGGCTTCGGTCGCCGTGGTCGCCGGCTTGCGCTTGGCCGGCGCATAGTCTGCGGCGGGTGTGTCGATTCCTTTGCGAATCGCGGCCAGAATGCGCTTCACGCCATCGGAGTTCTTGATGCCGCCAAGTCCCCGGAAGTCAGCGAGTTGTTCGCGCGTGGTCGGTCGCGCGCTGGCTAGCTTGACCAGGGTCTTGTCTTCAGAAATCCACTTACGCGGCACGTCCGAGCGCTGAGCGGTTGATTCGCGCCACGCGATCAGTTCCCGCAGGACGCTGAACGTCGTCGGGCCGAGACGCCTGCCGTCCGCGAGCTTGAGGGCCAGCGCGTCGGCATCGAAATGCGCCTTGGCGAAGTGTCCCCCGCGCGCGGAGAGTTCCAAGGCCCAATCCGTTCGGCCCAAGTCGCCCAGCCTCTCGCTAAGGACGTCGGCGGCCCTGGGAAGATGTGCCACGTCCTCAGCCGCATAGCGGAGCATCGCTTCTGAGAGGGGCCGCTTGAGCCAGTTCGTGCGGCTGTACCCCTTGGCGATGTCAATGTGGAGGAGCTTGTGCAAGAGCTTCGACAGCCCGACCTGCTCTCCCATGCCGATCAGTGCTGCGGCTGCGGAAGTGTCGAGGACCGGCTCCGCGACCACGCCGTAGGCCATGTGCAGGCAGATTTGGTCTTGGTCGACCGCGTGTGCGACCTTCAGGGTCTCCGGTGCCACGAAGACATCCAATAGAGGCCGCAGGTCCCTTGCGGAGAGGCGCACGGGATCGATCAGCCACGTGTGCTCGAAATCCGCCACCTGGATCAGGCCCAGGTGTGGCGAGTAGGTCCGCTCCCAGAGAAACTCGGTGTCGAACGCGATCAGGCGCTGGCCCTTGAGGCGCTCCGCCAGCGAGCGAACCTGATCAGGCGTGTCGACGTAAGGGATGGCACCGTCAAACGAATTGTTGTCGGTTCGGGGCAATTAGCTTAGTGTCTGCCAGTGTAGGTGCGACCTGTCCAGATTAGCACCAAGCAGCGCGGTCGACTGATTGGGCAGCGGAAGCGGCAAGCACAAAGGACCGGCCGACACGCTCTTGGTGGCGCCGCAACGATCAGCAGAGGTGCTCTAGGGCTAGCGGGCGAACTGACCCGCCGCTTTCGCGCTAAGCCAGTCCGACGAGATCCCGAAGCCGCTCATGATGGCTGCGCCAAGGGCGACGTTCCACAGCACCACGAGAACCAGCCACCCGACGATCGGGACGAGTTGCACGGCAGCCACCAATACTCCCCCGGACGTGGTGGCGAGCAGAGGACGTGTGCTTGGCAGCAGGTTGCGCCCGATCGCGAATGCTAGGCCGCAATATCCGATGACTGAGACGATCGGGAACAGCAAGACCATCGGAAGCGACACCGGCAGCAGCATGGACATCATCAAGCCGATCACGGCCAGACCGAAGCACGTGCCGAGACCGACGAGAAAGCAAGCCGCGGGGGTTCGTGTGCAGGCGTCGGCCATCACTGTCAGGCGCTGGACCCCGAGCAACATATGCCCGAGCAAGCTCAGCACCAGCACTGCCCCGAGAGCGATCAAACCGAGTAGGAGCAAACCGCCAACTAGCCCTGAGATCAACATCCGGCCTATCGACGGGGTGCCCAGTCGCATTACGCTTCCGGCAACGCTGCCCGGCGTGAGGCCGTTCTGCTGTCCTAGCACGGTCCACGCATCGCCGCCGATCCGCACGTCGCTCGCACCGACCTCAAGATCGCCCATCACCGTGACGGCATTGCCGTTCATGTCGTCCTCGAGGCGCAAGGTCCCGCCCACGACTAGTGCGCTGCCTCCGATCGGGCCCGATGAAATCACCGACCCGCCAAGGACCACTGCATTCCCCTTGATCTCCCCCTCGTTGTGCAGCCGCCCCAGCAGGAGCAGGGCGCTGTCGCTGACAACCCCTTCCACATGGATCGAGCAACCAATGCAAGTCGTTTGCTCCAGCACCTCGTCCGGTGCGACATGGATGGACTCTAGGACCATCACGCGCCGCGAGGCGGCTTGGAGCGAACCTGCTGCGAGCAGGGTGCCCGCCAGAGTGAAGAGTGCAAGGTTCGTGCGAATCCGCGAACCGCTCACGAGCCTCATGCTACACCAAGGCTCGCATATGCTGGCACCGCGCTGCTTCAAAGACAGCTATCGCTGCATCTGGAGGCAGGCAAGGCCAAGCAGCAGCCTCCGCAGTCCGAGATCTCGACCCTTGGGGTCGTACCACTCGCTCGGGGCGTGCACATTGCCGCCGAGGCCGCCACAGCCGATTGCGGCAGCCGGTAGACCCGCCGCCAGCGGGATGTTCGCATCGGTGGACGAGCAGTCCGACGCTGAAGATATCCGCAAATGGAGGTCAACCGCATGGAAGCACTCCGCAACAGGATTTCTTGGCAGCGGCGGAGCTGCCGGCCGGTTTCCTATCTCGCGCAAGACGCATCCGAGACGGCTGCCCGACGCATTCTGGTTCTCAGCTGCCACAGCCTTGCGGGCCGCTTCCTCGACGGCGTGCTGGATGCGCCGGATCTCGGCCGGGTTGACTGATCGCACATCGATCTTGGCCGAAGCTGACGTAGGGATCGAATTGACGCTGGTGCCGCCTTCGACAACTCCCACGCTGAGCGTCGTCTTGGGCTGGGACGGCAGGTGCGCGCGTGTCATTCGAACAATCGCACCTGCCAGCGCATGGACCGGGTGAGGAGCCCCAAAATCGTTCCAGCTATGGCCGCCCGCTCCGTCGATGACCAACTCGAAGCGCTTGCTTCCCAGCGCTGCGTCGGTGATATGGTTCAGCGAGGCGCCGTCCAGTACCAAGTAGCGGTCGATCCTTGCGGCGTAGGGCGAGTCCTCGACAAGGTAACGGATTCCCCGCAGGTCGCCCTCGCCCTCTTCGGCGACATTGGCCACGAGCAGCACGTTCCGCTCCGCGTTCTCGACCAGCGGATCGGCTAGCAGTCTGGCAAGGCCCAGCAGGGTCGCAAGGCCCGCTCCGTTGTCTGTCACTCCCGGTCCCGTGATTGTCCCGTCGGGTTTGACGCGGACGTCGTCCGGAGCAGATGGCGCCAGGATGGTGTCCATGTGCGCGGTGACCGCAACGTAGGGCAGGTGCGTGGAATGGACGATAGGCACCACTACGTTTCCGGCGTCGTCGATGCTCGGACTGTGGCCCAATGCGGCAAAGGCTGCTGATAAGTGTTCGGCCCTGGCGCTCTCGGCGAAGGTCGGAGCGGGCACCTTGCACAGCTCTACTTGCTGCCTATTGATCCAGTCGACGTGGTGTTTGCTGCGCCGCCAGGCGCGACCAACCCCCGCGAGCGCGGTCGCGTCGGCAATGGATCTCGGCCAATTCAAGGCCCCGAGATCAGGCGCCGAGACCGCGAGCCGAGGCTGCACCAGCACAGTCTGGAGTGTAGCAATCGCTCGGATCTCCGCCCCGTGCCGCGAGCGTGCTAAGTTGCACTTGTGAAGAACATTGGCCCACGTTCGCGGTGTCTTGGCTGGCTGCGCGGCCCGATTCCAGTCCTCTTGCTCGCTACCCTGACCGCCAGCGCCCTAGTGTCTGCGGAGTACGCTGCGACTTGGGAGTCATTGGATTCGCGTCCCACTCCCGAGTGGTTTCTCGACGCCAAGTTGGGAATCTTCATCCACTGGGGCGTCTACTCCGTGCCGGCATACGCGTACCCCGATTCGTACTCAGAATGGTATTGGCATTCGCTGCGGGCGCCGCTCGAGGGGCGTAACGAGCGGCAGCGCCGCAATGCGCTGGCCACGCGGGAGTTCCACAATCGAGTCTATGGAGAGCGATTCATCTACCCGCAGTTCGCCCCCGAGTTCAAGGCGGAGCTATTCGATCCGGAGCAGTGGGCAGATCTCTTCCGCAAGGCGGGCGCCCGCTACGTGGTACTGACCTCCAAGCATCACGACGGCTTCGCACTATGGCCCAGCAAGGATGCCAACCGCACCTGGGGACGCCCGTGGAACAGCGTGGATGAAGGGCCCAGGCGCGACCTGCTAGGCGACCTCGGAAGTGCGGTCAGGGATGCCGGGCTCAAAATGGGGTTCTACTACTCGCTCTACGAGTGGTTCAACCCGCTCTGGTTGCAGGATCGCGACCGCTATATCCAAGAGCACATGATTCCCCAATTCAAGGATGTGGTCAGCCGCTACCGGCCTGCGTTGATCTTCAGCGACGGAGAATGGGACCTGGAGCACGAGCGCTGGCAGAGCACGGAATTGTTGGCCTGGCTGTTCAACGAGTCGCCTGGCCGCGACGAGGTAGTGATCAATGACCGCTGGGGGAAGGGAATTCGACACAAGCACGGAGGCTACTACACGACCGAGTACGGGGCGGGCATGGCCGACGCAACGCATGCGTGGGAAGAGAACCGGGGAATCGGGCATTCGTTCGGCTACAATCGCAACGAGCCTATCGCCAACTACATGACCGCCAAGCAATTGGTCTGGGTGTTGGTGGACCTGGTCAGCCGGGGCGGGAATCTGCTATTGGATGTCGGCCCCACCGCGGACGGCCGTATTCCATTGCTGCAGCAGCAGCGCCTGCTGGAACTGGGAGCATGGCTGGAGGTCAATGGCGAGGCCATTCACGGCACTCGTCCATGGCGGACCCCTGCCCAGTGGACCGCTGGGGAGCGTCCAGTCCAAGAGTACAAGCAGTACCGCCAGCAGTACGACATCCTGCGAGTGGCAGGCTTGGAACCGGACGGCGACGTGGCCCGCAAGATGGTGTTTTTTACTCGCAAGGGCGCTGACCTGTATGCGATCCTGCCTGGCTTTCCCTCAGAGCCCGTCACTTTGGAAGGCGTCTCGGCGCCGACGGGAGCGCGCGTGACCATGCTGGGCTCGAGCGCGGATCTGGAGTGGCGGCCGTCGCAGGCCGGCTTGCGGGTCACGCCGCCTGTCATCGCTCCGGACGAGCTGCCCTGTCATCATGCCTTCGTGTTCAAGATCGCCGGCGGTGCGGCGTCGTCGGAATAGGCAAGCGTTACATGGACAAGACTTTCGATGTGGTAGGCGTTGGCCTCAACGCCACGGACACCCTGCTATTGGTCCCGCAGTTTCCCGCCTACGGCGGCAAGGCACCGTTCGTGCGGGAGATTCGCTCTCCGGGCGGACAGGTAGCCAGCGCCATGGTGGCCTGCGTCAAGCTCGGTCTGAAGACCAAGTACATCGGCAGCGTCGGAGATGACGACGGCGGCCAGATCCTGCTACAAAGCCTGTCCGAGTCAGGCATTGACGTCTCCCATGTGCAATTGCGGGCCGGCTGCCCGAACCAGTCAGCCTACATCGTCATTGACCAGACGACGGGGGAGCGCACGATCCTTTGGCAAAGGCCGGATTGCTTGAAGATCGTGCCGGAACATATTGAACCCGAACAGATTACGTGTGCTCGACTCTTGCATATCGATGGTCACGACACGGCGGCGGTTGAACACGCGGCGCGCATCGCACGACAGCACGGGATTCCGGTGACGGTGGATGTGGACACGATCTACAGGGGGTTCGACCGCGTGCTGCCCTACGTGGACTACCTGATCGCGAGCACCAACTTTCCCGTCGAATGGACCAGCGAGCGGGATCCTTTCTTGGCTCTCGAGCTGATCCAGAAAGAATACGGCATGCGCGTTGCGGCCATGACGCTGGGGCCGCACGGCGCGTTGGCGCTGGTGGAGGGCAAGTACATCTACTCGCCGGCCTTTGTCGTCAATTGTCGCGACACCACCGGTGCAGGCGATGTATTCCACGGCGCCTTCTGCTATGCGGTCGTGGAGGGGTATTCGATCGAGGACGGACTGTCATTCTCCAACGCCATGGCCGCGCTGAACTGCAAGGAACTCGGAGCACAGGGCGGCATCCGCGGCGCGGACGCTGCGCGCGATCTGATCGCGACGGGCGAACGCCGGGTCAACGCGGACTTCTTGGTCAGGGCAGCTGGTAGCTAAGGGAGGCTCGGAACCATGATCCCGCTGCGGGACCTGACCCCTCGCCGGCGGACTCCTTTCGTGGCGTGGACATTGGTCCTCGTCAACGTGGCGGTCTTTGTCTATCAGTACTTCGTGCTGGACTCGCTTCGGGCCCAGACGGTCTTTCTGGCATCGTTCGCCGCGGTACCGGCCGATATCGGGGCGGCGGTCTTGGGGCAGGAATCTCTCGTCGGCGGACTGATGCCTCTGGTGACTTCAATGTTCCTGCATGGGGGATTCATGCACCTGCTCGGCAACATTTGGTTCTTGTGGATTTTCGGCGACAACATCGAGGACGAACTTGGGCACGCCAAGTTCTTGCTGTTCTACCTCGCCTGCGGGGTGCTGGCGACCTTGGCTCACTTTGCAGCCGAGCCCTCGTCGACGGTCCCGCTGGTCGGAGCGAGCGGAGCCATCGCCGGGGTGATGGGGGCGTACTTGATGCGTTTTCCGCGATCCCGCGTCATTGTCTTGCTCCCGCTGCTTGTGTTCTGGACGACAGTGCAACTGCCGGCTTTCGTGATGTTGCTGTATTGGTTCGCGATCCAATTGCTCAACGGCGCGGCTGCTTCCAGCGGTGGCGGCGTAGCTTGGTGGGCTCACGTGGGCGGCTTTGCCATCGGCGCCGCACTGGCGCTATGCCTGACCCGAGGGCGGCCCAGACGGTCATTGCAGGCCTACTAGATCGCGGCTGATCGGGCCGGGCGAGCCCGATCACTTTGTCCCAGTTGCGGCTGTCATACTGGATGTCTAGATGCCCCGCGTCACGTTCTACTCCCGTCCGGGATGTCGGCTCTGTGACGATGCGCGAAGGCAGTTGGAACTGGCCGAACCGGGTCTGGAGATCGAAGAGATAGACGTAGATTCAGACCCCGCTTTGCGCCGGCGCTATGGCAATGACATCCCGGTTGCGGTGGCCGGAGGGCGCGAGCTCTTCAGGCACCGCTTCACGCCGGCGGCGCTGCACACGTTGCGAAACGCATGAACATCAATGACAACCTCTGAAGGCTCAACAGAGTACGCGGTCGAGTTGGCCACTTCGAACATTCGCTTCGGGGCGGGCGTGACCCGAGAGTTGGGGCCCGATCTAGCGGATCGGGGAATCCGGCACGTTTTCTTCGTGACGGACCCGTTCCTCAAGGACCTGCATCCGGTGCAGGTCGCCTTGGCGTCGCTCGACGACGAGGGCGTTCGCGCGACGGTCTTCTCGGACGTGTCGGTCGAACCAACCGACGCTTCATTCCAAGCGGCCATTCGAGTCGCTAGCGAGATCGATCCGGACGCGTTTGTCGCGGTCGGCGGCGGATCGACGATCGACACTGCCAAGGCCGCCAATCTGTATTCCACCTACCCTGCGGAATTCCTGACCTACGTCAATCCTCCCATTGGGAGAGGTGTTCCGGTGCCAGGGCCGCTGAAACCCCTGTTCGCGGTTCCAACCACGGCCGGAACGGGCAGCGAGACGACAGGTGTGGCGATCTTCGATCTGGTCGAGATGCATGCGAAGACCGGTATCGCGGATCGGGGCTTGAAGCCGACTTTGGGGCTGCTAGATCCCGAGAACACCCGAACCTTGCCTCCCGCAGTGGCCGCATCGACCGGCTTGGACGTGCTCTCGCACGCGATCGAGTCGTACACCGCGCTCGATTACCGCACACGGGCCGCGCCGCGGCGCCCGAAGTATCGACCCGCGTACCAAGGCGCCAATCCCATCAGCGACCTGTGGGCGTTGCAGTCGTTGCGCATGGTGCGGACCTATCTGCCCAGGGCGGTATCCGACCCGTCAGACGACGAGGCGCGCGGGATGATGCTGCTCGCAGCTGCTTACGCAGGCATCGGCTTCGGCAATGCGGGCGTCCACTTGCCCCACGGGATGTCCTATCCGGTGTCGGGAATGGTGCGCGACTTCCGCATGCCCGGCTATCCCACCTCGCACTCGATGGTTCCGCACGGGGCCTCCGTGATCCTGAATGCACCGGCAGTGTTCCGATTCACCGCGCCGGCCGATCCGCGGCGACATCTCGAAGCCGCCGCTGCGATCGGAGCGAATGTGTCGAACGTCGGCCAGGAGGATGCCGGCGAAGTGCTCGCTGACGCGATCACCGGCTTCATGCGCGAGTTGGACATGCCGAACGGGCTTCAAGCCCTCGGCTACACCGAGGCTGACATACCGGAATTGGTCGAAGGGACGTTGCCTCAGCATCGCGTGACGAAGATCTCGCCACGGAAGTTCTCGAACGACGATCTAGCCGGGATGTTTAGGGGCGCCCTGCGCGCTTGGTAGCCGTCGGCCTTCACTCAACTTCCTGGCGCGCCAAGATGGCGGCACCCTGCGTCACCACGCTTTCCCGTAAGCGCGAGGGGAGGATCTCGTAGCTGTCGCGGAAATAGGGCACTACGTATCCGTGCGTTTGGTCTCGGACAAGTTCAAGCAGGCGCGGCGTCGCTGTGCCTAGGCCTCCTCCGATCACGACTCGTTCCGGGACCAGGAGATTGATCACGGCACCGAGCGCTCTCGCCAGCCGGTTGGCTGAGACACACATCACTTCCGCGGCGAAATCGTCGCCGCCCTCCCATGCTCGAATGACTTGAACGCTGCTGATGCTTGTCGGTCCGGTTTCGCTGAACAGGGCAGAAGACTTCCAAGACTCGTGCGAGGACCGCGCCAGAGCGACTGCCAGCTTGGCCAAGCCCGGCCCCGAGCAGTGCGCCTCGACGCAGCCCGTGTTTCCACAGCAGCATTCGGGACCGCGTTCATCGACTACGATATGGCCGATTTCGGCTTCTCCAATGTCACCAAACGGTTGGATCCTGCCCTCGCGGACGTAGCCGCCGCCCACGCCCGTGCCGAGCGTGACGTAGAAAACCGAACGAGCCCCGACACCAGCGCCAAGGTGTGCCTCAGCCAGCGCGGCGAGCTTGCAGTCGTTCTCGACGACCACGGGGACTCGGAATCGGCTTTCCAACTCGGCGGCGACGTTCACTTCTTCCCAGCCGTCCTCGTGGAGGCACAAGTGCGGGCTGTTGGTGGAGCGGCGCACTGTGCCACCGAAGCCGAATCCTATCGCGCGCAACTGCGCCGTATGCGGCGATTCGGAGAGCATCTTCTCGGCGGCGCCTACGATCCGCGCAAAGCTGTGCGCTGCCCGGTCGGACGGATCGCGCCGGATGGATGTGGTCGTTCTGAGTCTGCCATCGCTGCTAGCGAGCCCGGCGACAAGCTTGGTCCCGCCCGTCTCGAAGGCCAGGAATGCCGCGTCGCCGCTCACTGGTTGTCCTGTAGCCACGCGAGCATGGCGCGGAAGGCGCGCCCGCGGTGGCTGTGCTGCCACTTCGTGTGGTCCCGTATGCGCCCGAAGCTCGAGCGCAGCGGCGGATAGTAGAACAGGGGGTCATAGCCGAATCCTTGGCTGCCGGAATGCCGCCGGAGGACTCGCCCCTCGACCGTTCCTCGGAAGGTTTCGGCGAGCGTGCCTTTATGAAGCAAGGCAATCGTGCAGACGAATCTGGCGGTGCGCCTCTCGGGCGGAACGCGGGCTAGGCTGCGTAGCAGAAGCATGTTGTTTTCTCTGTCGCTGGCTGCCGGGCCGGCGAAGCGCGCAGAGTGGATCCCAGGAGCACCATCCAAGACATCGACCTCCAGTCCGGAGTCATCGGCGAAGAGCCATGCGGCCGGATTCGCCCGGTGGTAGCACAGCGCCTTTTGGAGCGCGTTCGCCTCGAACGTCGCACCGGTTTCCGGACACTCGACAGCCGGGCAGCCCGCAATCGAGATATCCGCTCCGGAGGCCAGCCGAAACTCCCTCAGCTTGCCGTGGTTCGACGTGGCACAGACCAGTTCGAGCATGAACTATAGGGTGACGAGGTCGCGCTGCGCTGCAATGAGACCTTCGATGCCTTTCTGAGCCAAGCGCAATTGCGCGTCGAACTGCTCTCGATCGAACGTGTCGCCCTCAGCGCTGGCCTGCAGCTCGACGAACTCGCCGGCGGAGGTCATCACCACGTTCATGTCCACATCTGCCCGGGAGTCCTCTTCGTAGCACAGGTCCAGCATGGGCACGCCGTCCACGACACCGACGCTGATCGCGGCCACGTAGTGCCGCAAAGGGGAAGCAGCGATGACGTTGAACTTCAAGAGCTGTGTGATGGCGCAAGCCATGGCCACCCAGCCGCCCGTGATCGACGCCGTGCGGGTGCCGCCGTCGGCCTGCATCACGTCACAGTCGACGGTGATGGTCCGCTCGCCCAACTTCTCCATGTCCACTGCTGTCCTCAGCGAACGCCCGATCAGTCTTTGGATCTCGAACGTGCGGCCCGACGGACGGCCTTGCGCTCCCAGGCGCGGCGTCCGAGTGGAGGTTGATCTCGGCAGCATGCCGTATTCCGCTGTTACCCAGCCGCGTCCCGTACCTCGCAGGAAGGTCGGGACCCTATTCTCGACCGTTGCCGAGCAGATGACCTTTGTGTTGCCCGCTTCGATCAGCGCCGAGCCTTCGGCAGTTTCGAGGATGCCCGGCTGGACGCGCGTCTGTCTGGGCTGTTCTGGCCTCCTGCCATCAATTCGCATCAATTCTCATTCTCTCCCAACCGCGCGGCGCGGCAATCTGCCCGGAACTGGTGCATCCAGTCCGCGCTAGAACGCTGAAGCGCCCGGTATAGTACGCTAACGCTAGCGATTCGCATGTGACGGGCGCCCGTCCCTCTATGAATCTGCCGAACCTACTGACGCTATCGAGGATCTTCCTCGTCCCGCTGCTCGTAGCGGTCTTGCTGCGCAAGAGTGCCGTCGAGCTCGATACAGGCTGGGTTGTCCTGACTCGGGAAGCCATTGCGCTGGCCATCTTCCTCGCCGCGGCGCTAACGGATCTGCTGGACGGCTACCTTGCGCGACGCCGGCGACAGGTCACCACGTTGGGCAAGCTCCTCGACCCCATCGCCGACAAGGTGCTCGTTGCCGCCGCCCTGATCTCCCTGGTCGAATTGGATCGTGTGGCCGCTTGGATGGTGGTCTTGATTGTCAGCCGAGAGTTTGCAGTCTCGGTACTGCGCAACGTGGCCCTGTCTGAGGGAATCGTGATCGTGGCCAGCGAGTTTGGCAAGGCCAAGATGGTGTCTCAGGTGGCGGCCGTCTCCCTGTTGCTACTCGCGCCGCACTCGGCAATCGTCGAACAAATCGGCTATTTCGTGCTGTGGCTCGCCCTACTGCTCACCGTGTGGTCGATGGTCGACTATTTCCGCGCCTTCTTGCAGCGGACAGGCAACGCGGAGAAGCGTGCGACCGAGGAACAGCAGGCACCTGTAATCCGTAGAGACGTGTCAGACGTGGGCAACCGCTCGTAGGAGCGCGTTCCCACCATTGGGTGGGAGACGTCGGGATGCGCTCTGGAGCGTTACGACGACCTAACGGAGCCGAGCGACGGCAGCTCGGAAGTTCGATTCGAGATTCGCGAACCACGCTTCCTCTGAGCCTTGATGTTCCTCTTGGATCATGCCGGCGCTATCGACGAACAGCACGTATGGGTAGTAGATTGGCCGCATCACCGAGATCTTGGTGATGCGCGAGAATTCCTCGCGGGACGAGAGTGCGAGCGGGTAGCTGGCCCCGAACCGGGCGGCATAGTCGCGCAGTCCGGCGTTGTCGATCCGATTCAGGCTGAGGCCTACGATTTGCAGGCCTCCCGATTGCAACTGGCGGTAGACCGGTCCGATGCGTTGTGTAGCCTGTTGGCAGGTTGGACAATCGGTGGAGAGAAACATGAGCACGAACGGTCGGCCCTTGAGGTCGTCCAAGGAGACTTGACGCCCGTCGAAGGCCGTCACCTGGAACGGACTCACCGGTCTTGGGTCGGCCCAAGCGAGAGCCGCCAGCCCCAGTGCTACCGCAACGACAGTCAGTGTGCGCGCCACCATCCGATCCTCCTTGCCGATCACAGCGGCAGCCCTTCGATGCTGCGAACGACGTTGCCGTCGATTTCCAGCACGACTCGACCCGCGGCCGTGCTTCCTTCGCAGCGATCGCTACCGCGGTCTACAAGCGCCAAACCAGGCCGCTTCCTTTCGCAGATTTGCCGATACAGATGATAATACTCCCGCGCTGCGTCGCTGTCCTGCCATCGCACTGCGTAGCGTAGGAGCGACTCCCGAGTGCGGCGCTTCTCGTAGACTTCAAAGCGCGCGCCCTGCCAGCGGTCAAGCAACTCCCCCCGGTCTTCGTCGCCCAGGTGGTGCTGGAGCAGGATGCGGTGGTCGAGTTGGCCGAAGGTGCCGTCGTAGACGCGCTTGAAGCCTTTGGGAAGCCGGTGCTCGGGCAGCGGCGGCGCTTCTGGCACCACGCCGCTGAGATACAGGCTCGGCTGGAAGATTTGCTGAGTGGTTTCCGGCGGCTGCTCGAAGACTCGCGTGAATCCGTCGCTGCCAAGTCGTCTGATCAATTCGTCTTGGAACAGCAAGCCATCCGTGTAGGGGAAGATCAGCACTTCGCGGAAATACAACGGAGTCCTGTCATAGACCGGAAACTGCTGCGCCTCGAACCGTGTCGCACTGGCAGTTGCAACAGCGAGGAGACGATTGCCCTCGAGTGTCTTGTCAGACTTGCGCATGGCCCATTCCGTCATCACCCACGAGGCCTGGCCCTCCATCGCGGCGAGGCGGGCCAGCTCGCCCTCCGACTCGCTCGCGCCTTCGACATATTTGAGCAGGTTGAAATGGTGGTCGTCGATCGCGTGAACGAGTTCGTGCAGTAGCGCGTATTCCAAGGCCTCGGCGGGAGCCCAGTCGGCGAGGTACAACTCGCGCTGCTTGAAGTCGTACAGTGCCCAAGCCTGCTCGCTGAGCAGGTCTAGCACGGTCTTCTCATAGTCGAAGTCTTCGGGGACGAGGCCGAACAGACGCAAGAAGAGCAGCTCTCGCTCAAGTTCCCGCGGTTGCTGGCTCTGCTTCATGCGCGTCGCATACAGCTTGCGGAAGCTTTCCTTCGAGATGGTCTTGTGTACGATAGGCCGCCGTGGGCCGAGGCCCATGATGTCCTTGAGTTCCTCCAGCATCGAGTCGATCCGCTGAAAGACATTGAGAGCCGGTTGAGGATCGTCCTCGGCTGCTCGCACAGGAACCGCCGTGCTGGCCGCCAGGAGGGCAACCGCGATCCAGCCAACCGCTGCGCGCTTGGTCCGGCCGTGTGAGCTAGGCTGGCCGACTGAGGGATTCATGCGGTGTGCGAGCTAGCCCGCGGAGAGCGTAGACCTTGGAACGGCCCCGATTGCGAGCATCGGCGATTTGCCGGACCTAGGGCTGATTGGCTTCGCTCTCCTCGTTCCCTTCCAGCACGTCCCCGAACGTGATCACCGAGGTTCCCTCGAACTTCTTGTAGTCCTCGTATTTGATGATCATGCGGATCTTCTGCGGGCCGGAGCGGAATTGGAGTGTGTCGTCCGCTCGCGTGTATACCGGGAACCAGTAGGTTCCGTCGACTTGGTCCCGATAGGTCTCGAAGCGCGGGAACTGCTCGTCCTTGTTCTTGCCCAAGACCCCGACGCCCTTGCCGTAAGTCTTGACAATCTGGAGCCCGAGTTGGTCGACCCAGATCTGGCCTTCGAAGTAGCGCTTGCCCTTGATTAACTTCTTCGGCTTGACCGAGAACATATACGTGTCGATCTCGTCGACGAGTTGCTCGCCAAGGTAGTCGATGCGGTACTCGTGGGCATTCGCGCGCGTCATCACGAACGGCTGAACGCTGCGCAGGTCCTCCATGTCGCTCGGGGTGAGAATCAGGTTCTTCAGCGATGACGGGGGCGCGTAGACGACCCGCTCAATGCGCTTGCCCTCCCCACCGAACAGAATGTCCTGGACCATCTCCCAGCGCCCTCGAACACTGCCGGAGCTGGTGTACTCAAGGATCTTCACCGACTGGCGGTAGGTGTACGATTCACGGGCCTGGGCGAACTCGGTCTCCTTGTCGATAAAGCTGTCGATGATCTTCTGGACCGGAAGGCCAGCGTCGGTTTCGTTGGCCGAGGCTGGCACGGGTGCGCAGACCGCGCATCCGACTAAGACAGCAAGGGAGCTGAGAATCACTGGTCGCATGGCTGCTTCAATTGTACAGACGCATGTGCCCGAGAAGGCGTTGCGAGCGTCGATTCTGATCCTATTCCTGCACGAGTCCGCGCAGCGGCACCTCACCCGTGTGGCCAAGCAGTGCTCGTTAGGATTCCGTCGTTCGGGTTCGTCGGCGGGAGCTTGACTTGGCAGACGGTAAGTCCGACTATCGCATTGATACGATGGTGCTCATGTCGATTCGCATCCCGTTCCTTCTCGTGGTCTCGGCGGTCTTGGCTGCCGGCGTCTCCCCAGTGCCCGATTCTGTGGTGGCTGAAAGGGCCGAGGGTGCCGAGCCCCGCAACGTCGTCTTCATCTTGTCCGATGACCACCGATACGATGCCATGTCCTTCTTGGACCACCAGTTTGCCCGCACGCCACACATGGATGCAATGGCCAAGAACGGCGTGCATCTCAAGAACGCCTTTGTCGGAACATCGCTGTGCTCGCCAAGCCGCGCCTCGATCCTGACCGGGCTGTATACCTTCCGCCATCGCGTCATAGACAACCAGCGCATGGTGCCTGAGGGCACGCTCTTCTTCCCCCAGTACCTGCAGGAGGCGGGCTTTGCCACGGCGTTCATCGGCAAGTGGCACATGGGCTCAGCAGATGACTCACCGCGCCCGGGATTCGATCACTGGGTCAGTTTCCGTGGGCAGGGACACTACTTGCCGCCGAGCCCGGACTACACGTTGAACGTCAACGGCGAACGAGTCAAGCAAAAGGGCTATATCACCGACGAACTCACCGACTACGCGATCGATTGGCTCTCGAATCAGAAGCCTTCTGAGAAGCCGTTCTTCCTCTACTTGTCGCACAAGGCGGTGCATGCGAATTTCACGCCGGCCGAACGCCACGAGGGGACGCTGGACGACGCTCCGTTCACGCGGCCCGCGAGCGAGGCGGACACCTTCGAGAACTACCGCGGCAAGCCGCGCTGGCTGCGGGATCAGCGCAATAGCTGGCACGGCGTGGATTTCCCCTACCACAGCGCTCTTGACATCGAGGGTTACTACAAGCGCTACAACGAGGCGCTCAGCGCCGTGGACGACAGCATCGGGCGGGTCATGGGGAAGCTCGAGGAGATGGGCGTTGCAGACGAGACGCTGGTGATCTACATGGGAGACAACGGCTTCATGTTCGGAGAGCATGGCCTGATCGACAAGCGCGTGGCCTACGAGACATCGATCCGCGTGCCGATGCTGATGCATTGCCCGGACTTGTTCGACGGCGGCACGGTCGTCGAACAGGTGGTGGCCAACATCGATATCGGCCCCACGGTGTTCGAGGCGATGGGAATCGAGAAGCCGCCGCACATGGACGGCCAGAGCTTTCTCGCGCTAGGGCAGGGCCGCGAAATCCAGTGGCGCGATTACTTCCTGTATGTGTACTACTGGGAGAAGAATTACCCGCACACGCCGACGCAGTTCGCGCTGCGTGGCGACCGATTCAAGTACATCACCTATTACGGGTTGTGGGACACGGACGAACTGTACGACCTGCAGGCAGATCCTGGCGAGACCAAGAATCTGTTGCATGATCCCGCATACTCTGCGACAGCGAAAGAGATGGAGGCCAGCCTGTACGAAATGATGGCCGAGCTGGGCGGAATGGCGATTCCGCTCAATGCGCCGAGGGGCAGTTCACAGAACAAGCGGCTGCGGCGGCGTGGCGGGAAGAAGGCGGCGGATTTTCCGGAGCCGATGGTGCTCGACGATCCCGTGCATCGGAACGCGCAATAGCGGGGAACTCAAGGCTTTCCGGGTGAAGAGTTGGTAAAGGCCATGTTCGAGCCGTAACGACGAAACGGCTTCAGCGCCTTTCCTAGTGTGTTGAGAGGCCAATTGCGGGCCACGAGAACCGGGCAGAGCGGCGGAATGGACTATCGCAGCCCTTGTGCTGGCACGCGCGGCTGTTGGTGCCGATCCGTAGATCGGTCTGTACGCCCTTCAAGACCTGTTCGACTGTGCGGGCAGCATACTCTCGGACCACTGCCGCAGTAGCAACCCTCACGGCACGGGCGACCACCAGCGGAAGGAGCAGGAATGCCTACAGGCTCAGCGCCAAATAGATCGATTCAACCGAAGTCATCGGAGGGGTTGCGGGAGGCCAGGTTCCGAGGGATGAAGCCGACCATCATAGGGCTGTTGACCATTGTCTTGTTATCGGTCCTGACCGGCTACTGGCTGATCTTCGTCCGAGTGACCAATGCCGGATTGACCTTTGAGAATGAGCTGCAGATTCCCGAGCAGGCGTTCGGAAACGTTGTGGACGGACGCCGGCAGTTTCACCTGACCGTAGCGGAAGGGACCCGGGAATTTCTGCCAGGCAAGCAGACGCTAACAGCTGGCGTGAACGGACCGTACCTCGGGCCAACGCTGAGACTGCGCCGAGGCGAAGATGTCGATCTGACTGTCCAGAACGATCTGGATGAGATGACGACGATGCACTGGCATGGAATGCACGTTCCCGCTCGCATGGACGGCACGCCGCATCAGAAGATCGAGCCGGGCGCGTCGTGGACAGCCAGCTTCGAGGTCCATCAAGAGGCCGCTCCGCTGTGGTACCACCCGCATCCGCATGGCGCAACGGGACGGCAGGTCTACCGCGGGGTTAGCGGCCTGATGTGGATCGATGACGATGAGAGCGATGCGCTGGATCTGCCGAAGACCTACGGCGTTGACGATATTCCACTTGTGATCCAAGACCGGGAGTTTGACAGCGACGGTGCGTTTCGCTTCGCCGTCAACCAAGGTGCTGTTTATGGAAACACGATGCTGGTCAATGGAACCTGGAGTCCGTTTCTCCGGGTTGAGGCGCGTCGCATTCGGTTCAGACTGCTGAACGGATCGAATGCGCGAATCTACTACATCGGCTTTGACGACGGCCGCGAGTTTCATCAGATCGCTACTGATGGCGGATTCCTTGAAGCACCCCTTCAGGCCAACCGGGTCAAGCTCGCTCCCGGTGAGCGTGCCGAGATTCTGGTGGACTTCAGCGATGGTGCGGAGGTCGTGCTGAAGAGTTATCCGGAAGCTGGCATCGTGGAGACGATCGGGTCGTATCTTGGAGGAATCGGGACCGGGCACCTGCAATTCCTGAAGGTCGTTCCCCAACCGCCAAGCCGCGTATCCCACGGGCTGCCGGAGCGCCTCAATTCCATCCCCCGCATGGATGCCGCGCAAGCTGCCAAGACGCGTCCAATGGTATTGGCCGGGCCCCTGCAAAGGGGGCCGGGAGGACTTGGGGGACAAGGAGGGAGAGGCGGGCCGGGAGGACAAGGAGGGAGAGGGCGAAGAGCTGGAGCGTTGGGGATTCCGATCAACGGCAAGATCATGGACATGGCGCGAATTGACGAGGTCGTGCGATTGGGAGACATTGAAATCTGGGAAGTGAGCAATCGTGGCGGCCAGCCTCACCCGTTCCACGTCCACCTTGTGCAGTTTCAGATTCTCGATCGCAACGGCCGCCCGCCTTCCGCTGCCGAACTCGGGTGGAAAGACACCGTCCTCGTGCCTCCTGGCGATCTAGTTCGAATCATCATGCGATTCGAGCGATACGCGGATCCCCAGGTCCCATACATGTATCACTGCCACATCATGGAGCATGAAGACAACGGCATGATGGGCCAGTTCCTAGTCGTGGAAGATCCGGCGCTGCTCAGTGACAGCCCGAGTCACGTGGCCGGAGGATAATCGGTCGGGCGGCCACGCACGTCCCGACGGCGGGCGAGATCGAAGTCCCATCTACGCCCTGATCGCTAGTCGGGGCCGTTCCGATCATAGCGGGGTGTCGCCCACGTACGGACTCGCTGATCGACCGTTGCCGGAATCGGTGGTGCCGAGGGAGACGAGTCACCACCGACTGCAGGCTGTTCGGCCGCACCCGCAAGGGAGCAAGCGGCCTCGGGGCGTGTGCTAGGATTGCGAGACGCTATGGCTTCGACTGCGATCAAAGACCCCTACCGCTTAGATCCGGGGCGGGTTACGGCCGCCCCTCAAGCATTCAGCGGGATCCTTCGATTTCTCGGGCCCGGCTTGATCCTTGCCAGTTCCATCGTCGGCTCTGGCGAACTGATCGCGACCACGGTGTTGGGTGCCGAGAACGGCTATGTGCTCCTTTGGCTGATCATCATGAGCTGCTTGGTCAAGACGGTGGTTCAGAACGAACTCGGCCGTTATGCCATCGGCACGGGCCGCACAACGCTCGAAGCGTTCAATGACGTGCCTGGTCCTCGGCTAAGGGTGTCCTGGCTGGTGTGGATGTGGTGCGCGATGGTCACCTTCACCCTGTTCCAAGTGGGCGCGATGCTGGGCGGAATCGCTGAGATCCTCCACCGAGCGATTCCGGGCGTGCCGATCACGGCGTTTGTCTGGACCCTGGCCGGACTGTCGATTCTGTTGCTGATTGCCGGCAAGTACGTCGTCGTCGAGAAAATCGCGATGGGGCTGGTGGTCAGCTTCACAGTGCTTACAGTCAGCTGCTGCTTCTTGTTGTTCAAGCTGCCGCAGTACTTCGACTGGACAGCGGTTGTCGAGGGATTGACTTTCCGTCCCCCAGAAGGGGGCATGGCAACGGCGGTAGCGGCCTTCGGCATCACGGGCGTGGGCGCGACTGAGCTGGTCATGTACCCGTACTGGTGCATTGAGAAGGGTTACGCCCAATACGCCGGTAAGCGCGAAGACTCCCAAGGCTGGACCCAGCGAGCGCTCGGATGGATTCGAGTCATGGGCTTCGATGTCATCTTCTCGATGGTGATCTACACATTTGCGACCGTGGCGTTCTATTTCCTCGGAGCGGGAGTGTTGAAGGGGATGGGGCTCATCCCCGAGGGCTCGGAAATGGTGCAGGTGCTGTCCAGCATTTACACCGAAACGCTCGGAGATTGGTCTCTGGGACTGTTCATGGTCGGCGCCTTTGCGGTGCTTTACTCGACGGTGTTTGCGTCGACGGCAGCCAATTGCCGCGTGTGGGCCGACTTCATCGGCATGCTTGGTGTATACGACAAGTCCAACTATGTGAAGCGGCTGCGGGCGATCCGGGTCTTTGTCGTGGTGCTGCTGGTGGTGCCGTGTCTGTATTTCATGTTGATCAGAGAGCCTGTGCTCATGGTCAAGATCGGCGGAATCGCGCAGGCAATCATGTTGCCGGTGATTGGCGGGTTCACGATCTACTTGCGGTACCAGAGGATGCCGAGCAGCATCCTGCCCAAGGCTTGGATCACGTTGATGCTGTGGGTCTGCGCGACGCTGATGGCGCTGCTTATGGGCTACTCCGCAATCGACAGGATCTTCTAGCGGATCGAGTCATCGTTGACGCTCTGTGCATCAGCTAAGTGCGTCTCATGAAGGCATGCAGTGCCCTTAAGAGTTGCTCAGGGGCCTCTTCAGCTAAGAAGTGCCCGCAATCCTCAAGCTCATGTGACTCAATGTCCGAGAACTCGGACTTCCACCGCTCGAGCTCCTTCGTGCGAAACGCTATGTCCTTGAGTCCCCAGAAAATGAGCGCGGGATTGTTCGCAAAGGCCGCGCGTTCGCTCCAAATCGACTGCAGCCAGTCGGTTGCACCGACGATGTAGCCCGGCAGGGCAGCACTTGCTGAACGCGAATCGGGCGTTGGCATTGCCCTTCGGTAGTGCGCCATGATCTCCGGGGTTAGGGCAGTCTTGTTGCCGACTGCCTTCGGCATAACCTTGTTCACGAAGAAATTGCGATGCCTGATGAGAAATTGCCCGACCCAACTCGACATGAGGAAGCTGAACGATTTGAAATGAAAATCATCCGCGACCGGCCAGCACCAAGTGTTTGCGATCACGATACGTTTGACGCGGTCAGGGTGCCTGCGCGCAAATTCCAGACCGATGGGGCCACCCCAGTCTGTTAGGAAGAGCGTGATGTCCGAGAGTTCGAGGTAGTCGATCAGCGTCGCGAACTCCTGCGCGAGTGCAGCGGGATGGTGGTCTGTGCGCCGGTCACTTCGAGATGAAAGGCCGAAGCCGATGTGGTCGGGGGCAAGGCACCTGAATTCAGATCGAAGCCCTTTGATCAGATGCCTGAACTCGAATGACCAAGCCGGGTTACCGTGCACGAACACGATCGGCTCGCCAGCACCCTCGTCGACGAAGTGCATCCGGTGACCAGATGGGGTGTTGAAGAACTTGCTCTCGAAAGGAAACAAGTCATCTGACACCCAGTCTGGACGCGTTGCTGACATGATCCTGTCCACCAATTCCTCCCTGCGCTAGTAGGACATGCTGCCTCTTGGTTGTGACCGCGTTCTCCAGCCGGAAGCCGCGGCCTGCGTCATTTCGCCGGTAGTGACTCGGCGTACTTTGCGGCCCTGTCAACCCACATCGCGAGACTCTCGTCGGATGCGATGCCTGCCGGCTCCAGGAGCGCCCAGCCCTTCATGGTCCTACCGTTCATGTCAGCCGGCTTCGTGTGCGGCTCCTTCAGCGTCCGTTCGTGGTCATTCTTGCCAAGTCGCACGATGAGCGATTCCTTCCATGTTCCGACGCACATGTTTCCGTTGAGCATGAAGCAGGTGCCACCGAACATCTTCCGCTCGGAAACGCCCCTCCGTTTCGCGAGAATCGGCCGTATCCGCTCACTTAGGACTGGGTCGTTGCTCATGTCTGCCCTCCTTCGCTCGTACATGCTTTCGGGCGAGACAACACTAGTTTTTTCGCCGAGCTGGGCCACTGACGGCAACGCTACAGTACTGAAGCCGCCCCTCGGCAGGAACCGGGGCGTAGACCGCGCCGCCTTTCGAAAGGGGCGCTGTCGATATGTGGACCAGCACTCCTTTTACCACACGAATCGGGTCGCTCCCGAAAGGCACCAGCGCTTGCTGACGAACGGTCTAAACCAATCAAGGCGAGACGAGAAGGCTGACAGCCTCGTCTAGCCAGCCTGACTCCCAGTGGTGATCCCGCTTGGGGCCGTCTCGGTAGGCGTGAGGCACTTCTAGCTCCTTGAGCAACTCGTGCATGGCGACGTGGTGGGGGCGAAACGACTCGAAATAGCCTGTTAGGACCAGGCGTCTGCGCACGCGGAGCAATTCGGCTCGACGCTTCACTAGGTCGCTGACCAAGTACCCGCTGAAGTTGGCTTGATCGCCGAAGATGGGTCCCATGCCGTACTTGTCGGGCTTTGATTGCATGAGTGGTGCGTCCCAGGCGGCTGCGCGGGCAAACGTCCCTGGATTGCGCAGCAGAAGAGACCACGCCCCCCAGCCCGATTTGGAGAACCCGACGAGCAGGGTCCGCCCAGACTCCGACTGCGTGCCGTAGTGGCGATCGATCAGGGGCAGGACATCACGGAGGAGGTAGGCCTCTTGCTGCAGTCGCTCGTCCGAAGGATGGTCAGCGTACCACGGCAATGCCGTGAAGGTTGGAATTGCGGTAACAAGCTGGTAGCGATTTGCGATGTCCGTCCGCCGGATCTCGGCAGCAGGGTCGCCCCAGCGGCTTTCCGTCCCGGCTTCGACTGGGAGCACTAGGAGGAGCCGCGGTTGAACCTGGGGGGCCGTGGCTTCGGGCAGGAAGACCCGCACGGTCGTCTCGCCAGCCTGGCGCGGGCTGCGGAGATGGTGGACGATCTCTGCAGCCGAAAGCGTGGCGGTGCTAGCCACGATCAGCGCTAAGGTGCGGCATAACAGATCCCCGCCACACCGGCTGCTGTCAGCAAGGAACCTATGCGCTGGCCAAGACCGATTCATTCCCATGCCCACGATTGCTCGATCTCGGGCCGAGTCCTTGGAGGCTTACCCTGAGCCTCGATTGTTCCGAATATCCGCCATTGTCGTGATACCACGACTTCCGGCGAGACCGGCTTCGGTATCAGGGTATCAGCCGTTCGGGCAGCCACAAGGCGATTTCGGGAAGCAGCGTGACGACGACCAGCGTGGCCGCATTGGCAGCAAGGAACGGTGCCGCGCCGCGGAAGATCTTCCCAATGTCTAGATCGGCGATAGCCGCGCAAACGTTCAGGCAGGTTCCAACTGGCGGCGTGCAAGCGCCCACGGCTAGTCCCGAAACCAGCAACACTCCGAACAGGATCGGCGATACTCCCAGGCTCTCTAGGGCGGGTGCGAAAACAGGCGTCAACAGCAGGATGGCCGGGCTGACGTCGATCACAGTGCCAGCAGCGAGCACAATCAGGTTGACTAGCAGCAGCGTTCCTGTAGCGCCCAAACCTAGGTCTACGACAAACCCAGCGATCGCCTCCGGCACGCGCTCCAGAGCCAGTATCCAGATATAGGCTTGCGAGAGCGCGATGACGATCATGATCTTTGAGCTGGTAAGGGCTGTTGAGCGCAGGCACTGCCAGAGTGAGCCCGGCGTCAGCGCCCGAGTGAGAGCGAACCCCGCGAGCACTGCGTAGAGCACCCCGAGGGCGGCGGATTCCGTGGCTGTCGCAATTCCGAAGACGACCGCTCCGACGACGATTACGGGCATCAGCAACACAGGTACCGACCGGGCAGTGAGCCGCAGGGCGGTCGCAAGCGTGACGTGCCGGTGCTCGGATCCGCCGTGAGCCAGCATGCGGACCAGCGCCATCTGGAACAAGCCGACGATGATCCCGGGGAATACCCCGCCCAAGAAGAGCTTGCCGACGGACTGCTGCGCAACCACAGCGTAGAGAACCATGGGGATGCTCGGCGGTATGACCATGCCCATCGTGGACGATGCCACCGTGATGCCTGCCGCGACTTCCTTGCGGTAGCCTCGTCGCTCCATTTCAGGGATCAGCACTGAGCCGATCGAGGCGGTGTCTGAAGCTGATGAGCCTGAAATTCCGCCGAACAGCATGCTGGCAAGCACGTTCACTAAGCCGAGCCCGCTCTTGAACCTTCCGGCCAGCAGCATGCTGAAATCGATGAGCCGAGAGGTGATCTGGGCCGAGTTCATGACCTGGCCCATCAGAATGAAGAGCGGCAGGCTCATCAGCGCGTAGGAGTTGAAGCCGGCCAGCAGGCGGAGCGGCAAGATGAGCAGCAGCTGGGTGTCGCTCAGGGCCACATAGAGCAGGACCGAGACCCCTAGCGCGTACGCCACCGGCACCCCGATTCCGATCAGGGCGAGCAGGCTAATCAGAAGTAGCAGGGTCAACGAGCTAACTCCTTGCGAAACAGGGTGACTAGCTTGATGGCGCAGTACAGCGTGGCGAGGCCGCATCCGAGCGGCACGCTGGCCTGGAGCAGGTAGCGGGGCATTTGTGTGACTGGCATCAGAGTCTGACCAGTAGCATCGATCCAAGCAACGCTGCTGGCTGCCAGCACGGCGTTGAGGATGGCGACGATGCCTAGGTTGCAGGCTTCGAGCACAAGCCTGCCCCGCCTGCCAAGCCGGGCCGAGAGGAGATCGACGCGGATGTGCTCTTGGCGTCCTACCGCCACAGCTGCACCCAGCGAGGAAAGGTAGACAAAGACGACGGTGGCAGTCTCGTTGGCCCCGACCAAGCCAGATTGGAATGCGTAGCGCAGTACGACCAATAGAACCACGACGAGGAACATGCCCAGCAGGCCAGCCGCCAGCACGGCTTCCAGCAGGGTTGTCAGGCGACGCTCGAAGGCCCGGAGGCTCACTGCTGTTCCTCGCCTCGTGCCGCTCGCCTGGCCGCCTCGACATCCTCCCAGCTGAAGTAGCCCTTGGCGATCAGGATGTCGTAGACCGGCGCCGCCGCTTCGCGGAACCGCTCGAGGGCCTCGCCCTCGATGTAGTTGGTCTCAAGCACGGTGGATAGCTTGCTGATGTACTCCTGCTCGCTGTCGCGATTCATGCGGTCGCTATAGGCGATTGCCTCGCGAGCGGCGCTGTCGAACTGCTCCTGCAGGTCCGCAGGCAGGGAATCGTACCACGCAAGGTTCACGATGAACGGATCGGGGCCGGTCATGTAGTTGGAGATGCTGAGATACTTCTGGACCTCGTGAATGCGAAAGTCCCACAGGTTGGACGGGGCATTGTCCTGCCCATCGATCACACCCGTCTTGCACGCTTGATAGACCTCTGTAAAAGGTATCTCTTGAGGGTTGGCTCCTAAAACGCTGGTCAATATAATGTTAGGCTCCTGTGCCGGCACGCGGAGCTTTAGGCCGCGAAAATCCTCTGGGCCGCGGATCGGCCGGACGCTGGTCGTGTGGGCGCGGAAGCCTTGAGAGATTCCGCAGGCGGGCACGTGATAGCCGTTGCGACGGCCCTCGGCGTTGACGCGGGCAGCGAAGTCGCTGTTGACCAACCTGAGGGCTTGGTCCCAGTCTTCTACAAGAAAGGGCAGCAGGTATAGCGTGTACATCGGACTGACGTCGAAGAAGAAGCCGCCACGGGTGCCTTGAAGCACGTTAACGGCGACGAGGTCCATGAGTTCGCGTTCGCGTCCGAGGGTGCCTCCGAAGTGGTTCTCGACTTCGATCCGGCCGTTGGTGCGTTGCTCGACGATCTGCTCGAAATGGACCATCGAGATGCTGCGCGGGTGTTGCGCGGGCTGGGCGTTGGCGTAGCGGAACAAGTATGTCTGCCTGGCTTGGCTGCAACCTAGGCAAGCGAGGAAGAGCACTATGCCCGCAGATCTTACGAGGTGGGAGTGGGTGGACATTCCGGTTGAAGGGTTTAACTCCCGAGATTCAAATCATATACGGTCGCGTCATTAATCATGTACAGAAGGTTGATGGGGATACCGCCCGAGTCGGTGCCGCCGTGCGAAGAGCGGCGGTCGAAGCCCCCCGTCCGGCCCTGGAGGTGCAATGCGGAGGAATCCGCCGACCACTGGATCCGGAATGATCTGGTTGCGTCGCTGCCGTGCTCGCGAAGGCTCACGATGGCGGGCGCGTCGGAAGAGCCAACTCGCCAGACATGGATACTGTAGTAACCGGCTAGCAATGCGCCGGAACGAAGCAGTGCCGCCCGTCTTCCATCGGGCGAGACGGTCAGGGAGTGACCGGGCATCAAGAAGTGCCACGCGCCGGTGTCCGGGGCGTTTCCGTAGAGCGACGATTCCGGGCGCAGCGATGGATCGAACCAGCTCGCAACATAGCGGCGAAACTTGCTCGTGGGAGGGACTGCCCAAGGATTCCAGCGCACATAGACGATGCCGTCAGCCGTCCACTGCGGCCGTGCGATAAGGTGGCCGTTCGGTAGCGGAACCTCGCGAAGAGTTGAGCTCGTGCCGGAAACGTAGAGTCGGCGGCGGGATCGTTCGGGTCCCTCGGTGAGATACAGTGCTCGGTCGTCGATGGCGTGCTTCCAAACGACGTTTCCCTTCATCCCAGCGGGTGTTTGGGGTGCCAGGGCTTCCGCGCCTGTTGCTGTAATTCGAGGGTCGGCTTCGAACTCTTGGCGGTATGCCTCGGCAGCAGGCGTGGGCGCCTTGAAGTCGGGCCGTGTCTCGACCAGCCCCGAGCCCCACGTGCCGGGGCCGAGGACCGAAACGCAGGTGCCGTGCAGAGCTAGGGCGGGAAACACCACCGCCGCGAGGATGGCTAGGGGCCAATTGCGGTTGCTCTTGGATTCTTCCATGCCCGCCCCAAGCCTTGATGATCGCAGACTTACCCCGCCTTCGAATCGGTGGGAGCGTGCAGGTTTAGCGGACCCTGCCCGCGGCCGAGGCCGGGGGCGGTGCGAATGGCTTCAGTGACATAACGCTTGGCGTGCTCCACTGCGTCAAACAGCGTGTAATCGCGGGCCAGCATGGCAGTGATGGCCGCCGACAGGACGCACCCCGTGCCGTGAGTATGACGACTCTGGATGCGCTCTGCGGGGAAGGTGAGCACGAATCCGTCCGCCCACAGCAGGTCGATGGCGTCGGAATCCAAGTGTCCGCCCTTGACCAGCACTCGTCTAGCACCCCGCTTGCCAATGCTCTCCGCCGCGCGTCGCATGTCGTCCTGATCCGTGATCGCAATCCCTGATAGCCTGGCAGCTTCGGGCAGGTTTGGGGTTACTAGGAAACACCGAGGCAGTAGTTCCTCGGCGAGCGCATCAATCGTCTGGTCGGTTGCCAGGGAATCGCCGTGAGTGCTCGCCATCACGGGATCGACGACGAGCGGTACGTCAGACTCGCGCGCCCAGTCGGCCACCACGCTCACGATGGCTGGATCGCCGAGCGCGCCGGCCTTGGCTGCGACCGGCGGGATGTCGCCCTGAATGCAGTCGAGCTGGGCTCGGACCAATGCAGGCGACAAGCACGTAGAGGACTCGATTCCCGTAGTGCTCTGGACGGTGAGCAGCGTCGGCACAGCCATGCCGTACACGCCGAACTGATGGAACGTCTTGAGATCAGCCTGCAGCCCCGCACCACCGGATGGATCAGACCCGGCGATCGAGAGAGCGATAGCTGCAGGGCGTGCCAAACCGGAGTCTAGCACCGGGTCCCGTGATTCGTGCCCTTGGACGATCGGCAGCAACTCGGCGACCAGCGCGCCTGAGGGGCCATTCAAGCGCTGGTTGGCCGACACCGACTGGCGTCTAGCTCGCTCCGTTCAGTCACGGCTCACGATAGCGTATGCTGTAGCATCGCGGCTGATCTAGCACAACGGGTTCGCGGCGGTAAGGACCGGTCGGTCAATGCAGCGTCGGGCCGTGGTATTACCAATGTGGCCAAGCTGCGGTTCGCTGCCCGCAGCGCTCGCTGGTTCGGGACGCTAGGGGACACTCATGTTCAACTGTCGTCTGAAACTCCAATCTGCCAGATGCCCCGCCAAGGGCACCTCGGCCGGCCTGTGTGCAGGCATGGCCCAATGGCTGGCGGCGTTCGCTCTTCTCGCGCTGCTCGCCTGCACTCCAGGCCCTCCCGAGTCCGACGTTGTCGCCCGCCCCAACATTGTCATTCTGCTCGCTGACGACCTGGGTTGGACCGACGTCACGTTCCACGGCGGCAACATCGCCACGCCTAACATCGACCGTATTGCCGCCGAGGGTGCGGAGCTCGCGCGCTATTACGTGGCACCGGTATGTTCTCCCACGCGGGCTGGCTTGCTGACCGGCCGCTACCCCATCCGCTATGGCTCGATGCGGGCGGTCTATCCGCCGTGGCGCGCCGGCGGCATGGACGTGTCCGAGCTGACCATCGCAGACGTGCTCGCCGAGGCCGGCTACAAGCACCGCGGCGTCTTCGGCAAGTGGCACCTAGGACATGCCGACAAGAAGTATCACCCGTTGCGCAGGGGCTTCACCGAGTTCTATGGCCACTACAACGGAGCGGTCGATTACTTCACGCACGAACGCGAGGGAGAGGTTGACTGGCATGACGGGTTTGAACCGAGTAGCGATCAAGGCTACGCGACCGATCTCATTGCCGATCGCGCCGTCAACTTCATCCGTGCCCACGCCGGCGACGCCGAGCCGTTCCTGTGCTATGTGCCGTTCAATGCACCGCACAGCCCGTTCCAAGCCAAGGAAGAACATCTTCCACTCTATGAGGACCTGCCTCCCGCACGAGGCTTCTTCCAAGGGTTGCGAGGAGTCGAGCCGAGTTCCACGAACGAGTCGCGACACAGGAATCGCAAGATCCTCGGTGCAATGGTTCATTCTCTCGACGAAGCGGTCGGCAAGATTCTCGACGCGATCGATCAGTCGGGTATCGCATCCAATACGTTCGTGCTCTTCAGCTCGGACAATGGCGGAGTCGGCGGCATTGGCGAGAACACGCCGCTCCGGGGGGCCAAGGCGAGCGTATTCGAGGGTGGGATTCGCGTTGCCGCCGCAGTCCGCTGGCCAGGACAGATTCCGCTGGGCCAAAAGATCGAGGCCCCGCTGGCCAATATCGACGTTCTGCCCACCGTCATGCGAATCGCTGGCGTCGAGAGCTTCCGCGGCAAGCCGTTGGATGGGGTGGACCTCGTCGACGTGCTTACCGGTCGGCAGGAGTCGCTCGAACGGGAACTGTTCAATTACATCGGGCAGGCTGGCCCGGAAGCCGAGCAGATTTCTTACATGACTAATGACTGGAAGCTGGTCGTCGTCGGGCCGGAGGTCACAGACGAGACAGCCGACGACTCGCTGCGCAAGCGCTTCTTGTTCAAGATTTCCGAGGACATGGCCGAGGAGCACAACGTCTTGGACGAGAATCGCGAGTTGGCGGACTCGATGTACGAGAAGATCAAGGAGTTCCGCGCGCTTCAGCCCGAGGACGCCGTTCTCCCGTACAACGAAGGCCGCGAGGGCTTCCAAGCGCCGCCGCGCTGGGAACTGCCCGGCGAGTGACCGCCGAGAACCGGATGAGCGGCTAGTCCCGGCGGGGATGCAGGAATCCTTCGAAGCCCTGCTGTCGGAGGGTTCGCAGGCGTGCGTTGGCCTGCGTCGCGCTGCCGCCCGCGACAAGCACCCGAAAGTGCCGCGACTCGCCGTCCGTGGTCCGCCGCACGGTTGCGCGGTGACCGTTCTTGCGGGCCTTGGCTGCCAGCGCATTGGCGTTGCCGCGCTGTCGAAATAGACCGATCTGAACGTCGAACCGTCCAGCCTGTTTCTGGTTGGCCGGTTTGACGTTCCCTGCCGCAGTACCGGCGCGGGCCTTGTCCTTGGGGGGGCGAATCAGCGTCAGGCGAACTCTGGCGACTCCGCTGCCCACCATATCGATATCTTCTGCGGCTGCTTTCGAAAGGTCGATGATGCGCTTCCCGACGAACGGTCCTCGGTCAGTGATGCGCACCTGAGTGGTCTTGCCGTTGGAGAGGTTCCTGACCCGAAGCCACGTATCGAACGGAAGTCGTTTGTGCGCGGCCGTCAGTTTGTTCATGTCATAGATCTCACCGTTGGCCGCCCTGCGCCCGTGATAGGGCGGGCCATACCAGCTAGCTAGCCCAACTTGAGTCCAGCCGACCCTGGGGTTGATCGGGGGCGGGAGCTTGACCCTCGCGGTCTTCCGGCCCCCGCAGGCCGTCACGACGAGGCAGGCCAGCAGGGGCGCCAACATCAGCGCCACCTGGCCGATGCCCCTGATCTGCGCGGGACGCACGGGCTTTTCGCCTTGTGCTAACATGCCGCCTTCGTGAAGCGCGTCGGTCTGATCCTGTCGTGCGGTGGGCTGGTCGCGCTTCTCGGCTCGCTCATCGCCACGGTCACCGGCAACGTTCCGGCGAGCGGCACGCTACTCGTGGCCGCGCTAGCCTTGCTGGCCGTTCGCTTTCAGATCCATCCCACTCTCAACATCATCGCATTCACCTTCTGGGTGTTCACGATGACCTGCTGGGCGCTATACTTCCCGGCTCATTTCTTGTCATGGGGCGATTTTCGACTCGGAACGCTGATCACGCCGCTGATACAGGTGATCATGCTCGGCATGGGAGCAACCCTCAGCTTGAGGGACTTTGCTCGGGCGCTGCGCATGCCGCAGGCCGTGCTGATCGGGATGCTGTTGCAGTTCACGGTCATGCCGCTGTTGGGCTGGTCCATCGCGGTGGCGTTCGGATTCCCGGATGAAATCGCGGCCGGCATTGTGCTGATCGGCTCCTGTTCCGGAGGCGTTGCCTCGAACGTGATGGCCTTTCTGGCCAAGGGCAATGTCGCGCTGTCGGTGACGATGACGGCCTGCTCGACGCTCATGGCACCGCTCTTGACTCCGTTGGCGATGCGACTGTTGGCGGGCCGCTTCATCGAGATCGCTTTCTTGGACATGATGTGGGCGATCGTGGAGTTGGTCATTCTTCCGGTCGGAGCGGGATTGGTGTGCAACCGCTTGCTGGCGCACCGGCGGGAAATACTAGATCGGGTCTTGCCCGGCATCTCAATGGCGTCGATCTGTTTCATCTTGGCGATCATCGCCGCCGGTTCCCGGGACGACCTGCTGAAGAGCGGGGCGGCGTTGCTGGCGGCTGCCTTGCTGCACAACGTGGCCGGTTACGGACTGGGCTACTTCGCGTCCGGCCTCTGCAGGCTCGGCGAGACTGACCGTCGCACGGTCGCCTTCGAAGTCGGCATGCAAAATGGTGGTATGGCGGTAGGCTTGGCCACCAATGTGCTCAAGAGTTCGGCCGCGGCGCTGGCGCCGGGCATTTTCGGCACATTCATGAACGTGACCGGTTCGGCGCTGGCGTCTTGGTGGCGAGACCGCCCGCCCAGCGAGGGGCAGTGAACCTCGAGCTAGAAGTCTTCCGCAACCTCTTCGTCTCCATTGCCGAGGAGATGGGAATCGTGCTGCGTCGCACGTCGTTCTCCGCCAACATCAAGGAGCGGCGCGACTATTCTTGTGCGCTCTACGACGCCCGGGGCAAGACCGTCGCCATGGGGGATCACATGCCGGCGCACTTGGGCGCAATGCCGGCGTCGGTCGAGGCCGTTACGAGCGAGTTTGATCTCGAGGATGGTGAGATCTACTTCCTCAATGATCCGTTTCGCGGGGGCACGCATCTGCCCGACATCACGTCGGTCTCGGGAGTATTCGTCGAAGGCCGTGTCGAGCCGTCGTTCCACCTGGTGACGCGGGCTCACCATGCTGATGTCGGTGGGATGGTGCCTGGCTCGATGCCGCTGGCGCAAGAGATCTATCAGGAGGGGCTGCGCATCCCGCCGGTTTGCCTCGTCCGCAACGGCGAATACGACCAAGCACTGCTTTCCACGATCTTGGCGAACGTTCGCACGCCGGACGAGCGCTTGGGCGACTTGAGCGCACAGGTCGCCGCGCACAGCGTCGGTGAGCGCCGCGTGCGCGAGGCAATCGATAGATACGGCATAGACGTTGTCACTGCCCAGATGGCAGCGCTGCAGGATTACGCCGAGGTCGTGATGCGCAGTCGACTGGGAGGGATTCCCGACTGCAGCTGCCGGTTCGAGGACTGGATGGATGATGACGGGGTTGTTTCGGAGCCGGTAAAGATCTGTTGCACGCTCACGGTCCAAGGCTCCGAAGTAACCTTGGATTTTCGTGAATCCGACCCCCAGACGCGGGGTGGCATCAACGCCAACCGTGCGGTCACGACGTCAGCCGTGATGTACTGCTTCCGGTGCTTGGTCGATTCTGAGACCCCCTACAACGCGGGCACGCTGAGACCGATCAAGATCCTCACCAAGCCTGGCACGGTATGCGATGCCATATTGCCAGCGAGTACCGCCGCAGGCAACGTCGAGACCTCGCAGCGGATCGTCGATGTGGTGCTCGGGGCGCTGCGTCAAGCGCTGCCCGGAGAGCTCCCGGCCAACAGTTCGGGGACGATGAACAACATCAGCTTCGGTGGCACGGACCCCGCGACCGGACGTGCGTTCGGCTACTACGAGACCGTGGCCGGCGGCATGGGCGCATGGTCTGGCGGCGATGGGCTCAGCGGGGTTCACACCCACATGACCAACAGCCTCAACACACCCATCGAGGCATTCGAACAGCAATATCCGGTTCGAATCGCTCGCTACTCCCTGCGTCAGGGCAGCGGCGGCGAGGGAGCGCGCCGCGGCGGCGATGGAGTGATTCGCGAGTACGAGTTCTTGACCGACGCTTCTCTGGCCATCCTCTCCGACAGGCGCAAGCTGGCACCGAAGGGTGCGCAACAGGGAGGGGCGGGAGAGTCCGGTCGCAACACGCTTGACGGCAAAGAATTGCCGTCAAAGGGCAACTTCGATGTCCAGCGGGGCAGCGTGCTGCGGATCGAGACGCCGGGGGGAGGCGGCTACTTCTCGAGCAAGAAGTTGCCTACGAATAGCGCGTCGATCCCCGAAGCATAGAAGCTTCTCACTGCCGAGCGCGGATCACTGACCAGCGGTTCGCCGAAAAGGTTGAACGACGTGTTGTAGAGAACGGGCAAGCCGCTAACGCGGCCAGCCTCGTTCAGCAGGTCCCAGTACAGGCGGTTGTCGGCCCGCCTGACCACATGCAGCCGAATGCGTTCGCCGTCCAGCAGGGCAGACTCGAAGGTCTTGCGATGAGCGGGCTTCACACGCGAGACAGTCGCGAGGTAGCGCGAAGCCGGTGTGCTCTCGAAGTACTCGTCCACGGCCTCCTCGGGGACGGACGCTGCGAACTTACGGAAGTTCTCCCGGCGCTTGATATATACATTGAGATTCTCGGTGGAATAGGGATTTAGCGGCGAAGCCAGAATGCTGCGATTGCCGAGCGCCCTCGGGCCGAACTCAGTTCGGCCTTGGAACCAAGCCAAGATCTGGTCGTCGGCCAAGCGCTCGACGGCTGAACCGATCAACTCGGCGTCTGTGAGCAGGAAGCGGAAGTTGAGCTTGCAGTTCTCCAAGACCTGGCTGATGTCCTCTTTGCCGTAGCGAGGTCCGAGGAAGAGGTCCCTCATCGGCACTCGCTCGGAGCGCTTGAGCACCCTGTGCCAAGCGTGGAAGACCCCGCCCACCGCTGTGCCCGCGTTGCCAGCGGCGGGCTGGACAAAGACCTCCCCGAACTTCCCGCTGCACTCGAGCGCTTCCACGAGCAAGGCGTTCATGGCGATTCCGCCTGCCAAGCACAGATGGCTAGCGTCGCCCGCCAATCGCAACACGGCGTCTGTCACCGCCTGATGCATGCTGGCAGCGAGGTCGCGTTGCATCGCGCCCGAGATGCTGGCTGACGGCTCCAGGCCCAACTCGCGGTAGAACTTGTCGCTGAATGCCCCTTGCGTCGGGCGCGCAGGATCGAAGTAGCTATGGTCCAGCGTTGGCAGGCGGCTGGCTCGGCTACCCATCATTGCGGCGAATAGCTCGCTGTAACGCGGCTCGCCGGATAGCGCGAGCCATTGGACCTTATGTTCCTCTCGTCCCGCGCGAAATCCAAGCAGCTCCGTCACTCGGCTGTAGACCACGGCCGGGGAGTCCGGAGCGTACAGATCCTCCTCGGATTCGAGATTGGCACCCCGGCCGTGCCAGACTGCGCCGCAGCGCATGTCGCCCTGGCGATCCAGGGTCAGCACGCGAGCCTCGTCAAACGGGGACGCATAGTATGCACTTGCCGCGTGGGCATCGTGGTGGTCGGTAACGACGATCCGGGCATTCGGAAACAGGGACCTCAGGCGAATCTGAAACGTGTTGTCCGCCCCTCTGCCCAGCGGTCGCACCAGTGCCACGCAGTCGACTTCTGCGGTGGTCGCCTCGGCTAGGTCTAGGCACGCGTGGATGGCGCGGGTGGGCAGGCCGCCCCGATGTGCCTCTCTAGAGAGCTTCTCCTCCTCAATGGCGGCCACGATGGCCCCATCGCACATTACAGCGGCTGCACCATCGTGCAACCAGCCCCCGATTCCAAGTAGCAGCATAGTCGGATACCCTGTGGCGAACTCAAGCCCTGCGCAGGCGCTCCACCGCGCGCTGCTGGCCAACCAGCGTGAAGACGCGGAAGGCGCTCGGGCCGACTGGCTGCCCGGTCAGTGCCGCCCGCGAGCCGTTGATGAGGAGGCCCGCCTTGACCTGCTCTTGCGCGGCGAGCGCGCGGAGCTCGGCCTCGATGTTTTCTTCCGTGAAATCCGACACCCCCTGCAAGCGGTCGGCCAAACGCTTGAGAAGATCACGGACTCCATCTTTGTTTAAGTTTTCCTTTGCCTTGGGGTCGAAATCGAAGTCGTCCACGAAGTAAGCCCGACAGCGAAGCTGGAAGTCGGTGAGCAAGTTCAATCGGGAGCGCAGGTCATTGACCGCCGCGGCGAACCAGTCGCGCCGGCCAGTGCCGAACGCGTCGTCCCACCAGCCCGCGTCGCGCAAGGCTCGCTCCGCGAAGGGAAGCAGGTCTTCGACGGGCATGTTCCTGAGGTGCTGTCCGTTCAGCCACAGCGCCTTGGGATCGACTTGGTCGGCCCCTCCATCTTCGCCGAACTGCACGGTAGCGTTGGTTCGCAGCACGTTCTCGACCTGGAACAGGTCTCCAATCTCCTTCAGGGTCAGGACCTCGCGGTTGTCTTTGGGAGACCAGCCCAGTAGGCAGAGGTAATTGACGAAACCAGAGGGAAGGAAGCCCATATCCCGGTAGCTGGTCACGCTGACGACGGCGCCGTGGCGGCGCTTAGACAGTTTCGAGCCGTCTGGCCCGAGCAGCAGCGGAAGGTGGCCGAATGTGGGCACGTCGTACTCGAGCGCCTCAAGCAGCATGATGTGCTTGAAGGTGTTGGCCAGATGGTCTTGGCCGCGGATCACATGGGTGATCTTCAGATCGCCATCGTCCACGGTAGAGGCGAGGTGATAAGTGGGCAGGCCGTTACTGCGCAGCAGGGCAAAGTCCTCTATGTCCGCGTACTTGCGGAACTGCTTTCGCAGTACGAGGTCCTTGAACGCGACGCCGTCAGGCCGTTCGCGGGGGACTCGGAATCGGACCGCGAACGGCTCGCCCGCCTCTGCCCTCCGATCACTCTCGGCGGAAGACATCTCGCGCATGCCGGGGTTGCACAGCCAAGGAGCGCCGTCGGTTCGATCCTCCCTGGTGTCGCTTTCGGCTGTGAAGTCGCGATAGGCGACGCCGCCGGCCAGCAGCGACTGGGCTGCTTGAACGTGCACGCTGCGACGGTCAGACTGCGAGTGCTGCTCGTCCCACGGTAGGTCCAGCCACTTCAGACCGTCCAAGATTGAGCGCAGCGACTCTTCGGTGTTTCGGCCCGTGTCGGTGTCGTCGATGCGAAGGACCATCTGGCCGCCCGTAGAGCGAGCGAAAAACCAGTTGAAGACATAGGTCCGCGCTCCGCCGATATGCAAGAAGCCCGTCGGCGACGGCGCAAAGCGAACGCGGTTCATGGACGGGAAGGGAAGGAATCGGGGAGGTGACCCCGCAGCCGAGCACTTTATCGAGTATATCGACATTGCGGGACTCTCTATGGCGACACTTGGGCGCACGTGCGGCTCGACGCCCGCAACCGAGTCCAGTGCGCCTCAACTGATGCTTCAGTCCCTTGGGCAGGGCGCGTCTCGATCAGGCGTCAAGCACAGGTATCACTTGATCGACACCTTGGATTCTGGGCGAGGTCTGGCCTTCCGGCTGGCCTGCGGTCGGCGCGGAGACTCTATCCGGAAACGATCACGATCTTGCCGAAGTGCTCATTGGACGCCATCGTCTCGTGCGCTCCCCGGAGATCGCTTAGTGGAGAGGAATGGAACCGACGCAAGCGCTCGCGGCCCCGATACCGCGGGCCGTCAAATGTTCGGGGCTACTAGCGGCCTCTAGGGATTCCCTGGGGCCTTGCAGTTAGGCTGCTGGAATGCCCATGCAAACGGGGCGGCAAAGCGCCGCCCCGTGAATGGATCGGTTGTAGCTCTGCGGCCTAGAACCGCAACGTCAGTCCGAACTGGAACTGCCGTTGATCGGCAGAGGCACTCTGCACGCGGCCGAAGTTACGGTTGGCGACGTTGCCGTTCGGGTTGTTGAAGTGCGGGGTATTGGTGAAGTTAAACGACTCCAGCCGGAACGTCAGAGCTGCTTCCTCTCCCAGCGCCGCGATCGGAAAACGCCGGAACACAGAGAAGTCCCAGTTGAACAGTCCCGGTCCGTCCAGTATCTCCCGTCCGGCATTGCCGAGGGTGCCCTGCTGCGGTACTGCGAAAGCTTCGGTCGTGAACCACAGAGCAGTTCCGCCCGGGCCCGCGATCTCGCCAATGCGACGCGGGGTCCCGACGACATCTGCGCGCTGGCTATTGCCGCCAGCGTTCAGTGTCGAGCCCGGAGCCGTGATGGTGAAGGGCTCGCCGGTCATGGCGCTTACGATGCCCTGCACCTGCCAATCGCCGAGCACCCAGCGCCCAGGCCCGTTCTTTAGGAACCTCTTGCCCTTGCCGAACGGCAGCTCATAGGTGTAGCTCGACACCCACGTGTGCCTACGGTCTTGATTCGTGCGGCCCTTGTTCGTGTGGAACGCGCCTATGATGCCGTTCACTTGAAGTCCGCCAGTGTCGTCGCTGAAGTTCAGTCCCTTGCTCCAGGTATAGGCGTTCGTCATCGAGAAGCCACTGCTGAATCGGCGATTGATCTTCATTTGCAGCGAGTTGTAATAGGTGTGCGTGCCGATGCGCGTGCGGGTGTTCTGCGTACGGCCGAAGAGCACGTTGAGCGGACGGGTTGAATTGCCGGTGCCTGGAGTCGTCGCGGCGTTATATTCCAAGCGGCTCTGATTGTTCACCCCGTGGTTTCCGACGTACGCCAGATCCAACGTGAAATCGTGGACCAGCGTGCGCTGGATCGCGAAATTCCAACTCTGGACGTAGGGGCGCCGCATGTCTGGGTTGACCCATGTGAACGTCTGCCGCGAGAAGAGGGCATTCTCAGGCGAACTCAGGTCAACCAACCCGTTGTCCGGGACATTGAACTCTTGGAAGGCCGGGAATCCCTCCGCCATCGCACCCGAGGCAGTGAAGCCATTCGGAGTCACGAAGGCATTGTTCTGCTTCACCGGGAAGTTCTGCTGCCCCATGATGCGGTTGATGAAGCTGATACCGTAGCCGGTGCGCAAGACGGTCTTGTCGTTCAGGCGATACGCAATTCCTAGCCGGGGCCCCCAACCGAGATCCGCGCGTATGCCGTTGTCGTACGGTCGGCCGCCAATGCCGTTGAGCTCTAACGCGTTCGTGAGCGGGTTGTAGTTAGAGTAGCTGCCGGCGAATCGCGGCACAGAGGGCCGTTCGCGTTCGAGGCGCAGTCCGAGGTCAAGTGTCAGCTTCGAGCTGACCTGCCACTTGTCCTGTATGTACCCGGATAGGATCAACTCGCGTCGAGTGGGGAACTGGACGTCTAGGTCGCGCCCGTGACCACCGGGCTGGTCGAGCAGGAATGCCGCGAAGGCGTTGGCGATTCCCGAGGTGGTGTTCGGCCCGGTGCAATCCCCCGCGCAGCGCGTTTGGCCCTGTCGGAACGTGAATCGGCCACGGGGATTGAACGTCTGGGTCTGCAACAGGTCGTTGCGTTCCCGCCTCACCTCGAATCCGAAGCGGGTCACGTGATTGCCGAACGTCTTGGTGAAGTTGTTGACGATCCCAAAGAACGTTACCGAACGAGCCCACGGCAGTGACGGCGAGAACCCCACCAGGGGCCGGTCCAAACCATCGACGCGAACCTCAGAAAGGCCGCTCGTCCACTCGTTCACGTTGACGCCAGGGATGCCGATTTCCTCGGACGTGCGTAGGCCGGTGTCCGCGTTGATCGCGTCGTTGCGATTCCGGACGATGCCAAAGCGTCCTTCCCAAACGAGTGTTGGCGAGAACACGTGCGAGTACGAAATCATCGGGCTCTGCGTCCTTGCCGGACCGCTGCCGGAAAAGCCGTTGTTGCGCGGGCCTCCGTATATTCCGCAGTCGGGGCCGTAGAGTCCACAGTCCGTCACCGTTGCCTTCTGCAGGCTGTAGCGAACCGTGAGCCTTCCGCTGGCGCTGACAACATAGTCGTACTTCACGTCGAAGGCATTGATGTCCTTGATTCGTACCACGGGGATCTCTTGGTTCCGAGAACCGATCCCGCCCGGACGATTCGGCTGCGGGATGAAGCCCACCATGGCGGACGCGATCGGGCTGATGCGACTCGCTGGAAGCGTGTTGCCCATGAAGGCGGTGCGACCGTTGCCCACGCTGTCGCCCGTCAAGGGGTCATAGATGGTAGCGCCTTCGCCCGAGAAGTCACCGGTGCGGAACGGTGTGGTCGGGATGCGGTCCAACTCGACCTGGCCCAAGTGGTCGCGGCTACCTTGGTAGTCGCCAAACACAAACATCTTGTTCCGGATGATGGGTCCGCCCGCAGTGAAGCCGAACTGGTTGTACACCGTATGTGCTTTGCTCGTCGCGAAGACCTGCCTTGCCTGCGCGTTCTCGTTCCGGTGGAAGGCGAATACGCTCCCGTGGAAGTCGTTGGTCCCCGAACGCAGCGTGACATTCACGACTGATCCGCCGGCGTTGCCGAACTCAGGGTCGAAGTTGGAAGTTGAAATGTCGACCGTTTGGATCGCTTCGGCAGGCGGCACTAGCGCGGTCAGATTGCCGTTGTCGATCTTGTTCTCGATCCCCTCAATCTGGAAGTTGTTGTATTGGCGCCCCTGGCCGTTGACACGCACTGCCAGCGAGTCCTGCGAGTTGTAGAACTGCGAGTGGGGGCGGGTGAGACGGCCCACGCCGGGTACCGTGGCGAGCAGGCCCTGGTAATTGCGATTGAAGAGCAGCGGAAGTTCCTTCAGCTGTTGGGTCTCGATCTTGACACTGGTATCGGCGCGGTCAGTCTGCAGCACTGGCGGAGCGCCGGTCACCGTGACGGTCTCGGTGACCGCCCCCGGTGTCAGCTCGAGGTCGACGCGCACAGTTGAGTTTGGCTGCAGATCGATGTCGCCCCGCACCGAGGTGCTGAATCCATCAGAACTGACTTCGACTTGGTAAAGGCCCGGGTCGAGATTTGGAAAGACATATAGGCCGCTCTCGTTGGTCTCGCCATCGCGTGGCACATTCGTGTTTGTCTCCATCAGGGAGATGGTCGCCCCGGGGATCACCGCGCCCGATGGGTCGGTGATCGTTCCGAGGATTTGCCCCTTCAGGACCTGCGCGTCAAGTCGCGTTGCTGCGGCGCATGTCAGCAGCGCTGTCAAAGCGAGCAGGCTCAGGGATTGTTGTACGGTTTTGTGCAGCATGCACGTTCCTCCCAATGATTCAACTACTTGACGGAACGTCCGAACACGGAATGTCAGGACATCCTTGCCCGATTGCTTGACCCCACCGCCAAGCACGATCTCGATTCAGTCTAGCAGCGAAGTCATTCCTGCGTGTTCAAATGAGACGGGTCATCGACGTGGCGTGACTGGACCGCCGCGCAGATCAGTACCTGGTTCGTCGTGGATTGTGACGTGGAGGCGGAGGGACGCCTGCTGTGTTGAATCAGATTGCTCCCTGCCTTGCCGCCACAGACTATCCGATGGCGGGCACAATGAAGATTTCGAATGCTTGAGGTCGCATTAGTCTTCGTCGCCTGCGGGCTGGCGATCTATGTTGTGAACTGCCTCGCTCCGGGACACGTATCGCTCGCCCTGTCAGTGGCGCTTGTGGCGGCTGTAGCGGCGGGAGTGGCTTATTGGGACCCGCCCGCCGCCAAACCGCTCCCGCAGAGACCCTTGGAACTTGGCGACGCAGGTTCCAGCGGTGAGACCGATTACGCGATTTCGGACAGTTGCCTGCCTTGCCATCCACGCCAGCACGCAAGCTGGCACGAAGGGTTCCACCGCACGATGACGCAAGTCGTCAGTGACGAGACTGTAGTGGCGGACTTTGGGGACTTGACGCTCTACTTTGACGGCCGGCCCTATCGGCTATTTCGTTCGAACGAGTCCTTCCGGGTTGAATTGTCTGACCCGGACATGGTCGACCAAGCCCTCGCCCTGGCCCAGCGAGGGGACATCAATCAAGCCCAGCGATTCGCCAGCACAATCCCGCGGGTAATTCGCCCCATTGTGATGTCCACCGGTTCGCACCACTACCAGCTCTACTGGTACCCCTCCGGTAATGGCCGCGAGCTTTACATGCTGCCTTTCGCCTATCTGATCGAAGAACAGCGCTGGGTGCCGAGAGTCTCGGTGTTCTTGACGCCCCCAAACATGCTTGAGCCCCGAAAAGTGTGGAATCGCGACTGCCTTCCATGCCATGCCACCGGAGGCCGCCCGCTATACGAGCCCGGCGGGCAAGGCACACCTGACACGCGGGTCGCGGAGGTCGGCATCGCTTGCGAGGCTTGTCACGGTCCGTCGGCCGATCACGCCTCCCTGAACCGCAATCCGCTCAAGCGCTACGGTCACTACATAGGGGGCGAGCCGGACGACAGCGTCACTCAGCCTCGCTCGCTGGACCCGATCCGTGCAGGAGAGGTCTGCGGGCAGTGCCATTCGCTTCACACGCAGTACAGCGGCGAAGACTGGGCTGGCTCATTTGTCGACGGCACACCCTATCGACCTGGTCAGGACCTTGCCGAGACCACCTACATCGTGCAGTCCGAGACCTTGGCGAAGTCGCCGCTCATGGAGCAGTTCGTGCGGGATCGTCCGGGGTTGTTGGACGAATGGTTCTGGCCGGACGGCGAGATCCGGGTCGTCGGCCGGGAGTTCAACGGCCTAATCGAGTCACCTTGCTTCAAAGGAAGCGAGTTTTCTTGCTTGTCCTGTCATTCGATTCACGAGGGCGAACCGGATGATCGACTCAAGGACCACATGAGAGGTGATGCTGCTTGTACACAGTGCCATGCCGACTTCGACGCGGCTCTGACCGACCACACCAACCACAAGATTTCATCCGAAGGCAGCCGTTGCCAGAATTGCCACCTCCCGCACACGAGCTACGGCCTGCTCAAGGCGTCTCGCAGTCACCGTGTTTCCAGCCCGTCTGTCGCAATCGATCTCTCAGCCGGTCGCCCGAACGCATGCAACCTGTGCCATTTGGACCGTTCTCTGGGATGGACGGCCAAGTATCTTGATGACTGGTATGGCATCCGCGCGCCGGCCTTGGATGAGCAGCAGGAGGACTTGGCAGCCGCGCCTGTGTGGTTGCTGCGAGGAGATGCCGGGGTCCGTGCGCTCGCGGCATGGCACTTCGGCTGGGAGCCTGCCCTCGAGGCCTCAGGCTCAAACTGGCAGACGCCGTTGATTGCTCCCTTGTTGGACGACCCTTACGATGCAGTTCGGTTCATCGCCGCGCGTTCGATGCGGAGGTTGCTCGGCAGTGCTGCCGTCCAATACGACTTTCTGGATCCTCCGGATCGGAGGCGCGCGGCGGCAACTCAGATCGTCCAGTCCTGGAGACGTGACTCCCGGGAGTTGCCGCCGCGATTCTTCGCCGCTGACGGTAGTCCAAACGCGGAATTGATCCGCGAGCTACTTGCGGAAAGGGACGACCGTCCGGTTCACTTGGTCGAATAAGTCAAGCCCCGTGTCACCGACATCTCTACAACCAGCCGAATCTCTCGCTAGAAAGCATGTGCGCTTCGGCTGGCTAATGCTTGCCGCGTTCGCCATCGTAGGCATAACCTTGGAGGGGTTTCACGGATTCAAGACCGGGTGGTACCTCGAAGACGCCTACGAGACCCGCCGGCTCCTGTTTACTCTGGGGCATGCCCACGGCGCGCTCCTCGCGCTGATCAACATCGTGTTCGGCGTGGCATTGGCGGCACTCGGGGGGAACATTGCGAGACTACTGCAAGCCTCACGTCTGCTCCTGATGGGCACTGTGTTGCTGCCTGCCGGCTTCTTTCTGGGAGGCTTCGGTTTGTACGGGTCTGACCCGGGAGTCGGGGTCTACCTAGTCCCCGTCGGCGCGCTGTGCGTGCTTGCCGCATTTCTCATCGCCGCGGTCTCGGGAGGTACCCCCGTGCCCGAGGCCGAACCTTTGAAGCCGGTTGGCGGCACCCGCGCGCGATCCAAGAGGTCCAAGCGTTGACCTGTCTTGGCGATTTCTTCGATCGAACTGAAGCGTGACTGGCGGGACTCCTCCGGCCGATATCTCCTTCCGAAACCCTCATCGGGGCCGCGCAGACACTGCGAAAGCAAGCAGAGTGTTCGGAGGCCAGCGGGGACTGCCGACTGCCCTATCGCCGGTCATGAGTCCCTATTCCGGTACGATCACGATCTTGCCGAAGTGCTCCTTGGCCGCCATCCTCTCGTGTGCTCCGCGGACATCGCTTAGTGGAAAGGACTTGTCTAATACCGGCTTGAGCAGGCCGCGTTCGAAGAAGCGCAGCAGGTCATAGAGTTCTCCCATGGTTCCCATGTATGAACCATGCAGGCTCAGGTGCTTGGCGAACAGGTGCCCCAAATTCAGACTGGTCTCGAAGCCCGTCGTCGCACCGCAAGTGACCAAGCGCCCGTGACGCGCCATGGATGCCGCGGAGTGGCCGAACGTCGCCGCGCCGACATGCTCGAACACAAGGTCTACGCCGCGCCGACCAGTGATCCTCTTCACTTCATCCTTGATCGACTGCTTGTAGTGGTCGATGACGTGGTCCGCGCCTAGGGCTTTGGACCTGGCCAGCTTGTCGTCCCCGCCAGCCGTCGCGATCACACGGCAGTGGTGCAGTTTGGCGATCTGGATCGCGGCGATGCCCACGCCGCTGGATCCGCCAATCACTAGAACGTCTTCCAGCATCCGAATCTTGGCGATGCCCACCAGCATGTGCCAAGCCGTGAGGAACACCAGCGGCACTGAGGCGGCCTCCTCGTAGCTCAAGCTGCCCGGAATCGGAAGTGCATTGGCCTCCGGGATCGCGACATACTCTGCGTTCAAGCCTGGATATACCGATCCGAATAGGCCGTAGTCCGGTGCGGCGTTGTCGACTCCGTGAGCGGTCTCGTAACCGAACGCCAGCGTTCGCCCCGGTGCGACCAAGATGCGGTCGCCGACCTTCACCCGCTCGCACAGCTCGCCGACCTCGACGACTTCGCCAGCGGCGTCGCTGCCGAGAATCCACGGAAATCGCAGCCTCAGCGTCGGCAAACCGCCGCGCACCCAGAGGTCGAGGTGGTTGAGTGAACAGGCCCTTACGCGGACCACTACTTCGTTCGCCTTCGGGCGGGGCTCGGGGGCGTCTTCGTAGCGGATCACCTCTGGGCCGCCACACTCGTGGATTCGGGATGCTTTCATTACTTGGTACTTGGTGCCGGACTCCGGCTCGGCATCCGATTATACCGGCGGGCCCGTGTTGCTCTCTGCGAACGGGTTCGCCATCCTGAAGACTGGTGCGGATCGCAGATCTTGTCAGCGGTGTCAGGGAGCACCGACCCGGTTCTCCCAGCTTCACCGACTGCGCCCGAGCCTTGGCCGAGACAGCCTTCTGCTCGGATTCGGACCGAGCGACAGCCGCTACGAAGGCCCTGTTCTCCGAACTCGTAGAGGAGTGGGCGGATGGCTTCGAGCCCTCCCTTTGCGCAACCTACGCCGCGTTCATGTCCGAGGTGCTGTACGCGCCGGGCTCTCCAGTGGCTTCCGTCCTAGGAACTCTCGGGTACGGCGAGCCAGAGGAACTGCTGGATCGCTATCGCCGGATTACATCCGCTCGGAGTGCGGCCGGCCTCGACCGCCGCAGTGTAAAGAAGGTCGCAGTTCTGTCTCGAATCACGCTGGGCGCCGATGTGGCGGTAACGAGGCCATTGCTGCTGGCCGCCGCCAGTGCTTTCCCGGCAGCGGAGGTCGAGTTCATCGGCCCCAAGAAAAACGCGGACCTAACCGTGGCCGGCCATCCTATCCGCCACTGCGAGATTTCTTACGGCCGAACTGCCTTGCTGGTTGACCGCTTGCTGGCATGGAACCATCTACGCGAGGCCGTGCAGAACAGCGTCGCGGGACTGCGGCCCGATGAATACCTGATCATCGATCCGGACAGTCGCCTGACCCAGCTGGGACTGCTGCCTGTCGTTCCGGACAGTTCGTATCACTTTTTCGAGAGCCGCTCTGCCGGTGGTCGTGGGAGCTGCAGCCTAGGCTCCCTCGCGCTGCAGTGGTGCGGACGAGCCTGGGGTGTCGACGCTGCAGGCGCGGGACGGGTGCCCCCGCAGATTCCTCCAGCTTCATGCAAGCTCCTGTCAGACAAAGCTGATCGCCCGCTTGCCGCAGTTAGCTTCGGCGTTGGCGGCCGCGCGTCGAAGCGCGTCGGAGACCACTTCGAGGACAGCCTGTTGGACTTATTCCGCCGACGCGGCGTTCGGATCGTCCTTGACTACGGCTTAGGCGAGGACGAGGCTCGGGTGGTGGATCAACGCGTGGCAGCCTTTGCGGGAACGGTTGGTGAGTTGTCTGACGACCAGCCCGGGTGGCCGAGTCAGACCGATCTCTTGACCTGGCGCGGCAGCTTGGCGGCCTTCGGAGCGTGGACGGCTGCAGCGGATGTCTATGTGGGATACGATTCCGCGGCCGCTCATCTGGCCGCGGCCCACGCAACGCCCGTCATCGAGGTCTTTGCCGGGGCCCCCAGCGAACGGTTTCGCGATCGGTGGACACCATCTGGCCCAGCGCCTGTGCATGTCTTGCCCTTCACGGGCTCCGCGGATGTGGCGGCTCTTCTGCGGAAAGTCGACCAGATTGCGGCCGAAATGGTGTTGTCGAAGCCGAGGGCGCGACTCGTCGAATAGGGTCGCCCGCGAACTCCCAGCGACTGAGCCGCAAGCACGGTTGGCCAGGAATCATCGCGGCAACGAGCTGTTGGCACCCTGCGCGACCCGCCGTGCATTCGTGCCATACTCAATGCAAGTTGCGGTCGCGCCTCGATGGTGGCGAAGAAGATGGCATCCAAACCGAAACCTCCCGAGCGCAGCCAGGCGGAGGCTTCCCGGTCTGGGCTTTCCGCGCAGATTCCACCGGTGTTGCTCGCCTGGCTGGTGCCGGGTGCTGGGCACTACTACCTAAAGCGCCCTTGGCATGCCGCTGCCCTGCTGCTCTCGATCGCAGGGATGTTCTTGGCAGGACTGGCCATGCAGGGCCGAATGTTCACGCCCATGACCGGGGACCTGTTCACCACGATCATGACCTACGGTGGATACTTCGGCGACTTGTGCAACGGATCGCTCTACCTGCTGACGGTCTGGTTTGGATACGAGCAGGACACAATGCCGGGAGCTGCGCACGACTACGGCACGAAGTTCATCGTCTGCGCCGGGTTTCTGAACCTGCTGGCGATCGTTGACGCCTACGAGATCGCTTCCGGCAAGAGAGCCAGAGCCTGATGTTCAGCCCATCGCACCTGCAAGCGTCGCTCCTATTCGCGCTTCTCGCCTCGACGGTCATGGGGATCGTGGGGCGCTCCACGAACCGAGATCGACTGCACTACGGCCTGTACTGCTTCGGCTACTTCGTCGCGGCCATCTTCGTGCTCGGCTGGCTGATGCGCTTGGGGCACGGTTAGTGCCGCCCTCCCACGGCGGCGGCGACCGCGTGGCGTTCTACGACTTTGACGGCACGCTCGTGTCCGGAAACGTCGTGACGCGCTATGCGTGGGTTGCCAAGAGGCACCCCAGCCGCGCTCAGGCGATGTGGCGATACGGCAAGACTGTCCTCGGAGTGCCGCTGTGGCTGGCGCTGGACACGTTTTCGCGCCGCCTCTTCAACGTGGTGTTCTTTCGGCTCTACCGCGGCTTGCGCGAGGACTGGCTGAGGGCGCAGGCGCCTGCCCTGTTCGAGGCTCAGATCCGGGGCGAGCAGTTCAGGTTCGCGAAAGATCGTGTGGCGCTGGATCGTGCGGCCGGGTACCGCACCGTGTTGGTCACCGGAGGAATTGACTTGGAGATGCAGCCGGCGGCCGAGTACTTTGGATTTGACGACCTGCTGGCCAATCGTCTGGAATTTCGCGATGGCGTCGCGACGGGCGATATCGTTCCGCCATTGCTTGCGGGGGAGGCCAAGGCAGAGGTATTGCGCGACTACGCGGCGGCGAGCGGCGTGGACATGAGTGCCTCGTGTGCCTATTCGGACAGCGGCTCGGACCTGCCGATGCTCACGTCAGTGGGCAATCCCATCGCCACCAATCCGGATTCGCGCCTGCGCAAGGAAGCGCGCGACCGCGGATGGGCGGTCCTCGATCTGAGGCGCTCGAGCGAGCTCGTTGTGGCTCCCGGACAGGCGCCCAGCGACTCTTCGGAGGGCAGCGCTTAGATCGACAGGGCTAGACTCGATTGAGGAAGCGAAGCAACTATGTCCTCGTCAGCGGAACCAATCGTCTTCGGCGAGCCGACCCCTAACGCTGTGGGGCGCGCCGCACTCGTGCCGGATGGCGATTGCGTCCGAGAACTCAGCGCTGCCTCTGCCGACCGGCTGCTTTGGTACGGAGAGGACTTGATCCGCGTCAAGCTGCCCGCTGGCACTAGAGTGATCTATCCGAAGCCGAGCATTCCTGGCCTGCCAGACCGGGATGCCGCCATTCGCTATGCCTTGGAGCACCCGGAACAGGCGGCGCCCTTGCGCTCTCAGCTCCGTTCGGGGGCCAAGGTCACGATAGCCATCGACGATATCTCGCTGCCGCTGCCGAAGATGAACCGGCCCGACCTGCGCCAATCGGTGCTTGCGATCCTGCTGGAGATGCTGGAGCAGGAGGGCGTGACCGATGTCGAGATGGTCATTGCCAATTCGTTCCATCGCCGCATGGAACCATTCGAGATCCGCTGGAGCGTAGGACGTGAGATCTTCGACGCATTCTACCCCCACCGTCTCTACTGCCACGACGGGGAAGATCCCGCATGCATCGTCGAACTTGGTGAGACCGAGCTTGGCGAGAAGGTGCGCATCAACCGCCGCGCGGCCGAGTCCGACCTGCTCATTTACGTCAACATCAACCTCGTGCCGATGGACGGCGGCAACAAGTCGGTGGGCGTCGGCCTCTGCGACTATGCCTCGCTGCAAGCCCATCACAATCCGCAGACGATCCGCGCGTCGGACTCTTATTTCGATCACACTAAGTCGCCGCTGACAGACTCGTGCAATCGCATGGGCCGCGTGGTCAACGACAAGCTCAATGTCTTCCATATCGAGACGGTGGTCAACAACCAGATGTTCGACCCGCGCATGCAGTTCTTCGTCAAGCCCGAGGACGAGTGGAACGCGCTTGACAAAGTGACGTTTCGCATCGCCCAGGTCGGTTTGGGAGCCATGCCGAGGCAGTTGAAGCGCAAGGTGCTCTTCTCTGTGCCGGCACCCTACGAACTGATCGCCGTCCATGCCGGCGCGACCGACGCCGTGCATGCCAAGACGCTTGCGTATAACTACCAGCAGTACTGCGTCCCGGTGGACGGGCAGGCGGATGTCGCCGTGTTCGGCGTCCCATTCATCTGCCCCTACAACGTCAACGCGCCAATGAACCCGATTCTTGTGCGCTGCCTGACGCTGGGCTACTTCTTCAACATGTATCGGGGCGCGCCGATCTTGAAGCGGGGCGGGGTGTTCATCCTGACACACCCGCTGTACAACGAGTTCAGCCCATCCCACCACGCCGCTTACCACGAGTTCTTCCACCGCTGCCTGTCCGAAACGAATGATGCGGACGAGCTGCAGCGCAGGTATGAGGCTGAGTTCGCGCGCGATTCCGCCTACAGCGACATGTATCGCCGCGGCTACGGCTACCACGGCGTTCATCCGCTGTACATGTGGTACTGGGCCGAGAACGGGGCCAAGCACTGCGGTCAGGTCATTGTCGTCGGGGCGGAGGACCGAGAATCAGCCCGGATCATGGGCTGGGAACGCGCAGACACCGTCGCCGAAGCGCTGGAAATGGCGCAGACCTTCCTGGGCCGGAGTCCCAGCGTGGCGCACGTCCACATCCCTCCGATCAACATGGTCGACGTGGCTGCGTGAATCGCTGCCGCCTGAGTTGCGGTCGCGGCGGCGGGGCTGGGAAGCGTCGGGCGGTCGGCAGGGCCGATCCCTCGCATCAGGCGTCTAGGGCTCCGCAGCGAGCGGTCCGCTGGGGCACAGCATGCGCCTATCGGCCTGGTCTAGGAACGAGGTGGTCCCGCCTTGGTCCTGTTGTTTCTGAACACGATTGTTTATAGGAAGCATAGAAATAATCTGCTTCCGCTTTGTGATCGGAGGTGGCTAGACTGCAAGTCAAGGGCATTTATTGACCCGCGAATCCCTTCCCATGAGAGCTTGAGTCAGAAAATTCTGGAATCATTTCTTCCATGTTTTGAAAGGGTTTCATGGGATATTGCGACGTTCGTAGTGCCCCAATTCGCATCAATTGAATGACGTGTGCTTAGCGTCAACGTACTTCGGAGGTACAGGCCAAGCAATGGAAAGACACGCTGATTCAGGCTTCAACGCGTCGCAAGTCAGCCGAAGGCTGGGTGTCTTGGCCGCCGTCTTGATGTTGGCGTCGATCCCGGCCGGAGCCCAGGAGGCCACGGATCCATCGCCCGGAGACCTGATGGCTGCGGTTGAGCAGGTCCAGACCCACGCCAACATTCTATGGACGCTCTTGGCCGCGTGCTTGGTGTTCTGGATGCAGGCGGGGTTCGCTTTCGTCGAGTCCGGCTTCACCCGTGCGAAGAACGCGGCACACATCATGATGAAGAACGTCCTCGACATGTCCATGGGCGCTCTGTCGTTCTGGCTGATCGGCTTCGGCATCATGTTCGGCGCCACCAATGGCCTTTTCGGCACCGACCACTTCCTGCTGTCGCCTGACAACGGAGGCGGCGACGGCCAGTGGGAGTACACGTTCTGGATGTTTCAGGTCGTCTTCGCGGCAACGGCGGCCACAATCGTGTCCGGCGCGATGGCCGAGCGGACGCAATTCGCCGCCTACCTGATCTACAGTGTCGCGATCACCGCCATCATCTATCCCGTCTTCGGCCACTGGGCGTGGGGAAATCTCCTTCTTGACCAGCCCTCGTGGCTGGCTGACATGGGCTTCATCGACTTCGCAGGGTCCACCGTGGTCCACTCGGTTGGAGGCTGGGCAGCCTTGGCCGGGGCGATCGTGGTCGGCCCCCGCTTAGGCAAGTATGGCCTTGACGGCTCGCCGCGGGCCATTCCCGGCCACAATCTGGGAATGGCCGCGTTGGGCGTGTTCATCCTGTTCTTGGGCTGGTTCGGCTTCAACGCCGGTTCGACCACGACAGCGGATGGCTCGGTCGCTCGTATCGCCGTGAACACGTTCCTGGCCGCATGCAGCGGCTCGATCTTCGCCATGATCGTCTCGTGGAGGAGGTTTGGAAAGCCCGATGTCGGCATCACGCTCAATGGCGTGCTGGCCGGCTTGGTTGGCATCACCGCTCCTTGCGCGTCGGTGACGCCGCTCGGCGCGATCATTATCGGTGCGGTCTCGGGAGTGCTCGTGGTCTTGAGCATCCGCTTCTTCGACAAGCTGCATGTCGACGATCCCGTGGGCGCGATCTCGGTACACGGCGTGTGTGGTGTCTGGGGCACGCTTGGTGCAGCACTGCTGCACGAGAACCTGTTCCTGGGCCTTGAGTACGACTTGCTCGGCACGCTCTGGGTGCAAATCGTCGGCGCAGTTGTGGCGTTCGTCTGGACATTCGGGACGGCCTTCGTGCTGTTCAAGACCATCAATGCGGCGATCGGCCTGAGGGTCGCGCAGGCGGACGAGATCGAAGGTCTCGATCTCGGCGAGCACAACTCGCGCGCTTACCCCGACTTCCAGGTCTCGCTCAACTGATTTGGGTCTCTCCATCCCCCCGGCTCGGCGCTTCCCGACGGCAGGGCCATTGAGCTTGAGGTGGTCGGCTCGCCTGCCGGATGCCGAGCAGCGCGGGCGCGTTCGAGCCGCGGCCGACATCAATCGCCAAGGGAGCGTAGACGCGCACGTTCCAGTCGCGATGTGCGCCGCTGACATCGAAGTGCGATAGAAATCTTCAATTGGAGCAATCTACGATTGAGCCATTCGCCGGAGTATGAATCATGAGAATGTACTGGATTGGAGATTCTATTGTTCGATATATGTATCCCAATTCAGACGAGAATGCGATCCTTGTAGGGCACTGGAGGGAGCTGAAATGAAGAAGATTGAGGCGATCGTGCAGCCGTTCAAATTGGACGACGTTCGTGAGGGCCTGAAGCAGGTTGGAATGGACGGAATGACGATCTTCGATGTTCGGGGATACGGTCGCCAACGCGGGCACAAGGAGATCTACCGGGGTCACGAATACGAGGTAGACCTGCTGCCGAAGGTCAAGGTAGAGTGCGTCGTGCCCGACGATCGCGTCGAGGAAACCGTGGGCGCGATCATTGAATCTGCTCGCACCGGCTCGATCGGCGATGGCAAGATCATCGTCTCTGAGGTTCCGGAAGCGATCCAGATCCGCAGCGGCCAGTCGTTGGAAGACGTCTCGTGAGGCGCGGCGTCCGTGCCCGGTTCGGGCCGCTGGGCCCATCAGAAATTCTTATCTAGCATATCTGCTCCACAGCCCCGCAATCCGCTAGAGACAATGCAGTTAATCGGCTTCCCAAGATCGAGGGAGCGCATGCCCGCCCCACCGATATTGCGGCTACCGTAGCAGCCGCTCGCGGCCAAAGGGACGGGCCAGCGACACGGTTTTCCCGCGAGCGGGGGCCTGGGAAAGGAGTGTTGAGATGAAGAGAATCATCACGTTTGCCGTGATGCTGATCGCCGTGCTGGGCCTACCAGTCTCGGCGGCGGCGCAAGACGGGATTGACACAGGGGACAATGCGTGGATCCTAACCAGTTCCGCATTGGTTCTGATGATGACAGGGCCTGGCTTGGCCCTGTTCTACGGGGGGCTCGTCCGCCAGAGGAATGTCCTCGGCACCATGATGCAGTCCTTCGCAATGATGGCGCTGATGACATTGCTGTGGGCCATATACGGCTACAGCCTGTCGTTCGCCGAAGGGAACGCATTCGTCGGAGGCTTCGGGCACGCGTTCCTCAATGGTGTTGGCATGGAGCCGAACGGCTCAATCCCGCACCTGACCTTCATGGTCTTCCAGCTGATGTTCGCGATCATCACCCCGGCGCTGATCAGCGGCGCCTTCGCCGAGAGGATGAAGTTCTCGGCGATGCTGCTGTTCATGGCCCTGTGGGGTACGGTCGTGTACTTCCCAATGGTCCACATGGTCTGGGGCGGCGGATTCATGAGCGGCGACGGAGTGATTCCTTGCCTCGACTTCGCGGGCGGCAGCGTGGTTCACATGTCGTCTGGCGTGGCTGCGCTCGTGATTGCCCTGTACTTGGGCAAGCGCAAGGGGTATCCAGGCGAGGCGATGCGTCCGCACAACCTCACGTTCGCATTCATCGGAGCTTGCTTGCTCTGGGTCGGCTGGTTCGGCTTCAACGCCGGCAGCGCCCTAGCGGCCGACGGCCTTGCCGCCGTGGCGTTCGTGAACACGCACTTTGCCGCGGCGGCTGCCGTAGCCAGCTGGCTGCTGGTCGAGTGGCTTCGCGACGGCAAGCCAAGCATGCTTGGCGGCATCACCGGGGCCGTGGCCGGCTTGGTCGCGATCACGCCTGCCTCGGGCTTCGTTGGGCCGATGGACGCCATCATCATTGGTTTGGCTGCCGGCGCGATCTGCTACTTCGCAGTGGCCGTGGTCAAGGTGAAGTTTGGCTATGACGATTCGTTGGATGCATTCGGCGTCCATGGTGTCGGTGGCACTGTGGGTGCGCTGCTCACCGGCGTGTTCGCCCGCATGGCGATCGGCGGCGCCGATGGCTTGGTCGAAGGCAACGCCGGACAGTTCGTCAACAATGCCCTGGGCAGTGCGCTGACCTGGGTGTTTTCCGGAGTCGCGACCTTCGTTATCCTGAAGATCGTCGACGCGATCATCGGGGTGCGTGTGAGTTCGGGAGACGAGTCCATAGGACTGGATATCTCGCAGCACGGCGAAGAGGCCTACAACTAGCGGAATCGTGACAGGAGGACATCAGAGATGAAGAAGATTGAAGCGGTTATCCAGCCGTTCAAGTTGGACGACGTCCGTGAAGCGCTCAAGGCGATCGGACACGATCGCTTGACGATTTACGACGTGCGCGGCCACGGTCGGCAGAAGGGCCATAAGGAGGTCTACCGGGGCCAGGAGTACGAGGTGGACCTGCTACCGAAGGTCAAGCTCGAGAGCTACGCGTCCGACGACCGGGTCGACGAGATTGTAAACGCTATCGTCGAGTCCGCTCGCACGGGCAAGATCGGCGACGGCAAGGTGTTTGTCTCCGACATCGCATCGGCCATTCGGATACGCAGCGGCGAAACGGACGACGACGCCATCTAGCCTGCCATGGCTGTCGCCTCTCGGCAGCCTTAGGGCCGGGCGGGCTGCAATGCCCGCCCGGCCTAATCTACTCTCGTAAGAACCGCGTCGCGTCTGGGCGGAGATCCGATGTCCAACCTCACCACGTATCACGCGCAACAGATGGAGCGGGTGAGTTCGGACTTTTTCGAGGATGGAGACGGCCTGCAAGCCGTATCCCGGCGCACCAATGCCGTGGACGATATCGTCCGGGGCCGGTTTGACGAAATCTTCGCCGGCGCGCGCGATGGGGTGGCCGCCATAGCGGTGGGCGGTTACGGTCGCGCGGAACTCTTTCCGTTTTCCGACATCGACCTGCTGCTGCTGTTCGGCAGCATACGCGATGCCGAGCGCAACGAAGACCGGATCGCGAAACTGATCGCCTCGCTGTGGGATTCGAAGCTACAGGTCTCCCACTCAGTGCGGTCCCCCAGGGATTGCACCAGCTTGGCCCGGGACAACACAGACCTGCACATCAGCATGCTCGACACCCGCTTCGTCGCCGGTGACGAAGGCTTCGTGGCGACGCTGCAAGACAGCCTGCTGCCGAAGTTCTACTTGCGAGAGCAGCGTTCACTGCTCCGCTCGCTGATCCAGAAGGCTCGCCAGCGGCACCAGTCCTTCGAGGATACGCTGTACCATCTAGAGCCCAACGTCAAGGAGGGTCCTGGAGGCTTGAGGGATTACCATCTCGCCTGCTGGGTCGCGCAGCTGCAGAACATCGAGCCGGGACGCGTGCCGGCTAGCGGCGAGTTCCTTCCCCAGAACCCGTGGCTCGACCCGGAGGGCTCGAAGCGCTTCCTGTTCGCGCTGCGCTGCTACCTGCACTACTACTACGGGCGAGACAGCAACGTGCTCTCGTTCGATCTGCAGGACTCGATTGCCCACGCCAGCGCTGGCAAGGTCTATGACGGGCCGGGCGGCGCTGCGGACATGATGCGCGACTTCTACCGCAGGACAAGGTCGGTCTATCGCCTCGCACTGCGCCTGATGGACGAGTCTTCAGCTCCGGCGAACGCTCTGATTTCGATCTTGCGCAACCGCAAGTCGCGCCTGTCTAACGTTGACTTCAGTGTCAGCAACGGGCAGATCTACTTTAAGGACCCACACCTGCTCGAGCACCGTCCCGAACGCGTTCTGAGCCTGTTTGAGTTTCAGGCGCGCCACGGGCTCGCTTTGGCATCGGAAACTGAGCGGCGCATTCGCGATCGGCTGCCGCTGTTTCGGCAGCACGTCGACGCCGCCCCGACGCACTGGCCCGCCCTGAAGCGGATTCTGCTGCTCCCGCACACCTACCGGGCATTGGAGGCAATGCGCGAGGCGGGCGTCCTGTACGCGCTGTTCCCCGATTTCGAGCTGGTCGACTGCTTGGTGATTCGCGACTTCTACCACCGCTACACAGTGGACGAGCACACTCTGGTCGCGATCCGAGTGCTGAAGGAGCTCCCGAGCGCGACCGAGCGCATCGACCAACGCTTCGCTTCTCTGTTGGGGGAGATCGACCACGCCGAGCTGCTGCAACTTGCGTTGCTGTACCACGATCTCGGCAAGGGCGTCGAAGGGCGGCCACATCAGGAAAGCAGTGCCGAAATGGCTGAGTTGGGGATGCGGCGGATCGGGTTGAACGATCCCCTGGCTTGCGAGACCGTCATCCAGCTGGTGGCCGACCACTTGAAGATGTCGGAGGTGATGACCAAGCGCGATCTCAGTGAGCTGTCGGTCCTGGAAGACTTCAAGCGGGAGGTCAAGACGCTGGAGCGGCTCAAGTTGCTCACGCTGATGACCTATGCCGACACCGTGGCCGTGAACCCTTCGGCGCAAACCAACTGGCGCAAGGAACTGCTTTGGAGAATGTATCGGGGCATCAACTCCATCTTTCAGCGCGACCACGGCGACCGGCGCATCAACAAGAGCACCGTTGCGGATTGCTTGGACCAAGCTGCCGATCAGGCCGAGAGAAAGCGCCTGAAGCGCTTTCTGCGAGGTTTTCCGGAGCGCTATGTGCGCACGCACACGCCGGAACAGGTCCGTCGGCACGCGGAGCTGGCGAGCACTATGGATCCGGGGCGGGCGATCGCTAAGTGCGTCTGGGAGGGCGGTTACCTTGAGGTGCTCGTCCTGTCTCCAGATCGGCCCTTCCTCTTCGCCTCGTTGTGTGCCGGCATCACGGCTTCAGGGGGTGACATCGTCAGCGCCGAGGCGTTTGCGAACGAGGACGGGCTCGTGCTGGACTCGTTTCGCGTCGCGCCGGATGCGACCGCGGGCGAGTTGCGGCAAATGGATTCCGCCCAGATCGAGGATCTCGAACTGAGACTGCAAGGGTTGGCCGAAGGTACCATCGACGCTTCCGGCCTGCGCCAGTGGCGCGTGCGCGCGCCCTACAGCCGCCGCAACGGCGAGCCGCCCTCGGTGTCGTTCGACAATGACACCTCCGCCCGCGCGACCATCTTCTTCGTCAACACCGCGGACCGGCCCAAGCTGCTGCACGATCTGGCTAGCGCGTGCTCAAGCAGGGAGTGTGATATCGATGTCGTGCTGAGTCACACGCAGGGCAGCTTGGCGATGGATACGTTCTATCTGACCCGGAACGGCGAAAAACTGCCGGGGAAGATCTGCGAGCTGCTCAAAGAAGACCTTCTAGAGGCCTGCGCGCCCGGCTAGCAAGCGCCCCTGACACGCAGCGGTGAGGTAGCCGTCTCAGGGACCTGGCACGAGTGCTCCGCACACGGTGCTGGGTTAGTCGGTGTAGAGAACCGCCGGTTCACGTTCGCCCGGCAACATGCGCAGCGGGCTTCGGATCGCTCGCTCGCCGGGATCGGAGACTGGCGTTGCCCGCCGGCCCGAGCATACGGCTTCGGAAATTACAGCGGGTCAGGTTGGTTGATTGCGTCGTCGCGGTAGATCCGGTCCATCACGTTGACCACGTGCCGGACCGCAAGGTTGTCGTCGAGGGTCAGTATGTGCGCCCCGGATTCCACTGCGAGCGTGGCCGCAACGGCAAGACCTGCGGCATGCTGTTCGGCACTGGCGCGGATTGACTCGGTGAAGAATCGCTTGCCCACCAGAGTGGCCTGGAGGCCTTGGGCAGGAGGAGCCAAGCGGCTCAGCTTCCTGAGCAGATTGAAGTTCTCGAAGCCCTGCTTGCCGTGTTCAAGCCCGGGATCAAGGACGATTCGCTGGCGTGCGATGTTCGACTTGTCGGCCCTAAGCAGCGACGCGCTGAAATCGTGCCGCACGACTTCTTCCAGGTTCGTGATCGGGTCCATCCGCGGCCACTGCTCCGGCGCGCCGCGCATGTGTCCCAGGATCAGCGCGGCGTCAGTTCCATTGACGGTCGGCGCCATCAGACGGTCATACGCAAGCCCGCTGAAGTCGTGCACGATGGAGGCACCTAGCTTGGCAACCCTGTACGCTGTCTGGGAGTGGACAGTCACGACGCTGATCGGCACCTTCAGCTCGTTGCTTAGCTTGCGCACTACCGGGACGAGCAGTGGCAACTCGTCTTCGGCGTCAGGAATGCCGGATACCGGACTCAGTGGCAGGGCCTGCAACTCCACTATGTGGACCCCGGAGGCCTCGAGCGCGAGCGCCCGGCTCAGGATCGCTCCGGGGTCCGGCTTGCTGGTACTGCCGGCCTTCCCGAGATTGATTCGTACCGACAGGAAGGTGGTCACGCCAAGCGTGACGTGCTCGTTGGGCAGGCTCCACAGAGCCCTTGTGCGTCGAAAAGCCATCGCTTATCCAAATTCGAACCCAGCCGTCGCGTAGACCTGTTCGGAGTGCGAGTGCAGGGAGAGGGACTGTCCCCCGCGCAGCATCATTCGCTCGAGCCGGCGGACCGGCCGAAAGCCGAGTTCGGCAGCCAGTTCGCGTGCGGCCTGATTTGAAGGCAGGAAGTCCCAGAATACGCGCTGGCCCCGTCGATCTTCAAGCAAGCCTCGCAGCACGGTGCCAGCGACTTGCGCATTCTTGGCCACGCAGGGGCCAACAAACCAAGCCGAAGAGCCGGGACGTCCGAAGGAGAAGCCTTCCGGGCGGATCACTCCTGTGACAGTGGAGTCCTCGCAAAGGTCGCGCAACAAGCGGGACCGATCGTAGTTGCAGGCATCCCGGTCAATCCGTTCCAAGGCGGCGGACAACGTCCCGACGCATCGATCCGAAGTCTGGGCGTCGGAGATGAGATTGCCCTCGGGCGGCCGTTCCCAGCGCTCGATCGGTCCGGTACTGGTGAATCCAACCTGTTCGTAGAGCTGTATTCCCATCGACGTAGCATCCAAGCCGCACGTGTTGGTGCCGCGGCGGTCGAGCCAGTCCAGCGCATGCCGCACCAGTGCCCTTGCGATGCCCTGTCGTCGATACTCGGGCAGAACCAGCACCATCCCGAGCCAAGCCATCTCGGACCCGTAGCGCACGACCGTCGTACTGCCGACGACGAGGCCGTCCCTTTCGGCGACGAAGCATCCCTCGGGCTCGAGGCGGAGCAGCCGCTGCCAGTCCCCCGGAGTCTGATTCCACCCGGCCGCGTGCTTGAGGAGCATCGCGCCGGGAATGTCGTCATTGAGCATCTGCCGGATCATGCGGTTCTGCGTCTCCACTGATAGTAGGCTGTGCTTGCCAGGACCAGCACGACCGCAAGGCCGATCCAGAGCATCGCGGTGAAATTGCGGTCGTATGCTTGCGACCCGAAGAGAGTGCTGGCCATCAGGGCGGGTGCCCGCGCCGGAACGCTCAAAGCTAGGAAGCGCCCTAGTCCGAGTGGAGACAGGCCCGCTGCGTAGCTCATCGCATCCTTTGGCGTGCCCGGCAGCAGGAACAGCACGAAGATTGCGACATGGCCCTTACGCGATTGGAGTGATTTGTCGATTCGTGCAAGCCTTTCACTGCCGATCATTCGCTCGACCATCGGCCTTCCCACTGCCTTGGCGAAGCCGAAGTCGAAGGCGGCGCCCAAGAGGATTCCGATGATCGAGTAGAAGAAGCCCCAGCCCGCGCCAAACACGTAGCCAGCGGCGAATTGGGTGATCTCGCCCGGGATGGCGAAGACCACGACCTGCAGGAACTGGATCCCGATGCAGATGAGCGGCCCTGCGATGCCGTCCCGCCGCATCCATTGCACGAGCTGGTCGTGCTGGGGCAAGCGGTCAAGCCATCCGAGCGACCAGGCAAGTGCCAAGATCGCGACCAATCCCGCCCCGCCGGCGATCGCCCACCGCTTAGCGTGCGGGCGCGTCGGACGCTCGTCTGGCGCTGCCTGCTCCATGTCGTATTCTATGACGCGATGATGCTGCACGAGCCGATGACGCTAGTCACTGATTACGCGTTGGGAGCATTGTGCGTTGTGCTCGCTATTCGCATGCGCAGCAGGGGCTTGCCGCAGAACCGGTCGGACTGGACGGCGGCTCTGTTCGCATGTGCTGTTGCAGCGTTCGCGGGTGGCACGTACCACGGCTTTCTTCCGTGGATCGACGGTGCCGTTGCAGCGGTCCTGTGGCGCCTGACGCTGCTCGCGATCGGCTGGGCCGCCTATGCGGCTGTGGTCGCTACTTGCCGCGCTCACTTGCGTGGCCGTCAGGGGACGGTGATTTGGATCGCGCGCGCGCAAGTCGGCATCTACGCCCTTGCCGCGATTGCCAGCGGCGAGTTCATCGTTGCCATCATCGACTATTCCTTGGCCTTCGCATTCGTACTGGCGGTACATGCTTGGGCGTGGCGCAAACACAGCGACAGCGCCGCGAGAACGGTGGTCGGTGGCGTGCTCGTGACGTTTGCGGCCGCCGGCATCCAAGCGGCGGGGATTGCGCCGCACCGAGCCTTCAACCACAACGACCTCTACCACGTGGTACAAATGGCAGGCACAGCGCTCCTGTATCGAGGTGCGCTGACCTCGGCGCGCAGATCGATCTAGGTTGGGGCTATTCGACCCAGCCGTGCGCGTCTTGCACGCTGACCATGACGGCCAGGATGTCGTTCCACGTTTTCGGGTCCATCATCACGGCGTTGGGGAACATGCAGCCGTCCCAGCAAATGTGACGGCATGCCTTCGTAAGTTGGCCGCCGGCATCTCGCAGCCAGAAGCCCGCGTGACGGGTGATGTCAAGTCGTCCGTTCGGATCGGTGGCCTGACAGTGCCGGCCAGTCCGGTCATGGCTGCCGCTGCCGAAGACAGTGCCATCATTTTGGGCCACGTGGAAGTCGTTGGTCCACGGGCGCAGGGCACCGGTCACTTGACGCAGGGCATCGTCCAACTGGGCACCGTCATTCCAAGCGAAGTCACTTGGCAGGATGGCGTGCTCCGGTGCATTGTAGCCCAGCGTGTAGAGCAAGGTGTGGGCCATGTCGGCCTGAAAGCCAACGTGGTCATCACCCACGCCCTCAAGCACTTCCAGCATATACTTCCAGCTGTGCATGCTGCCCCAGCAAATCTCGCCCTCGGCAGAGAGGCGTTCGCCGTGATCGGCTGCAATCGCCGCCGCCTGCCGGAACGTCTCGACCACGTTGGCGGTGTTGCCTGCCGGATCCTTCGCCCAGTCCTCGACCCCGCTGGCGGAATCAATCCGGATCACGCCGGACGGACGGATGCCCCACTGCGTTAACTTGCTGGCGATGGCAGAGGCCTTCCTGATGGCAGTCAAGAATGCGGCACGTCCGGCGCCTGGATCAATCGCTGCGCCCCCACCGGTCGGTTCCCAGACAGGCGCGACGACCGAGCCGATTACCAAGCCTCGCGCCGCAAACTTGTCGGCCCAGGCCTTGAGCTCGTCGTCGGTGCTGTCAATGCCGATGTGCGGTTCGGAGAGGAACAAGTCCACTCCATCGAACTTCCTGCCATCGACCTCGGCGTTGGCAGTCAGGTCGAGCATGGTCTCGAGGGCGATCGGCGGCTCGTCATCCGGACCGTCGCCGCCCTTGCCCACGACTCCGGGCCAAGCGGCATTGTGCAGTTTTGGGAAGTTGTTGCGGTTGTTCATAGCAATCCGAGTCAATGATATCGTACCGTCACCCATGCACATTTCGCCGAGCCGACTTGACCGCGTCCGGTAGTCGCTTCGGGCTGGACGATTGGGTGCGCGGGCGTCGCCCCGACAGCAGGGATTCAGCCGCCGGCTTCTCGGCCTGCAGTCACGGCGCCGTGATTTCCAGCGCGGCGGCGGCCCGCGTCTCTTGCCGCGTCCGTGCCTGAAGTGCTTGGTACGTGGCGAGTGCCTTGCGGGCTTCGTCCCGCATGCCTGTCCTCTGATACGCCTGGGACAGCTGGTAATGCACGCTCCCGTCGGTGTCTAGGCTGGCGGCGGCGCGCAGGTGCTCCACTGCCTTGGCTGGCTCGTCGACTGCGAGGTATGACCTGCCGAGGTCAAGCCTTGCCGACAGAGGTGGTGTCGGGCCCTCCAGAGCGCTCTCCAGCAGCGGGATGGCGTTCTCGAAATCCTGCGCTTCGGCCAGCAGGTTGCCAAGCATCGCAGCCCAGCGTGAGTCGCCCGTATCTGATCGGTGGAACTTCTCTAGCAAGGGCCGCGCTTCCTCGATGCGGCGTGCCAGATAGAGGAGCTCGGCCATCTGTCTCTCCAGTGCGCCATCTTGAGGGCGGATCGCAAGTGCCGCCCGGGCGGCCTCAGCCGCCTCGGAGAACTCAGATTGCGCTGCTAGCAGGTCTGCGACGAGGGTCAACTGATCCGCCGATTCAGGTAATTTGCGCAAACCGTGGAAGGCATCGGCGGACAGCGCGGCGTAGGCTCTGGCCGCCCAGTAGTACTCTTCCGATGATGCGTTAGATGGAACGGGCACGATGGCATCGAATTGGCCGGCCTCGAACGCGCACTCGGGGGATCCCGAACGGGAGCAATCCTCTTCGGGCAGGGAAGCGACGCGTGTGCGCTCGACGTGTGCCCAATCCGGACGGCCAGCTTGCTCATACAGGGCGGCGAGGGCTTCGTGGTCGGAGCGCCTTCGTGGCCCCCTCGCCATGGCCTCGCGGAACAGGTACAAGGCGCTTGGGAACTGTTTCGCGGCCAATCGCGTGTAAGCCAAGAGGCGTAACATGTGCTCGGATTCGGGATCCCGCTCCTGCAATGCCGCAATCGCCTCGGACGCGAGTTGCTCGTAGCAGCGCACCAATCCGGCGTGCGGAAACGGATTGGAGCCGTCCTGTTGCCTGAGCTTCTCCCAAGCATCTGACGCTTCAGAGTACTCTCCCACCGCCTCCAGAGCGTCTCCCAGCAATGCGCGAGCGAACGGATGCGCTGGATTCAAGCGGACCGCTTGGCGCAACGGCTCCACTGCCTCCGCAAAATCTCCCAGCCGCGAATAGCTGGCTCCCAGGAAGAAGTGCGCCGGAAAGGACGATGGAATCGCCGACACGGCCGAGCGCAGAGGAAGAATAGCGGCGGTGTCTTGGCCGCTCAGGTGCAGCGCCATCCCCAGATTGGCCTGTAGCGACGGTTCGCCCGGATAGCTGCCGGCCAACCGGCCGTAGAGCTCGGCAGCTTCTGCGAAGCGGCGTTCCTGCATGGCCTTGCTGGCTTGGGAGGCAATGACGGCCGGCTCGCTCTGTGCGAGGAGGTTGGCGAAGGAGGCGAGGAGAAGCGCGATTCCAAGCAGGATGGGCCAAGAATGGCCTGGCGATCTCAGATTGCGTTCCGGCATCGCAGCACTGCTCGGCTCTATGATGGCACGCCGATTCCTGCTTGCGCCCTCGGCGGGGGGCCGCCCTCCGTGCACTCGTTTCGGCGGTTGGGTCGGGCGGGCGCTCACGTGCCAGCGCCATAAGGTTGGCGATTGCCTGGGAAGGGATGCTCCGATTCGTCATCGGAACTGGCCGGTTGTCGCACTCTCGTGCCTCAATCGGGAATCGGGCAATGAAAGGGGCCTGCCCGAGGGCAGGCCCCGACTACGGGTTGACTCAGCGCGTCGGCTAGAAGCTGAACCGTAACCCGATGCGGGCTACGCGCTCGTTGGATGCGCTGGTAATTGTCATGAAAGCCCTGCTGTTCACGCTGTCGTTGAACCGTCCGAACTGAGGGGTATTCGTGAAGTTGAAGAATTCAGCCCGGAACTGCGCTTCGGCGGTCTCCCCGATCGGAAACTTCTTGAAGATGCTCAGATCGAGGTTTGTGACTCCCGGCGTGTCGAGGATATTGCGCCCCGAGTTGCCAAAACGCTGTTCGGTGACTGGCGCGAAGGCGCTGGGGTCGTAGTAGTGCTGTCCTGGGCCGACTCCACCCAGCTTCCTCACTGGGCCCACTTGGTCCGCAGTCTGTACCGCGCTGGCGGCGTTCAGTGAGCTACCGGACGCACGGATGCTCCGCGGCGTGCCGGTGAACATAGCCACGATGCCGCTGATCTGCCAGTTGCCGAGCACCGTGCCAACTGCTGTGTTGTTGTTCTGGAGGAACGGCAGATCGTAGACGAAGCCCATCTGGAACATGTGCGTGCGATCATACCCGGTCCTGGATCGGTTGCGGTGGAACACGTCTGGGTGATCCCACCAGACACCAGCCCAACCCTCATCATCGGCCATGCCGATGGCTTTCGACCACGTGTATGCTCCCTTGAGCATCACGCCCCTCGAGAAGCTGCGGTTGATGGCCAGCTGCAGCGAGTGATAGTCCGAGTTGAGGTAGCTGTCCCACATGTTGATGTTTCTCCGCCGCCCAGTGATCGAAGCGTAAGGACGGCCGGCGTTGCCCTCGCCGGGCCGCGACGCATTGATGTCCTGATCGGCTAGCATGTCCACCGACCTAGTCGCCACGTAGCCCAGCGAGGTAATTAACTCGCCCGGCAGGCGCCGCTCTACCGTGAAGTTCCACGAAGCGATGTAGCCGCGATTCAATGTGCCCTCGTAGGGGCTGCGAAAGCCGGCAACCAAGGGAACTTCGATCACTCCTTGGTCGACGTCTGGCCCGACCACCGGAGGTATTCCGTCGGATAGCTTGCGGAAGAGCTCGAAGGTGTTGTCCCGCGCGAAATCGAACGCCACCGTGATCGGGTACTGGCCGCGCATCGGGCGCGAGAACGGCATCGGGCTGTAGTTGAGGCCGAAGCCGGTTCGAATCACAGTCTTGTCGTCGACACGATAGGCGACGCCCGCGCGCGGCGAGAGCAGCCCGCTGCTCACTTCGATTCCCGCATTCTTTGGCGTGCTGCCACGACCGCCCATGTACATCAGGTTGGTGTTGGGGTCGTAACGCTCGATGCCCTTGCCTCGGGCGCGCGTCATCAGTGGATAGTACTCGTAGCGCAGGCCCAGGTTGAGCGTCACGTTGGGCGAAACCTGCCACCTGTCGGTGATGTAGCCGGCGAACTGCCATTCCGCTCCGGTTGCCAGGACGTGCTGGATCGCCTTCCGCATGCGCGAGGTCTCGCCGAGCAGGAAGGCCGCGTACTGGTTGAACTGCCCGTCTGCCTTCCCGCCTTTGAGCGCGGTGACGTCGCCGTCAAAGTCGATCACGCCGCGCGGGCCGCCGCCCAACTCGGGCTGCCAGTGCGCCAGCTTTAGCAGGATGCCGTCAAAGCCGAAGCGAATCTGGTGCGTGTTCTTGATCCATGTGAAGTTCTGGCTCGTCGTGTAGTTCTCCTCGACGCGGTCGAGCGGCTGCCACCCGGGAGCGCCCAGGCGAGTGTAGGGTCCGGGCGCGATCCGTGGGAAGCCGAGTTGGCGCGGATCCGGCCCGCCGAGCCCCGGGATTCCAAGGCCGAAGTCCTTGCCTAGGTCGGTGGGGTTGACGAACTGGTCCTGCCGCCAATACCCAACCACGCCGTCGTAGAGGAACGTCGGCGAAAACGTATAGGTATGGCCGAACGTGCCTAGGTTTACGTACGTCTCCGCATTGCCCGGACTGCCGCCCGGAGCGGGTCCGCCCGCGTCGCCGAAGATCGGCGTGCCGGAGACAGGCGCGTCCATGAAGCCGTGCTTGGCCCACAGGGAGTACTTGTCGTTGACTGTGAAATTGATCTTGCTGTCGTAGTATGCACGGTCGAACGGAGGCGACCCCGAAGAGTGGAAGTTGTTGTTCGTGCCGGGCTGGTTGGGCTCCGGGATGTACGTCTGGATCAGCCTAGAGATCGGGCTTTGCAGGCTGCTGGGAATCATCTTGTTCGGGAACAGCACCCGACCGGTGCCATCGGCATTGCCGGAGTACGGGTTGTAGATGTCATCTTCGTAGGCGCTGAAGTCACCCATCCGCTGGTCCATTGTCGGCACTTCGTCGCCGGTTCGGTTACCCGAGACCGCTTGGGAAGTGTTGTCGTAGCTGAAGAAGTAGAAGAAGCGATTCTTGACGAACGGTCCGCCAATCGTGCCACCAAAGTTGTTGAAGTGGCTGGTGGGCTTGACCTGGGCAAAGTAATTCTTGGCGCGCATGCTGTCGTTGTCATGGAACCAGAACGCAGAGCCATGCAATTCGTTCGTGCCCGACTTGGTGATTACGGTCGTTGACGCCCCGCCGGACAGCCCCTGCTCGGCCTCGCCCGAGCCGGTTGTGATGCTGACGGTCTCGATTGTCTCGGCCGGGGCGATGTAACCGGCGTGGTGGGGCAGCCAGACATTGATGCTGGCGGCGCCATCGATGCGGGTCACGTTGTTGTTCCGGTTCGTGCCGTTCACGTTCGTGCTCAGGGCACGCGCTGGGGTGTCGAGGATCGAATTCTGGAACCTCGCCGGCGTTGCGCCGGGCACCAGGTTGACCAGGCTCTGATAGTTGCGGAAGTTTGGCAGCGGGAAGTTCGTGATGGCTCGCTGAGTGATCTCCGAACGAGTGTCTGCCTTCTGGGTCTGCAACTGCGCGGCCGAGGCCTCGACCGTGACTTGTTCCGTCACCTGGCCTAGGACCAAGCCGACGTCGACTTGTGAGACGGCATTCGCAGTGACATTCACGCCAGTCTCGGTGTGAGTGCGGAAGCCGTCCGACGTGATGGCCACGTCGTAGGTTCCGATGGGCACGTTCACCATACGGAACAGCCCGTCCCCGCCTGTCGAGGCGTCTAGTTCCTGGCCCGTGCCGACGTTCACTGCGCTGACACTGGCGCCGGGAACGACGGCGCCGGTCCCGTCGGAAATGGTTCCGACGATCGAGCCATACAGCACCTGCGCCGAGGCAGGTGTCGCCGGGCTCAACACCAGTGCCGCTGTGACAACGGCAATGGCGCACAAGCTAAGAGCTTGCTTCATCATTCGTGTATCCTCCGTTCGAGCGGTTGGCTGCCGAGCTCGCGCTCTCGACCGCCACTCTTTCCAACCCCTGTCTCATCGAGTGTTTCGCCTTGACAGGCGCGAGTACCAATCAGCTAAACTTTCGCACGATGTCAAAGAATTGTCAAATCCGAATATTTGACGATTAGGATAGGGGTCGCCCAGAAGTGAGCGAATTCGGCTTGGCCGATGCCACAGCCGGGCGCAGTTCCCCTATCCCGGCCGTTCCAGGACCACGATGCTTGGTTGGTAGCTGCTTGCCGATCCTGCGCTCTGAGCGTCAGGCGCATCAACTGGTCGACTGTCAGCGCGACGATCCCGAACATCAGGGGGCAGATCACCTTCGCGTGGCGGCGCACGCGCACGTGCCGACCCCCGAACTCGTCCTTGAGCCTCCTGTTGACCCGCTCCACCGGCGAGCGCTCGCGGTTGCGCCACGCCTACGGCGTGATCTGTCCGATGCTGCGGCGCGCCAGCGGCTCCCGCTTCAGCTCCGCCTTCTTCTCAGCGTCCCGCCGCGGGTAGGTATCGATGATCGCCACGTGCACCAGCCGCTCGCCTCCGGCCCTGATCTCAGCCGTGCCGCCTGGCTGTCGCGCAGCGAGGCCGAGCTCAGCAGGCAACTCACCGGCAGCCCCCCGTCGATCGCGTCAATGCGCAGCCTATACCCGTTCCAACTCTCTTGGTAGCCCTTGGCATTGCGCTTCACCGCGGTATCGCAGACCGTCGGCAAGCCGGCCAGGGACTCCGCCGGTCTCCGGATGGAGATCGTTTATGCGGTGGACATTTCGTGCGCGACTTGAGGTTGGCGGATACGACGAAGACCCTCCACGGGTCCCGTCTGGACGCATGCCCGTTTTGGTCGCAAGTGACACGGCCAATCCCGCAGCGCCAACCAATTCCACCAGGAAACGTTCGAACAATCTACTTCGTGGTAACTCGGACAGCGACTGGCGGTAGCAGTTGTGCAAGACGTGATGACGACAGATTGGGGATGCACCAACAGGTTTGAGAGAACTCTTGGCGTGAGCTCCGAGATACGCATCGACAACTCGCCCGACGGAGGCAATCACCCAGGATCCCTCTGTGGAGGTGGAAGCGAGCATCTGTTGACAAGGCCCCATCCGTAACCCAATGGCGTCTGGCCGGGGCGCTGCAGGGCGAAGTGCTGACCCGGGGGCTTCCCCGACGGACAAGAGGCCCATGGCGCAGTCATCGAGCTGTGACTTCGAGAAGGAACTCAATCGCTCGCCTCCGGAATTTCTCCCATTCCTCGACATGGCCCGGCTCGGTTGGGCCGTGTGGACTTCGAGGCCATTCAGTCGTGACTTCGTAGCCCGAATCCTTCAAGCTCGCAACGAAATCCAGTGCGATCTCGTAGCGCGTGTCGAGCGTGCCGCACATCACATGGAACGGAATCCTCTCGGCACCCGGTTTCGCAGGCAGACCCGCGACCGGCGCCACAGCCCGCGGATCGAAGTTCGCGCGCCATCGCTTCTGCAGATCGCTCGGCGCCATCGACGCCAAGGCCTTGCTGGGATTTCTGATTTCGCCGCGACCCTCCATCAAGAACCGACCGTCAGGGGTGGTCCAGCTCCCGGCGGCTTGGGGAGCGCAGGCGAACACGAGCCGTGGATTCTGCAGGGCGAAGCGGTGCGAGAACTGCCCGCCACGCGAATAGCCCGTAAGAAGGATCCTTGCCTGTAGTTTGTGATTCGACTTCACGTCGGCGATTACAGCCTTGAGAAACTCGTCTTCGCCAAGACTTGGAAAACGAACGGCTGCGGCGTTGGTCTGGTGAAACGTTGGAGTGACCACGATGGCTTCGAGGCCCAGTCTTTCCGCCCAGTGCCCGTAGCGTCCGACACGCGAGTCGGCCCCGTTTCCCCCGCCGCCATGGGCCGCCACCAACAGCCAATAGGTCCTACGAGACTCGTAGTCATGGGGCAGTTGGACAAAATACTCCCGTTCCGTTCCATTGAACGAGATGGTTGCTCGTGTCCGCTTGGTTGCCGGATCGCCCTTGGCAACGAGCTGCCGGACATCTTCGCGAGTGATCTGCCCTCGGGCGACGGCCGGGATCGAAACGAGGCAGGTCACCAAGACGACGCAGACCGCAACGAGAGTGGCCAGAGCTAGGCGCAGAGACGTCATTTCGGACTAAGTCTCAGGGATCCTCCCCTCTGCCAAATTTCCGATGTTAAGATTTCCGGCGGAA
>JAPPMG010000061.1 GCA_028819215.1 Bryobacterales bacterium
CCGTCCGCTTTGGACTCGGTTATGGCCCACCCGCTGGAATTATGCAAAAGCCTCAGAAGACTAAATTTAGTCAATTGCCTAATTAAGTGTTAGTTTCGCTCTGAGATGGAACCGTGGGATAGGTGAAGGGCCCTGCCGAAGAACAAAACGCACGATGCCGCCATCAAGAGGGCCCGGCCGGGGAGCGAAACCAGTCCGATGGGAAAGTTACTCAAGCATCGGAGAGGGCCGCCTCCCGGAGGCGAAAATGCTCACCGGGCGTATCTTCGGCTAAACGCTTCCCGAGCTGCCTCTCGCGCCGCCTTCTCGGCATCGCTCGTTTGGCCCAAGAACCAGCGATGCATCTCCGATTCCAGGATCGAGTTGAGCCTGGTTTCGAGACGCCTTGCCGCCGCGGCCCGCGGGCCTGTCCGATTGTGCTCGATCAGTTCGCGCACCTGGGGTACGAGCTCCATGTAGAAGCGGTGAGCCACTTCGTACATGCCGTGCCACTGCGTATAGTCCGGAGCCATCATTGCCGCTCCATGCCTGGCCCGACGCCCCTCGTGGTGCCAGAGGAAGAAGTAGGTGAACTCCAACTCTTCGTCGAACTCGACGCTGGTGAGAAGTCCGCTCGAACGAGCCATTTGGAAGAGTTCGGTCGACGGCCGACCGAACTTTTCGTTGTAGAGTTCCACGAGGTCGTCGTACTGCTTGTACCAGTTGCCGACCCATTCCGGGCCGTGGCAGCTTTCGCAGACGTTGCGCATGTCGCGCCTGCGGTCCTCCCAACTCTTGACTTGCTCGCCTTGCTGGATCGCGGCGGCATCGATCTTCTCCGATACCGGGGGTCGCAGCGTCCAAGAAATCCGCTCTCCGACATCGTGCGTCAGGGGCAGATCCCGCGTCGCGCTCATGTGGCAGCTCGTGCATGTCGGACCTTGTTCGAAGTCGTGGCCGGGAATCCACTCCTTTTCCTCCATCATTGGCTCGAACCGGTCTCGGTTCGCCTCGAACGCGATCCCGTGCTTGGAGGCTTGATAGACCTCAAGCTGTGGGTGGTCCGGGCCAAGGTGGCAGCGACCGCAGTTCTCCGGGGCCCGGGCTTGCGCCCGCGAAAAGTCGTGGCGCAGGTGGCAAGCCGTGCACGAGCCGCGAGAGCCGTCCGGGTTGATGCGGCCGATGCCCGTGTTCGGCCATGTCGCTGGATCCAGCCTGCCATCCTCCAAGACCTTGACCTCGGAGCCGTGGCACTGTAGGCAGCCGCTCACCGCCGCGGCCGAAGTATTGACTTTGTTGCCGGCGTCGTCAAAGCGTACGAACCCTTCGACCACCTCGGCCAGGACATTGTCCAGGCTGCCTAGGATCTCGCCGCCCCGGGAATGGTGGCTTGCATCGAATTCCGCTGTCTCTTGGGCGTGGCACTCGGCGCAATCTGGCGGCGTCACGATGGTCGAGACCAGCGAGCCCTCGTGCTCGTAGGCATCAATGTCGCCCGGCTGGGCTTGGTGACATTGCAAGCAGCCGATACCTGACTTGGCGTGCTCGCTGATCTCCCACTGGCCCACGATGCCGGGGGACTTCACGCGATGGCAAGTGACGCAATCGGCGTTCTCGCTGGTCACCACGGCGTCGGGTGCCCGCACGATCCGCCTGCGGCCCCCTTCCACCCAAGCCACGATCAGAAGAGAGATCATGAACAGAGCCGCAAGGCCGATGATCAGTGTCTGCTTTCGTTCCAAGGTCACGGTGGTATGAACCCTCCTAGGTCATCAGATACAAGGCTTCCCAAACCGTCAGCGCTAGCAACAGCACTACCGCCGCTCCGCCGACCGCCATGCTGATCTCACTCGCCGGATAGCGCTTGCGGATCCGGCCGTCGATCACCGGCCACAGCACGACCAACAGCAGGAACAGCCCCTGCGTGACTACCGCCACTTGGTCGGGCATCAGCTTGAGCCAGCGAAACGCCCAGAAGAAGTACCACTCGGGCTTGATGTGCTCCGGCGTCTCCAGCGCGTTGGCTCTTTCGCCCAGATCCGCCGGGAAGATCAGTGCCAAGCATGTCAGCAAGAACATCAAGAACAGCGCCAGTGCGACTTCCGTCAGGAAGTGGTTGGGAAAGAAGGGAAACGGCTCGGAATCGGAGGTCTTGGGCGATCCCAGTTCCGAGACGCCGTGGGCGCGGACCAGGTAGATGTGGATCGCGAGGCAGCCGATCATCAGCGTTGGAATCGCCCCGATGTGAAGCACGAAGAGCCGCGTGAGCATGTTCTGGCCGACGGTGTCGCCGCCACGCAAGAAACCTGCCAGCTGATCCCCCAGGAGCGGGATCGCCGAAAGGATGTTCGCGGCCACCGTGGCGCCCCAGTAAGAGAGCTGCTCCCACACTAGGGAGTACCCCGTGAAACCGGCGCCGAGAGTCAGCAGCAGCAAGCCGCAACCGACCATCCAGTTCAGCTCGCGCGGGGGCCGGTACGCTCCCGTGAAAAACACGCGCAGCATGTGGAGCAGCATCGCGATGATCATCAGGTGCGAAGACCACTTGTGGATGCTGCGCAAGTAGCTTCCGAAGCGAACCTCGCCGCTGATCGCCGCAACGCTGTCGTACGCGAATTCCGGGCTGGGAACGTAGTAGAAGGTCAGCAGGATGCCGCTCGCGATCTGAACGACGAACAAGTACGCAGGGGTTCCGCCGATGCACCACCACCAACGCCTGAGGTGTCCGGGAATGGGCTCGCTCCCGATCGCCGTGAGGGCCTCTTGGTCCACGGGGAACCTTGACCGCAGCCACCGCGCGGGATCGCTCAGCCAATGCCTCATCCCGTATTCACGACCGCATACAGCGAGTTGCCGTCAACTTCCAAGCGATAAGCTTGCAGGCGCTGGCCGGCTTGGGCCGGAGGGCCGGAAATCCCCTCGCCATCTGCACTGAACACGCCTGCGTGGCACGGGCAGATGTACTGGTCCGCGCCATCGTCATAATGCACCCGGCAGCCAAGATGCGGGCAGCGGTCGGAGTACCCCCGAAACGCCAATCCGCTCGCCGTTTCCTCGCTATGGCCGCAGGTGACGACGAGATGATCGCCTGACGGCAATTCGAAGACGCGGCTGAGCCCCGGAGCAAAGGCAGAGGCGAATCCTAGGAACACGCGCTGTGTTCGGGTTCTGCGCCTCGCCGGCAGCAGGAATGCTACAGCGAACCCAGTTAGCGTGCCGAAGCTTGCGGCTAGGCTGCCCAGCACAGCCGCTCCAAGCCACCGTCGGCGTGGCTCGATTCGATCTTGCGCGCTCGCCTTAGCGTCCACTCCTAGTCTGATTGTAGACCCGTGACTCAGCGCTAGATGGACGGGGCAACCTGGCCATCGCAAGCATCGATTTCTTGGGTCTGGGCCGGACCGGTCGGGCCTCGCTTGACGCTGGCCGGAGAGGACCACATCGGCTCTTGCGCACCATTCTGGCGAGAGTCAAGGGCTGCCCTGCGATCGGCCTGCTCGCGCCGCCGGCCAGGCTCGATGGCTTCAGGCTTCTACGAATAGCCTGGAAAGGCGCTCGACCTCCGCTGGCTTGGCTGCGGCGATGTTCTCGTCTTCGAACGGGTCGGCTTCGCGGTCGAACAATTGCCTGGGCTCCGAGCCGAATCCCTCTAGCAGCTTGTAGCGTTGGTCTTGCACGAATCGCCATGGCCCGTCCCTAATGGTCAGCGCCGACCGCGAGTATTCCCGGTGGTGTTCTGTCGCACTCTCCAGCAGAGGGCGCAACGATCGTCCGTCCTGGTATTCCAGCGTTCCAGCCTCGGCGTAGTCCATGAACGTAGCGGTCACGTCGATCAGGCTCGCCATCGCCTGGCTTTCCGCCCCGTTGCGCACGCCTGGCCCGGCAATGCTAAGTGGCACGCCCGCGGAAGGCTGATGCGGTAAGCTCTTGCCCCACAGTCCGTGGTCGCCGAGCATTTCTCCGTGGTCGCTGGAGTAGACGATCACGGTGTTGGCGTAGTCGCCGCGCTGCCTGAGCGTGTCGACAAACACGCCTAGCCAGCGGTCGATGTTCTCGATCATGGCCGCATAGTTCTGCCGGATTCGGATGTGCTGTTCCGGAGGTATGGGTCCCGGGTAGCTGTGAGGCTGCTGGAAGCCCTCGATCAGCCTGTCGGGGCCGCGGTAGCGGCTCTCCATGCTCCGGGTGATGTCCATTGGCGGATGGGGCCCGACAAAGTTCAGCACGAGGTGCCACGGCTTTCCGTCCGGTGCCCGGTCCAAGAGTTCCAGGCCGTTTCGGGCGATCCAGTTGTCGCAGTAGGCCTCGTCCGGGATGGCCACCGGGTCGGTCTCGCCCCACCAAGTCTCGCGGCTTAGCAATTCGTCCAACTCCGGGCCGGGGTTGCTCCTGTCGAGTTGGTTCCACTTGACTTTTCCCAAGCGCTGCAGCTCCCCGGCCCATTGCGTCCCGAGGGGCGGCTCCAGAGAGTCGAGGTAGGCATAGTACGGGTCTTTCGGGCCGACCGGATCCGATCGGTAGGCGCTTGCACCGCCGCCCTTGCCGCCGTTGTCGATCAGGTCCGAAAAGCCCCACGCATCCATGCTGCCCCTGCCGTCGAGGCCCCAGGAGTAGTCTGCCTTGTGCAGGTCCAGCTTGCCGCAGCCCATCACGTGATACCCGCTGTCGCGCAGGGCCTTGTAGTAGGTGGTTCGAGCTATGGGGAAATTCTGGCTATTGTTCTCCACCTCGCACCGCTCGTAAACGCTGCCCGCGGCCAGACACGCGCGCGACGGCCCGCAGACAGGGGAGTCGACCACCGCGTTGGGGAACGAAACTCCCCGCGCGGACAAGCGGTCCAGGTTGGGGGTCGGAACGGGCACGGCGGGGTTCTTTCCCACCCAGTCAAAGCGGTGCTGGTCCGGGAAGAAAAACAGGAAGTTGGGGCGGGTTGCCGCGCGCGGGCCGGGTTGTGTCTGGCACCCAGCCAGCGCGGATAGCCCGCTCGCCCCGGCTAGGAAGGCTCGACGGGTGGGTTGCATGGCGCTGCCAGTATACGCCTGTCTGCGCGCCGGCCCGCCCTTGCGGGGACCCGTTTCTAGGATCTCTGCTACTAATTCTGCCGCGGCCTCTGGGCCAAGCCCAGCAATGCTGCACCTTCGAAAGCCTTCGAGTCGGCCCCGGCCGCCTTGACCTCTTCGAGTTTGGTCTTCTGCTCGGCATTAAGCAGTGCCATCAGCTTCGCGGTGATCCCCGCGCGCCATTCCCTGCGGGCTCGCCCTTGGGTGCCTTCTGGAGGCCGCTCCCTGCGAATCTCTCGGATCTTGGCGATCTGCTCTTGGTCCAGGCCGATCGCCTTGACTGCCTCGGTGATGGCCTCGCGACGCTGCTGGGCCTTCGGGTTGGCCTGCCCGTAGGCGGTTGCCGACGCCACCAGCAGCGCGCACGCCGCAATGATGAACTGCTTTCTGTGAATCATGGTTTTCTCGTCCTTCCTCATGCGGGATACAACAGTCTCCCTAGTTCCGCTCGTTGGCGGATAGGGGTATCTACATGATGTTAGGCGATTGGAGGCTCCCGAGCGCCAACAGTTTTGTAAACTCCACTTCAAAGAACGCAGCCGTCGCCACTTGCGATTCGGACTCCGAAGCGCGCGATGAGTTCCCGGGCTCCGTGAATGGGACGTCCCTCGCTGTTGAAGGAAGTTCACACCAGGCACGACTGCCAGTGCTTGATTGCCGCGCTGGGTGGGGGTCGTCACATGCCTTGTAGTCTGGAGTTTTGAGCCAGACGACGAGTCACAGGCAGGCCGCAGGCATCCCAATAACGCGCGGGCTGTAGAGCCGGGGGTGCTCGTCGTTGTTGACTATAACTCCAAGGCGACAGCCATGTTGGTCCATGAAATCATGGATCGCGCGCAGGTCTCGGGAGCGGACGGTCTGACCATGCTTGATTTCGATTGGAATCATTCCAAATCTACCCTCCAGCACCAAGTCAACTTCAGCCCCGTTGGCGGTCCGGTAGTGGGAGTACTCGCAGGGAATCCCGGCGGCTCCCAGCCCCCGGAGGATCTGCTCGACGATCATCCCCTCCCATGAACGGCCCATCTGCGGGTGTCCCAGCAGTAGGTCGAGATCACTGATTCGCAAGAGGTGATGGAGCAGGCCAGAATCCCGCATATATCCGCGCGGCCTCTTGACCACACGCTTGCGTGCGGTCTGCGTGAAGGCCGGGATTGTCCTCCAAAGAAAGGAACCATCTGCAATCTCAAAGTAGTCCCGCGCAGTTGGTTGCGAGACGTCAAGAGCCCGCCCGACCTCAGCGTAGTTGAGAATTGTGCCGGAAAGGCCGGCAAGGGACTGGATGAATCTGCGGAAGCGATTGCGGTTCAGTCCTGGGAACAGTGCGCCGATATCACGGTGCAGGTAGGTCTGGACGTACTGCTCCATCCAGACTTGTCGAAATCGGTTTCCGCCCTCGACCCAAGGTTGCGGAAACCCGCCCCAGAGCCAATACTCGTGTAGCGCTTCAATCGCGGATCTGGGCCGCAACTGGTTCACGAACCGCTCCGGCTCCCAGTCTTCGACCAGTCCCTCGATAAAGAGGCTGGGTGTCTGTTCAAGAGCCTCTGAGAGAGAAAAGGGACCCATCTCGATCAGGCCGATCCGTCCCGCCAGGCTTTCTGAGATAGCTCGCGTGAGTCGCGGAGAACTAGAGCCTGTGATGACGAACCGCCCCGGACGGGACCTGTCGGCGTCGATCGAGACGCGCAGCGCCTGGAACAGAGCGGGGTATGCTTGCGCTTCGTCGATCACCACCTTGTCCGGATGCAACCGCAAGAACAAGTCGGGATCGCGTGAGATCGCTTCGAAGTCGGATTGCTTTTCCAGGTCGAATCGAGTCCAGTTCGCGCCCAGTTCCCCAAGCAGCGTGGTCTTTCCACACTGCCTGGGCCCGATCAGTCCGACGCAAGGAAAATAGCCCAGGTACTCGTGAAGCAGCGCCGTGTAATGGCGCGGCATAATACCATGCGTTTTCAAATGCATACTTTGAAATTACATTATACATGTGCGGGCAGCATTTGTCGTTTGCACCGAAGATCCGACCCTCACGGCACGACACTCGCGAGAGGCTAGGCCTGCCGCCACCTGTCGGCCATCGGGGTGCGCCCGGCCGCCACAACTCTGCTCCCGATGTGGACAAACGATACGAAAGCTGACGCGCTATGATCCAATGCTGTGATCGAAGTCTCAGTCTTGGTCCTCGCTACGCTGGCGAGCGTCGGCTATTTCTGCGCCACCGTTGCCGAGCGGCTGACTCCGATGCTGCGCGCCAAGGAGCGCAACCTAGCCTTCGACCGTCTTGCCGTCCGGCTTTGGACCGTGTTCGCAGAGGTCGTGCTGCAGACCAGGGTCATTCGGGAGCGGCCCGTGGCCGGCGTGCTTCACGCCTTGGTGATGTGGGGGTTTTTCGCCTTTGCTTGGGTTAGCCTCGAGCACTTTGTAGTAGGCCTGACCGGTTTCGAGCCTCCCGCCGCCGGGCATTCTTGGTATTCGGCCTTCGCCGGCGGCTGGGCCATTGCCGTGCTGGCGGGCATCGTAGGCCTGAGCTTCCGTCGCTTCGTATTGCGCCCGCAGGCGCTGGGCGACCGCGTTTCGCTGACCTCGGCGCTGGTCGCCACGCTAATCGCGGTGCTGATGTTGACGTATCTGGCGGATTGGCGCCTGGTACAACCCGGCTCGCTCGCCTGGAAGGCGAATTGGTGGGCGCACACGGCGGCGCTGCTCGGCATGCTCTGGCTGATACCGAATTCCAAGCACCTTCATCTCCTGCTGGGGCCGGTGGCGATCTTCTTCCGCGGTGAGGCGACCAGTTCCATGCGTGCCCTGCGCGATGACGATGACGATGATTTCGGCATGCTGTCCTTCGCGGATCTGTCTCAGAAGGACGTCTTGGACGTGAATTCTTGCGTGGAATGCGGGCGTTGCACGGATAACTGCCCGGCAAACTTGATTGGCGGATCTCTGGATCCGAAGCAAATCGTGCTTCAGCTCCAGCGCGGCTTGCTGGCGGGTGGCGAAGTCATCGCTGCGGGCGCAGACGCGGTGGCCAACGGCGAGGCTTGGATCAGCGAGGAGGATCTTTATCAGTGCTTCACATGTGGTGCTTGCGAGCAGGCCTGCCCGGTGGGCATCGAGCATGTCGGCTTGAAGATCCTAGATTTGCGCCGCGGGCTGGTAAGCGAGGGCCGAACCGCCAACGACAAGCTGTCGGACATGTTCACAACGATGGAGCGCTCCCCGCACAACGCGTGGGGAGCCTCGCAACAGGTGCGCCGCAAGCTCTTGGATTCGGCCGGCCTGCCGATCCACCAAGCGCAGACCGAATGGCTGTTGTGGCTGGGCTGCGGCTGCAGCTACGACCCTCACGGCCAGCAGGTCGTCCAGGCGATGCAGCGGATCCTCGACACTGCCGGAGTCTCGTGGGGGGTGCTCGCATCGGAAACCTGCTGTGGCGAGCCGGCCCGCCGCGCCGGCAACGAGTACCTGTACATGGAACTCTCCGAGCGATTGATCTCTGAGTTCCGATCCAGGGGTGTGCGCAAGCTCGTGACCTGCGACCCGCACTGCGCTCGCATGTTCGATGTGGACTACCGGCAGTCCGACGACTTCAAGGATCTTGGAATCGAGGTGCTGCATCACACCGAGTTGCTCGCGGATTTGGTTCGAGCGCTGCCATTGGAGCGCACGGCAACCAACGTCACCGTGCATGATCCTTGTTATCTGGCGCGCGGGCGGGGAGTGGTCGACGAGCCGCGCGACGTCCTCAGTGCGGTCGGCGCGGAGATCTCCGAGATGCGTCACCACGGCGCCCGGACGTTCTGCTGCGGAGCTGGCGGAGCCCAGATCTACATCGCCGACGACAGCGTGGAACCGCCGGGCGGGCGGGTCAACTACAAGCGCTTCGAAGAGGCGCAGCAGACTGGGGCCGACACGATCGCAGTCGCTTGCCCCTATTGCCCGATCATGCTCAAGGACGCTGCTGGACAGGCTGGTGCCGAGGACGTTCGTGTTCTTGACGTCGCCGAGTTAGTCGCGGAAGCGTTGCCGACACAGGCACCGCTGGTCGAATCCGAGTCTGCCGCGGCTTCGTGACGGCTGCCTGGCTCCGTCGGCTCAGGCTCGCTTGGGCTCGCTCGATCGCGGCTCCGGCATGCAAGCGAATTCGCGCTGGTCAGCGGTTGAACAGGAACGCGTTCGAGTTGACTAGCGCCCAAAGCAGGTCTTGGGCTTTCGCTGCGCGCCCGGGCGAGCTGCCGAAGTAGGTCACGGCGGCGTCCAATTCGGTCGGCGTCGGCATCCGTCCGAGCGACGCGAGGTACAACTCTTCGATCAACTCGCGGTCGCCGCGACCCGCGAGGATCGCCTTGGCGATGCGGCCCTCGGGATTGGCGATGGCATCCGCCAGCGTCGGGCCGTTGACCAAGCTCATCGCCAGCGGCAGGCTGAGGTCGTTGCGGCGCTCGCACTCGCAGGGCGACTCGCGCTCTGGCCGGCCGAACATGTTTAGGAAGCCTCCGGTGTCCACGTGTGGGTCGGGCAGCTGCTGGGCGCTGAAATCCTCCGGCACTTCCGGGAAGTCCGGGCGGGAGCCGGTCGCAATGGTCATCGCATCCAGCAGGGACTCGGCCGTGAGCCGGCGGGGCTGGAAGTGCGAGAAGTTGATCTCGTCGGTTGCGTTCCACTCGTTGGTCTCCATCGCCGCTTGGTAGGTGCGAGAGCTGACGATGGTCCTGATCAGGTGCTGTAAGTCAAAGCCGCTGGCGACGAAATCCGCTTCGAGTGCATCCAACAACGCGGGATTGATCGGCGGGTTGGAACCACGGATGTCATCTACCGGCTCGATGATGCCCCGGCCGAAGAAATAGCTCCACACGCGATTTACGATCGCCTTGCCGAAGTACGGATTCTTGTCCGAGGTTAGCCAGACCGCCAGGGCCTCCCGGCTGTCGCCAAAGGAGCCGATTTCGGGCGTGCCTGCAGAAGCGAGCAGGTATTCGGGCTCGACGGCCTTGTTCGTCTTGGGATGCAGGAACTCGTTGTTGTCCCGCTTCAGGTAGACGATTTGCTCGTCGCTGTCGAAGCCGGGCTTCATGCCGACCGCCGCGAAGAATGCCGCCAGCTGGAAGTACTGGTTCTGCGTCCAGCGTTCGAACGGGTGGTCGTGGCACTGGGCGCAGACCATGCGGACGCCGAGGAACAGCTGCGTGGTCGTTTCCATGGCCAGTTTCGGATCGTCGTTGACCCGGTAGAAGTTCGAGGCCGGAGACTGGTAAGTGCTGCCCACCGAGGTGAGCAACTCGCGCACGAACTCGTCGTAGGGCTGGTTGTAGGCTATGGCGTCGCGGATCCACTGGCGGAATGCCCACATGCCCTTCTCGCCGAGGTGCTTGCGGTTGGACTGCAGCAGGTCGCCCCATTTCAGGGACCAATGGTCCACGTAGGCGGGGCTGCCCACCAACTCGTCGATCAGCCGCCGGCGCTTGGCACGGGTCGAGTCTGGATCTTCGATGAAGGCGCGCGCTTGTTCGGGCGTCGGAGGAATGCCCGTCAGGTCGAGGTAGACGCGCCGCGCGAACACTGCGTCGCTAGACGGCTCGGACGGCCGGATGTTCAGCCGCTTGAGCTTGGCGTCGATGTGCTCGTCGATGTAGTTGTGGACGGGCGGATCGTTCCAGGTAAATCCCGGGGCCGGGTTCAGCACCGTCATTGGCACTGTGACGAACTTTCCCTCGTAGCGCACCATGATTGCCGCTTCGCCGATGCGCTCGCCGCGCACCGCTCCGGATTCGTCGATCTTGGCCGTGCTGGTCGAATTGCTCTCGATCACGGCGAGCTTCGAGACGTCGCGCGAGGAGCCGTCGCCGTAGTGGGCCACCACCGTGAGTTCCCGGGCCGTGCCCGGCTCGTTGAGGAAGATCTCCGTCGGCTGCACGTCCAGCTTGGTCACGACGTCGACCTGCGGATCGCCGAATGGCGCCCCCTGCGAGATCCACTCGACGATAGTGTCGAAGGGATCTGAGCCTTCCTCAAAGCGCAGGCCGCCCTCGTGGGGCACGCGCATGGTCGGCTTGGCCAACATCAGGCTGGCGGCCGGCACGGCCCGGTTGAAGCGTCGGCCCGAGACCTCGAACAAGAGCGCACGGTAATCGAACTCGGGGTCGTAGCCGCGTAGCGACAGTTTGAAGCCGTTCTTGCCTTTGGCCGAGCCGTGACACGCTCCTGCCGTGCAGCCGGTGTAATTGAGAACCGGCATCACGTCCCGCAGGAAGGTGACGCGACGCTGGTCCGCAGTAGCCGCCGGAACGGGCGCGGCGGACACGGCAAGCAGAGCCGGTACTACGATCAATGCATAGGCTCTTGTCATTGCGATCAACTCCCGGCGCTTACCCCGCACCTGCAATTGTAGTATCGTTGCCCTCCACGATGAGCACCGCTTCGACGGGGGGGATGTTGTAAGGCACCGCTTCCTTGTCGCGGCCTGCCATCACCGACTTCGGTGCGACCTCCACCAAGTACTCTCCTGGTTCGACCTCAGCGGCCGCTTTGCAGCCCAGGGAGAAGCTCTCTGGACTGCCGCTGATTCTGCTCGTTGCGCAGGTGACGCCGACCGGGAGATTGACCATCTCGAGTACGACATCGGAGTCGAATTCCGGCTCGCGCGAAAACGTTCCCGAGATCTCGAAATCCCCGCCGGGGGTGACCGCTACCGGCGCGTCCGGCAGTCGGACATCGTAGCCCTGCACGACATCGACGGTGATCGCGTCGGAGTAGATCGTCACATCCGCCCCTGCGTGCCGCACCCGTGCTTGAAGAACCAAGTCGAAGCGCATCTCGGGCGTGCCCATCGTCGTGTTCATCTCGAACGAGCCCTGCCTGTCCCCGGGCTTGATCAGCGCTCCGCCGAGTATTCTCAAGTTCGCGACGGAGGGCGCGTTGATCGCATTGACCGCCGTCACGGCCTGGACGCCTGGCATGTGCGTCTCGTAGGCCCAGCGGATTTCGTGGCGAATCCCTTGGATCAGACGCAAGGAGCGCTCCGAAAGGACCTTGATGGTGGCTGGGCCCGGGCCTGCCACCATGGCGTCGACTGTGCCAGAGCGGCCTGGAATCCGCACGGGGCGCTGCTTCGTGCCAGCCACTGGAGTGACCACCGTAGACGTGCGAACCGGGCGCCGGATCAATCGGCCGTCTTCCGTCCGGCCTTCCGCGTGCAGGGAAACAGAGATGGGGCCGAGCTCCGCGTCTTCGGTGGCCGACAGCATGAGACGCCCTCGCAGGGACTGCCGTTGCGTGGTCATGCCGCCGAACTCGGCGGGTATGTTGCCGCCTTTGACGGCAACGCCGGGTGGCAGTCCTGCGGCTATGACCTTCACGGCCCCGTCGTAACCCCGGCGATCCATCGTGAGGGAGACGCTGGTCGCGCCACCCCGCGGGATATTGATCTGCGTGTCGTCCAACCGGACCATGAAGTCCGCCGGCTGGCGCTGGGCGGCCAGCCGATAGGCATAGCCGGGGCCGCCGCGTCCCAGCAAGTCTTCGACTGTGACCCGCAGTTCGGTGACGCCATCGGGTATGTGCAGGCCGATCGCCGGATCCCCCAGCGTCTCGGCACGGGTCGAAATGTTCGACAGCAGCTCCTCCGGCGGCTGATCGCCTGCGGAGGCGATCTTCTCGCCGTCTTGGTCATACAGGGCCAGAAGCGTGTAAAGCTGTGACGTGCCAAGGATGGCTGCCTGCGTTTCGATCATCCACTCCTCGCCAGGACGGACCCGGAGCCGGTAGCTGTCGATCTCGCCCGGGCGGCTTACGCGGCCGTTGACCACCGTGCCCTCGGCTAGCAGGCGGCCCTTCTTACCCCTCGGCTCCAGCGTCTCTGGACGCTCGCCCCGCAGGAAGGGCAACGGCAACCCGCCCCTTCGATCCGGCAGCGCGGCATGGCCGCCGTCAACGCTGACGGTCTCGGGGGCAGATAGGGTGCCGCCGGAAAGCTCGACATCTACCGTCTCGCCGGCCTGCCAGCCCAGCGGGAAGATGGTATCGGCGAACTCCAGCTGGCCCGCCAACAGGCGGTAGAAGTTCCGGCGCTGCCTGCTGAAGCGGGCGTCGCGCACCTCCACGACGTAGGTTCCCGTCGCGGGCGCAACAAACGTAAGGCGGGCGTCGCCGCCAGCGCCCGGCGAGTCATTGGCGCGCGCAACAGGGCGTCCGGCTGCTGAGTGGACGGACAGCACGGGGTCAATGGCAGACCCGAGCCGCCGGGCCTCGACCTCTAGCCCGAGCCGCTCCCCAGCCTCTAGAGAGACGGTGTAGAGATCACGGTCGGCTTCGCCCAGAGTTCCATTGATTACCGCGGGGGTCGCCACTTGCTGGGCACTGGCGGCATCGTCGTTGCGCGGAGCGCGCGGACGCACGGACTCGGTCTCGGCGAACTCGGGGAATCTTGAGACGCTGAACAACCACGCGCTCGTGCGACCCGCGGCGGTCTCCACGGCCAGCCGGTACGCTCCGGGTGCCGCGTCGGAATCGATCTCCAGCAGAAACTGCCTGCCCGGGCCCTCCGCACTGAGCTCGGTGAGCGATCCGGGGATTTCGGAGTGGATCTTGATCTTGTCGCCCAGGCCGTTCCCCTTCAGGACCAGGTGCACCGCCGCGCCCCGCTGGCCGCCTGGCGGCGTCACGCTTGTGAGGGTGGGGCTCGCCTGGAGCGAGAGCGCCAGCAGCGCCGCCGTTGCCCCGCCTCTGACGTATGCAGGCATCATCGGATCAACCCGCGTCTCGGCCGTCGCTTGCGCTGTCGGCTTGCTCGAGAGGTACCGGTACGAACGATCGCACTTCCTCGCCGCTGCTGGCTTCGAAGATCCGCACGACGCCGTCGAATCCGCCCGTGGCCAGCCGCTCGCCGTTTGGGTGGAACGAGATCACGAAAATCCCGCCGCCGTGCCCCGTACAAGAGGCGACGCGCTGGCCGGTCTCGGTGTTGTAGACGGGCACCTCGCTTGAGACGCCGCCGACCGCCGCCAGGGAGCCGTCCGGGCTGAACGCCAATGCGAAGATCTTGCCGTCCTGCTCTTCGTACTTGCGGACTAGCGTAGAGTCGTCAGCGATCTTGAGGGCGCGCGGCCGGTCCATCGTATACAGGTACGGGACCCTGTCCTCGCCGCCCACCAGCACGTAGTCCCTTCGCGGATGCCGGGCCACCGCGTACAGCTTGTCGCGCAAGAAGTTGACGTTCTCTTGGAACGCACCCGTGGCAGCATCTGCCAGCTTGGCGGCGCGGTCGCGGCCGACTGACACGATCCTTTTGCCGTCGATCCCGAAGACCACCTGAAGGACCCAGTCCTCGTGGTGGCCAGCCTTGTAGATCTCTTCGCCGCTATCGACAGCGACCATCCGAACGTTCTTGTCAGCGGCGCCGAAGACCGCGTGCTTGCCATCCGGCGACAGGTCCCCCGCGAATAGCGTGTCGGCCGTGGAAGTCACAGACCGGACCAGTTCCCGCGACTCTAGGTCCCAGACCTGCAACTCGCCGAACCGGGCCGGCGTGCCGCCGATCGCTACCAAGCGCTTGCCATCGGCTGAGAAGTGAATGGAGTGAATCTTGTCCGAGCGGCCCAACAGGCGGGCTTCGATCCCTGAGCCATCGGAGTTGTGCAGCAGGATCTCCTTGAAGCCGCCCACGGCCAGCATGCTGCCATCAGGCGAGAACGCCATCCCCGTGATGGTGGGGGCTTGGGCGTACTCCGGCGGCTCCGTAGGAGCCTGCGGTGCCTTGGCCTCGGCGGGCGTGTCGTCCTCGGCTCCCTCGCGAACCCAGCGGGTCAGCAGATCCACTGCTTCGGGAGCCAGTTGCGCGCCACCCATCGGCATGCGGGGCTCCAACTTGCCGGTCACCAAACTGAGCAGCGGGCTGCTGTCGGGTGAGCCCTTCACGAGCGAACTGCCGTGCTTAGAGCCGCCCTTGAGAATGCCCTCGTAGGTGGTGATGTCCAAGCTGCTGAGCTTGTTGGCCGGCTGGTGGCATCCAGAGCAATGCACCTGAAGCAGCGGGCGGACTTCGTTGTAGTAGCTGGCCGGCTCGGCCGCGCCCAGGGCCGGCAGGCTGGCGGCTGCGGCAAGGATCGGGCCAAGAATTCGCGTAACGGATCGCACCGGCAACATTGTAGGGCGATTCTCCGGATTCGCTCAACTATCGTGGCCGGAATTGAACCGAAGTGGGCCCTCGATGCGTCTCAGTAGGTGACGGTATACTAGCTCTATCTAGCTGGTTGCCGCGAGGTGATCCCATGACGAACAATCAATTCCCCTGCTTTGTGATCGGCCTTGGCCTCGGTGCCATCGTCGGCTTGCTGGTGGCCCCGAAGCGGGGCGATGAGACTCGCGAAGCCCTGCGCGAGACCGCCGACACGGTGGTGGAAAAAGGGCGCGAGATGGTAGCATCGCAGCGCGATCACATCGAATCGGCTGTGGATGCGGGCGTGTCGGCCTACCGCCGCGCGGTGGGCAACTTGGGCTAAGCGGCTGGCGGGCTTGCGGTCAAGACGGGACCACTGATGCAGGGGCTAGGAGACGCTCAGCCACTGATGCTGGCGATCGCAGCATTTGCCGGGGTGGTCGCAGTCGCCATGGTCGCCGTGGCCTGTTGCGCGTATGGCGCTTGGAGGGTCGTCCGGCGGATCGAGGGTCGCTCTGCGGAATTCTTGGACGAGTGGCAGCCGGTTGCTGCAGAGGCCAGGGAGACCGTGCAGAACTTCGCCGAGCAGAGTGGCGAGTTGCTCTCGCGCCTGAACAGCCTGACGGCGAACCTGCAGAAGCAATCCCTGCAAATCGAAGGCTCTCTTGGCAACTTGGCTGCGGTCGCGCAACGCAACGCCGAGAGCGTCGACGCCACCGTCCAGACCACGCTGGAGCGGTTCAATGCCGCCACGGATGCGTTGAATCAGGCCGTGCGCGTGCCAGCCACCCAGTTGCGGGCCATCGGGGCGGGCCTGTCCGCTGCTATGCGCAACCTAGCTAGCGGCCGCGAGCGCGACCCAGCGCGAATCTCCGCCGACGAGGAAATGTTCCTCTAGGCGGCGGGCCAGTCATCATCAACGTTCGGAGAGAGTGGTTTGAAACCCAAGGAAAAGACATCCGCATCCAGTCCCAGCTATCGGGTCGCGTTGCTCGGCACAAAGTTCATGGGCAAGGCTCACAGCCAGGGCTACCGCAACGTCAACATGTACTTCGCGGACGCTCCCCAGCTCGAGCAGGTTGTGATCTGCGGGCGCAGCCCTGACGAGACCGAACAGGCGCGCGACGCGTTCGGCTGGCAAGAGGCCTCCACGGACTGGCAAGCGGTCGTGGCACGCGACGACATTGACATCATTGACGTGTCCACGCCCGGCCACATGCACTGCGCGATGGCTGTGGCCGCCGCTCAGGCCGGCAAGCACGTCATCTGCGAGAAGCCGTTGGCCAATACCTTGGAGGAGGCCAAGCAAATGCTTGCCGCCGTGGAGAGCGCGGGCGTGCTCCACCTCGTCATGCACAACTACCGGCGCGTTCCGGCGGTGGCGCTGGCCAAGCGGATGGTGGAGGACGGCCGCATCGGCGACATCTACCATTTCCGGGCTCGCTACTTGCAGGACTGGGCCACTTTGCCCGGCCTAGAGCTCGTCTGGCGCTTCGATGCCAAGCAGGCCGGCAGCGGCGCGCTCGGCGATCTGGGTGCGCACGTGATCGACCTGGGGCGCTACCTGTGCGGCGAGATCGCCGAACTGGCGGGCACGCAAGAGACGTTTGTCAAGCAGCGCCCCGCTGCGGCCGGCTCCAGCGAGATGGCCGACGTGACGGTCGACGATGCAGCTGCCCTGTGCGTGCGGTTCGAGAACGGCGCGATCGGCACCATCGAGGCGTCGCGCTTCGCGCCCGGCAGGAAGAACCACAACACCTTCGAGATCAACGGCAGCAGGGGTTCGCTCAGCTTCGACCTAGAGAACCTCAACAACCTGCGCTATTTCTCGCTGGAAGATGCCGGGGATGCGCAGGGCTTCCACGAGATCATCGCTTGTTCACTGGGCAAGCACCCGTACGCTGACAACTGGTGGTTTGACGGGCACCTGATCGGTTACGAGCACAGCTTCACCCATACCATCTACGACTGGATTCAGGCTGTCGCAGCGGGCGAGCCGACACATCCCGACTTCGGCGACGGCGTGCGCAACCAAGAAGTCTTGGACGCAGCGGCCAAGGCGTTCGCGAGCAGGCGCTGGGAGAGGGTCGGCTAGGCGCACGGCGCCCGACTGCGGCGGGTGCTAGGCCGTGCTGTAATAGGAAATTGCGCATCGCCACTTGGAATATCAACGGCCTTCGTGCGCGGCTTGAATACGTTCTGCACTGGCTGCGCGTGAGGCAGCCTGATGTCGTCGGGCTGCAAGAACTCAAGATGCTCGACGAGCAATTCCCGACGGCCGAGTTCGAGGCGGCAGGCTACCACTCGATCACGCACGGCCAGAAGGCTTGGAACGGAGTGGCCATCTTGAGCCGGCAGCAGGCGCAGGTGCGGCAAGTGGGCCTGCCAGGCCAGGAAGACTTCGGCTCGCGTCTGCTCACGGCGGACGTAGCCGGCATTCGTTTCACGACTGTCTACGTGCCCAACGGCAAGAGCCTCGAGCACGCTGACTTCGAGCGCAAGCTGGTCTGGCTGGACGCTCTGGCGCAGCATTTCGCCGAGGGGCAGCAGCGTGACGACCAAGCCGTCCTGTGCGGCGACTTCAACATTGTGCCCGAAGCGCTCGACTCTTGGGACGAGGAGCAACTCGGCGGCAGCATCTTTCACACGGAATCCGAGCGGGGGCGTTTTGCGTACTTGCTAGAATGGGGACTGATCGACTTGTTTCGCCACCATCATCCCGGCGAGAAAATGTTCTCTTGGTGGGACTATCGCGCCGGTTCGTTCTACCGCAACCACGGATTGAGGATCGACTTCCTGCTCGGCACACAGGCCATCGCCGATCGGCTCGCAGCAGCGCGCGTGGATCGCGACTATCGCAAGAAGGTGGACGGCCTCACAGCCTCCGACCACGCTCCAGTGATCGCGGACCTGAATTGAGCTGCGGGCTTCTGTGCGAATCTGACTAGAGGGGTCTTTTCAACGAATGATGCGTAGCAGCAGATGCATTCGCGCCTTGCTGGCAGTGGCGGCGCTGGCCATGTGCCCTGTTGGCCTGCTCGGCCAGCAGGACCAGTCGCAACAGCGGCGCAATCCCCGCACCGAGTTCGAGCGCTTCTCCTTTGGGGTTCGCTTGGGTTACCACATCACCGCCCAGATCACAGAGGGCACGCACGACTTCACCAGCACGACCACCAATCCCGCGACGCTGTTCAAGACCACATCCGAGCCGGAGAAGGACGCTTGGGGCGTCGGTGCCGGCGCGCAATTCAACCTGTTGCCGCGGTGGGGCGTGACGGTGGACCTGATCGCGCACAGCGTCCGCTTCAAGACCGGCACGCGGGTCGAGCGCCGCGAGACGGCCACTCGCGGGCGCCAGCTGCTGTCGAACGAATTCGTCGTCACCGAGGGCAATCACTGGGATGTCCCGGTCTTGGCGCGCTACTACCTCAACGGTCCGCGCCAGCGGGCGCGGCCCTTCATTTCGGGCGGCGTCGGCCTGCGCATGGTGCGCAACGCCAAGGCCACGCGAGAGATCGCCAGCATCGATGGCGGGGAAAGCGAGTTCGTCACGGTCACTCCCGACGTGGTGTCGGATCAGACGATGTCTTTGATCGGCGGGATTGGCTTCGAGCTCATTGACGACGTCAACCTCAAACTGAGTGTCGAAGGGCGCTACATGCGTTGGCAGCAAAAAACCTTCGAAATCGGATTGGCCAATACGCTGCGCAATCACGTCGAGATTGTCGTGGGGCTGTCCTTCTAGGTGCTCCCAGCTGCGCTCTGGATCAGCAGAGCGCGGTTGCCGGGCGTCGCGGTTACGCTTGGAAGACGATGCCCAACCGACTTGCCGGCGAGACTAGCCCGTACCTCTTGCAGCACGCCGGCAATCCGGTCGACTGGTACCCGTGGGGCGAAGAGGCGCTCGAAAAGGCGCGACGCGAGAACAAGCTGGTCTTCCTCAGCATCGGTTACGCCGCCTGTCACTGGTGCCACGTGATGGAGCACGAATCCTTCGAGGACGAGTCCGTCGCGGCGATTCTCAACCAGGACTACGTTTCGATCAAGGTGGACCGGGAGGAGCGGCCCGACCTGGACGAGATCTACATGGCTGCCACCATGCTGTTTTCCGGCGGCCATGGCGGCTGGCCCATGAGCGTGTTTCTGGCGCCGGACCAGAAGCCGGTATTCGCGGGCACGTACTTTCCCAAGCACGATGCCCACGGCCGTCCCGGTTTCAAGACCGTGCTGCGCTTCCTCCAACAAAAGTGGCAGGCCGAGCAGGCCACGCTCGTTCAAGACGCTGGCAGGGTATCCGACGCCCTGAGTCAGATGCTGGGCGAGCGATCTGGAGATGGCCAGTTCCCGGGCGCCGACACTGTCGAGCGAGCCGCAGCGGCGATCTACCGGGCTTTCGACCATAGCCGCGGCGGGATCGCCAGCGGCACGAACAAGTTTCCCCAGAGCCTGTCACTGGAATTGCTGCTGCGAGCGTACCGGGCGGCCGGACAAGCGCAGTATCGCGATGTGGTCGAACTGACCTTGGAGCGCATTTGCCTGGGAGGCATCTACGACCATCTCGGCGGCGGCCTGCATCGCTACGCGACTGATCCAGGCTGGCTGGTGCCGCACTTCGAGAAGATGCTCTACGACCAGGCGCTGGTGGCCTCCGTGCTCGTGGACGCTTGGCAGGCATCGCAAGATCCCGGAAAGAAGGACCTGTTTGCCAGCCGCGCGCGCGGTATTTGCGACTACGTGCTGCGCGACCTGTGCAGTCCCGAGGGCGCGTTCTATTCCAGCGAGGACGCCGACAGCGAGGGGCAGGAAGGCAAGTTCTACATCTGGACCCGCGACGAGATCGGCAGCGCGCTTCCAGAGGCCGATGCCCGGCTCTTCGGTTCCCACTATGACGTCTCGGAGCACGGCAACTGGATGCATCCCGGCGACGCCCACGTGCCGAGCGGGCCGAAGAACGTGCTCCAGGTGGTGCGCTCCGCCGATGTCTTGGCTCGCCTGGATTCGGTCCCGATCGCCGACGTAGAGGCGAGCTTGGCACGGTCCCGGCAGCTATTGTTCAAGCTGAGGGAGCAGCGCGTAAGGCCCGGTCTTGACGACAAGGTTCTGACCGGTTGGAACGGGCTTATGATCACTGCCTTGGCGCGGGTCGCGGCTGTTTTGGGCCAGCCCCGCTACGGTGAGGCTGCGACGCGGGCGGCGGACTTCGCATTGGCGCACATCCGCAGCGGCGACCGGTTGCTGGCAACCTACGGCAAGGGGCATGCACGGCTGCGAGCGTACAGCACCGACTACGCTTTCTTGATCGAGGGGCTGCTGGCACTCTACGAATGGAACGGTGAGCCGCGCTACCTGCTCGAAGCAGAGAGCTTGACCGACACGCTGATCGACCACTATTGGGACAGCGCCGGCGACGGGTTCTTCCTCACGGCCGAGGACCACGAGGATCTGCTCTTGCGGAGCAAGACCCTTCAGGACGGTGCCACGCCGTCGTCGAATTCGGTGATGGCGCTCTCATTGCAGAAGCTGGCCATCCTATTGGGACGCACGGACTACCGGGAGAAGGCGGGCGCAATTCTGCGTTTGTTCGTTGATTCGTCGCTGCGTGCAGTGTTCCAGCAAGAGCGTCTGCTAAGTGCCTTGGACGGATGGCAGCAAGGCTGGGACGAAGTGGCTATCATCGGGCCGAGGCACGACGAACGTACGCGAGCGCTGTTGGCCAAGGCCCGCGCCGAGTTTCGGCCAAATATGGTCATCGTCGTCTCCGAGGGGGAGCGGATTCCCGGCACTGAGCGGATCCCGCTGCTTGCTGGGCGCGGGATGATCGAGGGCCGGCCAACAGCCTACGTCTGCCGCAACTATGTTTGCGAGCGCCCGGTCGTCGAGCCGGACGAATTGTTTGCATCGTCTTAGCAGCCTCAGCGGAGCGAGCTTGACAGAGCGAGAGCCGAATTCGGATCAGCATGGTGCCCGCGGTGGCAGCGACACGGCTGCGCCGCGACACGGGGAAGGGCAGTTCGTCATTCGCCCGGCCAAAGCGGGAGAACTGCCCGCCATCCGGCGACTGATAGGGTTGTATCCCGACGAACTGGTTCAAGACGAACTCCCCCGCGTCTCGTCATTCTTCGTGGCCGAGAGCGACGGCTCGATCATCGGCTGTTGCGCGCTACAGGTGTATTCGCGCCGGTTAGCCGAGGTGCGGAGCTTGGCGATCCATCCGGATCATCGCGGCAAGGGCGTTGCTGCGCAGCTGGTAGATGCCTGTCGGCGGCGGGGAATCGAGCGCAGGGTGCGGCAGCTCTTCGCCGTGACTAGCGAGCCGGGCTTCTTCGAAGGATGTGGGTTCACCGTTCACACGGGCTGGAAGACCGCCCTGTTCTCGAACCTCGATCCCGGTTCTTAGCTTCGGCGCGCAGCGGTTTCCCGGCACGCGTTCTGCGATAAAGCCGGTCTGCGGTCAGCTGATCAGCCCCTCGACCACGTGACCGTGCACGTCCGTGAGGCGGCGGTTGATGCCGTTGTGATAGAACGTCAGCCGTTCGTGATCCAAGCCCAGCAGATGCAGCGCCGTTGCGTGTAGGTCGTAGATCGTCACCGGATCCGAGGCCGGCCTGTAGCCCAATTCGTCGGATGCGCCATAGGCCCGCCCGCCGGACAGGCCGCCGCCAGCCATCCAACAGGTAAAGCAACTGGGGTGGTGGTCGCGGCCTGCCCCCGTGCCCGTCCCTTGCGACACCGGTGTCCGGCCAAATTCCGTGACGCCGAGAACGAGCGTGTCCTCCAGAAGGCCCCGGCCCTGCAGATCCGCCAGCAGGCCCGCGACCGGCCGGTCATACTCCTGCGCCCTCTCCTCGTGATTCTTTACCAGGTTGGAGTGGGCGTCCCAACTCTTTCCCGAGCCGCCATGATAAATCTGTACGAATCGCACGCCCCGCTCCACTAGGCGACGAGCCAAGAGGCAGTTCTTGGCCAGATTCTGCGTGGCCTCCTCGCCGTGTCCGTAGAGGCGGCGCGTGGCTTCGGATTCCAGATTGAGATCGGCGATCTCCGGCACGCTGAGCTGCATCTTTGCGGCAACCTCGTAGCTGCGAATCCGCGCTTTGAGGCTCGAGTCGCCCGGGTGTGCATCGGCGTAGCTGCGGTTCATCTCCCTCAGCCACGCGGCTGCTCCCCTGCGAGCTGTTGCGGAGACACCGTCCGGCGTGGTCAGATCGGGCACTGGATCCCCGTCGCTATGGGTGCGCAATGCCGTGCCCTGCACGGTCGCGGGGAGAAATCCGTTGGTCCACTGTGCCGACCCGCCCCAAGGGTGGCTGTTCGGGTCGGGCAGCACCACGAAGGATGGCAGGTCTTGGTTCTCCGTCCCGAGTCCATACGTCACCCATGACCCCATGGCCGGAAAGCCGGTCAGGGTGAAGCCGGTATTCATCTGCGCCACCGCGGGCATGTGGTTGGCACTCTTGGCGACCATGCTGCGCAGCAGCGTGAGTCGATCAGCCTGCTCGGCAAGGTGCGGTAGCAGGCTGCTGACCCACAGGCCGCTCTGGCCATGCCTGCGGAACTCCCACGGGCAGGCCCTGAGACTCCCGCCTTGGCCGAAGAACGTCGGCATCGCGTAGGGCTTGCCATCGCGCTGGTGCAATTCGGGCTTGAAGTCGAAAGTGTCCAGGTGGCTCATGCCGCCGACGGCGAAAATCTGGATCACTCGCTTGGCGCGGGGCTTGAAATGGGGCACGCTGCTCGCGGTCGGAGACGCCGCGGCAGATCTCAGAACGCCAGACGGCAGCATAGACGCCAGCGCAAGCCAGCCGAAACCGCCCGCGGCGTCCAGCAGCAGCTGTCGGCGAGAGGACTTAGCGAACATACAGGAACTCGCTGGAGTTTAGGAGGCCCCAGCACAGGGAGTCCAAGCCGTGATCTTGGACAAGGCGCTTGCTGGCCGCCATTTCGTGCCCGTTCGGGGAGCGCCCGTATGCGAGGGCGAACGCACGCCGGACACGGCCGTCCGGTCGAGGTGCCTCGCGGCGAAGCCGCGCGCTAAAGCCCTGCACTCGTTGCTGGACGAAAGCATTGTTCATCAGGCTCAGCGCTTGCAGGGCTGTAGTCGTGGAGCGTCTTTGAGGCGTCTTGACTGCAGGCAGCGGGCAGTCCAAAGCCTCGAGCATGGGGTCCCCTGCCGTAATGATGTTCATCCGGTACACAGTTCGGCGGCGGCGGTCCGGTGTGTCGGCGTGCGTGAGCAGGTAGCGCTTGAGCGCGCCGCGCGCCTCGCCGATCTCGAAGGGGCGGAAGCTCGGTCCGTTGAACGCGCGATTGAGGTCCCCGCTCACCGCCAGCATGCTGTCGCGCACAGACTCCGCGTCGAGGCGGCGCGGGAGGAACCTCCACAACAGGCGGTTGTCGGCATCTTGGGCAGCAGCGCCCGGGTCGAATCGCGAGGATTGGCGGAATGCGCGCGACATCAGGATGCGCTTGTGGAGAGCCTTCAGGCTCCAGCCCTGGCGAACGAAGTCGGAAGCGAGCCAGTCCAGCAGTTCCGGATGGGTGGGCTGGCCGCCGTTGAAGCCCAGGTCGCTGGGGTTGGTCACGAAGCCGTGTCCGAAGTGCTGCTGCCAGACCCGATTGACGATGGCGCGGGGGAAGAGTGGGTTGGACGGATGCGCAATCCATTCCGCCATCGCCAGGCGCCGTTCCCCTTCGTCGGCCCTAGACGACAAGTCGAGGTCTGCCTGCAAGCCTTGGACACACGATAGTCCCGCTGGGTTGACCTGCCTGCCAACTTGGTCAACCTGGCCCCGGAGCAGGACGTGCGTCGGCTCGCTCGGACCGATCGCTGCGGCATAGGCCAACTTGGGTTTCGGAAGGCCCTTCAGCTCGGCTGCCAGCCGTTCGCGCTCCCGTTCGAGCGTCGCTATCCGCTCGCGCTTTGACTGCGGCATTCGTTCCCGCAATTGTGCAGCGTCGAAGTTCTCTATGCCGGCTGCGTAAGAAGACGCGACCTGGTCGCCAGACAGTGCCTTGTCGTACAGCCGCGCCTCAGAGATCCGAAAGTGCTCGTTCGCCTCGAATCGCAACAGAGCGTCGCCGCTGCGGTAGATCTGGAGGCGGCCGGCCGGCACAGAGACGTCCGGCAAGTACGGCTTTCCGTACGACGCGCCATCTCGGAACACTGTAATCGTGCCGTCTTGGCGATAAGAGATGGCAACATGGACGCGCGTACCGGGCTTGGGCGCTTCGTCCGGCCCGCCTGAATCCTGCGATCGGAAGCGGCCGATCGAATAGTTCTCCCACCGAGGGGAGTCGCCGGGCACGAAACGGATTCCATCGACCGAAGCTCCGCGAAACCCGCTGAGGCTGCGAATCTCCATGACTGTCTGGGCCTTTTCAGGAACGCTGTCGACCTCGAGCCAAGCCTCAAGAGTCTTCTCTGCAATCTCGCCTTCGATCACTGCGCTAACGCCGAAGTTCGGGACAACTCCCGGAACGTCCTGGTCCGCTTGCGGGGGATCTGAAGACTCGTCGCGGTCGGGGATCTTGCGGAACGTGCCAGAGTGCGCCTCGGCGTTTCCCACGAATCGCAAGTGCAAGGGAGCGAAGTCCGCGCGGCCGTCGAAGTCGAATGTCCAGCGCGCTAGGGGAGTGGGCGCATCGCTGGAAACATTTCTTGGCTTGGCGCTGCGGTACAGGCTTCCCAGCTCGGAGTCGATCTGCTCAAGGCGGCGCTCGATCCCGGATATGCGCTCGTCCCGGGCCTGCTTCTCCGTTGGCGTCAACAGCGGCCGGCCGTGCGGTAGGTAGATTTCCAGACCGGCTTCTGGGTGTGGCCGGGTCGGTGGCCAGACGGCTTGGAATGCGGCCTTCATCTGGTAGTACTCTTGCTGCGTGATCGGGTCGAACTTGTGATCGTGACAGCGGGCGCAGTTCACAGTTATGCCTAGGAAGGTCTGGGTGACGGTGCCCAGCATGTCCTCGAGCAAGTCCTCGCGGATCAGGGTCCTCTCGTCCGCTAGGGCCGAAGTCAGGCCCACGGCATCCACGGCGCCAAGGGTGAGCATCGTGGTCGCGACGATCGAGTCGTGGGTGACCGGTTCGGCCACGTCGCCCGCCAACTGCTCGATCGCGAACCGGCGGTAGGGCTTGTCGTCGTTGAAACTGCGGATCAGATAGTCGCGGTACGGCCAAGCGTGCTCGCGGGGCAGGTCCCGCTCGAATCCCTCGCTCTCGGCGAACCGAACCAAGTCCAGCCAGTGCCGCGCCCAGCGCTCGCCGTAGTGCGGCGATGCCAGCAAGCGATCCACGAGCCTCTCGTAAGCGTCGGGTGAGGCATCGTTCAGAAATGCCTCGACCTGAGCAGGTTCAGGTGGCAGGCCGATCAGCGTATACGAGGCTCGACGAATCAAGTCTCTGCGCCCTGCCGGCGGTGCCGGGCGCAAGCCCGCGGAGGCAAGTCCGGAGAAGATCCACCGGTCAATCGCGCTCGCTTGCCAGTCCGGCGGCGGGGAATCCGAGGTCGGAGGTGCCTGGTTGCCAAGCGGCTGCAGCGACCACCAGTCCAGTCCGGCGCGGCGCTCTGCGATCGGTTCCGGCCATGCCGCGCCCGCTGCGACCCATTTGCGCAACTCCTGCCTTTCGTCTGCCGGAAGCGGAGACCCCGGTGGCATTTCCTCGGCCGCAATTCGAGCGACCAGCAGACTTCCGGCGGGATCGCCCGGCGCAAGCGCCGGTCCCCTCGTGCCTCCTTGGAGCGCGCCGGCGCGGGTGGAAAGATCCAACTGGCCTTGTTGGGTGCTCGGGCCGTGGCACTGGATGCAGCGGCGCTCCAACACCGCGGTCGCAGTCTGCTCTAGCGCATCCGGCGCGGCGTAAAGGGCAGTGCAGTGGAGGAGTGTCGCGGTGAACAACACTCGAGACACGGAAGATCTGTTTCTTCGCGGGAGGCTTGGAAGAGCGTTCGGATCGAGATCCGGCCAATCCGTGTGCCAGAACTGACCGGGGCTTGCCATCTGTTGCCGAGATCCGCCGTCTCTCGTACAGGCAAGCTTAGCGCCCGAAGCGGTTGGTCGCAAGAGTTTCCCGAACTTTCCGAAGTCGCCCGGCAGTGGGCCGGCCTTGGCGCCGCTCATGTTCGTTGTCAACGTGAAACGTCGGCGGAACGGTAGTGATCGCACGAACAGAATCGGGCCGATACGGCTGGCCGAACACGACGGTGTGCAACCATAGACGCAGAGCGCGGGTTTGGACCCGGCGCTCGGACGTGTCGCATGCAGTGGACTCGTACGACCGCCGGTGGCGGACTACTTGGGGCGCTGTTAGTGGCCGGCGCCATCATCGCCTACAACTGGGGCGCGACACCGCGTCTAGATGGTCGAATTACGGAAGTACGGACGTTGGGCATGGACGCCAACAGCTCCGTGGCCATCGTCAACTTCGAGGCCACTAACACGTCGAACTACGACGTTGCGATCAACTACCGCGAGATCGAGGTGGTCGATCGGGCGGGCAACATCATGCAGGGCCGGATCCTGAGCGTGTTCGATGTCGAGCAGCTCTTCAACTACTACCCGGCGCTGGGCGGAATGAAGGACGAGCCGTTGCTGGATGAGCGCTATGTTGCGCCCGGAGAGTTTTTCCGGGGCTTGACCGCCGCCCGGTTCGAGATCCCCAAGCACGAACTGGATGTGCGTCAGGAGCTTGTGTTTCGGACGGTCGATACCAAAAGCCGCAAGACTGAGATTCGCCTTGCTGCCGAGTAGGCGAGGTACCTGTGTTTAGCGAGACTCTGCTAGATCACTTCAGAAACCCGCGTCGCATCGGCTCGCTGGATCCGCCGGCCATTACAGTGCGTGTGGAGAATCCGGTCTGCGGCGATATCTTGACGCTCTCGGCGGACGTAGGGAACGGCGTCGTGCGCGAGGTTCGCTTCAAGGCGCGCGGCTGCACTGCGTCGATCGCCGCCGGTTCCGTGCTGACGGACCTGATCTCCGGAGTGTCCGGTGCAGACCTGCGCAAGATCGATGCCAGCAAGGTCGAGGCAGCGCTGGGCGGCCTGCCCAACGAGTCCAAGCATGTCGCACGCTTGGCGAGCGACGCTGCGCGTGCCCTAGCGGACAGGCTAGCAGCCCCCTAGCTGGGATGCCGCTCGGGTCGTCTCAACTTGCCGATGCAGAGAGCTCGGCAGTCAGCCGCTAGGCTCCGCCGAGGTCTCGCGATCTCGAAAGATCGCCACGAAAAGTGCCAGGACCAATGCTGACAGCCCCGCCGGCAGCGCCCAAATCGCCTGCCAGTCAATCAAGCCCTGGGCCTCGTCAAGCTTGGAGCGCTGCTCAGCCTGCAAGGCTTGGACTTCGGCTTCAGGTGCACCAGACTCCTGCAGGCGCGCCAGTTCGGTGCCCAGTTCCTGCACTTCGGCGCTCAAGCTGCGCGATTCTTGGGGCGTGTTGCGCTCTTCCCACACGCCTGCCACCCGGGCTCCGATGAGCATCCCCAGCCCTAGCGTGAACAGTACCAGCATTCCCTGCGCTTGGGCCCGGATCTCCTTGCGGGCGGCCATGTCGGTATAGATCTGGCCGGTCACGAACAGGAAGTCGTAGCAGATGCCGTGGAGGATGATCCCGGCGTACATCATCCACACGACGGCATCCGCCGTGCCGAGAGCGAACAGCGCGTACCGCAGCAGCCAGGCCAGCATTCCGATGGCCAGCATCCACTTCACCCCCAGCCGCCTGAAGAACAGCGGCATCAGCAGCATGAACAGAATCTCTGAGATCTGCCCGTAGCTCATGGCTTGCGTGACATCCGCGATGCCGGCCAGTTGAACGGCCTTGGCGGCCAGCTGGAAGTAGAAGGCCAGCGGGATGCAAATCAGGAAGGTGCTCAGCATGAAGACCGCGAACGATGGCTTGCGGAACAGTTCAAATGCATCGGCACCCGCCAACACTCGCAATGACGTGGCCTTGCCCGCCGAGGGGGGAGGAGTGTGCGGGAGCGTGAGGCTATACAAGCCCATCAGGACGCCTGCGGCTCCGGTCAGCTGGAACATCTGGAGTTGATCGCCCCAGCCGATCCACGCCAGCGCGAATCCGGCGGCGATCCAGCCGATGGTGCCGAAGACGCGGATGCGCGGGAACTGTGCCTGCGAGTCGGTGACGTGGTGCAGGGCAAGGGAGTTTGTGAGTGCGAGGGTGGGGAAGTAGCACAGCGTATGCGCCAGAAACACGATGTTGATGGTGGACGGCGACGCCGGTGCTGCCGGATCCATCAATGCGGCGGCGAGGAACATGCAGCCACCGCCAAGTACATGCAAGGCGCACAGAATCTTCTCCGTCGCGAAGAAGCGATCCGCGACCATCCCTACGAAAAACGGCGAGATGATGCACGCCAGCGGCCCCACGGCGTACGTCCAACCGAGATCGTCGCCGCTGAATCCGATCTTGACAAGGTACAGCGGCGCCCCGACATACCAAGCCCCCCACACGAAGAATTGGAGGAACATCATCGCGCCGAGGCGCGTTCCCATGCCGCTGAGCATCGCCCTATTGTAGGTGGCGGCCTCTGCACTGGGCACGGAGCCTCCCCAAAACCAGTCCGACAGGCGAGGCGGGGGGCCTGCACGAGGACTTGCCCCGGGCTGAGCTTAAGCTAAGGGATGCCGATGGTTGGCGTGTCCCGAACATCCAGCAAACTGGCCCCCGAATCGCTCTATGAGTACGCTCTGAGAGTGCTCGGGAGGCGTCCGCATACCTCGGCCGAGTTGCGCGCGAAGCTGGCCCGGCGCTCCGCCGAGGAGAGTGCTGTTGAAGCCGTGATTTCCAGGCTCCGGGACAATGGCTACGTGGATGACGAGCTAGTGGCGGAGTCCCATTCCGAATTCCGCCGGGACTACGCCTTGGTCGGCCACAAGCGGGTGTTGGACGAACTCCGTCGTCGTGGCGTGGAAACGTCCACCGCAGAGCGGGTCGTCGAGGAAGCGTATGACGAAGCGGACGAGGCCGAACTCGCGCGGGGATTTCTGCGCCGCAAGCTTGGGCAAGACCTCGCAGGCGTCAAGATCAATGGGCGGCGGGAGCTGAATCGCCTATACGGCGCGCTAGCGAGAGCGGGGTTCGAGCCCAATGTGATCGCCGATGTCCTGCGCGAAGTCTCTGAGGACGATGAATTGCTTGATGCGCTGGCGAATGTTGACCTAGGCGACTGACGTCCTGAGCTGGATCCTGACGGTCCTCTACCTCGAATCGCTGACACGAAGTTCGATGCTTGTTGCGGGAATCATGAGTGGTACGTCCGTGGACGGCATCGATGTCGCCTTGGTCGAGCTCAGCGGAGAGGCTGCGTCGCTCCGCTACCGCTTGGTCGCATATCACGAAATCCCGTTCCCTGACGCGGCCCGGGACGAGGTGCTGGCTGTCTCGGATGCCGTCGTAGCGACTTCGCGGATCAGCCAGCTCGATTTCTTGCTGGGAGAATTGTTCGGGCAAGCCGTGATCGAGGCCTGCGGCCGTTCTGACATGGCTGTGAGCCGATTGAACCTAGTGGGATCGCACGGCCAGACCATCTATCACCAGGGCGAGCGGGAACTCTGGCACGGTTTCGAGCTCGCGAGCACACTCCAGATCGGCGAAGCCGCTTGCATCGCCCAGGCTTGCGGCGTGCCCGTGGTGTCTGACTTCAGGCCCGCCGATATCGCCGCGGGCGGGATTGGCGCCCCGCTCGTGCCCTATGTCGACTACCTGCTTTTCAAGAGCGATGCAACCAGTCGCGTAGTGCTGAACATCGGCGGCATAGCGAACCTATCGGCACTGCCCGCCGGCCAGGACGCCCGGGCGGTTGTCGCATTCGACACCGGTCCGGGAAATATGGTCATGGATCAGTTGATCACGCACTTCACGGACGGAGAGCAGCGCTACGACTGCGATGGCAGGATGGCACTAAGCGGGAAGGCCGACGAGGCATTTCTCGACGAGTTGCTCGCGGATCCTTGGTATGCGCTTCCGGCGCCGAAGAGCACGGGCCGAGAGCGCTACGGAAAGCGCTTCGCCAAGCGAATCTTGGATCGGGGGCTCTCTCCCGCAGACGCCATGGCCACTGCAGCGGACTTGACTGTGCGCAGCATCCTGCTCGGCTTGGAACGCTGGGTGCGCCCTGTCATGCCGGTAGAGCAACTGCTTGTCTCCGGTGGGGGATGGCGTAACCCGGCCATCGTGGAGCCACTTAGGGCCGGCCTAGCGGGGACGCATGTTGGGCCAACCGATGATCTCGGCGTTCCCGTGGGCGCTAAGGAAGCAATCGCATTCGCCGTGCTTGCCTACGAGTCCTACCACGGGCGGCCCGGCAACCTGCCATCCGCCACAGGGGCGGACAGGCCGGTCGTGCTCGGTAAGATCTCCCGGCCGGGCAGCGTCCTGACCGACTAGCCAACGCGGTTCCCGGTGGCGGACCCTCGCTCCGTTCCTTGGCGATAATCGGGAGTCACGACTCATGCCTGCCTCCGAACTCTCCCAGCTAGCCGAGACAGTGTGGGCCAGCGACCAGTTCTCGGCTCGGCGCCTCGGACGCTATTTCCTGGTGGAGTTGAAGTCGCCTCACCGCGTTCTGAGCACCTCAGTGCATTGCGGGGGCGAACAGGAGGGTGTCCGGTATCTCGCCAACCACCAAAGCTGTGAGGGGCGTGGCGATACCGAGAGGCAAGCGCTCATCGCTGAAATGGGGCTCGCTCGCTACCACCGCGAGGTCTGTGCTGAGCTCGGGATCGACCCTGACCGGACAGCCTTGATGGGAACCGCGGCAAGCATGGCGTGCGTTACGCATCGCCACCGCGAATTCCGGGACTTGCGGGTGGATGCCTTCGTGTCGGCAGGCGTGAAGGGAAACGCGACGACGGCGGGGGATCCGGCTCGGTGGGTCGAAACAGAGAAGGGCTGGGCGGAAGTGTCGCGGTACGACGGCACGATTAACATCATCCTCGTTCTCGGCTTCTCTCTTTCCCCGTCGGCTCTGGCCAGCGCCGTCGTAACCATGACCGAAGCCAAATCGGCCGCACTGGCCGAGCTCGCCGTGCCAAGCCTTTCCTCCTCATCGATCGCAACCGGCACGGGCACGGACCAATTCTGCCTGGCCCATCCCCTCGACTCCCGCGGAAAGCCCAAGGAGTCCACCAGTCCCCACGTGAAGGCCGGAGAGATCATCGGTGTCGCTGTCAAGGAGGCCGTCAAAGAGGCTCTGCGCTGGCAGAACGGGCTGGAGCCGTCTTACACCCGTGGGTTCTTCCATGCGCTGGGCCGGTTTGGCCTGACGCAGGAGCGCGTGCTGGAATATCTGCGAGGCGAGCTCTCCGAGCGCGAGTATGAGCTCCTCGCCGACAACCAGCAGGCCGTGTTCTACGAGCCGGGCGTGGGTGCGTCCGCTCACGCGCTGGCGGCCGTGCTGGATCGCATCAGATGCGGCACGCTGCCGGAGGCAGCCGTCGGGGAGGCCGTGCGACAGCAGGCCGCCTGCCTAGCGTGCTGCGTGGCCGCGCGGCCGCAGCGCTGGCCCGTCATCTATGCGGCATTGAGCAGCCGGGATGAGGACCCATTGGGACTTATTCTCCGCGCGGTGGCGCTGGGCTGGAAGGCGAAGTGGGCTTGACCATACCGCCTCCGGCAGGCGGCCTGCTAGTTGCGGCCGCAGCCTTGGACTTCGCTGTCGGGGATCCAGTCTGGCGCGGGCATCCAGTGCGCTTGATGGGACGCTCGGTCGCCGCGGTCGAGAGCTGTCTGCGCCGACTGGGCGCCGACGGCCGGGTGGGCGGATGCGCCTTGGTCGCATTCGTCGGATGCATGTGGAGCGGGGGAGTCTGGGCTCTGCTCGTCGCGCTGGACGCGGGGCATGAGATTGCCGGAACGGCGTTCCACTTCCTATGCGTCTATGCCTTCCTCGCCCTCGGCGACCTTTTCCGGCACTGTGACGAGGTTGACGCGTCCGGTGGCGATCTTGCAGCCGCCCGCCATGCCGTTGCCAAGCTCGTCGGCCGCGACACAGCCCGCATGGATGTTGCAGCGTGCCGGCGGGCTACGGTCGAAAGTCTGGCGGAAAACCTCGTAGACGGATTTATCGCTCCGGTCTTCTGGTACGCGATCGCCGGCTTGCCGGGACTTGTGCTGTGCAAGGCGGTCAGCACCATGGATTCCATGGTTGGATACAAGAACGACCGTTACCGACTCTTCGGTTGGTGTGCAGCGCGAATAGACGATCTGCTCGTTCTCGTACCTGCCCGGCTGGCTTGGCTGCTGATCGGGGTAGCTGCCGTGCTCGTGCCGCAGGCGTCAGGTCTGAAAGCGTTTCGCATCGCATGGAGCCAACACGGCGTCGTTCCTGGGCCGAATCCGGGCTGGAGCGAGGGTGCCATGGCAGGTGCGATTCAGCGCCGGCTCGCCGGGCCTATTTGGCTGGCCGGGGATCTGGTGACGGAGACGTGGTTGGGAGACCCTGCAGACCCGCCGGCTGAGGCAGCCGCCGATTATCGGCTCGCTAGGCGCGTTGCACTCTTGGCGGCCGCAATGACCTTAGGCCTAGCTGCCTGTTGGCTGCTGGGCACCGGATCCGCGGGATGACGCCACAGCTGGCTCGGCGGTGATTTGGCGCTCCCGAGAGAGCAACCCGCCAAGCGTTCGGACGAACCGGGGCGGCACTGTCGGCTCATAGGCCGATTCTCAAGGGTCTTCGCCCGAAACCGTCTGGTCGGGCGCTGTCAGTCGGAAGGGCTCCGAGCCCACGATGGCTTCGACGAGAGCGGAAAACCGGTAGTCGGAATCTAGGACCTGTCGCTGGATCTCGTCAACTGCCGGGTTGTCGTGCCGGTCGACGCCTCGTCCCAATGCGTAGGTGAGGAGCTTCTTGGCTAGGGTGCGGCTGAATGACCGGGCCTCGGTCTCGACAAGGATCTTTCTCAATTCAGCGGGAGATTGAAAGGAGTGGTCCCCGGGTAGGGTGCCGGACGTGTCGAGCGGCAGGTCTCCATCCCGTTCCCTCCACCTGCCTGTCGCATCGTAGTTCTCCAAGCCGAACCCGATCGCGTCCATGACACGATGGCACGACATGCAACCGGCATTGGATCGATGCGCCTCGAGTTGCTCGCGCAGCGTTCCGCCTAGCGGGCCGTCCTGTATCTCAAGCTCGGGCACATCCGGAGGTGGCGGAGGAGGACTCTGTCCGAGCAGGTTCTCTAGCACCCACAGGCCTCGTAGCACTGGCGAGGTGCGGGTCGGGTAGGACGAGATGGTCAGCAAGCTCGCCTGCCCGAGCAGCCCGCCTCGTTCCTCGTTGGGGAGCGCTATGCGACGAAACTCGGCTCCGGAGACATCGCCGATCCCATAGTGCCGGGCAAGGGTTTCGTTGACAAACGTGAAGTCGCTATCCAGAAAGTCGAGGATGCTGCGATCTTCGCGCAGAATGCTGTCGAAGAACAGTTCCGACTCCCTCAGCATGGATGCGCGCAGTTCTTCGTCGAACGCCGGGAAGCGTTCGGCGTCCGGCTGAGCCTGCGTCAAGTTGCGCAACTGGAGCCACTGGCCGCCGAAGTTCTTGACCAGCGCCGACGAGCGCGGATCTGCCAGCATCCGCCGAGCGTGGCGTCGCAATGCTTCGGCCGACCGCAGGCTGCCATCGGCCGCAGCCTCGAGGAGGGCATCGTCCGGCATGCTGCTCCAGAGGAAGTACGACAAGCGCGAGGCCAGCTCGAAGTCGTCCAGTTCCCGCGCCGGTTGATTCGAACGCTGCGCCGGGCTGCGCTCGATGCGGAACAGGAATTGCGGGGAAACCAACACTGTTTGCAGGACAGTCTGAATCATTCCCTCGAAGCTCTCGCCGTCTCGCATGGAACGCGCGGCCAGCCTCATCAGACTCTGCAACTCCAGCCGTGTAGGTGGGCGTCGGAACGATCTCAAGGCCAAGCCCTCGATGATCCGCCGCGCGCAGGGCTCCCACGGCTCTTCGCCATCTGGTCGGCACACCAGCAATCGGCGATGGCTTGCCGGCAGGGGAAGCGGCTCGGCGTCGAAAGGACCATTGATTTCCAAATAATCCACCCACAGCTTGCGCTGCGAATACTCCGCATTCGGGTCCATTGGATCGCCAGCTTGGTCGATGAATCCCACCCAAATGTCCACGGTTCCGGGTTCGATCTGGTGCGTAACGCGCTCGCTCCGGTCGAAGTACTGGGCCGCCTCAACTGCTTTGGTCGCCATCCGCAAGCCATCTAGGCGCATCGTCATGAGCCTGGGTGGCGGAGGTTCCATGTCGGGAAGGTAGCGACCGTCTTCCTCTGATCGTTGGCGCCGGTCGACCGCGCCGAAGGCGAACTCGTAGAATCCCGAGGCCGGGAATTCGAAGCTGAGTCGGATAGACCCATCCGTCACGAAAGGTGAAATGCGGCCGATAGCGGCCGAGTTCGACGCGTCCCGCGCGGCTTGGATGCGGAACCTCGTCGGTTCGGCCGAGCGTGGCTTGTCCCACACGGCGGCGCGCGCCAACCTGCCAGCCGCTGCGATGTACTTCTCCATCAACAGCGGGGAAATCGAGAGCACGTCGGCGATGTTGTCGAATCCGTAGCCGGAATCGTCAACTGGGAATGCGTCAGCCGGCCGCATGTCGATTCCCAGCAAATCTCGCACGGTGTTGTTGTATTCCGCCCGGTTCAAGCGGCGTGCTGTGACGCGACGCGCCAGGGTGGTGCGATAAGGCTCCATTGCGGAGCGGTTCCTCTCGATCCAGCCAGCCAAAGAATCCAGTTCCGGCCTGGTTGGCGCGAGGCTCCCGGCAGGCGGCATCTTGCCGAGTGTGGTCATGCGCAGTACGTCGTCCCAGATGCCGGGATGGCGCAGCGCGTCAGTCTCGCTCTGGAATTGGTCCAAGCGCAGTTCTGCCATCTGCATCTGGGGCCCGTGGCAGGCTACGCAGTGCTTGGAAAGGAAGGGCTGCACATCGTCGGCAAAATCGCCAGCGATGGCTGGGAGGCCTAGGATCGCAGCAAAAATTGGTAGCCTTGCAGCCACACAAGTCATTGTATTGGGACCCGCCGCCCCGCTGGGGTCGAGCTAGGAGGTGTCCGGCAACGACAGAGTTCGGTCGATAGGGCGGGCGGAAGCCGCATGTGGATGGAGCGACCTAGGCGGATGCATCGGCGCTGGGACGCTGGCGCGGGTTCTTCCCCGGGCCGCTAGCTGAGTGTTCAGCTCGGGCCAGCATCTCCGGCTCTCAGCCGGCAGGCGCTCGCGGCAGCGAACCGCGGCTCCCCCAGATCCTCCAGCCAGAACGGCTCCGCCGGTAGGTGCGGGAAGTGGAACACACCGGAGCGCGCGCCGTCGATCATCGGCCCCGGGACCTCGAAGCGGGATGGATTCAGCGAGAAGCCAGTACCTAGCGCCTTGATGAGCGCCTCTTTCATGCTCCAGAACCGATAGAAGACATCCGCCTTGTCCTCTCCGGTGGCTGCAGACAGCGCACCCCGTTCACGCGGACCGTAAACGCTGCTCCCGATACCATCGAAATCCCTGCCCGGAGCGCGCACCTCCAAGTCCACGCCAAGGTCGTCCCGGCTCGAGAAGCCGATCAGTCCGTGCTGGCCGCTGTGGCTCAAGTTGAAGCTCTCGCCCGACGGTGCTCCGTTCACCTTCGCGAACGGCTTGCCGTGCTCAAGATAGCCGAAGGACAGTTCTTGGCTCGAACACCCCAGACGATCGCACAGGTTGACCCTAAGCGCCGCGCGGCAAAGCGTGTACCGACGCCGGGCGTCGTTGCTCGCGAACTGTTTCCAGCGCTGCTGCTCGTGTGCGTCCAGCAGGGCAAGAGCCTGTTCTTCGCGGTCGGGGTCAGGCCGCAGGTCGACATGCAGGATGAGCAAGCCTTCGGCCTCCCGCCACGGACTCCACCATGCGTCGCGCGCGGTCATACCTTGGCTCCGCCCCGGGGTGCTACGGCCACTTCCCGCAGGTACGCTCCCACCCCTTGCCGGCGGTCCCACTGGTGCGGATATCCTAGGGACACTTCCTGAAAAGGCACGCCGTCAAGCCACTGCGTGCCCCGGATGTGGAGGTGGCCGTACACCACCGCACATGCGTTGAAGTGGCGGTGCCAGCCCTGTGTGCGGCGGGTCCCGCACCATGGCGTGAACCGGGGGATCTGCGGCAGCACGGCGTGTTGTTCTTCTAGCGGAAAGTGATTGATCAAGACCTTGGGAAGATCCGCCGGATACGACGCGAGGCGAGCCTCGGCGTCCGTGCAGCGGGCTGCGCACCACGATTCCCGATCCGGAAACGGGTCGGGCCGCAGGACTAGTTCGTCAGAGCAAACAGAGCCGGCTTCGCGGGCCCACCGAACTACGTCGTCACGCTGGACGTGCCGGGGCCGAAAACTGTAGTCGTAGAGCAGGAACAGCGGCACGATCAGCAGCGGTCCGCTGCGATGTTCAACTACTGGGTAAGGATCCTCCGGGGTGAGAACGCCGTGGAGGCGAGCGATCTCGACGAGCCGCTCGTACAGAGCGACGCCGCCAAGCCCGGAAGCCGTATCGGGACTCGTCCAGAGTTCGTGATTTCCCGGGACCCAGACAACTTGGCGGAACTTCGCAGCCAAGTGCCGAAAACACCAGTCAAGGCGATGCGTGCCGGTGGTAACGTCCCCTCCCAAGATCAGCCAGTCGTCGGGAAAGGCCGGAAAGCCTTCAAGGGCCGCCTGGTTCTCCGGATGGGACACATGTAGGTCAGACAGCGCCCATAAACGCATAGGGATTTCCGTTCGGGACAATCGGTGGAGACACCGGCGCGATCATACGATTCTACCCGTGATTGTAAGCTCGCGATCCGTGCATGCGGCTCTTGTCCAGGAACATTTTTTTGTCCTGATTGAGGCCGTTTCGGAGAGATTGAGTTCT
>JAPPMG010000068.1 GCA_028819215.1 Bryobacterales bacterium
GAGGGAAACCGATGATCGCAGCGGCTAGCGACGAACAAAAAAATAGCCCTGGGGCGGTCGAGCGACCTTTTTTCTGCCTATTGTTGTGATGACCGATGAACGGGACGAATCAGGCCATGGACGGGACAAAGTATTCGAAAGTCGTGTTCAGAGACCAACGGAAGATGCTCTTTCCGTGCGCTGGCGACAGCATCGTCGCTCCGCAAGCCGCTTCCACGCCGCGAAGAACGCCCGCGAACCTCAAGCGCGGACCCCCATGCGGAGGAGCGTTGTCGCGTAGAAGGCCAGCTCGGCCTCCAATGCTTGTCGGATATGCACTGCCTCCTTGAAGCCATGCGACTCACCCTCAAACAGGTAATACGCCGCGGGAACGCCGCTGAGACGCAGCGCGACCACCATCGCCTCGGTCTGCGCCTTCGGGACAACCGGATCGTCCGAGCCTTGGAAGAAGATCACCGGGGCCTTGACTTGACCTGCACGGCCCAACGGAGAGCGCTCGCGGAAGAGCGCCTCTTGGGCGGGCCATTCGCCAATCAGCGTGTCGTGGTATCTCGACTCGAACTTGTGTGTTTCCTCCGCCAGGCCGGCAAGTTCGCTGATTCCGTAGTAGGAGGCACCGGCTGCGAAGACATCGCGGAAGGCTAAGCAACACAAGGCGGTATAGCCCCCGGCGCTGCCGCCCTTCACGATCAGGCGGTTCTCGTCGGCCTGCCCTTGGGCGACAAAATGCCGGGCAGCGGCGACGGCGTCCTCTACGTCGACGACCCCCCACTGGCCGTTCAGGCGTTCCCGGTAGGCCCTTCCGAACCCGCTGCTGCCGCCATAGTTGAGGTCAGCGAGCGCGAATCCGCGGCTGGTCCAAAACTGAACGGTGAGCGACAAGGCGTCGCTGGCAGCAGCAGTCGGGCCGCCATGGATGCGAATGATCAGCGGCGGCTTTTCCTCAGGAGGTGCCTCGAAGTCTGGATTACAGGGCTTGTACAAGAAGGCGTGAACGGTCGTCCCGTCACCGGCAGGGAAATGTTCGGAACTCGGATGGGAGAAGAACCTGCGCGCGTGCTCGGGAATCTCCGCGGATTCCCTGAGCGTCTCGATCCGGCGCGAGTTGAGATCCATGCGCACCAGGGCCGGGGCCGCTGTCGGCGACGCCGCGCGAAACACCGCCTCGGCCCCACGCACCGTGACGGAGTCGATCTGGCTGTGCGGCGTTTGAATCGGATCGAGCTCACCGCTGCCATCCAGCAGCCCCAAGCTCCAGCGGCCGTGCTCGCAGTAGGCGACGAGAATTCTGCCGTCATCCGCAAAGCCGTACGTCGACATCCGGAAGACCCACTGCGGCAATCCGAACTCCGCTTCCCTTTCGAGCAGCGGGCCAGCGCTGCCATCGTGGCGGTACAGGTTCCAATACCCCGTCCGGTCGGACACGTAGTGGAGCTCCCCCGACGGAGACCATTGCGGCTGGAAGATTGACTCGTTAGTACCGCCGGCAACCTGTTCCCGCTCTCTTAGCGCGCCGTCTTCACCAAGGTTCGCGACCCATAGCTCAGTGCCGTCCCAAGGCATGTTCGGGTGCTGCCACTGAAGCCAGCACAGGCGCGCGCCGTCGGGGCTCACACGGGGGTTGGAGTAGAAATCAGAACCCTTGAGCAAGCAGCGCACCGGCTGGATGTCGGGCTCCGATGCGATCGCGACAAGCGACTGTTGCGCTTCGCGGTCCGATTCTGAGTGGTCTTCGCAGACGGCGATGATTCGCTCACGAGCCGCATCGACCTCCAGATCCGCATACCTCTGCGGGCCCTTCGCCGTCAGGGCCTGCAAGCGGCCGTCCGGACTGAGGCGATACAGAATCCGGTCGCGGGCCTCGGAAAAGTAGACCGTCCCGTCAATGACGGCATAGGCTCCGCCGCCGTACTCGTGGACTCCGCTGCGCACGGACGAGGGGGCCTGGAGGAGGTCCCGTATGCTCCCGTCGCGGCCGCGACGGACCAAGGCCGTGCGACCGCCCTCGGCTGGCCGCCCCTCTAGCCAATAAACTTCACCGCCATCCAGTGTGGGCTCGCTTATCCGGATGGACTTGCCGGCCACCAAGTCCGCCGTGATCGGAGATTTCCAGAAGCCGTATTCCGCAACGATGCGCTGGCCCGCGCTCACAGAGGCTCCGCTGCCAAGATCGATTCGGCATAGAGCAGCTCGCCGCTCAGGCCGTCGTAGTACTGGAAGATCGCTTGCGGCCGTGGGTACGCGACCCAGCGCGGGCGGCCCTCCGGCCCCGGATTGTTGAAGACATTGCTGATGCGGACTACGCAATACACCGGCCTGCGGCGCTCGCTCGAGTCGTCGAGAAAGAAGGTCGACCAGCGAATCTGGGCGTTGCGGCCGCGCGATTCGAAGTGTCCGTTAGGCGGCCGGCCTGCCTCAGATGCGAGAGGGTGGTTCCCGGAGCTGTGCGGGCCGGCTGCGAATTCGCGGACGCGATCCGTGACCTGGATGGCGAAGCTGTTGTGCAGATCGCCCGTGAGCACGAAGACCGGCTTGCCGAGGCCGTCCCAGAATTCGATCAGCTCCTCCCGCTCGGCCGCCGTCGCGGTCCAAGCCTCGTCTTTGTTGGGCCCGGCCATGCCCGGCCCCACGTGCGGGATCATCAGGTTCACCGACGAAACCACGAACAGGAAATCGGCCTCGCTGGCCCGCATGCCTTGCTTGAGCCAGCCCTTTTGGCGCTCTCCCAGCATCGAGACTCCAGGCTTGAACGGGTCCGTCTTGTCGTGCAATTGCCGGTGGCTGCGCGTGTCCAGGAAGAAGAACTCGGCGTTGGATATCGCGCGCCGCCAATAGTTCAGGCGCCCGATCGAGTAGCTGGCCGTTCCGTCGCTGCCGGGCGCCGGGTGGATACGCAGGCGGTTGTCGTCTAGCACCTGCTCGATGCGGTAAACCCCGGCATTGGGATCCCCTCGCACATCGTCGAGCTCTTTCAGGTTGACGCCCGCATCAGGCTCGCCCCAATGCACCAGCAGTGTTGCAGCTTGCTCCAGATCCAAGCCGCTGAAGCCGCCCTCGGCGTCGTGCAAGACCGCCTCTCCGGCGGCCAGTCTCGCCTCGCCGAAGTGGATCGGCTGGGTGTGGGCGACATCGTTGGCCCAGCCTAGGTAGTCGTACCAGCCCTGCACGCCAATGTCCCGGAATGCCGCCCTGCGGCTGCGCAGGCCGATCGTGCCGGCGCCATTGACATCACCCAGGATCTCATGGTCATCGAAGACGAAGTACGACGGCATTTCGCGGTGCCAGGCCGCCATGTCGCGGCCGCGCTCGAGGTAGAGCTTGTAGTTCTGCCACACTCCCGCGATCGTAGGCGCGAGCGCCACGACCCTTGGGGCAGTGTCAGCGCCGCTCTGCCGGAGCCAGTCCGCGGCGGGGAAGTCGCGCTGCTCTTCATACAGCCAGTCACCATTCTGGATGGCGAAGTGCGCGCGGTCGTCGAGGCTGGCCAGCATCGTGCGAAATGCCGGCTGGTCGCCGCCGCCCTGGCTATTGCCGCAGGCGAACTCGAACGAGAAGTTGAACAGTCCTCGCGGGTTGACTAAGGGATCCGCCGCTTCCGATGGCGCGGGCAGGGTGCGGAAAGTCGCGACGGGCGGCACCGTTCCTGCCGCCTCCAAGCGGTAGGCATACAGCGTGTCAGGCTCCAGCCCTTCCAGCCGCCCCCAGCCCGTGTTGTCGCTGTCCAAGGTCGTGGCGATGGGGGCCGAGACTCGCTCGCCTGTGCCGCCAGCCGGCCAGTAGCGCACCCGGAAGGTAGCGGGGGCGTGGGTGCGCGCCCAGACCGCGATGCTGTCTGAGGCGACTCGGCCCAAGATCGGGCCGTGCGTAATCCGCCCGAGCGAGGATTGATCGACGGAGCAGCCGATGAGCCCCGCCGCAAGCAGAATGCCCGCCCAAGCTTGCGACTGCGACAGCCAGGCTCGGATGGGTTTCATCACTGCACGGGCGGCTTGGGCAGCTGGTCCAAGAACACCTGCACCAACTGTCGGTTCTCTTCCTCGCCCAGATTCTTCTTCAACAACTGCTCTGCCGCCAGGATGGCCAGGCCTGCGGCCTCCTGCCGGATGTCAGCGAGCGCCGCTCGGCGTTCGACCTCGAGTTGGCGGCGTCCCTCCTCCACGATCTTGCGCGCTTCGACGCGGGCCTCTTCACGGGCCTGCGTGCGGACTCGCTCCGCCTCCTGCCTCGCCTCCGCGACGAGCTCCTGAGACTCGCGCAGCGACGCCTCCATGTTGGCCCTGTTCTCCTCGATAGCCCGCTCGGCCTCGGCCTGGGCTTGCTCGGCCTTCTGCAGAGACTCGCGAATCCGCCCCTCGCGCTCGTCGAGCACGCCCAGAATGGGCTTCCACGCGATCAGCCGCAGCGCGAGGAAGGTGACCAAGAATGTCACCACGGTCCAGATCATCAGACCCGGCTCGAACTGGAGCAGCGCGTTTCCGTTATCACCGGCCATGCGAATTCCTCCGGCAGTTCCCCGCGTTGGGGGACGCTAGAACAGCAACGCGACGAACAAGACGCCGAGACCGATCACAGCCACGCCTTCCAGCAAGAAGAGCGGCAGCTGGAAGGCGCCGCGGATGTCCTTGGCCGCCTGCGGCTGGCGCGCGATGCTCTCGACCGCGGCCGCCGTGAACTTGCCGATTCCGAGGCCGGCACCGACCACGATGATACCGGCGCCGATCGCGCTGCCGGCACCTTTGTCGAGCAACTGTGCGGACGCCATGGCCGGCATGGCCAGCAAGATGGCGAGGGCGAACAGGATGTTGAGTGTGCGATTCATTGCTTAGTTTCCTCCATTGGGATGCGATGGGGCTGATTGAGCCGTGTCAATGTTCCTCTGCCACGAGCATTCCGACATACAGCGCCGTCAGCAGCGTGAAGACATAGGCCTGGATGAAGGCCACGATGAGTTCCAGCAGCATGATCGCGGCCGCCAGCGGCACGGAGACCGCCGACACGACCACGCTCTGGAACAGGAAGATGAAGCCGAGGATGATCAAGATGACGATGTGCCCGGCGGTCATGTTGGCGCCAAGGCGGATCATCAGCGCGACCGGCCGCACCAGCATCGAGATGATCTCGAGCAGGATCACGACCGGGGCGATGGCTAGCGGAGTGCCCTCGGGAACCATGTGCTTGAAGTAGCCGATGGGACCGAGCGCGACCATGCCCGTGACCAGAAAGGTCAGAAAGGACATGACTGCCAGCGCGCCCGTGACGTTCAGATTGCTGGTCGCCGTGAAGCCTCCGGGAACCATGCCCAGCAAGTTGCAGGTCAGGATGAAGAAGAACAGCGTCAGCAGAAAGGGCGTGAATCGGCGGCCCCACTTCTCGCCCATGTTTCCGATCGCGATCTCGTCGCGCACGAACACGACCAGCATTTCGAGAGCGTTGGTCATCCCGCTGGGCGCTTCCTGCCCTCCTCGCGGGCGGCGCAGGAAAATCCCCATCAGCACCATCAGGCTGGCCGACGCGATCAGCATCATCAAAACGGCCTTGCTGATTCCGAGCGTCTCGACTGTCGAGTGCAGGTACGGCTCCAGCCAGGCGGGCAGATGGATCGCGCTGTTGGCGATGTGATGCATGATCACATCGGCGATGCCTTCCTCCTCGCCGGAGGCGGCCAAGAAGGCCAGTGGCGGTTGCGCGCTCAGCACCGCTCGAAGTACCTCGTGTAGCGGACGCCCTCGAAGACCTGGGAGGCCAAGTACCCCGCCAGCAAGGCCAGTACGAAGGCGCGAGCGTCGACCGCACCGGTGCCCAGCGACCAAGCGACAAGCGCCAGCACCCACAGCGCGCGCAACCCGGCTCCAATGGCTAGGGCCGAAAACAGCCTGCGCTTTAGCGTCGGCGCGCCCAGCCGCAGCACCGCCTCGGAAACCAAGGCGGTCACCAGGCCGCAAGCCAAGCCAAGTGGGATCTCCGCGTTCATTGCCGTGTCCACATCGCCTTGGCCAAGTTGTAGAAGCCGGCGACGATCCCCACGAAGAGCCCGGCCACCGCGGCCGCCGGGTTGCAGTCCCAGCGCTGCCCGATCCAAGCGCCTACCAACAACCCGCCTAACACCATTCCGCTCAACGACAATGCCGCTGCGAGGGCAGCATTGCGGGGTTGAAACGGCACCGGCTTGTCCTAGTCTTGGATGGGCTGTGGTGCGGGAACCTAGAGGTGCGCCGGGCCGCGATCCACGGCCTACTCTGAACATAGCAAAATCTCAGGCCGGGATACAACTTCGGCGGGCGGTCATGCCTCTTCGGAACGACAGGCTCGATACATACCTGCATCCTCGCAGGCGACCAAGAGCGACCTCAGACGGAACTCTCTACATGGGTGCTGTGGAGAGCCATGACCTCGCGCAGGTCATCGGTCGGCGCGGGCGGAGAGCCGAGCGCTGCAACAATCGATTCGCGGTCCTCGGCAGAGAGAACAGTGCGCTCATGATCGGCGATGATGGCGCGGGCCCGCTCCAGCGCGAAGCTGGTGATAAACGTGGCGTCATCCACGCCGAGCAAGGCTCCCGCGTGCTGAATCTGAGCTTTGGCGCGCGGCGTCGTGCGCTGTTCCATCCGCGCCGTCCTCGGCTCGTCTATGTTGGCCGTGGCGTCATTGAAGTTCAGCATGGCGCAATCCCGAGAATCATCTGTCAGAGTACGGTAATCTGCCGTGTGCTTCAGGTGAGAGCAAAGCGCAGTCGCACACGACCCGACGATTGAATGCAGCCGATTGAGCGGCGTCGCAAACCGAACCACGCGGCGGTGGCGATTGTGCAACGGCCTGGGTCAAAGCATGGGAGCACGTGACGCCCCCCTGACTCTTTCTGCGGCCCGACTTCCTCAGGCAGTCGGAACTTCGAGCTAGCGTAGCGCCGCCAAGACGGACTCGCCAGCCAGGTCGATGAACCTCTGGGGCAAGATGCCGATCAGCACGGTCAGCACGCCGCTGGCCACCAGCGCCGTCCGCGTGCCCAGGTTCATGTCCAGCGACGCCGGGCGCTCGGCAGCCTCGCCGAGCCAGCAGGCGCGAATCACGCGGAAGTAGTAGTAGGCGGACACGGCCACGTAGAGCGCGGCGAAGACCGCGAGGATGTAGTAGCCCTCGCCCAGCAGCGCCAAGAAAATGTAGTACTTGCCGTAGAAGCCCGCCAGCGGCGGGATGCCGGTCAGCGAGAGCATGAAGATCGCCATCAATATCGTGTACCCGGGCGCGCGCCCGAACAATCCGTTGAGGTCGTCCAGCTCTTCGGCGGCCTCGCCGTCGCGGCGCAAGGCGGCGATCAGCGCGAACGCGCCGAAGTTCATGAACACGTAGGCAAGCAAGTAGATCGCGATGCCGCGCAGGCCGGTCGCGCTGAACGCAACTAGCCCCAGCAACATGTAGCCCGCGTGCGCCACCGAACTGTAGGCCAGCAAGCGCTTGAGGTTCGACTGCGTCACCGCGGCCAAATTGCCGATGGTCATCGTGGCGACCGCGACGATCGCGAGCAGCGGAACCCAAGCCTCCGCCACGCTGCCGTAGGCCGTGACGAAGAGACGGATCATCAAGGCGAACGAGGCCGCCTTCGAAGCGACCGACACGTAGGCAGTGGTCGGTGTCGGCGCTCCCTCGTAAACATCCGGCGCCCACATGTGGAAGGGTGCGGCGGCGATCTTGAAGAACAGGCCGACCGATGTGGTGATCAGCGCCAAGATCATGATCCAGTCCAGCGCCGGCCGGTCGGCGATGGCTTCGCCGATCGCCGCCAGGCTGGTGGAGCCGGAAATTCCGTACAGCACCGAGAAACCGTACGCGAGAAGGCCACTCGAGAACGCGCCCAAGATGAGGTACTTCATCGCGGCCTCGTTGGAGCGCTTCGAGTCCCGCAGGAAGCCGACCATCACGTAGAAGCTCAGCGCCATGGTCTCCAAGGCGACGAACAGCACCACCAAGTCGTGGCCGGTGGCCATGATCGACATGCCGGCCTGGGCGAACAGGATCAGCGCGTAGTATTCGCCGCGCTGCTCGCCCTCGGCCTCCATGTAGCGCGCCGAGAGGATGACTGCCAGCGCGGCCGCAAGCATGAAGATAATGTTGAAGAAGACCCCGAACCCGTCAACGACGATCGACCCGCCCAAGCCAGTCAGCGAACCCGCAGATCGGACATCGGGAAGATACTGCAGCAGCACCGCGGCAACGACGGCTTCGCCAACCAAGGCGGTCACGGCGTTCAGCCAGCGCTGCCCGATACGCCTCACCAAGAAGGCGTCCGTGAGCAGGATCCCGCAGCCGAACAGGCAGAGGACTATCGCCGGCTTCAGGACATGGAAGTCGCTGAGGGTAAAGCTGATCGCGTCCATCATTCGCTCGCTGGAGTCTCGGCGGGCAGTAGCCGCGAGAGTTGGACTGACTCATCTGCCGGCTCGGCCGCGTTGCGGCTGAAGTAGCCGGGGTCGAGCCGTTCGACCAGCTTGTTGGTGGGAGCTTCGAGAATTTCGAAGCACGGCTTGGGGTAGAGGCCGATCCAGAAGCACCCGGCCACGAGCGGCGCCATGACGATGATCTCGCGCAGGTTCATGTCCTTGACGTTCTCGTTCTTGGGATTGGTAATCGGTCCCAGCATCACGCGCTGGAAGAGCCACAGCAGGTAGGCCGCTCCCAGCACGATCCCCAGCACGGCGAATCCAGCCCACCAGATGCTGACCTCGTACGCACCGCGCAAGATGGTGAACTCGCCGATGAAGCCGTTCAGCCCCGGCATGCCCATCGACGCAAACAGCGAGATCGCGAACAGCACCGTGTACACCGGCATGCGATTGGCGAGGCCGCCGTAGTCTGCGATCTCGCGGGTATGGCGCTGGTCGTAGACGATCCCCACCGCAAGGAAGAGCAGGGGCGTGGACAGCCCGTGGTTGACGCCTTGCAGCATGCCGCCGGCGATGCCGTTGGGATTGAGGGCGATCAGCCCCAGCGTGCAGAACCCGAGGTGGCTCACGGACGAATAGGCCACCAGCCGCTTCCAATCGGACTGCATCAGCGAGACCAACGCCCCGTAGATGATGCCGACGATCGAAAGCAGCGCAACCAACTGCACCGTCAGCTCGTCCGTGGCACCCTTCGGGAACAGCGGCATGGCGAACCGCACCAAGCCGTACAGGCCCATCTTCAGCAGGATGCCGGCCAGGATCACCGAGCCCGCCGTCGGCGCCTCGGTATGGGCGTCCGGCAGCCACGTGTGGAACGGGAACATCGGCACCTTGACGGCGAACGCGATAAAGAAGGCCCAGAACAGCCAGAACTGCGTGTCTGGGCCGGTGTAGGCCGCCACGCGCAGCAGGTCCTCGAGGGCGAAGCTGTAGTGGCCGAACTGCTCGAAGTGATCGAAGTAGAGCTTCAGGATCCCAAGTAGCATCAGCACCGAGCCGGCCAGGGTGTAGAGGAAGAACTTGATCGCCGCGTACAGGCGCCGGCCGCCGCCCCAGATGCCGATGATGAAGTACATCGGCACCAGCATGATCTCCCAGAAGACGTAGAACAGGAACACGTCCAGCACCATGAAGACGCCGAGCATGCCCGCCTGCAGGAACAGGAAGAAGGCGTAGTATTCCTTGACCCGCTCCTGGATCGAAGACCACGAGCACAGGATCGACAGCCAGCCGACCACCACCGTGAGCAGGATCATCAGGTAGCCGAACCCGTCGACGCCCAAGTAGTACTGTGCACCCAGCGCGGGGATCCAGTCGTGCCGCTCGACCAGCTGGAAGTCGCCGTTGGAGCTGTCAAAGGCGCGGATCATCGGGATCGTCACCAGCAGCCCCAGCACGGCGAAACCGTTGGCCACGTAGCGGATCAGGTCCTTGCTCTCCTTCGGCAGGCACATGACCGCGATCATGCCGACGAGCGGCGTCAGCCAGATGATGCTCAGAATGTGTTCGCTCATTGTGTCCCGCGACCGGTCAGGTCCAAGCCGCTCTCCCTCAAGTTATGGTGAAAAAGAAGTACGCCGCGACCATCCCCAGGCCGATCAGCAGCCACAGCGCGTAGTTCTGGACCAGGCCGGTCTGGAACATGCGCACCGGGTACGAGGCGAACTTGACGCCGTACCCCACGAAGTTGACGATGCCGTCCACGACCCACTTGTCGAGGAACTTGGTCAGGTTCGACATCATGCGGGTCAAACTGCCCGCCCCATTCACTCCCGCGTCGATCACACCCACGTCGAAGCTGACGAGGCGGCGCCCGCCGCCCTTCGCGGCGAAGTTGACGAAAGCGGAGCCGTAGATCTCGTCCACCCAGTACTTGCGCAGGAACAACCGGTGCAGGGAGGCCCCGAGCAGCCCCGACATCGGCTCGCCCTCGTAGCGCGGGGTGCGGAACATGCGGGTGGCTAGGAAAATGGCCGCCAGCGCCAAGGCCACTGACAAGGCCATCAGGCCCCATTCCAGCAGCGCGCTGTGATGTGCCGCCTCCTCGACCACCACTGACGCCGCCAGCCAGTGCTCGAGGCTCGGCAAGGCGTCATGCACGGGCCCGAACACCGGCGGAGTGCCGATCCAGCCGGCCAAGATGCTGCCCGCCGCCAGCACGACCAGCGGCACGGTCATCGAGCGCGGCGACTCGTGCACGTGCGTGGCCGGATCCACACGGTTGTCTCCGTAGAAGGTCATGTAGATCAGGCGGAACATATAGAAGGCCGTCAGCATCGCCGTGACCAGTCCCAGCCCGTACAGCAGGGTGTGGTGCGAGGAGAAGGTCTTCCACAGGATCTCGTCCTTGGAGAAGAATCCTGCCAGACCGGGAATGCCGGCGATGGCCAGGGCCCCCACCAGCATGGTCTTGTAGGTGACCGGGATCTTGTCCTTCAGGGCGCCCATCTTGCGCATGTCCTGCTCTCCGCCTACCGCGTGGATCACAGAGCCGGAGCCGAGGAAGAGCAGCGCCTTGAAGAAGGCGTGGGTATAGAGATGGAATATGCCGACCCAGAACGCGCCCACGCCGCAGGCCAGGAACATGTAGCCAAGTTGCGAGACGGTCGAATAGGCCAGCACCTTCTTGATGTCGTACTGGACCAGGCCGATCGAAGCGGCGAAGATGGCCGTGACTCCGCCCACAACCGCCACCAGAAGCATCGCGCTAGGCGCGAGGGTGTAGATCGCGCTGGAACGCGCCACGAGGTAGACACCCGCCGTGACCATGGTCGCGGCGTGGATCAGGGCCGAGACAGGAGTGGGGCCCTCCATCGCGTCCGGCAGCCAGACGTGCAGCGGGAGCTGGGCCGACTTGCCCATGGCGCCGATGAAGAACAACACGCCGATCAGCGTCAGCGGCCCGGCGGCTTCCTCGAGTTGGAATCCTCCCGCCGCCAGCGCCGCGCCGACCTCGCTGAACTTGAGCGTGCCCAGGATGGAAAAGGTGGCCAGCATCCCCAGCACGAAGCCGGCGTCGCCGACGCGGTTGACGATGAACGCCTTGTTAGCGGCATTGGAGGCGGACTGCTTGCGGAAGTAGAAGCCGATCAGGCCGAAGCTGCAGAAGCCGACGCCCTCCCAGCCGACGAACAGCAGGGCGTAGTTGTTCGCCAGCACCAGCACCAGCATGAAGAACAGGAACAGGTTCATGAACCCGAAGAAGCGGTAGTAGCCGCCGTCGTGGGCCATGTAGCCGGTCGAGTAGACGTGGATCAGGAAGCCGATGCCCGAGACCACCAGCACCATCACGGAACTGAGCGAATCGAGCAAGAAGCCCCAATCGGCGGTAAAGGCGCGCAGCCCGGCCTCGGTGCCGGAGTCGAGACCCGCCAGCCAAGTCCACTTGACGACCTCGTAGCTGTGGCCGGGCACGCTCTGAAGCTGCCAGATCGCGCCGACCGAGAACAGGAAGGACAGCAGCACCATGCCCGGGCAGACGATGTCGATCAGCCTGCGCCCGGGCGAGGGCTCGTGATGGGCGGAGTGCGAGTCATCCTCGGGCGGCCCGAGCGGGTGCTGCCTGTCCAGCCTGCGCCCGACGAGCAGCATCAGGGCCGCTCCGAAGAGCGGGAACATCGGGATCAGCCAGATACTTTCTAGGAAGAACACCTGCCCCTCTCCCCTACCAGCGCAACAGGTCGATCTCGTCGGCGTGGACGGTCTGCTTGTTGCGGAACAGCGCGATCAATATGCCCAGGCCGACCGCTGCCTCGGCGGCAGCGACAGTGATGACGAAAATCGAGAATACTTGGCCGTGCACCTGCTGCAACGAGGCCGAGAAAGCCACGAGGTTGATGTTGACGGCATTGAGGATCAGCTCGACCGACATCAGCAGCACCAAGATGTTGCGGCGGATCAGGATGCCGATCACGCCGATCAGCATCAGCAGGGTGCTCAGCACGACGTAGTGCGAAGTGGTGACTTCCAGCATGGTGTATGGGCCGCCCGGCTAGCTCTCCGTCTCGCGGCTGCGCGTCTTGGACATCACGATGGCTCCGATGATGGCCACCAGCAGCAGGATCGAAGCCAGCTCGAACGGCAGCAGGTACTGCGAAAACAGCACCAAGCCGACCGCCTCGGAGTTCTCCGACAGCGAGCCCGGCCCCAGCGGCTCCGCCATGCCCGGATGATCGAGCATGCTAACGCCGTTGACCGCGATAAACGCCACCCAGAGGAACAGGGCCACCGCCGCCACCGTGGCAGGCCATTTCTGGTTGGAGAAGCGCCGCTGGGTGGACTCCTCGTGGACCGGCACCAGCATGATCACGAACAGGAACAGCACCATGATCCCGCCGATATAGACGATGACCTGCACGCCTGCCAAGAACTCGGCGCCGCGCAGCAGGAACAGGCCCGCAACCCCGACCAGCGCGCTGATCAGCCAGACGGCGGCATGCACCACGTTGCGGCGCGTGATCGTCATGACCGCGCTGCCTAGGACGAGGGCCGCCAAGACGTAGAACAGGACTGTATCGAGCGACATGAGTGGTCAGCGCAAGCTTGGCGGGAATATGAACCCTACAGCATATCACCTGCCGGAACCGCTCCCCCGCGCCTCGGCGAAACGCCTGAGCGGCGCGCGTCAGTGCGTGTAGCGCACCGGCAGCGGCCCCTCTTCCAGCATCTGGCGGTCCCAGATTTGGCCCTCGCGGGTGTACGTGGCAAGTTCGAAGTCCTGGGTCAGCTCGAGCGCGTCGACCGGGCAGGCGTCCTCGCACAGACCGCAGAACATGCACCGCGAAACGTCGTAGGTGAAGGTGGTCAGATCCTTGCGCTTGGTCTCGGGGTTGCGCTCGGAAGTGACCACGATCAACTGCTCCGGACAGGCCAGCGCGCAAAGGTTGCAGGAGATGCACAGCGTCTCGGAGGTCTCCGGGTGCGTGTTCAGCCGGGGAGCCCCGCGGTAGCGCTCCGCCACCGGCGGGCGGTTGAGAGGGTACTGCTCGGTAATTACCTTCGATGGCTTCTGGTTCTTGAAAGTCGTCCAAAGGCCCTTGAGCAGGTCGGTCAGCAGGAAGGTCTTGATCAGGCTGGCCATCGGTCGTCTCCCTTAATTATCGCATCCGGTCCGGTCGCTAGCCGCGGGCAAATAGCTGCACGACTCCGTTGAGGATCAGGCCGAACATGCTGATCGGGATCAGCCACTTCCAGCCCACGTCCATGAGCTGGTCGTAGCGGAATCGCGGGAACGTGCCGCGATACCAGATGAACATGTAGACCATCACCGCGAGCTTGAAGCCGAACCAGAACAGCCCGATCATCAGTTCGTTGGCGGCCGGCAGGGCGAACGCCGCGGCCACCAGCAGAAACAGTCCGGTCAATGCGGCCATCACGAGGCGAAAGCCGGCCAGCGCCTGGCGGAACACCCCCTTGGAGCAGCCCAGAGCGATGAGGGCGAACAGCGCAGCCGGGAAAGCCGTGTTGAGCGGCATCTCCAGAGCGGCGACGTTCGGAAACGGGCGCAGCCAGCCGCCGAAGAACAGCGTCACGCAGAGCGAGCTGATGACTACGATGGCGGCGTACTCGGCCAAAAAGAACAGGGCCCAGCGGAAGCCGGAGTACTCGGTGTGAAAGCCGGCCACGAGTTCGGACTCGGCTTCCGGCAAGTCGAACGGCGCCCGGTTGGTCTCGGCGGTGCCGGCGATGATGAACAGCACGGTCGGGATTAGCATCAGGCCGTAGTTGTCGAACGCCCCCCACACGCCGCGCTCGAGCTGCGAAGCGATCACGCCCTGCATCGAGAGCGTGCCGGCGCACATGATGGCGGTCACGGTCGCGAATCCCAGCGGCACTTCGTAGCTGACCATCTGTGCCGCGGCGCGCAGCGAGCCCATCAGGGAGTACTTCGAATTCGCCGACCACCCCCCCAAGATCAGCCCCAGGGCCCCAATCGAGGACATCGCCAAGATGAACAGGATGCCGATGTTGACATCGGCGACAAAGAACCTGTCGCTCAAGGGCAGCACGGCGAAGGCGGACAGGGCCGTGAAGGTCGACAGCACCGGCGCCAGCCAGAAGATCCACTTGTCGGATTGCGACGGGATGACGTCTTCCTTCAGCATGAGCTTGAGAGCGTCGGCCAGCGGCTGCAGGACGCCGTACGGGCCGACCCGCATCGGCCCCAGCCGGACCTGCAGATCGGCGAGCACCTTGCGCTCGGCGAGCACGATGTAGCCCGCTATCAGCGGGAACACGAGGATGATCACCGCCGTCAGGATCAGGGGCGGCACGTAAGGGTTCGCGAGCAGTTGTTCCATGGCCAGTCCTAGCGGTCCACCTCGCCCAGCACGATGTCGATGGTCCCGATGATGGCTACCACGTCAGCGACCAAGCTGCCCCGGCACATCTTGTCCAACGCGCCTAGGTTCACGAAGGAAGGGGGGCGGACTCGCACGCGGTATGGATTCAGCGAGCCATCGCTGACGATGTAGTATCCCAGCTCGCCCTTGGGCGCCTCGATCGACACATAGGCCTCGCCCGGCGGCGGCTTGATGACCTTGCCCACCTTGCCCTTGATCGGGCCCTCCGGCAGAGCATCGACAGCTTGGCGGATGATGCGGCAGGACTGGACCATCTCTTCCATCCGCACCATGTAACGGTCGAACGTGTCGCCCGTCTCGGCGGTCGGAATGTCGAAGTCGTAGTTCTCGTAGCCGCAATAGGGCTGCGCCTTGCGCAGGTCCCATTCGACGCCGGCGGCGCGGATCAGGGGCCCTGTGACGCCGTAGTCCTTGCAGTCGGCCGCGTTGAGGATGCCGACGCCCTTGGTGCGCCTCACCCAGATGCGGTTTCCGGTCAGCAGGTCGTGGTACTCCTTGAGCTTCTGCTCCATCAAGTCGCAGAAGTCCAGGCACTCCTTCTCGAAAGTGTCGTAGGTCTCGTACTGCAGCCCGCCAATGCGAAAGGCGTGCGTGGTCAGGCGCGCGCCGCAATAGTTCTCGAAGATCTTGAGGGCCTCCTCCCGCTCGCGGAAGCAGAGGAAAACGGGCGTGATGGCGCCGATGTCGAGGGCGTGGGTGCCGAGCCAGAGCAAGTGCGAGGCGATGCGGTTGATCTCGGTCAAGATCACGCGCACAGCCTGGGCTCGCGGCGGGACCTCGACGTCGAGCAATCTCTCGACTGCCATGCAATAGCCGAGCCCGTTGGACACGGCCGCCACGTAGTCCATGCGGTCCACGTAGGGCGCGAACTGCTGGAAGGTGCGATTCTCCGCGATCTTCTCCACGCCGCGGTGCAGGTAGCCGATCACGCAATCGGTGCCGAGCACGGTCTCGCCGTCCAGCTTCAAGATGACGCGCAGGACGCCGTGCGTAGAGGGATGCTGCGGCCCCATGTTGAGGACCAGCTCGTTGCTGTCCAGCAGGGTCTCTGCCTGGACCTCGGGCGGGGCGAGTGTCGTCTCTGCCATTACTGCGCGCTCTCGATCTTGAGGTTCTCGCGAACCCAATCGGAATCCTGCTGCACGATGCCGTACTCCTTGCGCAGGGGGAAGCCCTCCCATTCGTCCGGCATCAGGATGCGGCGGAGGTCGGGATGATCCTTGAACTCGATGCCGAACATGTCGTAGACTTCGCGCTCGAGCCAGTTGGCGGAACTATAAAGATTCGTGACACTGGGAGCCAATTGGCCCTCGGCCAGCCCCGCCTTGAGCCGGACGCGCTCGTTGGCTGAGAACGAGTAGAGAGTCCAGACGATCTCGAACTGCTCCGACTTGTCGGGCCAGTGGACAGCGGTCACGTCAACTAGGTAGTCGAAGCCGTGCTCTTGCTTGAGGCAGGAGAGGACTTCGAACGCCTCCGCGCTGTCCGCCACTAGGAGCTTCTGGCCGCCCAAGAGCACAACCCTGGTCAGGCTGTCGCCGAACCGATCTTGCAGGGCAGCCGGCAGAGGGCCTTCCCACGGCTCGCAGGGCATCTCCGCGGGCTTCTTGGGTACGGGCCTGCGGACCGGACGGTCGGCACCTGCGGCCGCCGGCGGACGAGGCCTCGGCACCGGACGCGGCTTGTCGTCCGAACTAGGGGTATCAGGCATGGGTGCGGCGGGCCTCGCTATCGGAGCGTGGAGGGGCGCAAGACCTTAGTGGAGCATAGCAGCCCGTGCGCTCGCAACCGCGCCACCGGGCGAGCGGACGGCGGAGGCGAGCGCCGATCACGGGCTAGCGGAGATCCGAGTCAGAGGCTGAACCCCCTGCAGCTGCGGAGGCAGCGGGAAGTGCACGTTCTCTTCGATCGCCTCGACCTCCAGAACCCTTTGGAATCCCATCGAATTCAGGCGGCGCACTACTCTCTGGACCAGAGATTCCGGTGCCGAAGCTCCGGCGCTGACTGCAACATTCCGCGCGCTCTCTAGCCACTCCGGGACGATTTCCCTCTCGTCGTCGATCAGGTAACCGGGCAGGCCTCGCTGCTGGCCGACTTCGACCATGCGGCGCGAGTTGGAACTGTTCTGCGAGCCCACGACTAGGAGGAGGTCCGCTTTCGGCACGATCTGCTTGACCGCCGTCTGGCGGTTCTCGGTTGCGTAGCAAATGTCCTTGGCCGGGGGCGCCTGAATGCCGGGGAATCGCCGTTTGAGCACGTCGATGATGGAGTTGGCCTCGTCAAGGCTGAGCGTGGTCTGCGTGAGGTAGGCGACACTCCCGGCCGGCACCTGCACAGACTCGGCCTCTTCCGGCGACGAAACCACGATCGTCTGGCCGGGCGCCTCGCCGACCGTACCAATCACTTCACAGTGATCGCGGTGCCCTACCAACAGGATCGTGCAGTGCGCCCTGGCGAACTTGATGGCTTCAAGATGGACCTTGGTGACCAGCGGACAGGTGGCGTCAATGACTCTCAGATTTCGCTCTGCTGCGGACGTCCGCACCGCCGGGGCCACGCCATGCGCGCTGAAGACCAAGCGCGCTCCGGAAGGCACTTCGTCCACGGAGTCCACGAAGACAGCGCCCCGCGAGGCGAGCCCGCGCACGACGTTGCGGTTGTGGACGATCTCCTTTCGCACATAGATGGGCGGCCCGTAGGCCTGCAGGGCTAACTCGACGATATCGATCGCCCGGACGACGCCGGCGCAGAAGCCGCGCGGCTTGAGCAGTAGTACGGACCTATCGCTGATCGAAGACACATCCAGGCCCGCGCGAATCTCCATCATAACCGCTCAGGCATGTGCGCCACGAAGTCGATCTTGGCGCCTGGCCCTAGGCGAGCTCGAGCGGTGCTCCCCGCAACCAGCCCTAGCGAGGGTGGGACAATGTGAATCAGAGCTGGACCCCGCGCCGCGCGCTTCGCCGCGCAGGCGCTGGCCTCAGAGCCGCGAGCGTGGGTAGCAGCGCAAGCAGCCCATGAATTCCTTTGCAACCAGAGACTCGCTCAGCTTGAACGGCCGAACTTACGCATTCCACAGCTTGCAGGCACTGCCCGGCGCCGCTGCCTCGCGGCTCCCGTACTCGCTCAAGATCCTGCTGGAAAACCTCCTCCGCCACGAGGATGGCAGCAGCGTAACCCGGGACGACATCCAGGCCTTGCTGGACTGGCAGCCCGACGCCGCTCCTTCCAAGGAGATCGCGTATCGACCGGCCCGAGTGCTGATGCAGGACTTCACGGGCGTTCCTGCGGTCGTCGACCTCGCGGCGATGCGCGAGGCCATGCTCAACATGGGCGGGGACCCGTCGGGGATCAATCCGTTGCAGCCGGCCGACCTGGTGATCGACCATTCGGTCCAAGTCGACAACTTCGCTTCTTCCAACGCGCTGTCGCTGAACAGCGTCTTGGAGTACCAGCGCAACCGGGAGCGCTACCAATTCCTCAAGTGGGGCCAGAGCGCCTTCCGGAACTTCCGCGTGGTGCCCCCTGAGACCGGCATCGTGCACCAAGTGAATCTGGAGTTCCTTGCCCAAGTCGCGTTCACCTACGAGCGGGATGGCGCGACGTGGGTCTGCCCGGACACGCTCGTCGGCACCGATTCCCACACGACCATGGTCAATGGCCTGGGCGTCCTCGGATGGGGCGTGGGCGGCATCGAAGCCGAAGCAGGCATGCTCGGCCAGCCCGTCTCGATGCTGCTTCCCCAAGTGGTTGGCTTTGAACTCACGGGGCGCCTGGCCGAGGGATCCACCGCCACGGATCTGGTGCTTGCCATCGTCGAGAGCCTGCGCCGCCACGGCGTGGTCGGGAAGTTTGTCGAGTTCTTCGGAGACGGCTTGGACGAATTGCCCCTAGCGGATCGCGCCACGATCGCCAACATGGCACCGGAATACGGCGCTACCTGCGGACTGTTCCCGGTAGACTCCGAGACGCTTGCCTATCTGTCCCTGACAGGGAGGCCCGACCAGCAGGTGCGATTGGTCGAATCCTACGCGAGGGCCCAGGGCTTCTTCCGGCTGCCTGGAGACGCGCCTGCCGCCTACTCCGAGACTCTGCGGCTGGACATGGCGGACGTCGTGCCGTCCATTGCAGGGCCCAAGCGTCCGCAAGATCGAATCGCCCTGAGGGACTCCGCCCGCTCGTTCGAGAGCATGCTGGGAGAGACGCTTGCCGCGCGCGAGGCCAGCTCCGGCCGGTCCGCCGTCGCGGTGAGCGCAGCGCCGACGGCAGTCAAGACCTCGATCCGCGGCTCGGAATGCCTGCTGGAGCACGGCGCGGTGGTCATCGCGGCCATCACAAGTTGCACCAACACCTCGAATCCCGCAGTCATGATCGGAGCGGGACTGGTCGCCAAGAAGGCCGTGGAGAAGGGCCTGCAGGTCAAGCCGTGGGTCAAGACCAGCTTGGCTCCGGGCTCGAAGGTGGTCACGGAATACCTCGCCAAGTCTGGGCTGGACACCTACCTGGACATGATCGGTTTCAACCTCGTCGGATACGGCTGCACGACCTGCATCGGCAATTCGGGGCCATTGCCCGGGGAAATCTCGGCGGCGATCCGCGAAGGCGACCTTGTCGTCGCGTCGGTGCTGTCCGGCAATCGCAACTTCGAGGGGCGCGTGCATTCGGAGGTGCGGGCCAACTACCTGGCATCCCCTCCCTTGGTCGTGGCCTACGCCATCGCCGGGAACATGCAAGTCGACCTCGCGAACGATCCGCTCGGCAAGGACTTGGAAGGAAACAACGTCTACCTCAGCGACCTTTGGCCCACCCAGCAGGAGATCGCCCGGACCACGGCGGCGGTCGTGGACTCGACCATGTTCCGCGACAGCTATGCGAATGTCTACGAAGGCAGCCAACGCTGGAGAGACCTCAGCGCCACCGGCTCCGACCTCTTCGCGTGGGACGAGAGCTCGACGTATGTCCGGCGCCCGCCGTACTTCGATTCCATGCGGGCCGAGCCCGCTTCGGTGTCCGATGTCAGCGGCGCCAGGGTGCTGGCCGTGCTTGGCGACAGCGTCACCACGGACCATATCTCGCCGGCAGGCGCGATCAAGGCTGACAGCCCCGCGGGCCGCTATCTGGTCGAGCGCGGCGTCGCGCCGAAGGACTTCAACTCCTACGGCTCGCGACGGGGGAATCACGAGGTCATGATGCGCGGCACGTTCGCAAACGTGCGCCTGCGCAACCTGCTCGCGCCCGGGACCGAAGGCGGCTGGACGCTCCATTTGCCCGACGGCGAACTGATGTCGATCTACGAGGCCGCCGTGCGCTACAGGGACGAGAGCGTCCCGCTGGTGATTATTGCCGGCCGCGAATACGGCACCGGCTCATCTCGCGACTGGGCAGCGAAGGGCCCGTCGTTGCTGGGCGTCAGGGCCGTGCTGGCGGTCAGCTACGAACGCATCCACCGTTCGAACCTAGTCGGCATGGGCATCCTCCCGCTGCAGTTTCTAGAAGGAGACGACAGCGATTCGCTGGGGCTCACCGGACGCGAGCGGATCAGCATCTCTGGCCTGGGAGACGGCTCCGCGTCCACCGTTCGAGTCGTCGCCGAGCCCGAGGGCGCCGGACCGGCGATCTCGTTCCAAGCGCGGGTTCGCATCGACACGCCGAAGGAAGTCGAATACTACCGGCACGGCGGCATCTTGCAGTACTCGTTGCGCGAAATGCTGAAGGCCTAGACCGGAAGCTGCGAACGCATGGATGCATGGAAGGCCAACCTGCGGGTTGTGCTAGTCGAGTCGCGCAACTCGCTGAATATCGGCGCGGCGGCGCGCGCCATGTACAACTTCGGGTTTGCGGACCTGTGGTGCGTGCGTCCCTACGAGCCATCGTTCCGCTCGGCGCGGTCCTCGGCAGGTGCAGCTGCGGTGATGCAGCGGGCACGAGTTACAGACGACTTGGCTGAAGCAGTCTCGGAGGCCGAGCTCGTGGTGGCCTGCAGTGGCTTGGAATCCCGCAGGCAACGCCACGTGCAACGGCGGCTGCCTGCGGGCGGGGACGCCATCCGGACGCACATCGAAGACCGCAGGGCGGCGCTGGTGTTCGGCTCGGAAAAGTTCGGGCTCTCCAACGACGACCTCAGCCATTGCGACTGGGTGTTGTCAGTCCCCACCGACGAAGGCTGTCCGTCGATGAATCTAGGCCAAGCGGTCGCCGTGTGCTGCTACGCGATCGCCCGCAACGCCGTGCCCCAAGAGAGCCTGCAGACCCCGGCCACCGTGCCCGCAGGAGTCCGCGAGCGCATTCTCTCTCTACTCATGCCCATCCTCCAGGAGTCCGGGTTCCTCCACGATGAAGGCATCGAGGAACGGACGCGCAAGCTGCGGCGCTTTGTGAGTCGCCTGCGGCTTGCGCCGGAAGACGGTCGCATGCTGCTGGCCATTCTGCGACAGATCGATTGGAAACTCGCCCACCCAGGCTCGCCAGCCAGCGAGGCAGAATCGAGCGCGGGACCCGCTTCCCAGGCGCCTGCCTTACAGCAGGTGGTCGGAAAAGGACGGTGATGGCCGTCGCCGGGGCTTGGGGCTCGGTGGCGCCGGACTTGGTTTCCTCGGCCCGCTGACGGCGCGGCGACGCGGCGGCTTTCTGGCGGCGGGGCGACGCGGCGGCTTGGAAACGGGACGTGCCGCGCGGCGCTCCGGAGCCGGAGCCGCGGTCGCGTCGGGATCGAAAACGCGCACGTACGGGCCGTATTGGAATCGGCGGTTGCGGCGGTAGCCCGTGATCTCGTCCAAGATGCCCATGTCCACGAACCTCGCAACGAGTTGGTTCGTCGCCACATACGAGGTGCCGGTGATGGCCTGAATCTCGCTCACCGTTGCGACCGGCTCCGTTGTCAAACGCCCGAACACCCGCAGGCCTCGCCCTACGGCGTGCCCCAAGCCAGCCGATATGGCCTCGCGATGCTCGCGGGCCAGGACGGCGCAACGGCGGATCATGCCGGCGGCTTCGCTTGCCGATTGGGCCACTGCCTTGACGAAGAAGTCCAGCCACGCTTCAGTCGGGCCGCGGAGCTGTGCCTGGTACTCGCTGCGGCTGGACTGGAAGTATGGGGACATGGCTAGTGCGCTGGCACCCGGCACGCCAATGCGGCGGAACATCGCCAGCCCGGCGATGCGCTCCAGGCGGCCGTCCTTCGAGCCGGTCGGGAGCAGCCGTGCGAGCTGCGCCTGCGCTATGCCGATTCGCACTAGGTCGGGCAGTTCCCCTTGCTCCATTAGGAACTCGTCTAACTCGACCAGCGCTGCGGCCAGCTTTGCTTCCCGATCTCCCTTGGCGCGACCGGCACGTCCACCGTCGCTAGCGCCGTCCCCGGCTAGCGCTGCTTCAACAGCGGCCAAGCGGTCGAGCGTGAGTGGCTCTTCGCTGGCCTCGGCAAGGCCGCACTCGAGCGCCTTGCGGCAGCGCATGGGCGCGATCGCGTCACCGCCAGGTTCGTCATCTAGGTCGACGGCAGCAGCAAGGACGGCGGCGAAGCCACTAGACTCGCTCTCGATGCGACACGACAGCACGGCTTCGCGAAGCAGTTGCATCGCTTCGAAAGCCTGTGCGTCCGAATGCGCGCTGAAGGCGCCGTCCAGCCGCCACAACGCCAGTCGGGCCCGATCGAGCAGTGCGCTCAGGTCGGCGGTGACGGACGGAGCGGGTACTGAGGGGAAGGCCATTAGCTCGGCAGACTCGTGTCCGGCCCCGGCATGCCGCCAGCCTCAGCCAGCGCCTGCTGACGATACAAGCTGGAACAGTCCGCTGGCGATGGAGGCACCTGCACCGCTTGGCCGATGCAGGTCGGCGGCGCAGCGTTGGGCTGGCGCTGTAGCACAGCCAAACTTTAGCATGATGCGCGTGTCGAAATCGGCTCGGAGCGCCCAGCCTTCCACGTTCAGAGCGCGTGTAGGCCGGCATGTACAATGGCCTAGTTTCCGATGACGAGACTTCAAGACACGCCTGCCGAAGCTGCCTTCCGCGACCGCCTTCGCACATGGCTTGAGGCGAATACGCCCAAGATCGGCAAGCACGACGTCGCCGCGCTCAAGGCTTGGCAGCGGAAGTTGCACGAAGCCGGCTGGCTCGGCTTGACCTGGCCTGCCGAGTACGGCGGACAAGGGCTGGGCTTCCGCGAGCAGGCGATCTTCAACGAAGAGGCTGCCCGCGCCCGGATCCCGCCAAACATCAACAACATCGGCTTGATGATCGCGGGTCCCGCCTTGATTGCCGTCGGCAGCGAGGCCCACAAGAAACGCTATCTGCCCAAGATCTTGAGCGCCGAAGAGATCTGGTGCCAGGGGTTCTCCGAACCCAACGCCGGCTCCGATCTGGCGGCATTGCAGACTCGCGCCGTCGACGATGGCGACGACTATGTCATCACCGGCCAGAAGATCTGGACATCCAACTCGCTGATCGCCGACTATATCTGGCTGCTCGTGCGCACGGATCCCAATGCGCCGCGGCACAAAGGCATCACAGCCTTGGTCGTCGACATGAAGAGCCCAGGCGTGACCGTCAAACCGTTGCGCCAGATCACGGGCGAAGCCGAGTTCGGCGAGGTCTTCTTCGATGAAGTGCGCGTGCCGAAGGCCAATCGCGTGGGCGCCGAGAACGACGGCTGGATCATCGGAATGAAGACGTTCACCAGAGAGCGGGCCAACCTTTCGGTGGCCCTGAGCGTGCGCCTGCAACAGCAGTTCGACCGCTTGCTGGACAGCGTGCGCAACCGCGACGTGCCGCTGGACCCCCAGCAGGCGCGCGAGGTGGCGCAAGCCTACGTGGACAGCCAGTGCCTGACACTGACCTGCGAGCGCATGGCCGACAGGCTGTTCGGGTTTGAGTCTTCTGTGGTCAAGGTCGCTTGGGCAGAAATGAACCAGCGCCTGCAAAGGATCGGGCTGTCCACGCTCGGCCCCGATGCCCCGCTGCTGTCGGCAGGGGCTTTTGACCAAGTCGGCGACACCACTGCCACGTTTGGCACGGAAGCTTTGTCGGAAGGCGACGAATCGTACGCCAAGAGCTGGCAGTTCGGCTATCTGCGGGCACGCGCCAATTCGATCGAGGGCGGCACGTCCGAGATCTTGCGCAGCGTGATCGCCGAGCGCGTGCTCGGCCTGCCACGCAAGTAAGGAGCACACCCGTGGACTTCAGTCTCAACGAAGAACAGGTTCTCCTGCGCGATTCGGCGCGCGAGTTTCTTGGCGAGGAGTGGCCCAGCGCCGAACTGCGCCGGATGCTGGATGCGGCAGATGGCGCCGCCGCAGCACAAGCGCTCTGGTCAAAGATGTCTGATCTGGGCTGGCCCGGCCTGCTGGTCAGCGAGGACTACGACGGTCTCGGGCTGGGCATGTTCGACCTGGCCGTGCTGATGGAAGAGACCGGCGCGGCCCTTATCCCGGGCACGCTGCATGCCAGCGGCTTGCTGGCGGTGAGTGCGCTCGAGGCGATGGCCACGCAGGAAAGTTGCCAGAAGTATCTGCCGGACATCGCAGAGGGGAAGCTGAAGGCCACGGTCGGGATCTACGAGCCGGGATCGGGCTGGACGCCGATGATGCTGGCACCGGACGCTGGCGAGGTGGTGACCAAGCGCTACGTGCCAGATGGGGCCAGCGCCGATCTGATCCTGTTCGTGAATCGGACCGGCGGAAACGGGGCCCAGATCGCCATCGCGCACGAAGCACAGGTCGAAGACATCTATTCGATGGACGTGACTCGAAGCCTGAGTCAAGTGACCTGCTCGGCAGACAAGTTAGAAGTGCTGGGCGAGGGAACGATCGCCGACGTTCAGGCGGTCATCGACCGGGCCGCGATCGGGCTCTCGGCCGAGCTGATTGGCAGTTCGGCGCGGGTATTGGACATGACGGTCGAATACGTCAAGAGCCGCAAGCAGTTCGGGCGTGCCGTAGGCACCTTCCAAGCGGTCCAGCACAAGGCGGCGGACATGCTCATCGGGATCGAAAAGGGCCGGACCGGCGTCTACTACGCCGCCGCCGTGGCAGATGAGCGCCCCGACGATCTGGCCCGAGCCGCTTCAGTGGCGAAAGCGACCGCCAACCAGACAGCGGTCAGCGTTGGCGAACTGGGCATCCAGTTGCACGGCGGTCTCGGGTTCACGTGGGAACAGGACCTGCACCTGTATCTCAAGCGCGCCAAGGCGGCCGAGTTCACCTACGGCGACACGAAATGGCACCTTGACCGGATCGCCCACGGACTAGGGCTGTCCTGACGCCAAGGCCTCCGGCTCGGCACCCACAGTGCGGCGGTGTTACGCTCAGATCGCCGTCATGCCAAGACTTCTGGCCGCCTGTGCCGCGATCCTCGCATTGCTGGGTTCCTGCGCGGAGACCCAAGAGGGGCCTCCTGAGAAGCCCAACATCCTGTTCGCCATCGCGGACGATGCTTCCTTTCCCCATATGGGTGCCTACGGCACGGAGTGGGTCAACACGCCGAACTTCGACCGCGTCGCACGCGACGGCGTGCTGTTCTGGAACGCATACACGCCCAACGCCAAGTGCGCCCCCTCGCGCGCGGCTATCCTTACGGGCCGCAATTCCTGGCAGCTCGAGGCCGGCGCGAACCACATGGCGTTCTTTCCGCCTGAGTTCAAGAGCTACCCCGAAGCGCTCGGCGAGAACGGCTACTTCGTGGGCATGACCGCCAAGGGCTGGAGTCCCGGCATCGCCGTCGACGCCGCTGGCAACGCGCGCAACCTCGCCGGCACTCCGTTCGACGACCGAGAGAGCGACCCGCCGACCTCCAAGATGAGCCGGACTGACTACGCGGCCAACTTCGCCGATTTCCTCGCCACCGCTCCCGCAGGCCAGCCCTGGGCGTTCTGGTACGGCTCCCGAGAGCCGCACCGCGCCTACGAGTTCCGCTCCGGCGCGGAATTGGGCGGCAAGAGTCCCGCAGACATCGAAGGCGTCTTCGACTTCTGGCCGGATACCGAAACGGTGCGCCACGACATGCTCGACTACGCCTACGAAATCGAGTACTTCGACGCGCATTTGGGCCGGATCCTCGAAACCCTCGAGGAGCACGGGCAGCTCGCCAACACGCTGGTCATAGTTACCTCCGACAACGGCATGCCGTTCCCCCGCGTGAAGGCGCAGGAATACGAACTCTCCAATCACCTGCCATTGGCGATGATGTGGCTCGACGGCATACCGCATCCTGGCCGCTCGATCCAGGACTTAGTCAGCTTCGTCGATCTGGCACCCACAATCGTTGATGCAGCCGGGATCGCTTGGGATGCGACCGGGATGCAGCCAGCGGCGGGCCGGAGCCTGCTCGGAGTGCTCCGGTCGGACAAAGAAGGCCGGGTGGAAGCCGACCGAGATCACGTCTTGATCGGCAAGGAACGGCACGATATCGGCCGCCCGAACGACGCCGGCTATCCGATCCGCGGCATCGTCCAAGGCGATCTGCTGTACCTGCGCAACTTCGCTCCGGAGCGCTGGCCGGCAGGCAACCCGGAAACGGGCTACCTAGCGGTGGACGCGAGCCCGACCAAGACCGAGATTCTCGACCTGCGCCGCGCTGGCGGCGAAACCAGATTCTGGGAACTGGCGTTCGGCAAGCGCGGCGCGGAGGAACTCTACAACATCGCCGAAGACCCCGGCTGCCTGAACAATCTGGCGGGGGACTTGGAATACGCTCCGGCCAAGGCTGAACTGGCAGCCCGGCTCGTCTCTGAGCTCGAAGCCCAAGGGGATCCGCGCATGGCCGGGCAAGAAGACTATTTCGAAGCTTTCCCGGTCGCCACGCGCTGGGCCGGCTACTACGAAAAGTTCATGGCGGGTGAGGTCGACCTGGCAACCTGGATCCTGCGCAGCGACATCGATCCGGCCATGGACTGAGGCACGGGGCAGAATCAGGCCGCTGTCTCGTCCTGCATCGCCGAGGCGCTGGTCTCTGCCTTCTCCCGCAGTTCGGGAATCTGGACACGCACGCGCACGCCGCCTCCCGCCCGCGGCTCCAGCGAGAACTGAAAATCCGTTCCGAACAGCACTCCGAGTCGCTCGCGCACGTTTCCTAGGCCGATGCCCCGATTGAATACTGTCGGCAGGTCTTCGATCGGTATGCCGACTCCGTCGTCCTCGATTTCGATCTGCAAGCGCCCGCCTCCCAGCGCGCCGGCGAGGCGGATCGTGCCATCGCCCGTCTTGGGCCCGATGCCGTGCTTGATGCAATTCTCCACGATGGGCTGCAAGATCATGCTTGGCACCAGCACGTCTGCGATGCCGTCATCAACGTCCCGCGCGATACGCAGCCTCGAGCCGAAGCGCACCTGCTCGATCTGCAGGTAGTCGTCGATGACGGACAACTCCTCCCTCAGCGGCACGAAGGCCTCTTGCTTGCGCAGCAGGCGGCGGAGGATCGTCGAAAGGCGATAGACCATCTGGCGCGCTTGCTCTTGGTCGCTGCGAATCAGCGACGCCACCGAATTGAGGGTGTTGAACAGGAAATGCGGGTTCATCTGGCGCGTCAGGCTTTGCAGGCGGGCCTCGGTCAGCAAGCGCTGCTGGTTTTCGATCTTCCACTCGTTGCGCGTGTTATTCCAGACCTTCAGGGTCAGCCCCACTCCCATCACGGTCGCCACATAGGCGAGCAGCATCGCCAGAGGGCTCGGCCCGGCCACGTCCTGGTCCAGGTCGAACACCAGGCCTCGCCCGGCGATCTGCGTGCGAACGAACTCCACCAGCGCACAAGAGAGGAGCATCACGACTTGGAAGACGCCCTCTGAGTTCGGGATGCGCCGACGCGTCCAAGCCACCAGCGAGAACATGAAAAACGGCGAAAACCGCCAGACATCCTCAGGGTCGCGAGCTCCGGACCGCAACAGCCCGCCCAGTGCGCCGAACCCCACCAGCATGGGCAACATAGCCCACTCGAAGTCGGGCCCCAGCACGGCCGGAATCGAGATCAGCGCGCCGGCAATGGCACCCGGGACGAATCCGCCGACTAGCCCGGAGACGAACGCCCCTTCCACGCCGACTTCAGCCGCCCGGTAGCCGAGCACCACCCTCACCAGCGATCCGCTGGCAAACACCACGCCGAACAGCACTGCCAGCTCCAAGCGCTGCCTGAAGGTGCGTTGCTCGCGCAGGAACAGACGCTTGGCGAAGTTCGGGCGCAAGGCGATGCTGGCCATCGAGGCCAGGACGGCGACCTTGACGAGCAGCGTGACTAGCAGGTCGGCGTCAGCCATGTCGCGAGGCATGCGCAACGCCCTCCGCCTTGCGAATCGTCGCGCCCGCCTATAATAAATCTCTTGGGACCTCGGGCGTTTTCGACCCGTTCCGTGCCCCGGCGACAGCCCGTCACCGGCCGCTATCCCGATGTCCGGCAACCAGTCAGCAGTAGTTGAGCCTTCGGTCGAACTGGTGGCCGAAGCGGACTTCCCTTGCCGCCACGGCGACTTCCGGATTCTTGGCTTTCGCGGCCTGGGTCCCGGCGGCGAGCAGGAGCTGGTTGTGCTCAAGAAGGGTGACTTCGCAGCGGCGGCCGAGGCGCCGCTGCTGCGCATTCACTCGCAGTGCCTCACAGGCGAGGTGTTCCGCAGCCTACGCTGCGATTGCGGCCCCCAATTGGCGCTGGCGCTGGACATGATCTCGGAAGCCGGCTGCGGCCTGCTGATCTACGATCCGCAAGAAGGTCGGGGCATCGGTCTCCTCAACAAGCTCATGGCATACCAGCTGCAGGACGAGGGCGCGGACACGGTAGAGGCCAATCAGAAGCTGGGGTTCGGCGCTGATGAGCGCGAGTACGGCTACGCGGTTGCGGTCTTGCGCTACTTCGGCCTGCGAAGCGTGCGCATGCTGTCGAACAATCCGGCCAAGGTGGAAGCGCTGGAGCGCGAGGGGATTCGAGTGGTCGAGCTCGTGCCTTGCGCTCCGCAAGATGCCGGGGATCTGGCGCAGTCCTACTTGCGCACCAAGCGGGACAAGCTAGGGCATTTGGTCGAGGGGGTCTGAGCCGGCTCGCACTCGAGCCGGAGCCGACGCTTCGGCGTCGGCCGCCAAGTCCCTGTAGGAAAGCAATTCGATCCCGTGCTCGGCAACCGCGCGCCTGACTTCGTCGGAGCAGAGGGCGTGCATTTCTATCTCGCGGCTCTGCTTCAGCCTGGTTTCCGCTCGCCGCAATTCGGGACCGCAGATGCCCGGGTGGCACATGAGTTCTCCGATCCCGCCAGGCAGGCCGGCGAGCAACGCCACCAGCCAGCGGGAATCCATTGCGCCAGTGCCGACGAAACCGGCGAAGTAGTCGCTCGTCCGACAATGCACCCGGCGCAGGCGTTCCTCGAAGGGGATCCGCCACGGTCGGATGGCAAGGGCCAGGCCTGCGCGGAGCACAGGCGATACGCCAAGAGGCGTGTCGAACGGCTTGCGGATCCACGGAACCCGAAAGCGGTCGGCCAAGGTCGCGACTGCTTCCAGCACCACCGGTAACAAGTGGACATGCTGGTGCGTGTCAAGATGGCTCGGCTGGATGCCATGATTGAGCAGGGCTTCGATCTGAGCTTGAAACTCGCGCAGCGCTTCACGCAGAGTGGGCGGACTAGCCAGCAGCCTGCTCGCCGAGCGCGGCAGTTGAGCTCCCGGTGACGCGAGGGACTCGCCTTGCACGAGCGTGAGGTGGCAGCCCACTCCCAGGCTCGGGTGCCGATGGGCAATCTGTACGGCGTGCTCGAAGGCCGGGCCGTTCGCCATCAGGGATGTCGAGCGGACAATCCCTTCAAGATGGCTGCGCAGGATTCCTTCGTTGACGTCAGGCGTGAAGCCGAAATCATCGGCGTTCACTACGAGGCGCTTTACCGCCACGCGTCAATACAAACTGAAAGCGGCGGGACCGTCGCCCCGCCGCTTTGGTCAACCACAGGTTCACAAGGAGAAGGAATTCGAACCGTAGTTTTTGTCAGCACTCCCTATGACGATTGAGTGCTGCGTTCTTACGGCAAGAATTTCGAATCTTCGAGAATTCTCTCAATCCGCCATCTGCCGGATGCCGATCAGAAGCGGTCGGCGAACAGCCCGTAACTGAACAACAGCCCGAGCAAGCCGGCTGCGACGACGTAGTACAGCATCGGGTAGATGGTCCGGCGGATCAGCAGGCCCTCGCGGCCAACCAAGCCGACGGTCGCGCTGGCTGCCACTACGTTGTGCACGGTAATCATGTTGCCAGCGGCACCACCAAGCGCCTGCAAGCCCAGCACGACCAGATGCGAGACGCCGATGCGGTCGGCGACACCGTACTGGAAGTGACTGAACATCAGGTCGCTGACCGTGTTCGACCCGGCCACGAAAGCGCCCAGCGCTCCGATCATGGCGGCGAAGAAGGGCCAAGCCTGGCCGGCGACCGCCGCCGCAAACTCGGCCAGTTCAAGCGGCATGCTCTGCAGCCCCGAAGCATTGGCGTTGGAGTCGATGAAGACCCGTACCAGCGCCACCGCGAAGACCAGCGCGAAGGCGGGCCCGGCCAACATGCGAGCGGACGCCGAGAAAGCGCTCTTGACCTGGGCCCCCGACATGCTGTGGATCACCGCAGTGATCAAGCAGACGACGAGAAAAATCGTGCCCGGCAGGTAGAGCGGCTGGATGCCTTGGCTCAGGTCGGTGCCTAGGATCCCGCTCCAAGTGAACTGCACGCCGGCGAGCCAAGCCTTGAACGGCAACCCGGGCAGTCGGGTGATCACTAGCAGCGCGGCAACCAAGACGTAAGGCATCCACGCCCGAACCAGCGACATGTGCTGCTCGTCGGGCTTGGGATCTCCGCTGAAGGTGCCCATCCATTCCTTCTCCCAGCCCTCCCGCGGAGGGAAGTCCCAGGGCGCGACATCGGAGAGCAGGAAGCCCTTGCGGGCTGCTGTCACGACGATGCCCAGACCGATCAGCGCGCCCAACAGAGAGGGGAACTCCGGCCCGAGGAAGATCGCGACGAGGATGTACGGCACGGTGAAGCAAAGACCCGCGAAGATCGCGAACTTCCAGATGCTCAGTCCGTCCCTGAAGGAGCGGTTAGCGCCGAAGAAGCGGGTCAGCATGCCGCAAATGATGAGTGGGATCAGGGTCCCCACGATGGCGTGCGGAATCGCGGCGAAGACACCGATCTGATAGATGAACTCGGCGTACGGGATCGAGGCCTGTGCCAGCGCGGCCTCGACGTCAGGGACGTTGAGGGATTCGGCCATGCCGACGAGGATCGGCGTGCCCACCGCTCCGAACGTCACCGGCGTGCTCTGGATGATGAGGGTGCACATCACAGCGGCCAGCGCCGGGAAGCCCAGCGCGAGCAGCAGCGGGCCGGCTACAGCAGCCGGCGTGCCAAAGCCGGACGCCCCCTCGATGAACGCCCCGAACATCCAGGCCACGATGATGAGCTGGACGCGGCGGTCGCGCGAGACGTTCATGAAGCCCTGGCGGATCGATGCCGCCGCTCCGCTCTCCGAGAGAGTCTGCAGCAGGAGGATGGCTCCGAAGATGATCCACAACAGCGAGACCGCAATGATGACGCCTCGTAGCGAGGCGGCCGCGACATGGACGGGCGCGACATCCCAGAGGAATAGCGCGAATGCCGCTGTCATCACATAGGCCACTGGCATGGCCCGCGTGGCAGGCCAGCGGAGGACGACAAGGAAGAACATCACCGCAACGATGGGGAGGACGGCGACAAGGGCATAGAATCCAGATGTTTCCGGCATGAGCCAATCAAGCCTAATCAGCGGACGGCTCGGGTGTCAAGGAACGGTGCCGGCAACCAGCGTCCGGCCGGCTCACGCCCGCCGCGGTCATCACAATGCCAGTTCTCCGAGTCCGGGAACCCAGAGGCAAGCGCCGGTCGCGCGTCTGATCGCTTAGCGCTTGATGCGCGGCACCTACACACCTCGGACCCGGCAACCGCTTCCGTCCGAGGTGGGCTTGCCGCAGGCAGGCGCGTTCCACGCACGGCGCTAACGGGCGTCGCGCGCACCGCGAGGGATCCCCCGGTCTGCAGGGAAACTGGGGCGACGTGCCCTCAGAACGAATACAACAGTGTTTCCGCCGCGACCGCTACGCCGCCATCGCCCTCTTCGAGCCCGTCATCGCCTCCGGACAGATCCAGCTGCCGATAGTACAGGCCATCCTTGCCGCGGAAAATCTCGATGTCGGACGGTCGGGGCAGTCGATTCTGGATCAGTGCCTCGGAAAGCGGATCCTCGACACAGCGCTGCAACGCCCGGCGCAGCGGCCGGGCACCGTAGCTGCGATCTCCCAGCGTCTCGTCCAAGATGTACTGCGCTGCATCTACGCTTAGCCGGATCTGCAGCCCCTTGCTGAGCAGATTGGCATTGATCTGGCCGACCAGCATCTGGACGATCTCCAGCAGGTCCTCGTCGCTCAGCGAGCGGAAGATGATCGTCTCGTCTAGTCGGTTGAGGAACTCCGGGTTAAAGGTCCGCTTGACCTCGTTCATGACCTCCTGCTCGGCCTTGGTGTCACTGTACCCCTGGGACGCATCTTGGAATCCCATCGCCTTCTTGAGCTGCAGGTGGCGGGCGCCGATATTCGAGGTCATCACCACGATCGTGTTCTTGAAGTCGACCGTGCTGCCCAAGCCATCGGTCAGCTGGCCGTCCTCGAAGACCTGCAGCAGGATGCTGAACAGATCGGGATGCGCCTTCTCGATCTCGTCCAACAGGATGATCGAGTAGGGCGCGCGCTTGACGCGCTCGGTCAACTGGCCGCCCTCCTCGTAGCCCACGTAACCGGGCGGAGAGCCGATCAGCTTCGACACGGAGTGCTTCTCCATGAATTCGGACATGTCGAAACGGATCAGCGACTTCTCGCTGCCAAACAGACAATCGGCAAGCGCGCGCGCCACCTCGGTCTTGCCGACGCCGGTGGGGCCGAGGAATAGGAAGGACCCTGCCGGTCGATTGACCGGCTTCAAACCGGCGCGCGAGCGGCGGATCGCACGGGCCAGGGCCGAAATGGCGCTGTCCTGGCTCACGATGCGATGGTGGAGGTCCTCCTCAAGCCGCAGCAGCTTGGCCATCTCTTCTTCCTTGATGGAAGTCATGGGCACGCCGGTCCAGCGGGCTACGACGTCTTCGATATCGTCCTTGCCCACCGTTGCCGTCACGGCCTGATCCTGCTCTTGCTCGCTCTGCAAGCGGCGCAGGTTCTCGCGCTCCTTGCGCTCTTCGTCGGAATAGAACCGCGCCTTTTCGAACTCGTGGTTGGCGATCGCGTTCTCCATGCGATGGACGATGTACTTGATCCGCTTGTGGATCTCGGCCGACTCGTCCGACATCTTGGTCTGCTCGAGCTTCACGCGCGCCCCCGCCTCGTCGAGCAGGTCGATCGCCTTGTCGGGCAGGAAACGGTCGGGGATATACCGGATCGAGCTGTGCACCGCGGACTCGATCGCGCTGTCGGTGTAGACCACAGCGTGAAATTTCTCGTAGCGCTCCTTGATTCCGAGCAGCACCTGCACGGCCTCGTCTTCGGAGGGCGGGCTGACCTTCACAGCTTGGAAGCGGCGTTCCAGCGAGCGGTCCTTCTCGATCGATTTACGGAACTCGTTGGGCGTCGTCGCCCCGATGCACTGGATCTCGCCCCGCGACAGCGCCGGCTTGAGGATGTTGGCGGCATCCAGCGAGCCCTCTGCCGAGCCGGCCCCGACCAAGGTGTGCAACTCGTCGATGAAGATGATGGAATTCTGGTTCTCCATCAACTCCTTCATGATCGTCTTGAGGCGCTCTTCGAACTGTCCGCGGTACTTGGTCCCGGCGACGATCAAAGACAGATCCAGCGACAGGATGCGCTTGTCCGAAAGAAACGGCAGCACGACGCCGCTGGCGATGCGCTGCGCAAGACCCTCGACGATGGCCGTCTTGCCGACTCCGGGCTCGCCGATGAGCACAGGATTGTTCTTGGTCCGGCGGCACAGGATCTGCACCACACGCTCGACCTCGCGCTCCCGCCCGACCAGAGGATCCAGCTTTCCGTCGGCCGCCTCTTGGGTCAGGTCGCGGCTGAACTCAGCCAGCATGGAGCTTTCTTTCGGCCGGTTTGACAGCAGCTTCTCGGACTGGACACGTGCCAGCTCTTCGCGGATCGTGGACAGGCGCAGGCCGCGCTCGTGCAGGATCTCAGCCGCGAAGCACTTCTCCTCGCGCAACAGGCCCAGCAGCAGATGCTCCGTGCCGATGTGCTTGTGCGAGAGCCGCTCCGCCTCTTCGGCAGCATAGGCCAGCACGCGCTTGCACTCGTGGCTGAGCGGCAGGTCTACCGACGTGGAGACCTTTTCCCGAATTGTCGTATGGGCCTCGATCTGCTTGCGGATGGAGTCGACCGCGGCGTGCGACCGCAGGAACCTGTTGGCCAGCGCCTTGTCCTCGCGGATCAAGCCCAGCAGCAAGTGCTCGGTCTCGATGTACGGGCTTCCAAACTGGCTGGCCTCGTAGCGGGCGAAGAAAATCACCCGCCTGGCCTTTTCGGTGTAACGTTCAAACATGCGGTTTGCCTCAGCTACCCGCAACGTGTCGGCCGCCGCTTTCTGCCGATCATCATAACAGCAAGCCAGAACATGCCTGCCCGGCAGTTCCACGACGGAGCGTTATGCAGGAGCAAGGCATGCCCTTATGGCGGTACAGCGGATCGCCCGCAAGATACACCAGACTTCGATGGCACAGCCGGGTGCCGAAACCCGGTCGAGCGAATGCTCCCGCACCGACTGCATGTCCGCCGTCTACGAACTGGCCGAGCCGACCGAGAATACGCTCACTCACGTAGGTAAGGACGCTTGCCAAAACAACTTGATCAATTAATGTTGTAATCTGCTACGATGC
>JAPPMG010000044.1 GCA_028819215.1 Bryobacterales bacterium
GCAGAACTCAATCTCTCCGAAACGGCCTCAATCAGGACAAAAAAATGTTCCTGGAGAATGCCCTGGCAGAAGGATCTTCTACACTCAGATTCAAGAAACTGCCTACTCCACCGCCTCCGACTTGATCGACTAGCAGGTGAACGACATCTGCAGCGTAGTGGTCCCGCAATGCATGCACGCCATCCATAAAGCCATCGTTAGCGTCAATCATCTTGCGCATGTCCACGTTCTGGTTCAAGAGTCCTGCCCCAGCCCTTTCGAGAGACTCCTGATGGTCGACCTGTACAGCAGCTACTAGATTCAGGCGGAAACTGACGCCGCTTGCCTCATAGGCGTCATTGGTGTATGCGACAGCAAGATCGATGCTCGCAAGCATCTGCTTCAGGCCGCCCTCGACTTTGCGCGCCGCTTCAGTGAACACGACCAGCAAGTCGATTTTGCTGGAATCCGTTTCTAAGGAGGCTCTTCTTGCTGGCAGCGTCCAGTCGCGCTTGCTCGCGGCGTGAGTCCATTGGCCCTCTGTGCCACATTGGAGACCGCCAGCGATTTGACTGATGGCATGGATATTTCCGTTCTGGAATCGGATGCTGTAGCTGCCCTCCTGCGACTGCACTGCGCCGACAAGGGCCTTGCCATGAACCACAAGTGTCACGCTGCTGTACGGCTGCCCGTCAATTCGGCCCGACAGCGAATATCCGAAACGCGTTTCGTCCGTCCGGTCGATTACCGCCTGCAAAGTGGAGTCAGGGAAAAGATTCAGCTGCAGGTGGGCAGGGTGCCCTTGCACCACGGCCTCACGCAATGCCTCGAGCTGGGAAGCGTCCAAACTAGCAGAACGGCGGCGCAGCACCTTGATCGAATCGGAGGAGCGATAGGAATCCTCCGAGTCGGGCGGACGCGCCAAAGAGGCAGCTCGCGGGATAATGCTCGGCTGGCCGGCTAGAGCAGGTGCTGGGTTCAGGAAAAGGGCGGGCGCTTGACTAGGCGCTACGACGTCTTTGCTGGTCGTCTCAGCCGCTTGTTCCGTGGCCGCACGCGCCTTGCCTGCCGTTCCCAACTGTATGAAAGCCAGCAGCGCTAGCGATAGCATCCAGGATGCTGTCGCAACACGTGACTGCATGTGGTTGTGTCGTGGAGTCCGAATCATGATCAGGAAAGATGCGTTGGTCCGAAGCCGGGCAAGCCCCGCCCGCCGCGCGCACTGCCGCCCCATAGGCACCGGGTTCCGCCGCAACCTTCGTGAGCCGACACTACAAACCCCAAGCATCTGGGCTAGTATAGAAATCCTTTAATTTAATTAGAATTAAATTGATGGAATATAAATGTTGTTTTAATTAAGATGGGCCTGCGGCAGCCCGGCCGGTCTTTGGAGACCGCTCGATCCATCGCGACTTCCGCCCCAGCGCGGGGGGCATCCTTGATGCGCGCCGACGGGTTGTGGTGGAACAGCGCAGCGCTTCGCGGGTTGAGATTCCTAGCGAGTTCATGCAAGTGCAACGCAAACGCCTCGGGCTCCCACCATAGGGCGGCACGGGTCAACTTCTTGAAATTCAATCAGTCAGAGCGCGTCAGATTTCCGAAATTTTCCGTGCCAACGTCGGGAACCCGCCGTTCGGATCGGTTGAGAGAATCAGAACGGCTAGGCGCAGCACAGGACTGTAACGACGGTACAGACGCCCGGATGGGGTTTAGGCGGCCTTGCCGACCGTCACAGCGGCCCGCTTCCCCAGTCGACGTAGGGCGCGGTCGATGGCGCCTGCCTTGGCGGCATGGTCCGGATCCAGCATGCGCCGCACTTCGCTCTCCGCGACTTCAAGGTCGCAGGCAAGACGACGTCGTGAAATCCCAGCTTGCTGCCACGCCTCATACAGGGCCGCCTTCAACGCAATTGGTACGGGAGGAACAATCAGGGGTCTACGCTTGCTCGCACGCGATGGCTGAGGCAAGTCCTTGCCCTCCCGCATCGTGGCGGCAATCAGTTCCCGAAGTAGGTCGCTAGCTTCGGCCAAAGCCTCATCAAGGGTCGCACCGTCAGTGGCACCCCATCCGAAGTCCGGGAATACGACAACATAGCGACCATCGTCGTCGCGTTCGACCTCGGCAGGGTAGGTGTGGGTGTCAGGCATGCGCTCGATCTGTCAGGTCAGAGGCATTTCCGGCGCTTGGCCGCCTCCAGATCGTCCCTTGCGATCCCGAGGCCGCCAAGCATCTTTGCGAGTAACCGCTTGTCGATCTCGATCTTCCGATCGTTGACAGTCGTCTTGCACGTACTCACGTAGAGCGTTTTGCACGAACCCGAGCCTTCTGGTGCCACAAAACGAATCGCGAGACCCCTTTCCCGTGCCCAAGCACGGACTCACAGTAAACTGCCGACTGTTGATGCCTCCAAATTAGCAACCTGTACAAACGCCATTCAGGGAAATTTGCGCAGAGCCTTGCGCGCTACAGTGTCCTGTCGGCGGCGCCTACACTCCCCGAGACAGAAGAAGATCCGATGGCGATGCCGGATGTGCTCTCGGAACTTCAGGGCTCGACTCGGAACACCTAGAGAGGCATTGGCCGACGTCTTGGCGATCGTTCTCAGGGACGATGTCTGAGACGGCTGAAGGACCAGCTCTGGATATCCTCCCGAGCACCTGTTAAGCACCCGAGCTTCAGGCTCGAGAGTCGTCGCACTGTTGATCGTTAGACGAGCGGCCTCAGCCAACCCTGCTGCCGAGACGAGGCCCCCGGGTCGAGCGCGGGATCGTCTCAGGCCTTGCTGCCCGACCCGCCCTCTTGGCCGCTTTCCAGCCTGGCGATCTCCGCCCTCAGCCGGGCGACTTCGACTTCGGCGTCCTGCTGTGCCCGTTCCGCTTCGCGTCGCCGGCGTTCCTCCTCGTGTTGCTTGCGTTCCGCCTCGTATTGCTGGCGCTCTGCCTCGCGCCGCCAGCGTTCCGCCTCCAGCCGACCATGCTCTGACTCTTCAAACGTCAGCAGGTCCTTCCCGGTCTTGGGATCCCGGAAGCGCAGCAGGTGAGAACGACGTGGCCGCTCGTCCACCCGTACTTCCAGTCCGAGGACTTCGCTGCGGACCGATCCGTCCGGCCTCGTCGTTAGTGGCTCGTAGCCCAGTCCCCGCAACGTTCCCCCCTCGAGCCGCGTTCCTGCCCGCCTGGACCCCTCTAGCAATCCGGTAGGGTGGAACCGCCAGTACTCCCTCACGCCGATCGAGGCATACAGGTCCAGTTTCTCCCCGCGGTCCCGATCCCCGGTTGAGGGCGAGGACACTTCCAGGGCGAAGGTTGGCGGCCGCCCAGCCTCCCAGACCTTGTAGCAGGGCGGAAGGGACTCCAGTCCCCAGTCCCCGCGCCACGAACAGGTCCAGCGTGACCCGCTTGGTGTTGTCACCCTCTTGGTAGTAGAGGAGCATGCCCGCCCCCACCTGCACTCGATCATGTCGTGCGAACCAAACCCGCAGCGTCGCCAGCGCATACAGGATCGCGTCGCCATGCTTGGGCAGCTCGGCGATCATTCTGCCGTCCGACGACGGGTATTCGACGGCCGCAGTGGAAGGTGCTTTGGTGTCGGCCATGCCGGTCTCCGCGGCGAGATCGCCACGCTCAGTCTATCAGCGGAGGCGGGGTTGATTTGGCCAAGGCCGTGATCCAGCCCGAGGCTGCCGCGCTCAATCAGCGGTTGCCCCGCGCGAGATCGCCACGTCGTGCTTGGCAAGTACTTGCGTCGAATTATTGTGTGGATTTGTGCATATTTTCGGGAGTTCGCTTGACATATAATCTATAAATAGATATAATTTCTTAAATTATGAAACTAGTTCTCGTATCTGAACATGCGCCGGTCTTTCGACGAAAAGCCGCCAGTCGAGGCCTGTTCCACAAGCGCAGCTTCTTCCGGAAGGGGGATTCAGGGACGAGCTCACTCGCATGCGGGTACCTGCTGACGTTGGATACGAGGTCCAGAGATGAGTCTCAGTGAAGAGCCAAGCTTTCGCTTGATCGCGCCGTTCTTGCGGCCCGTGATGGGTCTGCTCGATGACGAGTCCGTCAGCGAGATCATGGTCAATCCGAGTGCGGTCTTCGTGGAGCGTGGCGGCAGGCTAGAGCGTGTCGGCGGGGTCGCACTGGATCCCAAGCACGTGCGTCAGGCCGCCTTGGCGATCGCCCGCAGCCAAGGCGACGACATCAGCGCCGAGCGTCCGTTGTTGGACGCGCGGCTACCGGACGGCTCGCGCATCGCGGCGGCGCTGCCTCCGTGCAGCTTCGGCGGCCCCGCATTGACGATCCGCAAGTTTGCGCGGCGCAGGTTGACCTTGGACGATCTGGTCGATTCCGGCAGCGTCTCCGAACCCGTTGCTGAAGAGGTGCGGAGCGCTGTCGAGCAGCGGCGCAACATCCTTGTGAGCGGTGGCACGGGCACGGGCAAGACCACGCTGCTGGCCGGGGTCGCCCGGCTGATACCGGCTGACGAGCGCGTGGTGACCATCGAAGACACGGTGGAGCTGCAGCTTGACCATCCGAATCTGATTCGGTTCGAGGCGCGGCGGCGGACCGACGGCGCGCCGCCGGTGACGGTGCGGGACTTGGTGAGGGCGGCGCTACGGCACCGCCCCGATCGGATTGTTCTCGGAGAGGTGCGCGGCGGCGAGGCGTGGGACCTGCTGCAAGCGCTCAACACGGGGCATGACGGCTCGCTGTCGACCCTGCACGCGAGCTCGGCAGCGAACGCACTGAAGCGCTGCGCCTCCTGCGTCCTGCAGGCCGGCATCGGATTGCCGTGGGAGGCGGTTCAGGACCTGGTGGGCGACGTGGTGGATGTGGTGTTGCATCTCGAGCGGCGCGACGGCGTTCGACGGGTTGTCGAGGCGTTGCGAGTGGACGGATTCAACCGGTCGACTCGCCGTTGGGATTGCCGGCCGATCAGGGCCGACAACGGGCCTGCGGATTCTGATTTGAGCGGAGGGAGCGAGCAATGAAACGAAGCGAGCGAATCGGGGGCAAGTCGGTGCCGGTGCGCCGCGCCAAGACGGCGGCCGAGGTCGGGCTGCTGCTCGAGCCGGGCGTGATCGTCGAAATGGATCCGGACACGGCTGCCGCCTGCGGCGCGTGCGAGGACGACTGCATCGACTGGCACGAGGCCTTCGAGGCGGCCGAGGATCCGTTCGAGTTCGGCGACGAGGGAAGCGGCGATGAAGCCGCTTGACTCGAAGGGCCGGGACGACTACTTCCGACGGGTTGCCGATGTCCTGATCGCCCAGATCAAGGCGGGGACCGCGCCATGGGTGCAGTCTTGGGAGGCGGGCGAGCGCGTCAATCCCTACAACCTCAAGACGGGCAAGAGCTACCGCGGCGGCAACGCCACTTGGCTGGCGAGCGTTTCGGAGATGCGCGGGTACCAAGACGAGCGCTGGGGCACTTACAGGCAGATCCAAGAGTCCGGCGGACAGGTGAGGCGAGGGCAGAAAGGAGCATCCATCATCTACTGGCAGTGGGAAGCCAGGCGCCTGGCGCGGGACGGCGAAGGCAAGCCCGTGCTCGACGACAAGTCGCAGCCGGTGTACGAGGTAGCGAAGCTTGAGAGGCCGCGCTCCTATATGTACACGGTGTTCAACGCCGAGCAGGCCAGCGGCTTGCCGCCGAGGCCGCTGCGGGAAGGCGGGCACCAGTGGGAGCGCAACGAGCGGGTCGAGCAACTGATCCGGAATTGCGGGGCGAGGGTCGAGCACACCAACCAGGACCGCGTGTTCTACGACCTGGGGAGGGACTTGATCGTGATGCCGCACCGCGAACAGTTCACCAGCGCGGCCGGGTACTACCAGTCGGCGCTGCATGAACTCGGGCATTGGACGGGCCATCCAGAGCGGATGAACCGCGAATCGCTGGTGGAGGGAGTGCAGCAAGGGCCGAAGTCGCTGGAGTATTCGCGGGAGGAGCTGCGGGCCGAGATCAGTTCGATGATCACCGGGGATCGACTGAACGTGGGGCACGATGGCTCGCGGACAGCGGCGTATGTGGACTTCTGGGTGAAGACGCTACAGGACCATCCGCAGGAGATCTACTTGGCGAGCCGTGACGCACAAGGGATCAGCGATTACCTGATGGAGCGTGGCAGGATGCTTGAGCAGGTCAGGGAAGAGGGTGTGCAGGATCGCCAGCATGGAGAGCCCGACAGAAGTGAGGCAAACGTGGGTCCCGATCTGGGCATGGATCGAGAGCATCCGCCGATCAAGATCCCGCGGACCCAGCCGCGGACCCCAGCTTGGCCGGATGGCAAGCCGCAGAGAGACCGTGATCTTGTGATGGCTCGGTAAGGTTCGGCGAGAACGCGCGGCGCAGTCGATTCCAGCATCGACCGCGAGGATTTCTGAGTGTCGACTGCGTCACGAACCGACCAAGCGGGCGAAGACTGTCGGAACTCCTGGACAAGATCCTGCGGGGTGCTCGGTGCCGATCGACGAGGCGGAGGCAAGACGCGGCGCAGTGCGGGGCGATTTGCGCGGGCCTTCCGATCTTCGCAATCGGAGCTTTCACACGCACCCGGACACCGTGCTCCAGAACAAACTCGTTCCTAGCCACCTTCAGTCCAATCAGCTCTCGAGTTGTCACAAAATCCGTTGATTCCAACGCCCCGCTCTTCCTTGTGGCAACCTAAACGTCCGGGGCATCGTAGAAGGAATCCGGAACTGAGAATTGCCGGCCGTAGAAATTGATTATTAAACTGAGTAAATTTAATCAGTATAATAAGTGAACTGCTGGTATGTTCGCTCGACCAATTGTCTCGGAACTCGTCAAGCGAATGCGAGAAGTCCCGAGATCGATCATCTACGTCTCCGGGCCACGGCAGACCGGCAAGACGACCGCCACTCGCCAAGCGCTGGCCAAGGCCGACATACCGTACAGGTATTGCTCCGCAGATGCAGACGAACAAGTTGCATTGCTCGGCACCCGACCAAGTCTGGACACGGAAATCGCACCCTCGTCGATGAGGGATGGCTCTTGGATCGTACAAAACTGGTATCGCAGTCGCATCGACGCCAGAAGGTCGGAACGAGGCTTCGTGCTGGTGCTGGATGAGATCCAGAACATTCCGGACTGGTCGTCAACAGTGAAAGGGCTTTGGGATGCGGACCGATTCGAGGACTTGCCCCTGAGGGTCGTGATACTGGGTTCAGCTCACCTACGGCTACAATCCGGCCTTCGGGAGAGCCTCGCCGGTCGCTTCGAGCCGCTCCGCTTTACCCACTGGTCTCTTGCCGAAATGTCCGAGGCGTTCGGCTTTGACACGGATTCTTACGTGTACTTCGGCGGTAGCCCCGGGGCGGCGAGATTGGTTCACGACGAGGAACGCTGGCGCCGGTACGTGCTGAGCTCACTGGTGGAGGCAGCCATCGAGAGAGACATCCTTGCAATGACACGGGTCCGAAAGCCCGCTCTCTTTAGGCAACTGCTTGAGTTGGGATGCGAACTGTCTGGGCAGACTGTCTCATTCACCAAGTTGCTAGGACAGATGCAGGATGCCGGCAACACAACGACACTGGCGCGCTATATCGATCTGCTGTCAACGGCCGGCCTGCTGGCTGGCATCGAGAAATACTCCGGAAGCCGGATACAGATCAAGGCTTCCAGCCCCAAGCTCAACGTGTATAACACTGCATACCTTTCCGCATTCTCGGGTTACAGCTTTGCCGACGCGAAGGCTGATCGCGCCTTCTGGGGCCGACTGGTCGAAAGCGCGGTCGGAGCGCATCTGCTGAATTCGAATGCGGGCAACACGCGGGTCTACTACTGGCGAGATGGGAACTCGGAGGTCGATTTCGTGCTCCGCAGTGGAATAAGGCTGGTCGCGATCGAGGTCAAGAGCGGTACTCGCCTACGCAGCACCCGCGGCATGAAGGACTTCGCCAAGAAGTATTCGCCCCAGGAGAGTGTCGTTGTCGGAGCTGATGGGATTCCTCTGTCCGAATTCCTTTCGGTGCCGACCAGCCACTGGTTCGGGGAAACGTGATGAAATTCGTCGCGCGGACCTGCAGGGAACTGCTCTCTGATGATTCTGGGACTGTCGGTAAAGCGTTCAGACTGGACGAGTTGCAAGATATCGGGGCCTTCGTCTTGCTGGGGGCACCCGGCTCCGGGAAAACAACGCTGTTTAGGCAGGAAGCCGAAAGGACGGGTGGCGCCTTCGAATCGGCCCGCAATTTCATAACGTTGGTTGACCGTTCGGAATGGCATGGGAGAACGTTGTTCATCGATGCCCTAGACGAGAGGCGGAGCACGTCACCCGATCCCACGCATCCTCTGGACTGCATCCGTTCCAAGCTTGACGGTCTCAGACGGCCTAAACGGCCCAAGTTTCGCATCTCGTGTCGTGAAGCCGACTGGCTTGGCGCCAATGATCGGGATCACCTGAAGCGGGTTTCGCCGGACGGTTCCGTCCGGGTGTTTCGATTGGACGCATTGGATCAAGCCGGCATCTTGGAAATCCTTGCCGAGATCCTCCCAATTGGAAACCCCGAGGAGTATGTGGAGGAAGCACGCGACCGTCGGGTCAGTTACCTGCTTGAGAACCCACTGACACTGAAGTTGCTCGTGGAAGCCTCCCAATCGTCTGGGTGGCCGGCATCCACGGCCGAGATGTACGAGCGTGCATGCTCGGTGCTGACGAAAGAGCCAAACGATGAACTCCGCTCGGTGAATCCCAATCAACTGTCTAGTGCAGAACTGCTGAAGGTGTCGGGTGAGCTTTGCGCCCTTCAGCTGATGACCGGCAACGACGGCTACTCCGAGGGGCCGGTCGCTGAGGGCGGACATTCTATTTCGCTACAGGAGTTTGATCTGGACGCTCGCGGCCCGGCTCGCCAGGCGTTGCACACACGCTTGTTCTCCGGGCCAGATGTCGTGGCGCCGATCCATAGGCATATCGCGGAGTTTCTCGCCGGACGCTACTTGGCAGACAGAGCAGGCAAAGGCACTCCCCTTAATCGGCTTCTCGCCCTTGTCACCGGCCATGACGGCCATGTAGTGTCGGAGCTGCAAGGGACAACGGCCTGGCTCGCAGCTCATTGCAAAGAGAGCAGGGCGTCGGTGATGGAACGAGATCCTGTCGGGACTCTCCTCTATGGAGACATCTCCCGGTTTACGCCCGAGGAGAAGGTGCTGCTCGTTCAGACCGTAGCCCGGCATCTGGAACGACACTCGGGATTGCAAGAGATATTCCACAGATGGAATCCGTGTCTGGCAGATCTGGCAACGCCCGATATGGCCGAGTCGTTCCGAGTCACGCTCCGCGGATCGGAAGAGGACAGCACGAGCCTTCGGGCAAAGTTCCTTGTCCTGAGAGCACTGCAGGCAGGCCCGATAGTGCCCACGTTCGCCGATGAAGCGTTGCGGCTTGTGCGGGAGGAGGGCTGTCACCATCAGGTGAGGAGCGAAGCCTTGGATGCATACATCCGGCAAGCGAAAGGAGCCGAGAATTATTCGGGCGTCTTAGCCGAGCTACTGACGGACGTATGGCATGAGAGGATTTCCGATCCAGAAGACGAACTTCTCGGGGAACTCCTGATGAGCCTGTACCCCAAGGCCGTGAATGCAAAGCAGGCTGTTTCGTATCTGAAATCGCCGAAGGACCACAGGCTCGGTGGGACATACTGGCGATTCTGGAGCCTGGTCATTGCCGAAGAGACTGACCGGCAACGCATCGCGCAACTGCTCGACGCCCTTGCGGACAGAACGGAGAGCATACGGCGCGAATTCGAGGGATTCGGATTCGAGCGGCACGGGCCGGTGTTCTTCACGATTCGACATTTGGCTGCGACACTCATAGCCCGTTACCTAAAGTGTTTCGACAGCCAGGTCGAGCCGCCTCGCCTGTATAGCTGGCTGGAGGCGGTATCCGACAGGGGACTTTATCGTTTCGAGCCGAATGAGCGCCAAACCGTGCAGAAATGGCTAGAGGACCATCCGGACATTGTGAGATCGCTCGTTCGCATCGCGGCCGAGAGAAGTGCGAGCGAAGAAAGGTTCAAGCAGATTGTCGATCGTGCACATGACCTCTTGCTCGACTCGGAGTTTCCGCCAGATCTTGAACGGTGGTGTCTAGACCAGAGCAAGCTCGCATCCGATGTGGGCGTTTCGGCGGTGTTCAAAGAGACCGCCGAGACGTTACATCGCAGGGGCAGTTCCGGATCGGTTCCGGCAGAGAGGGCAGAGCGAGTGTCCGAACAGGACAGGAGCCCCAGTCTGACGCTCGAAGAGGTGCTTGCCGATGACAGTCCGGTCGAGTGGCTGAGGCAACTGTCCCTTACTGGCTCGGCCGATCCGGACAAGATTGCAGAGCAGGAATGGCGAACGCAGACGCGAGAGAATTTTCGGCTTATCGCCGAGAATCGGAGCAAGCCGGCATTCCTAGAGTGGCTGGCCGAAGTGTATTTCGGCAACGACTACACCGCCGAGGGTGCCAACCCCAGGGAGAGGCTGCTTGCCCGACTCCAACACGAGACTCTGGTTGAGGTGGCGGTCGCGGGCTTGAGGGGAACGCTCACTCGCAACGACACTCCCACATACAAGGAGGTGCTGAAGCTTCATGGCCAAGGCCAGTGGTATCGCCTAGCCTTGCCCTTCTTGGCCGGGATGGAGGAAACCGACCGGGGCTCCAGCAGTGCCGTCAACACCCTCGGCACATCGCGGCTCCGCCTCGCAGTTGCGTTTCACTACACGAAACGGCGACAGCACCCGGCCCCATACGAGTCGGGAACGGGAGGGGACGGGGAGGGCAAGGGGCCGCGGTGGTACATGGAACTGCTCGACTCCGAGCCGGACCTGGTTGCGGATGTGCTGGTTGGAACCGTACGGGCGGAGGTCCGGAAAGGCTTGGTGCTGTACGACGAGCTCTGGAAGCTCTTGCGGGAGGAAAGCTATTCGAGCATCGTGCGCCGCGCCTCACTGCCCCTGCTGAAACTCATTCCGGTCCGATGCACGGCAGCGCAGCTCGACGGACTTGAACTGGTCCTGAAGGCGGCGTTGCGTCACTGTGACGAGAAGGAACTAAAGGCGCTGATCGAGGAGAAGCTCGCGCGAGAGAGCATGACAGTCGGCCAGCGGGTGTATTGGCTTGCGGCCGGTCTCTTCCTCGCCCCAGCCGAGTATCGGAGGCGTCTCGAAGACTATGTCTCGTTTGACGAGGAGCGGATCGCGCATCTCGCGAAGTTCGTGGCGGGAGATCTGTTCGATTCGGATTGGCGGCTTCCGGTCGAGTCGCTTGACGCACGGTCTTGCGAGGCAATCATCGCGCGTGTCGGTCGACTCCACAGACCACTCAGCGTAGACACCCAAGCACTGAGGGAATCGGAATTCGCGCAAGCCCTCGTCGAACGACTCGGCAGCGACCCGAGTGCAGAGGCGACACGGGCCCTTCAGCGGCTCCTAGAGATGCCGGAGCTCGAGGCCTGGCGCGCCCCTCTTCAGCACTTCCGGGGACGGCAAGCGGTGGTGCGCCGGAACGCCTCCTTTACGTGCCCTTCCATCGAGGCCGTCCGTCAGACGCTCGCCAACAGCCGGCCCGCGAATGCTGCAGATCTCTCAGCCTTGGCGACCGACCGGCTCGAAAGGCTAGCGCGGGAGATACGCGATGGCAATGCCTCACTCTGGCGGCAGTTCTGGAACGAAGCCAAGGGCGACTCCCCGATGACTCCGAGGTATGAGGAACTCTGTCGGAATCTATTGCTCGAGCTGCTAAGGGCTGGCAACCCGGCGGGGCTTGGCGTGGAGTGGCAGCCGGAAGGGCGCTATGCCGACGACAAGCGGGCGGACATACGAGTTTCGTCCGGTGGGTTCAACGTCCCTGTTGAGATCAAGAGGAGCATGCACCGCGAGCTTTGGACGGCTGTTTCGAAACAGCTGGTGACGAATTACACACGGGACCCAGCGGCGGAGGGCTACGGGGTGTACGCGGTGCTTTGGTTCGGTGTGCAACAGAGCATGGCGACGCCTCCGAAAGGGACCCGCCCCCGGAGCGCTTGCGAACTGCGAGGGATGCTTCGACAGGGATTGGGCCACGACGAACGGATGAAGATATCGATCGTGGTGTTCGATGTCGAGCAGTCCAGCACGGACTAGGCCAGTGCTTGGAGGGGATCGGGCCGTCGCCCAGCCATGGGGTGCGTGATACCCCACGGCAAGGGTTGTCCTGCCTGCCGAACAAGCAACGCTGCCTGCCTCCCGCGCTGAGCTGGGCGATGGCGGTCGCGCTCACCGCTCCTGGCGTGGTTCCCCGCGCGGCTAGGGCGTGCCGCCGCCGGGCGACGGAGCTTACGGGAGGGGCATGCGGTAGCCCACGCCGCGCACGTTGAACAGGTAGGCCGGGTTCGTTGCGCTGTCGCCGAGCTTGCGGCGCAGATTCCGCACAAAGATGCGCACCAGGTTTGCATCGGGATTCTGGTGCTTGGACCAGATCCGGCGCAGCAGGGTCTCGTAGGTCACCACCCCGCCCGCGTGGAGCGAGAGCACCCGCAGCAGCTCGAATTCGGTGGCGGTGAGGTCGACGGTCTCCCCGCGGACCGTCACCCGGTGCCGCTCGAAGTCGATGGCGAGGTCTCCCACCACGAATGGTTGTGGCTCGGCGTGCCTCCGCACCGCCGCCCGGATCCGCGCGACCAGCTCCGTCGGCGAGAAGGGCTTGACGATGTAGTCGGCCGCGCCGGACTCGAGCGCCCGCGCGACGGTCTCGTCGCGGCCGTAAACGGAGATGAAGATGACCGGCTGGTCGGAGAGCTCGGGAACCTGCCGCATCAGCTCGATGCCGTCGCTGCCCGGAAGCAGCAGGTCGAGCAGGACCAGCTGCGGCCTCTCGCTCCGAATGAGGTGCGCGAGTTTGTCCGAGTCGCCCGTCACGAGTGGGGCATAGCCGGCCCGCGAGAGTTCCTCGCGGACGAAGCGCAGCGTCTGCGGGTCGTCGTCGACCACGAGGATGCGCGGCGGCTCGTCCCGGCCTGCGGCCTCTGGCGAGGGGGTGTCGGTCCGGACGGTTGCCGTGCCGCCGGAATCGGCGGCCGCCGGGATCGTGAAGGTGAATGTCGTGCCGCGGCCGGGGCCCGCGCTGTCGGCCCGGATGCGGCCTCCGTGCGCCTCCACCAGCCCCTTGCAGATCGCGAGCCCCAGGCCGTGACCGGCCGTGGCCCCTTCCTCGCCGCCAGCGTGCTTGCGAAACAGCTGCTGCAGCTGTTCCGGTGCCACTCCCGGCCCCTCGTCGGAGACCGAGACTGCAACATGCGCTTGCTCGCGCGCCGCGCCGACGCGGATCGGCGACGACTCCGGAGCGTGCCGCGCGGCGTTGGAGATGAGGTTGCCGAGAACCTGCACGACACGCCGGCGGTCCGCCATCACCCGGGGCAATCCGGCCGGCAGATCCACGAGGATGGCGTGCCGGCCGCCACCGCTCACGAAGGTGCTGCGCGCCGGCTCCACAAGCTCGGCCACCTCAGTGGGCTCGGGTAGCACCGTCAGCGTGCCGGCCTCGATGCGCCCCGCATCGAGCAGGTCGCTGATCAGGCCACGCATGTGAGTGACCCGCTCGACAATGATGCGGAAGAACTCCCGCCGCTCGGCGGGATCGAGCGCGTCGCCCTCCTCCAGCAGGGTCGCCGCCGAGCCCTTGATGGAGGTGAGCGGCTCGCGCAATTCGTGACTCACCAGGCTCAAGAACTCGGTCCGCTGGCGCTCGATCTCGTCCAGCGGCGCCAGGTCCTGCATGGTGACCACCACCGAGTCGATCTCCCCGTCTGGGGACTGGATTGGGGTCGCGTTGATCAGCGTGCGGACGCTGCGTCCGTCCGGGACCGCCAGCTCGATCTCCTCGGCCCGCACCGTCTCGCCGCTGTCGAGCTTGTGCGCGATCGGGAACTCGCCCAAGGGGATCTCCCGGCCGTCTGCGCGCCGGCACGCGATCACCTCCAGCAACTGCTCGGCCGAGCGGCCCGGCACGCGCAGGCCTTCCACGATCCGCCGCGCCGCGCGGTTCATCGTCAGCGGCCGGCCGCTGCCCGCATCGAAGACCACGACGCCGACCGGCGAGGTCTCGACCAAGGCCTCCACGCGGGCTCTAGCCTGCCGCTCGCTGCGATGGGCGCGGGCATTTGCAACCGCCGTCGCAGCCTGGGAAGCGAACAGCATCAGCACTTCCTCGTCCTCGGCGGTGAAGGACTCGCCGCCCGCCTTCTCGCCGAGGAAGAAGTTGCCCAGGTGCACGCCACGGTGGCGCAGTGGCGCGGCTTGGAAGGTCCGCGCGAAAACCGCGGTCGGTTCGAGGCCGAGCGAGCGCACGTAGCTAGACAGGTCCGCGACCCGGATCGGCCCGGGCAGGTCGCGCAGGTGCTCGAACAGGCGGGCCTTATCGGGCAAGGCCAACGCTTCCCGCCGTTCCTCCTCGGTGAATCCCGAGTACACCGAGCCCTGGTGCTCGCCGGCCTCGTCGATGGTGGTGATGATGCCGTAGCGCGCGCCGGTCAGCGCGCGGGCGCTCTCCACCGCCTCGCCGAGCACGGTGTCGAGGTCGAGGCTGGCGCTGATCCGCAGGATGGCCGCGTTGAGGGTGGGGGTGCCCCCGCGCAATGCCGCGTTCTCCCGCTTCGCCTCGTCCGACTGCTTCATGGATTCCTCCCCTACCGGGCCGGCTTGGTTCTAGGTGCGCCGCAGAACCGACGACATGCCAGGCCAAACATCTTTACTCATTATAGACAAAATTTATGAAAACAATACTATCTACATATTCTTATACGTAATAAATTAATACAAGCTTGCTATTAGATCAGTGTCAATGGCTATTGCTGCGGACGGATGCATTGGCTGCTAGCGGTCGCAGGCGGAGGGCTCCAGGGTCGCGCTCGCCCGCGAACCGAAGATGGCAGTAGGAAGCCTAGGCGACGCCTGCGGATCCTTAATGAGCAGACCTAGATTCTTTCTCGCAACCTTGGCGGCACGATTCTCTACGTTCGTTCTCTTTGCGGAGCCAAGCTTGGCCAACAACTACCAAGTCGTGGTCAGACTCGGCAGCTCGGGGGCATCTGTCACGATCACGCGGGTACTTGGAATCACCGAAACAAGCTCTCGAGAGCGTCCCTCTGCGCCATATGCTTCTCCGGATTGGCTTGCTTGAGCTTTTCCAGATTGACTAACTTCCACCGAATCGCCGGCAGACCAACAGCGTCAGGTAACCCGATCAATCCGAAGTCGGGATCGGCATCGTGAAGGGAAAGAAGGAAGTTCGCTACGTTGCCCTTCAACCGTGATCTAATGTCGGCGTGTAAACGTCGGCGCGTACCGGCGAGCTCATGCGTAGGTACGGCCTCCCGCGTCATCCCGAGAAATTCTGCGCCGTACAAATCTTCTCGGAGCGGAGTCGAGGGTGCCAATAGCTCGTGCATTGGTCGGCCCGAACTCGCCACGTAGACCATGAACACACGGAAGAGGTCATCGGTCAGGCCTTCATTCTCATACAAGAGCTTCACATCGAAGAGGTCGCGGGGGTGCTGACGATCGAGTGCGGCATGGAGCTTACCGCCGTACAGATCTTCGAAGGCTAGGACGTTCATTTCGACAAAGCCGAATCGCTCCGTCACCTCCTCAGACGCCACCATCGGTTTCGCCGGATACACCGCCCCTCGCGTGACTGGCGACGTCTCAATCTTGATCTGCGCTTGACCATCTCTCACCAAGATTCGTGTGTCGTTGGTCCCGCCACCCGCAATGCGCTGCACCCTGACCCGTGGGTTGCGAACAGTGATTGCCCGCGCGATGCGGTCAAGCGAACCGTCAATGTCGTCGAGCGACGATTCGCGGTCTGCCACCGGCAGGTAGGTGAGGTCGATATCGACCGAAAGCCTTGGCATGTCCCGGTAGAACAGGTTGATTGCCGTGCCGCCCTTGAGCGCGAACATGGGCTCCCTCGCGATGTCCGGCAGCACGCTCAGCAACAGTCGAACTTGTGTCACGTACTGCTCAAGCATCGCGGCGTGTCCTCGCAATCTTGGCGGGCACCAATTCTTCCGGCACATAGATGAGGTAGGTCGGGTGAAGCTTCCCGCGCACAGCCAGCGCTCGCGGTCCGGAGCCAATGTCAATCTTGGAGGTGTCGAGGTGTTTGCGCCAGCGATGCTGGTGCTTGTCCGCGAACACGAGAAACAGCCGACGCACTTTCACGCTCCGACAAGCGGTTAGCAGCGCCATGAGCTGCTTTGGCCGTAGCGACGTCAGCCCCTCGAAAACCTTGTCCAAGTTTTCGAAGCTCGCTACGTGCGGCAGCTCATCGAGCGCCTCCAAGATGGCGCGTTCCGGAGATGATGCCTTGACAGGCCAGCGCCATACATCGACCATCGGTCCGCTTGAGTGCTCCTGGTAGGCGGCATCGCCGACACCAATTGGATCGTCGGCGAATAGCGTGCGCTGGTGCACGACGACTTGCGTTTGCATCGGCATTCGTCTCAGCCAGGACGGTACGGCACCATAGAGGTGGACGCGCGGTTGTCGACCGAGGCTCAGGAAGTGTGCGTAGCCTGCAAGGTCGAGAGCGCTCTCGCCGCCCAAGTGCACGTCGTACTCCATGAGCCGTTGCAAGGATAGAAGAGAGATCTCCCAAGACGGTTCATGAGCGCTTTGCACGCCTTCCGGCAGTGGTCGACGGTACACTCCACGGATTACCCGTTCGAGCCACCCACGAGCAACATAGTCGTGGATGGACTTAGGGTCTAGGCCCTGCGCCCTCAGCCAGGGTGTGTCCACGATGAAGCCGGGCGGGACCTTGTCGAGGAGCGGTTTCAGTCTTTGTCGTCTTTGATGGCTCATAACCATGAAAATAACATATTTTCAAAATCTTATCAAGACGCACTCAGTGAAGAGTGAATGACGTGCGTATATGGCAAATAGCCATGTAATCTGGACAAATCCAAAAGACGCTGGTGAATCCTTCGTTCGGGGTCGCTTCGATGAACACAACGCCACGATGGAGATTGCTAATCGATGTCACGGTACGCCGAGAAAATCCAGACGAGGGAAATCGCAACTTAATTTGACATCCTCCTCTGCACTCTACCGACAGATCAAGCACGGGGAGGACTCACCCCGCATCTGTTGGGAGCGATACTCGAGGCTACCGGAAGACCTCCGTTCCGTCGTTCTCGCGCTGACCTGCTAGAAGTGCCGACCGTAGGAAGGAGTCAACTTGGGCAAGTACAATCGGTGGCATTCCATTCGAGCCCGCGACTTAATCCGGAACGGACGCCCACATAAGTCGAAACCAGCCCCATCCCTAGCAGCGACTTCGGCGACGGAATCAAGAGGAGACATGGCAATCAAGAACATCGTCGTCTGTTGCGACGGGACCGGCAACGAGTACGGAAAGAACAACACGAACGTCGTGGAGACCTACGCGCTGGCCATGAAGACGGCCTCCCAGATCGCCTACTACGATCCCGGCGTAGGGACGGGAGGCTGGGCCTACAACGAGGAGAGCGGGGTCCTGCGAGCACTGTCCGACCAAGGCACCGGGGCCGGCCTGCAGAAGAATGTCAACGACGCCTACCGGTACCTGATGGAGGTGTACGAGGGGCCGGAGACGAGCCGCATCTTTCTTTTCGGCTTCAGCCGCGGTGCGTTCACCGTGCGCTCGCTTGCGGGGATGCTGCACAAAGTGGGGCTGCTGGAGCGGAAGGCCGGCAATCACCTCGAATACGCGGCGAAGATCTACAACCAGCCGAGGAACGCCCGTGTTGCCGCGGGCTTCAAGGCGACCTTCAGCCGGCCGGCCCCTGTACACTTCATCGGCGTGTGGGACACCGTCGAGTCGCTGGTGCTGAACGAGGGAAAGCGCTGGGCCAACGCCCGGCTCAACCCGGAAATCGCATTCGCGTACCACGCGCTGGCCGTTGATGAGAAGCGGCGGGACTTCCGGCCCTGCCTCTGGGACGACCGGAACCGGCGGCCGGGCCAGACCTTGGAGCAGGTATGGTTCGCCGGCGTGCACTCGGACGTGGGGGGCTATCACCCGGAACGGGGTCTGGCCAACATCTCCCTGCACTGGATGCTCGGCAAGGCCGCGGATGCAGGAATGGAGGTCAACCAGCGCCGCTTGAAGAGCAAGCGCTACCGGCCTGACCCCGACGGCCCGTCACAAGAGTCGTACAGCGGGTTTTGGCGGTTCCGCGGCCGGCACGTCCGGAACATCCCCGAGGGATCCCAAATTCATCGCAGCGTCTGGGACCGTGAGGCAAATCCGTCGAACGACTACTCCCCCAGGAACCTCCCGGTCCGGGATCTGGTGGAGACCGTCGACTAGACGATTTTGGAGGGGTGCCCGATACAAACCTGGGCTGTCTGGTGTGGTGGCAGATCGATGTGAGCCGATCACCCATCAAGCATCGGAACAGGGGTCCGCGAGCGAGGAATTTGCTCATCGCGGCGCGGTCCGCAGACTCGTGGGGTCCCCTGGCCTCGGGCATGCGCGTCCTAGCCGGTCAAGTCATGGACCCCCGCCCCCATCCGCCTTGGCGCAAGTCCGCGGTAGCAGGAGCGTGATGTTCCCGGTGCGCGACTTGGTCGAGCGGCCACGCCAGCTGCTGACTCCTCGTTGACGCCCAAGCCCTCCAAACAGCACGAGTTCGGCACGGAATGGCCGTGATATGCTCTCGATGCTGGCGGAGCGGCTCGGTCCACGACCCAACGCTCGCAGCTGCTTCGGGAACGGCCGGACGTGCGGAGGATCGGGCAGCACTCTGAATGGACGATCCTGTCCGGCTTCCTGCCAGCCGCGCTCGCAATCGCTGTTTTCGAGGTCTTGATCGATCCCGAACTAGTCAGCATCTTGATCGACGACCTGGGGCGCGGCTTGGATTCGGTGTCATCTTTCGTCCGGGGGCTGGTTCTGATGTCCACCTTCGTGGCCTGTTACGTCGCCGTCTGCCTGGCCCTGCTGGGGTACTTCTCGGTCCGATTCGCCCGTAGCGCCTTGCCGGCCGCGAGCAAGCGTGCCGTGGCAGGCGCCGGAATCGTGTCTTGGATTGCCTTCCACGCCGTGCTGGCGGGGCTTGCTTCGCTCGACCTGCGGCTTTTCTCGGTTGCCTACGACTCGCTCGTCGCGATCTACGAGCGGGCCGGCAATCCGGTGGCCGCGGCGATGACCGGCGACGCCCTGGGCCCGGGCATCTCACGCCACCTTGCGTCGATTCTGCTGCCGGCTTCCGCCGGCGTTGCCGCGGTGTGCGCCGGGGCTTGCCACGCCATCGCGATCGTGCAGGAGGCGAAGTCGGGAGAGACCAAGCCGGAAGAGGCGGTGAATCGCCTGCTCCATGGTTTCATGGCGATGAGCGGCCTGCTGGTCGCTAGCACGCTGCTGCTGACACTCTCGTTTCGGCTGCCGGCGGCGCTTTACGGCACCGGCGAGGGGGCTGAGGCGAGAATCGCCGAGTACCTGGGGTTCGCCAACGTGCTCAGCGCGTTCTGGGGCGCGATCTTTACATTGACTCTGGTCGCGGTGTACGCGCCGCACGCACTGGCGTTGCGATCGCTGTCGGGAATACCGCTTGGCCAGTTCCTGAGCAGGGCACTCGAAACCGGCTCGTCCCTGAAGGGCGTGGTACGGAAGACGGAAGTGGCAGTATCGACCGTTGCGCCCTTGCTGGCGGCCCTGACCGCGTATTTGATCTGAGTCGAGAGGTGAAGGGGGCTCAACCGTAGGAATCTCGCCCCATCGGATGGGATCGGCCTGTCAGGTCTCGGATTCGCTGCTCCAATACCCGCGCTCTCTCCTCCGCAAGCCTCGTGCGCTCTCTTGCCGCGCTGATCTTCGCCTTGATCGCGCTCAACCCGTCCCGCGTGGCTTCCAGTTGGCTCTTCTCGGCGTCGCGTTCGGCCTCTGCGACCCGTAGCTGCCGGTATTGCTTCTGCACCCGTCCGTCGAACTCCTCACCCGTCTGCGGGTCGCGAGTCACCAGCACCGTCGGGCCGTTCCGGTGCGCCGCGCGCAAGTCCAGTCCCAGCACCCCACTCCTCAAGTACGCGACCTCGCCCGCGCCTGCGACCGACTCCACCCTGTCAAACTGGCTCCCCAGAGACCGGTAGCCTTCTAAAGGCGTCCCCGTCAGCTCCCCTGTTGGGTCGAGCCGCCAGTATTCGCGCACCCCGATCGCAGCGTACTGCCGCGCCTGGTATTGCGCGTCGTGCTCCGTACTCGACGGCGAGGCCACCTCTAGGACAAAGTCTGGTGCTTTGCCTTCCTCCCATACCTTGAACGAATAGCGGTTTGCGTGAGGATCGACCACCCCAAACACCACCTGCACGTCCGGCTGCAGCCAGGCCCGGTTGTTGCCGCGCTCGTAATACAGCACCAATTCCATGGCCACGAGCACGTCGTCGCGGTCCATGAGATGGCGTTGAAGCGCCGTCGTGGCCAGCCAGACAGCTTCCCCGTGCCAGAAGCTCGGCGCGGTCCAAAGCCTGTCCGGGTACTCGACCGCATCGGGCTCGTGTGCCGCCACCTCGGCGACCGGCGAGGCCTGCCCAGCGAGTTCCGTCGATTTCGTTGCTGTCACCGCCATAGCGAATCCAGATGTGCGCGATCACCTTTCCTCCACAGCATACAGCCGCCGTGGCTGGCATCAGCCTCTGCCAACGAAGGATGAGCCTGAAGGGAACTCTCCGAGAGGTGCGAGAACCATCGGAGGATGGTCTTGCATCTCGATCTGGAGACTCGCGCGCCCTTGGATGATGTGCGTGCTCGCTGCTCCCGGCATTCTCGTGCGATCCTGCTCAGAGAACGCCCGAGAGCAGCATGCCTCGATGGCGGAATCTCCGTGCAACATTCAAATATGGAGTGCGGGACGTTCAACCCACCGACTTCCGGAGTCCAGTGCGAAGGGTTTCAGCGGGAACTCAGGCAGGTTGATTCCACGTCGCAAGTTCAATCCGAAACGAAGGGGAATCCTATCGAATAGTCACAGTTTCCCCGCCCGGATTGCTTGACGGCGGGGCGTCAGGCATTCGTAGCGCACGGAGGGGCCGCCCGCTGGCGCAGTCTTCTCCCGAATATTGGTACAAACTGGGCAAATCCTCGATAAATTAGTGAATTAAGCAACTATCATCTAGTTTTTCCCTACAAATGATTGCATTGTGCCGCCCGATAGGGTACACGTTAGTCTTGGACGGAAGGGAATTCACGAGACGTGCCAAGCGTTACGCGAAGCGAGCCGGGCTGGATTTCCGCTTCCTCGCCCGCAAGGGCAAGGGCAGCCACAGCAAGGTGTTCGTCGGCGGGCGCGACACGATCGTCAAGCGGACGGAGATCGGCAAGGGGCTGCTCGATTCGATGCTGAAGGATCTGGGAATACCAAAGGAGGACTTCTGAGATGCGATACGCCTACCCATGCCGGATCGTCCGGCACGAAGGGGACGAGCACGTAGTTTCGTTCCCCGATATTCGAGGTTGCCACACCAGCGGCTACAGCCGGGCCGAAGCCTTGGAAATGGCCGAGGACGCGCTGGTCGCCGCCCTGTCGTTCCTCGTGGACGACCGCGAGGCCGTCCCGGTGCCCAGCCCGGTCATGGACGGTCAGGAAGTCGTGACCGTGCCGCCGGTGATGGCCGCCAAGCTGGAGTTGTATTCCGCGATGCGGGACCGAGGCATCAGCAAGCGCGCCTTGGCAAAGCGGCTCGGCCTGTCCGACACGACCGTGGGACGGCTGGCTGATCCCGGGCACAGATCGCACATCGACCACGTGATGAGGGCCTTGCGCGCGGTTGGGCGGGACTTGGTGGTCGAGGGCCGCGCCGTTGCTAGCAGCTAGACAGTCTAAGGAGACGGCGGCCAAGAACGCGCCCGGCAAGCATTACCGCAAGGGCCTGAGCCTGATGCGGCTCGCGGACAAGTTCCCGACCGACGACGCGGCCCGCGAGTGCGAGGGCCGGACGGCCATCCGGTGGAGGGGAGTCCTACGAGACTCGGACCGGGGAATTGTCATGCTGGGTCGGTCTGTCAACCAAGATCTATGGCTCCCTATATAAATACTGTCAAATCGCGACTGGGCTAGAGCGAAATTCGGGTTCGGAGGGTGGGAGCCGTAGGGGGCACATCGCCGAGGTCGGCGAGCGGCCGGAAGATGCGGCCTTCGCGGCATTCAGAGCGGGGATGGAGCGCGCGCGGGGTCTCGTTTCCTCAAGCACAAGATACCGGAGGGACCCGAAAGCAAACTCTATTTGCAACGAAATCAGACTTCACCTCAGCTCAGCGGGAAATCAAGGCCGCGTCGTGCATTCCACGCAACCATGCGCATTGACGCTTCGTCATAGCATTCGCTAGGCTCGTTCAGGGCGCCTGGAGACATGGCTAGACTTGGTGGAGCGCGCGCCCGTCTCATGCGGGCACTGGGCCGTTCCTTGGCCGCAATGCTTGGCATCGCGGTCTGCCAGGCGCAGTTCGGCGTCGTAGACCCCGAGCGCGACCAGGCCGAGGAGGAGCGCCTTTGGGCCGAGCACGATCACGCCTGGCTGCTTGAGAGCATGCTGGCCGCAAAGAGCGAGTCAGCGCACGCGCGTCTCGAGAGCGGGGCCAGCTCGATTCAATCTCAGGCGTTTTGCCCGGCGTATCTCGGCCTGAGTCCCGAGCCGGGTGCGTTCCGCAAGCGAATCGCGAGTCCGTTGGTTGCGAGATTCGCTCCGCCACCCGACCGGTCGCCGTGGCGAGACGTTGCGGCGGCCGGGGAATCGCCGAGCGGCATCTTCGACAACTATATTTCGGACTCGGTCGTGCAGTCGAAGTGCATCAACTGCCATGTCGCGGGTGGCGCTTCCGGGCATACACGCCTCGTGCTCACGCCTTCCGGCGTGGACGGCCACGAGGCAACGAACGTTGCCGTGTTCCAGAATTTCCTGGATACCGTCGAGGGCGGGGCCGACCTGATCCTCAATAAGATCCAGGGCGCGGAAGGCCATGGCGGGGGCGTCCAGCTGGTCGCCGGTTCAACGGACTTCGCCAACATGGAGCGGTTCCTCCGCGGCTTGGGAGGCGATGTCTCGGGAGGGCTGTCTCCCGACACATTGTTCGAAGCCGTGACGATGGCCGCTCCTTGGAGGACGCTGCGCCGGGCGGCACTCCTGTTTGCCGGCAGGCTCCCGACCCAATCCGAGCTCGCCGCGGTCAGCGACGGCCGGGAATCCAGCCTGCGCCGGACCATCAAGGGCTTGATGGCGGGCCCGGGATTCCACGAATTCCTGATCAGGTCCGCCAACGACCGGTTGCTTACGGACCGGGAGCGGTTGAACGTGATCGGGGTTGCCGAGGTGAGATTCGTCGATCTGACGAACAAGCGTTGGGAACTGGCCCAGGAGGGCATTGCGAACGGCTATGCCGATAACCCGCGGCGGTATCCGGGATTTCGCTATCACGAGAGAGCCGTACAATTCGGCGCCGCTCGCGCCCCGCTCGAGCTTATTGCGCACGTTGTCGAGAATGACCTGCCCTACACGGACATCCTGACCGCGGACTACATCATGGCCAATCCCATGGCCGCGGCCGCGTATGGCGCGACGACGGAATTTGACAATCCCGAGGATGTCACGGAATTCAAGCCGTCGGAAATCGCGAGGTACTTCAGGCGCGACAGGTCCATGATCGTGGAGGAAAACCCTCCCAATGTCTGGAGGGTCATCAATCCCGGCAATTTGTCCACCGACTACCCCCACGCCGGGATCCTCAACACGACCGCTTTCCTGCGACGCTATCCCACGACAGCGACGAATCGCAATCGCGCCCGCTCCCGTTGGACCTACTACCACTTCCTGGGCTTCGACATCGAGAAGTCCGCGGCACGCACGCAGGACGCCGATGCCCTCGCGGATACGAACAACCCCACGATGAACAACCCGGCATGCACGGTATGCCACATTCCGATGGACCCGGTCGCCGGCACCTACCAGAACTACGGCGACATGGGGCTCTTCCGGGACAAGAACGCCGGCCGGGACGCCTTGCCGAACCTTTACAGGAACCCCAAAGACGGAACTGTATCCCCGTACCAGCGAGGCGACACCTGGTTCCGCGACATGCGCACCCCGGGGTTCGACGACCGGTCGGCACCAAGCGCGGACAACAGCTTGCAATGGTTGGTTGAACAGTTCATTGCGGACGAGCGATTCGCCAAGGCGGCCGTTAGGTTCTGGTGGCCGGCGGTCATGGGCGTGGAACTCGTCGAGCCCCCGAGCGACAGCGCCGATACGGAATTCGATGCGTTGCTGGTTGCATCGGCCGCGCAGACCTTGGAGGTCGATGCGCTCGCGCAGTCGTTCCGCGAGGGATTCGGTGGCGGTGGCGCATACAACGCAAAGGACCTCCTCGCCGAGATGGCGCTTTCTCCTTGGTTCCGGGCTGAATCTGTCACTGGAGAGGACGAGACCCGCGCGACCGCGCTCCGCGACGCGGGCGTTGCGCGGCTCCTCACTCCGGAAGAGCTGGTTGCGAAGACTGAGGCCGTCGCTGGGTATGTATGGGGCAGGCGATTCCAGCAGCCCTTCGGGCTCGGCGAGACCCGGAGCAAGCTGCATGACCCGCAGGGGTACACCGGCTACGAGCTTCTATACGGAGGCATCGATTCCGACGGGATCATCGAGCGCACTGGCGAGATCACGCCGCTGATGGCGGCCGTCGCTCAGAGCCATGCCGCTGAGGTGAGCTGCCCGATCGTGCGCCGCGAGTTCTATTTCTGGCCCGAAGAGAGCCGCATCCTGTTCGACGGAATCACAAAATTCGACACTCCCTACTCCGAAACGGGCGGGCAGTTCGACATCACTTCCGAGTCGTGGGAAGCACGGCAAGAGGTCAGCTTGGCTTTGCCCCTGGCTGCGGGCTCGAAGACCGTGCGCCTGTCCTTCACGAACAACTCTACCGGCGGCCAGCAAGACAGCGAGGGCAACGCGCTTGACCGCAACCTGAGCTTGGATCGCCTGGTGGTCGCCAACAGCAGCGCATCGACCGTGACAGAAGTCGAGCTCGAGACCCTCGCCAGGAAGAACTGCGGCCGTCCGAAAGGGGAGTTCTACTGGATGACGGGCAATTGCTCCGTGGAGATACCGGTCGAGATCTCGTCTTCCGGAGACTACAGCGTCACTGTCGTTGCCCACCAGGACAAGGCCGGCGACGAAGCGGCCCGGCTGGCGATCGAGGTGGTAGCGGAGGACGGGAGCTCGCAGGGCGAGATCGCGATCCGCCGAAAACTGGCCGACTTGCACCAGCGGTTCTTCGGCGCGACCGTGGCGATCGATTCACCGGATGTCAATGAGGCCTACAACCTCTTCGTCGAGGTATGGAATCGCAAGCGAAACTCCGAAAGCCAGTCCTTTACCGGCTCGAGGTTCTACTGCGCGGAATCCGGCGACCATCTTTACTTCGACGGCCTCGTGGACGGTGCCCGGCGATACGCCCAGTACGGTGGCAGCCAGTTGAACTTCGATCTCATCCGCCCGTTCACGCGAGCCACCGACTTCTCCGATCCGCACCATGCAGTCCGGACATGGGTGGTCACGCTGGCGTATCTGCTCACCGACTACCGGTACCTGTATTTCTAGCGAAGGGAGGACGCAATGAATCGCCGCAGCTTCATGAAGGTCATGATGGGCGTTGGTGCCGTGTCGGGGTTCCGGGTGCCGCTGGCGAGCGCCGCAGACTACAACGGCAAGCTGTTCGTGTTTATCCAGGCCGACGGCGGCTGGGATCCGACCAGCTTCTGCGATCCCAAGACGAACGTCGCCGGCGAGCCGCTCATCAACAACTGGGCGACGAGCGGCGAGGTCCGGCAGGCGGGCAACATCCGCTACGCACCGTTCGCCGGCAACCAGGCCTTCTTCGACAAGTACTACCAGCGCATTCTGGTAGTGAACGGCGTGGACGCGCAGACGAATTCCCACACCGCGGGCACGGTCCACAACTGGAGCGGGAGGATTTCGGAGGGTTATCCGACGACCACGGCGCTGCTGGCCGCGCACAACGGGGCCGGCCTGTCGATGCCGTACCTGAGCTTCGGCGGGTTCTCGAACACGGCGGGCGTGGCCGTGTTCACGCGCTTGAACAACGCGGGCGACATCCGGAACATTGCGAAGCCCGAACTGGTGCTCGGGGACCCGAACCGGCGGCCGTACTTCGGCTCCGAGGACTGGTCCTCGATCACGAGACATCGCGACACGCGCATGGCGCGGCTGGCTGCGGCGCCTAACCTGATGCCGCGGGACGCGCGCAACCGGGAGCTGTACGCGGCGGCACTGAAGCCGGACGCGGCGGAGGGGCTGCGCTCGTTCGCGGACATGATCCCCCCAACGGACGAGTTGCAGGCGGTCGAGGAGTACGGCTTGTTCCGGAGCACCCTGAAGCGGCAGGCGCAGCTGGCAGTGCTGGCATTCAGAGCGGGTGTCGCGGTCAGCGCGGACCTGCGCCTGGGCGGGTTCGACACGCACGACAACCACGATCCGAAGGCGAACTGGCTGCTGGGAAACCTGACGGGCGCGGTGGACTACCTCTGGGACTACGCCGAGCTGCAGGGCGTGGCGGACCGGCTGGTGGTGGTGATGGGATCAGACTTCGGGCGGACGAACAAGTACAACGCCGAGGCGGGCAAGGACCACTGGCCGATCGGCAGCTTCGTCGTGATGGAGAAGAATCAGCCCTGGACCAATCGTGTGGTGGGGGAGACTGACGAGCTGCACTTCGCGCGCAAGATCAATGCCGGCACGCTGCAACGGGACGACACGTCCGGGACCTTGATCCACCCGAAGCACATCCACAAGGCACTGAGGAAGTACCTCGGCGTCGCGGACACCGCGGACAGCCAGCGATTCCCCTTCAACAATACCGAGGAGCTGCCCCTGTTCTCGTAATCGGGCCGGCTCGAGGAAGCAGCAGCAGCACGGCTGGCTTCACAGGGGCTTCTTCCGGCGCTTCGCCTGGGAGTGGCGCAACGTCCGCTCCTGAAATCCGGTCGCATGCCGGTTCGGTGACGACAGGTGCACAGCTTCTTGGCGGCAATCGGAGTTTGCGCTCGCCAATCCGGGAACGGATCTCCCAGCTGCGCTGCCACCCGTGTCAGGCCCGACCCGCCTGCGGCGGCTGTACAATCATTTCAATGGCGTGCGTGCTTGCACGCGCGTATGCTTCATGTCGGCCAGCACCCTCACAGACACGCACGTTCCTGCAGTTCCAGAGGAAGCTGTGGCCGCCGAGGTGCCGCAGGCCGACGAGGTCGAGTACCCCGAAGGCCATTGGGTCGCGCAGAGTGTCTCGCACGGTGATGCCGTCGAGCAGGCGACCGGCTCGTTGCGCCACCACTTCCGCGAGCGCGAGGACGTGCTGGTGGCGATGGAACTGGTGGTCTACTACCGGCGTGGCAACAACCGGGCCTGCCTGCATCCGGATGTGCAGGTGGTGCACGGTGTGGGGCGCAGCCCGAGCCGCAGCACCTACTTGGTGTGGGAAGAAGGCAAGCCGCCGGACTTCGTGCTGGAGGTGGCGTCGCCGTCGACGGCGGACAGGGATGCGCAGCACAAGGTGGGCGAGTACGCCAGCGTGGGCGTGCGCGAGTACTGGCGGCTCGATCCGGCCGGGGAGTTGATGGCCAAGCCGCTGGAGGGCTACGTGGCAAGAGCGGGCGGCTATGAGCCGGTGCCGGCGGCGGCGGTTGGAGGCCGGATGTGGCTTTGGAGCGAGGTCTTGGGGCTGGAGCTCCGCGGCGAGCGGCGGGAACGGGGAACGGTGTTGGTGTTCCGCGACCCGCGCACGGGGGAGGAGTGGGCCAGCGCGGACGAGCGCGAGCGACTGGCTGTTGAGCGCGAGCGACAGGTAGCAGAAGAGCGGGCTAGTGCCGCACAGCGGGAGCGAGAGGCCGCAGAGCGGGAACGAGAGGCCGCAGAGCGCGAGCGAGAGGCCGCAGAGCGGGAGCGAGAGGCCGCAGAGCAGCGGGCCAGCGCAGCGGACGCAAGGGTGCGGGCACTGGAGGAGCAACTCCGGGCTCTCAGCGCTGACACCACGAATCCCTCCGCCGGAGGGTGATCCCGAGGTGCGGCCCGGCCGTTCCGAAGTCCCGCCCATTGTTGTGAGAGTGGGCATCGGCACTTCGAGCCGCCTGAGCTCGATGCCATTGACTCCCGAAACGCTCATCGGTCTGCGGCAGAGGAATCGCAGTTTCCGAAACTGATCGAGAGGTCGTCCCCCGGGCCGGTTGATTCAGGGGGATGCCTGGATCAGGCCGGCCCGGTAGCGGTTCATGCTGCGGACTCACTGAAGGCGGTCGGAATTGCCCCGACAGGCAAGGCCGAAATGCCGTCGTCCAACGCGTAGCGCTTGGTCCCCGGATAGACGATCCACAACCGTTCGAGTTGCAGGTCCGACATCGCGATACGCATGGAGCGCGTCGTGCCTGGCGCGTCGCTGTACTTGAACTCGAACCCGTGACGCTTTCCGCCGACTGTGGCCAGCAGGTCCAGCCCAGCCCCTGCATGAGTGGACCAGAAGTGCGCACTGCGGGGATTCAGGCAGGAAAGGACTTGCTCGACACCGAATCCCTCGAACGATGCACCTACCTTGGGGTGCCCGCCCAAGGCAGCGAAGGAGTCCAGCTCGAGCAGCGAATGCAACAGTCCCGCGTCCCGGACGTAGATCTTGGGTGACTTGACTTGACGTTTCTTCAGGTTCTCGTGCCAAGGCGGGAGGATCCGCACAACTCGCGCATCGCCCAGGATGTCGAGGTATCTCCTCGCTGTGGCCTGCCCGGTGCCGATAGCTCGGGCGAACTCCGCGGCGTTCCAGACTTGGCCGTGGTAGTGAGCGATCATGGTCCAGAACCGTCGCAGGGATTCCGCAGCGATCCGGATTCCGAATTGCGGGATGTCCCGCTCGAGAAACGTCCGCACGAAACTCTCTCGCCAGAGCCCGGACGCCGCTTCATCCGGTGCCAGATAGCTGCGAGGGAAGCCTCCTCGCAGCCAGAGCACGCGCCAGTCGGCCGTTCGATGCTGCTTCGCCCAGCCACTGACTTCACTCAGGTCGAATCCCGACAGGTCAACGAGACCGATCCGGCCCGCCAAGGTTTCGGATGCTCCTCTCGCCAGCGAAGGAGAGGCGCTTCCTAGGAGCAGGAAGCGTGTCCCCGCTTCGGGCCGGTCGAGCAGCACGCGCAGCGTTTCAAGCAGTTGCTGCTGCCGTTGGATCTCGTCGATGACGACGAGGCCGGACAGCGGCGCCAGCGCCTGCTCCGGCGCAAGCAAGCGACGTCTGTCCTGTGCTCGCTCCAAGTCAAAGAATTCCACCTCGCGTTCCATGGCAGCGATCAGCCGCGCCAGTGTGGTCTTGCCGCACTGCCGGGGGCCGATCAGTGCCACGGCAGGATGAACACGGAAGGAATTGACGATGCGAAGAATCGCCCGAGAGCGGTCAATGAGGAGGCCGGAACTCAATCTTTCTTGAAAATACACTATTGATTGTCACAATTTCAAGGAATAATCGCTTGTCGTCGGGAACCGGAATGTGAGCCACAGGACGATCCTATCGGTCCACAACTGGAGCGGGAGGATTTCGGAGGGTTACCCGACGACCACGGCGCTGCTGGCCGCGCACAGCGGGGCCGGCCTGTCGATGCCGTACCTGAGCTTCGGCGGGTTCTCGAACACGGCGGGCGTGGCCGTGTTCACGCGCTTGAACAACGCGGGCGACATCCGGAACATTGCGAAGCCCGAACTGGTGCTCGGGGACCCGAACCGGCGGCCGTACTTCGGCTCCGAGGACTGGTCCTCGATCACGAGACATCGCGACACGCGCATGGCGCGGCTGGCTGCGGCGCCTAACCTGATGCCGCGGGACGCGCGCAACCGGGAGCTGTACGCGGCGGCACTGAAGCCGGACGCGGCGGAGGGGCTGCGCTCGTTCGCGGACATGATCCCCCCAACGGACGAGTTGCAGGCGGTCGAGGAGTACGGCTTGTTCCGGAGCACCCTGAAGCGGCAGGCGCAGCTGGCAGTGCTGGCATTCAGAGCGGGTGTCGCGGTCAGCGCGGACCTGCGCCTGGGCGGGTTCGACACGCACGACAACCACGATCCGAAGGCGAACTGGCTGCTGGGAAACCTGACGGGCGCGGTGGACTACCTCTGGGACTACGCCGAGCTGCAGGGCGTGGCGGACCGGCTGGTGGTGGTGATGGGATCAGACTTCGGGCGGACGAACAAGTACAACGCCGAGGCGGGCAAGGACCACTGGCCGATCGGCAGCTTCGTCGTGATGGAGAAGAATCAGCCCTGGACCAATCGTGTGGTGGGGGAGACTGACGAGCTGCACTTCGCGCGCAAGATCAATGCCGGCACGCTGCAACGGGACGACACGTCCGGGACCTTGATCCACCCGAAGCACATCCACAAGGCACTGAGGAAGTACCTCGGCGTTGCGGACACCGCGGACAGCCAGCGATTCCCCTTCAACAATACCGAGGAGCTCCCCCTGTTCTCGTAATCGGCCCGGCTCGAGGAAGCTGCAGCAGCACGGCAGGTTTCATTGGGGCTTCTTCCGGCGCTTCGCCCGGGAGTGGCGCAACGTCCGCTCCTGAAATCCGGTCGCATGCTGGTTCGGTGACGGCAGGTGCGCAACTTCCTGGTGGCAACCGGGAGTTGCGCACTCGCCAATCCGGTAACGGATCTCCCAGCTTCCCTGCCACCCGGGTCAGGCCCGGCGCGCCTGCGGCGGCCGTACAATCATTGCAATGCCGTGCGTGCTTGCACGCGCGTATGCTTGATGTCGGCCAGCGCTCTCACAGACACGCACGTTCCTGCAGTTCCAGAGGAAGATGTGGCCGCCGAGGTGCCGCAGACCGACGAGGTCGAGTACCCCGAAGGCCATTGGGTCGCGCAGAGTGTCTCGCACGGTGATGCCGTCGAGCAGGCGACCGGCTCGTTGCGCCACCACTTCCGCGAGCGCGAGGACGTGCTGGTGGCGATGGAACTGGTGGTCTACTACCGGCGTGGCAACAACCGGGCCTGCCTGCATCCGGATGTGCAGGTGGTGCACGGTGTGGGGCGCAGCCCGAGCCGCAGCACCTACTTGGTTTGGGAAGAAGGCAAGCGTGCGCCAGGCTAACTGGCCAATGTCAGGAGGTGAAAGTCCTCTGCGGTAAAGGATGAGCTGATCCATACTGCTCCCCGAGCCGTGCGGTCGTTCCCGTGAGGGAGCGGGCGAAGCGTCGGCAGGGGCGCATGCGGGCAGGGCTATAGAGCGTCGAAATCCCTGACATTTGGAGAGCCGAGGCTGTGTTTGCGGTCGAAGGCAACACCTTACGGTGCGATACAGCTAGTGCCGGGAGGGCTCCACGGCGTCGAAGAACCCAGGCACGCATGTACGACAGAGGTTGGGACCTGGGAGGCCTTCGGGTCGTCCCGGCGGATCGTCGCCGGGACCGTGAAGGGAAAGGCAGGAGTCAAGACTGGAGATGTACGACCCGAAGGAGTCAGACTCGGCCATAGTGTGTGCTGGGCAGCGCCCAGATCAGGTGGGTTGGAGTCCCACTGGCGCTCGGATAAGGAGCGCTATATCCGAAAGTGGGGGTAATTCCTCACTGGCCGGGGTGTGCTGATAAGCGAAACCCTAAACGGGCACGAAGCCGGAAACGGCGGAGACAGCCAAGGAAGGAGCTAAGTCAATGCACTGCTGGAAAGCAACCGGAGGGCAGGGTGTCCACCGCGAGGTGGAATCTGAAGGGCTTGAGGAGCAGTACCGGGCCGTAATCGAGGGGCAACCCGTGATGAATCGGTCGGCCAAAGGCGAGGCAAGGTCGAGCCGGCACTATGGCGGCGAAGGCGCTCTTATCCACTCGTCGAACCAAGGTGTGTGCGAACGGCACGGTACGGAAGATCTGGACGTGACCCCAGGAGGGCTCGTCGCGTTCCCGGGTGGCACCGGGATAACAGACCCTATAAGTCGAGAGACGAAGTGGGGAAGGATGCGCGGCGAGCAGTCGGACAGCCGAATAGTACTTCAAGCGCGGCGAAAGCCGCGTGACCGCGCGAGCGGCGGCCGGGTGGGCCGGGGAAGTCGGCTGGCAGAGGCAGTCGGAGCGAGACGGTGGATGAGCGAGTAAGGGTCGTGACGCGGATAAGTTCGATAAGTGAAAGACCCGGACGTCACGGACCGAGGAGACTCGTGCACTGGATCAACCCGGCAGGCAAGAGGAAGGTCCACTCACTGGTGGACAAGGTCTACAAGCGGAAGAACTTGGAGGTGGCCTGGGAGAAGGTGAAGCGCAACCGGGGAGCCGGGGGCGTGGACGGAGAGGACTTGGTGGCGTTCGAGGCGTCCTTGGATGCGAATCTCGACCGACTGCACCGGGAACTGCGGGACGGCACGTATGTGCCGCAACCCGTTCTCCAGCATCTCATTCCCAAGGCGGGCCAGCCGGGGAAGTTCCGGCGTCTGGGCATCCCAACGGTCTATGACCGGGTATGCCAGCAGGCGCTGCTGAACCGACTGGAACCGATCTTCGAGCCGGTGTTCGACGCGGCCAGCTTCGGATACCGACCCGGACGGTCCACCCATGACGCACTGCGCAAGATCTGGGGCGAGTTGCAAGAGGGCTATGAGTGGGTGGTTGACGCCGACCTGAAAGATTTTTTTGGGTCCGTGGACCACGACAAGCTTCTCGAACTCGTCAACCAGCAAGTGTCGGACGGACGGGTGCTCGGCCTACTCAGGCAGATGCTTAAGTCCGGGATGATGGCCGACGGCAGTCGGCTGCCGACCGAACAGGGTACTCCGCAGGGTGGTGTAATTTCACCCTTGCTGAGTAACGTCTTGCTCACTCCGTTCGACCGGGAGATGCGTCGCCGCGGGTGTCGGCTGACGCGGTACGCCGACGATTGGCTGCTCACGTGTCGCAGTCGCGGGGAAGCCCGTGCTGCGCTCAAGGCGGCCAAGCGGATTCTGGCGAAGTTGGGCGTGACCCTGAACGCCGAGAAGACACGAATTGTCCATGTGCGACAAGGGTTTGAGTTTCTCGGCTACAAGATCAAGCAGGGCCAGCGGCCTCTGAGGCTGCCGGCCGCGAAGATCACGAGCAGGGCCCGCGCGGGAACGCTTTATGCGATTCCGCGAGACAAGTCGATACGCAACTTCAAGGACCAGATCCGAGCGCGCACCCGTCGCACGGCCTCGGTGACGACGCAGGAGCTGATCGATCAGCTCAATCCGGTCATTCGCGGGTGGGGCCAGTACTATCGCAAGGCCCAAGTGCGCAAGCTCTTCCACCAGCTTGACGGCTGGATCGTGCGACGCATTAGGTCGCATCGCTACAAGCGCTGGCGCAATGGCGGCTGGAAACAGTTGTCGACGCAGACGCTTCGCGGCGAATACGGGCTTGTCGGACTGATTTCGCTGGTGCCTTCCTTGAGTCCTCGCAAGGCGATGCCGATGTGAAAGCGGCCTACGGGAAAACTGTACGGGCCGTTTGAGCGGCGGACGGAGGCCAGCCCTGCGGGGCGCCTCCTCCGACCCGACAGTGACGAGGACCGGGAACAAGGCGGCGGGAGTCGCTACGGACCGGGAGGAGCGA
>JAPPMG010000065.1 GCA_028819215.1 Bryobacterales bacterium
GGGCCCATCGATCCACCGAAACCTGAGCCGATCTCAGATTTTTGACGTACACCCGATTGCGAAGGTGCGGGTGCCGCGGAGCGCACGCGCGTGTCCGCTCGGCCGCGGCTCAGGAAACATGCCTCGAAGTAGTATGCTGCTAGGTCATGCTCACGGGTTCGGAGCTATTCGTGCGCAGCCTGCGAAGCCAAGGCGTGGAGAACATCTTCACGCTCGTTGGGGACCACCTCAACGATGTGCTGAAGACTGCCGCGCGCGACGGGATGTCGATATATGACACGCGCCACGAATCTGCGGCGGTGCACATGGCGGACGGCTGGAGCCGCCTAACGCGCACGCCGGGCGTTTCGATGGTGACCGGCGCCCCCGGGCACACGAACTCCATTACCGGCATCGCCACCGCTAACGCCACGGCCGTGCCGATGCTTGCCGTCAGCGGCATGAGCGATTCCGGAGCGCGCGACCGCTACGCGTTCCAGGACATGGACCAGCTCAAGCTGGTGCAGGGCATCGCCAAGTACGCCTCTGTACCGGCCCGCTCGGGCCAGATACCGTTCCATGTGCAGCGCGCGTTCCTGGAGATGCTGCACGGCCGCCCCGGCGTGGCCCACCTGAGCATTCCAGTCGATCTGTTCACGGAGCGGAACGAAACGCACGCGCCGATACCCGCCGAGCGCATCGAAATCCTGCGGAGCGAGCCTGCCACTGCGGACCTCGCCCGCGCCATGGACCTGTTCGCTGCCAGCGAGCGCCCCGCCGTCGTGGCCGGCTCGGGGGCGTATTGGTCCGGGGCCGAGCAAGAGCTCCGAGCGTTCGTTGAAGCGGTCAACGCGCCCTTGTTTACCACCACCTTGGCCCGCGGGATGGTCTCGGACGAGCACCCTCTGTGTTTCGGCTACGCCGATTCCACCATCAATCCCGGTGTCATCAACGCCCTGCGCAAGGCTGACCTGGTCTTTGTCGTCGGCAAGCGCATGGACTATGGCCTCCGCATGGGCGGTCCGCAGCTATTCGGAGACGGTGTCAAGACTGTCCAAATCGATCTTTGTGGCACCGAGCTAGGTCTGAACCGGTCGCTGGAAGTCGGTATCCTGGCCGATGCCAAGACCACGCTGGCTGCCTTCAACGACGCATTGGCGGAGAGGTCCGCGCCGGACCGCTCCGGGTGGCTGGCCGAGGTGCAGCGTGGCTGTGACGAGTACGCAGCCAAGGTCGCTGCCGAGATGGCCGAGCCGCGCTCGCCCATGCACTCGCTCCACGTCTACGAGGTCTTGCGGGAGAGACTGCCGTCCGATGCGACGATCTGCTGGGACGGGGGGGACTTCGTCCATTGGGGCCGCTACATGCTTTCAGCCCGCCAGCCAGGCCGCTGGATGCGGCTGGGCTCGCTGGCCGGCCTTGGCGTCGGCCTTCCGATCGGTCTCAGTGCCCAGATCCTGCGGCCGAATTCGAAATCTGTGGTCATCACCGGTGATGGCTCCCTCGGGTTCTACATCGGCGAGCTCGACACGGCGGTGCGCTTTGGATTGCCGCTCGTCATCATCGTAGGGAACGACGCCGGCTGGGGGGTCGAGCGCGAACTGCAGGAGGGCTTCTACCCCGGCTCGCCCACGGTCGCCTGCGAGCTGAGGAACACCCGCTACGACCTAGTGATGAAGGGGTTCGGCGGCGATGGGGCCCACGTGACGTCCCGGGATCAGCTGGCGGACGCGTTCGACCGCGCGTTCCGCAGCGAAAAGCCATTCTTGGTCAACGTCGAGATCGCGGGATTGGGCTCGCCTTACACCCGCAGTCAGCTCGCACAGCGAGCGAGCTAGCCCCGACATGCGCTTGGAGCGACGAGCGCTGGATCTGGCGATCGCGCTGGCGGCACTGGTGCCATGGCCCGGCCTCGGCCAGGCGCCGGCCTACCAGCCCCCGGCAGAGGACCTGCCTAGGGAGGTCGGGCCGCAACCGATCCCCTTCGACCATCGGCTGCACATGCAGAACCGGATGGCGTGTGCCGATTGCCATCCCGGCGCGACCGCCGCTTCCCGGGCCGGCCTGCCGGATCGGGACCAATGCATGCAGTGCCACCAAGCGATCGCCACAGACAGGCCCGCCGTGCGGCAGCTCGCCGCCCTGCCAGCGGGTAGCAAGATCGACTGGCAGCGGGCCTATCGGGTGCCGGATTTCGTTTTCTTCAGCCATAGCGAGCACGCCAAGGGGGAGCTGGCTTGCGCCGATTGCCACGGACCGGTGCAGGAGAGGCAGGTGCTGATGCAGGAAGTCTCGACCAACATGGTGGCTTGCATGAACTGCCACGCGGAACGCCAGGTCTCCAACGAGTGCTTCTTGTGTCACGACTTAGGCCAGTAGCGCGGGCTCGCCCGCCAGATCTGTCTGCTGCGATGATGTGGTAAGCAGCCTCCCTGTACGGTCTCGCCCTGTGTGCGGCCCGGCCGGGACACTCCGAGCCGCGCTCCGCGCATGGATTCAGACAAGCCGAACCCTGCTGACGGTGCCCGGCCTCTGGCGACAACCCTGGGCGGAGCTATCGCGGATATCGTCCGGCATCCGGTACATCGACTGATCCGCAACTGGAACTGGAAGGCCGCCGTGATCAGCGCGTGCCTGCGCACGACGATCTTCTTCACGGTGAACCTGACCGCCAGCTGGAACAGCGCGGTGTCCGCCGCAGTGACCGAGCTCTTCTACCGAGCCCCGATGGTCGGCACCCTGGCCGCCATGTCGCAGTCCTTCCGCCGCGTCGAACCGGCGTGGGTGGCCAGCGCCGTCGTGATGGCGGTGCTGCCAGCCATGGGCCATGGCATCGAATTCATCGTCCACTGGCTCCGCGGAACGGAGAGGCTGACCGAGAGCGTGGCTGTGTCTGTGGCGTTCTCCGTCGCCACCACCGGCCTGAACTACCTATTGCACCGGCGCGACGTGCTGGTCGTGGGCCACGGGGCGAGACCGTTTCGTGCCGACATATTCCAAGTGGCTCCGCAGCTATTCGACATGCTGCTCAGAAAGCCGATGCGCCTGCTCCGCGGGGCAGCGTCCGGAGCGGACTCGACTCGCACCAAACCCTGACGACCGGGCACTTGAGCTAGCGGTCCGGCCTCGGTAGGCGCCTCGCGAGCGGGTATGCCGAAGAGCGCCAAGATCATCGCGAGCTTGAGCTTGACTTGCCTGACTGCGGGGCGTTCTACTGGGTTCAATGTCTTCTACTCCCCAAGCCGAACAGCGCTCGCTAACTGACCGCCTGATGCAACTTGCAGGCGGGAGCTACACCCCGGAACAGCGCCGCAAATACTACATCAGCGGGCCGCAGTGGGCTGGCGCGTACGAGGGCCAGGCTCTCTTTCACGCGCCGACCCGGGAACCGGTGAGCTTCGAGGAAGTGATTCGCCACCTTGGCGAGATCGGCATTCCTTGCTGGACGACTCACGACACCGACGTCATCGCCACCAACGACCTGTTTACGGATCGCCAAGAGGAGACGGTTGCCCGCATCAACAAGGCCCTCGACGAGCACGGAGTGCGGTGCTCGATGGTCACCTGCGAGACGTTCTTTCATCCGGTCTTTGCCGCCAGCGCGGCCGCCGAAGCGCCGGAAGTGCGGAGCTATGCGGCGCGGCGGCTCGAGAACACCGTTGAGATCGGACACGAGTTGGGTGCCAGCTTTGCCGTCTACTGGCCGGGCACGCTCGGCTACATGGTGCAGGGCGCGATCGATGAGACCCAGACCTTGCGCTGGTTCGCCGACGGCCTGAATGCGGCCTGCGCCCGCGACCTGCAGGTGGCCGCCGACAAGGGCCGTCCGGCCCTAAAGCACTGCTTGGAGGCGAAGCCCTTCGAGCCGCAGGCGCAGATCATCCTGCCCAGCAGCGACGCCATGCTGGCGTTCATCTCCAGCGGCCTGCTGGACCATCCCGAGATGGTTGGCCTGAACCCGGAGTACCTGCACGAGTTGATGTGGGGCGGCGCGACGCGTGCGGTGCTGGCGCGCGCCCTGCTGTGCAAGAAACTGTTCCATTTCGACATCAACGACGGATACCCGCTCAAGCACGACGTGGATCTGGGCATCGGGGTGGTCAATCCACTGGACTGGCTGAACGTTCTGGTGCTGCTGCGGTCCCATGGGTACGAAGGCCCGTTCAACCTTGACTTCAAGCCCCCCCGGACCACCTCGAATTACGGTGTGTGGAAGGTCAGCTTCCCCGGCGCGGTGGACCGCTTCATCACCCTTTGGAATATTGCCGGGGAGGTCTTGGAAGACCCGGTCATGCGCGAAGCCACTGAAGCCCTCAAGGCGGGCGGGGGAGCCACGGGCGGTGTGGATGATGTCGTGGAAGCCAACCGGGAGTTGCTCACGCTCCACGAGCTGATGGCGCACCGGCTCTTCCAACTGCTTGTCGGCCAGCACCGCGGGCGCGTTTTCGGCGGGTAGCTGGGTCTGCCCTAACCACAGTCCGGCGGAACTAAGGAGCCGCTGGCCCACGACATAGCAACGGCCCAGGCCTGTCGGAGGGCATGTCAGCAGGAGATGTGAAAATGCCGGCGTAGGAGAACTTCGTCAATGACCCGCAATCCGGACTGCTTCTGGCGAACGTATATCGCGCGACCGTCCCTGTGCCGAAACTGCTTGTGCGGCCCTCGCTAGCGCGTTCTTGCCAATGCTAGGGCGAGGAGACGGTCAATAACACCACGCCGCTTCAGGACTGGAATCGAACTCGCCTGCGATCAAGCCACGACAGTTTCCTGGGCGCCTATGAACTCCGTTTGCCTCTCCGATTCTCCAGCTTCTAGCAACATCGAGATGACTTTCCTGAGGTGCTCGCTGAGGTCGGCCAAATCCTCACCTTGGCTGTGTGCATCCGGGAATCCGGGAACATCTCCGACGTAGTATCCCGTGGCGGCGCACCGCTCGATGACTGCCGTGTAGCTGCGCACGAGCGGGAATCGGTCCGGGTCGGACGCAGTGACAAGTGACGCGCTCCGGGAAGCTGCCCATGGTCTGCCAGCGGCGCGGCGGTCGGGCTTAGCCGCTTGCCCGGGGCCTTCAGGCTTGCTATCGTGTACCTTGCCTTGGTACACTACGTTTGTTGGCGATACGGAGCTTCAAGCGAGGCCCGGCCGAGCGGTTGTTCCATCGCAACGACTCCCGGGGCATCAATCCGGAGCACGTGCGGCGGCTGCGGGATATTCTGGACGCACTGGACGGGCCGCAGCCGCTCGTGGCGCTGTCAGCGCCCGCCTACCGGCTGCATCGCCTACATGGCAAGCGGGCGGGCGACTGGAGCGTCCGGGTATCGCGTGGCTGGCGCGTGACGTTCCGCATGGACGCCGAGGACGTGCGGGCCGTCCGCTATGAGAACTACCACCACTGACGGGAGGGCACCATGGCTGAGATTGAGGCGAGAGACGATGCGTGGCAGCGGCTGAACCCGCAGCATCCGGGCGGTGCCATCGCGGACGCCTGCATCGGACCGGACGCTGCCGAACATGGCGGCGCGACGAACGTGAGCGCGGCAGCCGAGCGCTTGGGCGTTGATCGCAAGACGCTGTCCCGCGTCATTCACGGGCATTGCGGAATCTCGCCGGAAATGGCCTTGCGGCTGGAGTCCGTGGGCTGGGGCAGTGCGGAATCGTGGCTATGGCGTCAGGCGCGGTACGATCTGGCGCAAGCCCGCAAGCGGCTGTCCGTGGCTGCCTGACTTTTCCGCGGATCCGGAATAGATTGCGACCAAGAGCGAGTGTCTTGCACCTTACCTGCCCCGGATAGGTGGAACCGGGAGATAGTACCGGTATGCCACGCCGTTGGCGAATTCAACATCGCGGCACAGCTACCGCTCTAGGACGTCCAGCCTGAAGCCGTAGGCGAGCAGCCGGAGCCGCGCCCGCACCCCTATGGGCTGAGCGACGGAAGCGCCCAACGCCATCGTGGTATGGATGGCCACGCATACAAGCGGTGTGCCCCGTCCAGTTCGACCAGATCTCGATCAGTTCTGGCTGTCAGAGGCTCGCCCGGTCTGCACGGGGGCTAGATTCGGATTTGCGGGAAATCTCGGACTTGACCATTAACGGAGGGGCTAGCTCCCAATGACTTCCGGTCGAGCACGTACTGCCTATCCGGACGACGAGCCCGATCAAGAGCGTGCTCTTGACTGTGCGGTGGTGGATTCGGAAGACCGGTGATAAGCCCGATCGGGACCCAAGCGCAGGCTCTGAAGTTCGTCGCATTCACCGCAGCCACCTCGCTCCGGGCCACACGCTCGGCAGGCCGCTGGACTTTGGCTTTCGGCAGATTGACTCGATGACTATAGCGAGACCTGCCAGGCCAACCAAACAGCCCGTCACATTGGATTAGGCGACGTCCAACCCGCCTTGCGGTGGAATGTCCTTTCCGGCCTGCTCATTGGTGCGGCCCGTCGGGTTATCGTAGTCTGTGGCGGCGGGCAGGACTCCGACTATGGCGAGTGCCGTCGAGAATCGCATTCAAACTCACGAATGCAACGCTGATGAGTCGACCGAATCGCTAGCCGCGGCTCGGCTGGCTCGGGATTCGCATCTTCAGGTGCTAAACTCAATCGTTGCGCCGATCCGGGATCAAATGTGGGACAAATGGTAGGAAATGGGTCTTGGACACTATCATAAACTGTTCCCTATCAATTACTTAGATAGATGAAGTGGCGCGCTCGGGAGGATTCGAACCCCCGGCCTTCTGGTCCGTAGCCAGACGCTCTATCCAGCTGAGCTACGAGCGCGTGCCTAGATCCTCTTTATAGCACAGGCGGCCTCCGGACAGAATCGCTCTCAGCATTGCGAGTCGACCGCCGTGCCTCGTCGCCAGAGCAACTGCTCCGCTGGTGCGGGTGGTGCAAGGAAAGCGAGTAATCCCGTACCGGCTGTCGAGACAGGGGCTGTTGCCAGCCTTGCAATCATGTCTTGCTCAGAAAACCGCTAACAACTCAGCATTGCCAACTCAGCATTGCCATGGACACCGTTGCCGCAGCGTGCGATTCTGATCACTGACTGGTCAGTAGTCCTAGAGAGCATTGTGAGCGCCAGAGTCACCGCCCTTGAGGCAAGGATTCGATTCGGCACGCTTCTCCGGCGTGTCGCCCAGGGTGAGGAGCTTGTAGTTACTAGATACGACAAGCCAGTCGCACGTGTCGTTCCTGTAGACAGGCGTGACCTGCGGGACGTAAGCAAAGCCGTAGACTCACTTCTAGCTCTCCGCAGCGCAATCGCCGATTCGAGAGGGTCCGGGCAGCGGCTAGATGACGGAGAGGTCAAGTCCATGATCGAAGAGGGGCGCCGGTGATATCGGCGTTCGTTCGCGACCCATCTTGTGCCTCATGGACAGCCTCGATCATTGAGCCAGGATGGGTTGCTGGCGAGGTGAGGTGACAGCTCTTGGAGAGTGTTGCCGTGACTCGGATTCTCGTGCCCGCGTACGCCCTTGCCGCGACACAGCGCGGCTCGCAGCAGTCGACCGCGCCGGTCGCGTTCCGCACGGCCTGTAGAGTTGGGCGACACTAATTGAGGTATGCGTGAAGCCGTCATTGTCGACTCCCTCAGAACCCCCCTTGCCAAATCGTTCCGCGGCTCCCTGAACCTGACGCGACCGGACGACCAAGTCGCCCATTGCATCCGAGCTCTGCTGGAGAAGTACCCGCAGGTCGATCCGAACGAGATCGGTGACGTGATTCTGGGCTGCGGGCAGCCCCACGGCCCGGCCGGCCACAATATCGCCCGCATCTCGGCTCTGCTGGCCGGCCTGCCCAGCTCGGTGGGCGGCACTACCGTCAACCGCTTCTGCTCCTCGGGCCTGCAGTCGATCGCCATGGCGGCCCACCAGATCATGGCCGAAGGCGAGCACGTGATGCTGGCCGGCGGCGTCGAGTCGATCACGATGATGATTCCCGACAAGTCTCCGCATCCGACGCTGAAGGAAACCACTCCCGGCGTCTACATGGTCATGGGCGTCACGGCCGAAGTCGTGGCGAGGCGCTACGGAGTCAGCCGCGAGGCTCAGGACGAATACGCCCTGCAGAGCCAGCAGCGCACCGCGGCCGCCCAGCAGGACGGCTTCATCAACGAAGAACTGGCTCCGATGCCGGTCACCAGGGGGATTGTCGACAAGAAGACCAAGCAGGTCGTCGACAAGCAGGAGCACGTGCTCACGGGCGACGAGTGCAACCGGCCCGACACGACGATCGACGGCCTGGCCGGCCTGCCGCCATACTTCGACCCGCACTCGGGGCAGGGTTCGGTGACCGCCGGCAACTCTTCGCAGCTCTCCGACGGGGCCTCCGTCACCCTGGTGATGTCCAAGGACCGCGCCGACCAGCTAGGCATCGCCTACAAGCTGATCTTCCGCGGTTTCACGACTAGCGGTTGCGAGCCCGACGAGATGGGGATCGGACCGGTCTTCGCCGTGCCGAAGCTGCTCAAGAACCAAGGCAAGAGCATTGACGACATTGACGTGTGGGAACTCAACGAGGCCTTCGCCGTGCAGGTTGTCTACTGTCGCGACCGGCTGGGCATCCCGAACGAGCGGCTCAACGTCAACGGCGGCTCGATCGCGGTGGGCCATCCCTTCGGGATGACCGGCTCGCGCTTGGTGGGCACGATCGCCAACGAAATGAAGCGGCGCAAGGCCCCCTTGGGTGTCGTGACGATGTGTGTTGGCGGCGGGCAAGGCGCTGCCGGGCTTTTTGAGGGAGCCTGGTAGGCACACACTGCGCACCTAGGCTGCGACGCATTACGCGTGCGCCACAGCCGACCGCTTCAAGCGGCTTGCAGCCAGCGGCTAGAGCTTGGAGCAGGCCGCGGCCGCGCCTGCCGGATCGATCGCCCCGCCCCCAGACTCGACATGGGCGATCTTGCCGTCCTTGCCGATGACGAAGGTCGTGCGGTTGGACATGTTCCGCTCGTTCAGGACGCCGAACTTCTTCGACACGGCACCGCCCTCGTCGCTGAGAATCGCGAACTCCAGGCTCAGCGATTCGGCGAATTTCTTGTTGGTGTCGAGCGGGTCGGTGCTGACGCCGAAGACGACCGCGCCGGAGTCGGTGAAGGTTTGGATATCAGCCTGATACCCCTGCATCTCGCGCGTTCAACCACCGGTGAACGCTTTGGGGAAGAATGCCAGCACGACGTTCTTCTTGCCCTTGAAGGAGGACAGCGTCGCATTCGATCCGTCCGTTCCAGGCAGGGTGAAGTCCGGGGCTGCGTCGCCGACGGCCAGGGCCGCGACCGCCCGCCCGGAGACTGCCACGGCTGCTCCGCTGAGGAGAACCGCGCGTCTTGAGATTGCGCTCATAGTGTTGCCTTCCTTGTGTGATTCCGCGGCCAGCCGCGTCCGTTGAAGATTCTACCAGATGGCTTGCTCATTCTGCTTGGCAGTTTCGGCCAGGCTTGAGTGCGTGCGGGTCCGGGCTGGACCCTGCGCCCGAACGTCAGCCTGCCACGCGGAAGCGGCCGGTCCACCATTGACCGCCGCTGCTGTCTCGGCTTACAATGGTCCTAGTGATCGCCTAGGGGGGCGTCGGTTGGTTTCGTGGTTTCCCCCTGTTACTTCCTTATCCGCGCGGCTGCGCACGGGATGAATTGCGATCTGCGTAGCCCCCGCTTGGCCTGAGTCTAATGTTCGACAGCCTCTCAGAAAAGCTGCAGCGGGCCTTCAAGAATCTACGCGGACAGGGCAAGCTGTCCGAGGAGAACATTCAAGAGGGCTTGGCGCAGATCCGGCTGGCGCTGCTGGAAGCGGATGTCAACTTCAAGGTCGTCAAGCAGTTCGTCTCCAGCGTCAAGGAGAAGGCGCTGGGCCAAGAGGTGCTTACCGCACTGGCGCCCAGCGAGCAGTTGCTCAAGATCGTCCGCGACGAGCTGACAGGAATCCTCGGCAACGACCGCGAGAGGGTCCGCTACGCCAAGACGCCGCCGTCCGTCTATCTGATGGTGGGCCTGCAAGGCTCGGGCAAGACCACGTCGACCGGCAAACTGGCGCTCTGGCTGTCGAAGCAGGGACAAAAGCCGTTGCTGGTGTCGGTGGATGTCCACCGGCCGGCGGCCCGCGAGCAGCTGGCGATCGTTGCGGGCCAGATCAACCAGCCCATTTACCGCGGTGCTGAGGGCGAAACCAGCCCTCTGCAGCTCGCCCTCGAAGCGAGGCGCGAGGCGGCGCAGACCGGACGCGACATCGTGCTGGTGGACACCGCTGGTCGGTTGCACCTCGACGACGAGCTGATGGCAGAGCTAGAACAGCTCAAGGAAACGCTCGCGCCGCCAGAGATTCTCTTCGTGGCCGACGCCATGACCGGCCAAGACGCGGTCAAGTCCGCTGCGGAGTTTCACGACCGCCTGGCCGTAACCGGCGTAGTGCTGACCAAGATGGACGGCGACGCCCGGGGCGGTGCCGCCCTGTCGATCCGACACGTCACCGGCTGCCCGATCAAGTTCCTGGGCACCGGCGAGAAGCCGAGCGCATTCGAGGTGTTCCACCCGGAGCGCATCGTCTCGCGCCTGCTGGGCCTCGGCGACATGCTCACGCTGATCGAGAAGGTAGAGGAAGAGATCGATCAGAAAGAAGCGGTCGAGATGCAAGAGCGAATGCTGGCGGACGGCTTTTCGCTGGAGGATTTTCGCAGCCAGCTCCGCCAAGTGCGCAAGCTGGGATCGCTTCAGTCCATCATCGACATGCTCCCGAGTGCCGGCCCGTTCCAGCAACTCCAGCAGGCGGAGATCGACCCCAAGGAACTGACGCGCACCGAGGCCATCATCAACTCGATGACGGCCAAGGAGCGGGCCAACGCGGAAATCTTGAACGGCAGCCGCAGGCGCCGGGTGGCTGCGGGCAGCGGCACGACGGTGCAACAGGTCAACCAGCTGCTCAAGCAGTACCGCCAGGCCCGGGACATGATGAAGGGGATGGCTGCCGGAGCTCCCGGCACGCGCAGGCGAAGGAAAGGCAAGAGGGGCAAGCGCAAGCGAGGGTCCCGGCCGCTCGGGATGGGGCCGGGGCAGATGGGTCCCGGGGGCATGGATCTCGGCAAATTGCTGGGCCGCTAGCAGCGCCCGGTTAGCGCTTCGGAGGAAACACATGGTTGCAATACGCCTGTCTAGGACAGGAGCCAAGAAAAAGCCCAGCTACCGCGTGGTCGTGATGGACAAGCGTCGCGCCCGCGACAGCCGGAACATCGAGATCGTCGGGCACTACAACCCGCGGCCCGATCCGATCGAGCTGGTGCTCAAGCGCGACCGCATCGAGTACTGGCTCAGCGTCGGTGCCCAGGCTTCGTCGACGGTGCAGCGCCTCGTCAGGTATTTCGACGAGAAGCTCGTACCGCTCGAGCCTGTCGAGGACGAGACTGCGCCCGAGCCTGTCGAGGCCGCACCAGCGGAGGCCCCAGCGCCTGAAGCCGAGCCCGAAGTGCCGGCCCAGCCCGGAGCGCCGGTGGAGGCTGATGCCGGGGACGAGTCCGATGAAGCGTTGGACGAGGAGATCGAGGCAGCGCTCGCGGAGGAGGAGTCAGCGGGCCAGCCCGCTGCAAGCCCGGAACCGGTTGAAGAGCCGGAACCGGCAGAGGACGTGAGCGCGGAAGCCACTCCCGCCACCGAAGCCGAGCCCGAGACCGCCGAGCCCGAGACCGACGAGCCCGAGACCGACGAAGCCGAAACGGAGGAAGCAGAGACCGAAAGCGCTGAGACCGAAAGCGCTGAGACCGAAAGCGCTGAGACCGAAAGCGCTGAGACCGAAAGCGCTGAGATCGGGGAGGCGGAGGCACAGGAGGCGGCGGAGCCTGCCAGTGCCGCCGAGCCGGCCGGGGATGCGAAGTCCGACGAAGAATCGGCATCTGACTAGCAGCAGGATTGCGGGGGGCACGGTTCGCTGGCGAGCCGCAAGGAGGGACGAGCGATGAGTAAGCAGACGGAATCCGTTGTTGAATTGGTCGAAGTGATTGCCAAGTCGCTCGTAGACAGTCCGGACGAGGTCGAAGTGGATGCGGTCGACGGAACGCAGAGCTGCGTGATCGAACTGTCGGTCGATCCGTCCGATCTGGGTAAGGTCATCGGGAAGAAGGGGCGCACGGCAAAGTCCGTGCGGACTCTCCTCGGTGCGGTGAGCATGAAGTACAACCACCGCTACACCCTGGAGATCCTCGAAGACGACTGAGGCCGGACAGTGCTGGGTTCGCTTCATGTATGAAGGAGGGAGACGACTATCTGGCGGTGGCGAGAATCGCCCGTCCGCGCGGAAACAAGGGTGAGGTCGCAGCCGAGAATCTGGTCGGTGGCTTGGACTGCTTTGCCGAGGGCCGCGAGCTGGATGTGGTTCTGGCGGATCGCAGTCAGCAGGTCTTGCGAGTCGAGCGGGCATGGGAGCACAAGGGGCGGCTGATTCTCAAGTTCGAAGGCATTGACACGATCAGCGACGCCGAGCGTTTGCGGCTCGCGGAAGTGCGGATGGCCAAAGCCGACCTGCCCGCGCTGCCCGAGGGTGACTACTACTTCGACGACTTGGTGGGGTGCAGTCTGGTGGACGAAGCCACGGGACGCGTGCTGGGCTCGGTCGCCGACGTCTACGAGCCGCCGGGTGGCACGTTGCTTTTTTCGGTCATCGACGCGGATCGCAAGGAAATGCTCGTGCCCTTCGTGGCCGAGATCTGCCGGGAAGTTGACATCGCAGCGAAGCGCATCGTGGCGCGGCTGCCAGAGGGGATGGACGAGTTGAAGGCTTGACGTGCGGTTTCACATTGTCACCATATTTCCGGACTTCTTCCGGGGTCCCTTCTCCTGCGGCGTGGTGGGCCGCGCCAGGGACGCCGGGCTGGTGGAGATCCAACTCTACGATCTCCGGGAGTGGACATCGGATGCGCACCGCACAGTGGACGACAGGCCGTTCGGGGGAGATGAAGGCATGGTGATGAAGATCGAACCGATCGATGCCGCGCTGGCTGACATCTCGTCGCAGTGCCCGGGCGGTGTCGCGTGGAAGGTCCTGCTCTCAGCACAGGGGCGCATGTTCGACCAGTCCGCGGCGCAGCGGCTGGCTGGCATCGACGACGTGGTGCTCGTGTGCGGGCGCTACGAGGGCGTGGACGAGCGCGTGGCTGAGCATCTGGTCGACGAGGAACTGTCAGTCGGCAGCTACGTGCTCAGCGGCGGCGAGTGGGGTGCAGGCGTGATCGTCGACTCGGTGGCGCGGCTCTGCCCCGGAGTCGTCGGCAACGCGGATTCGACCCGACGGGAATCATTCAGCCCGCTGGACAGCGGGGGGATCGGGATGCTCGACTGCCCGCAGTACACGCGCCCGGCCAGCTATTCCTCGCCACGGGCCGCGGGACAGTCTTGGGACGTGCCGGAGGTCTTGCTCAGCGGCCATCACGCTGAAGTAGCCCGGTGGCGGCGAGAAGCTGCGATAAAGAAGACACGGGCCAATCGTCCCGACTTGTTACGCTCGCTAGAAGCGGCAGACGGAGAAACGCAGGATCCAGGCGCGCTGGATCGTACAGGCAAGTCTCGCTGAGGCGGGGAGCCACAACACGAGACCGGAGAACGGAACATGCAGAACGCGATCATCGAAAAAATCGAAAAGGCTCACCGCAAGGAGTCACTTCCGGCACTGGAGCCGGGTGATCAGATCAAGGTTCACGTCAAGATCAAGGAAGGCGAGAAGGAGCGGATCCAAGTTTTCGAGGGTATCCTGCTGGCCCGCAACAACCCAGGCATCCGCGAGACCATCACCGTGCGGAAGGTGAGTTTCGGCCAAGGCGTCGAGCGCATCTTCCCGCTGCACGCGCCCGTTGTCGAGAAGATCGAGATTGTCAAGCGGCACAGGGTGAGGCGGGCGAAGCTCTACTACCTGCGAAAGCTCAAGGGCAAGGCGGCGCGTCTCAAGGAGCGCTCGAGGCGATAGAGCTCGCGACGCGTTGCTATCGCGCAGGCCGAACAGCTTCAGCGGCTTGAAGACGGTGCGTGCCAAGGCGCGTACTGTAGCCGTCGGCGCTCACGAGGCCGCATACGGTCACTGCCCGCGCTCCTGAGAATCGCCCCATTCGAGACGCACCTTCAGTGCGTTCAAACTCGACCAAGGAATCCGTTCCTCGTACTGCAATCGACCCACGACGATTCCTGGTGCGATGCCGACTGTGCTCGCGAACGCTGAGACACGGGTGTAGCTAAAGCTCCCATCCGTGATGAAGTGCCTCCATTGGCGTTTAGGGATGAGAGCGTCGCGGGCCCATGCATTCGCCTCTGCTTCGATGCCAGCGGCTTCGCGTTGCGTGTCATCAACGAAGACGCTTCTCTTGCCGTGTAGCAAGATATGAGCCGCCTCATGGAAGAAGCTGAACCATAGGTGATCGTCCGTCTTGTGACGGGCACTAACCTCGATCACCGCCTTCTGCGGCGACATCCACCATGCTGCTCCGCTGGCTCGCGCCTTTGGCAGTGGCTTGACGACAGACAATGCGACTCCTGCGTCATTGCACAGGCGTTGCGTGTTCTGAAGAGCCAACTCAACAGGGGCGGTGGTGAGATCGCGGATCTTCCGCAACGCCCCCCTGAATCGCAGCGAATCGTATGGCGTACATGGTTGCTCGGCAGCCTCCCGCTCGCCGAGGCGAAGCCAAGTGGCGAGTGCCGCTTCATCGCTCTTGAAACTGGGAGAGTGTCGGTAGGAGACACGTGCCGAGTTATACTGCCGGCTCCAAGCCTCGACCGATGACACGCCGAAGAGTGTGAGGAGGTCGACGGCTGTTTGGCGATCCGAAGATTGCGGTCCGAGGAGTCCTCGCTTCCGCAATTCAGCGATCGGAAATCGCTTGGCCCACAAGACCTGCTGGTCCACTCGCGCTGCGTCGGCCGCGCGCGCGAGATGTAGGCGGTAGTCCGCTTCGATGCCAAGCCAGATGCTCGCGGCCACGCCGAGCACTCGTTCGAACTGCAGTGCGGTTTCGGGCTCGATAGGCGCTTTACCGGAAACGATCTCGCTGATCAGCTTTGGAGACCGCCCGCAGCGACGCGCGAGTTCCGCCTGCGAAAGGCCCCTTGCCTTCAGATGGTCCTCCACTAGCCACCCAGGAACCGCTGCATAGTCTGGTTGGTATCGGTAGTTTCCCGCCATGGCCGTTGCTCCGTATCCTCAGTGGTAGTCGACGATCTCGACGATCATGATCGATGTCACGCTCGTCAAATCGATTCCACCCTCGTCACGCAGTGGCAGAGGCTTGTGATCCGGCACGAAGACAAGCCTGTACGGATGCGTGAGGTCGATCGCGAACTGATTCTTGCGGTGTCCCTTGAGTTGATGAAGTCTCTCAGGACGAACGCGGGGCACTGCCGAGAGAGCGGGAGCGTTTCGAAGCAACGCGAGTCGAGTCGCGATGTCCCGCTCCATACGGGTCCCATACGTTCTTCGGATTGCCGAAGTCGAGTTCAACACCTTGGCAAGTTTCTTCGTCTTGAACGAAACTTCCACATCCGCCTACCATAATGTTACCTGATACGAACCGATTTGTCAAAGAAACAGCCGGTTCCGGGGAAGCTGGCTCCTGAAGGGGCTCGCTTTCGGCGGTCTTGGAGAGAATGCGCAGCTGACGCGTTTCGCAACCCGCGCCGCTATCGGGGATCCGCTTGCCCACGGGCTGCGTAGGCTAGAGGCGGCGTCCACGTCGATGACTTGGCCAGCGGAGTAGTCGAGATTGCCGTCCGCGATGGCTCGAACGGCTAGCACCATGTCTTTGGGCCGACCCAGCCGACCCTGCGGAAGCAGGCCTCCTCCGCGAGCCGCTTGTACTTCTCGATCACCGGCGCGACCATATCGATTTCAATGATGCGCGGTCGCACTTCGGACACATCAATGCCGTCCGGCGCCAACCTGCTGGCATGGAGTCTCGCCGCCATGCTAAGCCCTCCTTCGACACGTAGTACTTCGTCTTGAAGGCACCACGAGAGAACGACAAAATGGTCAAGACCGATGGCGCTGAAAATCGATGCCCCTCATGAACGGTCTCTAGCAATTCAGACAACGACGCTCTCCGCAGTCGCTTGCGCCGCTCAAATATGCGGCGCGCAGCCTGCCGACTTCGGCTTACCTCATCGTCTGCCACAGGCACCAGCCGGGCCACAGGACGGCCTCGGCGAGTAATGGTCACGGTCTCTCCTGCCGCCACCCTGTCAAGCAGACGGGAAAGATGGGTCTTGGCCTCGTACGCCCCTACTGGGGCCATGCAAGAATCTCGATTCAGACTACCAAGCCGAGTCGCTAGCGCGGTGACCCAGACGGGGTGCTTCAGTGTCCGTAGCGGACATCGTCACACGTGTTCAAAATCTACCGCTGAAGCGAGATTCCTGTCCAATCCCGACGATTCTGCTCCAAACGTGCGGTCAAGATCGAGCGAAGATCGCTTTCGAGCCCGTGGTCGGCATCGGTTCGGCAGTTCAGCCGGGGCAGGTCGGCGTGGCGAGGCGAACGCGGAAGGCGCCTGGCGCTGAACGCGCGCAACGAACTACGGGTGCTAGCGCGAACGGGATCTCGAGAGATCGCGCAGTTCGTGCTGATGCGGAACCTCTGGCTACAGGCTGCGCATGTGAAAGCCGCCGTCCACGTCGAGGACTTGGCCAGCGGAGTAGTCGAGATTGCCGTCCGCGATGGCTCGCACAGCTAGCGCCACGTCTTCGGGCCGGCCCAGCCGACCCTGCGGGAGCAAGCCCTCCTCCGCGAGCCGTTGGTACTTATCGAGCACCGGCGCGACCATGTCGGTTTCAATGATGCCCGGTCGCACCTCGAACACACCGATGCCTTCTGGGGCCAACCTGCTGGCATAGAGTTGCGCCGCCATGCTGAGCCCTGCCTTCGACACGCAGTATTCGCCACGGTTCGTCGACGCCGTGTAGGACGAGATCGACGTCACGAAAACGATCCGGCCGGAGCCGCGCTCCAGCATCAGCTTGGCTGCGTCCCGGGTCAGGAAGTACGGTCCTTGCAGGTTCGTGCCCAGCACTTCTTCAAAGCTCTCTTCGCTCGCTTCCAAGAGGTCGTTGCGCACGCGCGGGGCTATGCCGGCGTTGTTGACCAACAGATCCAGGCGGCCGTACTCGCTCCGAACGAACTCCATCAGCGCGTCTCGGTCGGCCGGCGATGCGACATCCATCTGGAAGATGTTGGCGCCACATTCGTCGCGGAGACTCTCGGCTGCCGCCAGATTGCCCCGGTAGGTGCCGATAACCCGATGGGTGCGGCCAAGCTCGCTGGCCACCGCCCGCCCGATGCCCCGGCTTGCACCGGTGACCAACGCAACTCTATCGCTGTCTGCCATTGCGAGCTATTCCCTTTCGCGTAAGCCGCTCAGACGTTTCCCGGCATCAGGCAAGCAGCGGCTTGATGATTTCGCCATGCACGTCGGTGAGGCGGAAATGCCGCCCTTGATACTTGAAGGTCAGCTTCTTGTGGTCCACTCCCATCAAGTGCAGCATCGTCGCGTGCAAGTCGTGCACGCTGACCGGGTCTTGGGTCACGTTGTACGAGAAGTCGTCGGTCGAGCCGTAGTTGACGCCTCCCCGGATGCCGCCGCCCGCGAGCCAGATCGAGAAACATCGCGGGTGGTGGTCCCGGCCGTAGTCCTCTGCAGAGAGCTTGCCCTGGCAGTACACGGTCCGACCGAATTCGCCGCCCCAGACCACCAACGTCTCGTCCAGCAGCCCGCGCTGCTCTAGATCCTTCACCAAGGCCGCCGAAGCTTGGTCTGTTTGGACGCACTTCTCTTCCAAGCGCCGCGGCAGTGCGTTGTGGTGGTCCCAGCCGCGGTGGAATAGCTGCACGCAGCGCACTCCGCGCTCGATCAGCCGGCGGGCCAGCAGGCAGTTGCTGGCATACGTGCCCGGCTTGCGAGAGTCCTCTCCGTACATCTGCATCACGCTCTCCGGCTCGGCTGACAGGTCCGTCAATTCCGGGACGGAGGCCTGCATGCGATAGGCCATTTCGTACTGTGCGATCCGGTTCTCGATCTCCGGATCGCCAAGCTTCTCGAAGCGAACTCTGTTCAGAGCGCCCAAGTCGTCCAGATAGGAGCGCCGGTCTTCGCGGGAGAATCCATCCGGATCGTTGAGATACAGCACCGGCTCCCGGCCGGCGCGGAACTTCACGGCTTGGAAGCGCGTGGGCAGGAAGCCGCTGCCCCACAGGCGCGAATACAGGGGCTGGCCGCCGCTGCCCTGCGAGACCATCACCACGTACGCCGGCAGGCTGCTGGTCTCGCTCCCAAGGCCGTAGGAGAGCCAGGACCCTAGACTGGGCCTGCCGGCCAGCTGGTGGCCTGTCTGAAGGTACGTGATCGCCGGATCATGATTGATTTGCTCGGTGGTCATCGAGCGGATCACTGCGATCTTGTCGGCAATCGAGGAAATGTGGGGCAGCAACTCGCTGAACTGCTGGCCCGAAGCGCCGTGGCGGGCGAACTGGAACTTGGATGCCGCCACCGGAAAGCTGGTCTGCGCCGCCGTCATCCCGGTCAGCCGCTGACCGCCGCGAACCGAGTCGGGCAGCTCGGACCCTTGCAAGCGGGCCAGCCCCGGCTTGGGATCGAACAGATCCATCTGCGACGGCCCGCCGGATTGGAACAGGTAGATCACCCGCTTGGCCCGCGGCGCGAAGTGCGGCAGCCCGGCCAGGCCCTCTTGGGCAGAAGCGGCATTGAGATCGGCCGCCAGCAGGTGGGACAGGGCCGCGACGCCCAAGCCCCCCGCCGAACTCGAGAAGAGCTGGCGGCGCGTCAGGGCCAGATTCGCATCGAATGGCATGGTCTACTCCCTCGTGATCGTCTCGTCCAGGTTGAGCAGCATGCTGGCCACGGCGGCAAAGGCTGCCAGCTCCGGCGGGTCGATCGACTCGTCCCGCGGATGTTCCCCGCTGGCCAAGTAGCGCGCGGCGTCTTCCGGCCGCGTCTGGTAGCGATCGCGGTAACGATTGAGGCTAGAGCGCAAGATCTCGGCCTCTTCCTCGGCGGGCTGGCGGGCTGTTGCGAGCACGAAGCCGTAGGCCAGCCGCTCGCTGTCGCGCGAACCGCCCTCATTGAGCATGCGCTCGGCGAAGACGCGGGCCGCCTCGTTGTAGGTGGGATCGTTCATCAGGTTGAGAGCTTGGACGGGCGTGTTGGTGCGCTCCTGCCGCACTACGCAGGTTTCCCGCGCGGCGGCGTCGAAGGCGAGCATCGCCGGGGGCCCGAGAGTTCTCTTCCAGAAGGTGTACAGGCTCCGGCGGTAGAGCTTGTCGCCGTGGTCGTTGGAATAGGCGCCCCAGTTGGAGAGTTCCTTCCAGAGCCCGCCGGGCTGGTATGGCTTCACCGACGGGCCGCCCGGATCGCCCGACAGCAGGTTGGCAATTGCCAGTGCTTGGTCGCGGATCGACTCGGCCGGCAGCCGCAGGCGAGGTGCCCGCGCCAGCAGCAGGTTGTCTGGATCCCGCTCCAACAGTTCCGGCAAGACTTTCGACGACTGCCGATACGTGGCGCTGTTGACGATGTTCCGCATCAGACCCTTGATGTCCCAGCCGCTCTCGACGAAGTCGGCCGCCAGCCAATCCAGCAGTTCGGGGTGTGTCGGTGCCGCGCCCTGCGAGCCGAAGTCCTCTACGGTCGAAACGATTCCGCGCCCGAACATCATCTGCCAGAAACGGTTGACAGTGACTCGGGCTGTCAGCGGGTTCTGCTGGCTGGTCAGCCACTTCGCCAGGCCGAGCCGGTTGTTGGGCAGGCCTTGCGGCATCGGCGGCAAGGCCGCCGGCAAGCCGGGATCGACACGCTCGCGGGGGGCGTCGAAGGCCCCGCGGAAGAGGATGTGCGTGGGGCGGGCATCTTCGCGCTCGTCCATCACCATGACGGTGGGAAGCGCGGCGATGAATGCCTCGCGTTCCAGGCGCAAGTCTCTCAGATCCTTCCACGCCGCGGAAATGTCGCTCGGCGCGGCGTGTTCCAGATAGGCCCAGCGCAACTTGAGTCGCTGGGCTGGAGTGCGTTGATCGGCCGCCAGTGCCGCGATTTCCGCCGGTGTTTCGCGGACGGCGAGACCTGCCGCCTCCGATGCGTCCAATGCCCGCGAGTACACGCGGACATCGTCAACGTGACCTGCCAAACGGTCCTGTGCGCCCGGACCGTGACCGATGCGCAGAGTGGTATTCACCCGCGTGGAGTTGAGCGATTCGTCCACCAGCACCTTCAGACCCGCCGGTAGGCCGTTGACGTAGAGCCGCATGCCATCGGTATTGCGAGTGCCGTCGTATATTCCTGCCACGTGGGTCCATTGATCCTGCGGGATCGTCTCGACGGATTCGACCCTCATGCGGTCGGAGATGCTGCCGGTGTCGATACGCAACTGCAGCTTGCCGTTGACCAAGAACAGGCCGTAGCCCTTCGGGCCGCTGGTTAGGTATCGACCGACGACTCCTCCGGTTTCGCTGTCCGGGCGAATCCAGGCCGACAGCGTGAACGGGTCGTAGAAGTCGTAATCCGCGATGTCGCCCAAGTCGAAGTAGCGTCGCCCGTCCAACCTCGCCGCACTTCCGAACACACCGTCTGGCCCCGCCGGAGCGGAGTCGAACTCGTGCCGTGCCGCCAGTCGCTCCGAATAGGCCCATGCCTCCGTGCCGTCTAGATCCGCTGTCGCCAAGGAGGGCTCCACTTGGGCGGCATGACGCCCGAGCTGGGACTCGAGTCGCTTGATGCGACTGTCCATCGCGTCGAGTTGCTCCCGCTGGTCTCGCGTTGGCGCGTGCACGATCGGCGGGGTGTTGCCGTACTTGTAGTAGCGCCCTCGGTCGGAGACGTTGTTGAAGTAGGCGTAGAACTGGTAGAACTCCTGCTGCGAGATGGGGTCGTACTTGTGGTCGTGGCAGCGTGCACAGCCGACCGTGAGCCCTAGCCAGACGGTGGCGGTGGTCTCGAGTCTGTCTACGGCGTATTCGACCTGATACTCGTCCGGGTCCGTGCCGTTCTCCGCATTACCTCGGTGGTTGCGGTTGAAGCCCGTCGCAACGCGCTGGGACAAGGTCGCGTCAGGCAGCAGGTCTCCGGCAAGTTGCTCGACCGTGAACTGGTCGAAGGGCATGTTGTCGTTGAAGGCCTCGATCACCCAATCCCGCCAGCGCCACATATCGCGCGGGCGGTCGTTCTGGTAGCCGTTGGTGTCCGCGTAGCGGGCGGCTTCCAGCCAGCGGAACGCCATCCGCTCGCCGAAGCGAGGCGAGGCCAGCAAGCGTTCGACCGCCGCTTCGTAGGCCTTTGCCGAGTCGTCCGCCAAGAACTCCCGCACTTCCTCGGCGGTTGGAGGCAGGCCGGTCAGATCGAGCGTCACCCGCCGCAACAGCTTGGAGCGGTCCGCTTCCGGCGAGGGCTGCATGCCCGCTTCCTTCAGCCGGGCTAGCACGAACCCATCGATCGGGTTGCGGCCCCACTCGCCCTCCGCAGGTTCATTGGCGGCTGGCTTGACCAAGGGTTCGAAGGCCCAATGCCCCGACCACTTGGCACCCTCGCGGACCCACTCCCTGAGAAGGGCGGTCTGCTGCGCGCTGAGCGGCGCGTGCCCCAAGGCCTGAGGAGGCATCCGCCGGGCGGGATCCGGCGCTTCGAGCCGAGCGATCAGCTCGCTCTGGTCCGGCTTGCCGGGCACGATGGCGAACCTGCCGCCCGGCAAAGCAGCAAAGGCGCCTTCCTCGGTGTCCAGCCGCAGCGGGGACATCCGCGTCGCGGCATCCGGACCGTGACAGGCATAGCAGCGGTCGGACAGAATCGGGCGGACATCCCTGCGAAAATCCACCCCATCGGCGGTCGCGGGGAGCAGTGCGCCCGCGATCACAAGGGCGACGCCTACGGACATGCAGTGGCGGGACACGGCACCACAATTGTACCGACCGACGGATCGCAGCGGTCTGCGCTATTGCGGGAAGAACGGCATGAGCGCCCGGATCTGGTCCTCGCTCGGCTGCATGCCGTACTCGGTGATCTCGAAGGCCTCGGCGTTCTCGATGGCGTCCGCGGCGTCCCCGTAGCGCGCCCTCGCGGCTTCGCGCCACTCGTCGCGAATGGCAAAGCTCCGTCGGGATTTCAGCCACGCCAAGCGCGCGGCCGGATCTGCGGGCACCTCGTCCAGCATGCCCGCATGCCACGGAAGCCACTCGTAGAACTGTGACACGTGAGCGTCCAGGCCTGAGTATTTCTTGTCCAGCACATCGTCGATGGAAACGACGATGTCGGGGCGGAACGGCTGCGGACGCGCGAAGCGGTCCGAGAAGTACAGGAACAAGGGATTCTTCTTGATCGCGGGCGTGTCGCTGGCTATGTTCGGCACGGTAACCATGTACGAAGCGTCCTGGACTAGGATGCCCGTGTAGCGATGGTCCGGATGGTAGTCGTTGGGTCGCGGGGCGATTACGATGTCGGCGTCCCATTCGCGGATCTGCCGGATGATTTGCAGGCGAACATCGAGGCTGGGCACCAACTCGCCGTCGTGGTTGTCCAGCACGATGTATTCGATGCCGAGCCGGCGGCCTGACTCCTGGGCCTCCGCTCGCCGCCGGGCGGCAAGCATCCCGCCGCCCTCGGCTTGGTGCCCCGCATCGCCGTTGGTAACCGACACGAAGCGCACCTTGTGGCCCAAGGCGGCGTACTTGGCGGCGATGCCGCCGGCCTTGATGTCGCAGTCGTCTGGGTGTGCCCCAATGGCGATCACCTGGATGGTTTCGGCTGGGGCTGGTGTCGTGGTGAGCGTCATGAAGAGAAGCAAGGTCAGGCTGGCGCCGCGCATGGGGTGTCTCGATGTTTACTGTTGCGCTGAACCGCTAGCGAAGGGCCATTCGCGCTGATGCTTCGCCATCGCTAGGTAGACGATCACCCCGAGCAGAAGCGTGCCAGTCCCGAACAGAACGAACGTGGTGCCCAGCGACAGGAATACATAAATATAACCCAAGATCGACACGATCGCTGGCAGCGGATAGCCCCACATGCTGAACGGCCGCACAATGTCGGGACGCCGCGAGCGAATGAGGAAGAGAGCGAAGGTGTGCCCGAGGAATTGGATGAGGATGCGGGCCGCCATCAGGGCCTTGATGACATTGTCCAGGCTGAAGAAGCTGGCACAGATCGCGCCCGCGCCGATCAGCAACAGCGAGCGGTGCGGGAATTCCTTGGTCGGGTGCAGCACCGCGAGTTGGCGGAAGAACACGCCGTCGCGGGCGGCAGCGTAGGGCACTCGGGAATACCCCAGCAACAGCGCGAAGATGGACCCGAAAGCGGTGACCACGATCATGCCTGCCAGCACTTGCGCGGCCCGTGCCCCGTACACGCGTTCCACGAACAGGGCACCGAGGAACTGAGACTCCATCGCCTCGCGCCACGGCACGACGCCGATGAAGCTGAATGAGATAGCAATGTCGATTGCCGCTACGGCCAGGATCGAGTAAAGCACCGCCCGCGGGATGGTCCGTCCCGGATCGCGGATCTCCCCGCCGAGGTAACAGACCTGGTAGTAGCCGAGAAACAGGTAGAGCACCTCCGCCGAGCCCTCGCCGAGGCTGGCAAGGAATCCGAGGTCGAAGCGAAACGCGTTCTCGGGCAGGTCAAACGCCAGCGCGGGGTCGAAGTACAGGATTCCCGTGACGATGACCCAGCCCGTGGTGAGCAGCATCACCGACCACAGTCCGAACATGAGCTTGGCGATGTCATCGATGCGCCGATACAGCGCGACGACTAGCAGGGCGCAGATCCCTGCCGCTAGCAGCTTGCCGTCGAGATCGGACAGATCCGGAAGGAATACTCGCAGGTATTGGACAAGGCCGATGTTGCCGCTGGCGATCTCGAGCGGCCCGGCGAAAAGGATCTGCCAGACGAATAGGAAGGCCAGCATCCGGCCCCACGTGCGAGGGCCGAAGCCCTCCCGAAGGAACACGTAGGTCCCCCCGGCGGCGGGTTTCGCCGCGCCGAGCTCGGCCACGACCATGCCGTCGGCCAGCGCGATGACGGTCCCCACCACCCAAGCGAGATACGCCTGCGGACCTGCCAGGGTCTTTAGGATCAGGGCGATCGCGATGAACGGCCCGATCCCGACCATGTTGGACATGTTGATCGTCGTCGCGTTCAGCAGTCCCAGCCTGCGATGCATTTGTGCCATGTCGAAAACGGCGTTGCGCGCCTAGGGCAGGGTAGCACCTTGCTCGATGCGCGACCCGTCCGGATCGCGCGGTTCGGTTGGGCCGGCGGCAAGCGCGTGTACGGCGAGAGGAATCCGCGTTCTCCGGCTGACAGCGAGAGATTGCCGCTCAATGCCGGATCGGATGCCCTTCGCAGGCGGGACCGTTCCCGTAGCGCAGTTGCTACCCTGAGAGGGATCGGCGCCACCGCATTCTCAGGTGCGGACGCGCGTGCCCTGTCCGGATGATGGGGTGGTAGCTCAGTTGGTAGAGCAACGGCCTTTTAAGCCGTGGGTCCCGGGTTCGAGTCCCGGCCGCCTCACCACACCCCAAAGGTCCGCCCCGGACACATGCGGTAGACGAACGTGCCGGCAGTGTCAGGCAAGTCAACCTCCGCCGTGGATCCTATGGCCAATGCTTGGCGCGAAAGGACAGAACCATGACCAATAACCGGCGCTGGGCCTCCGTGCTCCGTCTCGCCGTTGTCGCCGCCGTGGCGGCCGGCCTTTTTGGAGCCGAGAGGCCAAACTTCGTGTTCGTCCTGGTGGACGATCTGGGCTGGCGGGATCTGGGCAGCTATGGGAGCACCTACTACGAGACGCCGCACATCGACCGCCTTGCCGCCGAGGGCGTACGCTTTACCGACGCCTACGCGGCGGGGAACTCCTGCTCGCCGACACGCGCAAGCATTCTCACCGGCAGGTACCCGGCGTCAACCCACCTGACCGACTGGATCCCCGGCAGGACTCCGGCGGGCGCGAAGCTCCAGATTCCGCAGTGGACCAACTACTTGCGACACGAGGAGACCACGCTCGCCGAGGTGCTGTCCGAGGCCGGCTACGTTACTGCCGCGATCGGCAAGTGGCACCTAGGCCAGCAAGGCTGGTGGGCGGAGGATCACGGCTTCCAGGTCAGTGTTGGTGGCAGCCATGCGGGTTCGCACGGGAGCATGTTTCCGCCCTATTGGCCGGCCGCCAAGATCGAACGGCTTGGCTGGCGCCCCTTCCCCGACGAACGGCCGGGCGAGTACCTCACGGATCGCATCACGCGCGAGGCCGACGCCTTCCTCGACCGCCACGGGGATCAGCCTTTCTTTCTATACCTTTCCCACTATGCGGTCCACACGCGGATCGAGGGCAAGCAGGAGCTCGTGGAGAAGTACCGCAACAAGCGGCCCTCCGGTTCTCAGAAGAATCCGGAATATGCAGCCATGGTCGAGAGCGTGGACCAGAGTGTCGGCGCCGTCGTTGCGAAGCTCGAACAACTGGGCGTAGCGGAACGGACCGTCTTCGTTTTCTTCTCCGACAACGGCGGCCTGTCGAAGGACGGACGCATCACCTCGAACCTGCCGCTGCGGGGAGAGAAGAGCACGGCTTGGGAAGGCGGCGTGCGCGTCCCGCTGATCATCAGATGGCCAGGGCAGTCCGAAGGCTTGGTTGTCGCCGAGCCTGTGATCAGCGTGGATCTCTTCCCGACGATACTCGACATCGCTGGCGTGGAGGCCGGGACGGAAGTTGACGGCAAGAGCCTGACCCCGCTTCTCAAGGGGGACAAGGAGTTTCGCCGCGGGCCGATCTACTGGCACTACCCGCACTACAACGCGCACACGCCGATCATCACCTGCACCCCCTACGGAGCCGTCCGGGAGGGGCCGTTCAAGCTGCTTGAGTTCTACGAGGACGGGCACACCGAGCTCTACGATCTACGCGAGGACATCGGCGAGACGAGGGACTTATCCGAGGCGATGCCGGACAAGACCAGCGAGCTTCTGGCGAAACTCCGTTCCTGGCGTGACTCCGTTGAGGCGCAGATGCCGACCAAGAATTCGGAGGCCGACGCGGCGCGATACCAGGAGTACAAGGACAAGCGGCTGTGGAAGCCGGTCGACCTGTTCGAGCAGCAGACCGCGTTTCCTAGGCCGTAGCGCGTCCCGGATGGATCTGGGGGGTACCGGCTGGCAAGGCCGGTGATGCACCCAGTGACGATATAATCCCGTGACACGATGCATCACATCACGCAAGAGAATACGCTGCAATTGAAAAGCACGGGGGCGCTGGCTCTCGCCGTTTTGGCATTGGTCCTGTTGGCGAGCCGGGCTGCCGAGGCCCAGACAACTGCCAGCCAGGTCAAGGATGATGCGAGCCTCAAGGCCTTCGTCTTGGGGGCAAGTGCGGAAATCGAGGCGATCACGGACATAAATGAAGGAGCAAGGCTCAGGGAGAGGCTGAGAACGGAGGGCGACTGGAAGTCCGGATCGATGTTCCTCGTCATCTTCCTCCCGACGGGGGAGCCGTTCATCCACGGGAACGATCAAACGGCGGAGAGCAAGAATCTGCTGGGCGTCTTGGACGACGATGGACTCAAGGTCGTCCAGGAACTTCTCGCGGCCGCTGCCCGCGGCGGTGATTTCGTCAGGTACAACGACGGGGAGCCGAAGACGGCATACGCTGTCACATACACCTCTGGGATCACCGGAAGAAGATTCGTGCTGGCCGGTGGCTACTCGCAGGACGTCTCCCATGTCCCAGTCGCGATCCCGAATCTGCCGAAGCCGGCCGTCACCGCGTCGCAGGTCAAGGACCGCGAGACACTCATCACCTTCGTCGAGGAAGCAGCCAGGGTGTACCGCGAAGCCCTGTCCGAAGGCTACAGCACCCTTACCGGGATCAGAAACGCCTTCCGGTTGGAAGGAGGAGACTGGAAGTCAGGCTCCATCTACCTGTGGGTCGTGAGTGGTGGGGGCTTCATTCTGTTTCACGGAACCGAGCAGTTTCGCGAAGGTAGGCCCACGGACTTGACCAGGACGGACATCAACGGCGTGAGGTTTGCCGAGGAGCTGCTCGGAGGTGCGCGGCGCGAGGGTCGGAAGTTCTTGCAGTACCACTACGACGACCCCACCATCGTGGGAGACGAGGACACCGGGTCTCCGAAGCTCGGGTACGCGGTGAGCTTCTCGGTGCCCAACTCGCAGCAGAAGGCCGTCATAGGCTCCGGCATCTATCTCCGCAGCTCGGGGGCGATAACGAGCGGCTGCAGCGATCGCAACATCGCCGCGAGGGCGGTTCGCACGCAGAGGGACATCCAGGCGTTCGTGGAATGCGCGGAGGTGTACTTGGACGAGCACGGCACGGCCGAAGCCCGCCGCGCCTTCAACGAGGACGAGCGCTGGAAGCACGGCCCCACCTACGTGTTCGTCGACGGCATCGCCAAGTCCGGCACAGACGCCAAGACCTTCGTCTACCCGCCCGACCCTTCGCGCGAGGGCGGGGTCTGGGGCGAGGCGATCGACGACTTCGGCAACGACCTCTTCTACGAGATCTACCGCATGACACAGGCGGTCGACGCCGGCTGGACCTACTACTCGTTCCCAAACCCGGCGACCGGCAAGAGGTCGGCCAAGGCCTCCTACATCATCGAGATCGACTGGGACGGCGAGCCGGCCGTGATCGGGGCCGGCATCTATTCGCGCGACTGGCCGGGCACCTGCTACGCCGACGAGGTCAACGCGGCAACCCTAAGCGCCGCTCCGAGCGCGGAGACCTTGCGGGAGTTCGTGCGCTGCGCGGCGCTGGTCGTCGAAGCGGGCGGCTACTTCGCCAAGCGGGAGATCGAGCGGGACCCGCGCTGGACGGACGGGGAGAACTACCTGTTCGTGCTGGACATGCTGGGCAACCAGGTGATGTCGGGCCAGAGCGTGCGGGTCAACGGCAGGGCCCTGCACGAGTGGGGGCGCGGCGGCCCGCGCGGGGACCAATTCGGCGGGCGCGACATGGCGCAGGTCGGGGGGACGTTCGGCGAGAGCTACGTGTACTACCGCTCCTACAATTCGATGACAGGCGCGTACCAGCCGAAGGTGGGGTTCGTCAAGCGGGTGGTGGCGCAGGGGGTGCCGTTGCTGGTGGGAGCCGGCTACCCGGTCGGGCCAGCCGCCGCGGGGCCGAGCTGCGCGGACAACTACGTGACGGCGGCGGCCGTGCGCACGCAGTCGGACCTGCAGGCGTTCGTGCAGTGCGCGGCGGAGTACGTGCAGCAGCACGGCGAGGAGGAGGCGCGGCGGGCGTTCAACGAGGACCTGCGCTGGAAATCGGGGTCGACCTATGTATTTGTGGACGGGCTCCAACCGTCCGGAGAGGACTCCCTGACGCATGTGTTCCCTCCGGACCCGTCGCGGGAGGGGTCGGTTTGGGGCACGTCGATCGACGGCTTCGGCAGCGACTACTTCTTCGAGCTGCACCGGATCCTGTCGGTGGTCGACGAGGGGTGGATCTACTATGCCTTCAACAACCCGGTGACTGGGCAGAGGCAGCCGAAAAGCTCTTACGTGATCGAGATCGACTGGAACGGGGACCGGGCGGCGATCGGCGCCGGGATCTACTCGCGCGACTTCCCGGGAACCTGCGACCCGTCTGACGTCACGGCTGCGGACTTGGCGGCCAACCCGGGCAACCAGAGGCTGCAGGAATTCGTGCGTTGCGCGACGATGATGGTCGAATCCTCGGGATACTTCGCAGGCCCGATCTTGTCAGCCGACCCGCGCTGGAAATCCGGCCCGATCTTTATATTCGGCATCAACGCGGAAAGTGGAGTAGTCGAATTCAGCGGCAATCGTGCCAGCTTCGCAACATCGGGACGGATTCCGGAGGTGTTGTTCGACGGAAGGGACATGGTCGAAGCCTCCGCGCTGTTCGGGGAAGTCTTCTGGTACTACGACGTCAACAACACTGCGACGGGCGACGAGGAGTCCAGGGTGTCGTTTGTCAAGCTTGTCCAGGCGCAGGGCATTCCGCTGCTCGTCGGTTCCGGCTACAAGCCCTAGCCCGGCCTTCTTTGGAGCTATGGATTCTGAGGGAATTGGTCCACTTGTAGCGGCCAGATCCCCTCGCGAAGCAGCGTCTGGCCGCGGGTCCGGGCCCGTGCTTGGCCAGGACGGCCGGATTCAGGGTCGTTGCCGCTAGCTTGGCTGGGTCAATCGTCCGTTGGACACCGTACTCTGGGCGAATTCCAGCGGGCCTCGCGACTAGGATCGGAAACACAGCCGTTAGCAGCGCAGGAGCAGGTCTTGGACACGGGCTTGCACATGCCGGAACGGACCCGCTTCCGGCAAGCCCTCGTCGAAGGACAGCCATACCGTCGGCAGGCTGACCCGGGTCCATACGCCGATCTTGGGCAGTTTGGCGTTGCTAGGGATCTAATCCATTAAGACGAAATGAGTTAGATGCCAACGGTCCGCCACGTAGCGCCCCGTGCGCACAAAAGAGCGGACGGAGTGAGTCGGGCTAGGGGTTGTAGCCGGAACTGATGATCAGGGGAACTCCCTGCGCCCGCACGAGCTTGACAAATACCGCCTTGGGCTCGACCTCGCCCGTCGCTGGATTCCCGAAGCTGTAGTACCAGAACGACTCCCCGAACAGCGCGGCGGCTTCGATCGCATTCCTGCCGTCGAACAACACCTCAGGGATCCGCCCCGATGTCGCAAAACTGGCCGGGTTGCCGCTGAATTCGACTATGCCCGTCTCGACGTTGACGCCGGATAGGTAGATCGGGCCCTGCCTCCAGCGCGGGTCGCTGGACAAGACCGGGCCGGCGAAGTACCCCGAGGACTCGACTTCCAGCGCCGCGCAGCGCACGAGTTCCTGCAGCCTCCGGTCGCTTGGAGTGGCCAACAGTTGCGCGGCGTTGACCTCCATCGGGTCGCAGGCTCCCGGAAAGTCCCGCGAGTAGATCCCGGCCCCGATCGCCGCCCGCTCCCCGTTCCACTCGATCTCCTTCACGTACGAGCTCTTCGGCTGGCTCCGCCCCGTCGCCGGGTTGGTGAAGGCGTAGTAGATCCAGCCTTCGTCCACCGCCGACAGGATCCGGTGCAGCTCGTAGTAGTAGTCGCTGCCGAAGCTGTCGATCGACGTCCCCCACACCGAGCCCTCCCGGCTCGGCTCCGGCGGGAACACGTGCGCCAGGGCGGTCTCGCCGGACGGCTGCACCTCGTCCACGAACACGTAGGTCGGGCCCGACTTCCAGCGCGCGTCCTCGTTGAACGCCCGCCGCGCCTCCTCCTCGCCGTTCTGCTGCACGTACTCCGCCGCGCACTGCACGAACGCCTGCAGGTCCGACTGCGTGCGCACGGCCGCTGCCGTCACGTAGTTGTCCGCGCAGCTCGGCCCCGCGGCGGCCGGCCCGACCGGGTAGCCGGCTCCCACCAGCAGCGGCACCCCCTGCGCCACCACCCGCTTGAGGAACCCCACCTTCGGCTGGTACGCGCCTGTCATCGGATTGTAGGAGCGGTAGTAGACGTAGCTCTCGCCGAACGTCCCCCCGACGTCCGCCATGTCGCGCCCGCCGAACTGGTCCCCGCGCGGGCCGCCGCGCCCCCACTCGTGCGGCGCCCTGCCGTTGACGCGCACCGGCTGGCCCGACATCACCTGATTGCCCAGCATGTCCAGCACGAACAGGTAGTTCTCCCCGTCCGTCCAGCGCGGGTCCCGCTCGATCTCCCGCTTGGCGAAGTAGCCGCCCGCTTCGACGACCAGCGCCGCGCAGCGCACGAACTCCCGCAAGGTCTCCGCGCTCGGAGCGGCGCTTAGGGTTGCCGCGTTGACCTCGTCGGCGTAGCAGGTGCCCGGCCAGTCGCGCGAATAGATGCCGGCCCCGATCACGGCCGGCTCGCCGTCCCAGTCGATCTCGATGATGTAGGAGGCCTTGGCCGACCTCTTGCCGGTCGCCGGGTTTGGGAACGAGTAGTAGGTCCAGCCGGCGTCGACCGCCTGTGTCATGCGGTAGATCTCGTAGAAGAGGTCGTTGCCGAAGTCGTCGATCGCCTCGCCCCAGACCCCGCCCTCGCGCGAAGGGTCGGGCGGGTAGACGAAGGTCTTGGCGTCTGTGCCGGACTTGGCGATGCCGTCAACGAACACGTAGGTGGCGCCGTGCTTCCAGCGCTCGTCCTCGTTGAATGCGCGGCGGGCCTCGGCCGTGCCGTGCTCGGCGAGGTACTCGGCTGCGCAAGTCACGAACGCCCGGATGTCGCTCTGCGTGCGCACCGCGCTGGCGGCGAGGTTGCGGTCGGAGCAGCCGCTCGTCATCGCCGGGCCGCCCGCGGGCGGGCTCCCGTAGAATCCCGACCCGACGATAAAATCGAGTGGAATCGTGCTTCCGTCTGGCCTGAGGACTGTGCCGGTGAAGTGGCGGGCGTAGCCTACCTTGGGGATATCGGCACTGTCGGTGTCGTCGCTGGGATCGTCAAAGAAATACTCCACGAAGCCGCCTTCCGGGTTGCTCCTCGCTGCTTCGAGGACCTGCGGCAGGACGAACTCTCCGGTAACCACGTCCTTGACGGTCGGTGTCAGCGGTCGAAGCTCGAACCTGTCCGGAAACGCTCCGTGAAATAGGATTACGTTAGTAGTAAGGTCCAAGACGTAGAGGTACACCGAACCCTGCCTCCAGGGCCCGTTGGGATCCCGGAGCGCGATCCTGGCTTTCGAGGAGGCGGCGAAATCGCCGCTCGCCTGGAGTCCGATAAAGTACTCCCCCGCCTGGTTGACGAAGGCCTTCAAGGATTCGCGGTCCACCACGTCGCTGGCAGTCACTGCCGGGTCGCCGTAATCGACCTCTTCCGGAGCCAAGTGAAATGGCTGGAGATCGAATCCGGCGAGCATGATGATCGGGAGCCGTACACTGCCCGAGATATAGACGCTGGCGTAGCCGGAGGCACCCGGGATGCCCGGGCGCAGACCGCGCACAGGCGCGGTCGCATCGAAGGGGCCATGCGGTTCCTGCAGCAATTTCGCATAGACAGCCGTGAAGTCGGTAAGCTCCGCTTGGGAGATGCCGAGCGCAGAAAAGATCTCCAGATAGATCAGGGGGTTGAGCTGCCCGCCCGACAATGCCATCTGCTTCGAGTGAACGAACACCCTGCCGTCGGGCGTCAGCGTCACGATGTAGGTGGAACCGGAGCGCCAAGGTCCTCCCTCCTGCCTGACAAGACATCCGAAGTACGCTATTTCTTCAAAGCTCGTTATTCCTTGGCTGCCTTTCCTAAATTCGTCTCTCGCAGCCAGCGCGAAGTCCGTCAGGCTGGCGCTGCCATCTTCTACCTGTTGTGCCGTCACAGCCGGGTCCGGCGGGGGAGTCACGCCCGCAGGGAGCGCGCAAGCGTCCTGTGCCCAGGCGTGGCGTGCACTGGAAAGAACGCTGACCAAGACGAGCAAACCTACAACACGAATGATCGATTTCGAAGCTAGCAACGTTTGAATTTTCATCTTGAAGATCCTCCGATCTTATCCATACAGTCTAGCGATGATGGAGGGTCCACCTCCGCGCTTGCAAGACAGGCTCCAGCCCGCCAGCTTCGACCGGTTCGCGACCGGAGATCCGACCGCTGAGTAGAGCCCAAAGGTTCTAGCTCGCGAAGGGCTCCAAGCGACCTGTCCCTCCCTCTATCGACCTCCCGACGCCGTTATCCCTGAAAGTCCGTCGGATCGGCGGTACGACCGCTGTTCCGCCGATCCGACTTGGAGTCGAAACGTGAACCCCTAATCCTTTCGCAATTCAAAGAACCAAGCCGGATATCTCTCGCGCCGTGGAAAGGCGCACGAGATGGGCGGGCTAGATCCGGACGGGCCGGCTCCCGCCATCGTCGGCGAGGGTGCCACCTGCGGCGCTGAAGCCGACCTTGAGGCGCAATACATGCCTAGCTCCAAGCTCGTGCTCAAGCTGCGAGAGCGCGGCACGGCAGCCTAGGGGTTGTAGCCGGAACTGACGATCAGCGGAACTCCCTGCGCCCGTACGAGCTTGGCGAATACCGCCTTGGGCTGGACCTCGCCGGTCGCGGGATTCTCGAAGCTGTAGTACCAGAGCGACTCCCCGAACAACGCGGCGGCTTCGATCGCGTCCCTGCCGTCGAACAACACCTCAGGGATCCGCCCCGAAGTCGCGAAACTGGCCCGGTTGCCGCTGAATTCGACCATGCCCGTTTCGACGTTGAGGCCAGAGATGTAGATCGGGCCTTGCTTCCAGCGCGGATCGCTGGACAGCACCGGGCCGGCGAAAAATCCGGCCGACTCGACTTCCAGCGCCGCGCAGCGCACGAGTTCCTGCAGCCTCCGGTCGCCCGGGTCGGCCGCCAAGTCCGCCGCGTTGACCTCCATCGGGTCGCAGGCCCCGGGAAAGTCCCGCGAGTAGATCCCGGCCCCGATCGCCGCACGGTCCCCGTTCCACTCGATCTCCTTCACGTACGAGCTCTTCGGCTGGCTCCGCCCCG
>JAPPMG010000056.1 GCA_028819215.1 Bryobacterales bacterium
GGCGCGTGGCGAACCGCATCCCGGCCTCAAGGTCAAACGCCCCTGCCGCGGCCGCGGCCGCGAGCTCTCCGACGCTGTGCCCGAATACGATCTCGGGCCGCACTCCCACGCTCGCCCACAGCGCGGTCAGACCGCTCTCTAGCGCGTACAGCGCCGGCTGCGTCCACTCGGTCCGGACCAGCCGCCCGCCCAGATCCTCGAACATCACTGGGAGCAGCGACGCGCCCCGCTCTGCGCGGAATACTCGCTCGCACCGCTCTAGCACCGCCCGGAAGACCGGCTCGCTCTCGTAGAGCTCCCGGCCCATGCCCGCCCACTGGCTCCCCTGCCCCGTGTACAGGAAGGCGACCGGCCCTTGGGCGGGCGAGGCCACGACGCCTTGCCGCACCGCCTCCAGCTGCTCCTGTAGCGAGGCGCGATCCTGGAACGCGAGCCCGGCGCGGTAGCGGAAATGGCTCCGGCCCACCCCCGCCGTCCACGCCATGTCGGCGAGCGGGATATCCTCCGAGAGGGCGGCCCGGTACCGGTCCGCCAGCTCACGGAGCGCGTCTTCGGACTTGCCGGACAGTGGGAGCAGGCGGTGCTGGCGGGGCGCGTCGGCCTGCGGGACGCGGTCATCCGCAACCGACTCCGGCAGTACGCCTAAATTGATGCGCGGCGGCTCGCGCGCATCCGCATATTCCTCGATCACGACATGGGCGTTCGTGCCTGAGTATCCGAAGGCGCTGACCGCGGCCCGCCGCGGCCGCTCCGCCTCCGGCCACGCGGTCGCCTCCGACGTGACCCGGACCGGAAGCTGCTCCCAGTTCATCCGCGGATTCGGCCGCTCGAAGTGCAGGTGCCGCGGAATCACACCAGAGCGGATTGCCAGCACCGCCTTAATCAGCCCGGCCACGCCCGCCGCCGCCTCGAGGTGGCCCACGTTCGTCTTCACCGATCCGATCAGCAGAGGGCGCTCCGGGCTCCGGCCGCGGCCGTACACCGCGGCCGCCGCCTCCACCTCGACCGGGTCGCCCAGTTCGGTGCCCGTACCGTGTGCCTCTAGGTAATCCACAGAAGAGGCCTCCACGTCGGCTCGCGCCAGCGCCTCCGCGATGACGCGCTCTTGGGCCGGGCCATTCGGCACGGACAGGCCGGCGCTCGCGCCGTCTTGGTTGACTGCTGATCCGAGCACAACCGCGAGGATGCGGTCTCCCGCCGCCTCCGCGTCCGCAAGGCGCTTGAGCACGACCATCCCGCATCCTTCGCCCCGCACATAGCCATCGGCTGCCTCGTCGAAGGTCTTGCAGCGTCCATCCGCCGCGAGCATGCCGGCGTCAGTGAATATTCGGGTAGGTTCCGAGCTCAGGATCGCGTTCACTCCTCCCGCCAGCGCGAGATCCGCCTCCCCTGCGCGGAGCGCTGCCGCCGCCTGATGCAGCGCGACCAGCGAAGAGGAGCACGCGGTGTCCACCGCGATAGCAGGACCCTCGAGGCCAAGGGCGAAGGCAATCCGGCCAATCGCGGTCGAGGCGGCGATGCCGGTGGACCTGTAGATGTTGGTCGCCGGATCGTCCGCGGCTGCGGCCATGACTGCCTGGTAATCGCTCGCCATGAACCCGCCGTACACCCCGGTTCGGCTCCCGCGCAGCCCGTCTGGGGCAATCCCGGCGTCCTCAAGCGCCGCCCAGCTCGTCTCGAGCAGCATCCGCTGCTGGGGATCCAGCAGCTCCGCCTCGACCGGGGCGATACGGAAGAAGTCCGCGTCAAAGCGATCGAGGCCCTCCACGTAAGCACCGAAGGGGCGCGCCGATTCCGTCTCGGCATCCACGAAGAGCCCGTCCGGACGCCCCCTCGTCACCAGGTCGGCACCGGAGCTAAGCTGCACCCAAAACTCCTCAGCGTCCGGCGCCCCTGGGAAGCGGCAGGCCATGCCCACGATCGCGATGCGGTCGTCGCCGCGGTGCCGCGCGGCTCGCACCGGCGGCACCTCCGGTGACACGCCGGCAAGCTTGCCTGCAAGGTACTCCGCCAGGCGGGCGATGTCGGGATGATCGAACACAGCGGTGTTCGACACGACGAACGCTCCCCGGAAAGCCCGGTTCAGGCGGTTGCGAAGCTCGACCGCCATCAGCGAGTCCATGCCCAGCTCGAAGAATCCAGTCGAGGGCGACGGCGCGGCGCGCAGGCGCAGAATCTCGATCACCTGTTCCTCGAGGAACCGGGCCAGTTCATCCCGGCGCTCTCCGGCGGCGAGTCCCCCGAGCCGCCCGAGCAGATCGTCCGGAGCGGTGTGAGGGCGATCCTCTTCGCGCCCCGCCACTTCTGCGAGCCACGGTGCCCGCACGGGAAGCGCCGCCCAGTCGACGAACGCTGCCACGCTGGTCCCGAGATCCTCGCGCACGAGCCGCGCCAGCGTCCGGATGCCCTGCTCGGGCGCGATCCAACCCTCGCCCGAGTCGGCGAGCGGCATCGCGATGCGTTCGCGCTGCTCCTCGGCCTCGCCCGTGCCCGACCAAGCCCCCCACGCAACGGCCTGACCGGGCAGACCCAAGGCCCGGCGGTGTCGCGCCAGCTGATCGAGGAAGGCGTTGGCCGCCGCATAGTTAGCCTGCCCCCGGTTGCCGACAACGCCCGCCAGGCTGGAGAAGAGCACGAACAGGTCGAGCTCTCGGTCGAGGGTCGCTCGGTGCAGTCGCCAAGCGCCCAGCGCCTTCGGTCCGAGCACCCGCTCGAACCGCTCCCAGTCCTGGTTCGTCAACGCCGCGTCGGCGAGCGCTCCGACGCTGTGGATCACGCCCGCCAGCGGCGGGAGTTCGGCGTCGATCCGCCCCAGCATCCCCGCCACCGCCTCCTCGTCCGTCACGTCGGCGATCTCGACACGCACCTCCGCGCTGCTCTCCCGGAGTTTCGCGATCAGCGCCTCGGCGTCCGTGTCGGGCGGGCGCCGTCCGTTCAGGACGATGGCGCCGGCTCCCGCCTCGGCAAGCCAGCGCGCCACCTCCAGCCCGAGCCCTCCGAGACCCCCCGTGATCAGATAGCTCCGATCCGCGCGCAGCCGGAGCTCGTCGGGACCGGAGTCCGCCGAATCCCCCTCCGGCCGGGCGATGCGCGTTAGCCGGGCGACCAGCCGGGCTCCGCCCCGCCGGGCGAT
>JAPPMG010000093.1 GCA_028819215.1 Bryobacterales bacterium
CCCCCCCCCCCCCCCCCCCCCCCCCCCCCCCCCCCCCCCCCCCCCCCACGACGATTTCGCTGTCCATAGCTCGGGGCCGATCTTGATCAATCCGATCGGATCGAGTGCGTCGCGCGCAGTGCCGAGCGATCCGATCAGAGATGCGGGGCCTGTGGGGCCGCCGGTTTGATACGACGCCTTGACTGCCGGATACAGCGCGGCGTCCTTGGCAACCCACAGCAGGGTGGCAAGCACGCAGGCCCACGGCGGCAGCGAGAGCCAACTGGCTGCCACTGCGGTCAGGGCTGCGACGACGACAATTCCCGGCAGCTGGTAGAGCCAATAGCGCTGCCGAGGGGAGAGCGGCCTCGCCGAGGGCTGAGGTTTCGATGACGACATGCCCGGCGGCTCTTTCATGATGGCCCAAGTCTCGTCGTCGGCGTCCGCGTGGCGTTGCCGGGCCGCGAATCATACATTTGGTGCAATGGTCTACAATCGCGTCGCGACATTGCACTCGTAACAGACTTGATGGACACTAGGGACGAGAGGACGGCTGGGACGGGTTCGCCCAAGCCTCGGTCCACTTCGTATCGCGTTGTGAGGAGTCACTGGCGGAACCTGCTGACCCTGTTGTTCTTGTGGGCAGCGCTGGGGCCTGTGGCGTCGGGGCAGTCACAGCCGAACGGCCTGATTGGCGGCGTGGTGCGCCACGAGTCAGGCGATCCGGCAGGCGCCGCAACCGTCACACTGCTGCATTCGGCGAGCGGGGCCGAGATATCGTTACAAACTGACGAGGCGGGAGCGTACGAGGCCGCCGGGCTGCCGAGCGGCCGCTATTCGGTTCGGGTTGAATCGAGCGGGTACGAGTCCTTTGTCCGTACCGGCGTTGACTTGGGCACCGGGCAGACATACCGTCAGGACGCGATCTTGGTGTCTGCTCTCGCAAGCGCGGAGCGGCCTGCCCCGACTGCGCTGACCGTCGCCGCGACGGCGAGCAAGGTCCGCGAAGTGAGGCTGGTTCCCGCCAAGGAAGCTGTCAGAATCAAGCGTAAGACCGGATATCTCGCTAGCACCAGCAAGCGCGGCTCGAGTGAGTTTCACGGGGCGCTGTATTCGCTAGTCGGGAACGATTCCCTGAATGCCCGCGGGTTCTTCGGCACCAAGGCGAGGCACCGAGAGAGCAATTTCGGCGCATTCGTCGGGGGGCCGTTCGTGAAGAACAAGGCGTTCTTCAACTACCACTACGACCGGCTCGCCCTGCGCTCCGGCGCACAGTCGGGCTATGGCAATTCCACCCCCGTTCATCCGTTCCGGCTGGGCGATTTCGGCCGCTTGGTGACTCCTAGGGTGATCGCCGCGGATGCCTTGGGCCGAACTGTTCGGCAGGGCCAGATCTTCGACCCTGCTTCCACGGCCCTGGTGCGCGGCGTGCCCGTCCGCGACCCGTTCCCCAACAACCGGATTCCGTCCGGGCACCCGCTTCGCAGCCGGGTGGCGGGCGGCGTGATCCCGCTCATGGTCAGCCCCGACCGGCCGGGAACTGAGTTCAACGTCCAAGGCAATCCGCTCGGCCCGCAGGTTTGGCGGCTCGATGCCCCCAGCCATCACTTCAGGGTCAACCACTCCTTTAACGGCCGCGTGCGCGCCGCTGTGTTATTCAGCCGCGCGTCACATCCGGCTCTACGGGACTGCGGCGGTGTCGATGGCTGCAGGGCGCGGAGCGATCCGGTGCAGAGTCCGCACTTGAACGGCGACTACTACGGCACTGGCGTCTACGAGGACGCCACGACCCACCATCTAAGGCACCAGATCGACTGGGTGAAATCGGCTGCTGTGCTCAACCAAACCCACCTGGTCTACGACGAGTTCCATGTCCGCGGCCACTCGCTGGCCGCCGGCGCAGGGTGGCAAGGGCGGCTTTGGGGGCCGTCCGGCAACGGACTGGTCGCTACAGACGCCGGACCGCCGGCGCTGACGTTCACGGGCAACACCCGGTATTCCCCGCTGGGCAGCGAATGGGGGCGCTCAGGCTTCCTCGCGAATCACCAGTACGGCGTCGGCCACAACACGACATGGATCACTGGGCGCCACACAGTCAAGATCGGCGGCGACTTTCGGCACCACAACTACCCGTTCCGCGGGTGGGCCAATAACGAGGCCGGCCACTTCAACTTTTCGAGGCTGCACACGGGAGGCTTCGACGAGACCGGTCACAACCTAGTCGCGACCGGCGACCCGTTCGCCTCGTTCCTGCTAGGCCAGGTCAGTTCGGCGCGCTTCCAGATTCCGGACTTTCCCACCATCACAGAGAACTTCTTCTCTTGGAGCATTGTGGACGAATACCGGCTTAGCGCGGACCTGACGATCACGATCGGGTTGCGGTTCGACTACCAGTCCGCGATTCGCGAGCGCGACGACAACATGTCGACGTTTGACCCGGCCGAGCCCAATCCGGGCGCGGGAGGGCGGCTGGGAGCGATGATCTTCGCCGGCGACGGGCCGGGCCGGACAGGAACGCGGACGCTGGAATCACCGCCGCGGGACGCCTTCGGGCCGCGCATCGGAATCGCCAGGCGCATTGGCGAGCGCACCGTTGTCCGCGGTGGCTACGGTATCTATTACTCAGGCGTGCCGCACGGTCAGTTCGACGCGGTGAACACCCTAGGATTCCGATTCCATCCCACGGCGATTGATCTGAGCAACGGACGCGAATCGGCGTTTCACTTAGATGCCGGCTTTCCGCAGGCGAACGTGGTCTTGCCGCCAGCCATAGACCCGGCGGTCGGCAACGACACATCGCCAGTGGCCGTTACTAGGGATCGTGCCACGATGGCGCGGATCCAGGAATGGTCCTTGACGATTCAGCGCCGGGCGAGCCGCGGCGTGACGGTGGACTGGTCGTACACGGGAAACCGGGGCAGCCGTCTGCTTGCCGATCGCCGGGTGCTCGGTCCGGCTGCCAACGCGAACTCTCCGGCGATTCTGACCCACGGGCCGGGAGTCCTCGGATCGCGGCTGGATGCTAGAACGGCTGCCGAGACTGGCTTTGCCATGCCCTATTCAGGATTCAGTCGCACCGCGGTGCAGTCATTGCGTCCGTTTCCGCACATGCTCAACATCGGATACTTGAACGTGCCGGCGGGCAACAGCTTCTATCACGCGATGCGAGCCGGGCTCGAGAAGCGCTTCGCGGACGGCGCGATCTTACGGGCGATTTACACCTGGTCCAAGCTCACCGGCATGGGAGCGGGACGGATCCACGCGGGGGACGGTTTGGGCCGGGGTCCGCAGAATCCGACCGATACCCAAGCGTTGGAGCGCGGCTTGAGTGCTCAGGACGTGCCGCACAGGATCTTAGCGGCGTTTACCCACCGCGTGCCGCTCTTTCGGGAGAAGAAGGCCGGCATTGAGGCCAAGGTGCTTGGCGGTTGGGCCGTATCTGGCAGCGTAAACGTCGCTTCCGGCACACCTGTGAATGTCGTGATGGCCAATGACCTCGAACCGTTCCTGTTCAACGGGCAGAAGCGCCCCGACATCGTCAGCAACAGCGTGCGAATCGACCACGGCGACTCGTTCGATGCGGCGTCCGACCGGGTATTCGACCGGTCCGCGTTCGCGGACCCGGGGCCCTTGCGGTTCGGGAGCGCTTCGCGCACCATGAACTTCGTGAGGGGCTTCAGCCATATCGCCGAGAATCTCAGCTTGTTCAAGGACACGTGGATCAACCAGAAGTTCAAGGTCAGATTCGAGACTCAGCTAGCCAACGTGTTCAACAGAACAGTGTTCTGCGATCCGAATCGCAACTGGAGCGCCGCTTCGTTCGGACAGGCATTTTCGCAGTGCAACCAGCCGCGCAGGGTGCAGTTCGGGCTGCGCTTTGACTTCTAGCGGGATCGAGCCCCATGTCGGCCGCCCTTGAAGCGGCGAGGCTTTGGGCTGTCCCAAAACCGCCGGCGAGCCACAGTCGGACTGCGCGCTAAGGCCGAAGCCGGCACCAACCTGTCTCGAGTAGTCAGATTCTCTAGCACCCGTCGCCCTGGCAGGCAGCGCCGCGGTCTAGGTGGCAGCCCGATGAATTCATGGATCCTGACGGGGAACCAGCAGCCGGCGCGAGGAATGCATGCCGCATGAAGCGCAAGCGATCCTCTGCTATACTTCATGCGCCAACCGCCCCTCAGGGCAGGGAAGCTGGGCCTTGGGTGCGGGCAGTGAGGTCACAGCAATGCTCAAGCACACGCCAATCCTTCTCGCAATGCTGGCGGTCGCACCCTTCGCGGCCGCGCAGGCTCCTGCGGGCGGGGAAGACAATCCGGGCCTGATTATCAGGGCGGAGACGAACCTCGTGGTGGTTCCTCTGCATGTCTACCAGAAAAAATCGTCGGTCAATGGCCTCGGGCGCGAGGCATTTCAGCTCTTCGAGGATGGCGTGCCGCAAGAGATCGCATTCGTCGAGGGGCCTCCAGCGGAGGGCGAGGCTAGAGAGGCGAGGTCGGTGCCCACCGAGATCATCTTCCTGATCGATTTCAGCTACAGCGTCATGACACCGGGGCTGCTGGACTTCAACACCATCCGCAGCACCATGCTGGAAGGCCTCAGAAAGGATGTTCAGCTATCGGTCTACGGCTTCGCGAGCAAGCTGAAGATCTTCACCGGTCCTACCCGCGATCTCGCCAAGCTCCAGAAGGCGCTGGAGCAGTCCATCGCCTCGGAGGCGGGAGGAAGCCGCGTCTACGAAGCAATCATGCAGACAGCCCGCCATGCGGCGAACCGAGGCGGGAACGTGTCGCGGATGATGGTCGTCTTCTCCGACGGCCTCAGCACGACGAACCTCGATCCGGAATTGGTGGTCCGCTCGGCAAACGCTTTTGGGATTCCCATCTATCCTGTCGTGCTCGGGCACGAGCGCATTAAAAAGCGCTCACAAGGGCTGGTCAGCGGTGTCGGTGTGGGTCTCAGAGCGGGAACGACAGAGCACCGCCAGCCGAACCCCGCAGGTCTGGGAGGCGGCAACGAGCAGGGCGCCCGGCCGGGAGAGCCGCAGTTCGGCCCGAGGGCCAATCCGGTACCGGCCCTGAATCGGCAATCGAACGCACGAAATCAGGAAGTGCTCCAGCAAGTGTTTGCCGAGATCGGCCCGAAGACGGGCGGACGCAGCTATGACCTGCCCGTCCTCAACAACAAGGTCATTCGCGAAATCCTCGGCTCTCTCTCGACGCTAGCCGAGACAGAGTACGTAGTAGGCTACTATCCAAAGTCAACGGACGCAGAACTCCAAGCCCACGCCGTTGAGGTGCGCTTGGCAAGCGACGAGATCGGCAAGCTCTATGGCGGGCGGCGCTTCGTCGTTCACTGAGGCTCGCGCACGGGCGCAGCGGGTAAGGGTAACGCTGCCGGGAGGGGCTTCCCGGCTAACGCAGCGTCGCGCCAAGGGCGATCATCGCCAGCACGCTTCCGTACTCCGGTTCTGTGACACGCGTGACGCAGAGCTGCCCGCGCGCCAAGAGCTGCGATTGCGTTGTCCGCGCCTACCCATTGATCCGCTTGATGTTGTCGAGGAACAGACGCCGCGGTAGCGCCAGCCGCCAGCTGCCATGCCTCCAATCGTCAGCTGTGTGACTGAAGCCGAAGCGGCCTCTCTCGCGGCGCTCGTCCTTGGAGCGGCCTTGGCCCCGATGCACGGGCAGGCGATCAATTCACCACGAAGTTGACCAAGCGATCGGGGACTTCGATCACTTTGAGGACCGTCTTGCCCTGCAGCAGCGTGCGGATGCGCTCCAGTTCGCGGGCCCGCTCCGAGAGCTGCTCCTTGGGCAGGCCTTTCGGCACGCTCAGCCTGTCCCGCAGCTTTCCGTTCACCTGTACGACCACCTGAACGCTGTCCTCCGCCGCAAGCGCCTCATCCACCGACGGCCAAGGGGCGTCTAGCACCGGAGCTGCCTGCCCAAGCCGCTCCCACAGCTCTTCGGCGAGATGTGGCGAGAATGGGCTCAGCAGCCGTGTCAGGCCTCGCAGCACCTCCTGCATGACTCCTGCCGAGAGCTGCGATTCGCGGTCGTACAGCTCGTTGGTCAGCTCCATGATCGAGGCGATGGAGGTGTTGAAGTGCCAGCGCGTATCGAAATCGCGCGTGACGCGTCCGATCGTCTGGTGGAGCTTGCGCAGGACCGCGCGATCAGCCTCGTTCCCGGACTCGCTGCTGGCCGCAACCTCCCCGTTGGCATTGCGGTCGACGATGCGATAGACGCGGGAAAGGAAGCGCCACATGCCCTCCACGCCCTCGTCCTGCCAGTCCAGATCGCGATCCGGCGGCGCGGCGAACAGCGAAAACATGCGAGCAGTGTCGGAGCCGTATTTTTCAACCAGATCCTCGGGGCTGACCACGTTGCCCAGGTTCTTTGACATCTTGCGGCCATCGCGGATAACCATGCCCTGAGTGAACAGGCGGCTGACCGGCTCGTCCCAGTCGATCAGGCCCAGATCGCGCATCACTTTGGTGAAAAAACGGCAGTAGATCAGGTGCAGCACGGCATGTTCGACGCCGCCGATGTACTGGTCGATAGGAAACCACGACCGGGCCCTGTCCGGGCTGTACGGCGCGGATCCGTTGCGGGCGTCGGTATAGCGGTAGAAATACCAGCTGGAGTCCACAAAGGTATCCATCGTGTCTGACTCGCGCTCGGCCTTGCCGCCGCACTTGGGACAGTCAACGTTCAGGAATTCCGCGACGCTACGCAGGGGCGATTCGCCCGTACCGGTGAGGGCCACGTTGTCGGGAAGAAGCACGGGAAGATCCTCGTCCGGCACGGGCACCAAGCCGCAGGCCGGGCACAAGATGATCGGGATCGGCGTGCCCCAATAGCGCTGTCGCGACACGCCCCAGTCGCGCAGGCGGAAGGTCACTGCGGCCTTTCCGAAGCATCGGGCTTCCGCATGTGCGCTCATGCGCTCGATGGCCTCGTGGCTGGGCAAGCCGCTGAATTGGCCTGAGTTTTCCAAGATGCCGTAGCCTGCGAACGCTTCGGTCATCGCGCGCTCCGAGGCGAGTTCGCCATCGGTCGGGCGTATCACGGGAGCGACCGGGATGCCGTGCTTGCGGCAGAACTCAAAGTCCCTCTGGTCGTGGGCCGGCACGGCCATGATCGCGCCCGTACCGTAGCTCATGACAACGAAGTTGCCCACCCAAATCGGCACGTCCGGGCCGCCGTACGGGTTCACCGCGTAGCGTCCCGTGAAGAAGCCGACCTTTTCGAGGTCGTCAGGGCTCTGCGTCGCCGCTTCCGTCGCCAGTTTCTGGCCTTCCTCCCCGAGGCCGAATTCGGCCACCAGCGGGTGGAGCGGGGCCAAGATCACGCAGGTTGCACCAAATATCGTGTCAACCCGCGTCGTGAACACGCGAATCGGCTGGCCGGTGTCCTTGACGGAGAAATCCACCTCCGTACCGACGGAGCGACCGATCCAGTTGCGCTGCATCGTCAACACGCGCTCGGGCCACCCGCCGGCCAGCTCTTCCAACGATTGGAGTAGTTCGTCCGAGTAGGCGGTCGTACGGAAGAACCACTGGTCGCGCTCTTGCAACTCGACTTGCGTGTCTTCGTGGCGCCAGCAGCAGCCGTCTACGACCTGCTCGTTGGCCAGCACTGTGGCGCAAGCGGGGCACCAGTTCACAGTGGCCTGCTTGCGATAGGCGAGGCCTTTCTCCCACATGCGCAGGAAGAACCACTGGTTCCAGCGATAGTAGTCCGGCTCGCAGCTGGACATTTCGCAGTCCCAGTCGTAGCTGAAGCCGAACGTGCTTAGCTGCCGCTTCATGGCCGCGATGTTCGCGCGGGTCCACGAGCGCGGGTCGCGTTTGTTCTTGATGGCGGCGTTTTCGGCTGGCAGGCCGAACGAGTCCCAGCCCATGGGATGCAGGACGCGGAATCCCTGCATGCGCTTGTAGCGAGCTAGGGCGTCTCCGATCGCGTAGTTGCGCACGTGGCCCATGTGCAGTACCCCCGACGGGTACGGCAGCATTTCCAAGACGTAGTACTTGGGCTTGTCGGGGTCATCCGAAGTCCGATATACGGCATTTTGGTTCCAGAACCGCTGCCACTTCGGTTCGATTTCGCGCGGGCTGTAGGGTTTAGCCTGCATCTATTCAGGTTAGCGGTCTTGGCTGGGCTGGGGTTGAGCTGCGCAAAAGCGTCGACGGCACTGAAATAATGGTCGGACGGACGCGTGCTCGGTAGTTCGCCGCGTAAGCGCAGGGAGTTTCCCGAATCCCATGGCTGAGGTGCATCGCCAATCGACTGCGACCTCAATGAGGCTGCGGGATGTTACAGCGGAGGATCTGGAGGCCGTATGGCGCATCAACGAGCGGTCCGTGCCAGCAGTCAACAGCCTCTCGCGGGAGCGGCTGCAGCGATTCGCACAGGAGGCCGAGTATTTCCGAGTAGCCGAGTGCTGCTCCCAGATCGCAGGTTTCCTGCTTTGTCTGGCGCCGGAAGCCGACTACGACAGCCCGAACTTCCGGTGGTTGAATGAACGCTACGACAGGTTTCTGTATGTCGACCGAGTGGCTGTGGACAAGAGCTTCCATGGGCGCGGCATCGCCCGCGCCCTGTATTTGGACGCTGCTGGAACGGTCCCAGACCGTTTCCGGACAATCGCGTGCGAGGTCAACCTGAGGCCTCGGAACGATGCTTCACTCAAGTTTCACGAGCGGCTCGGGTTCCGGCCCGTGGGCACTCGTGACCACGGATACGTCGAGGTGCAGTACATGGTGCGGGATCTGCCGTTCTAACGAGGCACAGCGCGGGGTCTTTGGAATAGGTACTTACGTGGACGGAGGGCAATCAATCCACCCCACAGACCGGTCTTCTATCGCCTTGCCGTGTCAGCGTTGTACACCCCCTCCAAGCCACCGCACGGCGTTCTCCAAGATGCGCGACACGTTTGGATCCTTGAAGACGGGAAACGTCTCGTGCCCCGGACGGAAATAGAACACCTTGCCCTCGCCTAGCTTCCAGAGCATCCCTCCCCGGAACCACCCGCCGCTCCGCCAGTCTTCTCGGAATAGGACCTGATCCGGCTCCGGGACATGGAAGGGCTCGTCGTACATTTCGCTCTGCGGAACCTCGAATTGACGCGGCAAGCCTGCCATGATCGGGTGCTCCGGCATCGTTACAGTCACCATGCTGGGCTTGCCGTGCGCATCGACGCCCGGGAAGACGCAGTTGGGCAGGTCGACCCGGACTTGCGAGACCTTGCCGCGTCGCACGAAGGCGTAGTAGGCGGGCGTGACTAGCGAGTCGTAGGCAGGCGGCATGCGGCCGGGCGGGGGCACGAATTCGAACTTCGTGTCAGGGTTGGGGAAACGCCGCTTGGCGTCATCCCGTGTGCGCGAGTACATGGCCTCCATGAACGGCACTGACCAATGCGCCGAGTGCAGAGCGATCAGCGCCAGCTTGCCGGAACGCACCCGTTCGACGACCCTCTGGCCGATTTCATCAGGGACCTCTCCCTGGCGCACGTGCCCCCACCACACCAGCACATCCTGCTCGTCGAGAGTGCCAAGACCGTGACCGGGATCGTCCTGTCCGACGGAGACCACCGTCAAGCCGGGCAAGGCGCCTAGACGGGCGGCGATCTCGTTGCCGAGAAAGTTGTCGTAGGCTTCGGCCTGGCGAGGCTGGCGCTCGTCCCACACGAGCACGTTGACGGAGTCCGCCGCAGTCACTGGAAGGGCGAGGAGTGGTACGAGAGCGAGGACCCGCATAGTTCCAACAGGCTATTACGCGAGTGGCGGGCGCGCAACAACGGCATGTTCGCTACCGTTTGCGGAACCTCTTCGGGATGCGAGCGATTGCCACTCGATGCAGCGGGCCGATCAGCGCGCGCGAGGTGTCGCAAGCTGCGAGTCTGGTTCAGAAAAGGACTCTGAGGATGCGTATTCGGCAGCATGGAGGAGCGCGCTCAATGTCTGACCGCATCTGCGAAATCAACCTCGCAGGGTGGGTCGGCAGCGCCGCGGCCAACCCCTAGCCGCCCGCCCTCCGCTTGAATCCTGAGCCGCCGCGCAGAGGTTGTTGATCCGCTGCCGCAACACCGTCTCAAGAGCCCGGTATCGCTGGTAATTCCGAGCCTTCAGCCACTACAATGAGAATTATGAATCAGGCAATCGTTGCCGCCGCGCTCTCATTGGCGCTGCTCGCAATACCGGCGTTTGGAGAAGACGAGCCCTTGGCCACGGTCAACGGCGAACCTATCTTCGAGTCCGACCTCGAGGTCAGTGCTCAGTGGCGCAAGCTAGACCAGCAGATCCACGCCTTGCGCTCGCAAGCGCTCGGTTCAGAGATCGCTAGCAGGCTCCTCGAGGGGGAAGCTGAGAGACTGGACATGACTGTCCAGGAGTTCGTCGAGGTCGAGGTCGAGCCGAAGATCGGCTCGCCCACGAACAAGGAAGTCAGCGACTTCTACAACGAGCAGAAGGACAAGATCAACCAACCGCTGAAAGAAGTTCGGGACGAGATTATCAGGCTCTTGCGCCAGCAGAAGGCAACCACGCACCTAAACGATCTCGTTGCAGGGCTCCGCGCCGATGCCAAGATCGAGATCCACCTCGATCCTCCCAGGCTGCCGGTGGAATTGCAGGACGCGCGCCAGCGGGGACCCGAGGACGCCCCTGTGACGATCGTGGAGTTCTCAGACTTTCAATGCCCGTTTTGCCGCAAGGTCCAGCCTGTCCTGTCCGAACTGCGCGAGGAATACCAAGATCGCGTCCGCTGGGTGTTCAAAGACCTGCCGCTGACCGACGTCCATCCCGAAGCCGTGCGCGCGGCGCAGGCGGCGCGCTGCGCCGGAGAGCAGGACAAGTTCTGGGAGTACCGCGCCAAGCTGTTCGAGCAAGACCTGTTCACCGATGCGACCTACACCGACGTGGCGGAGGCTACCGAAGTAGACCCCGAGCCGCTAATGGAATGCTTGAATTCCGGCAAGTATCAGCGACCGGTTGCTGTCGAGGCGTTGGAAGCGAGGAATCTTGGCATCGAGGGCACGCCGGCCATCTTGGTCAACGGGATCCTGATGACTGGCGCGAGGGCTATCGAAAACTACCGCACCGTCATCGATAGCGAGTTGGAGAAGTCCGCGAATCCATAACGCGCTCCTAGCGTGTTGGCTGCCGGCCGGGCTCAGATGTTGCCCAGCCGCATCTGTTCGGCCATATAGTCGGTTGCCCGCCAGGCGAATGCCAGGATACTCAGCGTGGGATTCTTCTCAGTTGGGGTCGGGAATGCGCTGCCGTCCACGACGAACACGTTCGGAACCTCGTGCATTTGCATGTAGGCGTTCAAGGCCGAGCGCTTGGGATCCTCGCCCATGCGACAGGTGCCGTGTTCGTGGATAGCCGCTCCCAGCTCGTCTAGGTCTCCCCGCCGGTATGGCAGCGGCTCTGCCCGCATCGAGTGCAGGATTTCCTCGACCACGTCGTACATGCGCGGCAGCATCTTGCGTTCGTTCTCGCCCAGCTTGTACTCGATGCGTATCGTGGGAACGCCGAAGCGGTCCGGCGGCGTGCCATCGACCGCGATCCGGTTGTGCCTGTAGGGCAGTACCTCGCCGTAGGGATGCATCTGGACCAGCGCGGGATAGCTCTTTCGCACGTCGCGCTTGAAGTCGAGGCCGAATCCGGACATGCGCTTGGCGAACTGTGCGTTGGAGCCGCAACCGATGCCCCACAGCTGGATGCCGAAGCCGCGCATGTAGTCGCGTTTCTCCTCGGGGCTTTCGAACCGCGGGATGTAGATGTGCCCTCCCGAGATGCCGTCGTCATTGGTCGCGGGGCGTCCGTAGAGCTGCGGCGCGAATGCGTACACGTGAAATCGGAACTGTTCGCACAGGTAGCGCCCGATCACGTCGGAGCCGTTGCCAATGCCGTTGGGATGTGCGGAGGACTTGGAGTTGAGCAGGATCCTGGTCGAGTCGACCGCTGATGCCGCTACTATCACGCGCTTTGCGGCAACGGTGCGCTCCGCTCCGCTGAGCCGGTCGAAGTAGCGCACGCCGCTCGCGGCGCCGTCTTCGTCCGTCAGCACGTGCGAGACGATGGCGTTTTCCCGCAACTCAAGCTTTCCCGTCGCGAAGGCATCTTCCAAGAGGTAGTCCCGCGAGTTGAAGAACGCGCCGATATCGCAGCCCTTGCCGCACGCTCCGCAGTAGTGGCACTTGGCCCGCCCGCGATGCTCCGCGGTAAGGACCGCACGGCGGCCGTTGACCACCGTGTATCCGGCCTTCTCGGCCCCTTGGCGCAGCAGCACCTCGCCGCAGCGCAGGTTTGGCGGCGGAAGGTGATGCAGGGAGCCGGGCAAGAACTTCGAGTCGTCGGCGCCGCCGCAAACTCCGATCAGCTTTTCGACATTGTCGTAGTAGGGCGCGATCTCGCTGTACGACACCGGCCAGGGAATTTCCCAGCCGTCAACGGCTGGCTCTTTGAAGTTCAGGTCGCCGTAGCGCAGCGAGACCCGCCCCCAGATGTTGGTCTTGCCGCCAACGCCCCAAACCCGGCGCAGCAGGAAGTGCTGCCCGGCTAGCGTTTCATAGGGGCTCTCGCGCAGCGGCAGCGTCTCGAATCCGGGGCTGCGCTCGCCGCGCCGTCGGCGCTCGCGCTCTTCCCACGGCTTGACGTGCGACCAGAAGTCCGCTCGCTCGAACCGCTCTCCGGCCTCCAGCATCAGCACCTTGGCGCCCTTGCGGGTAAGGTTCCATGCGGCCATCCCTCCGGAGGCACCGCTGCCCACGATCACGACGTCATGGTCGTCGGCCGCCATCAGTCAGCATCCTCTAGCTTGTGGTCGTGCGTGCAGCCCGGAAATTTGTCCAGATAGGTGTTGCCCTGGTAGCCGAGCTCTTGGACCAAGCCGACTTCGGTCGAGTAGTAGGCGTCGATCGTCAATCCCTTGACGGTCTCGAAGAAATCCTTGTCCGCCCCCGAACCCGCTTCAAAGCGGGTGAGCACGGCCACCCGCTCGGGCATGTCCATGTCCGCAAAGCCGTCCGCGCGCAAAGCGGCCAGCCCATTGCGGAGCGTTCCCAGCGGATCGGAGCGCTTGGCCAGGTCCTCGTCGATCATCGCGTGGACGCCCACCTCGCGCGCACCGGGAGTGTCCGATGCGGGCAGGATCATGTCCACCACGATTCCAAGCAGGTCGAACTCCTCTGCCGAGAAGGTGACGGGCTCGTAGGCGTCCTGCGCCGGCAGGGTGCGGACGGACAGCCCCGCAGCGATTGAAACCAACGCTTGGCGTCGTGTGGTTTGTGGCATGTGCCCCCGATTATACGGCTGGGATGGCGGGCAATGTATGATTGCCTCATGCTGGCACCGGGCATCTCGCTGGAGCAGGTCCGCGTCGTGCGACGCGACGATTGCATTAGCTTTCTCGGGGCGGACGTGCGCCCGTCCCTGTCGACGCCATCAATGATCTATTGGATGGAGATCTGTTGCCGCGATGCCATCCTGCCGCACGTCGGCGAAGGCAACGACAGCGTGGGAATCAAGGTAAGCGTGGAGCACTTGGCCGCCACCCCGATGGGACAGTCGGTGACGTACACCGCCAAGCTGGTTGCCGTTGACGGGCGCCGCGCAAGCTTTGAGGTGGAGGCTTCTGACGGCGCCGAAGTGGTCGGCAGGGGCAAGCATGACCGCGTCGTGGTCGATGTCGGCCGCTTTGCGGCCCGGCTGCGCAAGAAACTGGAAGCGCAGGAAACGGCCCGCTGAGGACACACGCCTAGGCGCTTGCGCTCCGCGCTAGGCTGGACTGCGCCTCAGTGCGCGGGTAGCATGCTCGAGCCGGTCAGATGGATGTCGACCGCACGGGCCGCCTTGCGGCCCTCGGCGATGGCCCAGACAACCAGCGACTGGCCGCGGCGCACGTCACCGGCGGCAAAGACCTTGGGCACGCTGGTCTGAAATCCGCTGAAATCAGCCTGCACGTTACCGCGTTGGTCCTTGGCGACGCCAAGCTGGCTGACAACGCCCTCGTGAACCGGATGCACAAAGCCCATCGCCAGCAATACTAGGTCCGCGGGCACCTCGAAGTCGCTCCCCGGGACATCGTCGAACTTGAAGGGCCGGCGGCCTGTGATCGGATCGGGCTCCGGCCACTGCAAGCGAACCGCTCTCAGGGCCCGCACGTTGCCGTTGGCGTCCCCGATAAATTCCTTCGTATTGATCGCGTAGTCGCGCACGTCGCCCTCTTCGTGCGAGCTCTCGACCTTGAACGTGAAGGGCCAGTTCGGCCACGGCATCGCCCCGGGCTCTTCCCGGCTGTCCGGCGGCTTTGGCAGCAGCTCGAACTGGTGGATGTTGATCGCGCCCTGCCGGCGAGATGTGCCAAGACAGTCGGCCCCTGTATCGCCTCCGCCGATGATGACGACGTTCTTGCCCGCCGCGCTGAGGTCGTATTCGGGGTCGACGGGGCGTCCTGCAACCCGCCGGTTCTGCTGGGGCAGGAAGTTCATCGCAAAGTGGATGCCGTTCAAGTCTCGGCCTGGAATCGGCAGGTCGCGGGGATGCTCTGAGCCAATGCAGAGCAGAATCGCGTCTTGCTCGGCCAACAGCTTCTGGGCTTCAATACCCACTCCCACGTGGATTCCGCAACGAAACTCGATGCCCTCGGCCTCCATCTGCCGGACGCGGCGCGCGACCAGCTCCTTTTCCATCTTGAAGTCTGGGATGCCAAGCACCAGCAGGCCCCCCGGCACCTCGTTCTTCTCGTACACCGTGACCGTGTGACCCGCGCGATTCAGCTGCTGGGCAGCGGACAGCCCGGCTGGGCCCGAACCCACGACTGCCACCTTCTTGCCCGTCCGGTTGGGCGGCAGCTCTGGCTTGATCCAGCCCTCTTGCCAGCCGCGGTCGGCGATCGCCTTCTCGATCGACTTGATGGAGACCGGGTCGTCGTTGATGCCGAGCACGCAGGCTGCCTCGCACGGCGCTGGGCAGATGCGCCCGGTGAATTCCGGGAAATTGTTGGTGGAGTGCAGCACCTGCAGGGCTTCTTTCCAGCGTCCTCGGTAGACCAGATCGTTCCAGTCGGGAATGATGTTGTTGATCGGGCAGCCGCTGTGACAAAAGGGGATGCCGCAATCCATGCAGCGGGCACCTTGCGTCTTGAGCTGGGGCTCTTCCAGCCGGTCCATGACCTCTTTCCAGTCATGCACGCGCTCCTCGACCTGCCGGTACGGGGTCGTCTCGCGCTCGAATTCCATGAATCCGGTGACTTTGCCCATCTCAACGTTCCGTGATGCCCGATATCGGAGCCAGCTGCTGTTCTCAGCCGAGACAGCGGCACCTCCGAGTCGCGCTGATTTGCGGAGAGGATAACCGCCAGTCCGCCTTTCGACCCGCGGACCCGCGCTCCGAACGTGGGAGTCCGCGCCTGTCCCACTAGGATAGCCAGTTCCCGCGACAGGTGCCAAACGCCTCGCCTTGACGTGGACGGCTGCAGTCGGCAAGGATAGGGCTGTCTGCCGGCGACCTTGACTGTGGCCATCTGGTGCCACGACCTGGGGTGAAGAGTGCGACTCGTGCGAATTGCTGCTTGGTGCTGCGCCGTCTTGCTTGCCTTGCTTGTGGTGGCGAGCTTTCACCCGATGGTGCGCAGCGTCTACCGGGCTCTGAGGCCCTCTACCAGCTATGACACCGAAGCGCCGATGCTGCCCGCGTTGGCCGATCCCGCGGTATTGGTCTTTTCGAAGACCAACGGCTTTCGCCATGCCGACGCCATCCAAACGGGGGGCGACGCCCTGCGCGCCATCGCCGAGCGTCGGGGATGGTCTCTGTTCCATACCGAGAACGGAGCGGTATTCGACACGCCAATCTTGGATAGCGTGCGAGTGCTGGTATGGCTCAACGTCAGCGGTGCGCCTTTGAGCGTTTCCCAGCGCGATGCCGTGCGGGAGTGGATCGAGGGCGGAGGCGGATTCGTCGGCATTCACGCGGCCCTTGACGATTCGCACTCCGCGTGGGAGTGGTACCGGGACACGGTGGTCGGAACTAGGTTCATCGGCCACACCATGGACCATCCGAAGGTGCCGATCAGCGTAGAGCGGCGCGAGCATCCGGCCATGTCGCATCTTGCCAGCGCGTGGGCGTGGGCGGACGAGTGGTATTCGTTCGATCGCAGCGTTCGTGATCAGGACGAAGTAGAGGTGCTGGCTTCGTTGGACGAGTCGACCTTCGAGCCACGAATGAAGTTCCTTTGGATCGACAAGGACATCGCAATGGGAGACCACCCCATCATCTGGACTCGCAGAGTTGGTGCCGGACGTGCTTTCCTCTCCGCCCTTGGTCATAACGGCTCGGCATTCCAAGCGGCGGAGTATCAAGCAGTTCTGGAGGGTGCGGTTGCCTGGTGCGGCAGGCTGGACGAGCCCAGCACCGACGGGCACTCGTCAGAGACCAGCGAGTGACCTGTCGCGGGAGATCGGCGGCGATACCTGCATCGGCTCGCTTGCCAAGAATGTCGACCGGTGCGAGAGGGCGGCGCCGTAGGCGGGCAGAGATCAACCGGCTGGCGGCGTGAACCGCAAGGCCGCCGAGTTGATGCAATAGCGCCGCAGGGTCGGCGGCGGGCCGTCGTTGAAGACATGGCCCAAGTGCGAATCGCAGCGCGCGCAGCTCACTGCCCGTCGGCGCAGGCCCCAGCTGAGGTCCCAGTCCACGGAGATATTGCCCTCGGCGAAAGCCGCACTGAAGCTGGGCCAGCCCGTTCGGGAGTCGTATTTCGAATCCGATGCAAAGACGGCGGTGTCGCACGCCGCGCAGCGGTAGATGCCGGTCTCGTAGAAGTCGTCGTACTCGCCGCTGAAGGCCAGTTCGGTTGCGCCCAGCCGCATTACCTGAAAGCTGCGCTGCGAAAGTACCTGTCTCCACCCAGCGTCGTTGCGGACGATGCGAGGCAGCTTCGCAGTCGAGGCTGCCCGTCCATTGCTGCCGGGCTCGGCGATCGGAACCGGACGCCCGAACGTGGAAAACGGCGGTTCGATGTCCATCGTGAACACGGGAAAGTTGCACCCAGCTGCCAGCAGCGGCAGCAAGGCTGCCGCGGTCAGCGCCAGCCGCTGGCCGGCCGATTCCCTCTGATACTGCCCGTGCTGCACGTCACACTGCGGTCGGACTGCAGAAAGACCCGTTCCGGCCGCATTCTCAGTCTAGGCGCTGGCCGGCTGGCCTTCTCGAACTCTTCCGCGGTCCGGCGGGACGGCACGTGGGAGCCGGAGACCGTCGGGCGCTATAATTGAGGGTCAATCGGAACTCCATGCCCTATCTTCAGAATCAGTTCGAACGGAACTTCATGACGACTTCCGTGGACTACGTCTTCAATTGGGCGCGCAAGTCCGCGATCTGGCCGCTGACTTTTGGTCTGGCTTGCTGCGCGATCGAGATGATCGCTTCTTCGACCTCGCGCTTCGACATCGCGCGCTTCGGTGCGGAAGTGTTTCGGCCGAGCCCTCGGCAGTCGGACTTGATGATCGTTGCCGGCACCGTCTCGCTGAAGATGTCCCCAGTCCTGAAGCGAATCTGGGATCAGATGCCCGAGCCGAAGTGGTGTATCTCGATGGGTGCGTGCTCTTCGGTGGGCGGCCCGTTCAATACTTACGGCGTCCTGCAGGGCGTTGACAAGATCGTCCCGGTGGACGTATACGTGACCGGCTGCCCGCCGCGTCCGGAAAACCTGTTCTACGCGCTGCTCAAGCTCCAGGACAAGATCGACCGCATGACGACGCTAGAGCGGCGGCCCACCCAAGTTCGCTTGGACGAGGCCATGTTGGCCGACTTCCAGAAGCGTGTCATGGTCGCCCAGACCCAACAGCCGGCCTAGGCGGTCCGGATTCCGACTCGGGCGGGAACCGGCCAGATTCTTCCCTCCGGGGTAGATTCCGGCTAGAATGGCAGCGTGATGAGGTGGCGACCCAGACCATTCGTGCTTCTTTTCGCGCTGGGCTTTGCCATCGGCGGCCTAGCGGCCGAGGCGCCGCGCTTGGAGCCGCTGTCAGGGTCGCCGCCGTTCCCTGCAGACAACCCTCCCACAGAGGCTAAGATTCGGCTCGGCGAGGAACTCTTCTTCGACTCGATCCTGTCGGGCGGGCGACGTCGCAACTGCGGCACCTGCCATAAGCGCGAACTCCACTTCATGGACGGGCTCTCGCGCGGCTGGGGCCTCGACGAAAGCGAGCTGTCGCGCAAGACACCGGGCCTTCTGAACGTGGGCTGGCAGCGCAGCATGTTCTTCGACGGTCGCGTGAAGACCTTGGAAGAGCAGGTCTCCAAGCCGCTCGAGAACCACAGGGAAATGTCCTTGGACCCCGCCGAGGCAGTCGAGCGAATTCGTCGCGACCCTTTCTACGTCAGGTCGTTCGGCCAAGCGTTTCCTGGTGAGGAAATTACGTTCGACCTAGTGGCGAAGGCCATCGCCAGTTTCGAGCGCACGCTGGTTTCCTACGATAGCGATCTGGACCGGCACCTACTCGGTGACGAGGCTGCGCTGTCTGCCAGCGCTAAGCGCGGGATGGCCCTATTCACCGGCAAGGCGGAGTGCATTCGCTGCCACAACGGCCCCATGCTGACCGATCACGACTTTCACTACACAGGCGTGGCCGAGCGGGACGGGCATGGCCAGGCCGGGACCAAGTACAAGACCCAGAGCTTGCGCGACGCCCTGCGTCGCTACTCATACATGCACAACGGCCGCATGATGAACATCCGCCAGGTCATCGAACACTACGATCGCGGCGGCTCGGCGCCGGAATCCATGCAGCCCGAGATCCGCCCGCTCGGGCTCAGTGAGGGCGAGAAAGACGACCTAGTGGCGTTCCTGTCCTCCCTCAACGGCCGGGTTCACCGCTTGACCGAGGGTTTCCCGAAGGGGCCGGAAGCTGTTGCCGAAGGGGCGCCCGGCGCTGTCGTCACCGACAGCGGCGACTCGGGCGAATCCGGGGCGGCGGTCGACGATCCTAGCTATCTGAACCGATAGCGCATCCATCCGCACTTCGATTCATGCCCGAGAGCTTGCTGCGGTGCCAGCCGCCCTTGATCTTGGCTTCGGCTTCGCCGCGCCGGGCAGACCTGCTTGCCCGCGCTGGGGTGGAGTTCGAGCAGCGCCCCGTCGATCTCGACGAGTCCAGGCGCGGGAACGAGCGCGTGGAGTGCTACGTGCAGCGCCTGGCAGTGGCCAAGGCGGAGGCGGCTTGGGAGCCGGGACGGCGCAGCCTTGGCGCGGATACCGCCGTAACGGTTCGGGGCGAGGTGCTCGGCAAGCCGCGCGACAGCGCCGATGCCAAGCGCATGCTGCGAAAACTCTCGGACCGCCCGCACCGGGTCTTGACCGGTGTGGCCGTGTTCGATGGCGAGTTGCGGCTGAGCCACTTGAGCGAGACGTGGGTAGTCTTCCGGGGCCTGACGGAGGAAGAGATCGACGAGTACGTCGCGAGCGGCGAACCGCTTGACAAAGCAGGTGCCTACGCCATCCAGGGTGCAGCGGGCAGGTTCGCCGAAGCCGTGATCGGCTCCTACGACAATGTGGTGGGCCTGCCGATCGATGACTTGGACCGCCCGCGGGAGTGAGGTGTCATGAGCGCTCGGCCCGCAGTCTCGGTGGTGGTCCCGGCCCACAACGAGGAGCCCAGCCTGCTGCCCTTGGTAGACCGGCTCGTGGGCACTCTCGCGGGGCTGGGACGCAGCTTTGAAGTCGTCATCGTTGACGATGCCTCGACCGACGGCAGCGTCCGGCTACTCCGCAACTTGTGCGCCAATGAGCCTAGGCTGAAGGCCGTCTGCCTGCGGCGCAACTCCGGCCAGACCGCCGCGCTGGCAGCCGGCTTCGAGGCCGCCACGGGCGAGGTCGTGGTGGCGATGGATGGCGATCTGCAGCATGCTCCCGAGGACATTCCCGCGCTTCTGGCCAAAGTTGATGAAGGCTATGACTTGGTCAATGGCTGGCGCGAGGACCGCAACGACGGGCTGCTGACACGGCGATTGCCGTCGCGGGCTGCTAATTGGCTGATTCGCAAGCTGTCGGGTGTCGAGCTGCGCGATTTCGGCGGCACGTTCAAGGCATACCGCGCAGACCTGCTGGACCACCTCCGGCTGTATGGCGAGCTGCATCGTTTCGTCCCGGTATTGGCCGCGATGCACGGTGCCCGGATCGCCGAGGTTCCCATCAGCATCCATGAGCGCACAGCGGGTCGCTCCCACTACGGGTTGGGACGCACGCTGCGGGTCTTTCTCGATCTGCTCACGATGGTGTTTCTCGCCCGCTACCTGACGCGCCCGATGCACTTCTTCGGCTCCCTCGGGATCGTCTGCGGCGGCTCTGGCGCGGCCGCGCTGGCATTCCTGCTCTTCAAGAAGCTGCAAGGAACGCACATCATGGTCGAGCACGGCCCGTTGCTCATCGCCGCTTCCGTCTTGGTCCTCACCGGGCTTCAGCTCTTCTGCACAGGCTTGGTCGGAGAGGTCTTGACGCGCACGTATTTCGAGAGCCAGGGCCGGCCGATCTACGGAGCTAAGGAAGTGATCCAGCAGGCCGAGCGGCAAGCCTAGCCCGGCTGTGGGCTCGCGAAAGCTTGACTTGCTCTTTACAGCTAGCGCGACACGCTTACCCGGGAGCTTCGTCTAGTCAAGTACAAGCGCTTCGGAACACCGACCGAACCGGACCCGGGGCGTGCCGAGACCAGAACAGGGAGGAGAACAACATGTCCACACAACACATCAAGCAAGTTGCCATCGCCGCCATCGCCGTGCTGGCGATGTCCGTGACCGCCTTCGCTCAGGACGACCAGCGCAGGCGCGGGCGTGACCGAGGTGACGCAGCCGAAGCTGCTACGGAAGCGTTCGGTTTCACCCAGGAGCAAGTCGACAAGATTCGCGACATCCGTCGCGAGAGGCCGCCTCGCGGGCAGTCCAGTGAAGAGCGTCAGGCTTGGAGCGCCGAACAACAGGCCAAGGTCGAGGCCGTGCTGACCGACGAGCAGAAAGCAAAAATCGCGGATCTGAACGAGATGCGCGAAAAGATGCGGGACTTCGCCATCGCTGCCCGAATGGGCTTGGTTGACGCCGGGGGCCGCGGCCGCGATTCAGCCCGCGCCCGGGATCGTCGCGGCGGCAATCGTGCTCGAGAGGGTCGAGGTCGGCGCGGTCCGAGCCGAGGACGTGGCGCCAGCCGCGGGCGCGGTCCGGATCGCAGTCCCGGATCGAACCGCGGTGGTCGCAGGACCCGTCGCGGCGGCCGAGCGGAAAACGTCGGCCCACAGTTCGCTCAAGCTCGGCGAGCGCGCGCAGTCAACGGGCCGTTCGCGCGCTGACCGGTCGATCACCATCCAAGCGATCCGTTCTACAGGGCGGCCCTTACGGGGTCGCCCTTCTTGTCTCTGCCCGCCAGGGGTTCCCGTTCCGCGGGATGCCCGTATGGCGGCTGTCTTGATGAATCTTTTACAAACGTGTGAGACGAAAGGCCCGGCGTGGTTCGTCTAATCAACCGTATGCAAACAGGATCGAAGCATCTGGCTATCGCCTGCATCGCTATCGAGCCATTCCGGAGAAACGCAGTGATCCGCGTTCACAGCATGATCTTCGCCACCGTGATGCTTCTGGTCATTGCGACGGTCGCGAGCTCCCAGGACAGATCGCGTCCAAGCCAGGCGGCTCCGGCCCAGACGGATACCGGCCAAGAGGCCGCGGAGGGATCGGAACAGCCAGAGGCCAGGCAGGAGAGCAGGCAATCGGTCGCCACGCCACTGGCTGTGGACCAACAGTCCGACTTGGCCGAGGCGGATGCTTCGCCTGAGCAGTTGCGCGCCTTGCTGGGTTCCTCGATGCTCGCTTTGTCCCAAGTGGAGCGCGAGGATCGACAAGACAGGTTCGAACGATCCCGGTCGCTGGGAAGCGACTGGTCCTACGGTGCTGATCGCCCGCGGCCCCCGCGCTTTGGCCGAGGACCGGGATGGGGCATGTCTGGCCATGGACGCCCGTTTGGGGCGGGTCGCCGAGGACGCGGCGGTCGCGGTGGGAACCGCTTCTAGGTGCGAACGATGTCCGGGTTTCCCTTGCTGCGGGGAGCCTAAGCGACTCAACCTCCATCAATGCAGCAGCGGGCGGCCCGTCCGGGTCGCCCGCCCCGCATCCTTCCAGAGGTCAGTCCACGCCGAGAGCGATCCTTAGCGCGGACTTCATGGCGGCTTCATCTGGAGACTGGCCTGTCCACATCTCGAAGGCGATCACGCCTTGGTAGACCAACATCGACAGCCCATCCAAAGTGGGCAGGCCGCGCTCGCGGGCCGCGGCCAGAAGCATCGTTTCCGGAGGGTTGAAGACCGCGTCGGCCACCAGCATTCCTGCGGGAGCCGGCGATAGATCGACGTCCGGCGCGGCATTGACATCGGGGTACAGGCCGATCGAGGTCGCGTTCACGAGCAAGTCGCAGTCGTCCGGCACTGCGAAGGTACCAGACCACTGCTGAAAGCGGACCGGGCCTCCCGTGGCCGCCTTGAGGTCGCCGACCATGGTGCTGCCTCGCCCTTGGGAACGGTTGACGACGAGCAAGTCGCTGATGCCGGCCAGCACCAGTTCCGTCCCTATGGCCCGCGCTGCCCCGCCGGCGCCGAGCAGTACGACTCGCTTGCCGGACGGATCCATGCCCGCGTCATTGCGGACTCCGCGCAAGAATCCCTTCCCATCGGTGTTCTCGCCGATCTTCCTCGAACCTTCGATGCGCACGGTGTTGACCGCGCCGATCGCGCGCGCCTCCGGTGCCAGCTCGTCAAGGTATTCGATCACCGCCACCTTGTGCGGAATCGTGAGGTTGATGCCGCGCATGCCCAGCGCGTCGATCGCATCCATCGCGGCGCCGAGCTTTTCGGGCGGCACCTCGAAATTCAGGTAGCGCCAGTTCAGGCCGGCGGCGGCGAAGCCCGCCTCTTGCATGACGCCGGTCGGGTTTTCCGCTACGGGCTGGCCGAACACGCCGACTACTTCGGCTTGGTAGTTCGCGGGCATTCAGCCCAGTGTATCGCCGTTTCCAAGGCGCTTAGACGATCTCCTCGATGACGTGGCCGTGAACCAATGTCAGGCGCTCGTCGCGCCCTAGATGCGGATAGGTCAGCTTGTACTGATCCAAGCCGAGCTGGTGCAGGATAGTCGTATGGATATCCCGAAAGTGATATGGCTGCTCCACTGCTCGAAGGCCGATCGCGTCTGTCGCCCCTACGACCTGGCCGCCGCGGATGCCGCCGCCGGCCATCCACATGGTGAAGCCTAGGTTGTGGTGGTCGCGCCCGGCGCTGCCATCTTGGCGGGTCTCGGCCTCGGGTGAGCGCCCGAACTCGCCGCCCCACAGTACCAGAGTTTCGTCCAGCATCCCGCGCTGCTTGAGATCCTTCAGCAGTCCCGCGACCGGTTGATCGGTCTGCGCCGCCATGCGCAGGTGGTTCTCCTCGATATCGTTGTGGGCGTCCCACTGCAGCCTGCCCGGGCCGCCGCCTGAAACGACCGTCACGAACCGCACGCCGCGCTCGACCAGTCGCCGCGCGAGCAGGCAGCGCCGCCCGTAGTCATGGGTGGGCTCCTTGCCCACGCCGTACATTTCCAAGGTGCCGGCGCCCTCGCTTGACAGGTCGAACACCTCCGGGGCTTCTGTTTGCATCTTGAAGGCTAGGTCGTAGGTTCGGATGCGAGCCTCGAACTCGTCATCGAGCGGATCCGGCGATGCCCGGTTGAGGGCCTGAATCAGATCCACGGTCTTGCGGCGCTCTTCCCGGCCGATCCCAGCTGGCAAGTCTAGGTTGAGCACCGGCCGGTCGCCCGGCCGGAAGGTTGTGGGCTGGTACACGGCGGGCAGGAACCCGTTCATGTACATTGGCTGCCCCGCTTCCAGAGCGCCATCCGGATCCGGCATGACCACGTATGCTGGCAGCGATTCGGCCTCCGCCCCTAGGCCGTAAACAACCCACGATCCCATCGACGGAAAGCCTGGCACGATACGCCCTGTCATCAGTTCGTACTGCGCGGCCGAATGCACGACCATGTCGCCGTGGCATGAGCGCAGGACCGCGATGTCGTCAATGCAGCTGGCAGTGTGGGGCAGCAGGTCCGATACCGGGATGCCCGCCTTGCCGTAGCGCTTGAACGTACGCTTGGTTCCCAACAGCTTGGCGTCCGGCTTGACGAACTGGTACTTGGCTTCGCCGAACTCGGCCGGCCTCGGCTGGCCGTGTAGTTCGTTGAGCAAGGGCTTGGGGTCGAAGGTCTCGATGTGGCTCGGCCCGCCGGCCATGAAGAGGAAGATGACCGACTTGGCCTTGGGGTTCGCTACGTGCGGCGGCTTCGGCGCTAGCGGGTTCTGCGACGAAGCCGCACGCAGGGCTTGGCTGCCCGCCATTGCTTGCAACGCCAGGTAGCCCATGCCGCAGCACGAATCGCGCAGCAACTCGCGTCTTGTCCGAGTCCATTGGGAGTGCTTCGCCATCGAGCTAGTCCAGACACATTGTACGACCGAGCGGGCAGGATTGGCGGATCCGGCGTGCAAGTTAAGATGAAGAAACTCGCATGTCGCTGCTTGCCTCTCTGAACCCACAGCAGCGCGAGGCCGTAGAGCACACCGAGGGGCCGCTGCTCGTGTTAGCGGGGGCGGGCAGCGGCAAGACTCGGGTCATCGTCACCCGCGCTGCCTACCTGATCGCCGAGAAGGGAGTCAGGCCGAGTTCGATTCTCGCCGTCACCTTCACCAACAAGGCCGCCGGGGAAATGCGCGAGCGTGTCGGGCGCCTGCTGGAGGAAAACGGCATGGCGGACCGCGGGCCCGCAGCAGTGTCCACTTTCCACGCGTTCTGCGCCCGGTTGCTTCGCCAGCACGGCGATCCCCTTGCGGACCACCGGCCTGGCTTCACGTCGAATTTCTTGATCTGTGATGCAGACGACCAGGTTTCCGTCGTGAAGGATGTCATGAAGAAGCTTGGCGTGAAGCCGGACTTCATCAGGCCGCGCGAAGCACTGTCGGCCATCAGCCGAGCCAAGAACGGCAGGCTCTCTAGGATTGGCAAGGCCAGCGAGAACGACCCGACGACGGATGAATTGAATCGGATCTTCAAGGAATACGAGGCTGCCCTCCTCGCCTCCAACGCGCTGGACTTTGATGACCTCCTGTTGGAAGCGGTCCGCCTGCTCGAGGGAAGCGAGTCAGTGCGCAGCGCGATTCGCGAGCGCTACCGCTACTTGATGGTGGACGAGTACCAAGACACGAATCGCCCGCAGTACGATCTCATGCTTCTGCTGGCTGGACCGAACTGCAACGTGTGCGTCGTAGGGGACGAAGACCAATCGATCTATTCCTGGCGCGGTGCCGACATCGGCAATATCTTGGGCTTCGAGAGGGACTTTCCCAGCGCCCGGGTGATCCGCTTGGAGCAGAACTACCGCTCTACGCGGCCCATCTTGGAAGCGGCCGGAGCCGTGGTCGCGCACAACAAGCAGAGGAAGGGCAAGCATCTCTGGACCGACCGCCTCGAGGGAGATCCGATCTTGCTCTATCGCGCCGCGAGCGCCGCCGCCGAGGCCCGCTACGTGGCGGGCTCGGTGCGGGAACTGTTGGACGCCGATCCCCGGATGCAGGTCGGGGTGCTGTATCGCACCAACGCCCAGTCGCGATTGATCGAGGATGCGTTGCGGAGGGAGAGCGTCGGCTACGTCCTAGTCGGAAGCGTGGCCTTTTACCAGCGCAAGGAAGTCAAGGATGTGCTCGCCTACGTCAGGGTCGCGTTCTCGCCCGAGGACTCCGTCAGTCTGGCGCGGATCATCAATACGCCGGCGCGTGGTATTGGCAAGAGCACATTAGGTTTGCTGACCAACCATGCCGATGAGCGCAGCCTGACGCTGTGGCAGGCGATCGAAGAAACGCTCGAGGGCGACAGGCTGCCGAAGCGCGCCGCGGCGGCGCTGAAGCGATTTCAGGCATTGGTCGTCAACCTCCGCGGAGGGGCCGCAAGCATGGACATCGCGGCGCTGGTAGACGCGGTGTTGGATCGCAGCGGCTATCGCGACATGCTGGATGCTGATTCTTCCGCCGAGGCTGAAACCCGCAAGGAAAACGTGGGTGAGTTGGTCGTGGCCGCGCAAGAGGCAGCCGAGCGCGGCGAGACGGCGCAGGACTTCCTCGACCATGCATCGCTGGTGGCGGACACGGATGACATCGACAGTTCCGCGCGCGTCCTGCTAATGTCACTACATAGCTCGAAGGGCTTGGAGTTTCCGGCCGTGTTCTTGGTGGGCATGGAGGAGCAGCTGCTGCCGCATGCCCGCAGTCTCGGGACGACGGACAACGACGCTCTCGAGGAGGAGCGACGGCTTTGCTACGTGGGCATGACCCGCGCTCAGCGGCGGCTCGTGTTGAGCTGTGCCGAGTACCGCGGGCGGTACGGTGCCGGGCCTGAAGCCTTCATGCGGCCCTCGCGCTTCTTGAGCGAGATACCAAGCGAACTCATCCGCGATGTGTCGCCAGGTTGGATCGGGCTTGATCGATCTCGGGTCTACCAAAGTACCGATGACGCTATTGAGCCGCAGCCGGTTCCGAATTCGCGTTCAGACCGATCCAAGCTTGAGGATGCCGGGATCGAGACGCACGATTCGGTCGAGGCGATCGGGAGTTTCTTCAAGAGCCGGGCGGCCACGAGCTACGTCGCCGGCACTTCAGGCGGCCCCGGCTCTGGCTCATCCTCCCGGACTGTTCCAGCGCCTAGCGGCGGCTTCGCGCGGGGTCGCGGAAGGGCCGCCGAATCGGCGCCCGCGGCGGGGCAGTTCGCGCGCGGTGCCAAGGTGCGGCATCGGAGGTTCGGTGTCGGCGTCGTGCAGCAGTGCCAAGGTCAAGGCGAAAGGGCGAAGCTCTCGGTGTACTTTCGTCACCACGGCCTGAAGACCCTCATAGCCGGACCGGCCAAGCTGCAGGCACTTTAGGGCGCGCTCGCTGCTTCAGTCCTGATCGGCCAGCCAGTTGCGAATCGCTGCTCCGATTTCGTCGCGCACCCGTCGAAACACGGCCCGGCGCTCTTCATCGCTCCCAGTCGCCTCGGCGGGATCGTCGAAGCTCCAGTGGACCTTGTCGGTCCGCTCGGGGAAGGTGGGGCAGTTGGCCGCTGCCCGGTCGCAGACGGTGATCGCGGTGTCTATGCCGGCTCCCAGGTATGCGTCCACGTGATCGGACCGATGGCCCGAAATGTCGACGCCGATCTCCCGCATTGCCGCAATAGCGCCCGGATTGACGCCATGCGGCGCAGTGCCGGCCGAGTGCACCTCGTAGCGGTCGCCCGCAAGGGACCGAAGCAGGCCTTCCGCCATCTGGCTCCGGCAAGAGTTGCCGGTACACAGGAACAAGACCCTTGGCTTGGGCATGGCGACCCTCGCCAAGCCGGCCTCGGCCGCTAGTTCGCGGGCGAGGGCTTGGCGTTGAGCAACGTGTTCAGCTCGCCGCGGGCATGCTGTGCGACGCTCTTGTCAGGAAAGCGCTTGATGACGTCTTCAAAGGCCTTCTTCGCCCCGTCCCGGTCGCGCATCTTCAGAAAGGCCATGCCTTGCTTGTACAGAGCGTCGGGCGCGAGCGGGCTCAGGGGGTAGCTGCGGAAAACTCTCTCGAATTGGCGGGCAGCTTCTTCGTAATCGGCGGCGGAATAGTACGTCTCGGCTAGGTAGTACTGTGCCTCGCCGGCCTTTGCATGCGACGGATACAGCGCCAGGTAGTCCATGAACTGCCCGCGGGCCGTGTCGATGTTGCCGCGCATGTAGTCGTCCATGCCGCCCTCGAAAATCGCCTCGCTCGTGTTGATGTCGGATTCGCTCCCGCCCTCGCCGTCCTCGCCGAGCATGGGCGGCGGCAGCTCGGACAAGTGGGTCTTGATGTCTTTCACGTCCAAGGCGATGCGCTCCACGGTCAAGTTCATCTCTTCGACTGTGCCGCGGAGGTCGGAGAACTGGTTCGTGAGGGAGTCCACCTTGGCGCCCGTGGCGCGCAGCGGCTCGGTCAGTTCGGTGTCCAGCTCGGAAATCTTGCGCTCCAGAACGGCGTTGCCGGTGTTGAGCGTGTCCTGTTTCTCCATGCTCTGGCGCAAGAGGGCCTCGAGCGCCGCGATACGCTCGGAAGTGGCTTGGTCCCGCTGCCGCAGCGTCTCTTGGAGGAGCACGATGTCCCGCTGCAACTGCTGGAGTTCCTTCCTTTGCGCGGTCGCGCCCGGTGCGAGCAGCGTGCCGCAAACGAGAATGGCTGGAACCATCGATTTCAACGACATGGGATACCTCGATGTGCGGGCGCGCCTGCCGGCGCCTCGCACGGTCGGAATAAAGTAAGACGCCCGGAACGTTGCTGCCGTTCCGTGGCGGGACGCATGATTGGTGCTCATCTAGCCCTTGAGCGCGGCGACCCGGCGGATTGCTCCCGACAGGTCGCCGCGCAAGGAGGAGGCGTGCATGCGTACGCGTCGCGCGACCCTATCTGAGCCGCAGGTGGGCGCGCCGGTTGCGCTGGTAACAGCTCTCGTCTTCGTCAGTGCAGACCGGGCGCTCCTCGCCGAGACTTACCTTGGAGAGTTTGCTCGCGGGGATGCCGAGATTGACGAGGAACTCCATCGCAGCCGTCGCGCGCCGGTCGCCCAGCGCGAGGTTGTACTCGGTGGTGCCGCGCTCGTCGCAATGGCCTTCCAGCAAGAAAGCTGCCTCGGGATAGTCCCCCAGCAGCGCCTTGATGGCGGTGCTGTTGGCACGCAGCACGTTCTGCGCATCCGGACGTAGATCGCTCTTGTCATAGTCGAAGAGCGCGTCCTTGATGTTGGCGTCCGAGAAGGCCTCAGACAGGTCGGGCTTCGGCGGCGGCGGCGGCGGTGGCGGCGGAGGGGCTCGCACGGTCACAGTCGCGGACGCGGACGCGGACTTGCCATCGGCATTCTTGACGGTGATGGTGTATTCCGTGGACCTCGTCGGGAACACTTCGCGGTTGCCACTGGTAGCCACGGCGCCGATTCCTTGGTTCATCTCCGCGCTCGCAGCGTTGGTCGAACTCCAGGTCAGCCTGGCAGCTTTGCCGCGCTCGATTGAGCTGGGTTCGGCCGTGATGCTGACTGTGGGAGCTGGGGCCTCTGGTGGCGGCGGTGGTGGCGGTGGCGGTGGTGGCGGTGCTTCCTTCTTGCAGCCGAACGCAAAAAGCGTCAGAAAGATCGCGGCCGCAATCAGGATGATGCTGTGTTTCGATCGCATGAGTGTTAGGTTTCCTCCATCTCTGTCGCCGCTTGACGCGGGACATCGAACCTTAGATTGTGGCAACTAGGATATCGCAATCGCACAGTTACTTCAATCATTACTGCCATTTGGCTGTGATTTGCCGCCGTATAAATGCTCGCGTGACCCGCTCGCCCGCCGCAAGACGAGTCGAACGGCGCAAACTCATCTGGTCGCCCACACCGGCGACTCGTTGAGGCCTGCGCTCGTCAGCTGCCGCAGCTGCGTCCCGTCAGCACGCATCGACCAAATCTGCGTGGTGCCCATTCTGTCGGATGCGAACACGATGTGTGTTCCGCTGGGCGAGAACGAGGGATGATCGTTGCGCCCCCGGCTATGTGTCAGCTGGGTGTAGCGTCTGCTGGCCACATCCACTAGGAATATGTTGTAGTTGCCGAGTTCGTAGCCGCGGGTCCATGCGAACGCCAGGCGCTCGCCGCTCGGATCCCAGGCCGGCTGCACGGCATCGCCGCCCCCTCCGGAGATACGTCGTCGATTGGCACCTTCGCTGTCCATCAGGTAGACCTGCGGCATGCCCGACGCGCCCGAAACAAAGGCGATCTGCGCGCCCGTCTTGGGGTTGACGGTGGGATGCACGTCCAAAGACCGCGAGTACGAGATGCGGCGCAGGTTGCCGCCGTCCGGATCGGCGCGGTAGATCTGGCTGCGGCCCGATGCCGAGGACGCGAAGTAGATCGCCGAGTTGTCGGGCGCGAAGCTCGGCGTGGTGTTCAACGAGGCATCTTGGTTGTAGAACTGCAGCCGCCTCCCAGTCTCCAGCGAATGCACGTAGATCTCGGGCACGCCCTCGACGAACGTCGTGAACGCGATGCGCCTGCCGTCCGGCGAGATGGCCGGTGTCAGGCAGAGGCTGCGGTAGTTCGTGATGCGCTGCTTGTTCCGCCCGTCGTAGTCCATCACCCAGATTTCCTTGCGGTCATCGCCATCGTCGCGATGGACGTAGTAGATGCGCGAGCCGGCCAGGCCCTCGCCCAGGCCCAGGTTCTTGAGAATGTCGCGCGCGAAGTCGAAGGCCATCCCTCGCGCGCCGGCCGCGTTTGCTTCGCTGTAGTAGCGCTTGCCGAAGATGTACGACGCCTCGACCGACTCTTGGCTGACATCGGCGACGTATCCCTGCAGTGCCAGACGGCCATCCACGTCCTCGATCTGCCCGTACACCAGATAGCGGGCGACGACCGGAGCTTCCGCCCATCCGGCCAGCCACAGCCCTCGGGCGCCAAGGTCCTTAGGCATCTTCTTGGCGTCGACTTGGATGTCCTCCGGCCTTCGCGGCGCGCTACGCGGGTAGAAGCTGCGGGGCACGATGTCGAGACGTCCCGAGGCCTCGAGGGCCTTCCAGACCTCGTCGTTGAAGCGATCGACCGCGTTCGCGGAACTGATCGGGCCGCGAATTTCCGGCAGGGCGATACGCGGATCGCGCTGCTCGTCCGAGAGCACGATCACGGCATCGGGCTCTTGTTGCGCGGCCAACGGGCAAGCGATGGCCGCGACAAGGGCGACCGCTCGCATCCAGTGGTCTCTCATGCTGTGTCACCCTCCATGTGCAGTTATTGTCCCTCTCAATCAATCGAGTTGGAAGTGCATCTCGATCGTGATCGAATTTCGGCGGAGTCCTTGCGGCAGCGCACGCACCGGGCTGGCATTGTTGGCCGCACGCACTGCCGAGTAGTCGAGCGAGCGGTTCCCGCTCGACTGTTGAATGGCTACTTGGCTGATCTGGCCGGAGCGGGCGATCACAAACGTGATCACGGACGGCTTTGACGATCCTCCCGAGACCTGGCCCAGCGTCTTGCGCCACTGTTCCCCGATGGCCCGTTGCAGGATCAGGGCGTACCAGCCGAAGCGTTGGCCGAACGGTCCGCCCTTGGCCCCGCCGAAGCCGAGCGCGCCGCCGGGAGCGGCCTGGTACATGTCGCTGCTCAGGGCCGCGCCGAGCGATGATCGGAGCTCGTTGTCCTTGGCCTCCCCGGCGCTGCGCTGTCCGACGGAGCGCTCCTGCTGCTTCTCGGCCGCCCTGCGTTCGGGGCTCGGCACCGGTGCCGGCGGCGCTTCCTCGGTTTCGGGCTCGGGCTGCGGAACCTCGGTGGAGCGCTGAAAGCTGTCGGGCGCAGGGACGTTGTGCCGGCTGGGGTTGGCCACCGGGTTGGCCAGCCTCGCGGGCGCGGTGTTGATCGGCACGCTGCTGACCGCCACGATGCCCCCGCCTCCGGCGGCGTCCGGGGAGCCGAGGTGTATCGTGGGGTTGATGATGCCCCACGCCAGCGACGCGGCGAGCAGCGCGCCGTGGCAGGTGGTCGAAAGCAACAGAGGCCTTCGCAGCCCCTCGGTCCCCGCCGGATCCTGGCTCCGTGCGTGCATGCAACTGTCGCGAGTCTTATCGTCGCACCCTGGGATCTCTGACGAGCGGCTTGGTGACAACGTTTACATTGACCTTGTTGACGCCGCATTCGGCGATCACCGGGGCCACGATCTCCCACGGCGTGGTGCGATGGGCACGCAAGTAGATGCCGGGCTGCTCAGGGTTCTTCTCCTTGGCCAGTGCGGCGATGTCGTACACGCTTACAGGCTCGTCGCCAAAGAACAGCTCTCCCTTCGACGTGATGTTGACGTAGGCGAAGTCCTTGTCTGATGTCGCCACCTCGCGCGTGCGGGGCACATCGATCTCCAGGCCGAACTCCACGACGCCGGCCGTGATCATGAAGATGATCAGCAGCACGAGCACGACGTCAACGAATGGCGTGACGTTGATTTCGGCGATCGCGTCGTCCGAGTCAGGAGTGTTTGGTTGCAGCGCCATCCCTCGCTCCGTAGTCCTTCTCCGCCAGGTTAAAGAACTCCAGTCCAAAGTCTTGCATGCCGGAGCGGATTTCGCGCAGCCGTCCGGCATAGATGTTGTAGAAGATCAGCGCCGGGATCGCTGCGAACAGCCCCAGCGCCGTCGCCAGCAGGGCTTCGGCGATGCCGGGCGCGACCGCTCGAAGCGTGGCGCCGCTGGAGGTCCCGAGGCCGCGGAACGCCTCAAGCACACCCCAGACCGTTCCGAACAGGCCGATGAAGGGCGCCGCGGAAGCGGTCGTGGCCAGTATGCCGAGATTCTTGCGCAGCCGTGACGTCTCCTCGCTGACAGCTAGGGCGAGCGAGCGCTCCACCGAGGCGGGATTGGTGATGCGGCCGTAGGTGTTGACCTGCCGCGCGACCTCCTTGTAGCCGTGGTCAAAGACCGTCACCAGCGGCGCCGGCCGAAACTGTTCCGAGGCGGCATTGATCTCTGCCAGCTTGGCGACCCGGCGGAAGGCGTTGCGAAACGACATGTTGGCCTTAGCACTTGACGAGAGCGCGCGGTGCTTTGAGTACGCCAGCGCCCAAGACAAGATCGACATGAAGGCGAGGATCGCGAATACCACGAAGCCGACCGGGCCGACATCGAGCAACAGACCAAGGAGCGTGGACTGCTCGACGGCAGCCGAGACCTCTTCGGCCGTGGTCAAGTCCGCTTCGGCAGCCTCTTCGGCGACAGCCTGGAGCAGGAGTGCGACTGTTGGTGCGAATGTCAAACTTGACCCTTGGGATGGCGCCGACCGCTTGCGGTACGCTGTCGCTGGCAGGGCCGCAAGTACGGCACCTACACTATACATTGCGCCGGATATAAATTCTAGTCCATAGTACAGTGCGTCGGTTGGACGTATGGCAGAGTCTTCGAGGGGCTGCCGAGGGAACCAGGTTGGACTTCTCAGCGCCCGCGGACGAATGCCGCGCGAGGCGGTTCCCGGTTGTCGGCCACTAGTACATCATCTCACTTAATCTGTCGGATTTGGATACAGACTCTCCAGCTT
>JAPPMG010000091.1 GCA_028819215.1 Bryobacterales bacterium
AATTACACGCTTTCTCCAAGAGCAGGAAATCGTTAAGTTATTTTGGCGAGAATCCATAGGGCCAAGGCCAGAAGGAGGGCCGTCAATCGCTTCATAGGCCTAGGCTATAACGCGCACTTGGACGGGAACGGCAATGCGATCGGCGAGAGGCTTCGGATCACCGAAAAGTTGATTTAAGAGCCGGCCTCCTTGAAAGGCTTCTCGACGGCTTCGGCGAGATCACCGGACGCTTTTTCCGCTCCAGTCTCCTGCACGGCGGCTGCGAAGCTCGCCTTGGGGGCACCCTTCCGAGTCTCGCCTGAAACCGGCTCGGACGCTCACCCCCTCCTCGGGGGTTTCGGATCAAGGTTCCGGGCGATCTCAGCGTCGGTGACTGTGGAAGAGCCGACTCCCAGCCGCGGCACCTTGAGCCCGGCCAGCCAACAGATCGCGTTCATCACGACCTTGCGATATTCGTCGTTCTGCCAATTGCGGTGGAAGTGGCCGCCCGTGAAGCCGAACCCACGCCCGCCATCGGGCCGCTCGAGCGTCCACAGCATGGCCTCGTCGCGCCCCTTGGCCGCCTGGATGTGCTCGTAGGGCCCCTTCGGATGCACGTACGGGCCGTCGCGGACCTCGTCGCTGGGCTTGGCCACCAGGATCGGAGTGAACGCGGATCCGTCGATCTGCTTCGGCCCCGAGGCGTCAAAGCCGTCGCGGAATCGCATGTTGAAATACCACTCGTCCTCGACGCCGAACGGCTTGACTCCGTTCGCGACCGGGTGGTCCGGGAAGCGCTCGAACGATGGCGTCCAGATCGGGTTGCACGACCACTCGTGCTCGTAGTAGCCGCCCAGCCAATCCGAGAACTCCTTGCCGGCATTGTCACGAAGCACCTCGACGCCGTAATGCATGCAGCCCAGCCCGGCGCCACGAGCTATCTGCCGCCCCATGATCACCTGCCGTCCCTTGTCAGCCAGCGGGTGCTTGCGCCCGCCATCGGAATAAATCACGATCGCGGCGGCATCCTCGAAGGTCGCTTCGTCGGGCACCCAGTCGTTGTCGTGCCGCTCCACTGTCAGGCCCGGCACTTGGGCCAGGCGCTTCTCGAGCAACAGGCTGCCAGCCCTGAATTCGTGCATTCCGGGCGGATGGCTGGGGCTGCCAGCGATCAGGACGAGCTTGCGCGTATCTCCGGGAGCGGCGACAACCCTCCGCGCAGTAGCGGGGATCGCCGCGCTGGCCGTGAGCAGGCGGAGAAAATCGAAGCGAGTCATACTCTGAATCTTAACCCGTCAAAGGTACGTACAATGAGCGTTTGGCACGGCAAGACGATCTACGCGTTCTGTCCCTGATCGCGAGCGCGACGGAAATCGTCTGCGCACTTGGGTTGCGCGACCGGCTGGTGGGGCGGTCGCACGAATGCGACTACCCGCCCGACGTGCGGGACCTGCCCCAGGCCACGCAACCCCGCTTCGACGTACACGCCTCAAGCCAAGAGATCGACAGACAGGTCAAGGCTCTTTCCAGCGAGGCGCGGGCCCTCGACGCGCTGGGCGTCTACGACATGCGGTCAGGGGCGCTGCGCACCACCAGGCCGACCCACATCATCACGCAGAGCCAGTGCGACGTCTGCGCGGTCAGCCTGCGTGACGTAGAGAGGGCAGTAGCCCGCGAGGCCGGCTGCAGCGCGGAGATCGTGTCCCTGCAACCCAATTCCCTGGCCGACATCTGGGAGGACTTCCAGCGAGTGGCGGACGCATTGGGGCATGGCTCGGCAGGCGTCGGCTTGGTGTCGGACACCAAGCGCCGCATCGATGCGGTCGGCGAAGCTGCCCGCGATCTACCGTGGCGACCCGCTGTGGCAGCGATCGAATGGATTGACCCGCTAATGGCCGCAGGCAACTGGATGCCGGAGCTGATCGAAGTCGCCGGAGGGCGGTGCCTGTTCGGCAGCGCAGGCCAGCACTCGCCCTGGATCAGCTTCGAGGATTTGCTCCGAGCCGAGCCGGACGTTATCCTGCTGAGCCCGTGCGGCTTCGACATCGAACGCACGCTGGCGGACGTGCCGATCCTGCAGGCCGAGCCTCGCTGGTCCTCTCTCAAGGCGGTACGCCGAGAGCAAGTCTTCGTCGCCGATGGCAACCAGTTCTTCAACCGCCCCGGGCCCCGGCTGGCCGAATCTGCCGAGATCCTCGCCGAGATCCTTCACCCGGATCGATTCGATTTCGGCCACAAGGGCGAGGCTTGGATGGCGGTACCTCGGACCGAACGGCGCGGCGGAGAGCCCAGAACCGACGCCCTTACAGGCGCACGCCCATGTTGCGGCCGCGCAGCGTCACCGTAAGTTCCAGCTCCGAGCCCCCGCGCAAGACGCGCAGGGTCACACGATCTCCGGCTAGCTTGAGCGAGAGGGCCTGCTGCATCGAGCTCTTATCCGTGACTGGCACGCCATCGACCTCGATGATCACGTCCCCGCCCCACGGCACGCGGTAGTTGCCGACGATGACATCCCGGCTAGCCCCGCGCACGCCCGCCTCGGCAGCGGCAGAACCCTTGGCAACGTCCGTGACGAGATACCCGGTCGTGGGCAGGCGCAACGCGCGCGACCAGCGCCGGGTCAGGAAGAAGCCCTCCACCCCCATGTCTTGAGGCGGCTGTGCACCGCCCTTGACAAAACGCAACAGCGCCTTGGCGCGGTTGATCGGCATGGCGAAGCCGATGCCGATGTTGCCGCTGGGGCCGTAGATGGCCGTGTTCACTCCGATCACGTTGCCGCTGGAGTCCAGCAGCGGCCCGCCGCTGTTGCCGGGATTGATGGCCGCGTCCGTCTGGAAGAGATCTTTCAGCACCCCGCTGCGATCTTGGATGGAGCGTCCCGTCGAACTGATCACGCCCGTGGTCAGAGTGCCTTCCAAGCCAAACGGGTTGCCGATCGCCAGCACCTTCTGGCCTACCCTTACCCCGTCGGAATCGCCCAGCGCGAGAAATGGCATCGGGGCTTCCGGTCGAATCTGGATCAGCGCGAGGTCATTGGCAGGATCCGTGGCCAGCACGGTGGCCTTGTAGCGGTTGCCATCGTCGTCCTCGGTCAGCGGATTGACCTCCAGCTCGGCGCTGCCCTGAATGACGTGGAAATTGGTGAGGATGCGCCCCTCTGCGTCGATCAAGAAGCCGGATCCGGTCGATTCGCTGGGATAGACTTCCAAGAACCAATTCCGCTGCAACACCGTGCTCGTGATATGCACGGTCGCCGGACTCGCCCGATTGTAGATCTCGATGTTCGACAGTTCGTCGGCGTTGAGTGTCGAATCCGCCTCGGTCCAAAACGGCTCTTCGAATACGACCGGGGCCACCCTGCTGAGCTGAACCGGCCAGGTGGACCACAGCAAGAGCGCGAACACGACCAAGGTGCCGCAGAAGATTGCGCGCATCGCGCCCTTAGCCGGTCTGGACATCTCCAGGCGCCCCCTTCTTCTCGGCCTCGTCGCGCAGATGGCGGTAGACCTCCCGGACCTGCTCCAACGTCCTAGCTTCGCTGCCACCGGTGTCGATCACGTAATCAGCGTACTTGCGCTTCTCATCCAGCGGCATCTGCCGACCGAGCCTCGCTTCGGCCTCGGCACGAGTGGCGCCTTCGCGCTGCACGAAGCGATCGATCTGAGCCTCTCGCGGGCAGGCCGCCAAGACCAAGCGATCATAGCGGCGGTAGCTGCCGGTCTCGACCATGATCGCCGCTTCTACCAATGCGACCGCATCTGGGTCGCGCTGCGCGGTGCGCCGGAAAAAGTCTTCCACGCGTTCGAAGACGCGCGGATGCACGATGGCGTTCAGGCGCTCCAACTCGTCCTTGCTCGCGAACACGACCCTGGCCAGCGCCTTGCGGTCGATTGCGCCGTCGGCCCGAAGCACCTGCTCGCCGAAGGCAGCGGTCACTTCCCCGAGCACGGCAGCGTCCTCCGCCAAGATCGCATGCCCGAGCCGATCCGCTTGCAAGACGTCGCAGCCAAGACGTTCGAATTCGCTAGCGGCGAAACTCTTCCCGCTAGCCAAGCCGCCCGTCAAGCCGACTCTCAACATCTGTGCGGCGAGGCAGCCTTACAGAGTGGCTGGCCGGGGAGGATTCGAACCTCCACAACGGGCTCCAAAGGCACGTGTCCTACCGTTAGACGACCGGCCATCGGCTCGTTCGGTTAGCTTAGCACGCCTAGTTGCGGCTAGCGGTCCAGCGGCCGCAGAGCGTACCCCTACTGGTAGCCTTCGGTGGTGACAGGCAGACCGCTGAGCAGAATCTCCTCGCCGGCCTGCAGGCCCGTTGCGATGAGGGCCTCGGTGTCGCTGACATCCTGCACGCGCACCTCGCGGCGGAGAAACTCGCCGTCGCGGTGGACGTAAACGAAGCTCGGTCCTTTGCCGTCCGCGCTCCGGAGTGCCTCGCGCGGCACCAGCACTCCCTTCGGAGGATTCGACCTCCGGATGTCGGCGCTAGCCGACAAGTCCGGCAGGATCCGCTCATCACGATCGTCTATCAGGACGCGCATGGGGATGTGCTTGATGAACGCGCCGGTCTGGCCCCGGCTAAATCTCGAACCGCCCGATGAGGAGTTCGCCATCGCACCCAAATTCACAACCCGTCCTCGGAACTGCTCGCCCGGATACGCGTCGAGCTCGACGATCGCCTCGTCGCCGATGCGGATGGACTGCGCATCCACCTGATTGACCGACGCATTGACAACCATCTGCGACACGTCCACGATGCGCATGAATAGAGCCCCGGGATATATCTGGTCGCCCTCGCTGGCTTGGGAGAACTGGCCGCCCCGGCCGAACAGCGTCTCGTGGACGATCATGCCCGGGATCGGAGCCTTGACTTGAAGCCGGTTAAGGTCGCGGACGTGACGGCCCACGTGCAACTCTTCTTCGCGCACGATCAGTTCCTGACCGCGAATGCTCGCGTCGTGGACAGCTTCCTTGATCGTGCCCTCTTCTTCGAGCTGGTTCCAAGTGGCGCGAGCCTCGTCCGAAACGTTCTTCAGCACCTCGGCCTCGATCTGTGAGCGCACCTCCGCAGTCTTCAGATCCAATAGCGCCTTCTGGTATTCGGCCTTGGCGGTCACCCGCGCCTGGCGTTCGGTCTCTTTGAGAATCTGAACGTCGGCGATGTGTTTCTTGAGGTTCGACTGCTCCAGGGACACGTCTGACTCGACATCCGCGATATGATCCACGAGCCACTTCAGCTCGAATTCCGCCACGACAGCCCCTGCCTTGACGATGCTGCCGGCCGGCGCAAGGGACATGATGGTCAGGTCGGCTCTGCCGGCATCGCGCGGGCCGCGCATCTGCGGCACGCGAATCGCCGCGTACTTCAGCGTTTCGATCGTTCCGCCCACCCGCAAGGTCGTCAGCAATTCCCCGCCAGCAGCCGTCGCCAGCCGAGCCTGGGTGCCGACACCTGAACCTGACAAGGCGTCCACACCACGATTGGCAAGGGCCAAAATCGCCAGAGCAGTCACCAGCGACGCGACCAAGCACAGGCCCGCGATAAGCCCGGCGCTGGGCTTGCCGGGCTGCCCTGGACGGCTAGGAGGTGCGACCGGCTGCGGGCGTGATTCTACTTGTGGGGCTTGTGGCAGCGGAGAAGGGTTGCTGGTAGACATGATTGCTCGTGCGTCGCGGCCCAGCCGACGGTGCGCTATGGGCCACGTTGATTATAGACCCTGCGGTGGCTCGCCGGCAGCAGCGAGGCGTACGCCTTAGTAGCCTTCTGTGCCGACAGGCAAACTGCTGAGCAGAATCTCCTCGCCGGCCTGCAGTCCCGTTTCAATCAAGGCCTCGGTGTCGCTGACATCCTGCACGCGAACCTCGCGTTGGCGGAACTGGCCGTCGCTGTGAACGTAGACGAAGCTAGCTGCTTCCCCGTCCGCGCTCCTGAGCGCCTCGCGCGGCACCAGCACTCCCTTCGGGCGATTGGACGCCTGGACGTCCGCGCTGGCCGACAGGTCCGGCAGGATTCGCTCGTCAGGATCCTCGATCAGGATGCGCATGGGGATGTGCTTGATGAATGCGCCGGGCCTGCCCCGGCTAAACTTCGAGCCGCCCGATCCGGAACTCGCCATCGCACCGATGTTCACGACCCGTCCCCGGAACTGCTCGCCCGGATACGCGTCAAGTTCGACCACCGCCTCGTCGCCGATGCGAATGGACTGCGCATCCACTTGATTGACCGATGCACTGACGACCATCTGCGACACGTCGACGATGCGCATGAAGAGCGCCCCGGGGTAGATCTGGTCGCCTTCATTCGCCTGGGAGAACTGGCCGCTCTTGTTGAACAGCGTCTCGTGCACGATCATGCCCGGGATCGGAGCCCTGACTTGGAGCCGGCCCAGATCGCGCACGTGGCGATCCACGTGCAGCACCTCTTCGCGCACAATCAGCTCCTCGCCCCGAATGTCTGCGGCGTGGACAGCCTCCTTGATGCGGCCCTCTTCTTCAAGCTGGCCCCACGTAGCGTGTGCCTCCTCGGAGACGTTCTTCAGCACCTCGGCCTCGATCTTCGAGCGCACCTCCGCGGTCCTAAGGTCCAAAAGCGCCTTCTCGTATTCCGCCCTGGCGGTCACCCGCGCCTGGCGTTCGGTCTCCTTGAGGATCTGCACGTCGGCGATGCGTTTCTTGAGATTCGACTGCGCCCTGTTCACGATTGACTCGCGATCCTCGATGTGATCCACGAGCCACTTCAGCTCGAATTCCGCCACCACAGCCCCTGCCCTTACGATGCTGCCGCCAGGCGCAAGGGACATGATCGTCAGGTCGGCCCTGCCGGAATCGCGCGGGCCGCGCAGCCGGGGCACGCGAATCGCGGCGTAGTTCAGCGTCTCAATCGTTCCGCCCACGCGCAAGGACTTCAGCAGTTCCCCGCCGCTGGCCGTCGCCAGCCGGACCTGGGAAGCGGCGCCGGAGCCCACAGAGGTGTCCACACCGCGATTGGCAAGGGCCCACATCGCCAAAGCGGTCGCCAGCGATGCGACCAAGCACAGGCCCGCAACAAGCCCCGCGCTGGGCTTGCGCGGCTGCCCCGGAGTGCCGGGAGGCGGTACCGGCTGTGGGCGTGGCTCGATTTCGGGCGCTTGCGGCAGCGGCGCGGGATTGATAGCAGACATGATCGCTCGTGCACCGCGGCAAGGCCGACGGAGCGCTATAGGACACGTTGATTATAGGCTCTGCGGCGGCCCCCAGACACCCGCGAGGCATGAACGGCCTCGAGCGGCATCAATTTCCCGGCTAAGTGGGCGGATTTGCGGCTTAGTCGGCACTCAAGCGCGCTCGCGGCCGTCGAAGGATAAGCGGTCGGCCTCGATCGCATCCCGGTTGAGCAGCACGATGTGCTGGTTTGCCGGCTCGCGCGTCACCGGGTCTCGGTCCAGGCCCAAGCGCTTCATCGTGTAGTACAGAAAGGCGCGGCGAACCCGCAGCGTGACCCGGCCGTCCTGCATGCCGTAGTCGAGCGCGATCACCTCTCTCTGGGAGTCGGACAGTCCTGGGTGGGGGCCGATATCCAAAGCGACGTGCTCGTGCCAGTCGTGATCCGTGTCCGGATCATTGTCGGGCCGCCGCGTGCCCCGCGTGCCAATGACCCGAGCCAGCAGGAAATCCTTGTACAAACGGTCCCTGTCGCAGAACGCCCGGATGTGCCAGCGGAAGCCATCGAAACCTATCGCGTGCGGCGCGATCCAACGCCATTCAGGCGTCGGCGCGCTCAGGGACTGGTACTGGATCTCGAGCGCCAGCTCTTCGCGCAATGCCTCCAAGACCGTCTGCAGTATGTTCGGGTCCACGACCCGCGTCGGGGCCGGGGCCGCATCGAAGACGGGGTATTCCATGGCCCAAGACTCTTGCTTGGTCACGATGCCGTCGGACAGTGCGCGGAGCTGATTCAAGTACGTGGAAGCGTCGAGTTTGAGGAACAGCGGCTTGAAGCTGTCGCTGCGCAGGTAGCTCCTGGCACTCTTGTCGTAGAGCATGTTCTCCGGTGCCAGTTTCAGGTACCGGTTCAGATCCGTCGAGGCTTGGTTGACCGAGACACCGAAGATCTTCATGAGGTCCCCGCGGTTCATCCTCCCTTCGAAATAGAGCCGGAACTCGATGAATTCCAGCCGCTTCTCGACGCCCCATCGCAAGTTGGACTCTCTATTCGAACTGCGCACTTCGTTTCTCCCGTGCTCTAACTGCCGCCGTTCGCTCGCGCTATCCTTCGACGCGCTTGTAATTCGGCGCCCGAAGCCATAATTCCGCGCCTAATGGCGCGGTTCGCAAACCTCGCATATATTGTAAGGGTTGCCATCCAGAGTCTGCGGAGCCTCGCGCAAGCGAGTTGCGCATGGCTAGGCTGACGGCGGGACTCTTGTTTTCGCTCGATCTTCGCTGGACGGACTGCCCCGCTCGAAGGACTTGCTCAAGGTTTGCAATGGCCCGTCAAGGTCCGGATCGACGCACTGTCGAGGCCGGCCAGAAGAGTCAATTTCGGCCTTGCGCTGGTACAATCGCACTGTGGGCCGGGCAGTAACTTACCTGTTGCTCGCTGGCTTGGCCGCGGCCGCCAGCAGCGCCGCGACACTGCCCTCCGAGCGCGTTGACTACAACGACGACGTGCGTCCGATCCTGTCGGATCGCTGCTACAGCTGCCACGGCCCGGACCAAGGCCAGCGCCAAGCCGGGCTGCGCCTGGACCGCGAATCCGGCGCCTTCGGAGCGGCTGCCAGCGGCGCTGTGCCAATCGTGCCGGGCGAGCCCGCCGAGAGCGGCCTGCTCCAACGGGTCAGCAGTTCGGATCCAGCCAGGCGGATGCCGCCCGCGTACATGGGCCACGACCCGCTCAGCGAGGGCGAGATCGAGACCCTGCGGCGCTGGATCGAGCAAGGGGCCCAGTGGGAGAGCCACTGGGCGTTCAGCCCGCCCACCCGCCCGGACCTGCCGCAGCCCGCCGGGAATGCGCTCAATCCCATCGACGCGCTCGTCGCCGACAGGCTGGCCCAAGACGGGCTGGCCCCAGCCGCACCCGCGGACCGTCGCACGCTCGCTCGTCGGGCGGCACTGGATCTGACAGGCCTGCCGGCGGCACCGGACCTAGTGCAAGCGTTCGCGGCAGATCCGGCTGCAGACGCTTACGAGAGGATACTGGACCGCCTGCTCGGATCGGCCAGCTACGGGGAGCATCTGGCGGGCATGTGGTTGGATGCCTCGCGCTACGCCGATACGAACGGCTACCAGACCGATGGCACGCGCTCGATGTGGCGCTGGCGCGACTGGGTCATTGACGCCTTCAATCGCAATGTGCCATTCGACCAGTTCACGCTCGAGCAACTGGCCGGGGACATGCTGCCGGACGCCTCCCGAGCGCAGATCGTCGCCACCGGATTCAACCGCAACCACCGCACGACCGCAGAGGGCGGCTCGGTCAACGAGGAGTTCCGGGTGGAATACGTGGCCGACCGGGCTGAGACCACAGCCACGGTCTGGCTCGGCCTGACACTGGGTTGCGCCCGCTGCCACGACCACAAGTTCGACCCGCTTTCGCAGCGGGAGTACTACCAGTTCTTCGCCTACTTCAACAACGTCCAGGAAAAAGGCATGGTCTGGAACTTCGGCAACGAAGATCCTCTGCTGCACGCACCGACTCCGGAACAAGAAGAGCGGCTGGCCGCCTTGGCGTCCGATCTGGCCGGCGCGCGAGAGCGCTGGGAGGCACTAGAGCCTCAGATTGCACACGAACAAGCGGAGTGGGAGGCTAGCCTGGCCAACGACCCGGATCTGAACTGGTCCCCTGCCCGCGGCCTGCGGGCGCACGCAGCATTCGATGGCCGCCTCGGCACGGCCAGCTTCACCGGAGGCTCGATCGACGGAAGCAGGGCCCCGGAGCAGGTGGAGACCGAGTTCGCTGGCGGCCAATCGGGCACGGCGGCGGCGTTTGACGGCAAGCGCTATGCAGACCTAGGCAAAGTCGGCATCTTCAACTACATGGATCCCCTCACCGTCTCGGCTTGGATCCGGCCCGAAACCGCCGAGGACGGCTCGATCGTCGCCTCCATGGGGGAGAACCCGATCGGCAACGGCTGGGGCCTCTTCGTGCGCGACGGCAAGCTCTGGTGGCACATGTCGCAACGCTGGAGCGACCTGAGCATGCGCTTGGCGAGCCAGCGCTCCATCGAGCCCGGTCGCTGGCAGCACGTGCTGCTGACCTACGACGGCAAGCGCAAGGCCAAGGGCGTCCGCATGTACATCGACGGCCACGAGCAGGAGTTCGAGGTCCTGTTCAACAACCTCGACTGGCCTTCGCGAAGCAACCAAAGCCTCAAGGTGGGCGGGGGCGGGGGCCTCGACAACCGCTTCTCCGGACGGATCGACGAAGTGCGCGTGTACGGCCGAGCCCTCGCTCCGGCGGAAGCGAGGGCGTTGGCTTCGACCGCGCCTCTGGGCGTCTTGGCAACGATCCGGCCCCGCGACCGTACCGCAGCGCAGCGGGACAAGCTACGCAGCGCGTTTCTCGACCTAGCTGCCCCGCCGAGCATCCGCCAAGCGGGCCTGGCAGCAGCCGAGGCGCAGCGGCGATACGACGCCTTCCTCGACACCGTTCCCACGGTGATGGTGATGAAGGAGGGGCCGGCGCGCCAAGCTTACGTGCTGGAGCGCGGCCGCTACGACCTGCACGGAGATCCTGTCGAGGCAGCCCTTCCCGATGCCCTGCTCGGCGCGACCGGCCCCGGCATCGCGAACCGGCTCGAGCTGGCGCGCTGGATCGTCAGCCGGTCGAACCCGCTGACGGCACGCGTGATCGTCAACCGCTTCTGGCAGATGCTGTTCGGCGTCGGCTTGGTCAAGACGGTTGACGACTTCGGTTCCCAAGGCGAGGCGCCGTCCAACCAAGCGCTGCTCGATTGGCTGGCAGTCGAATTCATGGACTCGGGCTGGGACGTCAAGCGCCTGCTCAAGACAATCATGCTCAGCGCGACCTACAGGCAATCCTCGCATGTTGACGAGGAACTGCTCGAGCGCGACCCCGAGAATCGACTGCTCGCTCGCGGACCCCGGTTCCGCTTGGCAGCGGCAACTATCCGCGACCAAGCGCTCGCGGCCGCGGGGCTGCTGCAGCGGGACATCGGCGGGCCGTCAGTGCGCCCCTACCAGCCGCCCGGACTGTGGAAGGAAGTCTCCGGCAACGCCTACCGGCCCGGCGAAGGCCCCGAGCTCTACCGGCGCAGCCTGTACACCTATTGGAAGCGCACGGTGGCCCCCCCGTCGATGATGAACTTCGACGCGTCCGACCGCGAGGTTTGCACGGTCCACGTCAAGCGCACCAACACGCCGCTGCAAGCGCTCAACCTCATGAATGACACCACCTTCGTGGAAGCGGCGCGACACCTCGCGGATATGGCATTGCGCGGCGAGGCGCGCGGCCCCGCGGCGCGCATCGAGGAGATGTACCTGAACGTGCTCGGCAGGTTGCCTGGAGAGGACGAGCGGGATATCCTTGAAGACCTGTACCGCGCCTATGCGGATCGGTTCCGGCCGGATCGGGATGCGGCCGAGGCGTTTCTCGCCGTGGGCGACTCGCCGTGGAATCCGCGCGCCGACCCCCGGGAACTGGCCGCCTATGCCGGGGTGGCCAGCCTCGTGCTGAATCTGGACGAAGCGGTGACGAAGCAATGACGGCGGAGACTCACGCCCCAGAGATCGATACCCGGAGACACTTCTTCGGCAAAGCGGCAAGCGGAGTCGGAGCCATCGCCCTGGCTCACCTGCTGGGCCGCGACCTGAACGGCTCCGATGCGTCCAAGCCAGCCCTCGGCGGCTTGGACGGCCTGCCGCACTATGCGCCCAAGGCCAAGCGCGTGATCTGGCTGTTCCAGTCCGGCGGGCCCTCGCAGATCGAAACGTTCGACCCCAAGCCGGGCTTGGCCAAGCTGCGCGGGCAGGACCTGCCGGAGTCGATCCGGAAGGGCCAGCGCCTGACCACGATGACCTCCGGCCAGAGCAGCTTTCCGCTGGTCGAGTCTGCGTTCGGCTTCCAGCAACACGGCGAATCGGGCGCTTGGATCAGCGACTTGCTGCCGCACACCGCCAGGATCGCCGACGACATCGGCATCGTGCGCTCGATGCACACCGATGCCATCAACCACGATCCCGCCGTCACGTTCCTCCAGACCGGAGCGCAGATCGCGGGCCGTCCCAGCGTGGGCGCCTGGCTGAGCTACGGGCTCGGCAGCGAGTCCAGCGACCTGCCCGCCTTTGTCGTGATGATCACGCAAGGCACGGGAGGCCAGCCGCTCTACGATCGGCTGTGGGGCTCGGGCTTCCTGCCGACCCGCTACCAAGGGGTCAAGTTCCGCTCGGTGGGCGACCCGGTCTTGTACCTGTCCGACCCGGCGGGCATCTCGCGCGACCAGCGGCGCACGTTCCTAGACGCGCTGGCAAAGCTCAACCGCAAGCAGTTCGAGGAGTACGGAGATCCCGAAATCGTCACACGCATCGCGCAGTACGAAATGGCGTTCAAGATGCAGCGCTCGGTTCCGGAGCTCACCGACCTGTCCGGCGAGCCCGAGCGTGTGTTCGACCTCTACGGAAAAGACGCCCGCCGTCCCGGCACATATGCCTACAACTGCCTACTGGCGCGCCGGCTCGCCGAGCGCGGCGTGCGCTTCATTCAGCTTTACCACCGGGGCTGGGACCAGCACGGTTCGCTCAAGCAGGGCATCCAGCGCCAGACCAAGACCACCGACCAAGCCTCGGCAGCCTTGGTGATGGATCTCAAGCAGCGCGGCCTGCTCGACGACACGCTCGTGGTCTGGGGCGGCGAGTTCGGGCGGACCGTGTACTGCCAAGGCACGCTGACCGAGTCCGAGTACGGCCGCGACCACCATCCGCGCTGCTTCTCGATTTGGATGGCAGGCGGCGGCATCCAGCCCGGCCAGACCTACGGCGCTACCGACGAGTTCAGCTACAACATCACCGAGAATCCCGTGGACGTGCATGACTTGCACGCCACGATGCTGCACCTGCTAGGGGTCGACCACACCAAGTTGACCTTCAAGTTCCAAGGACGGAGATTCCGGCTCACCGACGTCCACGGCAATGTCGTCAAGCCCTTGCTGAGCTGAGTCGGCCACGATGCCGCCGACTCAGAGAGCCCGCGGGTCGAACTCGCACAAGCCGCGCCGCAGCGCTTCGATGTACCCGTATGCCGTGTGGTCGAAATGTAGCGGAGTGATGGACAGCATGCCCTGATGCACTGCAGCGTAGTCGCTGCCATCCGAGGCAGCCTCGACGGGCACCTCTTCGTGCATCCAGTAGTACTTCCGGTCGTGCGGATCGCGGGCCTCGATCATGAGGTTCCGCGAGATCTTGCGGCATTGGTGGGTCACGGCCACTCCGGCGGCCTCGCCGGCAGGCACGTTCACGTTCAGCGCGATGCCCTTCGGCAAGCCATCCGCAAGCACTGTCTTGGCCAGGGCCGCGGCAACGCGGGCCGACGGGCCGAAGTCTATGGAGGACCGCTGGTTGACCGACACGGCCATCGCCGGGATGCCGTACTTCGAGCCTTCGGCAGCCCCGGCGACAGTGCCGGAATAGTAGATGTTCTCGCCCAAGTTGGGGCCGGCGTTGATGCCTGCGACAACCAACGCCGGCGTCTCCTCGAGCAGCAGCGTGAGCGCCATCATCACGCTGTCGGCCGGAGTGCCGTCCACGCCGAAACGGCCCTCGCCCTTGCGTTCGTAGCGCAGCGGGCGGCGCAGCGTGATACGCCGGCTGGCAGCGCTCTGCTCCATGAGCGGGGCGACGGTGCGGATCCGTCCGAGAGGTGCCAGCGCGCTTTCCAAGGCGAGGATTCCTGGCGCGTCGATCCCGTCATCGTTGGTGATCAGGATGAGCGGGTCGGAAGCGGTCATGCTCTCCCAGCGTAGCCAATCGTTGTCGCGACGACCTGCCTGTTCCGGCGGGTGGTAGGCTGAGATTGAAATGCCGGTTGCCTATCCAGAAACGGACACGGAACAGATCGTCGCGCGGGACCACCAGTACGTGGTGCGTAACTACGGGCGCTACCCGCTGGTTGTCAGCCGAGCCGACGGCGTCTACCTCTACGGCGAGGACGGCCGCAAGTACCTGGACTTCGTCTCCGGCATCGGGGTGATGGCCCTGGGCCACTCCCACCCCCGGGTCGTGTCGGCAATCGCCGACCAGATCGGCACCTTGGTGCACTGCTCCAACCTGTACTACCACCCGTTGCAAGGCGAGGTGGCTCAGCTGCTCTCGGAACTGAGCGGCCTGCAACGCACGTTCTTCTGCAACAGCGGCGCCGAAGCCGTCGAGGCGGCCCTGAAGATCGCCAAGGGATACGGCCGGGCCCGCGACAGCGCCAAGACCGAGATCGTCGCGCTGGAGGAGTCGTTCGGCGGTCGCACTCTGGGCGCGATCTCGGTCACCGGCCAGCCCAAGTACCGCGCACCTTTCGAGCCGGTCATTCCCGGCGTGCGGTTCATCGCGCCCAATGACCTAGGCGCGCTCGAAGCCGCCGTGGGGGATCAGACCGCGGGCATCGTGTTCGAGCCCATTCTGGGCGAGGGCGGCATCATCGAGATCTCGGCCGAGTTCGCCGCGCTGGCCCGCCGGCTGGCCACCAAGCACGACGCGCTGCTGATCTGCGACGAGGTCCAGTGCGGCATGGGGCGCACTGGCCAGGCTTTCGCCTTCCAGCACTGGGGCGCTGACTTCCTGCCGGACGTGATCACCCTGGCCAAGCCGCTGGCGGCCGGACTGCCGATCGGCGCCGTTGTCTGCAGCGAGGCCGCCGCGGCAGTCCTAGCGCCGGGCATGCATGGCTCCACTTTCGGCGGCGGTGCGCTAGCCTGCCGGGTGGCGCGGGAGTTTCTGGGCATGCTGCCCGAACTGATGCCCCACGTGCGGGAGGTGTCAGCCTACTTCCGGGCGCGGCTGGCAGATCTGGCCACCAACCATGACTTCGTCAACCGGCAGAGGGGCCGCGGCCTGATGGTCGGGCTCGAGCTGAACATCCCCGGGGGAGGCTTCGTGCCGAGGGCTCAGGAACTCGGCCTGCTCATGAACTGCACCGCGGGCAACATCTTGCGGTTCCTTCCGCCGTTCGTGATCGAGCGGGAACATGTTGACGAAGCGATCGCCGTGCTGGCCGAAGCGTTTCGCCAAGGCCCGCCGGACGGCGCGGGCTAGCCAGATTGGGCCGGCATCGGTTGCTACGATGGTCGGCTCATGAAGATCGACCGGCTGGAAACCCGCCACTGCGATGCCGGATGGCGCAACTACCACTTCGCCAAGGTCACAACCGGCGACGGCGTGGTCGGCTGGAGCGAGTACGACGAGGACTTCGGCTCCCCGGGAATCACGGCAACAATCGAGCGCTTGGCGCCATCCTTGTCAGGCAAGGATCTCGGCAACCACGAGCGGATCTACTCCGAGCTCTTCTGCCAACTGCGACCGGCCGTCGACGGGGCGACCGGGCAAGCCTTCGCCGCGATCGAGAACGCTCTACTTGACGCCAAGGCGAAGACGTTGGGCGTGCCCTGCTACGCGCTCTTCGGGGGCAAGGTGCGCGACCGCATCCGGCTGTACTGGTCGCACTGCGCCACTTGGCGCATCAATCACCCCGAATTCTACCCGCCAGCGATCCGTGACCTTGATGGCGTTCGCGGGATCGGCGCGGAAGCCAAGCAGAGGGGCTTCACCGCCCTGAAGACCAATATCTTCGAGTTCGGGGACGGGACCGTGCGAGGGTGGCGGCCTGGGTTCGGCACGCCCTACGAGCCGGGCCGCAACATGGAGCGCTCCACGCTGCGGCAACTGCGCGCGCACTTGGACGCCTTGCGGGACGGTGCCGGGCCCGACATGGACATCCTGCTCGACCTGAACTTCAACTGCGCTACCGAAGGCTATCTCAAGGTCCTGCGCGAGCTGGGCGACTTCGACCTGTTCTGGGCGGAAATCGACACGCGCAACCCGCGCGCCCTGCAGCACATCCGAGAACAAAGCTCCTGCCCCATCAGCTCGTGCGAAACGCTGATGGGCCTGCGCAACTTCCTGCCCTTCTTCCAGCACGAAGCCGTTGACGTCGCGATTATCGACGCGGTCTGGAACGGTGTCTGGCAGAGCCTGAAAGTGGCCGCTTGCGCCGAGGCTTACGAGGTCAACGTGGCACCGCACAACTTCTATGGGCACTTGGCGACGATGATGAACGCTCACTTCGTGGCGGCCGTGCCGAACCTGCGCATCATGGAGATCGACATAGACCGGTTGAGCTGGGACGCCGACATCTTCACCCACGTCCCGCCCATCGAGGACGGGCATCTGGTTGTGCCTGACCGGCCCGGCTGGGGCACCGAGCCCGACGAGGACGCATTGCGGGATCATCCGGTGCGCAACTGAGAACCCCCGCGACGCCCGCTCTAGCGGGGCTCAGTCAGGGCCAGCACCAGCGAGGGCAGCCTCGAGGGCATCTGCAGAGCGCGGCAGGCCCGTGCTCATCACGCGGCAGCCATCAACCGTTACCTCGACCATGTCCTCGATGCGGATGCCAATGCCTTCCTCGGGCAGGTACAAGCCAGGCTCGATGGCAAGCACCATGCCCGGTTCGAAGGCGCGGCCGGGCGGAGTCGGATCATGCACGTCCAGTCCAACATGGTGCCCGATGGCGTGCGGCAGATAGGGATCCGCGCCGCGCGGCGCCCGCCTGCGCAGGACGCGCTGGGCGATTGATTCGATGCTGCTCCGGGCTGGTCCGCTCAGCACAGAGCCGGGCTTGACGGCGTTCAGCGCCTGCTCGTGAGCTTCTAGCACTGCTTCGTACAGCTGGCGCTGCCTCTCACTGAACTGTCCGCTGACCGGGATGCTCCGCGTGATGTCGGCGGCATAGCGAGCCCGTTCGCCACCCGCATCGATGAGCAGCATCTGCCCGCTCTGCAAGCGGCCCGAGTTGCGCTGGTAGTGCAAGATCGTCGCATGAGCCCCCGCGGCCACGATCGGCGCGAAAGCCAAGCGCTCGCAACCGGCGCGGAAAGCCCCTCCGATCAATCCGGCCGCAACGTCACGTTCGGTCGCCCCATCGGCGACTTTGGCCCAAGCATCCCGGAATCCCACTTCGGTGGCTTCGATCGATGCTTGAATCAGGGCAATCTCGGCAGGCGACTTGACGCTGCGCAGTGCGGCCAGGGGAACTCGGATGTCGCGTGTCGGCTCGCTCCCAGCGGCTTCCACCAGACGTTCGTGGCGCGAGCGCGCTAGGGCGTCGTCCGCAGGCCTCGCTTCGGCCAGGCCAGCCAACCTGCCCCGATCCCGCAAGAGAGTGCTCAGGGTGGGACGGAACCTCGACTCGGTCAGGACTTCGGCAAATCCCAAGTGACCGGCATTCTCCGGCTGCAAGCTTGGTCCGGACCACTTACGGGAGCGACCAGCGGAGTCGGCCAAGAATAGGATCTCGCGATACGGCCGGCCGCCGTGAGCTGGGGCGATCAACAGGGCGGCGCCCGGCTCTTGATGTCCGGTGAGGTAGAAGAAGCTGCTCTGCTGGCGAAAGCCAGTAAAGCCGGATCGGCCCTCCGATTCGGTCGAGCCGAGCAGGGCAATGACACCGCGACCGATCGCCTCGGCCAGCGCTCGCCGACGCTCGGCGTATTCCCCGGCGCCAATCGGCCCGGCGGCCCGCGCGCAAGGCAGAGCCGCGCAGGCAGCCAAGAACGCCCTACGAGTCCGCAGCAACCCATCAGCGTAGCCGAGGATGGAGCCGCGATCCGAATTGAATTGCGGCGCTATGATTGGGGGCAGCATCGATGAAGAGCGTTCGGCTGGTCACCGACGGATCGTGCATCGGCAACCCCGGCCCCGGCGGCTGGGCGGTGATCCTTCGCTACAACAGGCACTCTCGCGAATTGAGCGGGGGAGAGGCCAAGACTACCAACAATCGGATGGAAATGACCGCGGTCGTGAAGGGCTTGCAGGCACTGCGCGAACCCTGCGCGGTCACTCTGGAGATTGATTCGGAGTACGTCAAGAACGGTGTGACGCGCTGGATGACGAAGTGGAAGCGCAATGGCTGGATGACGACCACGAAGCAACCCGTAAAGAACCAGGACTTGTGGCAAGAACTGGAGGCCTCCTTGGCACCACACCAAGTGCGCTGGGTCTGGGTGAAGGGGCATTCCAAACACAAGGACAACAACCGCTGCGACAAGCTTGCCAAGGCGGCGGCCCATAGCCAAGCATCGCAGCCGACGAGTCAGGACGGGTAGGCCGAATTGATGTAGGGGCAGCCAGTGCCCTCTGAAGCGATCGGAAAGCGCGCTCTTGACTGGAAAAGCGTCGTTTCGTTCGAGTTGGATTCGGCCCCCTGCAGGTCTGATCGATCCGGCGGCCTGTCGTTCAGACCCCTATCTCTGCTTGCAGAAATGCCACTGCCGCGGAATACGCCTTGTCCGATTCGGCGGAACTTGATCCGCCGATGCCGTGTTCGGCCCCTTCGAATGTCAGCAGTTCGTGCCGCACGCCGTGCCGGCGGAACTCCCCGGCCATGAGCGTCGACTGCTCGTAGGGTACATCCGTGTCGGCAGTGCCGTGCACCAGGAGCGTCGGGGGATAGTTCGGCGTGACGTTTTGCAACGGCATGTACGGGAGGAACATCTCGGCCTCTGACACTGGATCCCAGCCCGACACCTCCTTGGGCCAGATCCCGTGCTGCCTGCAGTGCTGGTAGAAGGCCCCTCCGTTGCCGTCGCGGTCGTCCGAATTCGAGATCGGGGGCCCGCTTACCTGCGCCAGCGCCTGCTCGCGCGTCATGACGATCCTGTGGTGGCGATCGTGGGGGCTCGGTGTCGAGTACCACGGTCCAATCAGATCTCCATAGCCCCAGAACGACACCAAGGCCTGCGGGCGCGGATCTACCCGGTATCCGGTGGTCAGCGTCAGGTATCCGCCGGCCGATGAACCCAGGACCGCGACCCGATCCGGATCGGCTCGGAAGAGGTCGGAGCCCTGGCCGCGAATCCAATTGAAGGCGTCCTCGACATCCTCGATGATGGCGGGCAGCTTGGTTTCCGGTGCCAGGCGGTAGTCGATGGACACGACGGCGAAGCCGGCTTCGATCAGCCGGTCCATCAGGGGTCGCGGGACGCCCTGGCGACGGCCCATGATCAAGGCACCGCCGTGAATCCAGACCGCAACTGGCCGCACCCGATCGTCCTGAGCGACGTGCACGTCCGCCCGGATTGCGAGGCCATCGGCTGACTTGTAGGTGTGCGTCGTGATCTGCGCCTGCGATCGAGACTGGCGGCACCCTGCGCTGGCCCCGATTGCCGCAAGAGTGCAGAGGAAGTCTCGCCGACTGCCCGTGGTTTGCTTAGACGCACCGGGAAAAGGCGACATGGCGATTGGATTCTACGACATTGGCCAATGACTGAAGATCAGCCAATCCCACCATCGACGGGCAATCCCAGCATCCGCGAAGGCTCTGCGGGCGTATCGTAATATGTATTTCAGATCGTGTCGCGGCAATTCGCATCGCTGCTCGTGAGGCTGGCCAACGGCGTGAGCTTGGTGCGGCTCGCCTTGGCACCGGTCATCGTCCTGCTGATCTGGAAGTCCAGCAACAGCGAGGCTTCGCGGTACGCAGCATTCTGGCTGGTCGTGGGCCTGCATCTCAGCGACATGGTGGACGGCTACCTCGCACGCAAGGGCACCCGCCGACTGGCAGTACGCAACGATTTCGGCGAGGTCATCGACCCGATCGCGGACAAGATGTATCTGGGCGCAGCATTCATCACGCTCGCCCTGACGAACCAGATCGCCGCATGGGTCGCGCTGCTGGTGGTTGCGCGTGATATCGGAATTCTCGGCGGCTGGTCATTCATCTACAAGCGCTACGGCATCAGGCTGCTCCCCAACACGCTGGGTAAGATCACCGATGCCAGCCTGGCCGTGCTGCTGGGCGTCGTGCTGCTGAGATGGGATGGCGGCGCGGTCGAGGCGCTGACACCGATGGTGGCCCTGCTGGTGGTGGCTTCGGGCGGCTCCTACGCCCGTCTGGCCGCCCGGAGCGCCTCGGCGGTGACAATCCGCCGCCTGCGCGCGCTGGCCGTCGCGAGGCGCCAAGAGCGCGTGCGGGCCGCCAAGACCCGCATCAAGGGCGGCGTCGGCATGACGCCGTAACAGCCGAAGCCGCGATCACTCCTCGGGCAGACGCCGTTGGCCACCGGGTCTGTCAATGCCGAGCCGCTGCATATCCGGTCCTTCCGGCGCTGCCAGGATCGAGTCCGGCGCCACGCGCCCGGCAAGCCGGCGCGTGCCTGCCACCAACACTCCGCCAACGATCATCAGCACCGCAAGTATGCCGCACAGGATGAAGGTGTCCAGGATGATGTTGGCCAAGCTGTCGTGGCGTTCGGGATCCTCGACATGCTGCGTCACCTCGGCGCGGTAGCGCACGCGAGCTAGCAAGAGCTGCGCCGCGTCGGGCGCCTGCTGACCGAACGCGACCGCTATCAGCGGACCGTCCTGCTTGGCCAGCCAGCCGTCGATCTGCTGAAACGCTTCCACCTGTCCGCGAGCGATCGGATTGGACGGATAGCTCCAAATGATCATCGGGAGCTCGCCGGCGTCCGTGACGAACCTCCCGTAGTAGCCCTCGGGGGAAAAGTGGAACCCGACCACGGACGGCGTCAGGTCCGGGGCAAGCCGCTCCAGCGAGACCGGCCCCAAGATGAGCCGTCCCGTGCCCGGCAAGAGCGCATCGGCAGGGACGTACTGCAGCACTGGCGGGTCAGGGGTCGGCTTGGGGCGCGGCAGATAGGCCAATGCGAGTTCGACGTCTTCCTCGTCGGGCGGATCGCCGCGCATGGACACCACGTAATTGGCGAACTGTATCACGGTCAAGTCGCCCTTCTCCACGGCCCGCTCCCCGCGCTCCACCGCTATGCCATCGTGCGGGCGGATCCACGCATAGGCGGCAACCGCCCCGGTGTCGTCGTAAAACTGCAGCGCTCGGAAGATGACTGACTGTCCGTCCGGGGTGCGATATTCCGCCTCTTCGGCCTCTTCCAGGCCGAACTCCCGAAGCACCGCCAAGTCCGCGGGTTCGAACGAGCGCAGCGCGAGCCTCTCGAACGGACCGAGGGCCTCGTGCAGCATCTCGGCAGCCACGGGCGCAGCTGCAGCTAGCGCCAGAGTCAGCAACAAGGCGGGGCGGACCGCCTTATGAAACAGCGCTGCCACAGCACCTCTTGTACTTCTTGCCGCTACCGCACGGACAGGGGTCGTTACGGCCGACCTTGGTGCCCCGCACGACCTGTTTGACGGCGGTCGACTCGGCGGAGGCACCCGCCATGCGCGCGTGCGCCAGCTCCTCCCGGTTGCGGCGGCGAGCAGCGCGCGCGTGCTCTTCCATTTCCCTGGCGACGCTGTCGGGAGCGGCGCGGCGCTGGCTGCCGTTTGTCGCAGCCCCGGACTCGGTCAGCTGCGCGGCTGGCCGCTCGGCAGGCTGGGATTCCTCGACGGGCGTCTTGATCGTGAGATGGAACAAGACCTTCAGCGTCTCCTCATCGAGGGTGTCCATCATCTGCTGGAAGATGTGGAAGGACTCCCGCTTGTACTCGACGAGCGGATCCTTCTGCCCGTAGCCCCGCAGGCCGATACCCTCCTTGAGGTGGTCCATCGACAGCAGGTGGTCTTTCCACTGCTGGTCCAGCAGTTGCAGCATGATCATGCGCTCGGTGTAGCGCATGCGCTCGACGCCGACCTCTTCGGCCTTGGCTTCGTAACGCTTGCAGATCTCCTCGGTAAACTCGTCCGCCAGACCTTGGCGGTCCAGCCCGTCTACGTCGAGTTCCTTCAGATCCATCCCGAAGTGGGTATGCAGGTCCCCGTGCAGACCGGCGAAGTCGTACATGTCTGGATGCGTCCTCTCCGGGCAGCGATCCTCCACATAGCGTCCCACCGTATCCCCCACGAGTTCGAGGATGCGGTTGCGCTGGTCCTTGCCCTCGAGCATCTCGCGCCGCCGCGAATACACCGCCTCGCGCTGCTTGTTCATCACGTCGTCGTACTCGAGAACATGCTTGCGAGACTCGAAGTGCTGGGTCTCCACGGCCTTCTGCGCTGCTTCGATGCGCTTGGTGATCAAGCCGGACTCGATCGGCACGTCCTCTTCCATGCCGAGCTTGAGCATCAGCGCCTGCATGCGATGCCCGCCGAAGATCCGCATCAGGTCGTCCTGCAGGGACAGGTAGAAGCGCGACGCGCCCGGATCTCCCTGACGGCCGGCCCGGCCACGCAACTGGTTGTCGATGCGGCGCGATTCGTGCCGCTCAGTGCCGAGCACGTACAAACCGCCCAGTTCAACGACCTCGTCGTGCTCGGCATCGGTCTGCTCCTTGTATTCCGCCAGCGTCTTTTCCCACATCTCCCGGTTGTCGGGATGGTCCGGGGAGATGCCCTTCCGCACCAAGTGCTCGCGGGCCAAGAACTCCGGATTGCCGCCCAGCAGGATGTCAGTGCCGCGACCGGCCATGTTGGTCGAGACCGTGACGGCACCCTTGCGTCCGGCCTGGGCGATGATCCTAGCCTCGCGCTCGTGGTGCTTGGCATTGAGCACCTGGTGCGGCACGCCCTGCCGCTTGAGCATGCGGGAGAGCAGTTCCGACTTCTCGATCGAGATCGTGCCGACCAGCACGGGCTGGCCGCGCTGCTGGGACTCCTTGATGTCGGCAACGGAGTTGCGCCACTTCTCCTCCACCGTGCGGTAGACGATGTCGTCGTGCTCGGCCCGGACCATGGGCTGATTGGTGGGCACGACCACAACCTCCAGGTTGTAGATCTTGCTGAACTCCGCCGCCTCGGTGTCCGCAGTACCGGTCATGCCCGCCAGCTTGGAGTACATGCGGAAGTAGTTCTGGAACGTGATCGTGGCCAGGGTTTGGTTCTCGCGCTCGATCTTGACGCCTTCCTTAGCCTCGACAGCCTGGTGCAGGCCGTCCGACCAGCGGCGGCCGGGCATGAGGCGACCTGTGAACTCGTCGACGATGACGACCTTGCCGTCCTTGACGACGTAGTCCTTGTCGCGCTGGAACACTACGTGCGCCTTGAGCCCTTGCTCGATAGCGTGCTTGGTGTCGTAGTGCACCAGCTCGTTGATGTTGTCGATGTTGAGCGCCTTCTCGACCTTGGCCTCGCCCGCCTCCGTGAGCCAAGCCGAGCGGTGCTTTTCCTCGAGGATGAAGTCTCCCGTGTAGGTCCGCTGGCCGGGCTCGTCGCCCTCGATCGTTTCGCCCTTTTCCAGCTTCGGAATCACTTGGTTGGCGGCGTAGTACTTGTCGGTCGAAATCTCGGACGGGCCGGAAATGATCAGAGGGGTGCGCGCCTCGTCGACCAGGATCGAGTCGACTTCGTCCACGATCGCGAAGTCATGCCCGCGCTGGACATGCTCGCCGGCGTCGAACTTCATGTTGTCGCGCAGGTAGTCGAAGCCGAATTCGTTGTTGGTGCCGTAGGTGATGTCGGCTCCGTAGCTTTCGCGGCGCTGCTCGTCGGTCAGGCCGTGGACGATGACGCCGACGCTGAGGCCCAGCCAGCGGTAGATCCTCCCCATCCACTCGGAATCGCGCTGGGCCAGATAGTCGTTCACGGTGACGACATGGACGCCGCGTCCCGAAATGGCATTGAGATAGACGGCCAAGGTGGCCGTGAGGGTCTTGCCCTCGCCGGTCTTCATCTCGGCGATCTTGCCTGCGTGCAAGACCATGCCGCCCATCAGCTGGACATCGAAATGGCGCATGCTCATGACCCGCCACGCGGCTTCGCGGCAGGTGGCAAATGCTTCGGGCAACAAGTCGTCCAAGGACTCGCCATCGCGGTAGCGTTGCTTGAACTCGTCCGTCTTGGCCTGCAGCTGCTCGTCCGAGAGCGCCTCGAATTCGGGCGCCAAGGCGCTGATCTCGTCAACCCTCGGCCCCAGGCGCTTGATTTCGCGCTCGTGCTTGGTCCCGAAGACCTTAGCTAGCAGCGTCTCGAACATCGATAGGCGGCGCCTGAAGCGCCAATTTCCATTGTAGTCTTGGCACGCTGCGCCTAAGCCTGGGCAGAGTTGCTTCGTCCAGAAGCTGCGTAATCTACGCGAGCGGCTCCCAGCCCCCGGAAAGCCGCCAGGACCCTGGCGGGGCCGGCCAAGAGCGATTGCCGGATCGTCGAAACGATCGCCACGGCCGGCCAGGGGCCGCTGTTCCGCGAATCGACGCATCGAGTCAGCGTGACCAAGTAACAGACCTGGCTCGCGCTCGTGGCGTGCTTGCTCGCACCAATCCAGACGGTCGCCGCCAAGCCGGACATTCCGTTCATCGCCATTGACGACCTCAACGACTGGATCGGCCCGCTGGGCGGTCACCCGCAAGCGAACACACCCAACATCGACCGCCTCGCCGAGCGGGGATGACCTTCGCGAACGCGCATGTCACGGCATCGCTGTGCAACCCGTCGCGCGCGTCTCTGATGAGCGGGATGCTGCCGTCGGCCTTCGGCGTTTACCTCAACAACCAAGACTGGCGGGCAGCTCCTCTGCTGCGAGGCAAGCCCGTGCTCCCACGCTTCCTGCGGAACGACGGCTACCGGACGCTTGGCGGCGGCAAGCAGTTTCATGCTGCGACGCTCATTCCGATACAGTTCTATGGCCTGCTGCCGCGACGCGGATTCGACGACTACTGCCCGGCTCCGAACCGGCAGCTTCCGGACGAGATCCGCCCTCCGGCGCGTCCGCTCTTCTGATTGAGCGCGAACGCGAAATGCCGTTCTTAGACACGCTGGCACGGCTCTGCCGGTGCTGACAGGCGTGTGTCAGCGGTGCAGCGCGAATGACGCCTCCGGCGTTGGCGCGGCTGGTTTCCTGCGCCGAGTCGTCGAGAATCGCGATCTTCCAGTGTGGAAACGCAGTTGTGCGGTCGACAGCAGTACCATGTATCATATAAATATTCGTATTTGATGGTAGACTGACGGGAGCCTAAGGAAGGGTTCCCATGGCGCCAAGGTATCGGGTCGCGCTGGAGGCCGCCGAGCGGGAGGAACTGCTGGCGCTGACGCGCAATGGCAAGACACCGAGCAGGGTGTTTGTCAGTGCTCGAGCCCTGCTGTTGTGCGATCAAGGGCCGCACGGGCCGGCGTGGACGGTCGCCACTACGGCGGAGGCCCTGGGGGTGACGGCGCGCACGATCGAGCACATCAAGCGGCGCTTCGCCGAGCTGGGGCTGGAGGCAGCGCTGCGGCGCGCGCCCCGGCAGCGCAAGCCGCGGGCGGTGACGTTCGACGGTGCCTTCGAGGGCCGCCTGATTGCACTGGCTTGCTCGGAGGCACCCTCCGGGCGGAGCCGCTGGACGGTCCGTCTGTTGGCGGAAAAAGCCATGGAACTGGGCTTGGCACCGAGCATCTCGCCGATGACCGTGCAGCGGATCTTGAAAAAAACGAACTCAAGCCTCACTTGAAGAAGTACTGGCGGATCCCGCCGTGCGGCAGCGCGGCATTCGTGGCGTACATGAAAGATGTCCTCGTGGTCGCACGGGCGGTGAGCGGTCCTGAGCCATGACAACAGAGCGGCAACTCTCGCAATCGCCAGGGCTTGCCAGACCCGATCGGGACTATTTGCGACGTCGCTTCTGATCGAGCATCCAAGCGATAACTTCGGGGTCTTCGTACACACGCCTTGCGATGGCGTGTCCTACGCCCGCAAACTCCGTATAGCGCGGGTTGCCAGAGTTGCCTTGGATCGCGGCGACCATTCGTTTGGCCAGAGGTGCCGTGCTGATGTGGTCCGTTTCGCCCTGAAACAGCCATACACCCATCTTGGCCAGCACAGGGGCGTCTCCAAGCACGATCGTGGCAGAGCCGGAGACCGACGCGACGGCGGCAATCCGCTCGGGATGGAGCGCGGCGTATCGGATAGACCCCTCTCCACCCATCGAAGAGCCCGTGATCACCACTCTGTCCTGATCGACCGCGAATTCCGCAATGACCGCATCAATCAACGAGGTCATGTGATCCTCTGCATCGGGGACCGGATCGCGCCCGTGACGATCAAGGCGCCAGCTGGACTGCACGGGGTTCGCTGGCATGGGAGACCAGATCTTGCCCACCGGGCACCGCGGAAAGGCTACGAGTGCCGGAAACCGCTCGGGGTGCTTGCGGACGTGCTGTACAAGAGGCTGCCTGTTGAAGCGCTCGGTGAGAGCATTCCCGTTGTTGTCGCCGTTCCCTCCTCCACCATGAAGGAAGACGATCAGCGGCCATCTCTTCGAGTCGTCGTAGTCCGGCGGCACGAATAACGCTGCCGTACGCTCCGCGCCCTCCACCGTGAATCCGAAGTTCACGAAACCCGTGTTGGCGGATTCGTTATCAGCAGCGTGAGCGCCGGCGCCCATCAACGCCAACAACACTGGAACAGCGAGGTTGCTTCTCATGGTTGCCTCTTCGATCGGCCTGCTAGCGTGACCCGACACCGTGGTGGCATGGAGCCCCTCGTCAAGTTCCCATCATTCTACCGCTAAATACGAAAATCTAGTTGATACAATTTTCCGGGTGGTCGCGGCGATATCGGTCGCATAAGCGACCGCAGCGACGATAGGATCGATGCGAGAGGAGAGTGCCATGAAGGTGATAAGCAGAGGCCTGGGGAACGCGGCGCTAGGCGGGGCCGCGATTCGGCCGGCGCCCGCCGCAGCACAGCAGCTGTCCCACCGGGATCGCTTGGTTCCAGGCACGGAAGCGCCGGGGGCGAAGGAGTGGACGGACCGGCCCGACACGGCGCCCCTTCAGCTGGCAGCGGCGGATCCATTTGCAACGGGCTCCGGAATCGGAATCGGGCATCGCTTCCCGCCGTAGCCTGAGCAGGAGGTTGTTGACTTCTATCGCGGAGAGCCGCTCAGGGCTGCGATCCGGAGGGCGCGGAGCCTTGCTTGAGGTAGCCGTAATAGCCGAGATCTTGGCCGGTCACGTGCTTGGTTGCCCAGATGATCTGCCCCACATGCCCCGCAAAGTGGGTCAGCACGTGGGTGATCGCGTGCAGCACGGTCACGTCATAGACCTGGATGCTGCGCATCCGCGTCAGGGAATCGGGTGGCAGGGCCGCCAACAGTGCTTCTGCTTCGGCCACCGTGCCGCTGAGCCGCTCGCTCAAGGCTTCTGCCGGAAGCGGCTCGCGTGTCGCAAACTCCCAATCCCGGTCCCGGTCGTCTGGCTGGCCGCCCACGCCGGCGAGGATCCACTGGCGCACGTTGCCAGAAAGATGCAGGACTAGGTTGCCGATCGAATTCTCGATCGCGTGATCGCGGTGCCAGATCTGCTCGGCAGACAATCTGCCGAGGCAGTCGCACACGCGGTCACAGCCTTGGCGGAGTTCCGTGCGCGCAACGCGCAGGAACTCCGCGCCAGTCTCCATGTTGGGTATTCCGGGCTACGAGTGCCGACAGATCACCGCAGCGGCGAGAAATCGGTGGCCTTGAGCCACTGATTCTCGATCCCGGCAACCAGCCTGCCGTCCTTGCGCGATTCCGCAGCGGCGGCTTTCCAAGCTGGATCGGCGACAAAGGCGGCCCACGACTTCTTGGCTGCCTCGCGGCTGTCGTGCGCGAGGATGTAGACCAGCGTGTTGCCCTTTTCGTCGCCCTCGGTCGGCGTCCAGTAGCCGATCAGGTCCATGCCGTGCTTGACGAACAGATAGTTGGTGTGATTCCGGAAGCGCGCCATCAGGTCGGGCAGCTTGCCCTCCGCAGCGGTGTAGATGCGCATTTCGAAAACGCGTTCGCCCTCTTGTTCTTCGGCGATAGCCGCGAGCGGAGCGAGTAGCAGGAGCGGCAGCAGTGCCGCGAGGATCTTGGTCATGAGGTTCTCCTTAAGGTCATGCAGGTAGATCAGTCGCCAGCGAGTTTGACGACCTGCTTTCCAATGTTAGCGCCGCCGAGCATGCCGATGAACGCGGCGGCAGCGTTCTCGATACCCTCGGCGACAGTTTCCCGGTACTTGAGCTTGCCGTCCCTGACCCAAGCCGCCATCTGAGCCAGCGATTCGTCGTCATGCTTCCGGAAGTCGAACACCAAGAAACCCTCGGCGCGGATCCGCTTGGTGATAAAGTGCCACAGCAGGCGTGGTCCAACCGGAGCGTCGACGGCGTTGTACTGGGAGATCTGGCCGCAGATCGCCACCCTGGACCTAACGTTCAACTGCTGGAAGACCGCATCGGTGACGGGTCCGCCCACGTTGTCGAAATAGACGTCAATGCCATCGGGAGTCGCCGCGCGCAGTGTCTTGAAGAAGCCGTCGCTCTTGTAGTCGACGGCCGCATCGAATCCGAATTCCCCGGTCACCAAGGAGCACTTGTCGGAACCGCCGGCGATCCCGACCGCGCGGCAGCCATGCAAGCGGGCGATCTGCCCGACCGCCGAGCCCACCGCGCCGGCAGCGCCGGACACACACACAGTCTCGCCGGACTCAATGCCGGCGACCTTGAGCAGGCCGTAATACGCAGTCAATCCAGGCATGCCCAGCACTCCCAGATACGCGGACAGCGGTGCCGCGCTGGCGTCGACAACGCGTAAGTCTTCCGCCGACGCGATGGCGTATTCCCGCCAGCCGAGGGCGCCCGTTACGTAGTCACCTACGGCGATCCGGTCGCTATTCGACTCGATCACCTGGCCCACGGACGCGCCGACCATTACCTGCCCGATTTCCACGGGAGCGGCATACGACTTGCGACCGCTGATGCGCCCACGCATGTAAGGGTCAACAGACATGTAGTGGACCTTGACGAGGCACTCGCCTGCGCCGGGACTTGAGACAGGCGCCTCTTCCAGGCGGAAGTCGGACTGTTTCGGCACACCCACGGGCCGCGCGGCGAGCACGATGGATCGGTTGGTCACTGGCAAACGGAGAGTGTAACAAGCCGCAGGGCAGCCACCTTGCCGCGATGTCGCGCTAGAAGCGCCGCGACCCGAGACGGCGCACGTCGAACTCGGCGGTCTTCGCCACGGCCATCACGGCCATCACGCCGGCTTGAACGGGGTCGGTAACAACCAGATCAGCAGCGTCGGGGACCGAGCCCGCCATGTTGAGCGAAATGACCAGCAACCCCTTGGCCTGCACGGTCCGTACGGAGCGCTCGATCTCCCCGCCCATCAGGGCACCCGCCAGCACGACTGCCTCGACCCTCGGGAGGCGGGCTGTCGCCAGTACTGCCTCGGCGATCTGGCGCTCGCCGACCAAGGGGATCGTGTCCACCGAGATGCGCTCGCCGCGCAGATTGTGGCGGTCCGCTTCGGACACGGCACCGACGACGACTTGGCCCACCTGCGAGCCGCCACCGATGATCACGATGCGCTTGCCAAAGACGTGGCGGTGAGGGTGGTTGGTCTCGACCGAACGCACGCCATCCAGCCCGGCCAGGGCGTCGACGATGTGGGTCGCCGGCCGCGAGGTCGCGATTTCGATCGCGATTGTCTCCACGGGCGCTTGCGCGTCAAGGATGGAAATCCAAGTGATGCGCGCGCCCAAGGCGGCCACGGCCTCGGATACGAGGCGTAGCGCAGCACCATCGCCCTCCACCTCGATGGCAAGGGCCAATACGTTGTCCGCGTCAGTTCGCATGCCGGGCCCTACCCTGACTCTCAGAATTGCACAGTCGCGCCAGCAGGCGATGCAGGCACCACAGGAAGTACCGCAACTGGAGAAAAGCGGCTATGCCATGATGAGCACCAGAGATGGCCTCTCACATCCACGAGCGGGCGGCAAGCACGCTGATGCGAGAGCTCAGCAGAATCGTCTCGCAAGAGGTGCGCGATCCGGCCGTAACGGCCGTCCGAGTGAGCAAGGTCGAGCTCTCACAAGACAAGCGCAACGCACACGTCTTGGTCGCGTTCTGGGATCCCAAGGACGGCGAAGAGCCAGATCCAGCCCCCTTGGAAGCGCTCGCGCGTGCTTCCCCGTTTATTCGCAAGTCTCTGGCCCGCAGCCTGCGCATGCGTCACGTGCCGGAACTGCGATTCTCCTACGATCTGGCCGAGCAGCACACCAGTCGCATCGAGACCCTGCTCAAGGGCATTCGCGAGGAAACCAAGAAGGGGCTTGGGGTGCTGTTCGCAGCCATCGCCCTGCAAGCAGTCGGGACCGCTGGTGCCTCGGCGCTGGAACGGCTCGAGTCCTCAGCTTCGATCATGGGGAGCGAGTTCCGGATTGCCTGCTATGCCCCCACCAAGAAGCTGGCAGCCGGAGCGGTCACCGCCGCTTTTGACGAAGTCCGGCGGGTGGATGCCCTGCTGAGCAACTACAAGCAGGACAGCGAGCTGAGCCGGGTCAACCGGGAGGCCGGTCGCGGCGAAGCGCAGGTTTCACAGGAACTGGCCGCACTGCTGGACGGCTGTCTGAGCTACTCGCGTGCAAGCGAGGGCGCCTTCGACATCACCGTCGGGGCGCTGGTCAAGGCTTGGGGCTTCTATGAAGGCGCGGGCCGAGTGCCCCGCCCGTGGACTCTGTGGTGGGCGAGGAGGAACAGCGGCTATCGGCACCTAGTGGTAGACCGTGCGAAGGGGACGGTACGGTTCCTGCGGTCGGGCCTGCAGTTGGACCCGGGAGGTATCGGGAAGGGCTATGCAGTGGACCGTGCGATCGCGGCTTTGCGGAAGTATGGAGTCGAGACCGCGCTGGTTAGTTCGGGTACTAGCAGCATCTATGCCCTCGGAGCGCCGCCCGGCAACGCCGATGGCTGGGATCTGGACCTCAAGGGAGCCAACCCAACCGACAGTGATTTCATCACCGTGACGCTGAAGGACGAGGGCCTATCAACCTCCGGCTCGTACCAAAAGTTCTTCGACAAGGACGGCACGCGTTACGGCCATATCCTCGACCCACGCACCGGGCATCCGGCGCTGGGCATGAACGCCGTGTCCGTGATCGGGCCGAACGCGATCGACGCCGAGGCGTGGTCGACCGCGCTCTTCGTCAATGGCGCCAAGTGGGCACGCAAGCATGGCGTCCCGGAGGGGCGAGTGTTGCTCTGCCCGGAGGACGAGGTTTGCAGCTGGCTCGCCGATGAGTGAGGTTAGCGAAACGGGGCTTCAGTTCAGTTCCACACCGGCCGGTGCGGAGCCGGGCGATCGACGGTGCGGGTCGCGGAAGAAGTCAACGGCCGACGCCTTGTGCACGCAGGAGATGGTGCAGGCCGGGGCGCACGCTTTCGGCGTACGGTAGGCCCGGCGAATGTCTCCGACGGTGTAATCGGAGAGCGGAATTCCGGGGGTGCCACGCTGCTGGGAGCAATAGTGCACCAAGCCGTCCTCGCAAATGTAGAGGTAACGGGCACCGGCCCGGCAGTTCCATTTGTTGACCTTCCCATGGACCAAGTTGTCTTGGAAGTACGTTAGGCGGCTGTAGCCACGCTTGGAAAGAGCCTTGACGCGCTCGTAAACCCGTCTTTCTTCCTTCCCCAGCGGCCTGAGCTGGCCATCCCCGTCGTGGATCACGCCGACGGTGCTGGTGAACCCTAGCGCCGTAGCACGCTTGGCAACGGTGTATGCGTCACTTGGGTTGGGGATGCCGGAGCCGACGACGGAGTTGATGTTGACCTCGAAGTCAGCGTGCTCTGCCAGCATTTCCAGCTTGCGGTCGAGCACGCGCAGACTCTTCATTGAAGTCTGGTCCGGCTCGACGTTGTCGATGCTGATCTGCAGGTACTCCAGGCCCGCATCGTTGAGCTGCCGGATACGCGGCGGCCCGAGCAAGTAGCCGTTTGTGATCAGGCCCGCGATCATGCCACGGGAGCGGATGTGTTGGATCAGGTCATCCAGCTGCGGGTGCAGCATGGGCTCGCCGCCGCTCAGCGTGATGCAGCTGACGCCGAGATCGGCCAATGCGTCGGTGCGCTCGGCCAAGACGTCGAAAGCAACGGGGGAAGAGACATGGTCGTACTCGTTGCAATAGGCACAGGCGATGTTGCAACGACGAGTCGGGATCATGTGGGCCAAGACCGGATGGTCGGTATCGACCAGCGCCCTGGCAATCATGCGGGCCTCGCGAAGACCGCGGTTGAGGCCCAGCATCTTGCGGCGAAAGCGCGTGCGCAAGGGTATGTTCGGCATCGCGGTGGCGCGGCGGCAACGGCCAAATCGCCCGCAACCGCCTAACCCGTCAATTATAGTGCCGGAGCAAGAAGACCCAGCGCCTGCGAAGCGTCCAACCTGCCGATCCGGCTCGCGCACTGTCGAGGGCATGGTGTAGGTTTAGCGAATTATATACGAAAATGGGGTGTACGTCAAAAATCTGAGATCGGCTCAGGTTTCGGTGGATCGATGGGCCCA
>JAPPMG010000099.1 GCA_028819215.1 Bryobacterales bacterium
AAGCCCGTCAATCCGTCGGAAATATCCGACTTGTTCGGGAACGTTCGAGGAGGTTTCGCAGCGTCTTCGACCTCTGACGCGCCGCCGCCAGCGGCGCGGAAAAACTCCCCCGTTGGGTGCTCGGGAATCCCGCACGTGGGGGTATCGAGCATGGATCGAGGGGGCAGCTTGGTGGATGAGGCGTGTGGGTTCGCCGCCCTCCACGAACAGGCCGCACGGTCGCTCAGCTGGCCACCGGCGGGCGCTCGCCAGCGCGGAGACGGGCGAGAGGGCCGAGGCCGGCCGAGAGATGTTCCCGATGGTTGCCGCCGAGGTTGCGCGATTCGGAGAACCCGCTACCTTACGTTCGTTAGGAGTCCCTTCCGGCTGCGACATCCGGCGGCGAGGGCGAACACACACCTTCCTTCAAGAGGAGGAGACACGATGAAGACCGTTATCCGTACCGCCCTCACCTTCACGGTGGCGTGCTTGGCGTTTGTGGCCGTCACCGCCGCAGCCCCGGGCCCGGAGGGGCTCACAACGCCCGCCGAAGTTGCTCTGGATGCCTCCGTGGCCGAGGCGGCTTCGCCCGCCTGTGATACCGCTGGGCTTTTGGCCTTCGGTCCTCACTCGGCTCCACTGGCTGACGCGGCTGTAACTGATAGGAAGCAGTGTTGGCGTTGGATCTGGCAGGACCCCACGCACTGCTCCTTCTGCGCTTTCGGGTGCAAGGGTGCCGGTTACCGCTGCTGTACTCCCGATCCGCTCTAAGGTTGGTGGTAACAGGGGGAATGATATCGTCTACGGACTTCGCGACCGGCCACCCGTGCGCGAGGCCGCTCGGCTTTCTCGCGGTCCTCATGTTCTCGGTGGGGTGCGGCTCGGGAGACTCGCAGGCGGGCATGGTCGCCTCCGTCATGCCTATTCGCTCCGTTCCCCTCACGGTGGTCGAGAAACCCCTTTTCGTCACTGACGACGCCAATCAACCGATCTTGGGCCAGCCGCATTCTGTGTCGGAGTCGAGCAATGGGATTTTCGCGATCGCGGACATGTCTGACAAGGACATCAAGCTCTACGACCGGAACGGGGAGCGGGTAGGTACGGTCGGTCGCGAGGGGGAGGGTCCCGGTGAGTTCACGAGTCTGATGTCTGCGACTTTCGTGGGAGACTCCATATTCGCGTACGATTTTGCCGAGGACAGACTGTCGATCTTCGGCGCCACCGGCCAGTTTGCCCGGTCTTCCGAGGTGAGGAATGAGGGCGTCGCGACACCATGGTCGATCAAGTCGGTGGACGATAGATACCTCTTGTCCGTGGGTACGCCGATGGACCGAGTGGATCGCGATTTCCTAGGGCTGTTCCGCACCGACGGACCGTGTTGCCCTAGGTCCATGATGAACTTGGAGCGGTATTACGATGGCGGCGTTCCGGGCTTGGCACAGTGGACTGCCGTGAACGCTGATGCTAGGGCTGACTTCGTGTACGCCAGCCATGATGATTCAATCTTCGCTTTCGATTACTTCGGCGAGCTCGTGGCGGCTCAGCGATTGCCATCGGAACTGATGCCGGTCTCCTGGAGAGAGCTACTCGAAGAGAATGACGGCAACCCTCAGCATCCGGATGGCTCTTGGATCTTCGACGGCCACAGCTTGGCGATGGACGTGCTTGCAATGGACAGCTCGACGGTGGTGGTTCAGCTGGCTCAGTACAACGCCTCGGGCGGGGTGGATCGAATGGATGGAGGCCCGATTGCGATTCTTGCCCTGAATTTCGAGGGGGAATTCGGGAGATTCAGACTCCTCGGACAGCACGACGCGGGCGGCGCTCTCCTTGGCAGAGACGCACTCGGTCGTCCCGTGATCGTGGGCTACGCAACCGGATCGACGAATTCCTATACGGTGTCCGCGCTGGAGTTCGTCGCGGCTCCGGATGCGCCCTCGTCCAGCTGATAGCCGGAAGCCGCGTGCGCCGGTGTTGGCGGCCTTCACAGCAATCAGGATCAGTGAATGCTCGTCCACCCTTCCCGAAGACTGCCCAGCTTGGAGAGAGCGAGCACCTCGGATTTTGGCTCTCGCCTTAGTCGAACTGCCGATACGGTTTGGGTTCGGAGACACCGGTCGTTCTCGTGCTGGAGCGATCCAACCGGAAATTAGTGGACGACATCGGTTGGCGGGGAGTAAGTTCGGATTCACGTCATTTGGTACGGTATTCTCGCTGATTTGGTGGGTAGCATCAAAGACATCGCTCAACGGCAAGAAGCGGCAGATCGTGCAGTCCTGGTTGAACTTACGTGGTTTCCTGTCGTGATTTGAGTCGTCCGCGACCTGCTGCCCGGTCTCGTGGGCGAGCACCAAAGCCACTCGGAACCGCCAGTCCACTTGGGCGGACACCCGGAGCAACGCCTCGTACTCGGCTTGGGTAAGCACCACTCGCCTCGGATTCTTTTCCTTGGGCAGCTTGAGGCCCCGGAGCGGGTGGATTCGAGGAGGAGCCGTCCCTCCTCGTCCCTCGACTTCGCAGCCCAGTTGAGAACCGCGAGCAGGAGCCTCAGATCGTATTCGATCGTCCGTTCGGACACGGGCCGCCGGCTACCACCGGCCCTTCCCGCGCGCCGCGCCCGGATGAAGCGGTCCCAGTCGCGTTGCGAAAGCGTTTCAGGCTTCCGGTGCTTCCCGAAGAACCGAAGGAACCTCCTCATCATGGCCCGGTCGTGGTTCCGCGACCGCTTGCTCTTGGTGGGGGTAACCTCGTCACCGTAGATGTCAAACAGCGTCTCCAGGGTGAGCGACTCGGACTTGGCTTCCGCCGTGTCCGTGGTCGTGGGCTCGGCGAGCCCGGCGGCGATCTTGTCCGCCTGCCTCTTGGCCCGGTCCCAGTCACGGTGCTTCAGCGACCGGGTCAGCCTGCGCCCGTTCTCGCGCCACTCGACCTGGATGATGCCGG
>JAPPMG010000049.1 GCA_028819215.1 Bryobacterales bacterium
GGAACTACACTATCTCCCCCTCTCCAAACTGACAAGTTATTCCTGCGCGCCCCCTTAGAACGTTCAAGGCAGCGAGGCGCATCCGGGAATCCGGGGCATGGCACCATTGCCGCAGGTTCGGCCGCTCTGGTACTGTAACGGCTTAGGATTTGGCACCGATGGCCAAGCAGGACATTCTGAACACGATCTTGGACGTAGGCATCATCCCGATCGTTCGCACCGATGACGCCGGGCACGCGCTGTACGCCGTCGAGGCAATTTGCAACGCGGGCATCCCGGTACTGGAGGTCACCATGACCGTCCCGGGGGCGATCAAGACGCTAGAAGCGGCATGCGACCGCTTCGGCGACAGCCTCGTGCTGGGTGCCGGGACCGTCCTAGATGCCACTACGGCGCGCAACTGCATGCTGGCCGGCGCCCAGTTCTGCGTCACCCCCTCGCTTGATCTAGGGACGATCGAAATCTGCAATCGCTACTCGAAATGCGTGATTCCCGGCGCTCTGACGCCCACCGAGATCATGACCGCGTGGGATGCCGGGGCGTCCATGGTCAAGGTGTTCCCCGTCGGCGCGGTCGGCGGCGCGAGCTACATCAAGGCCGTCAAGGCCCCGCTGCCCCAAGTGCTGCTCGTGCCGACCGGGGGCGTGACCCTAGCGAATGCGGGAGACTTCCTCCGGGCCGGCGCCAGCGCGGTGGCCGTTGGTTCCGAACTGGTCAACAAGCGCTGGCTGATGAACGAAGACTTCGGCCGCATCGAGACCGCAGCGCGGGGGTTCCTCGATACAGTGGCCGAATCGCGCGCGGCCTGACCTGCCTGCGTGAGCGATCCGATCCTCTCCCGACTCTCGCCCGAAGCCTCGATCGTCTTGGTGCGGTTGCGGTCCCTCGGCGACACGGTGTTGGTGACTCCTGCCTTCTCATTGCTGCGCCGGGCGATGCCCCAAGCAAGCATCCACGTCGCGATGGAAGAGCGCTTCGCGGACGTGCTGGCGGGCCAACCGGACATCGACGGGGTCGTGCGCCTCGCAACGGGTGCGGGAGCCCTGGGCAAAGCCCGCTTGGTGCGGGATCTTCGCGCGCTGCGGCCGAGCCTGTGCCTTGACATGCACGGCGGAACGACAGCGGCCTGGTGCACGGCCCTGTCCGGGGCGCGCTGGCGGGCGGGGTTTGCGCACTTCCGCCAGCGCTGGGCCTACAACGTTCGCATCCCGCGTCCCCAAGAAGTGCTCGGACGCGACAAGGACGAATGCGTACACACCGCCGAGCACCACGCCGCGGCCATCATGCACCTAGAAGGAAGGCTGGGATCGATCCCGGGCGCCCGCCTGGCCGCAGCGCCGGCAGATGCAGGCCAGCCGTATGCGATCGTGCACGCCGGCGCGACTTACGCCACCAAGACTTGGCAGCTCTCGCATTTCCTGACCTTGGCCGAGCGGCTGCGGAAGCGTCACGGACTGGAGCCGGTCTTCGTCGCCGGTCCAGACGAGGCAGGCCTAGCAGCCAAGCTAACGGGCTTTCAGGTGCGCCACGGGCTGCCCCTGCCAGACCTGATGTCGCTATTGGCCGGCGCGCGGCTGTTCGTGGGCAACGACTCCGGCCCGGCCCATATAGCGGCGGCGTTCGACGTCCCCTGCGTGACGATCTTCGGGTCTTCAGACTCCAAGATATGGCACCCGTGGAAGACCCGGCACAGGGTTGTCGAGACCGCCTGGGACTGCAAGCCCTGCCCGGGCGACCGCTGCTACGCCTTCGACGAGCCCCGCTGCATCCTGTCGGTGACACCGGAAGCCGTCGCGCAAGCTGTCGAGGAACTGCTGGCGGAACGCCGGAGCGCTAGCTGAGCAGGTAGATCGCCGAATCGGCCAGGAGATTCGGCTGGCTGGCCACCCGCCGGCCGCGCCGCAGGAAGCACGACTGCTCGGCACCGAGCCCCTCCTGGCGCAACAGGTCCTCGAAGTCGAGGATCGTCAGCACTCGGATGTTCGGCGAGTCGTACCACTGGTACGGAAGGTGCCCCGTACGAGGAGCCCTTCCGGTGCACAGCAGCGACAGGCGCACGCTCCAGTGGCCGAAATTGGGAAAGGCCACGACGATCCGCCGGCCCACCCGCCGCATTTCCCGCATCAGCTCCAAGGGATGCTGCACGACCTGCAGTGTCTGGCTGAGAATCACGTAGTCGAAACAGGCGTCTGGGTAGTCGGCCAAGCCTTGGTTGATGTCGCCCTGATAGACGGACAGGCCCAGTTCGACGCAGCGCCGGACCTTTTCCGGAGCGATCTCGACCCCACGCGCCTCGACGCGCTTGTGCCGCGCCAGCCAAGCGAGCAGATCGCCTTCGCCGCAGCCCAGATCCAACACTGTCGAAGTCTCGCCGATCATGTCGGCGATGATGCGGTGATCTTCGCGCGCCAGCAATTCTGGCACGGTCGCAACCTCTGACGCCTCCAAGACTGGCATGGGCCGTTTTCCAGATTATAGGCGGTGAGGCTCATTCCTAGGCGCCGACTCAGGGCGCAGCCGATGGCCGCTTCGAACGCGCGGCCCCTACGCCACGTCTCGTTCGTGAGCGAAGCCTCTGTCCCGCCTAGGGCACCAGCCGGAACGGCCTGAACCGATCTCTGCCGCGCCACGTCGACAACACTGCGCATGGCTGGATTCGTTGACCGACGGATCGTCGCAGAGGTAAACTCGGCGAGTTGCTCGGAGAAGGCTTGCACTCTAGACGCTGGATCGCCTTGGTCGCGGCCGCACTGCTGCTCGCAGCCGTGCCCGCCGGCGCACAAGATCCCCCTGCAGCCAACAGGCCCCAAGTCGGTCCCGCACGTGGATCCCTCGTGATCGTCGGCGGCGCAATGCGGGATACAGAGATCGTCAAGCGAATCATCGACCTCGCCGGGGGCCCTGACGCTCCGCTAGTGGCGATCCCGACCGCCGGAGGAGCTCCGTACTACGACCAGTATTGGAAGGGCCAGCGCCCGTTCAAAGATGCAGGCGCGACCGACATTACCGTTCTGCACACGTACGACCCGAAGGTGGCCGATACGGACGAATTCGTCGCTCCGCTAAGGCGCGCGCGTGGCGTGTTCTTTGGCGGAGGCCGACAGTGGCGCTTGGCCGACGCGTACTTGAACACCCTTGCCCACCGGGAACTGCTCGCGCTATTGGATCGGGGCGGCGTGATCAGCGGGTCTTCCGCCGGGGCGTCGATCATGGGCTCGTTCTTGGTCCGCGGGGACACCAAGACGAATACCGTGATGATGGGAGACCACATCGAGGGGTTCGGACTGTTGAAGAACGTCGGGATAGACCAGCATCTGCTCCGGCGAAACCGCCAATTCGACCTTCTCGAAGTGATTGCTGCCCGCCCCAAGCTCCTGGGAATCGGAATCGACGAGAACACGGCGATCGTCGTCCAGGGGGACCGGTTCGAGGTCATCGGGCAGAGCTATGCCGTCATCTACGACAACCAGCGAAAGATCCCACCCGACGGCAGGTTCTATTTCCTCGCGCCTGGAGACCGTTACGACATGGGGTCTCGCGAGGCTTTGCGGCCCACCATGGAAGACAGGCCACTGGACAGAGTCCAGAAGGCCCCTTGGTAGCGATCAGAGCTCGCGCTCCGATCCAACACGGGCAGCTAGGCTGCCGCGCGAGGAGGAACCGCTAGATCGAGGCCGATCGCATCGTGGTCGGACAGTGGCGGCACGCGGTCTTCGCGGAACTCGTGCAGCACGATCGGATCCGCAGGCGACAAGCCCCGCGTGGCAAACCAGTCGATTTTCAGCGGGCACTTGCCGTCGAAGTCCCTCAATGCCCAGCGGACGAAATCGAAGCACCATTCCGGCACCCATTCGCGCAGGTTCTTGTGTGTCTTGGCATCTTCGACGTCGTAGGAAGTGGTCCGCTCGTCCAGCACATTCGACAAGCGCCACTCGAACCCGCGCTGCTCCAGCAGCCGGAAGAGATCGCGCTCGAACAGGGCGTAGGGCCGCAGGAAGTGGCCCTTGATCATGTTGTTGACCCCGAACATCAGCCGCACGAAATACCCGATGATCACCGATCGGGCGCTCGAAGAATCGAACGTCGTCGTATTCCAGTCGCCGGCGATCACGGCAGGTCCGCCGGACGGCAGGCCCTTGATCACCAGATCCATCTGGTCGCGCCGGTGGCGCTGGCGGGACTGCGCGTCCAGGTGAACCGAGCAAGCAGTTAGCGGCAGTCCCGGCAAATCGATCTCGGCGGCAATGGCTGCCTGCTGGCCCAACCGCTTTTCCCGGCCGCGCATCTTGTCGCGCCCGTTCCCCAATGCTATGCGGCGCGGATTGTGCAGCGGGTAACGGCTCAGCAGCGCATTGCCGTGCAGGCCCACGTCGTTCTCCCCCGCCGATTCACTTTCCACGCCGGCACCCTTGGACAGGTTCAAGTAGCAGGGTGCAAAGGCGTAGTTCAGCCCCAGCTCGCGGGCCAGGTCGCGGGCGATGTTGCGATTCCCCGACCGAGCCATGCCCACGTCCGTCTCGGTGAGTAGCAGGACATCGGCCGAACGCAGATAGTCATGCTCCCTGAGCTCCTCCATCTGGGCCTCGAACTCTATGCCGCGCTCGATATTCCAAGCCAGCAAGCGATACGACGACTTGGCCGGAGCGCCTGGAGTCGCGAACGTGCCGGTCTCGGTCGCGGCCAGCACGCGATCCGCTACGGACTGGATCTGCTGGTACAACCGGTGACTCAACAGTTCGGGCGTCGACCCGCACTGCGCCAGCTCCGCGAAGTGTGGGCGCAGTCGATCTCTAACCACCCGCGCTGTGTCGCCAGCAGTGAGGGAGTGTCCTCCGCCGGCTTCGACTGGCGCTCCGGTCCGCAGCCCCATGTTCCAGTCTAACGATCGAGGGATGCGGTCAATCGCGCGGGGCCGTCGTTGGAGGGCGCGCGATCGCCGCCATCCGGAGGCAATCTGAAGCTGAAGCTATAAGCTGGTTGGAAATGGCCCTGCGGCGCGTGTTCGTGGACGTAATCGAAGGCGGCGCGGCAGTCGCTCGCGGCGCCCAAGCACATCACCTCGCGCGGGTGGCGCGCCTGCGGGCGGGGGAACAAGTCGAGGTCTCCGACCAAGTGACGGCCTATCGGGCCCTCACCGAGAGCTGCACGCCGGCAGAAGTGCGCTTCCGCATCGAAGGCGCACTGCCCGCCGAGCCCGAACTCCCGCGCCTGAACGTAGCGCTGGCGATCGTAAGGTTCGCCCGCTTCGAGTGGGCTGTCGAGAAGCTGACCGAACTCGGCGTGCATTCGATAACGCCCCTGATCGCCGCTCGCAGCGACGCCAAGCTGGTACAGTCCGCCGAGAATCGAGCTGAGCGCTGGCGGAGGATCGTACTAGAAGCTGCCCAGCAGTCCCGGCGGCTGGCCGCTCCGAACGTGGCAGTGCCGACGCCCTTCGCGGACGCTGTTCAAGACTGTGGCAGTGACACGAAGCTATTGGCCGAACCAGCTGGCCCGCCCGTGGCAAGCTTCCGCTGCGGTCACGAGACGACCCTCCTTGTCGGCCCGGAGGGCGGTTGGACACAGCAAGAGTCACAGTTGGCGTACGAGAGCGGCTTCCAGGCCGCGAGCCTCGGCCGCAACGTATTGAGGACCGAGACAGCGGCTGTCGCGCTGACTGCGATCTGTGCCAGCTGCTCCGGTGCCGAGGCGAGAAGATGAGCGATCTGGACAAGGCACGCGTGCGCCGCTGCATGGAAATGTTCGACGCCGCCAACGCGGAGGATCCCAACCGCGAGCCCAGCGGCGAGCCCAAGGAACTGTCGTACGCGAGGCGCATGTCGGCCTGGCTGGACCGGCTCGAGCCGAATGCCCCGGACGAAGTGCGGCTGGCGGTGCGAGCCCAACACATCCGCCGCTGGGAGATCCCGCGTACCAGCTACCCTGCGGGAAGGCGCGCCTACCTCGCCTGGCGCAGGGATCTCGGGCGCTTCCACGCCGACACCGCCGGCGCGATCATGCGCGACTGCGGTTTCGACGACAGCAGCGTGCTGCGGGTCCAATCCATCATCCGCAAGGAGCGCTTCAAGACCGACCGCCTTGCGCAACTCTTGGAGGACGTAGCGTGCTTGGTGTTCTTGGACCACTATTTCGCGCCTTTCGCCGGAGACCAAGCTGAAGACAGCATGGTCAACATCCTGCGCAAGACGTGGAAGAAGATGTCCGAGGCCGGCCGCTCGGCGGCTCTGGAGATCGAATACTCGCCCGAGTGCCGAGAACTGCTCGACAGGGCGCTGGGAGACGCATGAAGGGGAGACCTGCGGCCCACGTGATCCGACTGGGGCCGGCATTCGCGGCTAAGCTATCCTGTTACGTCCGTTTAGGGCGAATTCCTCGTGTCCCTTGCGATGCTCTCAGCCTTGCTGCTTCTGGTCGTTCAGACCGCGTCGACAGCAGAGCAGCCGATCGGCTTTTCGCACACCGCCCACATCGAGAAGGCGCAAATGCAATGCACCGATTGCCACGAGGGCGCGACATCGCGCGATTCGGCCGGCCTGCCGTCGATTCGCAAGTGCATGCTGTGCCACCAGTTCATAGCGACGGACTTGCCCGAGGTGGTGCGCCTGAGCGAATACTGGGAGCGCAAGCACGAGGTGCCCTGGGAGCGCATCTACGGATTTGCCAAGACGGCTGCGGTACAGTTTCGCCACGCGCCGCACGCCAGAGCGGAAATCGCTTGCTCTCAGTGCCACGGTGACGTGGCATCCATGACGGTCGCGGTCAAGGCGGTGACGCACACCATGGGATCCTGCATCCAGTGCCACCGCGACACTTCCGCGACCGACGACTGCCTTGCATGCCACTACTAGGCCAGCCACTGATGCAACCGACCGTGCGAGTGAGAACGCGCCGCGACATCCCGGCGGCTGCGACGAATACGCTGCGAGCGCCCGGGCGGGGCGCTCGCGCGGAGGCTGGCTAGCGTGGATCGGCGCAACTTCGTCAAGTTGGTCGGGACCGCTTCGGGCGGCGCGGTTACTGGCGCTTGTGGCCGCCAGGCAGAGGAAATCATCCCCCTGCTCGTGCCCGAGGAGAGCGTCCCGGTCGGCGTCGAGCAGTGGCACCCAAGCGTGTGCGGCGAGTGCTCAGCGGCCTGCGGCACGCTAGCCCGAGTGATGGCTTCCGAACGCGAGATCGAGGTTGACGGGGAACTTGTCCGCCAGAAGATCGCAGCTGTCAAGAAACTCGAAGGCAACCCCCTCGATCCGGTCAGCGGCGGGCGGCTGTGCGCCCGCGGCCACGCTTCCCTGCAGTCGCTGTACAACCCTGACCGACTGCGCAGCCCGCTGAAGCGGGTCGGTCCACGCGCCTCGGGCCAGTTCGAAACCGTTTCATGGGATGACGCGGTCGCAGAAGCCGCCGGGGCCTTGGTGGCCGCCGATCCCGGTCGGATCCTTTTCCTGGCAAGAGCCCGCGAAGGCGTTCGGTCGGAGAATATCGCCCGCTTTCTGGAGGCTATCGGCGCCCCGCCCGCCACCAGCATCGGCGTCGGTGACTTCGCCGCCGAGCGCGAGGCTTCCGAACGCGTATACGGACGAAACGGCCTGCCGATCTATGAGATCCAAGACTCCACCCTGGTGCTGTCGATAGGAGCAGATTTCCTTGGCGGGTGGGCGTCGCCGGTTCTGTATTCGAGGCGCTACGGGCACATGCGCCAGGGGCGCCGCGAGTTGCGCGGGCGCCTGATCCATGCCGAATCCAGATTCTCGCTCACGGCTTGGAACGCCGATCGCTGGCTGCCTGTCTGGCCTGGCGGTGAACTCGCCCTGGCCCTGGCTATCGGACACGTGCTCCTCGGCGAGCGAATCGCCGACGCTCCGGCGAGCGTTGTAGCGATCTTCGCTGACGTCGATCTCGAACAGGCCGCGGCGGCGGCCGGCGTTCCCGTCGACGCGATCCGGCAGACGGCGTCCGAACTGGCCCAAGCGTCCGCACCCGTGGTAGTGGCCGGCGCTTCGATGGTGCGCCAGAATTCTGCGGACGCGGTCGCGGCCGCGTCAGCTCTGAACTGGCTGCTCGGCTGCGTGGGCAAGCCTGGCGGCGTGATTCCACCGGCCGAGCCGTTGGGCGTGCTCGCCCGGCAACGCCGCTTCTCCGGGGATTGGTCCGAGCGCTTGGAGCAAGCCTCCGTGGTGCTGGTCGATGGAGTGAATCCGGCCTACAACGCCCCCGCGAGCCAAAGCGCTCTGGCCGACGCCGAGACCGTGATCAGCTTCTCGCCCTTCTTGGACGACACGTCCGCATTCGCGGACCTCATCCTGCCTGACCACGACCCGCTTGAGCAGGCGCTGTTTGAAGTGCCGGCGGTATCTCCGTCCCCGTCGTTTGCGGCGGCGGGGGAGTTTGTCGCGCCGCTTTACGATTCGCGGCCGATTGCCACCGTGTTGTCTGAGTTGGCGGAGGCGACGGAACAGCCGTTCGAGGAACTTACGGTAGGCCTGGCAGTGAGCAGGCTGCACTCCGCAGTCGAATCTGTCGGTCCGGAAACTTCAGCGTCGGAGTTCGAGGCAAGGGCACTCAGAGATGGCGGCTGGCAGGGACCGCCTTCCGGGGAGCTGCCGACGACGCCAGGCACCTTGGGTGCATTCGAGATAGCCTCCAAACAGGAAGGCGTCGTGTTTCAGGCGTACGAGTCGCCGCAGTTCGGCTCTGGAAGCGGCGCTAACCGCCCGTGGCTGCAAGAATTGCCCGATCCGACATCGAGCGCACTTTGGGGGCTGCCAGTCGAGGTGGATCGCGCAACCGCAGCAAGGCTCGGCCTCGTCAACGGCGATAACGTGCGGATCCGATCCGAGCACGGCACCTTGGAAGCCCCTGTTTACGTCAACCCCGCGGCCATCCCCGGGGTCGTGTCCATGGCCGTGGGCCAAGGACACGCATCCTACGGGCGCTACGCCTCCGGGCGGGGCGCAAACCCCATGGTCGTTGTGGGCGATCTGCGTGAAGAAGGGACGGGTTGTCCGGCCATGGGTCCGACGCCGATTAGCATCGAGAAGACTGCTGGGGACGCGCGGCTCGTGCAGTTCTCGCGGCAGGATCGGGACTTGCCGCCACACAGGGTCTAGAACGGAGGAATTCGATGGCCGAGGAAGCTACTCAGCAAGCCGAGGGAGGGACCGAGCGGACACCCCAATGGGCGATGGCGATCGACCTAGACCGCTGCACGGGCTGCGAAGCGTGTGTCGTGGCATGCGCATCGGAAAACAACGTCCCGACCGCGGGCGAGGACCAAGCGGCGATGGGCCGCACGAAGCACTGGATCCGCATCGACCGCTATTACGAGGGCGAGTTCCCGGACATTAAGGTCAAGTACCGGCCCGTGATGTGCCAGCAGTGCGACGAGGCCCCCTGCGAGCCGGTCTGCCCGGTCAACGCCACGTATCAGAACGCCGAGGGCCTCAACGTCCAGATCTACAACCGCTGTATCGGCACGCGCTACTGCGCGAACAACTGCCCCTACACGGTTCGCTTCTTCAACTGGTTCGCACCGGAATGGGCCGAGCCGTTGAATCTGCAACTCAACCCCGACGTTTCCATCCGGCCGTCCGGGGTTGTGGAGAAATGCACGTTTTGCGCCCACAAGATCAAGCGCGCCAAGCTCGATGCGGATGCCGACGGGCGCGAGCTAGCCGATGGCGACGTACAGCCGGCATGCGTGCAGTCCTGTCCGGCCGAGGCCATGGTGTTCGGCGACATGAGCGATGGCGACAGCAAGGTCGCCAAGTTGCTCGGCAGCGGGCGGTCCGGGCAGCTGCTCGAGAGTCTCGGCACCAAGCCGCGCGTGTTCTACCTGGAGAAGGCCGACTAGCGCCGCGGCTCGGTCGCCCCAGCACTTGCAGCGATGAACGCCGCTTCGACCAGCGCCCTGGCTCCGGTTTCTGGCCATGCAACTGTCCGCGCCGACTTGCTCGGGCGCATGCGCGGAGCCAGCGGGCCGTATCTGGCGAGCGTCGCCGTGTGCGCAACGATCGTGGCCTGGGCTCTGTTCGCATGGGGCTACCAGATCGTCAACGGTTTCGGCAGCACGGGGGTTCGGCGGCCGGTCTACTGGGGCTTCTACATCGTTAACTTCGTCTTCTGGATCGGCATTTCGCATGCCGGCACGCTGATCTCCGCAATCCTGCGGTTGACCGGGGCGGAATGGCGCAAGCCCGTCACCCGCGCGGCCGAGGCGATTACCGTCTTCTGCCTGATGATCGGCGGCCTGTTCCCCCTGATCCACATCAGCCGCCCATGGTTCTTCTACTGGATGCTGCCCTATCCCAACGAGCGCATGCTGTGGCCCAACTTTCGCTCTCCGCTGTTCTGGGACCTGACCGCGATCCTGACGTACCTAGCGGGCAGCGTGATTTATCTCTACCTGCCCCTGATCCCGGATCTGGCAGAGCTCGCGAACCATAGCAAGGGAGCAAAGGGTCGCATCTATCGGGCCCTGTCACTCGGATGGACCGGCTCGGACCGGCAGTGGCAGGCCTTGGAGCGGTCCATGAAGCTGATGGCGGTTGTGATCCTGGCGATCGCGGTCTCGGTGCATTCGGTGGTCGCCTACGATTTCTCGATGTCGGTCATGCCGACTTGGCACAACACGATCTTCGCGCCGTATTTCGTGGTCGGCGCGATCTTCAGCGGCATCGCCGCCCTGGTGCTGGTGATGGCGGCATTGCGCAAGCTGATGGGCCTGGAGGGGTACCTTCGCGAAGTCCATTTCGTGAACCTGAGCAAGCTGCTGCTGTTGATGAGCCTGATCTGGGGCTACTTCACGTTCTCGGAGCACCTAACCACTTGGTATGGCAACCTGCCCTCCGAGATCCGAGTGTTCCAATTCCGAGAACACGGCCTCTACGGCATGCTCTTTTGGACGATGGTGGCCTGCAACTTCGTTGTCCCGTTCGTGCTGGTGGGGGTCTCGAGGTTGCGCAGCATCCCGACCATAGCCGTCAGCAGCGCAGCCGTACTCGTCGGGATGTGGCTCGAGCGGTTTCTGATCGTCATCCCGCCCCTGTCAAACCCGCCCCTCGCCGCAGCCTGGGGCAGCTATGCGCCGAGCTGGATCGAACTGTCGATCACGGCGGGGACGTTCGCAGCGATGGTGCTGCTGTACCTGCTATTCGTCAAGGCGTTTCCGATCATCGCCATCTGGGAGTACAACGATGGAGTACGTGCACGCTGAGTTCTTGCGGGGCGAGGACGCTGCGGCAGCGATCGGAGATCTGGCCGCGCTGGGAGTCCCCAGGAGCGCAATTGAGATCTACTCGTTGCGACCGCTCGAACTGGACCCGGCTCCGCTGGCCAGGCGCAGCCGGATGTCGCTGATTGCCGTGCTCTCGGCGATCACCGTCGGCGGCGGAGCCACCGCGCTGGTCTACTGGGCTCAGCGCGACTACCCGCTGATTACCGGCGGAATGCCGATCAACTCGGGCTGGGCCACCGGCGTGGTGACATTCGAGACAACCATGGCTGGGGCGGTCATGGGAATTTTCGCCGCGCTGCTCTGGGAGTCTGGATTGATCCGCAAGCGCAAGCGCGTTCCCGTGCCAAGCCTGCCGGACGAAGGCGTGGTGCTTCAAGTTGCGGGGGTGCGAGACAGGGCGGAAATCCAGGAGTCGCTCCACGCCGCCGGTGCCATTTCGGTAGAGATCGTCGGAAACAAGCGCTGATTGCACCGGAGCGCATCCCCGAGGCTCCGACAACGTATTTGTGTCTTGATCGATTCCCGATTCGTCGACGTTGCTCGCGAGATTCAGTACGGAATTGCGAACGGATTCCATTTGCCGCATAACGTGCGGTGATTAAGCGCTATAATCTCCGCAGGAGCCCGGGATTGGCCTCGTTCAGTTACATTCACGAACACCCGGATTGGCCTCGTTTCCGATGGCGAGATGAGGCTATCCTCCAGCTCTTGTCTGCGGTTCGGCACAGACAGGGGCACCTAAAGGGCCGGATGGAGTCGCTCGGCTTCGACCTCAAGCAAGAGGCGATTGTGCGCACTCTCACACAGGATGTCGTGAAGACGAGTGAAATCGAAGGCGAGCGGCTCGACGAGGAACCAGTCCGTTCGTCGATTGCGCGACGCCTTGGAATGGAGATCGCTGGCCTGAGAGAACCCGACCTTCAGGTTGAGGGCATAGTCGAGATGATGATCGACGCGACCGGAAACTACGATCAGGCGCTCACTCCGGAAAGGATCTTCTCGTGGCAGGCCGCGCTTTTTCCCACAGGTCGTAGCGGCATGAGGCGCGTCCGGGTCGGCTCGTGGCGGGACGACGTTAACGGACCAATGCAGGTCGTTTCGGGCCCGATCGGGCGCGAACGGGTTCACTTCGAAGCACCGAAGGCGGACCGGATCGAATCTGAGATGCGACGGTTTCTGGACTGGTTTAACGCTTCCTCAAGAACCGACGAGCTGCTAAGGGCCGCGCTGTCCCACCTTTGGTTTGTAACGGTTCACCCGCTGGATGACGGAAACGGACGGGTGGCTCGGGCCGTCGCCGACATGCTGCTAGCTCGGTCCGAGCGGACTTCGCAGCGGTTCTACAGCATGTCAGGCCAGATCCTGCGGGAGCGCGCCGACTATTACAGCGTGCTGGAGCGGACCCAGAAGGGCTCGTTAGACGTGACGATTTGGATGCAGTGGTTTCTGCGATGCCTTGACAGGGCGATCGAGGGAGCTCAAGAAACACTTGGGGCCGTTCTGGCGAAGGCCCGCTTCTGGGATTCGGTGCGTGAAGTGTCGCTCAATGCACGCCAGCGCAAGATGCTGAATCGGCTGCTTGACGGCTTTCAAGGGAAGCTCACGACGTCGAAATGGGCCAAGATCTGCAAGACCTCGGATGATTCAGCACTTCGCGACATCACCGAGCTTCTTGAACTCGGGATCCTCGTACGAAGCACGGCGGGCGGGCGGAGCACCAGTTACACGCTTAGGGGTGTGGCCTCCAGCACGAGCTAGGCTTGGGCGCGATGCCGTTCGCTTGCGCCGAACCGCCTTGCGCCACCCGCGGACCGGCCCCCGATCCAGAACGTTGCGCCGGAGCTCCACTCAAGGCGCGCAGCTCTCTCGAGGTCGTTGCCAGCCGAATCAAGGCCGGGTGTCGGAACAGACATTCTCACATGCTGTTGGATCCTTGCCGGGACCAGTGCAGCAGCCAACTGGATTGCGTAGGCGCTTCGCTGGAGATGGACGCGCAACGCAGGGACGTTGCCCCCCTACGTGACGACGGGAGAATCCTACGCAAGAATATCGACTCTCCCGGGAGTGTTTTCCTCTTGGAAGGGCAGTCCTCAAGAATTGTCTTGCTCCGGAATCCCGTGGCAATCTAGGTTGGGATTTCGGGCCGTGCTAGGGTAGCCGATGCCATCGTCATGCACAGTAAACGGGGAGACTCCATGCACCGCCGTCGCTTTATTCAGATCTCACTTGGCGCAGCAGCACTCAAGGCCAGAGCTCAGCAGCGCGGCCTAGATCCCGCCATTATCGGAGCCAACCCCTACTTCCCCGGCTATGGCCTGTTCCGGTCCATCGGCATCTTGCACGGCTTGGGATTCCAGACCATCGAACTTCACCCGATGGGTCCTGTCGAGGCTCGACCGGGCGTGCCTCCCGGTTTTGAATTCAGAGACCTAGGGGCCGAGGGCCGAGATCGGCTCAAGGAGGCACTGGAGCCGTTCCGCTACGTCTCTACGCACCTGCCATGGGTCGACACGCCCTACTTCTCGCCGTTCGGGCCCTCCCATGCGTTCGGAGTCGAGCGGATTGACATCGCTCTCGAGGCCACGGCCTTCGTCGGCGCCGAACTGGCCAACATCCACGTGCAGCGCTCCGCGCACCTGTCCCTGCAAGACGCGTGGCCGATGCTGCTCAGCACCTTTCGCCGCTGGGGGGACATGGCGCGTGACTTCGGCTTCCGGCTGGCAATCGAGACCGGCTATCCCGAATCTGTGGCCGACTTCACGAGACTGATTCGCGAAGTCGATCACGACCACGTTGGCGCGACCATCGACGTGGGCCACCAGAAAAACTACGCCGAGCTGCTCGCTCGCGTGCCTCCCGGCGAGAAAGGCACGCCCGCCGGGATCAAGGCCTACAACGACGTCACGCTCGAGATCATCGACGCGCTAGGGCCCAAGATCTTCCACATGCACGTCCACGACATCGAGCCGGATACGTGGGCCGAGCACAAGCCGCTAGTCCACGGCTTCGTCGACTACCCGCGCCTGATAGCGAAACTTCGCCAGATCGAATACGAGGGCCTGCTTGTGTTCGAAATTGGCGGCGCTGTGGAGGACTTGCCGGACTACTTCAGCGACGCAAAGGCCAAGCTGGAAGCATTTCTCGGCGAGTGAGTAACAGCCGGCCGGCCGCAGCCAGCAGATTGCGCCTGGACATCCGGGAGCGGCCAGCCCGCGGGCCTGCCGCAAGAGAGTCCCGCCTCGCGGCCCCGGCGTTACAGGTCGGCGATTGCGCCGGAACTCGTATTGAAGCTGTCGGCCTCGACCCCCATGTGCTGTGCCAGCGTCAGATGGAGATTCGCGATCGGCGTCTCTTTCGGCAGCACGATCCTGCGCCCGGGGTTAAGCCTGCCGCCACCGCGCCCAGCCAGTAGCACCGGCAAGTTCTGCGTGGTGTGGCCGTTGCCATTCTTCAGCGCCGAACCGTAGAGAATCATCGTGTTGTCCAGCAGCGTGCGACCCTCGCCTTCGTCAACGGCGCCCAGCTTCTCGACCAAGTAGACGAGCTGCGAGACGTACCAGCGGCTGACGATGGTGTAGGGCTCGGTCAGCTCGGGATTCTCCTTGTGGTGCGAGATCGAGTGGTGGTCTCCGCTGACGCCATCCAAGAACGTGAAGTTCTGGCGGCTGAAGCCATGCGCCATCATGAATGTCGCCACCCGCGTGGTGTCGGTCTGGAACGCCAGCACCATTAGATCCAGCATCTGCCGCAGATGTTCGTCTCGCGTCTGGGGGATACCGGCCTCGGGCCTGAACAGCTCGGGCTCGATCAGAGGCTGCCATTGAGCCTCGGTATCGGTTGGGTTCAGATTGCGCTCGATACGACCCTCTACGTCGCGCACCGAAGTGAGGAACTCGTCCAGCTTGCGCCGGTCGGCGGCACTGCCGCGGGCGCGCAGGGTCTTGGCATCGTCCAGTACGTGGTCGATGATGCTGGCCTCGTCGGCGAGCTGTCGCCGCGTCTTCTTGCTCACTCCGAACAGCCGGTCAAAGACCGCCTGCGGCTCGATCTCGGGATCGACCTTGGTGTTGTCGGAGCGCCACGAGACGGTGTTGGCATACGAGATCGCCAGTCCGTTCTCTCCGCCCGAACGCGGCGGTTCCGTCCCGATTTCCAGCGAAGGCATGCTGGTTCTGCCGCCGATCCGCTCGGCCACGAACTGGTCTAGCGAGGTTCCCATGTTGGGCGTGTTGATCCGGCCCGCCGCCTTCTTGTGCAGCGGAGTGCCGGTCAGGAACGCAGACGTGGCGCCGACATGGCCTTGCGCGCCAGTGCCGAGGTTTGAGATCACGCTGACGTGCTCCCGGACCGGAGCCAGCGGCTCGAGGATGCGCGACAGCTTGTAGTCGCGCCCGACCCCGTCCGGATCCCAGTTCTGCGGGTACACGCCGTTGGGGTGGAACAGCGTGGCCAATCGCACCGGGGCGGTCCCGGTAGCGACGCGCGCCGCCCCCTGCGCCCGTTCCATCACTTCGAGAAACGGAAGCGTCATCGTCACGCCTGCGCCGCGCAGCACCGCGCGCCGGGAAATTCTCTTTCGCATCATCACTCGCCCTCCTCGCGGCTGTCCGCGGCACCCCGCCGGAAGCGGAACGGATAGCTGGCAACGATCTCGGTGATCAGCGCTTGCGCGCTGTACTCGCTGCGGACCACAGCGCGGCTGATTTCCTCGACGGCCGGCTGGTCATAGTATTCCAGATTTCGGCCCAAAGCGAAACCCAAAACCTGCTCGCTGATCATTTCGGCGAATTCTTTGCTCCGCCCCAGCAGGATTCGCTTCAATTCCACCGGGCCTGCGAAGCTCTCGCCGCTCGGCAGTGTGCCGGTGGCATCGATCGGCTGGCCGCTATCGGTGTCGCGCCAGCGGCCGATGGCGTCGAAGTTCTCTAGCCCGAAGCCAATCGGATCAATCTCGTCGTGGCAGACGGCACAGCGCTGCTCGTCGCGGTGCATTTCGTACATCTGCCGCATAGTCATGCCCGCGGAGCTTTCGCCGGGCTCAGCCAGTTCTCCCGCGTCGGGCGGAGGCGGCGGCAATTCCTCGCCAAGCATGGTCTCGAGAACCCATTTGCCGCGCACTACCGGGCTAGTTCGCGTGGGCAGCGAGGTCGCCGTTAGGATCGCCCCCATGCCGAGAACGCCGCCCCTGCGAGCGTCTTCGAACTCGACCAATCGCTGTTCGCGGCCGACCACTCCCTCCAATCCGTAGTGCTTGGCGAGTTCCTCGTTGAGGTAGCTGTAGCCGGAATCCAGGATCTCCAGCAGGCTGCGGTCCTCGCGCACGATCCGGCCGAAGAAGCTCGTGGCCTCCTGCACCATGGCTTCGCCCAATGCCGGCGTGAACTCGGGAAAAGCGACGTCATCGGGCTTGAGCGTGCCGCCGAGATCGGCGAAGCCCAGCCACTGGCCGAAAAAGGCCGTTATGAATGCCTCGGATTTAGGATCGGCGATCATTCTCGAAACCTGCTGCGCAAGGGTCCGCTGATCGCCCAAAGAGCCCGCTCGGGCCAGACCCATCAATTCCGCGTCGGGCATCGACATCCAGAGGAAGTAGGAGAGACGGGAGGCAAGCTCGAAGTCGTTCAGCCGGTAATCGTTGGACGCAGCGCCGCCTCTCTCGGGACGGAACAGGAACTTCGGCGAAACCAGCGCGGCGCGCAAAGCCAATCCTACGGACCGCTCGAATGATTCTCCCCGCGTGGCGGCGCGGTCATAGAACGCCAGCAGTGCGTCGACCTCGCCCGGGCCGACCGGACGTCGATACGCCCGCTGCGCGAAGTTCGCCAAGATGCGACGGGCCGCCTCTCGATCGTCAAGGCCGTCGCCGGGCGCGGCGGTCCAGACCAGCGAGCCGTCCTGTCCCGCCTCCAGCGCTTCTTTGACCTCGACCCAGTCCAAGGACAAGAGCACGATGGCTGCCGGTGGTTTCTGGCCCTCGGCCTTGGCCAGCTGCCGCGCCCGCTGATGCTCCTCTGCCAAGCGGCGGTTGTGCTCGTTCGTCAGGGCAGTCGGGGACTTGAACCAGTGGAGTGAGACGCGATGGCTGCCGCGCGGGATGTTCGCTTCGAATTCGTAGACGGCGGGAGATTGCGGATCGGCGGCGACATGCGACTGGCCCACCATGCGCCCTCCGACGCGCAGCGTGACACCCGGCAGTTGGCCCGCGACGGGTGATTCGCCCCACGCCCGGATGCGGAAGCGGTAGCGGCCAAACCGGGGAAACGTGACATAGCGGTAGACGGTCTGTTGGTAATTGCGCAGGTCGAGGCCGTAGGGAGTGAACTCGTGATTCGTCTCGGTGCGGAAGAAATCCTCGATCTCCAGACGGACGTTGAGCGGATCCTTCGCTATCTTGGCAGCGATCAGCTCGTCCACGACCAGGCCTGCGGCCTGCAGGTACTTGTCGGCCAAGACCGGGGCCACGAACAGTCCGTCGCGGTCGTTGCGGAACCCGCTCTCCCCGTGCCCGTCCGCGGGGAATGCGTCTCCCGGGCGCAGGTCAAGCCCGGTCAAGTCGCGGATCGTGTTGTTGTACTCGTCCTGATTGAGGCGGGGGATCGTGACCGACCCCGGCTGGCGGTGCTCGCTCCAATCGAGATTGTTGACGGCATCGTCGATCCACGCCACCATCCGCCGGCGCTCCTCAGTAGTCGGCTGCGCGCCGGCCGGGGGCATTTCGTTCTCGCGCAGCACGCGCAGGGCGCGCAGCCACAGCGGGCGGGAGCGAAGGACCGCGCCGTGATCGTCGAAGACGCTGAAGTCGATCCCGACGGTCTGCACTTCGGGGCCGTGGCAACGGATGCAATACGTGGCAAGCAGCGGCCGGATATCGTTGTCGAGCGCCTGTTCCACTCGTTCGCGGCTCGCGCCCGAAGACAGGGCGGAGCCGACAAGCAAGAGCGCTCCGAAGCGCAAGCATGCGTTCATCGCGGGCTTCCAAGGGGCGACGGGCCTGCTTCGGACGACAGCGCCAGCCCGATGGCCGGCGACATCTGCGCCACAGCGCCTCCCCGTGTTGGAGCCTAGCACACTCAAGGCAATAATCGACGCGGCTGAAGTAGCGCTCTCCATCAACTCTGCCGACCTCTTCTCCGGAGAGAAGCGATCCCGCATCTCGCCGGCCCGCTACCCAGTCCAACGCTGACATTTCTGGTTGAACGCCCGCCGGAGCGCAGTGAAGGCGCAGACCCAATGGCTCGCCCGGCGGGACGGCATATTCGGAAACCGTGGCGCTCAGCAGTGTTGTTTCAGCGTAGCGACGCTAACTCCCCGCCGAAGTTGCACCACGCCATCAAACGGAGAATCTGCCCGTCTGCTCGCCTCAGTTTCCAGCAGCAATCAAACAGCCGGGGCCTTCGTGAGGTCGTACTCACGAACCAACACCTCCGCCGGGAGATTCCACTTGCCTGACAAAGCGCGGATCATCGCAAGGGTCAGGGGGCGACGGCGGTTTAGCACCTCAGAGGCGCGCGGCTGGGATCCAATTAGGGCGGCAAGGTCCCTCTGTTGCAGACCGCGGGCTTCCATGACGTGTTCGATCGCTGAAATTGGGTCCGGTGCCTCGATTGGCCAGCGCTCGGCCTCGTAAGCTTCGACGAGCGTGACAAGAACCTCAAGCTCATCGCCCTCGGGCGTGTCTGGGGCAGCGCCCATCAGTAAATCGATCGCAGCCAAGGCCGCGTCGTAGTCCGCGTCGCACTTGATGGGCTTGATCCTCATGCTGAACCCTCAGACCCGGGAGGCATCGATTCCGTCATACTGGGCGTGCGTGCCCACGAATCGGACAAATCCGATACGCCTTTCGTAGTCGAAGCGTACGACAAGCCGGTACCTGTTACCACCGATATTGAATACGACTCGGTCCTTGCCAACGATGCTTGCATGCCTGTAGTCCGCCTTCACCGAACTAGGTGATGTCCACTCGGCCTTCGATGCGACCGCACACCAGGACTTGAGCGGCTGCTCGGCTCGGTGCTCGGTTTCCCAAAACGTGCGCAGAGTTCGCTTCGCGACTATCCGCACGCCTGCATCCTAGCATATCCCAGTATGGGATATTGGGCCAATTGGCCTGCCACCCCGCCCTGTTTCTATGGGGCTCGGCGGAGTCGCCGGATGCAGCAATGGATGCAGGGCGGGACCACGAGCGAGGCCAAGAAGCCACAACACAAGAGGCGATAATGGGGCAGGCTGGAACTTGCCACCCGCGATGGCGGACTGGGGCCGATCAATCCTACGCAGGTTACGAACCGTCTGGGCGAGATGCTGGCCAATCTTGCGCTGGTGCTTGCCCGGCACCTTGGCATTGGTGCTCGTTTCCGCGTGGGCGGCGTACTTGTCCGGTGGCATGGCCGCCGTCGTAGGCTGGCTGGCGCTTGTGACGGCGGGCCAGACCCTTGCCCCGGTCTCGCTCATGGCGCTGCTCGCCCATGCCTTGCGAAAGCGGCGCTTCAGCCGCCCGATGCAAGTGACGTTCGGACTGGCGGCAGCGGCCTTCTGGCCCGCGCTGTGGGGGTTCGGAATCCTCACCATCACGTTCCCTTTCAGCCTGGAGACGTCCTCGCCCTCCGCAACCATCCGCTTGCCCTCTAACGAAGAGCTGCGCGTCGGTTGGGGCGGCGACAGCCTCGACACGAACTATCACGCCGCCTACCCAGACCAGCGCTGGGCCTACGACCTGCTGGTAGAACCGGCCGCGCACGGCGACGGGGATCTCGCCGACTACGGCTGCTACGGGACTCCGGTCGTCGCGCCGGCTGCGGCGACCGTGGTGATGGCAGTAGACGGCCTGCCGGATCACGTACCGGGCAAGGCGAGCATGGACATCAAGAACCCGGCCGGAAATTCAGTAGCGCTCGAGCTCAATACCGGCACCTACCTGCTGATCGCGCACCTGCAACAGGGGAGTGTGCTCGTGAAGCGCGGCGACCAAGTCGAAGAGGGACAGCCCATCGGAGCCTGCGGCAACTCGGGCAATACCAGCGAGCCCCACATTCATATCCATCACCAGCGCCAGAATCCCCGAGGCCGCCCGCTCAACTTTTCCGAAGGCCTGCCGCTGTACTTTCGGGATCACGACGGGCCGCCGATGCCAGAAGGCGGATTGGAATTCCGGGACGACGAGATCGTGCTGACCGGAGCGAGGGTCCGCCATGTAGGGCGGCCGCCGGAGCCGGCCGCGCCATAGCGATGCCTCATGTTGCAAGTTCTCAGCGGTGGGCTTCGCGACCACGGCTGCGAATAAGGCGATTAGGCTCCAGATGTAAACTCTGAGCAAATGGCCGCTTGGATTGGATGCATAAGGGAACCAATGTGGTCTAACTGTGAGGAAGGGCTTGATAGCGTATGCTTCACATGCTGTTGCGCAGCGAGCCGCCCGGCACATGTTCAGTCCATGGCCATGCTGGACTCGATGGAGTTGGCAGCATGGCGGCGGCCCTTAGGTGTCTCGTCACGCTTTGCTCTGCCCTGCTCTTAGCCGGATCCTTGCTCCCTGTCGGCTTAGCATCTCTCTGGGCGGAGCAAGCTGAACCAAGCTTGGTCGCGGCGCAAGCTCCCCGACGTGACGAGGGTATCGACAGACGGTCGCGGCGCGGACGTGCCGTCGAGGATGAATTTCGGACCCAGACGCCTCGTCGCCTGTATGACATCGTCCTTGGCAACCCGACGGGCGACTCTGTAACGGCGAGCATCCTCGCGTATTCGCCTATTGAGGGCTACTTTGAGTACGGCCTTCGCCGAGGTGCCTACAGTGGCCGGTCGGACCTGGTGCGACTCGAGTCTGGACAGCCCGCGGAAGTGCTGCTCGGCGGTCTCGCTCAGAACTCCCAGTACTTCTACCGCTGGGTCACCACGTCCGGGCCGGCGGATACGGTCGAGCCGTCGGACGAGTTCCACTTCCGAACGGGTCGAGCGCCGGGCGACGCCTTCGTGTTCACCGTGCAAGCCGACTCCCACCTCGATGGGCGGACGAACACGAGCTTGTACGAGGCGTCCCTACGCAATGCTATGGCGGCGGAGCCGGACTTTCATGTCGACCTCGGCGACACGTTCATGACGGACAAGCGTTCAGACTACCGGGACGCCCTGCCGCAGTACCTTGCCCAACGCTATTACTTCGGCTTGATCGGAGCCGTGGCGCCTGTGTTCCTCGTGTCGGGCAATCACGATGGCGAAGGCGCCAGGAGACGCGAGATGAGGAGCTGGGCCCGCGAGCAACGCGACGCCTACTTCGCAACACCGTCAGACGGCGTGCCGGAACGGGGGAACTACTACGCGTGGGACTGGGGAGATGCGTTGTTCGTCACGTTGGATCCGTTCTGGGAGACCGGGCGCAGCAGGAACCGGCAAGACTACTGGAGCCGAACGCTGGGCGAGGATCAGTTCCGCTGGCTGGCCCAGACGCTGCGCTCGAGCAACGCCAAGTTCAAGTTCGTTTTCATACACCATTTGGTCGGCGGCGTGAACCAAGCGGCGCGGGGAGGTATCGACGCCGCACGCTTGTTCGAGTGGGGAGGGCGAGGCCTCGACGGGACCTACCAGTTCGACGAGCGTCGTCCAGGCTGGGGCCAGCCGATTCACCAGTTGATTGTGGAGACGGGCGTCACTGTCGTGTTCCATGGTCACGATCATATGTTCGCCAAGGAAGACCTCGATGGCGTCGTGTATCTGCTGGTTCCGCAGCCAGGACTGGATCGCGATGGACCGCCGCGCGATGGGGCGATTCACTACACCAGCGGTGATGTCGTCGGGGGGCCGGGGCACGTGCGCGTGACCGTCTCCCCAGAGACAGCATTCGTCGAACTCGTTCAGAGCCGCATCGCAGGACGCGCGGATGAGAACGGGCGGACAGCCTACTCGTTCCGAGCGCGCTCCCGGTGATTAGGAGAATCCTGATGGAAATGCGACTTGTGCTGTTCTTGGCCATCGCCGTTTCGACCGGCTCCGCCGCACCGCCTAATTTCGTCTTCATCTTCTCCGACGATCAAGCATGGAACGGCCTGTCGAAGCGGATGATCCGGAACCTGCCTGAATCGGGCAGCGACTATCACCTGACGCCGAACATTGACAGCTTGGGCATCGAGGGAATGACGTTTTCGCGCGCCTACGCGGCAGCGCCGAAGTGTGAGCCGTCTAGGTACGCGATCACGTTCGGCATGACGACCACAAGCTTGAACGCACCTGACAAGCGCACGGCCGTGAACCTGCGCGCTGACTCCCGCCACTCGCTCGCCAACGCGCTGAAGGAAGCGAACTCCTCCTACCGAGCAGCGACCTTCGGCAAGTGGCAACTCGCTCGGTCACAGCGTGAACTGGGGTTCGACAGGGATGATGGCAAGATCACCCAGAATCAGGATGGCCAGCCCGCCGATCCCCGAAATCCAAAGCGCATGTTCGAACTGACGGACAAGGGCAACCGATTCATGGAAGACAGCGTTGCGGCCGGCCATCCCTTTTACCTACAGCTGTGGCATTACGCTGTGCACGGCCCCAACCAGTCGCTTCCCGAGAGCCTCGACCAGTGGCGGGCTCGGCCGCCCGGACGACTGCACCGCGACCCGACTCGAGCCGCCATGGCCGCCGACTTCGACCGCGCTGTCGGCATGACCCTGGCTAAAATCGACGAACTCGGCATCAGGGACAGTACATACGTCTTCTATATGTCCGACAACGGCGGACCCACGCGCTACCTGCGTGGAGGCAAGACGAACGTGACAGAGGGTGGGCTGCGAGTGCCCCTCATGGTGCGCGGGCCGGGAATCAAGGCGGACGCTTACTGTGACACCCCGGTCGTAGCGTATGACCTGCTGCCGACGATCCTTGATCTTGCCGATGCGGGCGTCGCTCCACCCCCAAGGATCGAAGGAGGAAGCTGGAAGCCATTGCTCCTCAGCGGCTGCGCGGAGGACGTCGCACGCGCGAAAGACCCGATGGTGTTCTTCTTCGCGGAAGCCCGTGGCCGCGATGCGGGTCCTCAGGCGGCGATCATGTCCGGCAAGTTCAAGCTGTTCTATTCGTGGGGTCAGGCAAGCGCTGCCTCGCTCTACGATGTGAGCACGGACATCCGGGAGACGCGGGATATCGCGGCGGAGCACCCCGGCCTGGCCGCCGATCTGCAGCGCCAACTGATGGACCACCTCCGGGATGGGCTAGGAGCGGCGACCTTGGCTAGGATCGAGACTGGGGAGGCCGCTACCACTCCGGCCCGCCGAGGCCGCGCTCGGACTCGTCCGAGGCAGAGGCCCGCTCGTCGCGATCGATCCCCAGCGCCCAGCCCGCAATGAACCGGACCACGATCGCCGCGCTTTTCGCGCTCGCCCTGATAGTGGCGGGTGCAGCAGAGCGGCGCTCGGACGGATTCGACTTCGATCCGGAATTCGTAGCGCAATCGTTCCAGGGTTTTTCGGATGACGTGAGCGTGCGTTGGGACGACGACTACTTCTACGTCGAGTCGAATGCCATGCCTCGCCACGAAATGATGGTCGGGATTCGGTCTTGGAACCGCCAAGTCCCGCTGCCCCAGCCATATTTCGGAGACAACGCGTTCCGGTTGCCGCTACGCCCTCGTTTTGCCGAGAAGCCGGTTTCCGCAAGGCACACGCTTTTTCGCGGAGCGATCGCCGTTGCAGCCAACGGTGTGCCCATCTTCAATCCGATCAAGCAGGACGGTCGCACGGATACGTATCTTGCGGGCGAACTAGACGAGTTCGGGGGCCATGCGGGGCGGGCCGACGACTACCACTACCATGTAGCCCCAGTGCATCTGGCCGACCGAATCGGCGGGGACTCGCCCATCGCATGGGCCCTCGACGGATTTCCGATCTTCGGATACGACGAGCCCGACGGTTCGGCACCGCAGGGTCTGGACTGGTTGAACGGCCACTCTCTGCCGGGCGGCCCATATCACTACCACGCGACCCACGACTACCCTCGCGTCAACGGCGGCTTCCGTGGAGAGGTCGAATTGCGGAACGGAGAAGTCGCGATCCAACCGCGAGCGCGCGGCGTACGACCGTTCACGAGGCCGCTTCGGGGGGCCACCGTGACTGGCTTCGAGATCCGCTCCGAGCGCTCCTATCACCTGGAATTCGAACTCGGCGGGCAGAGCCATAGCATCACCTATGCACTGCTTCCCGAAGGAGGCGCTGAGTTTGTCTTTACGGACGGAGCTGGCAGGAGCCATACCGAAGCGTATTCCGCACGCAGACCCCGAATTGGCGGGGCAACAAGTACGCGCCAGCGTCGGAAGCGAAGACCAGAAAGGCGGGATTGAACATCCCTGGGGCGGACCTGGCAATGATTCAAAGCGCTCCCCTCCCGCGTCTCGCGTTCGTGCGATGACGCAAGATGAGCGGTTCTCGCAAGTCTGGCGAACCGGTCCGACGCTCTCCGCCTGGTGGCCGGAAGCTCGCCAAAGAGACGCGCTGACACACCCGCTGCCGCGCTCAGCCAATCAATTAGAAATGAGCAACGGAGCCTAGCACCCCAAGGAGTGCGGCGACGCATACCCAAGGCGTCGCCCATGTCGCTTCGTCCCTGCCCCAGCGAGAGATCAGCGTTGCGGTGACGCGCCGCTTCGCCAGCAGGCCCAAGGCTTGGGATGCCAACAGATAGCAAGCCATGATCTCGTTCGCCCGATACCAAGCTTCCGGCGAACCCATGGATCGGGGCGTGCGGAAGCCGTAGTACGGGTTCGGCGGCACCCATCCGAACAGCAGCGGCAGCGCAGTGGCCGCAATGATCGCCGCTACCATCTCGGCCCGGTACTTCTCCCACACCAAGCACAGAAAAGCCGCTCCGAATCCGGCTGGCACGGCCAACCTAAGCACGCGACATGACCCGCCAGCCGTCCCAGTGCGCGGGCGCGAGCCCGGCTTCATCAAATCGACGCGGCGTCGAATCGCAGCGCTGCGGACGGATTCGGTCAGCGGGCCAGCAGGCGGTCGGCCAGTTCATTGAAGTCCCGGACCTCGAAGTCCGGCAGCAACGGCGAATCCTCGTAGGGCAGTCCGTAACGGTTGACGTAAGCGCCGCAGTAGCCGCACGCCCTCGCCCCCAAGATGTCGAACGCATGTGCCGCCACCATCATGATCTCCCCCGGCTCGCACTGCAGCTCGCCCGCGGCCATCCGGTACACCGAAGGATGCGGCTTGAAACGCCCGACACGGTCTACCGACAGGCTGCGGTCGAATTTCGCTTCCACGTTGTTGGCCGCCAGGTGCTCGACCAAGCCGCGGTCACCGTTGGACAGCGCCACCAGACGATAGCGCTCTCCCAGCCGCAACAAACCCGCCTGCGCGTCGTCGAATGGACGCAGGCGCTCGAACACCTGCAGCAAGTCACTTACCGCGTCCGCCGTATACGCCACGCGGTGGCGCTTGAGCGTGTGCTGCAGGGCTCGGCGGGCGGAGTCGAGGTAGCCTCTGTGCCCCAACATCAAGATGGTGTCCTGATGCTGCTCGAGCCGCTGGCGCGTGCGCCAGTCAGCCCAGACCGCCGATGCGTCGGCCTCCGCTCCGGCCGCAGCCAAGAAATCGCGCACTGCCGGAACAATCGAGCCAGACAAGTCCAGCACAGTGCCGAACATGTCGAAAGTCAGGGTGCTGACGCGCTCGAGCGACGGTTGCATGAATCCCCGATCGTACCGAATGGCGGGCGGCTATTCCTGCGCACCGTCGAACGGCTTGCGGAACGTGGTCCCGACGGGCTGGGGGCCGTCCTTGTCGGGTTCGCGCAGTTGTCGCAATTTGAGGCGCGCGATCTTCGCCCAGGGGCTGGACGAATCGAACTGGAGGTAGGCGCTCCAGTGCCTGGCCGCTTCAGCCAAGCGCTCGAGGCGCTCTTCCACCAGCGCGAGGTTATAGTGCGCGTCGGCATAGTCGGGGCAGTAGCGCAGGGCGTCGGAGTAGTGCTGAACGGCTTCTTCCAGCCTGCCCGAGGCATCGCAGACATTCGCTAGGTTGTAGTGCGCCAAGGCATAGTTCGGGTACAGCCGCAGCGCGTCGCGGTAGTGTTGTTCGGCCTGGGCGGTCTCGCCCTGTCGGAATTGCAGCGTGCCGAGATTCACCAATGCGCCGGCCGCCGCAGGATCGCGCTCGAGCACCTTGCGATAGAGGCCGACGAGCTCCGGCACAGGCGCGCCGCTGGTCTCCAGCTCAAGGGCGCGCTGGAACAGCTCTTCGCCGTCCAATGCAGGCTCGGCAGACTGCGTGGGGCGGCTCTGAATTTCAACGACGGACGCCTGGCGCAACTGCTCGACATCGAACTTGAGCAGCAACTGGCCAGTCAGCGCCTCGATCTTCTCGCCCGGCAGCTCCAACGCGATGCGGCGGCCGTACAAGACGATCTTGAGCTCGCTTAGCGGTTCGCGAACGGAGGCGAGACGGTGTCGCAAATTCTGGAGCGCCTGCTGGATGCGCTTTGTCGGGATGCGCTCGGCGCGCAGCCCCTGCAGCGTCCTGAGCGAGATCAGATCCGCGAAGCTATAGCTCTCCTTGACCTCGGTCAGCCCGGCACGCTCCCACGCGCGCAACCGGTTCTCGTTAATCCCCAGGATCCGCCGAATGCCAGACCGCGTATAGCACTCCGAAGCCTTGTCAGACTTCACGCTGCGAGTATAACGCAGCGCGGCCCTGCTCCCGATATCCGGGGAGGCGCATCCAGAACGGCTAGCGCTCGTTCACCACGGTCTTTGCGGCCAGCGCTCCGAATCCGCCGGCCCCGGCCACCAGCACCGTCGCCTCTACGAGGATGGTCAGGACCATCGCTCCCCAGAATACGGTCGGATCCTCGAGTGCCGTAGCCGCTCCGGCGATGATGGGCGAATCCTGTGCCTGCTGCTGCAATGCCTCCAGAAACGCCTCTTGGCCCGGCCCCCCTAGCACCGCCAGTTGCGTGACCAGCGTCGGAAGGTAGCACAGCAGGCCCGTCAGCGCCCCTACCCCGAATCCGTGCCATAGGCCGGAGACGGGCGCGACTCTCTGCTCAAAGCGCCTCACCGCGTAGTACGCCGCCAGCCACACGACCCCGATGCCCAGCATCGCCGCGACCAGGCCCAGGCCAAGCAGCGAGACCAGCGCGCTGAGAAGAAAGCGCAGGGACATGCCCACGATGGCCGGCGGGCCGACGGCTCTGAGGTAGTCCCTCGCGGTCAGCTCGCGAGGTGCCGACTCGGGTTGCGCGGGCAGCTCGAATGGCACTTCGGGCTCGCCGACGCCCGGCACCAGCGGCCGCCCGCAGCGGGGGCAGAACGAAGCGTCGCGAGGCAGCGGGCTGCCACAGGTGCAATGGGTGGCCATCTTGCTGCTAGCGCCTTCGGCCGCAGGGCTCAGTGCACGGCACCGTGCCGGACCTGCCGCCCGTGATCTCAATTGTAGGCCCGGCCGCGACCAGGCAGAATGGTCGGCGGCCTACGCCGGACACCGTCACTCAAGCGCCGGAACTGCGAATGACCCGGAGCAACTGCCCCCCGTACTTCTTCGCGACCGCAGGCCCGACACCCGGCACGTCCAGCAGCTCCGCTTCATTCGAAGGCTTGCGATCGACCAAGGCGTTCAAGGTGCGATCGGGGAACACGCGAAACGCGGGCATCCCGCGTCTTCCCGCCTCGGACTTTCGCCAAGCCCGCAGAGCGGAGGAGATCAGCTCGTCAGAATCATCGCGGGACGGGACCTCTCCGAGGCCGAACTGCTTGGTGGCGCGACTGCCGTTGCGCTTTCCTGCGGAGCCCGCCTTAGCGGCCTTTCTCGGCCGAGATGCCCGCTTCGCGGGCTTCAAGCCAGCGCCTTCCGCGGGCAGCATGATGCGGCTGGCGAGGCTGGCCGCACCGCGGCCTTCCGGCGTTAGCCAGATGCGGCGGAACTCGATCGACTCTCCCTGCGCGTTGACAAAGGAATCGGGTTCGATACGTGCCAGATCCGCCCGCTGCAGACCGTCCACCAGCCGCTCGAACGTCTTTCGATCCACCTTGTTCGGCTCCACGCTATCGCGAAAAACCTTGCCGACCGATTGTCCGTCGCGCTCGCGCAGGGTTTGTCGGATCGTGTCCAATAGCGCCGATTCCTGCGGCGTGGGCGGCCGGAAGGTCTTGACGGCACAGGTCTCGGCGTCGCAGTTGTCGCAATGCTGGCAGGGCTTGAGCGAATCCTCCAAGTCGTCGAAGTGCCGCACCAGGTCGAGCATGCGGCACTGGTTGGACCGGGTGAATTCGCTCACCTGATCCAGCTGCCGGATCTTGTAGGCGCGCTGCTCGTCATAGCTCGCCCGCCACCTCGCGTCGCCCTTGGTGGCCTGATCGTCCGCATCGATTCTCACTCCGCCGTGCATCCACAGCTTTTCGAGCGCCTTCTCGAACTGTTCGGAATCGCCGGAAAAGTCCGCGGCCAAGTCGCCGACCGGCAGCTTGGCCGAACTGAGGCGGTTGAACATGGCTTCGAGCTTGGGCGGCTCGGGATAATCCCTGTCCAAGAAGAACTCGTGCGTCTTGCGGTCCGCCCATGAGTGCAGCAGGACTGCCTTGGAGGGCAGTCCGTCGCGGCCCGCTCGGCCGATCTCCTGGTAGTAGCCCTCGATTGAACCGGGAAGCCCGGTGTGGACAACCGTGCGCACGTCCGGCTTGTCGATGCCCATGCCGAACGCGATCGTGGCGACGATGACTTCAAGGTCGCCCCGCAGGAACGCGGCCTGCACCCGGTCCCGTTCCTCGGCGGGCATGCCGGCGTGATAGGCAGCTGCGGGCATGCTCGACTGCAACAGCTCGGCCTGCGCCTCGGCGGCCTTGCGGGTCGGGGCGTAGACAATCGCCGGCCGCCGCGCATCGTCAAGCATCAGCCTTGCCAAGGCACCGGGCCGGAGCGACGGCACGAGTTCCACGAGTTCGATCTGCAGGTTCTCGCGCCGGAACCCGTGAATGGAGCGCTTGCAATCCCCCAGGCCCAATTGCTCGATCACGTCGCGCTGGACGATCGGGGTGGCCGTCGCCGTCAGCGCTATCACCGGGGCCGGGCGCAGGGACGGCAAGCGCTCGCGCAAACGCCTGTATTCGGGGCGGAAGTCATGGCCCCACATGGAGATGCAATGCGCCTCGTCAATGGCGACAAGACCCGGCGTGCGCTTGGCCAAGAACTCGGGAAAGCCCGGCACGGCCAGACGCTCGGGAGCGATGTAGAGAAAATCCAGCTCGCCCGCGACATACTCCTTGCACACGCGCCGAGATTCAAGCCGGTCGCGCCCGGAATGGATCCGCTCGGCCTTGAAGCCCTGCTGGCGCAGCTTGTCCGTCTGGTCCTCCATCAGTGCGATCAGCGGGCTGATCACGATGGTCGTCTCGCCGCGGGCGATTCCGGGCAGCTGGTAGCAGAGCGACTTGCCCGCTCCGGTCGGCATGACGAGCAGCACGTCCCGGCCAGCTACGACATCCCGGCAGACCGCCTCTTGGTTGGGGCGGAAGGAGGCGTGCCCGAAGCGCGATCGCAGCAGTTCGTTCAGCCGCTCCGGGGAAACGGAAACCGGCTGCGGCCCGGCTTGCGACGAAGTCGGCGGGGCCGGCCGATCGGGCGGCGGCGAGCCGAAACTGCGCCGCTGGAGTGGCGGCTTGGCGGCTCCAGGCGCCCGTTCCTCGACGTGTCCGCTGGGCGCGCCCACCTCCGGCTCATTCTGGTCCGCGCGCGTTTCGGCCTGATCGGCTGCGGCCGCTTTCCGCTGCCTCGACTGAGATCGCTTCTGGGTGCGGGATGCGGGCGGCTGCGGGCCTGGCGGAGGCTGCGAGCGGGATGCGTCGCGGTCGCTTGCGGAGGCGGAGCCGTTGGCGGAACCGCCAACAACGTCGCGCACGAACTCCTCTATGCCCCGCATGAACTTGGCATAGCCGCCGTCGCCGCGCTCGATGCTGCGCAGCTTGGACTCCCATTCTCCGGTCATCTCGGGGCTGCGGACCTTGGGATGAACGAGGTCCAGCAGCCGGATCCCCTTTTCGGTGGCTCGCAGGGCCTTCTTCTCGCGCTCGACGTAGGAACGCTTCAGGAGCGTCTCGATGATCGAGGCGCGGGTCGCAGGCGTGCCGATCCCGCGCTCTTTCATGGCGTCAGAGAGCGCTTGGCTGTCGAGCGTCTTGCCCGCCGACTCCATGGCGGTCAGCAAGGTCGCATCGGTGAACCGTGGCGGCGGCTTGGTCCTCTTCTTGACTGCCTCGGCCGCTTGCACCTCCACACGCTGGCCCTGCCGCAAGCCGCTAGGCAGGTCCGGCTCGGACTTCGGTTCGCGCCTGTTCGCCGGCGCGGGGTCAAGCAGCTTCCAGCCGGGGTCGTCGACGGCCTTGCCATTGGACAGGTACTGATCCTCGTCGGCCTTGTGCACGACACGGGTGATCACGGTCGTGGACGAATAGCGGTGCTCGGTGTGCCACGCCTGCAGGAAGCGGCGATTGATCAGGTCAAGCACCTTCGCTTCGGCCGACCCATCGCGCACGCCGCTGGCCGAACCGGTGGGGATGATGGCGTGGTGATCGGTGACCTTGGAATCGTTCACGAATCGCCCGGGCAGCGGTTCGGTGCCAGTGCCGGGCGCGAGCAAGGACTCGTCATAGCCGCGTGCCGTCCGCACTGCGATCTGCGGCGCTTGGCTGGCAACGTCGCTGGACAGGAAGCGGCTATCGGTGCGGGGATATGTGATTGCCTTGTGCTTCTCGTACAGCGCCTGCGCGATGCCGAGGGTGCGCTCGGCGCTGAAGCCGTACAGGCGGTTGGCGTGCCGCTGGAGCTCGGTGAGGTCATACAGGTGCGGCGGGGGCTGGCGATGCCGGGTCCGCTTGACCGAGACGATGTCGGCACGTCCGGCCCGGGCCCGCGCAACGATCTCCGCCGCCTCCTTGCCGTCAGCCGCTAGCCTCTGCTGCCGCTTGCCCTTCTCGAGCCGGAAGAACACGCCGCGGTAGCGCCGTCCCTCGCCCGCGTCGAACTCGGCATGGACCTCCAAGTAGTCCTCGGGCACGAAGTCGCGAATGGCGATCTCTCGCTCCACCAGCATGGCCAGCGTCGGCGTCTGCACCCGCCCGACCGAGAGCACTTCGCTGTCGGCGTGGTCCAGCGTGTAGGCGCGCGTGAGATTCATGCCGACGAGCCAGTCGGCGCGGCTTCGCGCACGCGCGGCCGCCGCCAAGTCGTCGAAGCCGCTGGCCGGTTGCAAGTTCTCGAAACCGCGCCGGATCGCGTCCTGCGTCAGCGACGAAATCCGGAGCCGGTCCACGGGCTTGGACGAGCCCGCCGCCGCGTATATCTGGCGGAAGATCAGCTCGCCCTCGCGGCCGGCGTCGGTGGCGCAGACCACCCGCTCGATCTTCGGGCTGTTGAGGATCTTCTTGACGACGCCGAACTGGTCCGCCCGCTCCTCGTCGACGATCAGCGGCCATTCATCTGGAAGCATGGGCAGCAGCGAACGCCGCCACTCCTTCCATGCCGGATCAATCTGGTGCGGCTCGGCCAGATGAACCAAGTGGCCGATCGCCCACGTCACCACCACGCCGTTGCCGTGGAAGAATCCGCTGCCCCTCCCGGTCGCTCCCAGCACCCTCGAAATGTCGCGCGCGACCGAGGGCTTTTCGGCAAGCACTGCGCATTTCTGAGGCACCCATTTCGGCACTGGAACTGAATTCAGTGTAGCGCCCCGCTGGCGGGCGAGAACCCCTCCGCAGCGAGGCGTTGCGCGGGGCAGCATCGGGCCGGTGCGACTCCCGGATACAATCGGATTCGGCCCGCATGATGCGGCACGTCTGTACACAGGAGCGGTCGCCGGCAGGGAGCGAACTGCCGTGAAACTGCTGGCCGATCGCATCCGGCGAGGCGACCCGCGCGCGTTGGCTCGGGCGCTCAGCGCGGTCGAAAACCGCTCCGCCGGCACCGATGAGCTGCTGGCCGATTTGCACGATCCCAACACCGCGGCCCAGCGCTTCGGGATCACCGGCCCGCCCGGTGCCGGCAAGAGCACGCTGGTCGATTGCATCGCGCGCCATTTGCGCAGCGATGGAGTATCGGTCGGGATTCTCGCGGTCGACCCGAGCAGCCCCTACAGTGGCGGCGCGATCCTCGGCGATCGAGTGCGCATGCAGCGCCATCACGGCGATTCCGGCGTCTTTATACGCTCAATGGCAGCCCGGGGGGAGCTGGGGGGACTGGCACCAGCAGTCGGAGATGCGCTTGCCCTGCTAGAAGCAGCGGGTCGCGACACGGTCTTGATCGAAACGGCGGGCGTCGGCCAGAGCGAGGTCGATGTCGTGCACCTCGCGGCCACGGTGGCGGTAGTGCTGACACCCTCCGCTGGCGACGATATCCAAGCCGCCAAGGCCGGAATCATGGAGATCGCTGACGTCTTTGTGATCAACAAGGCCGACCAGCCGGGCGCGGACGAGCTAGAGCGCCAGATCCTTGCCATGATCTCGTTGATCCCCCTTGGAAAGCCCAAGCCGCCCGTCTTGCGCACGTCGGCCAGCCGCTGCGACGGTATCGAGGAATTGGTCGATGCCTTGCGACGGACCGCCCGCGCTCCATCTGATCCAGCCTATTGGAAGCGGCTGCTGCTCAAGCGCCTCGGTGGCGATCTGCAAGCAATGCTGCTGGACAGCGCGGGCCTCGAGCCGGATCTGGACACGGCCGCCGAAGCCATCGCCGCGGGCGAGCTTAACCCGTATGCTTACACTCAAGCGGTCGCGGACCGCTTCAAGCAACAATGGAAGCGATGACTGTCGACCACATCGGCATCGCGGTGCGCTCGATCGATCGGGCGCTGGAGTTTTACCGCGACGCCTTGGGCGTCGAACCCGCGCACCGCAGCGTAGTCGCCCACGAGAAGGTGGAGGCAGCTCTGCTGCCGGCTGGTGAGAGCCGGATCGAGCTGCTTCAGCCCACCGCCGATGACTCGGTCATCGCCCGCTTTCTCGAGCGCCGCGGCGAGGGCATGCACCACCTCGCGCTGCAGGTCGCCGACATCGAAGCCGCGGCGGAAGCGATCCGCCAGTCGGGGCGCCGCCTGGTGACGGACCGCGTCCAGATCGGCGCCGAGGGCTACAAGTACGTGTTCGTGCACCCTAGCGAGACTGGCGGCGTGCTGCTGGAACTAGTGGAGCGCAGTTGAAATCCGCTAGGATCAAGCCGCTGTTTCAGCGCTAGCCGCCGGTCCCGCCATGGACTCAGCCAGACTCATCTCGCGCCTCGAGCAAGAAAACCGCCGCCTGCGGGCGGCGGTGGAGGAACTGTCGATCCTCAACGAGGTCTCTACTGCCGTGTCGTCGACCTCCTCGCTCGACGCCACCGTGGACTTGATCGTGCAGAAGTGCGTCAAGCATCTGCGGGTCGAGCAAGGCGCCGTCCTGCTGTTCGACCGGCGCGAGCAGGGGGCGAGCCTCAAGACGATGGTCCGCAAGATTGAACAGGATGACTCCCAGATCATTCCCATGCGCCTGGGCGATCAGATCACGGGCTGGATGCTGAAGAACCGCAAGCCGCTGGTAATCAACGATTTCGAATCGGAGACGCGCTTTCGCGGCGCTGCGGACGGCAACAACATTCAATCCCTGCTGTGCGTGCCGATGATGCTCAAGGGCCGCCTGATCGGAGTCGTGAACGTATTCAACAAGCAAGGCTCGAGCGACTTCAGCGAGGGGGACCAGCGGCTGCTCAGCATCATCGCTACACAGTCTGCCCAAGTGGTCGAGAACGCCCGGCTGGCCGAAGAAGAAAAGGCTCTGGTCGTACTTCAGGAGGAACTCCGGCTGGCCCGGGAAATCCAGAAGAACCTGCTGCCCCAAGAGCCGCCGCGAGTGCCGGGCTACGTCATCGCCGGAATCTCCGAGCCCGCCAAGCGGGTCGGCGGGGACTATTTCGACTTCCTGGAACTCGGCGAAGACCGTCTTGGCCTGTGCCTGGCGGACGTTTCGGGCAAGGGCATCACAGCGGCGATGCTGATGTCCAACGTACAGGCGACCATCCGCAGCCAGGGTCGTTCCTCGCCCGATGTCGCCAGCTGCGTGTCGCGCTCCAACGACATGCTGCACGCCAGCACTGACTCCGACAAGTTCGTCACGATGTTCTACGGCGTGCTCGACACGCGCACCCATCGACTCGAGTACTGCAATGCGGGCCACAACCCGCCGCTCGTGCTGCCCGGGGGGGATCGCCCCGAGCAGCTTCGGACCGGCGGGCCGGTGCTAGGCGTGCTCCCGGGTTTTCCCTACGAGCGCGGCGAGGCGGAACTGAGGCCGGGCGAGACCCTGCTGGTCTACAGCGACGGGTTCAGCGAGGCCATGAACGACCGTTTCCAGGAGTTCGGCGACGAGCGCCTGCGCGTTTCGGCTCGCGCCCATTCCGAGCTGCCGCCCGAGCAACTCCTGGAGACCCTGCTGCAAGAAGTCAATGATTTCTGCGGGGAAGCGCCGCAGGCAGATGACATGACCATCATGGCGGTCCAGCGGCTGGGGTCGTGAGGGACGCCTCTCCGGACGCTATCTCCCTCGCGATGCGCTCGCTACGGCGGACGCAGTCGGGGATCCCGAGCCCGGAGTAGCCGTTTCCCGCCAAGTGCAGCCCCGGGAAGCGCAGCAGCCGCTCTTCGATCTCGCTCACCCGCGTCTCGTGACCTACCGAGTACTGAGGCATGGCCGCGGGCCAGCGGTAGGCCCGAGACACCTCCGGGACAGGTCGAAAGCCCATCCACTGCCGCAACTCCGCGTCCGCTAGCCCGGCCACCGACTCGTCGCTCGACTCCAGCGCCCGGTCGGCGTCCGCTCCTGCCAGAAAGGCCCGCAGCAAGACTTTGCCCGGCCCGGCCCGTTCTGCGAACTTCGTGTTCGTCCAAGTGCAGGCGGCCAGCGTCCCGCGCTCGGCTCGAGGGATCAACAGGCCAAAGCCGTCCAGTGAATGGCCGAAATCGCGCTGCGGGTACACCAGAGCGACGACGACCGAGGAGGTATAGACGATGCTTCCGAGGCGCTCCGCCAGACCGCCGTCAGCGCGTGCGAGCAGCCTGCCGGCTTCGGGGGCGGGAGTCGCGACGATCACGCTGCTTGTTTCCCATGCGCCGCGCTCGGCCCGGACTCGCCAGCCAGCGGCGCTCGGTTGCACCTCTCGCACGTCGTCCGTGACGACTTCACAGGTTCCGGGAAGGTGCCGCCGCAGCGCGTCGGTCAGCGAGCCCATGCCCTCCCGCAGCGTCAGGAACAGCGGCCCCTGCCGATGTCGCTCGCGGTTCTTCCACACGCCGCGCAGCAGGCTGCCGTACTGGCGCTCGTATTCCACGAAGCGCGGGATCACGCTGTCGGCCGATAGGTCCTCGGGAGGAGAGCCGTATACGCCTGCCAGCAGCGGCTGCGCAAGGTACTCCACGGCCTCAAGTCCGAAGTGGTCCTCCACAAACTCGGCGACGGACCGCTCGGGCAGCGTCTGGGGCCGGCGAAACCACTCGCCGGCCATGCGAGCCTTGGCGGCTAAGCCGAACAGCCCGCTAGTGGCAGCTTGCCACGGCTTGGACGGCGCGAGCAGCCGCATGCTCTGGGGCAGCGGTCGGGGGCGGCCGCGACGGACGATATAGGTGCGCCGCCTGTCGTCGTTGGAGCCGATCACTTGGTCGCCGAGTCCCAGTTCTCGGACCAGATCCAACATCCACGCCTTCTCGGCCAGCCAACTGTCCGGCCCCGCTTCGACCAGGCAGTCGCCGAAGTGCTCGGTGCGGACGATGCCGCCGAGCGTTCGCTCGCGCTCGATCAGAGTGCAGGGAATGCCGTGCCGCCCCAAGTAGTAGGCGGCAGACAAGCCTGAGACCCCGCCGCCAACGATGGCTACCCGGGACATGCCTATCGCTCGGCGCAGTACTCGCGGACCATGCTCACGGCAGCGCGGACATGCTCGACGGGTGTTTCGGGGATGATACCGTGACCGAGGTTGAAGATGTGGCCGGGCCGTCCGTCTGCCGCGGCCAACACGGCCCGCACCTTGCGGCGCAGCTCTGGCAGCGGTGCCAGCAAGGCAATCGGGTCCAAGTTGCCTTGCACTGGCGTATCGTGGCCGACGCGCTCCCACGCCGTAGCCAGGTCAACCCGCCAGTCCAAGCCCAGCACGTCACCGCCAGCTCGACAGAACGCGTCCAAGAAGCCCGCGTTGCCGGTGCCGAAATGGATCACCGGCACGCCGCCGGATTGAATGCGCCGCACCAACTCCCTCGAATGCGGCAGCACAAAGCGCTCGTAGTCGGCCGGCGACAGCGCACCAACCCAGCTGTCGAAGACCTGGATGGCGCTGGCACCAGCGGCGACCTGGCTGGCAGCGTACGGCGCCAGGACGGCGACGATGCGCTCCATCAGCTCCCGCCATCCCGACGGGTCGCTCCACATCAAGCTCTTGGTGGCGGCGTAATGGCGCGAGCCCCCGCCTTCGATCATGTAGCTCGCCAGCGTGAACGGCGCACCGACAAATCCGATGACCGGGACGCGGTCGTCTAGGTGGAGACGTGCAAGGGCAATGGACTCGCCGACATAGTCCAAGTCGGCGGCACGCCCGGTCTCGAGCCTGCCGATATCGGCGCGCGAGCGGATCGGCCGCTCGATTCGCGGGCCGTCACCGGCGACGAACTCCAGCCCGAGTCCCATCGGCTCCAGCGGCAGCAGGAGATCGGCGAAGATGATTGCCGCATCCACGTCCAAGGCGTCGACCGGCTGCCGCGTGACCTCTGCCGCGAGGCGCGGCGTCTTGCAAATCTCCAGGATCGTGTGGTCGCGCCGCAAGGCGCGGTACTCGGCCATGTAGCGCCCTGCCTGGCGCATGAACCACACCGGAGTGCAGTCTGCGGCCTCGCCGGCACATGCGCGGAGGAATCGCTGCCGCATCGCTCTACTATACCAAGGATTCTCGTAAGGTGTTGCAATATAAATACTTACACGTCAATACAGTGATCGCGCAATGCTTGCGGGAGCGCTCGGCCAGGCATGGAGCTCGACGCGCTGACTCGCTCGTGGAGCCGCGCCCTGATCGTCGTCTATGATCGCGTCGTAACCCTCCGGCCATGCGCGCGGACCAGTCCATCCTGTGCGGCGACTGCCGCAGCCCGCTGCCCCGCGAGCTGACCCCTCCCGAAGAGCCCGCCGGCGGCGATCCAAGCAGCTATTGCCCCCGCTGCGGGATAAGCGCAGTGCGGGTGGCCATCTGCCCGCGTTGCGCCAGCCAAGTATGCGCCTCTTGCGGCTCGATCCTCGAGAGCGCGAACGACCTGGGCCTCGGTTGATTCCGCCCTGCGCGGTAACCAATCTCGTGCTTGGTTGGCCTATCTACTTGTTGGCACCGTATGGACGGTGTTCGGAGTCTTAATGGCCTGTGAGCGGGACGCCTAGGGGGTTTCCCGGAACAGGCGAATACTTCAATCTGGAGGCTGTGATGACAGTGAGAGGATGGCCCGCGATCGCGCTCTGCGGGCTCGCGATTCTAGTGGCGCCGGTGGCGCTAATGGCCGGAGACGGATTCGTCGGGGAGGCCGAAGGCCGCTTGGGCCAGCTCGAGGAGAAGTTCACGGGGCTGTGCGACGCCATGGCCGGCGACAATCAGACCTACCGGCCCGGCGAGGGCGTGCGCTCGACGTCGGAAGTCTTGCTTCACGTCGCGTCCGCGAACTATTTCGTAGCGCGGGCGTTCGGCACGAATCCGCCCGAAGGGCTTGACGTGAGAGGATTGGAGAAATCGACGACCGACGCAGGCGAAATCAAGTCCGCCCTTGAGAAGTCCTTCGCGCATCTCGGAGGCGCGATCGGCAAGATGTCGGCAGACGAAGCCGACAGCGCGATGAAGATGTTCGGCCAAGACACCACCAAACGCGGCGCGGTATCGATGGCCCTCAACCACCTTAGCGAGCATCTCGGCCAGTTGATCGCCTACACTCGCGTCAATGGGGTGACGCCCCCGTGGAACGAGTAGGCCGAGACCCGATCCTGCGTACGGCCGGGCGCGCCGACCCGCTTGTCTGGGCGCTGTGCCTGGCCGTCCTGTCACTGCCGCTGGCCGCACAGGAACTCGCCCTGGATTCCACGGAAGGACTGGAGTTGGTCAACGTCGTGGCGGCGCCCGACTCGCTCGACGGCCAGCGAGGCCTCAAGGTGAGCGGGGATCCCGAGGTTCTACAAGCGGCCCAGAAGAAGCGGGCGGAAATGATGGCCGCCATGCAAGCGCGCGGCGAGCGGCCGCGGGGCCCCGGTACGTTCGAGGCGCTGCGCACCAATCATCTGGCTATCGTCAAGGGTTCGGAATTCGGAAACGGCACCATCGAGGTCGAGGTTTCCGGCCAGCCCGCGCCCGGGGCGCAGGGCGGCGCGCGCGGATTCGTGGGCATCGTCTGGCGCCTGCAGGAAGACCGCAAGACTTACGACTGCTTCTACCTGCGGCCGACCAACGGGCGGGCCGACGACCAAGAGCGTCGCAACCACACCGTCCAATACATCTCGCACCCGGAATGGACGTGGTACAAGTTCCGCAGCGAGACGCCCAGCCGCTACGAGACGTATGCCGATATCGCGCCGGGCGAATGGATCAAGGTCAAGATCACCGTGGACGGCGAGAAGGCCCGCATCTACGTCAACGGCGCCGAGCAGCCGACCCTGTTGGTGAACGACGTCAAATCCGGCGCGAACGCGTCCGGCCAGGTCGCGCTCTGGCTGGAAGGCTCGACCATCGCACACTACCGCAACCTGAAGATCACCCCCGCTCCCTGACTCCGGGTCCGGGAATGCGGGCCGCGGTCTTCGCCAACTGCGCCGCTGTGGTAGCCTGACGCTGGAACTCACATCATGAGAAGACGAGACTTCGTCCGCCACTCCCTGCTGGCAGGGGCTCCGCTAGCGGCGCTTCAGCACAAGCTCTTCGGGGCAGTCACCGGCTACTCGGAGAACCCGACGCGTCGCTATGCCTACGACACCGTGCCGCTGGGGCCGGACGGCCTGAGGCCGTCGCGGCTGGCCATGGGCACCGGCACCAGCGGATTCCGCGGCGCGTCCAACCAAACCCGCAAGCTGGGCGTGGAGGGCTTGGCGGACCTGTACCGCTTTGGCTTCGATAACGGGCTGAACTTCTGGGACACCGCCGATGGCTACGGGAGCCACCCGCACCTCAGGCGGGCCCTGCAAGACATCCCTCGCGAGAAGGTCGTGATCATGACCAAGTCCACTACCAAGACCGCGAAGGGAATGCGCGAGGACATCGAGCGCTTCCGCAGGGAGCTCAACACCGACTACATCGACCTGCTGCTGTTGCACGCGGTGCGCGAGGAAGACTGGCCGGTCCAGCGCCAAGGCGCCATGGACGTGATCAACGAGTACAAGCAGAAAGGCATCGTCAAGTCACGCGGGATCTCGTGCCATTCGCTGCCCGCGCTGCGCCAGGTCCACAAACAGGAGTACATCGACGTAGACCTGGCACGGGTCAACGCGGTTGGCGCCCGCATGGACGCCGACCCGGACACCGTCATCGAAGAGCTGTGCAAGATCAAGGCGGCGGGCAAGGGCGTCATCGGCATGAAGATTCTCGGCGAGGGCGTCCTGCGCGACCGCGTGGGCGAGGCACTCCAGCATGCGCTGGCTCTGGATTGCATCGACTGCTTCACGATCGGAGCGGAGGACCGCTACGAACTGGCGGACCTGGTCCGGCGAATACCCGAGGCATCCACGCTCGGCTGGCGCGCCTAACAGGAGGACGAGATGACAAGAGCACTAGCATGTGGGGCTTTTTCGGCCGCCTTGGCCCTCGCGGCCTGCGGCGGAGGCGAGAGCCCCGACACAGCCGCTTCGTCGGAAGGCGAGGCGATGGCCACCGAGGTCGCCGCTCCGACCGAACTTGACGTCGAGAACGTCGCGACACGTCTGGCAGGCGGGGAAGACATCTTCTTGCTCGACGTGCGCACGCCGGAGGAACTGGTGCAGGACGGGGCGATCGAGGGCTACACCCACATCCCGATCGACGAACTCGAGGGCCGTTTGGCCGAAGTGCCCCGCGACAAGCCCATCGTGGCCTATTGACGGCGCGGTGGCAGGGCCTCCCGTGCGGCGGCCATGTTGAGGGACAACGGTTACGAGAACGAGATCCAGTTCGGAGGGATCGAGGGCTGGGTCGAAGGCGGCCAAGAGCTCACGCAGGTGGCGGAGTAGCCGCAGGTCGAAGATCGGACATCGCAGTGCCGCAGGCCGGACCTCGGCCTGATGTCTCAGTGACCCGCGCAACGGCGTGACTGATATAGTCAGGCCATGCAGCGCAGGCATTTCCTCGCGACCGCACTCGCGGTCCCACTCCGCGCCCAGGTCCGCTACCGGGTCGGAGTCATCGGCCACACCGGCCGGGGCAACTTCGGCCACGGCATCGGGGATGTCTGGCCCGTGTTCCCCCAGACCCGGGTCGTCGCGGTCGCCGACCCGGACGAGGACGGCCGCGCCAAGGCGCAGGAGCGAACCGGCGCCGCGCACGCTTACGCCGACTACCGGGAACTGCTGGCGAAGGAGAAGCCCGACATCGTCAGCATCTGCCCGCGCCACACCGACCAGAGGCTCCCGATGGTGACGGCGGCCGCCCAAGCGGGCTGCCACATGTACCTCGAGAAACCCTTCGCCGCCACGCTGGAAGACGCCGATCAAATGGTGGATGCCATCCGCAAGGCCGGTGTCAAGGTCCAGCTGGCACACCAGATGCGGCGGTCTCCGTTCACGCTCAAGGCCCTAGAAATGATCCAGGCGGGTGAGATCGGCGAGATCCACGAGGTGCGGGGACGGGGCAAGGAAGACTATCGCGCAGGCGGCGAGGACTTAGTCGTGCTCGGATCGCACATCTTCGACATGATGCGCGCCGTGCTGGGAGATCCGGAATGGGTCTTCTCCCACATCACGTCCAAGGGCGAGGAACTCAGCTTCGACCACTTGCGCAAGCCCAACGAGCCCATCGGACCCATTGCGGGCCGCCAGATGTCCGCGATGTTCTCGTTCGGCCAAGGCCGGCACGGCTACTTCGCCACGAACGAGTCCAGCCAGACCCATCCGTGGCGCTTCGGGACACACGTCTTCGGCGCCAAGGGCTGCATCTTCCTTCCCAATGAGGTCTACGACGAGAGCTCGGAGGCCTACATCCTGCGATCGCCGGCGTGGGTGCCGCGACACGACCGGCAGTGGGAGCTGATCGAGCCGAAGCACCGCAGTTTCGGCAGCGAGCGCCACCTCACAGCCAACGCTCTGATGGTGGAAGACCTGCTGCACGCGATCGAGACTGGCAGCGAGCCCGCCTGCAGCGAGCGTGCCGGACGCTGGACGGTCGAAATGACCCAAGGCATGTACGCCTCGCAACTCCAGCGCAAAGTGATCGACTTCCCGCTAAAGGACCGCGTGCATCCGCTCGAGGGCCTGCGCGCGGACGGCCGCGGCTAGATCACGCCGCGCCGGCCGCCGCTGCCGACGAAGCGGGGATCGCTGGTGGTGCGCCTGTCCTTCTGGAACATCCGCGCATTGTCGTAGACGACTTCGCCCACATAGTAGGCATCCCGATACGGGCTGTGCGCCTGCGGCAGCTCGGAGCGGTCGGCCGGATTGCGCAGCTTCGGACCCAGCACGAAGTCCATATAGGTGAACGCCTTGAAGTTCTGGCCGAAGAAGGCCACCTCCGACATGATGCTCGGAACCTCGCGGCGCATGATCGCAGCGGCCTGTTCGGCGTCCGGATCCTCCGGCAAGTCGCCCATGACTCGGGAGACTGCGGCCAACTCGGTGGCGACAGCCTCCTTGCAGCCTCGGCGCCAGAGCTTCCAGCGGCCCTGGAACGCGGAGACCCAAGTGCTGCCGATGAACGTCACGACCAGCAGTACCGCAGGGACCAGATACCGCACGGCGAAGCCCAGCTCGCCCCAGCCTCGCAGCGCGGAATGAATCCAAAGGCCCAACAGCGCGAGTCCGCCTAGGCACATCAAGAGGCCGGGCAGCATACGCCTGGTTGCCACATAGCGCCGAAAGAAAGAGACCAGGCACTGGCGCGCCTCGCCGATGGCTTCGCGCGCACGGGCAGCGGCGAAGGTCGACTTTTCCCAAGTCTCGTGGGCCGCGTCGGGGGGATAGTAGAGCAGAAAGAGCTTATCGGTCGGAACTGATTCGCCGGTGAAACTACACTTCATGGAAGCTGGCGGGGAGACTGCCGCGGCGGCCCGCCCAACCGACGGCGGGCCGCCGCGAAACCCTGAGAATATCACGAAGGCGGCTGCCAGCGCCGCCAGCCGCGCTGCCCGATCAGCGTTCGGCAGCGGCCCTTCTCGCGGCCTGGCGCCGGCTCCTCTTCGGTCTTGACTCCAGCCGCCGCTTCCCACTGCGTCCGCCAGGGCATGGCCGGCTAGCAGCCCCGTTCCGCCTGCAGGCGCAGCCGACGACGCCGGGAGGCTTCGCGATTGCGACTAGAATGGCCTGCTATGCAGGACTTGCTGCAACTCCTCGACGAGTCGCGCGTCATCGACCTGGCACAGCCGTACTTCCCCGGCATACCGCACCACCCGAACCATCCGCCGTTCCTGTACGGCCTCAACAAGGCACACGGGGAGACAACGCGGGACGGGGTCAGCGCGGCCGCGGATGCTCTCGCGCTTGGCGGGCACGTCGGAACGCACATCGACGCGCTGTGCCACTTTTCGCTGCGCGGAAAACTCTTCGGCGGGGCCGATGCCGTCGGTTGCCAGTCGTACACGACCGGCCTGTCGGTGCATCACGTCGATACCATCGAGCCGATCTTTCGCCGCGGCGTCCTGCTCGATGTCGCCGCCGCCGAGGGCTTCGGGGCGCTGCCCGACGACTTTGTCATCGACGCCGATCACCTCGAGCGGGCGGCGGATCGCGCCGGCATCGAGGTTTCCGCCGGGGACATCGTGCTGGTTCGCACCGGCTGGGCCCGCTACTGGAACGACGCCGGCCGGTACGTCAATGGCCTGCACTGCCCCGGCGTTAACCGCGAGGCCGCGGGCTGGCTGAGCGCCAAGGGCGCGTTCGCCGGAGGTTCCGACACGATCGCGTTCGAGTTCGTGCCTGCCCCGAGCATGCCCGTGCATGTCCACCTGCTGGTCGAGAGCGGCATCCACATCATCGAAGCGCTGGACCTCGAGACCCTTTCCGCAGAAGGCGTCTGCGACTTCGTCTTCGCGGCCTCACCGCTGCGGATACGGGGCGCCACGGGCTCGCCGATACGCCCCGTAGCGCTGATTTCGCGCTAAATCCCGATTCGCGAATTCCCAAGGCGGCCGCGAATCGCATTCGATTCTTTAGTAACATGCTTGTTTTCAATATGTTATGGACGACCCTGAAAAATATTCTACAAAAATCCGTAAATTCACTTGCAACGGCCTATGGGATCCAGTAGAGTAATGAGTGCCGGGGGGGACAACCCCACCAACGCAAGCTAATCCTCAACCAAAGACCCCTGACTTACCCCTCCGGCACCCTTCCAAAGACGCTCTGAGGCCGCCGCCTCAAAGCGTCTTTCGTTTTTTGGCTCCAAGGTTGGCAGAGCAAGCCTTGAGTGGCTATGCTGTCTGTGCGCATGGTAGGGCGAAACCGCAGGAGCGGTACAGGGATGCGACCCGAGCGGCGGCCGAGGGTGTCAGCCGAGCTGGTGTCGCATGACGACTAGCCCGATGCGAACCGAAGCGCGAGCCGGGTTGTGTGGCATCGCCTGCGGCGCGATTCTGGCAGTCGCCCCTGACGCGGTCGCCGAGCGCATGCCGGCAGAGCAGGCCAGGGCCCTGCAGAACCCGGTCGCTTACGCGCCCGAGGCCGTCAAGGCCGGCCGCAACGCCTATCTGCGCCTGTGTCAATACTGCCACGGCGCTGACGGCAGGGCGCAGGCGAATCCAGACTTCGAGGCTCCGAGCCTGCGCGATCCGGACGAGTGGCGTTACGGAGCGACGGACGGCGAGATTTTCGTATCGATCCGGGACGGCGCCGGCCACGAGATGCCGCCGTTCGGCAAGCAGCTGCAGGATGACGAGGTCTGGCAGGTCGTGCTCTTCATTCGCAGCATCGGGCCGAAGGAGCTTCGCCCTCAGACGCCCTGAAGAGAACGGCGCACCGGCGAGCACGCGACAACCAAAGGAGGCAAACCATGGCGAGCAAGCGCAACAACGCGGAGCGCACCGTGTCGAGGCGGGGATTCGTGACCAAGGGAGCGGTGGCGGCTGCGGTAGCGGCCGGCGCTGAGGCGGCGGCGTCGACCACCGAGCGACATGACAGCAACATCAAGCTCCCGAGCGAGGTGCCGGCGAGCCTCGCGGAAGATTCCAAGCCTCCCGACTTCCCGATGACAGGCGCGCAGATCTTCGCCAAGGCCTGCAAGGCCGAGGGCCTGGCCGCGCTGTTCTGCGCCCCGGGCAACTACGTGGTGATCAACGCCATTGCCTCGGAGGGCATTCCCAGCTACGGCGGCCGCACAGAAGGCATGATGTGCGCCGCTGCGGACGGATTCGCCCGCGTGACCGGCGAGGTCGTGGCCGCGTCGGGCACCGAGGGTCCCGGCTTCACGAACATGATCATGAACATCGCCGCCGCCAACTCGGCGCGCTCGCCGCTGCTGGTGCTGGCGAGCAACATGACGGTGGGGCTCGAGGACACCGAGCACGGCATCCAGCGGGTCTACCAGCAGCCGACCACCGAAGGAATGAAGAAGTACGGCAAGCGTCTCATCAACCCCGAGCGCGTGCACGAATATGCCGGTTACGCCTTCCGCCAGCTCAAGACCGGCGTTCCTCGACCGGTTCACCTGGACTTTCCGGGCGAAGTGGCGCGCCAGCGCTTCGACAGCGCAGAGGATCTGCGCTTCTTCTACGACAAGTCGAAGTACCGCACCGAATCGCGCCCGCATCCGTCGCCCAAGGAAATCGCCAAGGCGGCAAGCATGCTCGCCAAGGCGGAACGCCCGATCATCGTGGCCAGTGCCGGCGTCTTCTACAGCAAGGCTTGGGAGGCGCTCAAGGCCGTTGCCGAGAAGGCCGACATCGCGGTCGTGGAATCGGGCCCCAGCCGAGGCCATTTCGGCGACGAGCATCCCCTCTCGGCCAATGCGGCCCCCGACGCCCTGTTGAGCGCCGACCTCGTGGTCTTGGTCGGACAGTACTGCATGCCCAACATCGGCGAGTACTCGTTCGATCCCGACGCCGCCTACATCCGCATCGACCCGGACGCTGCCGACATCGGGCGCAACCTGCCGATCGACCTCGGCATCGTGAGCTGCGAAAAGGCCGCCCTGGAAGCCCTTGCCGAGGCGTTGCCCATGAAGAAGCGCCCGGCTTGGCGCGACGAGCTGGCGGCGGCGCGCGCAGCGTTCGAAGCCGAGAACGACGAGCACTACAAGCTCGGTCTCAAGTACAGCGCCCAGGCCGGGTGCGTCCATCCGGCCGTGATCGCTGCAGAGATCGAGAACCTGCTCTACAAGGGAGATATTCCGAAGGAGCAAACCACCGTGGTGTCCGGCGGCTACGGCGTCGGGCGCTACACGCGACGACGGCTGAGAGCGTTCCGCCCAGGCCAGATTTGCAACGGGGCCTACCAGTACGGAGCAATCGGGCCAGACGTCGGCTACACGGTCGGAGCCGGCGCAGCTGTGCAGCAGGGCACGGGCCCGCAAGCCCCCTACAAGGGCGCGCCTGTGCTCGCCGTGACGGGCGATGCTGGATTCGCCTACTCCGGCATGGAGATGGAGACCCTGAGCAAGTACCGGATTCCCACGATCATGGTGGTGTACAACAACAACGCTTGGGGTGTCTGGCGCAGCGGCGCCAGCGGCGGGCGCAGCGAGACGGCCAGGGCCCAGCACATGTACCTGTTCCAAGAGAATCTGCGCTACGAGAAGATCGGCGAGGCCCTCGGGGCGCGCGGGGAATACGTGACCAAGGCTGAGGACCTGGGGCCGGCCCTGGCGCGCAGTTACAAGGCGGCGGCAGACGAGCGGCTCTCGACGGTTGTCAACTGCCAGGCGATCAAGGAGTTCTGGAGCGCTCGGGACTATCCCCCGGGCCTGCTGCAGAAGGTCGAGCCGGGCTGCATGGCTTACTACCACTGATGGCGGAGTCGCCGGATCCGTTGGACAGCGTTGACGCGCTGCTGCGCTCGCGCGCCGACCGAGGCGTCTTCCGCTCCTTCGCTGCCGCGCGGCAGCGGAACCGCTTGGAATGCTCCTTTGTCTGGCTGCGCGAGAGGCCGATCCGCTTGATCTTCGATCCGCGTCGCGGCACGCTCGAGTTTCGCGACCTGCTGCCCAACCTGGCGCCGACGGCCCCTCTCTACAAGGATCTCCGCAGCTTCCTGCGCAAGCTGAGCGGCGAGACGCTGCCGGGGCATCGACGCATCGACTCACAGCGCGCCAAGGTGCGGAGCAGGAATCGCAAGGGATCGGTGTCGGTATCGCTGCAGAGCCTGGACGGCGACTGGAACTATGCCGTCGGCAAGGCGCTCAAGCTGGTCAATGAAATCTTTCTCGGCTTCCTGCGCGGGCCGTATTACGAGTACACGGTCGAGAACTTCCAAGAACCACAAGATTGACACCGCGGGTTAAGATTGCAGCGGGCCACCGAGCGTGGCGGCCAGTGCATTCGAGGGAGCAGGAGTCATGAGCGCGAGGAATCTTGCGGCAGTGTCCGCATTGGTGCTGGGCCTGGGCTGCCAGAGCGCGCCCGAGGGAACGGTAGCCTTCGTCAACACCAGCGTCGTGCCGATGGACAACGAGCGGGTCTTGCACGACCAGACCGTCGTCACCTCGCTGGGCAAGATCAGCGAGTTCGGGCCGACATCCGACATCAATGTCCCCAGGGGAGCCTTGGTCGTGGACGGGAGCGGCAAGTACCTCGTTCCCGGCCTCACCGAGATGCACGCTCACCTGCCCGGTGCCGACACCCCGCCCGAGGAGGTCGACCGGATCCTCTTCCTGTTCGTCTCCAACGGCGTGACAACCGTGCGTGGCATGCTCGGCAACGCGTCGCACCTAGAGCTTCGCCAGCAGATCGCCGAGGGCACGCGCCTGGGGCCAACGATCTATGCCGCTGGTCCCGCGTTTCGCGCAACCGAGGATTTGACCGTGGAAGTCGCCCGGCAACGTGTCTTGGAGCAGCACCAAGCCGGTTTCGACCTGCTCAAGATTCTCGAAGGGCTCAGCATGGAAGTCTACGACGCCATCGCAGACGAGGCCACCCAAGCCGGAATCCCCTTCGGCGGGCATGTCCCCAATCCGGTCGGGCTGCTGCACGCGCTGGCGGCAGGCCAAGGCAGCATCGACCACTTGGACAATTACCTGGATGCGCTGGAGGCCGACGATTCGCCGATCAAGAACGCAGACGCAGCCACGCGTAGCCGCGAGATGGGGCTGCACGCCGACGAGGAGAAGATTCCGGCCTTGGTTGCAGCGACCAAGCTCGCCAACGCTTCGGTCGTGCCAACGATGGCCCTGTGGGAGACATTCAACGCCGATGTGCCGACGGAACACTATGCCGGCTTCGACGAGTTCAAGTATCTGCCCCGCGCAACAGTCGATGCCTGGATCGAATCGCAGAACAGCCGCCAGGAGCGCCTGAACGCCGAAGCCGGCGCGCGTGTGATCGAGATTCGCAAGAAGATCCTCAAGGCGCTACAGGACGAGGGGGCGCGGATCGTGTTCGGCACTGACGCGCCGCAGATCTTTAACGTGCCGGGCTTTTCAATCCACCGAGAGATCAGCATCATGGCGTCCGCCGGCCTAACGCCTTATGAAATCCTAGCGTCCGCAACGAAAAACGCAGCCGAGCATTTTGGGTCCGATGCGTTCGGGCGAGTCGCAGTCGGTGCCCGTGCCGACTTGGTGCTCCTCGAGGCCAATCCGCTGGATGACGCAGCCAACCTAGCCAAGCGTGCTGGTGTCATGGTGCGCGGCCAGTGGCTGCCAGAGGCGGACATCCAGATCAAGCTCGAGGAGCTGGCCGCGACCGCAGCTCTTTGACCCCGTAGCGCGAGCGGGCAACGTCCCGTTATCGGACGGCGCTAGCGCAGCCCGCGAAAGAACTTGACCACGTCCTCAACGTAGAGTTCCGGTTCCTCCATCGCTGCGAAATGCCCTCCCCGCGGCATTTCGGTCCACTGCACCACGTTGTAACGGGTCTCGACCCATTTGCGGGGCGAGAAAAAGATCTCGCCCGGAAAGACAGCGATCGCCGTCGGCACTTCGGTGCGCTCCTGCTGGCGGCCGCTACGGCGGGACTCGTAGTACAGCCGAACGGCTGAGGGCATGCTCTCGGTCAGCCAGTACAGCATGATGTTGGTCAAGAGCTGGTCCTTGGTGAACCTGCTCTCCACATCGCCGCCGCAGTCGCTCCAAGCGCGGAATTTCTCCACCACCCATGCCGCCAGCCCCGCAGGGGAGTCATTGAGACCGTACGCCAGCGTCAGGGGCTTGGAGCCCTGTATATTCCCGTAGGCATTCTCGCCGCGCCACCACTCGGCGCGCTCCCGGTAGCGCTTGAGTTCCCACTCGGGGATGCCTTCTTCCGGATCCTGCATGCCCGCGGGCGGACCGCCGCCGACCATGTTCAGGTGGATTCCGATCAAGCGGTCGGGATAGTCGCGGGCGAGCCACGACGAGACGCCCGAGCCCCAATCCCCGCCTTGAGCCGCGTAACGCTCATAGCCGAGACGGCCCATGAGCTTGGCAACCACGCCCGCCACGCTGTCGACGCTCATGCCCCGCTGGTGGGCCGGCCCTGAAAACCCATACCCAGGCATCGACGGCAGGACCAGATGGAACGCATCCTCGGCCCTGCCGCCGTGGCTGACCGGATCGGTCAGCGGGCCGATCACGTCCATGAACTCGTACACCGACCCCGGCCAGCCGTGCGTGATCACTAGGGGCATCGCCCCGTCTTCCTTCGAGCGAACATGCACGAAATGCATGTCGATGCCATCGATGGACGTCTTGAAGTGAGGCAACTCGTTGAGTTGAGCCTCGTGCTTGCGCCAGTCATACGCGGCTTGCCAGTACTCCAGCAACTCATCCATGTACGCCCGGTCCGCTCCATAGTCCCAGCCAGAGCCTGGGATCTGGTCTGGCAGCCGCGTCCGCTCCAGACGCGCCTTGAGGTCAGAGAGGTCGGCATCCTCTACTCGGATGGTGAATTCCGTCACTTGCGCGATCCCTCCCGTCGCCGACAGCGCCAGCAGCGTGGTCAGTAGCAGTTCCCTCACGGCACCATTGTAAGGAAGGAGCTCTAGGCTCCGGTCCGTGCGGCGGAGAGCTGATTCAGGTCTCCCGGAGGCGCGAATAGGCGACGCATTCTACAAGATGATGGCGGGCTCGAGGAGCCGAAATCTCGCTTTGGGTCCAAGCAACGAGCCAGCATTCACCTGCGCCCGGATGCGCGGTACCTTCGGAGCGATTCCCTCAGATAGTCCTGAGCAGGAACTGGCGGGCTGCCGGTCAATAGACGGATGTCGTCGCTTACGTGCTCGAACTCTCCGTGATCTGCAGCCCGGTACAACGACGTGAGGATCGCAATGTCAGACTCCGGGACTCTGTCCGCACGGCAAATCTCGGCGAACTCCTCCTCCGTCACCTCGTCGAACCGAATGGTCTGCCCGGTCGCGTGGGTGAGAGCGGACGCAAGGTCTGGCATGGACAAGGCTCGCAGGCCAGTCAGTTCATAGACCTGGTCGGCGTGACGGTCGAGCGCGCAAGCTGCCGCGCATGCTCGCGCAAGATCGTCCCGAGACACATATGCGACCCGGCCCCTGCTGACTGGATACGGGAGGCGACCCATCGCGGCGAGTGCCGGTGCCCAGTCGACAAGGGGATCCAGATATATGCCGTTTCGCAGGATGGTCCAGCCCAGGCCGCTGGTCCGAAGCCTTGACTCGGCATACACCAGATAAGGAGCGATCAGGAATTTCGAATCCGTTCGCGCAGCGCTAGAGCTGACCAGCACCACCCGCTTCACGCCCGCGCAGCGTGCCGCGTCCAAGATGTTGGAGTGCTGGACGATCCGGGGCTCGACATCGCTGGCGCTGGGGATCAGCATCAGCACGTCGGTTCCCTGCAGAGCGCCCGAAAGCGTCTCAGGCGCGTTGTAGTCGGCCCGGCGGATATCGATTCCTAGGTGCTTGAATCGTTGGATCCTATCCGGACTTCGGGAACAGGCAATCAAGTTCTCAGGGGAAACGCCACGGTCAAGCAGCGCATCGACCACGCGAGATCCCAGACCGCCCGTGGCGCCAAGCACGTTGATCTTCACCGCTCGAAACCCTCCCGGCAATCCTATCACCGCTCCGCCCGCTGCTCGGATCAAGCGGCGCTAGGAGGTCTGCTCGCTTGGTCTGGCTGTCTGTCGACGCGCCCGAGAATACGGGATCTCTACAAGTAGGGTTCCGACAAGGCGGGCCGCCGTACGAGCGGAGCGACGCCACAGCCGCTGGATGCCCCAGCAGGCAAGAGCCGATCGGATCCTGCTGTGCGTTAGACGCAAGTCCAAGGTCACTTGACAGCTTCGGCAAGTTCGTGTACTATGTAGTACACACTACTCATGACGTTTGGATCGTATGTGCGCGATGTTCGCGAGCGCAGGTTGGACGACGACCGCTCGTACTCGTTGCGGCAGGTTGCCGGGCGGGTAGGTTTGGAGCCCGCCTATCTGAGCAAGATCGAGCGCGACGTGACGGCACCGCCCTCGGAGGCGACCATCGGCCGGCTTGCGGAAGACCTAGGCGAGGATCGTGACCTGCTGCTCGCAATGGCGGGCAAAGTCTCCAATGACCTGCAGCAGATCATCATCAGGCGCGCGCCCATCTTCGCGGACCTGCTCCGGCAGCTCAAGGAGCTCCCGGACCATGCAGTCCTGCGAATTGTACGGGAGGTTCGAGATGGCGATTGGTAGTGACTCGAGTACAGCAAGAGGCCAAAGGAGGGGCGTAACGCCAACATCATGATTGAACTGGAACATCACACACTTCGCTTCAGTTTCCCCGAGATTCACCGAGATGCCCATTGCGGCATCAGCTTCATGCGGACCCTCAGGATTCCGGATGACGACCGCACGTATCCCCTTCCGCCGGGACTCTCGAGGTTCCCTCTCAGGCATGTCGATGACTGCGCTGCCAAATTGCCGGGTTCGTGGGGCCGCCACGGAGGCGTCTTCCTGCCGATGTACCAATCGGAAGCCATGTGGCTGTCGTTCTCCGGGGAATACCCCATGGCGGTAAGGATCGCCGCCGGAAAGGTCTCTGCCTTGACGGGGGCACCATGGCAAGATCAGCTCTCCGAGGGTCCCGATCAGGACTACCTCGTGATTCCGGAGCAGCCGTGGCTAGACGGGTTCTTTGCCGGCAAGGGCCTGATCCGGCAGTTCGTCGCAATGCCGCTAGGAGAGGGGTACACCGCTGAAGAGCAGATCACGGGCGAGGGCGAGCACGGCGGGCTCCAGATTGCTGTCTACCCCATGAAGGCTGCAGAGTTCGATCGGCTCGGGCTGGACAGGGATCTGCGTGCGGACAATGTCATGTATTGCGCCTCACCTGCTAGTGGGCCAGAGATGGGTCTGGCACCTGGCGGCACCATGCAACAGGAAATCTACGAGGATCCCTACGGTATCGGCGCGTGGGAGCAGGACGCCAAGTCTCGGTGCTTCGTGCATATCCTCAATAGCGTCCAGTACTTCCTAGTCACCCATGAGAAGCCTCCCACGCAACCGCCGACAGCGAAAGAGTACACAGACGCCGGCCTTCCCTGGTTTGAGTACTATGACGCTGAGCACAAGGCGCTGGATTCGCCCACGAAACTGTCGAAGCTCAAGAGCATCGCCGAAATGAAGGCAAGAGAACGCGGGAGCGAGTTGCCTCACAACGAACCGGTATCACCTCGCAACGTGGTCACGCTCTCGAAGCACGGTCCCGTTGTCAGAGAGGGCGATTTCTAGATCGTTCGTCTGAGCACGGCGAGCCCCAGGAGCCCGGACCTGCCACGACGCGTAGGCGAGAACCGACGCAGAAGTGCCGGAATCGAGCGAGGCTGCGAATCTTTCCGATCCGGCGCACGTCACGTTCGATGTAGGCCTCGAAGTAATCCACGAGCGCTTCCAAGGGCTCGAGCCTCTGATCGCGAAAGCAGAGGCAGAATCCGGAGTGCAGGATTTCGCTGACTTCCTCGCTTGAGCCCGCTCGCCTCCGTTCGATGGGTTCACGGCATCACGCGCAGAATCGAGGTGCGTCCGGCAAGCGGCTGGTGGATTGCATCCGAGAGGCCGGACTGCGCGCTTCCGGCGAGAGCGAAAGGACTGTGGGCCAGCAGTCGCGGATCCCGGCCATGCACCCACGCTTGCAGACGTGCTAGACCTTATAGTGGAAATAGCCTACGCTGGACAGACCGATGGCCAAGACGAGCAAAGCGGGCGGGGGCGAGGTCCCCATAGTTAACCCTCAGCTGATTGACGGCGCAAAGGACTTCGTGCTCCGGTCCAAGCCAGTCAGGCGAGTGCCTTGCCGAGTCTGCGGCGTACACGGCGCAACAGAGCGCTCCGACAGGCTTTGCTGGATTTGCCAGCACCTCAAGATCAGCGCTTGGCGCGATTCCGGGGCGCAGGAATCCGCTAGCGAGTAGGTAGGTCGCGGCATTGGGCCGCAGCTGCGCCGCGGAAGAGCGGCGCCTTTGGGGGATCTCGGCGTGTTGAAGGTAGGATTCGTCGGCTGGCGCGGCATGGTCGGGAGCGTGCTCCTCGACAGAATGCGGTCGGAAGGGGACTTGGACCGCTTGGCGGTCCAATTCTTCTCCACGTCAAATCCCGGCGGTCGCGCGCCGCATGGCGGTGCCAGCGCTACCCTGCAGGACGCGCGGGACATCGCTGCCCTGGGACGCTGCGAAGCCGTGCTGTCGTGTCAAGGCGGCGGCTACACCTCCGAAGTCTTCGAAGCCCTGAGAGCATCAGGCTGGAATGGCTACTGGATCGATGCGGCGTCCACGCTGAGGCTCCGCGAGGATGCCGCGCTCGTGCTCGATCCGATCAATGCGGACCAGATCCAGAAGCGACTCGGCGATGGCTGCCGCAACTTTATCGGGGCCAACTGCACGGTCAGCCTGTTGCTGATGGCGATTGGCGGGCTTCTGCGCGAGGGGCTGGTCGAATGGGTCAGCACCATGACCTACCAAGCTGTGTCCGGTGCCGGCGCGAGGAAGCTGACCGAGCTCGCTTGCCAAGTAAGCGCTCTCGGCAGCGCCGGGACGGACCTGGCAGGCGGCTCCGCCATCGAGGTCGAGCAGGCCTTCACGCGCGTTCAAACGGGCGCAGCCTTTCCCGCGAACGAAATCGGAGCGCCCTTGGCCTGCAACGTGCTGCCTTGGATCGACCGCGCCATGGACAGCGGCCAGACCCGCGAGGAATGGAAGGCGAGCGTCGAGGCCAGCAAGATCCTCGGCGCCGATCCGCCGTTGGTCATCGATGGAATCTGCACGCGCGTGGATGCCTTGCGCTGCCATAGCCAAGCGCTGTGCATCAAGCTCTCCCGCGCCGTGCCGCTGCCAGAGGTGCGGGACTTGCTCAGTTCCGGAAACGCCTGGGTCAGGCTCGTCGACAATTCCCAAGAGGCCACTCTCCGGCAATTGACCCCAGCCGCCGTAGCCGGCAAGCTGGACGTCCACATAGGCAGGCTCCGGCATCTGAGCATGGGACCCGAGTACCTCGGCGCCTTCACGGTGGGCGACCAGCTCCTCTGGGGCGCTGCCGAGCCGTTGCGCAGAATGCTGGGTTTCCTCCCCGACACTCGCAACTAGCGGCGAGGCCCGGCTGGGCGGCACTGCTCGGGTGCCTCTCCCGGTCAGCAGCAAGCGCCCTGGCACGGTTGCTGGCAGCAGTTTCGGGCCGCTTTCGTCGATCTGACGACAAGAATCGGGCTCAATTCGCGAATTTCTATGGAAATGATAGTGAAATCTCTTGACTAAATACAAATAAAAAGCGAATATTAAAGCATGGCACAGCAAATCCTCTCTGGCATCGCCGCTCAGGCTGCCGATGGCAGGATCCTCGGCACGAAACAGCGGGTCGAGTACCGCAGCCTGCCATCGAAGAGCATCCTCAACCGCTGCTCGAATCCCGAGATGCCGTTCCAGTGGACGGTGAATCCGTACCGCGGCTGCGAGATCGGCTGCCACTACTGCTATGCGGTCTACACCCACCAGTACTTGGGCATCGACGACCCGTCCCAGTTCGCCTCGCTGGTGTTCTCCAAGGAGAACGCCAAGAACCTGCTCCGCCGCGAACTCGCCAAGGGCGTCAGCGGAGCGATCGCGGTCGGCACCGGCACCGATCCGTACCAGCCCGCCGAGCGCAGGTTCGAGACCACCCGCGGCGTCCTGGAGGCTTTCGCCGAATTCTCCGGGAACGTGATCGGGATCACGACGAAGTCTGACCTGGTCCTTCGCGACCTGGACCTGCTTGGAAGGATCGCCATGCGGAACGAGCTTCACGTCACCGTCACCATCACGACCATGGACAACGCCCTCGCCAGGGCTCTGGAACCGCGCGCGGTGCGTCCCGACAAGCGCATCGAAGCCGTGCGCGAGTTGCGCTGGCGAGGCATCGAGGCGGGCGTCTTCAGCGCCCCCGTCCTGCCGCTGCTGACGGACTCCACCGAGCTGCTAGAGAGCGTCGCGCAAGCCGCCAAGCGGGCGGACGCGTCCTATTGGCACGCCCATCCGTTATTTCTGAAGCCGGAGGCCCGCCGCCGAATGGTGTCTTTCCTCGAGCAACAGTTCCCGCACCTGACTGCGCGCTACAAGGCTCACTACCGCCGGGGAGCCTACGTGTCGCCCGGATACCGCGGCTGGCTGTCTGAGAAGGTCTGCGGGATCCGGCGGAAGCACGGACTGTCCAGGCAGGTCCGCGCTCGCGAGCCCAAGCCCGTCGTGAGCGAGCTGGCTCCCCAGCCCGTGCAGGGCAGCCTGTTTGAGAGCATGGCCGCCTAGTGCCGCTCCATGGCGATCGGGTCGCGCCGCGCTCGGGATCTTCCTCGGCTCGGGTGCTCGGCGGGCGCGCGAGATTGAGGCTTCGCGGGCAGAATGGCTATCATCGAAACATTGCGCGCGCGCTTTGGATTGAGCGTTGCCCCGAATGGCCATTTTTCGCAAGAAGGACGACGAGGACAAGCGAGTCCATACCGAAGGTCTCTGGATCAAGTGCGACGCCTGCTCGGTGCCGATCTGGAAGAAGGATCTGGAAGCGCAGGGAATGGTCTGCGGCAAGTGCGGGTTCCACTTCAAGATCTCGGCACGCCAACGCCTCGAGATGCTGTTCGACGACGGCGCCTGGGAGGAATTCGGCGGCAACCTCCGCTCCACGAACGCTCTTCAGTTCACAGATCGCAAGTCGTACGACGAGCGCCTGCAGGATGCCAAGCAAAAGACTGGCCTGAGCGATGCGGTGATCTGCGCCACCGGCGAACTGGAAGGTCACAGGGTAGTGATCTGCGCGATGGAGTACCGCTTCATCGGCGGCAGCATGGGAGCCGTGGTCGGCGAGAAGCTCACGCGGGCGGCGGAACGCGCCGAGACTGACGGCCGCGCCTTGGTGTTCGTTTCGGCCTCGGGCGGGGCGCGCATGATGGAGGGCATGGTAAGCCTGGTGCAGATGGCCAAGGTGTCGGCGGCCCTCAAGAAACTCGACCGCGCCAAGGTTCCCTACATCAGCGTGCTGACGGATCCGACTACCGGCGGCGTGACGGCCAGCTTCGCCATGCTGGGCGACCTGAACATCGCCGAGCCCGGCGCCTTGATCGGCTTTGCCGGCCCGCGGGTAATCGAGCAGACCATCCGCCAAAAGCTCCCCAAGGGCTTCCAGCGCTCGGAGTTCCTGCTCCGGCACGGGATGCTGGACGCGGTGGTGCCAAGACCGCAGCTGAAGCGGTACATCGGAAACGCGCTCAAGTTCCTAGGCGGTCCGGAAGCCTAGCCTGGATGGCCGCGACCAACCCGTCCGTTCGCTACCTGCAGTCCCTGCTGGGCTCTATTCGCAAGGAGAGCTTTGGCTTGGAGCGCATGCGCCGCTTGGTAGCCGAGCTGGACCACCCCGAGAAGTCACCCGGCATCGTCCACATCGCCGGCACCAACGGGAAGGGCTCCACGGCGGCGATGATCGAGAGCGGCCTGTTGGCGGATGGGCGGGCCGTCGGCCTGTACACCTCGCCGCACCTGTCGCGGATCAACGAGCGCTTCCGGATTGGCGGGCGAGAGGTCTGCGACGAAACGCTTGCCGAAGCGATCGAGCCGGTGCGCCGGGCCAACGAGCGGGTGGTGGCGAAGTACGGTCGTTCGGCCCATCCGACATTTTTCGAATCTGTGACGGCAGTTGCCTTGGTCCTGTTTCGTCAGGCCGGACTGCAGCACATGGTCATCGAGACCGGACTCGGCGGCCGGCTCGACGCCAGCAACGTGGTCCGCTCCGAGCTAGCGGTCATCACCCGGGTGAACCGGGACCACGAACAGTTCCTGGGCCTGGACCTGGCCGGCATCGCGGCCGAAAAGGCTGCCATCGCAAAGCCCGGCTGCCGCGTAGTCATGGGACTGCAAGCCACCCCGGCTCGCGAGGCTCTGCTGCGATGCTTCGAGCGGGCCAAGGTCGACGTGATCGATGTCGAGGCTGAATGGAAGCCGAAGAATGCTTCCAGCGAAGCTGGTCGCTGGCGCTTCGATGCGACTGGCCGTGACATGGCGACCAACATCGAACTCGCCATGGCGGGGAGGCACCAAGTCGAGAACGCCCTTAGCGCCGTGGCATCCCTCCACGCATTGCAGGTGCCGCTCGCCCGGATCGCGGAAGGTGTGGGCAGAGCGCACTGGCCCGGGCGGCTGGAGTTCGCCAGCAACGATCCGCCTGTGCTGCTGGACGCGGCTCACAATCCGGACGGCGCACGGGCATTGGCGGAATTCCTGGGGCGCGAGGCGCGCGGGCGGAAGGTAACGTTAATCTACGGCTCGTCCAGGGACAAGGCGATTGACGAAGTGGCCGCCTGGCTGTTTCCGGCAGCTGACCGCGTGCTGCTGACACGTTCGAGGGTAGCGCGGGCCGCCAGCCCCGAAACGCTGATGCAAACGGCGGGGCACCACCATGCCCACATCGAAACGGCGGACGATATCGGCGAAGCGCTCAGGCTCGCATCGGCCGCAGCGACGAGCGACGACTGGATTGTCGTTGCCGGTTCGATCTTCTTGGTCGGCGAGGCCCGAGAACTGCTTGGATAGAATCGGAGTTTGCACCGGGTGAGGGAAGCGCTGAGCCTGATCCGCTCAGTGTGCTGGATGATCCCCATGCTGCTGGCGATCACCAGCGTCATGGGATTCCTATCGCTGCTGTCGTCGTTGTTTGACAGCACCGGCCGGCTCCAGCACCGCGTCGCCAGCAGCTGGGGACGCATGCTTATGGCCGTCTTCATGGTCAAGGTCCGCCTGACGGGAGCCGAGAACCTTGCCTCCGATCACGCGTACGTGTTCGCCTCGAACCACTTCAGCCTGATCGACACGCCATTGATGTTCGGCTTCATGCCTCGGCCGTTCCGGATTCTTGCCAGATCGGGCCTGTGGAATATCCCCTTCATCGGCTGGCACCTGAACCGCGCCGGACATCTCCCCGTCCATCGGGAGAACCCGCGACTGGCAGTGCGCAACATTGCATTCGCCGCGGAAAAAGTGCGGGACGGACGTTCGATCCTAGTCTTCCCCGAGGGCGGTCGCCGCCGCGGCACGAGCATGCGAACGCTCAAGACGGGCGCGGCGCACATCGCCATCCAATCGGGAGCTTCGCTGGTGCCGGTGGCGATCTCCGGAACCGCGCACGTGCTGCCCCCCGGCTCGCTGCACCTGCGGCCCGGCCGAGTCGATGTGCGCTTCGGCAGGCCGCTGCGGACCGGGGGCTCGCATCCGTGGACCGCGCGCGATCTGACAAACCGCTTGCGGAGAGAAATCGAACAACTCGCCGCTGCACAGCCGCCGCACGATGGCGAGAATCGGGAGAGCGAGGCAACCAGATGAAGTATTGGCTAGGCATTGACGTAGGCACGGGTGGCTCCCGAGCGCTGCTGGTACGAGCGGACGGCACTGTAGTGAGCGGCGTGACAGCGGCTCATGAGGACATCCTCATGCTCAAGCCGCTGTGGGCCGAACAGCGCCCGCAAGACTGGTGGAACGCTTCCCGGCAAGCCGTGCGGCAGCTCCTCGCCGAGACGGGCGTGCGCGGAGAGCAGATCGCAGGGGTAGGGCTTTCGGGCCAGATGCACGGGCTGACGCTGCTGGATGCCGCGGACCAAGTCATTCGGCCCGCGCTGATCTGGTGCGACCAGCGCAGCCAAGAGCAGGTGGACTGGATCAACGCCAAGGCCGGCAAGGACATGGTGCTGGAACAGACGGCCAATCCGGTTCTGACAGGATTCACGGCGCCGAAGCTGCTCTGGGTGCGGGACCACGACCCGGCCAGCTACGAGCGCGTGCGCAGGATGCTGCTGCCAAAGGACTACATCCGGTTCTGCCTGACCGGGGAATACGTCAGCGAGGTGTCCGACGCTTCGGGCACCGCCCTCTTCGACGTCATGCAGCGGCGCTGGGCACGGCCTCTAGTCGACAAGCTCGGGATTGACGCCTCCGTCCTGCCCGAGGTCGTGGAGTCCCCGCAAACCACAGGCCGGATTTCCCGGGCAGCAGCGGAGGAAACCGGCCTGCAAGCCGGCACTCCGCTGGTCGGCGGCGGCGGGGACCAGGCGGCGAGCGCAATCGGAAACGGGATCGTGAAGCCGGGATTGGTCTCCTGCACGGTCGGCACGTCGGGAGTGGTGTTCTCGCATCTAGAAGAGGCCGCCTACGATCCGGAGGGACGGGTGCACACGTTCTGCCATGCCGTGCCTGGCAAGTGGCACATCATGGGCGTCACGCAGGGGGCGGGCTTGAGCTTGCAGTGGTTCCGCAACCAGCTAGCAACTGGACTGGCTGATCAAGCGGCGCGGGAAGGCGTTGAGGTCTACGACCTCTTAACCGAAGAAGCAGCCGCCGTTCCTGCGGGAGCGGAAGGCCTGTACTGGCTGCCGTACTTGATGGGCGAGCGGACGCCGCATCTCGACGCCAACGCCCGTGGCGGCTGGGTCGGTCTTACCGCGAAGCACACCCGCGGGCACCTTGTCAGGGCGATCCTCGAGGGGGTCGCATACAGCCTCAACGACTGCCTCGGCATCATCGAGTCTCTCGGGGCGAGCGTTGAGGCAGTGCGGGCGTCGGGCGGAGGAGCAAAATCGCCCTTGTGGCGCAGCATCTTGGCCGGGGTGTTCACCAAGCCGATCGCCACGCTGCAGACGCAGGAGGGCTCGGCCTACGGCGCGGCCCTGCTGGCAATGGTCGGCACGGGCGAATTCGGATCGGTCGAAGAGGCTTGTGGGGGCGTGATCATCGAGCAACGACGCGACCTGCCAGACTCTGCGCTGACGGCCGCGTATGGCCGCGGCTACGCGACGTTCAGAGATCTATACCCGGCGCTGCGGGATCTGTTTCCCAAGATGTAGCCAGCTAGGGGGGCGTCCGAAGGGTACTATGCGAACGAACATGGGCAGGCTGGACAGCGGACCACCGCCAGCGCCGAATGGCTGAAGGCGTGGCTGGCCAGCATTTCGACTGGATCCCCATTGGGTCAGCCGGTCCATTGGCAGGAAGGAAGCCGCGATGAGGATCGACCGGTCGAAGAACATCAACTCGTCCTCGATGACACGAGTGCTCATGGCGGAGATCGTCGTGCTCGCATTCTCTCCTGCTATCCATGCACAGACACCTCGGCAAGTCCGTCCGGCTCTTGACAACGCCGGCGGCGACGCGATCAGCAAGAGCGAAGCGAGTGATGAAATGAGCCTGAATTTCTCGTCAATCGATGCCAACCGCGACGGAGCCCTCAATCTTGATGAGCTCGAGCAAGCCCTCGATCTAGTGCGGTCGCAGCAAGGCGGGAGCAGTCCCGGCAACAAGAGTACGGGAGCAACCACGGAGACATCTGCCGGCACCGGTGTATTCGAGAGGGTCGAGCATCATGAAACCGACAACGACGGCGTAGCGCTCCACTACGTCACGCTGGGCAAGGGTCCCGTGATTCTGTTTGTGCATGGGTTTCCCGATTTCTGGTTCACTTGGCGTCAACAGATGGCCGCTCTATCCGACGAATACAAGACAGTCGCAATGGACATGCGCGCCTACAACAAGAGTGGCAAGCCCGAAGGCGTGGAGCACTACACCATGCCCCACCTACTGGCGGATGTCGAGGCCGTGATCAAGGACCTACGGGTCGACTCGGTCACGCTCGTAGGGCACGACTGGGGCGGCGTCATTTCCTGGCAGTTTGCCATGCGCTATCCACACCGCGTCAACAAGCTGGTTATCTGCAACCTGACACATCCGAGGGGTTACGCCACCGTGCGGCGCAATGCAACCGCTGAGCAAAAGGCAAACACCCAGTACATCAACGACTTCCAAACGCCGGGATTCGAAGAGCGGTTCACACCCGAGACTCTTGCTCGCATCTCTTTGGGCGATGCCTCGGGTGTAGTTTGGGAATACTATGTCGATGCATTCGCGCGGTCCTCGATCAAGGGCATGCTGGACTACTATCGGGCCGCCTACCCGGGACTGAACAGTGAGGCCGGGTGGGGTGCGGATCTGCCAAATCTCACAATGCCTGTATTGCAATTCCACGGTTTGAAAGACAAGGCCGTCGACAAGGACGGCCTACGCGACACATGGAATTGGATCGATGAGAATTACACGCTGGTCACCATACCGAGCAGTGGTCATTGGGTGCAACGAGACGCAGCCGACATCGTCAGCGACACGATGCGCTGGTGGCTGAAGAGCCGCCCCTCGAATCCCGTACCTGCCGAAGCCCCGTACGCTCCCTAGACGGAGCGGCCTACCCGAAACAGCGCATGCTGTCAATGGCAATCGAAAATTGCGCATTTCTGGCAACTGAAAATTGCACACTTTCGGGGGGAGGCCCGCCGCAGGTCTAGCGGACGTCCCCCAACTGTTCCGATGGGGGCAGGGGGCCGGCAGTGGGAGAGGAGCGACCGAGGCCGGCCCAAGATTCTGGAAAGAACACAGATTCAAGCCGTGGTTATCCCCCCAAATCGGTGTGTTCATGACGGTCTTGCCTAGCGACAATCAAGACTTTCCGCATGTGAGAGCCCAACGACAACTACGAATCGAACCCGGCCGCGACCACGATCGTGACCCTCCGTCACGGGCACATCGAGACTCGCTGGATCCAAGTGTCGGAAATTCCCTCGGTCTGCTCCGAACAGCTCGAGATGTTGCGTTGAGAAACGCTCACAGCCGGTAAGGCTGTTCCTCAAATTTCCAGTCGTTGATCGAACCCCATAGCGGGGAGCCCGCGAGTCGAACGGTTACCTTTGTCCCCCGCCAAAGCCAGTCGAACATCGGGATGAAGTACTCGTGACGACGCTCACAACGGCCCTCAAGCACGTCGCCGTCCTCAAGTTCGAGCCGCAGCCGACGCTCGGACGCCGGCTCGCTGATCAGCAAATCCGAGATGTTGACGGCCCTATCGTCCCGAAAGACAAATCCGCGGGTCCCCTGAGGTGTCATGCTCGCCGTCAGGGACAATTCCTCGCCCCAGAGGCTTGCATACGTGAAGGAGCTGACCCAGCGCGGGTTCGTGCGAGGCTGTTCGTGAAATTGCCCGAAGGACGCCAGGGGGACCGACACCCCGCCGATCGTCATCTCGGTCTCCACGTCCCCTTGGATCGCCGTGCGGTCCTGACGCATGCCGGCGAAATGTCGCCTTGGCTGGAGGCGAGCGTCGATCGTAACGGGAATTTCGCCAAGCCCGTGGGGGGCGCGGTCGCCCTCGCGGGCCAAGAACCGCGCCTTCGCGCGGCACTCGGCCGGGGCTTCGCGTGAACCGTCGCGTTCGAGTCTGATTGCCAACTCAGGTCCTGCCGAGTCTGGCAAGCGGTAGACGACGTGGTCAGAGCCCAGTTCAGTCTTGTCTGGTGCGCAGGGCAGGAAGTGGTCGTTGAACGAATAGATCGCCTCGGGAGTGAAGACGTGAGCCCAGGCACGGGTCGTGTTGGCAGTCGGGTAGCGGCACAGGCGCAGGAAAAAGCCGGTCTTGGCGTCCGACGTTAGGGCATCGAGGCGAACCGATTCGCTGAAGATCGGTTGGCCGTAGAGGTGGTCGACCCCCCTGGAGGGATTTGCGGCGTGAGCGAGGGGAGCCAGCGCGCCCATGGCGATCCCACTGAGCAGGGTCCGTCTCGTTGGGGCAGGGCTCGCCTTGTTCGCGGAACATCCTGTCTTCGGCATCGCTAGTCGATTTCGTAGTGCCCGCGCTCTTTCAGCCCCACTTTCATCGCCTCGAGCCGCGCCCGGGCGGCCTTGTGTCTCTGATCGAGGGGAGTCCGGTCGAACGCTCGCTGGAAGAAGCCCAGCGTCTCGATCAGCCGCGGGCGCAGGGTCGGACCGGTATGGTCCGCTCGGTGGACCAAATGGTACTCGTGCGGAACCTTGTGGTTCCAAAGGACTTGATGCAGGAACTCGGTCCCCTCGTAGAGCCAATACATGTCTTCGTCGCCTGCCTCGAGGTAGATCTTGAGCCCCGATTCCCGCAGCCTCTCCGGGTGTGCGTCGGCGATCGAAGCCGGGTTGTTCGCCGCGTAGTAATCGTGGTCCACTGGCGAACCGTAGACGCGCTCGAAAATCCGGTCCGAGCGCCAGAAGCGGTGCTTCGGCCGCATTTCGGAAAACTTCAGCAGCGGCTCGATGCCGGGCTCCATTGCGGCGACAGCGCCAAACTTGTCAGGGTGTTTGAAAGCCATTCGGAGCGAACCCATGCCACCCATCGAAATTCCGGTCAACCAAGTTCCTTCGCGGTCGGGCCGGACATTGAACTTCTCTCGCATGTGCTCGAGGAACTCTCCGACCAAGAACGTCTCCCATTTCTCGGAGCCATCTCGAAAATCCACATAGAAGGTACGCTTGGTGACACTTGGGGTCACGACGACCATTGGCGCAACGCCCTTCCGCCAAGCTTCTTCGAAGATAGGACGCAACCGTGTCGCCAGCGTGTTGCGGTCTCCGCCGCCGCCGTGCAGGCTGTACAGCAACGGCAGCGGCTCTTGGGCGGAATCGTACCCGTCGGGCAGCAGAACGGCGTACTCGACGGGGCTGGGGACCAGCTCGCTTTCCACACTGCCCAGCAAGACCTTCGGAGCAGCCCAAGCGGGGATGGCCAGCGGAACAACCGCAACGGTCAACAGAAAGAATCGCATGTCTCGTCTCCTCTAGGGCGCAGGAAACAGTCTCCGTGTACACTGCCGCCCAAGCAATTCGTTCGACAGCCTCTCCCGGGGCTTCGGGTCGCCAACTCAACCGCGTTGCGGCTCATGACAGATCAGGCGAAGATCCCCAGCGGAGGGAAATCGCCCTTGAGAATCGAGTCAGCGCCATCAAAACCCATCCACTCTTCGATCATCGTGGCGTAGACCGACCGGAAGTCTGTCGTGACTCTCAAGTTGCCATTCTCGTCGAGATCGTTCAAGCCCGGGAACTTGCCGTACCAGCCTCCCTTGACGTGTTTGCCCAGAACGAACATCGGCCCGGCTGTGCCGTGGTCCGTGCCGCCGCTGGCGTTTTCCTTGACCCTCCGGCCGAATTCGGAAAACACCATGATCGCGACGTCGTCGGCGCGCCCGATCCTCTCCATGTCATCGAGAAAGGCCCTGAGCGCATCGCTGGCGTACATCAGCAGCGACTGCAGCGTAGGCAGCTGGTTGCCGTGGGTGTCCCAGCCACCGGTACTGGTGTAGTAGATGCGCGTGGGAAAGTTGGCGTCGATCAGCGCAGCGACGTACTGGAGATCGTCTCTGAGGCTCCCGGGTCCGCCGTAGTCGATCGTCGTGCGGTACTCCTCGCAAGCCTCCTTGACCTCAACCGAACTCTGTGCCGCCACAGCGTCAATCTTGTTGAGAAACGACAGGGTCGGGTTGGAGCGCTCGATGTCCTCCGTCATCCGAGCCAGTGCCCTTCGCTGGGCGACACTCGCCTCCCGCTTGAACTTCTCGGGATCGGAGAACGTGATCGGCGCGTGCAGCCCGCTACGCACCGCCATGGTCTCCTTGACGCCGACGTTGACGATGTACTGATCCGGCGCGTCAGGGCGAAAGTCGTCGGCGAAGCGCCCGAGCCAACCCCGGGGATCCGCACCGTGCGGAACGGCAGTGTGCCAATACGCCAACGATGAGAAGTGCGACAGACTCGAATTGGCGTAGCCGCAGCCGTGGACCACCGCCATCTTGCCGTCCTTGAAGAGACTCTCGAAGCCCTCTGCACGGGGATGAAAACCGAACTCGTCGCTGACCCGCCGTGCCTCGGTCCTGGGAATTGCCAACGAAGGCCGAGCACGGTAGTAGTGATCGCTCTCGATCGGTACGACTGCACTCAAGCCGTCGAGTCCGCCGGCCAGCTCGACGACGAGGAGGATGCGGTCGTTCTTCTCGGCACCTACCGCCGACTGCTGGGCCAGGGCAGAGCCCGCCTGCTGCAAGAAGGCCGGAAGTCCGGCCGAGACTCCCAGCCCGGCAAGGCTAGTGCGGAGCAGGTCCCGCCGCGTGCACGAGCAATTCTGCGACTTGACGATATTGGCCATGATCTGTTCTCCTCCCCTAGCCGAGCTGATACTCGGGCGCGCTCATGATCAAGTGGAGCAAGCCACGAAGAGTCTGCTCGATCCCGTCAGCGTCGTGGTCGATCTTCGAGCCGGCCAACTCGGTGTTGATGAAGTCGAGCAACGCTTCGCGGCGCTGTTCGGATAGCGGGACGCGCAGGAAGCGGCCTGCGAGGTAGTTGACAGCATCCTCCCCGGTGCGGACCCGACCGGCGCGTAGCATCGAGGCGAGATTGAACTCGGCCGGGCTTCGGTTGGGCCGCACGGTTCGGTTGGCACGGCGACGACCCGCAGCCGAGGCCATCGGCGAGTTATATTCGACGGTCTGGCTGTGCTGTCGTGCGGTCATCGAGCGTCGGCCCGCAGCGTCCTTCTCGGCGGACGACCCAACCATCATGTTCGTGCCGCCGACCCTTGGTCTGATCGGACGTGGAACTCGATCGGGAAACAACGTCTGTCCCAGGTAGTTGGCTCGCCCGATCAGCGTGGCCGGGTTGATCCAGCTGCGACCGCCCGGCCAGCCGGCGACGTTGGGCGGGAAGAACAGCTCTTGCCCCTGCAGCTGGCAGAAGGCGCGAAAGTCGGGCGTCCCCGGCACTACGTCGAGGCCGAGCTTGCGGAATGTCGACACCGCCATCACCACGGGACTCTTGATCTGCGTGGCGAACGACGCAGAGCTGTAGAAGTCCTTGGATAGGAACAGCGTCGTCAGGAAGGGCTTGAACTCGTAGTCGTTATCGCGCAGGACTTGGGCTAGCGCTTCGTGTAGCTCCAACGAGAGCTCCTCTCGAGAGAAATAGCGGTAGAGCTTGCCGGCGATGAAACGGGCAGCAGCGTCCTTCTCCAGAATCATGTCGATGACGTCATATCCGTCAAAATTGCCCGTGCGCCCGAAGATGGTCTTTTCGCCGAAATCGTGGTTTTCTTGGCGGTCGACAAATTGCAGATGCTCACTCGTCCAGCCGGTAAAGGCCCGAGCAGCCTCACGAATGTCGTGCTCGGTGTAGTTTCCGACGCCGAGCGCGAACAACTCCATGATTTCTCGAGCGAAGTTCTCGTTGGGATGTTCCTTGACGTTGGTGCGGTTGTCCAGGAACCAAACCATCGCCGGGTCCTGAGCCATCGCGACCAGCAGATCGCGAAAACCCGCGGTGGCGAAGCGGCGCAGGGTCTCGTTCTGCTTCACCATGCGCTTGTAGTAGCGCAGCTTCTGATTCGAAGTGGCGAAATGGTCGTGCCAGAACAGCGTCATGCGCTCCTCGAGCGGACGCGGCGTTGCAACCATCCGGCTGGCCCACCAGTGCGCGTAGCGGGCCATTTCCAGCCGGTCGGACCACAAGAAGAAGTAGCTCCGTTCGGCGACCGGTTGCAGCCGCATCGGCCCGGACTCTTTGACCTTGATTCCTAGCGCCTCACCGCTGCGGCGTGCTTCGGGGATCGCTTCGCGGACTCCGAGCAAGTAGGGCTCGACACCTTCGGGGTAGATGCCGGTCTCGTCAAATCCCGGCAGTTCACCGTCGTCGATCGCTTCGTAGTTGACCAGCATCGCGACCGCTTCCGCAGGCGTCATTGCGGCCAGGCGCTCGATCTCCGCTGGCGTTCCCCCAAAGCCCGCACGCTCGAGCAGATGACCGGCGCGAGCGTACGACCAATCCGCCTTCGAGATGGGAGCTAGGTCTCCGACCCATCCGGGGGGGCCGGCGCCCCGCTCGAATGACGGCGACGCGGCCACGCCTGGCGCAAGGGAGAGAACGAGGGCAATGACTGCTCCGGCCATTGAGCCTCGCTGGCGAAACCGCGAGGCACGGCGTGGCGATATCTGCATGACTCCACTCCTTGATCTTGTGCGCGGGTGTCGTTGCCTGAAGCTTCAGGATCGCTGTCAACATATGTGGTTCGCACCGCGGTGTCAAGGGGGATTCCACCCTAATGGCCATATCTGAATCGAGCCATCCCTCGGACTGCGATATCGGTTTCCTCTGCAATGCGCGGCACAGGCGCGGATTGGCTTGGCCCTCGGGATTCTGCGCATCAGTCCGCATGGAAATCTGTGGCCTGCCAGCCCACTGCGCCGACCCACGAGCGCGCTGCGGCGAAGGCGCGAGCCCGAGTCTGGATGCGCGCCGATGCCGAACCGCAGCACGACCGCTTTCGGGGGATACTTGTACCCAGCCCATGCGCCGCCTACCGAGTTCGCCAGTCATCGCTGCTCTCGGCGTGCTGCTCCTCGGCGGTTCGCTGCCCGCCGAAACGGGGGACGAGTACTTCGAGAAGCGTGTCCGCCCGCTGCTCGTCCAGCACTGCGGCCAATGCCACGGCGAGGAGCTTCAGACGGCGGGCATCAATTTCCGCGATCCCGACACCGTGATCGGCGGCGCGGTAGTAAGCGGGGACGAATCCAGCGCGCTCATCCGCGCCGTCCGCTACGAGAGCGCGATCAAGATGCCTCCAGGCTCGAAGCTGCCGCAAGAAGCGATCGAAACGCTGGTCGACTGGGTCCGCATGGGTGCTCCGTGGCCGGGTTACGAGCCGGCCGAAATGGCCGAGGTAGATCTTGACGAAGAAGCTCCCCGAAGCAGCCATTGGGCATTCCAGCCAATCTCGGACCCCCCGGTACCGGATATCGGCGAGTCCGCTTGGGTGCGGAACGATATCGATAGATTCGTCCTGGCGAGGCTGCGCCAAGCGGGCCTCGAGCCTGCGCCTCCCGCTGCAAAGCCGGCGCTGCTGCGACGGGCCAAATTCGACCTGCAAGGTCTGCCGCCCGACAAAGAGGATGTCAGGCGCTTGGACGATGACAATTCCCCGGAAGCGTTCAGAAACATCGTGGACGACTTTCTGAGCTCGCCGCACTACGGCGAGCGTTGGGGACGGCACTGGCTGGATGTCGCGCGCTACGCGGATTCGACAGGCGTTGACGAGGACCACCCCTTCGGAGACTCGTGGCGCTACCGCGACTACGTGGTCGCCGCCTTCAACGACGACCTGCCCTTCGATCAGTTCGTGCGGGAACAAATCGCCGGAGACCTGCTGCCCGCCCCGGAGGGTGCCCCGATCAACGCGCGCGGAGTGGTGGCCACTGGCTTCCTCGCTCTCGGGCCCATGGCGTTGGCGCAGCGCGACCCGATCCAGAAAAAGTACGACGTGGTGGACGAGCAGATCGACACCACATCCAAGGCATTCCTAGGCCTGACGGTCGCCTGCGCACGCTGCCACGACCACAAGTTCGATCCCATCCTCACGAGCGACTACTACGCTCTGGCTGGCATATTCGCCAGCACGCGGACGTTCGACGACTGGCGCAGGAACGGCTCTCGCTACCACAAGGAGCCGTTGGTCGCATCGGATGTGTACCAGCGCTACAAACAGGCCGCCGATGCGCTGGAGCGCCTCGAGCGCATCCGCAGGATCGCTCTTCAAGCCGCCAAGCTGGGCTACGTTGCAGCGGGTCCCGCCACCCGGATCGCAGACCACATCCGCGCGTCAGCCGGCGACCTGCCCCAGAACGGACTCGACGCTGAATCCATCGAATGGTTCCGCGCCTACCTACAGCCGCGTCCGAGCCCGCGGAAGCATCTCGCCGCGTGGCGCGATGCCTCAGCTGACCAGTCGGCCGTCGCCGCCGCGCTCCAAGCAGAGCTGGTCCAGACCCTGCAGGCCCGCATGGCGCTATACGAGGCTTGGGTCGAGGAAGCGTTGGAAGCGGCGCGAGGCGAAGGCGACCAAGAGCTGCCGGAATTGCCAACCGATCTGCCCACGTCCCTATTCTTCGGCGACTTGTTCGACGATGGCGGACTATTCGATTTCGACCCGGGAGACATCAAGGACCGTTTCGCGCCCGGAGACAGCCAGCGGATCGCGACACTCGACGCGGAGATCGCGCAAGGCCGCGAGGCCTTGCCGGAAGAGCCTCCGATGGCGAACAGCGTGGCAGAAGGCGAACCGGTGCGGCAACGCATCTTCCGCCGAGGGCAGCACAAGAACCCCGGGCCAATCGTCTCCAAGCGCTTTCCGCTCGTGCTAGCGGGCGACGGCCAGCCCGACGTGCCGGCCGGTAGCGGTCGCCTGGAACTCGCCAGCTGGATCGCCTCCGCACAGAATCCGCTGACGGCGAGAGTAATCGTGAACCGAGTCTGGCTCTGGCACTTCGGCGAAGGCTTGGTGCGCACGCCCAACAACTACGGCCTGCGGGGCGAGTCCCCGACACACCCGCAGTTGCTCGACTGGCTCGCTCGGCGCTTCGTCGCCAGCGGCTGGTCGATTAAGGCGCTGCACCGCCTGATCATGGACTCGGCCACCTACCGCATGAGCAGCGCAATCTCCGATCAGGCGTTCCGGCTCGATCCCGAGAACCGGCTGTGGTCCCGTTTCGAGCGGAGACGGTTGACCATCGAAGAACTGCGCGACAGCTATTTGCAGATCAGCGGGCGACTCGACCCCGCGGTCGGGGGGAACACGGACCTCGCGGCTGGCGGGCTGGTCGAGTTCGACCGCAACAACCGTCGCATCGACCCGGACGACTACACCCGCCGGAGCCTGTACCTGCCGCTGATGCGCAACAAGCTGCCCAACCTGCTGGGGCTGTTCGATTTCGGCGACGCCACCACCGCCAACGGACAGCGGTCGGTGACCAATGTCGCGCCGCAGGCCCTATACCTGATGAACAGCGACTTCGCACAGAGCGCGGCGCACGGCGTTGCGAGCCGGTTGAATGGTTCCGGCGCGGACCGCGTCCGCCAGGCGTACCGCTCGGTTCTGGCTCGCCCGCCGTCAGAACAGGAGAGCGACAGAGCGCTGCAATACGTCCAGGCCCGTCCGGACCAAGAGGCTGCCTGGACAAGCCTATGCAAGGTTCTGCTGGCGTCCAACGAGTTTCACTACGTCGAATAGGGTGAGACCTGCCATTGGCCGCTCGGGCCGCCCCCACGGCAGGCCATCGATGCTAGCCTGTTGAAGGCATGTCGGCCCGCGCATCGCTTTCCCGCCGCGCGATGCTGCGCCGATCATCCCTGGGCTTCGGCTCTCTGGGGCTCTACTCGCTGCTGCAGGAGTCCGACCTGCTGGCTGAGCCATCCATTGGCGGGCCGCTCGCCAGCAAGCGCCCGCACTTCGCGCCGCGGGCCAAGCGGATCATTTTCCTGTTCATGCACGGAGGTGTCTCGCACATTGACACTTTCGACCCGAAGCCCCGCTTGGACAGCGACAACGGCAAGCCTCTGCCGATCAAGCGCTCGCTGACCTTCAACGCCAAGGAGGCCGGCGGCCTGATGCGCTCCCCGTGGGAATTCAAGCAGCGCGGCGAAAGCGGCATCCCCGTCAGCGAACTGTTCCCCGAGGTCGCCACTTGCGCGGACGATCTGTGCGTGATCCGCTCGATGGTCGGAGAGGGCGTCGACCACGGAGCGGCCATGCTCCAGCTGTTTACGGGAACTTTCTCCTTCTCGCGGCCAAGCATGGGCGCTTGGACACTGTACGGGCTGGGCACGGAGAACCAAAACCTGCCCGGCTTCATCACCATCAAGCCCACGCAATGGCAGGGCGGCGACAAGCTGTTCGCGACCAGCTTCCTGCCCGGCGCGTACCAGGGGACCCCGATTGGCTCGTCGCCGATGGCGGTGGATGACATCATCGACAACCCCATCGACCACGTGCTGCCGCAGGGCGGATCCAGCGAAGAGCAGCGGCTCGAGCTGGAATTCCTGCGCCAGATGAATCGCCGACATGCTGACGACCGGCGGTTAGACCCGGACCTTGAGGCCCGAATTCAAGCCTTCGAACTGGCATTCCGCATGCAAGCAGAGGCTCCGGAAGCATTCGACGTTTCCCGCGAGACCGATGCCACGCGAAGGCTTTATGGCCTGGACGAAGAAGCCACGCGCGACTTTGGCTGGCAGTGCCTGCTCGCCCGACGGCTCAGCGAGCGCGGAGTGCGCGTCGTGCAGGCCACGCACTCCGGGGCGGAGGAGAAATGGGACCACCACGGCGATATCTTGCGCCTGCACCCAATTCGCTCGCGCGAGGTGGACAAGCCCATCGCCGGCCTGATCAAGGACCTCAAGGCACGTGGTTTGCTAGACGAGACTCTAGTGGTCTGGGGCAGCGAGTTCGGGCGCACACCATTCTCGGAAGGCGCGGATGGGCGCGACCACAATCCCTACGGGTTCTCGATCTTCATGGCCGGTGGCGGCGTCAAGCAGGGTTCGATCTACGGCGCGACGGACGAGTTCGGCTACCACGCCGTAGAGGACAGGATGCATATCCACGACCTGCACGCTACCATCCTCCACCTGATGGGCTTGGACCACGAGAGGCTCACGTTCCGCTATAGCGGGCGCGACTTCCGCTTGACCGACGTGGCCGGGGTCGTGGCCGAGAAGCTCTTAGCCTGAGTGCGCTCCGACGGGCGTTCGTCGTCCTAACCGCGAGTCTAGCGGCCGTTGCCGATCTGTAACAGGACCGCCTCCCGAATGTCCCGCTTGGCGAACTTGCCGGTGGCAATCCGCGGAAGCGGCGTGTTTCGGAACACGATGTTCGTAGGCACCTCGAAGCTGCCCAAGTGCCGCTCCATTTCGGAACGCAGCCGATCGGCGCTGATCGTTGCCCCCTGACGAGGCACCACCACGGCTGCCAATTCCTCGCCCAGCCGCTCGTCGGGAATTCCGAAGGCCACGGCTTCGGCGACGCCTTCGCACTGATACAGCGCGTCCTCGACCCTGAGACAGCTGATATTCTCGCCGCCCCGGATCACGATGTCCTTGATGCGATCAACGACGTAGATGAATTCCTCGTCGTCGATGTAAGCCAGGTCCCCGGTTCGGAACCAGCCGTCCTGAAACGCCCGCGCTGTCGCATCCGGCTTGTTCCAGTACCCCCTCACCACGGGCGAGCCACGCACCCAGAGTTCGCCCGTGTCACCCGGCTCCACCTCCCGGCCGTCCTTGGGACTGACGATCTTCATGTCCATCAGGATCGAGGGGCGGCCGCTGCTGGTGGGCACTCGAACATAGTCGGGCGGACCGATCTGCGTCCCAATGGCGTTGGTTTCGGTCATGCCCCAGCCTGTGCCCGGCTGAGCGTTCTCCAGCACCTCCGGGATTGCCAGCACCTGCTGGGCAGGTCGGTGCGATCCGCCGCCGCCGACGGCAAGCAGGCTTGGCAACGTCCGCCCTTGCGCCTCGGCCGTGCGAACCAAGTCGCCCGTGATCGTGGGGACCGAGATGAAGTGGGTAATTCGATCCCGGTCGATGATCTCGATGGCTTCGTCAGCATCCCACTTGTACATCAGGGTCATACGGCGCCCGAACCGCAGTGCCGTCAGCATGCAGACGTGACACGCGGTGACGTGGAAGAACGGAATCGTGACGAGCATGCGGAACTGAACGTCGAGCGGTTCCCGGTATATCGGATCGCCCCGCAGCATCGCCTGGGCGCGGTTCTCGATCTCCCATCCGACCAGCGCGTGAATGACATTGCAGTGCGTGGAAATCGCGGCCTTGGGCCCGCCGGTCGACCCGGAAGTGTAGAGCATCAGGCAGTCGTCATCCGCCGAAATTGGAACCCGGCGCAGCGGTGCTGGCGACGATCGGCCTAGGACGCTGTCCCAATGATGGACACTTTGCGAAAGATCAGTTCGGTCACACCGCACCGCGATCGCCTGTACGCCCAGATCTTCAAGTTGGCTCTCGATGCGTTCGAGCCGCTCGCCATCGGCGATCAGTGTCGTGGCGCCCGCATCGCGCAACCCATAGGCGATCTCCTCGCCGCTCCACCAGCCGTTCAGCGATACGGTGATCGCGCCAAGGGCCATCGGGGCAAAGAAAGCGGCTGGCCACTCCGGGTAGTTCCGCATGCAGATCGCCACTCGATCGCCGCGCTGCACGCCAAGCCCTGATAGCGCCTCGGCCAGCCGGGCGGTCTGGTCGAGCACGTCCGCAAACGTATAGATCTCGTCTTGAAAGCTGATGTATTCGTAGTCGCCGAACCGTGCGGTGCCCGCCAGCAAATCGAGCAACGTGTCCGGGGCGCCGCTGACGACTCGGCAGACATTGCCATCCGGCATCCGCCGCTCGACGATCTCGTAGCTGGCCCCGGCAGCGGTGAGCGATGCGAGTACTTCTCTGCGCGCCTTTGCGGACATTGAAGGGCGCGACCTATTTTGGCACGGCCTCAGGGCAGGCCATGCAGCGGCCTGAGGCAGCTAGAGCGATCCGGCCCGGCACGCGTTCAGAGTCGTGGTCGCGCCGGCTCGTCCTCGACCATATTGGACAACGTGCCAATGCCGGACAGCTCGACCTCGATTCTGTCGCCCGCCCGCATGAACACGGGCGGCTTGCGCGCCTTGCCGACTCCGCCGGTGGTGCCGGTGGAGATCACATCCGCGGGATGCAGCGGGAAGACCGTGGAGATGTATTCGACCAAGGCAGGCACGTCAAACACTAGGTCGCTAGTCGGCGCGCTCTGCATGATCCGGCCGTTGAGCCTGGTCTCCAGGCGGAGCTGGCCAGGGTCGGGGATCTCGTCGGTCGTGACCATCCATGGACCAAACGCGCCCGAACGCCAGAAGTTCTTGCCAGGCGTGAACTGCGACGTGTGCGCCTGGAAGTCGCGGATCGAGCCATCGTTGTAGCAGCTGTAGCCAGCAACGTGCTGCAAGGCCTGCGCAGCGGGGATGTGGCGCCCGCTGCGACCGATGATGACCGCGAGTTCGCCCTCGAAGTCGTGCTGCTCAGACACGGATGGACGGATGATGGCCTCGCCATGGCCGACGTGGGAATCGGGGAAGCGCGTGAACAGAGTCGGGTACGACGGCACCTGACGCCCGGTCTCCTCGATGTGCGACTTGTAGTTCAGCCCCACGCAGATGATCCGGCCGGGATCCGGGATCGGCGGCAGGAAGCGAACCTCTTCCAGCGGGAAGTCACAGCTGAGCCCGCCTGCAAGGTCGCGCAGCTGGTCTACGACCCCCGCGCGGATCACGGCCGACAGTGTAGGCCAACGCTCGGAGTAGCGGGCCGCGAGATCTATGACTCCCTGACCCACGACAGCGCCGTAGCCGGACCGCTCACCGCGACTGAAACTGAGCAGCTTCATACTATCCATTAAAGCCGCTCGAAGGCTCGCGGTCGGAAGACCGAGGAGCCTATTCGCGAGCCGATCCGGGCAGGAGCGTTGCGCGGAACTTCTGGTGCAGCAGGGCCAAGCCCAGCAGGCTCAGCCCGAGGCCGAGGAAGGAGCCTGCGCGGAGCAGCCCGGAGAGCCCCGACATATCGACCAAGAAGACCTTGGCCACAGCCAGCACCAGCAATGCCATTCCCGCCCGGTATACGCCGGCACCGAATCGCAGGCCGCCGGCCAGCACGGCAGCGAAGGCCATGCATGTCCACGTAATCGAATATGTCGCCATCTCACCGTCTCCGGGACGCGCCGCTATGTCTAGCGCGCCCTGCCAGAGATGCCGAATCTCCAGCGTCACGAATACGAACACGGCCAAGGCGGCCACCCTCCTCGCCCAGCGAGCGGACGGCGCTTCGGAGAAGCGGCCAGCCAAGGCCGCGAGCAGCACCGGCGCGCCGTAGGCCAGCAACAACAGATTCCAGACGGGGGTTGATGAGACCGTCTCATCACTCCACAACGGATTGAGCACCAGCAAGACCGCCGCATAGTTCGCCAGAGCCATTGCCATGAGCGCTCTCGATGCCCAAAGGTAAACGGCTGCGATGTGCTCGCTCGCTCGCGAACGCCAGTAGTACGCCATGCCCAACGCGGCCCAGATGACCGTGTTGAACGAGGCTTCGGCCAGAGAATACTCTTCGGCCAGAATCGAGCCATCGTAGATCCAGCTACGCGGCACGGCCCAGAGCGTCAGCACAAGCAACTGGACTCCGGCGGCCTCGGTCCAGCGTCGCAGGCGCGGGAGGGGGAGTGCGACTCGGCTGGCAAGGAAGCAGGCCAGCGTCGAGCCTCCATAGGCCCAGACCGCCCAATGAGTGCCGGACGAATAGCTCTCAAGCCACGGATTCAGAGACAGCCGCAGAACCGTCACGGCCAGTACGCCCTTAGTCGCCCATAGCAAATTGTTGGCCCCCGAGCGTGCTGCAAACCACGCCAGCGGCACGGCTTGCGCGGCCAGCGCGACAGTTAGCCCGGCCTCGCTGAAGAACATGGCGGCCGCGAGCGAATACGCGCCGGAGCATCCCAGTACGCACCAGCCGTAGGGCAGCTCATCGCCACGCCGCTGGAAGATCAGGCCGGTCGCTGCGTACACGCAGCCGATGGCTAGGCTAGCCGCAGCCCACAGGGCCGACGAGGAATGGTCGGTTGCCAGGAAGAAGGCCAGCGCGAGCCAGGACAGAGGCCCCAACACCGGCAGCGGCACCCACTTCGCGGCGGCAGCGCCGCGGCGTAGCAACAGGAACGGGCCCAGCACATGCACGAGTCCGCTGCAAGCGGCATACAGGACCATCTGGGGCATCCAAGCAACGAGGCTGGGCTGCCAGCTGAGACCGGAGCGATCCAGCTCGAGACCCGTCGACAACCAAGCAACGCCCTGCACGGCCAAGATCATCGGCGGCAGCGCGGAGTAGCGCGGGAACCAGTGGCACGCGAGATACACCGTGACGGGCAGCAGTACCCACAGCAGCGCCCCGTTAAAGGCAAAGGGCTCGTTGGCAATCGACAGCCCTTGAACCACGATCACCAGGCCCAGCCCCCACCAAGTCGGGGGCGCGCCTGAGGCGGCCGGCACCGAGCCGTCGTCCCCAGACGATCTCCATGTCGGCGCAATGGGACCGATCCAGCTCAGACGCGGCCACCAGTTCAGCGCGGGCATGAAGATCAGGCATGCGGCCAGAGCCGCCAGATAGAGACCGCGGACCCCGTCGGCGCTGGCATTGCCGAGCGAGACCAGATTCCAGCCGAGCGCGGCGGCGAGCATGCACCACCACAGCCACCTGCGGTAGGCATAGCGCACCATGAGCATGCCGGAAACACTGACGACGGTGGCATACGCAAGCACGCCGCCCATTCGATCGCTGTCCCCTCCCACCAGCAGCGGCACAGCGTAGCCCCCGAGGATGCCCAGAACGGCAAGGACTGGGCCGTGCTGCAATGCGAGCACCATGGTTGCAATCGCCAGCACAGCCAACGCTGCGAACGCCGGGAGAGGTTGGATGAGGTCGTACAGGTGCAGCGCGGCCAAGATCGCGGCACAGATCGTAATGCTCCCGGCGGCGGCAAGGGCTGACAGGGCCGGATGGTAGCCGCTTGCAGTGCGAACGCGCCACGCCACGACGGCGTGCATGGCCAGCCCGCCGACAACTCCGAGCAGAACCCTTGCGACCGGCGTGAGCAAGCCTTGGTCAATCGAGTACTTGACCAAGAAGATTCCGGCGAGAGCAACAGAGACACCGCCGAGCCAAACCATCCAGTTGATTCTGGTTAGCGCCGACGGACGCCTTTCTGGCACCCGCTTGGCCGGCGCGGCCGCCTGCTTGGCGGGCTGCGGCCTAACCCCAGGCTCGACAGCTGGCGCGGCAGCCCGCGGCTCTTCGCCCGACGCTCGATGCACAGTGCGCTGAAGATCGTCGATCTGCCGGGAAAGCTGGCGAATGCGATACCACAGGACTATGGCGAGCCCCAAGGCGATGACCCCTATCACGATGATCCTGTCCCCGCGCGGCAGGCGCGGCAGGCCGGTCGCCCAACCAACGCCTCTATGCCGCAGGCTTCGTCAGAGCTTGGAGTATAGCCGGATCGGATCGCCCCGGGCTGTCGCCGCCGTGTACAGTGACCCCATGGGCAAGACGTTCAGGGCGGTGGCGATCGGAGCGGGCTACTTCTCGGGATTCCAGCTCGAAGCTTGGAATCGCATCCCCGAGGTGAGCCTCGCCGCGATCTCGAACCGCACCGAGGCCAAGGCGAGACGCCACATGGCCACGTACGGGATCCCCCGTTGCTACAGCGATTGGCGCGAAATGATCGATCAGGAGCGGCCCGATTTTGTCGATATCATCACACCGCCCGAGACACATGCGGAGATCTGCGACCACGCCGCGAGTCGGGGAATTGCAATCGTTTGCCAGAAACCGCTGGCACCGTCCCTGGAGGAGAGCGCATCCATCGTCCAACGCGCGAAGGAATGCGGAGTGCGATTCATGGTGCACGAGAACTTTCGCTGGCAGCCGTGGTATCGCGAGATCAAGCGGACACTGTCGCAGGACCTGATCGGAGAGCCGACGCACCTGTACTTCCGGATGCGCACCGGGGATGGGTGGAGCGAAGACGCCTACTTGGCGCGCCAGCCATTCTTCAGGCAGTATCCGAGGCTCTTGGTCTACGAGACCGCTGTCCACTTCATCGACACGTTCCGCTTCTTGCTCGGAGAGGTCACCCTCGTCTTTGCGCAGCTGCGGCGCTTGAACGCGGCGATCCGGGGCGAGGACGCGGGACAAATCCTGTTCTCCTTCGAGAGCGGCGCGACGGCGATCCTTGACGCGAACCGCTATAACGAAGCCGAGACGCCCAACCCCAGGTACACATTCGGCGAATTGCGGCTAGACGGCACCGGCGGGCACTTGGCAATGGAGGCGGACTCCTCCATGCGCATCAAGCCGCTTGGCGAGGACAGTCGCACGGTCGAGTATCCGCGCGAGAACCGCAACTTCGCCGGCGACTGCGTGTATCGCCTGCAGCGGCACTTCATCGACCGCATGCTGGACGGCAAGAACTTCGAGTCCACGGGCGAGGACTACCTCAAGACTCTAGCCATCGTCGAAGCCGTATACGCATCAGCCGAGTCCGGCGAGGCTGTCCGCGTATAACCGCGGTGGCTCCCTGCAACGCTCTATGATTGTGGGCGCGATGCCCGCTCAACTGCGTACCGTGTTCGAATCGTCACGCCTCCGGGCAGGGGCGGCGTGCGTGTGCGCTCTTGCCGTAGCCGCGATTCCGTCTTTGGCCCAGCAGCCCCGGGGATACTCGATTCCAACTGTGGATCTCGCCGACGAGACTCACCGCCAAGTCGTCGTCGATCGGGAGACGGGCCAATATCTGGGCCACCCGTCCACGCTGCTTCTGCCCGACAACCGGACCATTCTGATCGCCTACCCCAAGGGCCACGGCAGGGGAGCCATCGTCTACAAGAAGAGCTTCGACGGCGGGCTGACCTGGACCGAGCGCCTCGAGACGCCGGAAAACTGGGCCACATCCATGGAGGTGCCTACGCTCTTCCGATTGGTCGATCCCGAAGGAGTGCCGCGCATCGTGATGTTCTCGGGCAAGGCCGGCGGGGTGCGCGTTGCGTATTCCGGGGACGAGGGCGAGACTTGGTCGCCGCTGCGGCCCATCAACACCCCTGGCCCCAGCTACGGTGGCATCGTCGCCATGGGTTCGATGGTCGAGCGCAAGGACGGCTCCTACATGGCGTTCTTCCACGACGACGGCCGCTGGCTGCGCACTCCCCCGGAGCATCCGCAAGGCAAAGTCTTCGAGGTGTACCAAGTGGTCTCGTCCGACGGCGGGCTGACGTGGTCGCAGCCTACGGTGATCGCCAAGCATCCTGTCGCGCACCTGTGTGAGCCGGGCGCGTTGCGGTCCCCGGACGGCAAGCAGATCGCCGTGCTACTCCGCGAAAACAGCCGCAAGCTGAACTCATTCGTCATCTTCTCTGACGACGAGGGCCAGACGTGGAGCGAGCCGCGGGAGCTGCCGGGCGCCCTGACCGGCGACCGGCACACAGCCAGGTATGGTCCCGACGGCCGCCTGTTCATCAGCTTCCGCGACCGTACCCACGACAGCCCGACCCACGGCGACTGGGTCGGCTGGGTCGGCACGTATGAAGACATCGCCGCCGGCCGCGAGGGCCAATACCGCGTGCGGTTGATGGACAACCACGAGCGCGCCGACACCGCTTACCCGGGCGTGGAGCTGCTCCCGGACGGCACCTTCGTGGTGACCACGTACGGGCATTGGACTCCGGGGGAGGAACCCTACATCGTCAGCGTGCGCTTCACGCTAGACGAACTCGATGCCCGGGCGAAATTCGCCTCGAATGAACCGACGTCTCTAGTGCGAGCATCGGCGCGGCGCACACTGGGACCTGATGCCAGCGCGGACCAGCCCAACATCCTGTTTATCGCCGTGGACGACCTCAACGACTGGGTGCTGGAGCCGGATTCGCCGCTGAAGATGCCGAATCTGCGGCGCTTGGCGCGGCGCGGGGCGCTGTTCGAGCGGGCATACACAGCGGCGCCGGCTTGCAATCCGTCGCGTGTGGCTCTGCTGACCGGGCGGCACCCTGCCAGCACCGGTGTCTACGACAACCGTTCCGACTGGCGGCGCGCCCTGCCCGGCGCGGTCACCTTGCCGCGCTACTTCATGAACCACGGATACCGAGTCGAGGGCGCGGGGAAGATATTCCACCACCACGACAACAGCGCCTATCACGACGACGAGTCATTCCACCGTTTCGAGAAGATGCAGCTCGATCCCATGCCGCCGCGCAAGTTCAACGGCATTGCCGCGGTGCGCAGCGCAAATTTCGACTGGGGCCTGTGGCCGCTGGACGAGACCTTGACACCGGACGCCCGCTCGGTGAACTTCGGAATCCGCTTTCTCGAGCGCGAGCATGACCGGCCCTTTTTCCTCGCGATCGGCCTGTTCCGACCCCACATGCCCTTCCACGCCCCGCCGAAGTACTTCGGCGCTTACCCTAGCGGCCATGTGGCCATGCCTCGCACGCACCCGAACGACTTGGACGACATTCCGACGGGCGGACAGGCACTGCTGCGCGAAAAGCAGCACTTCATGCAGGCCATCCGTGAGGCAGACCAAGAGCGGCCCGGCACATGGAAGGAGGCGGTGCGGGCATATCAAGCCAGTTGCACGTTCGCCGACCACCAGCTAGGACGCCTGCTGGACGCACTGGCCCGCTCGGAGCATGCCAAGTCCACTGTCATCGTGCTGTGGTCAGATCACGGCTACCACCTCGGCGAAAAGAACCACTGGGAAAAATTCGCGCTGTGGGAAAAATCGACCCGCGTTCCGTTGGTGCTGGTGGCGCCCGGCACGACCTCGCCGGGCACTGTCGTGCAGTCTCCGGCTTCGCTGCTGGATCTGTATCCGACTCTGCTGGAACTTGCAGGACTCCCTCCGAAGCCGGATTTGGAAGGGGAAACCCTGCTCCCACAGCTGAAGAACCCGCACCGCAAGCGGGCGGTGTCAATGACCTACCTGCGTGGCAATCACGCGGTGCGGTCCAATCGCTGGCGCTACATCCGCTACGCCGATGGCAGCGAGGAGTTGTACGACCACTCCAGCGACCCACACGAGTTCGCCAACCTCGCCCTCACGGGCGAGCACGCAGACACCATCCTCGAGATGCGACGGGCCCTGCCGCGCAAGAATGCACCGAACGCGGCAAGCCTGCGCTGAGTTCCTAGGCTCGCGCTATGGCTTCGCACTTCGGCAACCCTGCTCATCACCACCAAAGCGTCGACACAACGATGCTGGCGGCCGCTGATTTGGCGCGGCAAGGCTGCCCCGAGGGCACGATCGTGACCGCGGACGAGCAAACAGCAGGACGTGGCCGCCTCGGCAGGAGCTGGATTTCCCGAGCCGGTCTCGGGCTATATTTCTCGCTGGTGCTGCGGCCGCCGGTCCGCCCGCACGCGGCGCCAGTCCTGACACTTGTCGCCGGGTTGGCGGTCAAAGAGGCCCTAGAAGGCCTGACAGGCCTCCCCTGTGACATCCGCTGGCCCAACGACATCCTCGTGAACGAGCGCAAGTGCTGCGGGATTCTCGTGGAGATGGAGGCCGAGCGCCAGCAGGTCGATCATGTCATTGTCGGTATCGGCATCAACCTCAACCACACGGAGTTTCCTCCCGATTTGGGCGACAGTGCAACGTCGCTGCGTATCGAGACCGGCAAGAATTGGTCCCGGGAACAGGTTCTCGATCCCGTGCTGAGATCATTGGAGTCGCTCTACGATCTGTACCTAGATGGGGGAGCCGCGCCTGTCTTGGAGGCATTCCAAGCGGCTTCCAGCTATGCCCGGGGCCGGCGCGTGGTCATCGAAGGCGTCCCCGAAGATGGCTCCGTGCCGGTACGGGGCGTGACCGCCGGCCTGAACGAACATGGCTTGCTCATGCTAGAGGACGCCGAGGGCGATGTCGTCCCAATCGTCGCCGGAAGTGTGCGCCCGGACACAGGCACAATATAGATTCATGTTGCTCGCGGTAGACGTCGGAAACACGAACCTCACAATCGGGCTCTTCGACGATGAGCGGCTGGCGGCCGATTGGCGGCTCAAGACCGACCTCGAACAGACTGCCGACGGCTGGGGCGCACTGTTCCAAACGCTGGTCTCGCTAGCGAACCTCAAGCTCGACGACATCGATGGATTCGTCTTCTCGTCCGTCGTTCCCCAGCTTGACTCCTCCATCGCTGGCGTAGCCAGCCGGTATCTCAAGCTGGCGCCTCTGCAAGTGACGTGCAGCACCCGCACCGGCCTAGGGATTCGGGTCGACACGCCAGAAGAGGTCGGCGCGGACCGGATCGTGAACTCGGTCGCGGCGTCTGAGCGCTACGGCTGTCCCTGCATAGCGGTCGACTTCGGCACGGCGATTACGTTCGACGCCATCTCGGACCAGCGCGAATACTTGGGCGGCATCATCTGCCCGGGAATCCAAGTGTCCTCCCAAGCCTTGGTCCGGCGCACCGCACGGCTCCCGCAAATCGAATTGCGGCGGCCCGACAAGGTGATCGGCAGCAGCACGGTCGGCAGCCTCCAGTCTGGGTTCTATTACGGAATGCTCGGAATGGTGGACGGCATCTTGGAAAAGATGCTCCGGACTCTCGGAACGGACGCGACCGTGGTCGCGACCGGAGGGCAGTCCGAGAGCCTGGCGCGCGACTCGCGCTTTATTCAAGAGGTGGATCCAGGACTGACTCTCGAAGGCTTGCGCCTGATCTGGAACCTGAACCGGCCTTGAGGCGATCGCATGCATGCGCCCATTGGCCGCTCGCTGTCCCTGCTGACAGACCTGTACCAGCTCACCATGGCCGCTGGGTACCGGCGGGAGGGTCTCGCGGATCGCGAGGCGGTGTTCTGCCAGTACTTCCGCGAGGCGCCGTTCGGGGGCGTGTTCGCGATCGCAGCCGGGCTCGAAACCGCGTTGGAGTGGCTGGCCGAGCTGCGTTTCCGTGAGGATGACCTCGAATATCTGGCCAGCCTCGAGGGCGCTGGGGGCGCGCCCCTGTTCGATGCGGAGTTCCTAGACTATCTCGGCTGTCTGGAGTTCACCTGTGACGTGGATGCGGTCGCCGAGGGCTCGGTCGTCTTCGCCCACGAGCCGCTGCTGCGGGTTCGGGGCCCGCTGCTGCAATGCCAGATCGTCGAGACGGCCCTGCTCAACATCGTCAATTTCCAAACGCTGGTGGCGACCAAGGCCGCCCGCGTGTGCCTAGCGGCGGGGGACGATCCGGTGCTGGAATTCGGCCTGCGCCGGGCGCAGGGAATCGACGGGGGACTCAGCGCCAGCCGGGCCGCCTACATCGGAGGCTGCGCGGCCACCTCGAACGTGCTGGCCGGCAAGCTGCACGGCATCCCGGTGCGCGGCACGCACGGCCACAGTTGGGTGCTGGCGTTCGGCGACGAGCGTGATGCGTTCGAGGCGTTTGCCCGGGCGATGCCCCACAACTGCGTCCTGCTGGTCGACACGTTCGACACCCCCGAAGGCGTGCGGAACGCGATCAAGGTCGGCGTCAGCATGCGCGAGAACGGAGAGCGGCTTGCGGGAATCCGGCTCGACTCGGGAGACCTAGCGGGTCTCTCCGTCAAGGCACGAGCACTGCTCGATGAGGCAGGGCTGCAAGACACGGCGATCGTAGCTTCGAACGACCTCGACGAAGATTCCATTGCCGCGCTCAAGCAGCGCGGCGCCAAGGTCGGAATCTGGGGAGTGGGTACCAGCATTGCGAGTTCGGGCGGGCAGTCAGCGCTCGGCGGCGTCTACAAGCTCACGCTGCTACGCGATGCTTCCGGCGATTGGCAGGCGCGCGCGAAGAACTCTGAAGATCCGGGCAAGGCTACGCTGCCGGGAATGCTGCAGGTACGGCGCTACACGGTCGGGGGCAGGCTCGAAGCTGACCTGATCTACGACGAATCAGATCCCCCGCAAGCTTCGTGGTGCGGCGTGAGCCTAGCGAGCGGCGATGCCGAGAGCAGGCACTCGTTCAAGGGCACACACCGAGACCTGCTGCATACCGTCGTTGCCGGCGGCCAGATCGTGGCAAGCCCCGAGCCGCTTGACGCGGCGCGGCAGCGCTGCCGCTCTGAGCTGTCCATGCTGCCGGACGAGCTAACTGGCTCGCGATCAGGAAGCGCCGCCCCGGTCTGGCTCGAAGAGGGCGTGAGGCGGCGCCAGCTAGCCATGCTGGCCTGACCGCAAGGCGAAGGCCGAGCAGCGCGCCGCCTAGCTAGCCCAGTTCGGGCATGTTTTCGCGCAGGATACCGATGTCCTTGTCGCCCCGGCCGGAAAGATTGACGATGAACGCCCGGCCCTTGGCCGCTGGCGCTCGCTTGATCGCTTCGGCTACCGCGTGGGCCGACTCTAGCGCCGGGATGATGCCTTCTAGATGGGATAGCGTCTTGACGGCCTCGAGCGCATCCGAATCGGAACACGAGGTGTAGTTCACCCTTCCCGCGTCGTTCAGCCAGGCGTGCTCTGGCCCTACCGAGGCGTAGTCCAGCCCGGCCGAGACCGAATGCGTCAGCGCGATCTGGCCGTCATCGTCTTGCAGGATGTAGCTCTTCGTTCCCTGCAGCACGCCGGGCACCCCGCCGGCGAAGCGCGCCGCGTGCTCGCCCAAGGACTCGCCGCGCCCGCCTGCCTCGACTCCGACCATCTCCACCCAGCCATCACCCAAGAACGGGTGAAACAGGCCGATCGCATTGCTGCCGCCTCCGACACAGGCGATCAGCAGATCGGGGCCGTCCCTGTCCGAGATCTGTCGAAACTGCTCCCGCGCCTCGCGGCCGATCACCCGCTGGAAGTCGCGCACGATCATCGGGTAGGGGTGGGGCCCGAGCGCTGAGCCGAGCATGTAGTGAGTTGTCTCAAAATTCGCCGCCCAGTCCCGCATGGCCTCAGAGATGGCGTCCTTGAGCGTGCAGCTGCCGGTATCCACGCCGATCACTTCGGCCCCCAGCAAACGCATGCGGAAGACGTTCAGCGCTTGCCGACGCATGTCCTCCGAGCCCATGTAGACGATGCAATCCAGTCCGAAGAGGGCGCATACCGTAGCCGTGGCCACGCCGTGCTGGCCGGCACCAGTTTCGGCGATGATGCGGCGCTTGCCCATGCGCCGCGCCAGCAGCGCCTGCCCGAGGCAGTTGTTGATCTTGTGCGCACCCGTGTGCAGCAGGTCCTCGCGCTTGAGGTAGATCTCGGCGCCGCCGAGGTGGGTGCTGAGCCGCCGGGCATGAAACAGCGGCGTGGGGCGGCCCGCGTACTGCCGGTTCAGGTCGGCCAGCTCGGCGATGAAATCCGCGTCGTCCCTGACTTCGAGATAGGTGGATTCCAGGCTATCGAGTGGCGCGACCAAGATCTCGGGAGCGTACCGACCCCCGAAATCGCCGAAGTGACCGAGGCGATCCGGTCCGGACGCGAGCGTGTGGGACATGCCTTCACCATATCGCGAGCTGGATCGGCGCCGGTGGCACGACCCGATGAATGCGTGGGATTCCCCTGCCAAATCACGCCGCGCCGGTCAACCTCTTCGCACGTTGGCGTCATGGCGCGCGCCCGGCATTCCTAGCGCATCTTGTCGCTATAGAAGGCCCTGACATATTCGTGGGGTCGACTCTGGACGCGGTCTGCACTTGGTCAAGATCGATCGCAAGCTGGTGCTTCAAGCCCTCATCTGTGCCGACAATCACCTCACTCGGCAGCCCTCGGATTGTAGAGGTGATCGGCGCTATTCTCGCGGTGCTCGGCAGGGGCAGGACCCGCTAACGAGTGCGCATCACCACAGCGCTTCGATCATCGGACGTGCTGAATCTGTACTGCCAGATCTCACCATTCCCGGGCCCGGACCCTAGCTGCTAGGCCATGCGCCTTCTTCATCCCATCCTGGGAACTCCGACGCCACAGAATTCGTCTCGGCGTAGCCCTCGCCGTACAAGCGATCGATTCCTGCACTCTCCTGCCTTCGGAGGTAGTCGCTTGCCGCTTCACGCAGAATCGCCGACCGCCGACGTTGCTTGACTGCTGGATGACTGTCAAGTCGTGCTCAAGCAACGACTCGTCGAATGTCACGCAGATAGTCTTCATGCACGCTGCTCCACATCGTGACTATACCGACTCAGATACACGCTCAAGGACTGATCATCCAGCACCGCTACATCGGCGCAGAGCGCGTGCTCCGCGCGCTCGGGGGGCGCTAAGAGTTGTTGCAGGTGCTGGTCAGCGGGCGGGATTCTCGTACCAAACGACTCCGAGAAGATCGACCTCCTCGCACGTGAGGATGTCCAAGTCTCCGTCTCCGTCAAGATCGACGAGCTCCACGCGATCAAACTTGGTGCCGTCGGGTCCGCCCACGTCCGTCACCTCCCACTGCGAAGCGGTGGGGTCGCCCGCGTGCCGCAACAGGCCAACGCCAGACAGGGCATCGGTCGCATGTTCGCAGCTGAAGACCAAATCCATGGTCCCGTCCATGTCCATGTCACCGACGGCCACTGCCTTGCCCGTGCCGAATCCGTCGGGGATCTCAATGGAGTGCGCCCGCCACCTGTTGCCGCGGTTGGACATGCCGCGGAAGAACTGGATCGGGCCGTCCTTGACCGCCATCACAACATCCGTCAAGCCGTCTCCGTCCAGATCTGCCACATCCAAGAACATGGCCTCGTGCTCAGCCTCTGGACCGATCCTGTTCTCGGGCCAAGCGGCGCTGCCTGGCATGTTCTGAAACCACAGGGCTCCGCTCCGCGGGCCCTTGCGGTCGCTGGCCACGATATCGGGTGCCCCATCGCCGTTCAGGTCGTGGGCAACGATCGACATCACCCAGCCAGCGCCGTACCAGCGACTCCAGGATGCCCTGCCGGTCGGCGTAGACGGAAAGCGCCACGAGCCGATCGCCGCAAAGTCGTTCTTCGAGCCGGCGACGATATCCACCGAACCGTTGCCGTCGACATCGATCGGCTCGGCGTACATCCATTGGTTCTTGCCCGCCGATCTGACCACGGGCCGTGTCTCCCAGCTGGCGGCGTCCATATAATCGTCACCGTTCGACTGATGCACGTAAATGGTCTTCTCCTCGCCTTCGGTCGAGCTAATGACCTCGAACTTGCCATCGCCATCGATATCAATGAATACGGCGTCTTCGGGGCTTTCTACCCTGCCAACGACGACCGACGGCCATTCCGAGGCGGCCTTATCCGCACCAGGGTTGAGATAAGCCTTGACGGCACCGGACTGCTCCCAAGCGGTGGCAATGTCGACCAAGCCATCGCCGTTGACGTCGGCCAAGCGCACGCCATCGGCGCCCTTTTCCGAGGCGTCAATGACGTGTCGCTCCCAAGGGCTGCCGACCAGCAGGGGCGCAGACAAGAACAGAACGATTAGAAAGCGGCTCATGGGCATAGATTTTAGTCGAGATGGCCCCGTGCGTGGAAGCGCACCCGCTTGCAGCGCGGATGGCATCGGCCGAGCCGCTTCCAACGATGGCAAGCGCGAATGCTAACGATCCGTTGTCACGGCCAACGCTTCTGAGCCATTGAAGCGCTCGTTAGAATGAATTAAAGGCAGTAGTGGCGTCGCGACCATGGTGCGCAAGATTGTCAAATACGGCAACCCGGTGCTCGAGGAAATGTGCAAGCCGGTCGCCGAGGAGGAGTTCGGCAGCGAAGATCTTCGGTCGCTTGTGAGCGATATGTTCGAAACGATGTATCAAGCGCGGGGCGTGGGCCTGGCGGCACCCCAAGTGGGCGTGCTCAAGCGCTTGACCGTGATCGACTGCTCTGGCGGAGAAGGAGAAGCCCAGCCCCACATCTTGATCAATCCCGAAATCGTCTCCCAAGAAGGCACACAGGTAGGTTCCGAGGGCTGCCTGTCGATACCAGGCTTTACGGGCAACGTCAGCCGTCCGATGACAGTGTGCACGCGCTATCGCACCGTCGATGGCGATTGGGGCGAGCTGGAGGGCGAAGAACTGCTTGCCAGGGTGATCTGCCACGAGAACGATCATCTCAACGGTGTCTTATTCCTGCGCCACCTGAGCAAGCTCAAGCGCGGCATGATCAAGAAGAAGATCCGGGCGCTGCGCAAGCAGGGCGAGTGGGACTAGATTGCGAGCCGTCTTCATTGGCACGCCTGAATTCGCCGTGCCGTCGCTGGAACTGCTGGCAGAGCACCACGATGTGCTCGAAGTGGTGACCCAGCCGGATCGCCCGGCGGGTCGCGGCCAGCGACTCACCCCTCCGCCAGTCAAGCGCAAGGCCGAGGAGCTGTCCTTGCCTGTCTTCCAGCCCGAAAAGATTCGCGACGACCACGCGTTCGATCGTCTTGTCGGCCACGCACCGGACGTGATCGCCGTGGTCGGGTACGGCCAGATGATCCCGAAGCGGATTCGCGAACTCTCGCCCCACGGATGCGTGAACGTACACTCCTCGCTGCTACCGAAATACCGCGGGGCGGCCCCAGTCAGTTGGGCGCTTGTCAACGGCGAGACCCACACCGGCGTGACCACCATGCGCATCACGCGAGAAATGGACGCCGGGGACATCTTGCTCGCCTACACGACTGAAATCATGCCCGCGGAGCGAGCATCGGAACTGAATCGGCGCCTGGCTCCGCAAGGCGCGAGCCTGTTGATGGAGACCCTGCGCGGATTGCAGACGGGAACGCTGCGGCCTATACCGCAAGATCACGACGCGGCGACCTTCGCGCCGCTGATCCGCAAGGAAGACGGCCTTGTAGACTGGTCATTGCCCGCAACGGCAATCCATAACAGGCTGCGCGGCTTCGATCCCTGGCCAGGCATCTATAGCTTCTTCCGAGGCAAGCGGATGCGAATCCACGAAGCGCTGGTCGAAGGCGAAGGCGGTGTGGCTCCCGGCAGCATCTTGCTGAACCAAGGGCAATTCAGCGTCGGTTGCGGTGTAGGCAGGCTTGTGCTGGAGGAAGTTCAACTGGAGGGTCGCAACCGCATGGCAGCACTGGATTTCGCGCACGGCTACCGTGCCGAGTCTGGCGAGGTGTTGGGGAATGGCTGAGGAGCGCACCCTTGAACTGCCCGAAGGCTACCGATTCGCGGCGGGCTACGCGGGGATCCGCAAGCAGCAGTCGGACGATCTCGCCCTGATGGTGTCCGACCGGCCCGCTTCGGCCGCAGGTGTGTTCACGCGCAATTGCGTGCGGGCCGCTCCCGTAGACTTCAGCGCGGAATCCCTACGACGCAGCTCGGGCAAGGCCCAAGTGATCGTCGCGAATGCCGGCAATGCGAATTGCGCCACTCCCAACATGGCCGCCGTAGCCGAAGCCACGGCAGCCGCAGCGGCGAACCTCGCGTCGGCGCCTGAAGAGCATGTCCTGCTGGCTTCGACGGGGGTGATCGGTGAATCCTTCGGCGAAAGCGTGATCCCGGGCGAGTTGCCCAAGTTGTGGCAAGCGCTGGACAGGACTCAGTTCGAAGCTTGCGCGCAGGCGATCATGACCACCGACACGGTGCCCAAGGTGAGGTCGTGTCGGATCGATACCGACCAAGGACCCGTGCGGCTCGCCGGCATGGCCAAGGGGGCAGGCATGATCATGCCCGACATGGCCACGATGCTCAGCTTTGTGTTCACCGATGCCGACCTCGAGCCCTCACTGCTTCAATCCTTGCTCGTGTCTGCGGTCGACCAGAGCTTCAACTGCATCACGGTGGACTCGGACACGTCCACGAACGATACAGTCTTCCTGCTGGCCAATGGCGCGTCAGGAATCCGGATCGATGACGAAAGCCAGGGGGTGTTTCAGGACGCTCTCAACCAACTGACACGGGATCTCGCTATCGATATCGCCCGCGACGGAGAGGGCTCTGGCAAGCTGGCGCGAATCACCGTAACCGGCCCGTCGGAACTCAACGGACTGAAGACGATCGCCATGGCGATCGCCAACTCCCCTTTGGTGAAGACCGCGCTGGCAGGCGCGGATCCGAACTGGGGCCGAATCTTGGGGGCGGCAGGCAAGGCTGGCGTGCCGTTCAATCCACAGCTCGCTGACATCTATGTCAACGGCGTGCAGGTTTGCAAGGCCGGAATGCGGGCTGACTTCAACGAGGCCGCCGTCCAGCGAAGCATGGAAGCGGACGACATACAGATCGAATTGTGCTTGTCAGGCGGTGGGGGAAGCAGCGCAGTCGTGTGGACTTGCGACTTCACGGAGAGTTACATTCGCATCAACGCGGACTACCGTACTTGATGCCGACAGAAGCCAGAAAGTGCGGATACGCTGAAGACTAGGCAGAGGGCCCTTAGCTCAATGGTTAGAGCAGCGGACTCATAATCCGTTGGTTGCAGGTTCGAGTCCTGCAGGGCCCACCACCCTTGTCTTGTAAGTAGGTGGAATGATTGGGTTCATGTAGGAATCAAGGAGCCAGTTACTCCTAGGACTTCCACTTTGGGACTTGATCAAACGCCAGTCTTCGCGGGCTGGACGGCGCTTGAACCGCTCGATTTCCGCAGACTTCGTGGCGAAGACACTCGCTATCTGCGCGACAGCGGGTCCGCTCTCCGTCCCTGGTGCCCGGCCTGAGGCATCTCGGCTACCGCCCACAGCCTCGGCACTGCGCGACCTCGCTCACGCCCCGAGGCGTGTCTATCTTCGCCAGCTTTCAGGCGAACCTGCCACCCCGGCCGTAGTCGAGCAGCACTTGACGGCTCGTGTCAGCCCTAGTCTTGTCGTCTTGTCCGAAAATTGCTGCACTTTTCGGACAGTGCTTGCGTTGTCTAGAATCAAGCTCGGCAACTAGGAGATCCGTTTCAAGGCACGCCGTGCCCGGCCGTCTATATTGGGCCGGCTGGCCATCCGCGTGGTTCAGGCGCTGTACTGGATGCAGGACATGCTCACCTAGGACAGCGAACGTCAGCGCGTGCAAGAAGTGTTGATCCACATCCTCGTGGATCCCCGACATGGGCAGGCGATGCGCCACGATCTGCGCGTCGGTTTGCCCGCACAGCCAATCGGGATACAGGAGTTTCCGTGCGGGCTGCTCATCTCCGCCGGTTTGGACGAACCGTCGTAATGAGCGCCGCTACCTATCCACAGGTCATCGCCGCGCCGCCTGGATTTCACGAAGTCCCTGCTCGGCGTTCACTCGTTGATTGATTGCTCGACGGCCGCGCTCCAAGACGTTGTGCGATCCTTAGCGCCGTCATAGAACGCCCAGAATGAGCTCTTCCACTTTCCGCCAGACGGCCGGGTCGCGAGCCATCCTGGCATGCGCTACGCGCCCAATCGTCTTGTGCCACGGCAGGTGGGACAGGCCGATGTCCGAACCCTCGTAGTCGAAGCGGAAGTTTCCCAGTATCTCGGTACGTTTCGGGTCCCGGGCCCGGATCGGAGCTTCGCCGCGTATCAACCAGCCGTTGTCCTGATACAGGTTCGCGGCGCGCAACACGTTCGGGGGAATCTCGGAATCGTTCAGTCCTACACTGTCCACCTGAACGGTCAGTAGGACGGGAATGCGGAGGGCGTGTAGTTGCCGCGCGAACTTGACGACGGCGGCTCCACCAAAACTCTGCCCGTAAATGATTATCCTGGCGTTCGATGGTTCGGCTCTCTGGAGGCGGCCGTCGCCGTTACGGTCCAGCGATTCGCGCACCAAGCGAACGGCTAGGTCCCGTTTCCTGTTCTCGACGGTTTCTACATGCACTCCCGGCAAGTGGCGATCGCGGATCCTCTGAGCCATCCGCCCCACACCGACTTCCGTGTTATCCCAGGCATCCCGTCCCCCCATAAAACCAAGAATCAGCGTCTCCTCGTCTCTGAGCGGTGTTGGCGTCGAGAAATGCACATAGCTTTGGGTGGATCGGAAAGCACACGATGCGAACAAGACGCCGAACAGAGGCAACGCGATCAAGATCCCAACCCGGCCTCTACCGAAGACGCGAACTGTTCCCTCGGAGCGGGTCTCTAAGCCCATGATTCCCAAGAATAGATCAAAAAACCTACAAGCGAGACTTCTTGGCCGGAGTTCGTCAGCTTCGGCTTTCTTCGATGCGTAAGCTATGACGCATCAATGACATACGGGTTGGAGAAACTCCAGTATGTCACCACAGGATTCTTCATCAGCCATCGGTTTCAGGCGATCGGCGGGCGAGTGCGGACGCGTGTGTTGCGGCGCATCTCGGGCTGATGCTCGCCTCCGTGGTGGCCTCACTATAGCTGGCGTGTGCTGCAGGGCCCACTACCTGACGCTGTCGACTAACGCTAGACCGTTTCTGGCGTCGGATGGACCCACGGTTTGCGATACGGACGCGCCAGCTTGCTATTGGCCTCTTTGTCGCCGATCACAGAGTGTGACTTCGCATCCCAGTGCAGCGACCGGCCTATGTCGAGGGAGACGTTTCCGAGTAGGCAGCACGCCGTCGAAATGTGCCCTTGCTCGATGTCGGCGACCGGCTTGGAACGATTGTCGATGGCTTCGAGGAAGTCCTTCATGTGCGCCCGCAGGACAGGGAACTCATGAGCCCCGAGCCTTGAATCGACCGTGTCGACATTGTCGATCTCGTACTTGTCCATCTCTGTGACTGCATTCTTGAGAATGGGCTTTTCGGACTTGTCCACCGGAATAAACTCCCATTTCGTGGTCGAGCCCTTGAACAGCCCCTTCTCGCCGTAGATGAAGTACGCCCACGGGTAGCCGGGATAAACAGGAGGCCCCCAGTTGCGGTGCGTCCACACCACGTTGAGATCGGGGAACGAAAAGGTGGCCGTCTGCGTGTCGGGCGTGTTGGACTTGCTGTCCTTGTCGACGAAGATGCCGCCGGTGGAGTGAACCACGGAGGGCCAACCTAGGTCGAGCGTCCAGCGCACAAGGTCAAGCATGTGGATGCACATGTCTCCGATGACGCCGTTGCCGTACTCCATGAAGTAGCGCCAGCGACGGGGGTGAGTCCACTGGCAGAACGGACGCATCGGCGCCGGACCGGTCCACATTTCATAGTCCAAGTGGGCGGGCGGATCGATGTCGGGCGGATTGCCCCTGGGGCTCCTGTAGACGTAGCAGCAGACCTCGGCGTGTGAGACCTTGCCCAGCATGCCGCTCTGAATGCGGTCGCGGGCTTCGATCAGATGGGGGGCGGAGCGTCTCTGGGTGCCGACTTGGACGACCCGGCCGTACTTGCGGGCTGCAGCCACCATCGACTGGCCCTCCACGACATCGACCGAGATCGGCTTCTGGACATATACGTCGGCGCCGGCCCGCATGGCCTCGATAGCGGGCAGGCAATGCCAGTGGTCCGGCGTGGCGACCTCGACGATGTCGGGCTGCTCCTGCTGGAGCAGCTCGCGATAGTCGCCGTAGATCTTGGGCGTCTTGCCAGACTTGTGCCGTTTAGCGGCAGTCTTGGCATCGGCGGCCAAGGTCTTGCTGTCGGGATCGCATAGCGCGACGATCTCGACATCTTCGACCTGCACCAAGCGGAAGAGGTCGTTCTTGCCGTACCAGCCGGAGCCGACGAGCGCGACCCGCCTGGGCTTGTTGGCTGCCCTGGCCCCCATGAGTGTCATGCCGGCCGCTGCGGTGCCGACAAACGTGCGTCGATTAAGGAGTTGCTGTGCCATGTTGGGGTACCCACAGAACACTATCACAGGTCGCACCGGCGGGAAGGACTACGCGTGGACCGAGAGGGCCGGATGCCAGCCTAGCTTCGTTCCGTGACGCGTTGCTCGAGAGCGTACAGTGGGTCCTCTCGCCGGACCCATTCCAAGCCACCCACTGGAGTCTCCGCGCATCTCGGACAGATCGCCATGCCACTCGACTTTGCCGATGTAATCCGCTAGGCCTTGAATCCGCCTCATGCGTAAAGCCTCTTTCAGGGCTAGATTGACCGTTGCCGAGTAAGTCTTGACGCCAAGAGCCCGAACGGCTGCCTCCAGGAGACGCTCGTCAAGCACAAGAGTTGTGCGTCTCATATGCGAATGCTATCAGTCTTGTTCAGCGAAACCCTCATTCCATTGCGGTCAACCCCGGCCAGTTCCTCACCTCAAGACACACCCCTACGGGCGAGGTAATAGCGAATTGACAATGTGAACAGCACCACTGAGACTGAGATCAGGGACGGTTTCCTCGGGATGGTGAGTCCGCTGCTCAACGCAATCACCCCTCGCGCAATTTGCATTGTTTCCGCTGGCATCGCGACCGCTCTACTGTTCTCGGCAGCTGTCCAGTCGTCTCCCAAACAGCTGCAGGTTTACCCCGACCACACCCGCCTACCCGTCGGCGAGCAGATCCGCTATTCCGTTTTCCATTTCCAAGAAGGACGTCCGAAACCGGTCGAAGCCTATAGCCTTGAATCTGAGGATCCGACGATTGTTCGCGTGGTCGACAGATGGCGCCTCGAGGCTGTATCACCCGGGACCACGGATGTGCTGATACGCAGCGATGTCGGCCAGCACCGGTTGTCCATCGACGTCGATCGGGACCGGCGCCCCCCTATGCCGGCTACGCACCACTCGGCGGTCGACCGTCTCGCCGGCGAGGAACTGCTCTTCGTCGGCCATGCCAATCTGGATGGGTTCGACCACACGGCGGTGGCAAAGCCCGGGATAGATCGCCTCGTCCGAGAGTTCAAGGCACGCGGCCATCCAGTCATCTATTTCGTCAGCGAGGACTACCCGTACTGGTATACCGACGATCGCCAGCCCGATCTAGCAATCGTCAGCGAAGGCCAGGAGCACGAGATCTTGGTCGACGCCGGGCGGGTCGTGTTCACCGGGGGCGACTTCATGTTCTGCACACCACGGAATGCTCAGATGACGCTACACGGCATGCTCAAGGCCGCGAATCGGGAACGCATCCACTTCGTGTTTGCTACCGATGCGATTTGGGCCGTGGACATATTCGCGCCAGGGCGTTCCCATCCGTACCCGGCACCGATGGCGCTCGCAGATCATCTCCTGTCGGAGCAGCCGTCTTACCAAGACCGATACGAGCGGGTCGTTGTTCCGTTCCTGAAGAGGCTGTTCGAGGAGTTCCCGGTCACTGGGTATCCGGCCAACGCGCCGCAGCCACATCTCATGGATCTAGTAGACGGTTGGACCATTGAGGTGGCGATTGACGAGGCATTCACCGAGCGCTATCAATCGGGCGATCCAGAGAAGCTGATCCGGCTCGATTTCATATCGGCATCCGCGAATAGAAGTTGACCCGCATTGTCGAGTTGGCAACCCGAGACGCCTTTGCCGACTCGGGTCGGTGACTGTACACTCTCCGCGAGCAAACGCTTGATCGGCGATCCTTGGTCGCGCGTGTCTGCGGTTGACACACTCCTCAGGCACCATCGGTTTCGAAGGAGCCCGGGCACGTGGCTCTGATTCCACGCCCTCACATGTCAACCCATGATCGTGGCCTCATGGGGCTCCGGGCATGCCTAGCGACCACTCCCAAGCCGGCTGGACCGACACACCTGCGGGCACTTCCTGTGGAAAACCGTCCGCCGCCAGCGTCAGGACAAGCTTGCCGGCCTCTGGCGTTTCAGCACCTGCCGCCTGCAAGGCACGAATCTCCCTCTCAGCCGTGGCTGGGTCTGACAGGTCAGTGCAGACTTGGATGAGAGTTGCCTCCCCGCTTGGGCCGCGGGCCAGGAAGTCGACTTCGAACCCTTCCCGAGTCCGGACATAAGTGATCTCACATCCTCGGCGCTCGAGCTCGAGAAGCACGGCTGTCTCCAAGGCGTGGCCGAGGTTTGTCCGGCCGGTCCTGTCAAAGATCGGAATCAAGCCTGTGTCTATAGGGTACGCTTTGCGAGGGTTGACCATCCGTTGCCGCTCCGATGTCGATTCCATCCAGATCACTCGTACCAGGAAGCAGTCGTCAAGGTATCCGAGCAGTTGATGTACGGAGTCCTTTGAGATTGCGATCCCCTGAGACTTCAGAGCCTTGTAGAACTTCTCAACGCTGAAGAGTGACCCGGCATTGCCGAGCAACTGCCGAACGAGCCAGCGAAGGCCGGTCACGTTCCGCACCACGTGGCGCTCTACCACGTCTCGGAACATTGCGACGTCCACGTAGTCGCGGAACAATTGCCTCCTCGATGGCGCTTCGAGCCCCTGGGCTTCCGGGAATCCGCCCGTGCGCAGCCAATCGATATAGGCTCTCTCCATCCGTGACCTGACATCCGCAGTCTGGCCGCTCCTGTCCACGGAAACCTCCAGCCCGCTGTGCCGGAGTGCCTCTTCGAAGCTGAACGGGTGTAGGAGGATGCGCCATCCACGGCCGCGTAGCGCGGTTGCGATTTCCTGTGAGAGCAGGCCTGCGGACGAGCCCGTGACGATGACATCATCCCCTTCGGTCTCCAGAACCCGACGCACAAATCGCTCCCAGCCTCTAACCAATTGGATCTCGTCGAAGTGCCAAGTCACGTGAGTCTCTCGGCCAGACACTGGAAACAACCGGCGGTACTCGTCAAGTAGGGAGCCGAGATCGGAGGCGTCTAGGTCGGAGAGACGCTCGTCTTCAAACGAAACGAAGGGCAGCAGGCGCTGAGGGGTGCCCTCTCGAAGCTTCGCGGAACGAAGCTGTTGCAGGAACATGGTCTTGCCTGCACGGCGCACTCCGACGACGGCGCTGACCTTGCTGGGAAAGTGGATTCTGCCGTGAACGGTGCGAGTGGTCATGGCCGGCGTCGGCTTCCCGGTGGAGTCCTCCAGCAGTTCACGAAATACCTGCTTCAGCCTTGGACGTGAGACGGTCATTTCAGGGAAATCACCTTTCTATAAGGATAATTGGATCCAAATTTCTCATTCTACGAAGGCGAACTGAACGATTTCCCTCCAATTCTCGCGCGAATTTACACTAATCTCCTTACAAAAAGGAGAAATATCAATAAATTCCTCCTCTCTATCAGGAGAAATTGGCTACGGCTTGCTTGGATCGCTTGCCCCAACCTATGAGCTGCGGCTAGGCGGTACGATCGCGCGGGAGGTAGTCCGCTCATCCGATGTGCCACTGGCCACTCACTCTGGCTGGCAACTCCCTTGTGACTGCAGGCGTTGACGATCCGCTCGATTGCCGACGATCGCCACAGGCCGCATCGGCAACAGGACGGAGCTGGGCCAATTAGGATTGCGCCCGAGACTGGCGACACCATCCGTGGCATTGAACGAAGTCTATCCGTCGGCGCTGGAGAACGCCCCGAAATACCGCACCGCCTGTTGCTGGCCCCAGAACCACGATCCGCTCCTGCCGAGGAACGCCACATGCCCGCCATGGGGTGGTGCCAGCAATGATATCCACGGATTCTGCCCGAACGCATCCACGTCAAACGCCCGGAACGGGATGAAAGGGTCGTCCTGGGCATGTAGCACCAACGTGGGGACCCGAATGTGGCCGAGGAAAGCAGCGGACGAGGATTGGCGGTAGTAGTCGGCGGCATCCGCAAACCCGAACGACGGGGCCGTAATCTCTTCGTCAAACTGCCAGATCGTCTTGATCGAGGACAGATCCCGCTTGGGGAACTCCTCCGGCATCACAGCCATCTTCTGCCGCAGCGCGGCGCGCAACCGACGCATGAAGCGCTGCTCGTAAACCCGGTTCCGCAGCCTTCCGATCTCACGCGAGCACATTGCCAGTTGGATGGGCGGCGAGACCACGCATATGGCCCGGACATGGTTCGGGGCGTTCTCGCCCCATTCCCCCGCAAGCTTGAGCGCGATGTTGCCGCCCATCGAGTAGCCCAGTATGTATACAGGGCGCGGAGCGAGCTCATCGACGACCCGGCGCAGGTCATGCGTGAGCCCAGAGTGATAGAGCGTCTTGCAGAGATGTTCCGTGCCGCCACAGTTGCGCATGTTCAGGCGGATAGAATCGAATCCGGCCGAGAGCGCGGCTTGGGCGGAAGTGACCATGTAGGGCGCCTCGGCGCATGCGGTCAGGCCATGCAGTGCCAGAACAGTCGGACGTTGGTCAGCCGCAAGGCCGCTGTCCAGCTCGTTCACTTTCGCCAGCACGGTCGTGTCGGCATCGGTCGCGAAGAACCGGGACTGTGTCGGATATCGCTGGGGGTCCAGCGAGCGCGGCCAGTAGCGCGCCACGATCGTTTGCACGTCACCGTGCCGGATCAGCGGGTAGTACGGAATCAGCCAATCGCCCCGCCTCAGAATGTCGGCGGACGGACGCTCGGTCGAGACGGCCTCATGGGGAGGCACTGGAAGGCTCCGCCAGCAACTCGGCCAGTTCCTCGCGCAGGCGGTTGACTTGATCGCTCCAAAACTCTTGGTCTCGGCCGGCATGCTCGTAGCGGATGACCCCGGCACGGTCCACCAGCATCATGTACGGCACGTAAGGCCGCGCCATCACGGAGAGGTCGGCGAAGCGCACCCAATCCGAGCGCAGCGATACACCGATCGGGAACTGCACGCCGTGCTTGCGCTTGAATGAGTCGATGTTCCCGGGCGCTCTGGGATTCACCGCCATGCCCATGATTTCGAACCCCTGGCCGGAAAACTCGCTATAGATCGGAGCCAACGACTCGCAGGTATCCTGGCAGTGCGGACAATCCGTAGAGATCCACAGCACGGCAACGACCTTGCCCTTCAGATCGGCAAGGGAGACTACCTTGCCGTCTGTGGTCTTGAGCTGAAGCGCCGGGGCCTCGCGGGGCACCTCGCCCGCAACTAGCCCGAGCGCTGAAACAAGGGCGACAAGGATGCAGGTAGCGATGCGCATGAGCCTAAGCCAATGTACCGGTGCCGATATCCGCAATTTATCACAAGCGGCTCGGAGGTCCCCTTCGGCAGGCCGCTCGACCCGGTCAGCGCGAGACGACAGACTCGGCATAGAGCAACTCGCCGGTCAGCCCGTCGTAATACTGGAACACCGCCTGGGGGTTCTCGTAGGCAACCAAGCGATCACCGCCCTCTGAGGGGTTGTTGAACACGTTGTTCACCTGCACCACGCAGTAGATCGGACGCCGCCTGTACTCGTTAGGCGTGTCGTTGACGATAAAGCTGGACCAGCGGATCTCGCTCTTGCGGCCAAAGGAGTCATACATGCCGGACTTGGGCCGGTCGCCTTCCGAGCGCAGCGGGTGATTGGTCGAGTTGTGCGGTCCGGAGGCGAACTCCCACACGCGGTCGGTGAGCTTGATGGCAAAGCTGTTGTGCAGGTCTCCCGTCAGCACGAACACCGGCTTGCCCAAGTTGTCCCAGAAGTTGATCATGTCCTCGCGCTCCCACAGGAAGGCGGTCCACGCATCGTCCTTGTTGGTTTCCGAGATGTTGGCAGATCCGGTGCCGCCGACGTGGGAGATCGAGAAGTTCACCGAGGAGACGACAAAGAAGAAATCGGCATCGGAGGCTTGCATCGTCTGCTTCACCCAAGCCTTTTGCTTCTCGCCCAGCATGGTGCGGCCGACCCTCTCGCGATCCTTGGTGTCGTGCATCATGCGATACGACCGAGTGTCCAAGTACAGGAACTCCGCATTGGAGACGCGCTTGCTGAAATAGGAGCGCCGTCCGATCGAATAGACCGGCTGGCCGTCCGCAACTGCTGCCGGCCGTATGCGCAACCGGTTGGCATCCAAGACCTCGACCACTTCGTACACCTTCGAGTTCGGAACTCCGCCCTCGTCGTCGGGGTGGGTGCCGTCGGGATTGGTGCCGAGCAGCATCGCGCCCCAGTCGGGCGTGCCCCAATGCACGTGTAAGGTTGCCTCGGCCTCGAGGCCCGTGAAGTCAGCGTCCGCATCCGTAAGGACATCGCTGCCGGCCTCGAGCTCGGCGCGGCCATAGACGATGCCGGGCGTCTCCGGCACGGGATTGCTCCAACCGAGGTAGTCGTACCAAGCCCGCGTCCCTACATCGCGGAACACAGCCCGCCGGTTGCGCCGCCCCGGCTCGCCCGCGCCATAGATGTCGTTGAGCAGCTCGTGGTCATCGAAGGTGTAGTACGAGGGCACGTTGCGGTGCCACGCGCGAAGGTTGGCACCGTTGTCGTAGAAATTCTTGTAGTTCTCCCAAACGCCAACGATGGATGGCATGAATTGCACCTCGCGGGGCGTGTCGGCCTCGGCGGTGCCGGTCTGCTCGCGCCACTGGTCAGCCGTGTAGAGACGAGTGTCGTTCTCGTAAAGCCAATCGCCGTCGAGGATCGCAAAGTCGACCGCGCTCTTGTCGGTGGCGCTGGTGAGCTCGCGCAGCATCGTGCCGTGCGTGATCAGCGCCGGGCCGATCGGGCTGCCACTGGGGTTCTGATTGTTGCCGCAGGCGAACTCGAAGCGGAAGTTGAAGCGCCCCTCGGGATTGAGCTCGGTCATCAGGGCGGAGGGATCGGCCAAGGTGTGGAAAGAGCCGGATCGCTCTTCGTCGCCGGCGGCAGCGCCGCCCGTGCCGATCTCGTAGAAGTACTTCGTATCAGGCTCAAGCCCTTCCACCATGGTCCAGCCAGTGTTGTCGTCGGCAAGCATGGTAGCGCCAGTGGCGGTCATCGTCAGCGCATCGGCGGCCGTGCCGTAGAACACCGTGAACTCGCCCGGCTGGGACGTGCGCGCCCAAACCCCCACGTGGCTGTGGCCCAGCCGGCCCAGCACCGGACCGTGAGTGATCCCGGCGCCGGCATCGCCGGAAGATTGAGTGCCAGGGCCGCAGCCCGAAGCAAGAATCAAGCAAAGGAGGGATGCAACTGCGATATGTTTCATGCAAGGGAGAGATTAGCAAACTGCCCGAGCCGGGCGGTGCGATGGAGGCGAATCTGTCGTAGCTACATGCAGTCCTTCGGAAAGTTCGCGAACGATGCGCGCGTCGCCCTCCAAGAAATCGTAGGTCGGCAGCGCCTCGGGGGACTCCCACTTCAGGTCGGCGAACTGCGCGCCCTGCGGCGAGCCGGCATAGCGGTCGACCCGGAAGAAGGCCAGGCAGATCGCGGGCTTGCCCGGATACGCGTACTCGTAGCGGCAGACTTCTTCGAATACCTCGGCGAAAACGCCCAGCTCTTCGCCGAGCTCGCGCACCAAGGCTTGCCCGGCTGTCTCTCCAGGCTCGACCTTCCCGCCGGGAAACTCCCACTTGCCGCCATGGGCCTGATCGTTCCTGCGGCGGCAGATGAGGACCTTGCCCACCCGCTCTAGCAGCGCGACAGCGACTGTCGTCATACCGCTTCTTGAGCCACCTTCACGTCGATGCTGCGCCAGCAGTACCAACTCGCGACGCTCGCGTAGGGTCGCCACGGCACAGCGAGCTCGATGGCCTCGCGTTTGCGCGGCAGTTCCTCCAAGCCGTGAAAGTTCTTCAGGGCTTGCCGCACGCCCAGATCGTCGTACGGGAGGACGTCAGGACGTCCCAAGCAGAAGATGAGATACATCTGCGCCGTCCAGACTCCGATTCCTCGCAACTTGGTCAGCCGTTCCACGATCTCGTCGTCCGGCCGGGTTGCCAACGAGTCAAAATCCAGGCTCCCGTCCAACACCTCCCGGGCCAATCCAAGCAGGTACGACGCCTTGCGCGCCGAATACCCGGCACGCCTCAGGCTCTCCTCGCCGCAGTCGGCGACCGCGGCCGGGGTGATGCGGGCAGGTTTGATGGTCCCTTCGAGCCGCCGTATGATCGAGCGGGCCGCAGCTCCCGAGATCTGCTGCGCCGAGATCGAGCGCACCAGCATCTGAAACGGCTCCGGGTGCAACTGCAGGGCGCATGGGCCGTGCTCGCGGACGAGTCGCGCCATGTGCGGGCAGGCTCGAGCGAGGTGCTCGTCAGCCTTGGCAAGCACTTCCGCTAGCTGGGTCATTTCAAATCCCGTCCCAAGACCGACACTCCTGCCATGCCGTAGGCCAGCAGCAATGCTCCGATGGCGCCATCATGCGCAGGTGTCTCGACGCGGCAGTGGTGCTCCTCGCAGCGGGACCGGAAGGATCGCAGCGCGCTCCGGCTGCGGAACACGCCTCCCGAGTAATGTACCGGAATCTGAGCCCGCGGCAGCTCGAGCATTCCGGTCACGGTGACAGCCAAGTCGCCTAATGCACGGCCGGCGGCCTGCAAGACCTCGGCGGCGCAGCGGTCTCCGGCTTCGGCTGCCGCGTCAATGTCAGGAGCTAGACGCGCGATTCGGTCTCGCGGCCAGTCCGGCCGGTAAAAGCAATGCATGGCCTTGTTGACGGAGTCCGTGCCAGTCACGCCGAGAAAAAGGTCCACCAGACTGGTGCCATCGCCCCAGCCCTCCTCCGCCGCCAAGGCGAGCTGGACGGCCTTGCGGACAATGCTGAACGCCCCGCCCTCGTCCCCGAAAAGGTAGCCCCAGCCGCCGCACCGAACCGTCGTGCCGGCCGTGTCCTTGGCGAGGCCGATCGAGCCGGTGCCTGCGATAACGACCGCTCCGGCCCCGTCTGGCACAGCGCCCTCCAGCGCGACCTCGGCGTCGTCGAATACGCGGATCGCGTCAGCGCGGACGATTTCGGCGATCAGATCTCGCTTGTCCGCAGGACCGCCGCTCATGCCGAGGCAAGCTGCCTCGAAACCGGTCGCGACAGGCAAGCCGGCCATCTCCAGCGCATCCTCGATCACGGCGGAAACGGCGATCCTCAGCTTGGACCGGCCCTCGCTCTTCGACGCGTGGTTGCACGGACCGGCCCTGCCCCGCCCCAACACGTTGCCGGCGGCGTCTCCGATCACGGCCTTGGTCGAAGACTGGCCTCCGTCGACGCCGAGAAACAAGCGTCCTGCCGCCATCGGCTAGATTCCGATCGCGTTGCGGTAGCAATAGCGCATCAACAGTTTCCACTCGTGCATCTGCAGGTCGATCAAGTCAGCCGCATCCGGGTTGCGGGCCGACGCTGCCGAGCAGCGGTCGACGAATGCGTAAGGGTCCCAGGGGGAGTCGGCCTGAGCCTCCAGCTCGCCGAACACGGGATGCGTGCCGACGCGTCGAAACCAGTACTTCGAATTGCTCCAATCGCCTTCCTGGCGATGCATGATCCCGTGCCAATAGCTTCCGGACGCAGACGGGATACCCTGCGAAATCCTGTGGGACTCGTCCAGCGCCGAGAAATACAGGTAGAGGCCGGACTGGACGCACTTGGCGAATTCGCGATCCTTGATCGCGCCGCCCTCGAAGAGATCTTCAGGCCTCAGCTGCCTGAGCTCGCCCAGTTGCGGGCTGTCCACGGGAGCCTCGGGCACCAGCGGCATCGACCGCAGCGTCGCGCCTGCCGGGACTAGCAGCGCGCGGATTCGCGACCCGAATTCGGACGGCTCCAGTTGCATGCGGTTCTCTACGGTAGCGAGGCCAGCCGAGTCGGGTCAATCGCTGCCGCTATGGCAAGCTTGGCACGGACGCACCGGATATTCCCGGCAGGACCGAAAACGCCGCCAGCGCCACCGAGAGCCCGATCAGCAGCACGACGGCGGCCCAAGCGATGAGATTGTACAAGGGCCCGTTGGTCCACTGGTGCATCAAGTCCCTGCGATTGACCAGCTTGAGAACGATGATCATCACCACCGGCAGCAGGACGCCGTTCAGGACCTGCGAGAGCAGGATCATGGGCACGATGGGAAAATCCGGGATCAACACCACGCCCGCACCGAGCGCGATGAGCAACGTATACATCCAATAGAAGGACGGAGCCTCGTCGAAGTCGTGATCGACGCCTGACTCGAGGCCGAGCCCCTCGCAAACCGTGTAGGCGGTGGACAGCGGCAAGATGCTCGCCGCGAACAGCGAGGCACACAGCAGGCCGCCCGCGAAGAGGGCGTACGCATAGGCACCGAGCGGCTTCAGGGCCTCTGCGGCCTCCGCGGCGCTGGCAATGGGTCGCGGCCCCTCCTCCCAAATCGCGCCGGCGCAGGCCACGATGATGAAGAACGCGACCGCCGCCATCATGACGCAGCCAGCGACGACCTCGATGCGCGTGTCGCGGTACTGTGTGCTGCCGATGCCCTTCTCGACAATGGCCGCCTGCAGATAGAACTGCATCCAAGGAGCCACCGACGTGCCGACAAGGCCGACCAGCACGGCGATATACGAACGATCCGCCAGCAGGGCCGGACGGACCGTACTGCTCAACGCGGCGCCCCAGTCCGGCTCGACCAAGATGGCCGAGATTACGTAGGCGATATAGAACACGCTGGCTGCAAGGAAGACCTTCTCAACGCTTTGGTAGGTTCCCTTGACAACCAAGGCCCAGACCAGCAGCGCTCCAAGCGGCACGGACACGTAGCGGCTGACCGGCAGCAGTTCCATCGCGCCCGCGACGCCCGCGAAGTTGGCCGCGATGTTGGTGAAATTCACCACGAGGAGCAGACCCATGACGATCACAGTCGTGCGCAGCCCGAATTCCTCGCGAATCAGGTCAGAGAGGCCCTTGCCCGTGACCGCGCCCATCCGCGAGCACATCTCCTGGTTCACCACCAGCAGCAGAGTGATCGGCAGCAGTGTCCACAGCGGCACATAGCCCCAGCGCGCGCCGGCCTCCGAATAGGTGAAAATGCCGCCCGCGTCGTTGTCGACCATGGCGGTGATGAAGCCCGGCCCCAAGACGGCCAAGAATGTCAGCAGCCGCCCGCGCACGCGCCTGAGCAGAGCCATCTAGAGTCCCCGGTCCGGCTCCGGGATCAGCATCCCTATCACATCGTCCGCCGTAATCGCGCCTTGCAAACCGCCGTCTTCATCCACCACCGGCAGGGCGTAAAGGTTGTACTTGTCAAACAGTTCGACCACTTCCTCCGCAGCTGCATCCATGGAGACTCGGACCGTCTCGCGGTAAGCCAGGGAAATGGCTGGGGTGTCCGGCATAGCCACGGCCAAGCGCCCGAACGGCACCGAGGCCACCAAGCGACCGTCCGGCTGCACCAAGAAGACGTGCGTCAGCCGCTTGAGCTGGGAATCTTCGCCGCGCAAGTTCTCGATGATGTCGCCCACGGTCGCATCCGACGGCTGGGCCAGATGGCGCGTGCCCATCATCCCGGCGGCAGTGTCATCCTCGTACTCGAGCAGTTCGGACACCTCGTCGGCGGGCTCGGGCTCCATGTCCCGGACGATCTCCTCGCGCTCGGTCTCGTCCAACTGGGCGAGCGCGTCGGCTGCCTCCGCCGGGTCCATTTCCTCGAGGATGTCCGCCGCGCGGCCCGAGTCCAGCGACCGCAAGATCGATGTCTTGAGAGTGGACCTGACCTCCTCGAGCGTCTCCGCCGCAACCTCCTCGTCGAGCGTCTCGAACAGAGCCTCGCGCTCTTCCGAGCCGAGTTCTTCGACGATATCGGCCAAGTCGGCAGGATGGATGCCCTCCAGCCGGTCGTGCGAGATGAGCAGCCGCAGGCGCCGCTGCGGATCCGGCTCGACGATGTTGCAGGCCTCCCACGGGATCGAATTGGGTGGCAGCCGGTCTTGAATCGCGCGGATGGTCTGATTGGGCAGGATCCCCTCGGTCAGGCGCCGGAACGCTCCCTGCATCCCCACCCCGACCTCGTGGACCCACAGCTGCTCGTTGCCGTTCTCGGTGATGCGCAGGGCTAGGTCGTTGACGCGCACCACCTTGCGCCCGTTGACATCGATGATCTGCTGGTCCAAGAGATCCTTGGTCAGCAGCAAGTGGTAGTCGTCCCCGTAGTACGGTGCGAAGTTCTCGTCGGAAAGGTGGATTCCGTCCTCGCCGAATGTCCGGATCTGGTCCCAGCGGATCGCAAACTTAGTGCGGCCGCTGCCAAACAGGTAGCGCGATATGCGCTGGGGGTGCTCTCTAGGAAATACGGCGGCCTCGCGCACGCGCCCGATCCTGGCGCCGTGCGGGCCAATCAGCCGCAGGCCGGTCAGCTCGGTCAGGTAGACCAGCCGCGGGAATTCTGTCCGTGCACTCTCCATGGCGGAATGGCCGTGCATGGCACAGCCGCGCCGCAGCGCGGCCGAGCCAGACCGGCCTAGCGCTCGCTTCGCGACTTCCAGGGTCGTCAAGCATCGTTGACGCGGACTCCTCCCTAGAACCCATCATGCCCCAGCGGGCGAACCGGCGCAAGCCCTTCGGGCCGGTCGGCGTCGAAACCGGCCTCGATCCACAAGAGCCGGTTGTACTTGGCAAGCCGCTCGGAGCGGGTCACGGAGCCGACCTTGACGTGGCCCGCCCCGGTCGCGACGGCGAGGTCGGCCAGAAAGCTGTCCTCGGTCTCGCCCGATCGCGCCGACACCACGGCTGCGAAACCCGCCTCGGCGGCCCGGTCCACGACTTGCAGCGTCTCGGACAGCGTCCCGACTTGGTTCATCTTCACCAGCACCGCGTTGGCAGCACGCTCGGCAACGGCTCGCTCCAGCCTGGCGGGGTTGGTGGCCAAGAGGTCGTCGCCGATCAGGGCGCAGCGCTCTCCCAGGCTTGCGCAGGCCCGCTTCCAGCCGTCCCAGTCATCCTCGGCCAGCCCGTCCTCGATCGACACGATCGGGTAACGGGATACCCACTGCCGGAATAGCTCGACCATGCCGCCGCTGTCGAGCTGGCGTCCCTCGCTGGACAGGCAGTAGGCACCGTCGCGGCAGAAATGCGAGGCCGCGGCGTCGATCGCGATCGAGACTTGGCGCCGAGGCTCGTAACCGGCGGACTCGATGGCGCGGACCATGTATTCCAAAGCCTGCTCGTTGGAATCGAGGCGCGGCCCCCAGCCACCCTCGTCGGCCACGCCGGCCGGCGCTCGCCCGTCTGACGCCAGCAGCTCTCCCATGCTGCGATGGATCGCGGCCGCCGCTTCCAGAGCCTCGGCGAACGTGTCCACCCCGTGCGGCACGGCGAGGAAGTCTTGGAATTCGATCTGGCGCCCCGCGTGCAGCCCTCCCGAGAGGATATTCACCATCGGCACGGGAATCTTGGCCGGGCGGGCGCCGGCCAGCAGGCGCCAAAGCGGCAGACCGGCCGCTTTCGCGTGCAAGCGGGCCAGGGCGCAGGAGACCGCCAGAATCGCATTGGCTCCTAGGCGCGACTTGTCGGGCGTGCCATCGAGTTCGATCATGGCTCGGTCGGCCTGCACGCGCTCGTCGATCGGCCAGCCCCGCAACTCGTTGGCAATCGGTCCGTTGACGCTCTCGACCGCCCGCAGAACGCCGCGACCGGAATAAGCGCCGGACGAGCCGTCGCGCAGTTCCTTGGCTTCGTGCCGCCCGGTCGAAGCGCCTGACGGAACCTGCGCCGACGCCGACGTGCCGTCCTGGAGCGAAGCCTCGGCCTCGACCGTCGGATTGCCGCGCGAATCGAGCACTTGAAGCGCCCGCAGGGTCTTCAGCCGCGCAGCCATCAATTCAGGCTACCAGCGCCCCGGACACTGTAGTCAAAAGCACGGCGATGCCGTACTATGAGTTGCAGATATGCCTACTTCGACCAGCCTTAGCCGCCGCACTTTCGTCGCCGGCGCCACTGCAGCAGCCGCCGCCCGACAGGCTCTGACCGCGAAGAGCGCCGCCCGGATCGTCGGCGCCAATGAGCGGCTGCATGTCGGCGTGATCGGTGCAGGCGGCAACGCCAACGGCCACATGCGGGCCTTGAAGAGGCTGGCCGAACCGGACAATGTCGAGATCGCCGCGGTCTGCGATATCTACGACCCGCGTCGCGAGGCAGCGGCCGAGTTCACCGGCGGCAAGCCGTTCAAGGACTACCGTCGGCTGCTGGAGCATTCCGGCCTCGACTATGTGACCATCTCGGTGCCCGAGCACTGGCACGCGCCGATCACTCTGGACGCAGCCGACGCGGGCCTGCACGTCTACGTGGAGAAACCGCTGACGTATTCGATCGACGAGGGTCTGGCGGTCGTGAAGAAGGTGCGAAGCACAGGAATCGCCTTGCAATGCGGCATCCAAGGGATGTCCGACGATTCCTACCAGACCGCAGCCGATTTGATCAAGCAAGGGGCCATTGGCAAGGTCGTGATGGCCCACATCGATTACTCCCGCAACCATCTGGAGGACTTCTGGGTGAGGGATCCGGATCCAGACGTCAAGCCCGGCGTCAATCTGGACTGGAAAACCTACCTCGGCAAGGCCAAGAAGCGGCCGTGGGATCCCGCCCGCTTCTTCTCGTGGCGCCGCTACTGGGACTATTCGGGCGGCATCGCGACCGATCTGTTCGTGCACCGACTCGCGCGCATTGTTCGCGCCTGCGGCTTGACAGTGCCTTCGCGAGTGGTCGCGACCGGCGGCCAGTACTTCTTCAACGGCGGGGCGGAGGTGCCCGACACGTTCAACGCCCTGCTGGAGTATCCGGAGGGCGTCAACGTCCTGCTGGTCTCGTCCTTGGCCAACCAGTCGAAGATCCGCCACGTCATCCGGGGCAACAAGGGCACTATCGAGTTCAGCCGGGACGGCTTCAGCCTAGAGCCGGAACCGATCCACAAGAGCGATGTCCAGGCCCGCCTGCACAAGAAGGGCGGCGGCGAGGACATGGCGCTGCACCACCACAACCTCCACAATGCGATCCGCGCCGGCGAGGCCCTCAAGTGCGACGCCGAGTTCGCGTTTAACGTCTCGATGGCCTGCCAGATGACAGTGGAATCGTTCCGCAAGAAGAAGTCGCTGGCCTGGGATCGACGCAGGCAGCGAATCGTCAAGACCTAGCTCAAGACCCCCGAAAAGAGTCGCGCGCTGTCTGCTAGGATTGGGACATGGCTAGTATTTCCCCGTCTGTTTCCAATCAGAATTCCGGCTCGCGCTTGGGCCGGACGACTCGTCTGGTTGGTGATATCGTCGCAGACGAGCCACTCTTGATCGCCGGCAAGTTCAAGGGAAGCATCGAGTCCAAGTCGAACGAAGTCATCGTGGCCGAACACGCCGAGGTCGAGGCGGATATCGTTGCCGCCAAAGTCTCGGTGTCAGGTCGGGTCAAAGGCAACGTCACCGGGCTGAAGGGTGCCAGGTTTACCGGTACGGCGGTCATGACGGGGAAATTGACCACGACCAGCGAATTCGTCGTCGAGAAGGGCGCGCTCTTCCGCGGTCAGGTCGACTACATGTCCGAAGGCAAGAACAGCCAGAAGTGATTCCGCTACCGGCGGCACCGCCGGGCATCAGCCGACCGGCTTGCGAGCCTTGATGCTCTTCACTACGTCGAGATAGTGCGGGGTGACAGACTGCACCTCGAATCCGGCCTTGCGAACGTTGGCAACCGTGGGCCGGTTCATCGCGGGCCCGTAGCGCCGCGTGAACGGCGTGCACATGTGCAGCATCGCATTGAACGGGAACCAGCGGCTGCCAGTGTGCTCGAACATGCGCAGCGTGCCGCCGGGGCGCAACACGCGCATGAGCTGTGAGAGGCCCTCGACCGGCTCAGATACCGAACAGAACGTGCATGAGGTATAGGCCTGGTCGAAACACTCGTCCTGGAAGGCCAGTTGCCGAACGTCCATCTGGTGCAAGCGGATCCGTCCGTCGTACTCACGGCAACGCACGGCGGCGCGCTCCAGCATCCGCTCGCTCACATCGACCGCCTCGATCGAGCGGCCAGGCGGGAAGAACTGAAAATCGATGCCCGTCCCCGCCGCGACGAACAGCACCCGTCCGTTCATGCCGCTGAACAATTCGGTCTTGAAGCGCGCCCAGCGACGCTCGGCGGCGCGTGCGATGAATCCATCGTAGGATCCAGCCGCCCCGTTCCACTTCGCGCGGTCAGTCAGCGACATTCGCTACTCCATCTGCGCAACGCCCAGTCGGCGCATGCAGTCGCCACAGCTGTAGCGGCGCCCCAGGCCAGCCCCAGCAGCAACAGCCCGATGATGTCGGATTGCGCGGCGCGGACGGCAGCCATTCCCCCAGCCATGCCGGCCAGCATCCCGCCCAGCATGATCTGGAGCATCGGCTCGATCATCCCCAGCCAGAGCCCGGCGACGAGCCAGCAAGGAACCGACAGCACCATTCCTGCCAGCATGCCCGTGGCCATTGCCGCCCAAGTCGGCCACGCTGCTGGCACCGCCAATCCCGCGATCGCCGCAATGAGCGCGCACGCCGCGGAAGTCGCCAGAATGTCCCCGACGATGAAGCGGCCGCGACCGCCAACTGCACACACCGAAGCTAATCCCCGCCTTGGGCGGCAGCGAGGTAACGCGCCACCTTCTGCGGATCTTTCACGCCCGGGCGGGACTCCAGTCCAGAACTGGCGTCAACGCCCCACGGCCGGACAGCGCGCACGGCATCTGCCACGTTTCCGCCGTGCAGTCCGCCCGCCAAGACGACCTTGCCGTAGCGCTTGGCGGGCACGGCCAGATGCCACGGAAACGTGGTTCCAGTGCCGCCGTGGCTGCCCTCCACGGCGGTGTCCAACAGGAACGCCTCGACCTCGAACTCGCCCAGCCTCGAGGCGTCGAGCTGCGATCCGACCCAGACAGCCTTCCAGATCTTGAGGCCGCCCCCCGCGGCCCTGCGCAGCGAGTCGCAATCTGCCGGGCTCTCGTCCCCGTGCAGCTGCGCTATGTCGAGGCCGGCCCGGCGCGCCGTATCCGCCACGACTGCCGGACTCTCCGACACGAAGACACCGACCTTCAGCACGTCCCCCGGCAGCGCGTCCGCGATTTCGCGCGCGCTCTCCGGAGTCACGGCCCGCAAGCTGCCCGGATAGAAGATCAGGCCGATCGCATTCGCGCCGGACCGCGCCGCATGGACGGCGTCCGCGGGGCGGGTGACGCCGCAAACCTTGCGCAGCGCGGGTTGCGAGCCCTCGAACATTGGCTTCAGCGTAGCAGCGCCGACTCCGCGACCCTACCGCACTGCGGCGTATCAGCCGCGGCCGAGCTGCACGCGGATCTCCGCGGGCAAGGGCGGGATCCGGCCGGCAGCCTCGAGCCGCTCCAGGTGCGCGATGACCTGCCGCACCGCAAGCGGCCGTGCGCGGGGATCGATCTCGTCGTATACCGTGTCCAGCATCGCTGCCGGCTCGCGCTCTCCGGCGTGCCAGGCGTCGAAGACGCGCTCTTCGCGCCATAGCCGATGCTTCCGCGCCGCCATCAAGGCCTTGCGAGCGTCCCGCATCATCGTCCCGTGGCTGGGCAGGATGACCCTCGCCCCGAGTCCCGCCAGCTGTTCAAGCGACTCTAGGTATTCGATCATGCTCCCGTCCGGAGGGTTGATCACCACCGTCCCGTAGCCGGAAAGCATATCGCCGCAGAGCAGCGTGAGCGTCCGTTCTTCGAAAAAGCACAGGTGGCCGCTGGCGTGCCCGGGCGTGTGCAGGACTCGGAATCTCAGCGGCGGGCTGCCGGCAAGCGTGACAAGCTCGCCGCCCTCAAAGCGCCGGTCGATACGCAGCCCCGACTCGGCGAGCCGCGCAGCGGTCGATGCGTGCGCCCAGACTGGTACGTCGAACTGGCGGCGGAGCGCTTCGGCCCCTCCCACGTGGTCTTCGTGATGATGCGTCAGCCAGATTCCGGATAGCCGCCCCCCTGTGCGCTGCCCTTCCGCGTCAACGATCTCGGCCAGTCGACGTTGCGCCTCCGGCAAGGGAGAGCCAGGATCGATCGCCACTAATTCTGAGCTGCCCACCAGCATGGCGTTCGTGTGGGTTGCCGGGGGCAGCGTGCGGGCCTCCAGGGGAATCACGCGGATACCCGGCCGGAATTCGATCGAATGGGGCGAATTCGGCTCGTGAGACTGCGAGCGCCATAGAAGGTCGCGCCTGCCCGGCCCATGCTTGGCAAGCACTCGAATCGTTTCCAGCGTGGGCTGCGCAAGCAGCACATCACCCTTGTTCCAGCGGAGCAGCGCCTCGTCGGCTCGAATCCACTCGCCGCTTTCCAGCTCTCCTGGGATGACGGCGGGCTGGCCGACCTCGTCGCGCTCCCACTCCAACAGGAAGAACGTCGCATCGAAGCGGAGTGGCGAGAGAGGGGGCGTCACCCAGCGCCCCGCGAAGCGCAGTCGCGCGGCATCCAGCGTCAGCTCGTGGCGGCGCAGCCATTCGCTGAAGTCAAGCGCATCAGCCAACAGCAGGTCCCGAGCCCGATCGATCTCGCCGACGCTCGGCAATCTTCCCGAAACCGCCAGGATGCCTGTCTCTTCAAACAGCTCGCGCAACGCGCAGGCAGTGTGGGCCGCGGGCTGGCCGGAGCGGTTGTAGGCATCCATGCCATCGACCGAACCGGCGGCCGGAACCTCACCGTCGGTTTCGGACAGGCGGCCGCCCGGGAACGCGTGCCAGCCGCCCATGAAGCGCAGCGACTCAGACCGCCGTACCCAGTAAATCTCGCAACTCCCGTCAGGCGCCGAACGGTACGGGATCACTCCCGCGGACAGCCGCGGCGTCGAAGGCCGTGGAGGAGAGGAGGGCTCGACCTCGCCCCGTGGCGAGCTGGCGCGAGGCGGCAAACCCTACCGTATCACGCGGCGCGGCGCATCAAGCGAGGGCCTGCTCGATGAGCTTGCCGCCGTTGACGGTCGCACGCTCGGAACGGCCGTTGTGCAAGTAGGTCAGGCTCAGATGGTCAAGGCCCAACAGATGCAGGATGGTCGCGTGGATGTCGTGCACGTGGTATGGCGACTCCTCGGCGCGCAGGCCGAGTTCGTCGGTAGTGCCGATCGTTTGGCCGCCCTTGACGCCGCCGCCCGCCATCCAGATGGTGAACCCCCAAGGGTTGTGGTCGCGTCCGTCGCCTTCCTCGTTGAACGGCGTCCGCCCGAACTCGCCGCCCCAGATCACCAAGGTCCCGTCCAGCATCCCGCGCGATTTCAGGTCCGTGAGCAGGCCGGCGATCGGCTTGTCCGAAACGCCGCACCACTTGGTGTGGTTCTCTTCGATCTTCCGGTGCGCGTCCCAGCCCCCGCAGTAGGCTTGGACGAACCGAACGCCCCGCTCCACGAGCCTGCGCGCCAGCAACAGGTTCCGACCGTACGTCGCGGTCTGCTCCTGGCCCATGCCGTAGAGTTCCTTCGTCGCCTCGCTCTCTTGAGCCAGGTCGACCGCTTCGGGCGCGTGCGCCTGCATCCGAAACGCCAGTTCGTAGGACTGCAGCCGCGCGTCCAAATCGCTCTCGTGCGGGTATCTCTCTTTGTGGTGGCGATTGAGCGCGGCCAACAGATCCAACTTGCCGCGCTGCTGGCGCCCGCCGACGGATTCGGGAGTTTCCAGATTGAGGATCGGAGCGCCCTCTTGCTTGAACAGCGTGCCTTGGTAAGCGGCGGGCAGGAACCCAGCGCTCCAATTCTTGGAGGCACCGTTGATGCGCACCTCGTCGTTGAGGATGACGTAGGTCGGCAGGTTGCGATTGGCAGATCCCAGCCCGTACGTCACCCACGCCCCCATCGAGGGGCGCCCGGCCAGGATCGAGCCGGTGTTCATCTGGCAGACCGATCCCACATGGTTCAAGCCGTCAGCCGTGCAGGAGCGAATGACCGCCAGGTCATCCACGTGCTCGGCGACATGGGGATACCAATCCGACACCCACAAGCCGCTCTCGCCGTGCTGGGCCCACTTCCGCTGGGAAGGCATCAGCGTGTTGTGCGCGGTGCCCGGCATGGCCGTCAGCGGCCGGCCGTAGGACTCGGGCATGGGCTGGCCCGCATACTTTTCCAAGGCCGGCTTCGGGTCGAAGGTGTCCATGTGGCTCGGGCCACCTTCCATGAAGCACCAGATCACCGACTTGGCCGTCGGAGCGTGATGCGGCTCGCGGGGGGCGAGCGGATCCCGTGCCGCATGTCCGTGCTGGGCTTGCACGGCCGCTAGGGCCAACGCGCCCAAGCCGCCGCTGGCTTGGCTCAGGAACGCGCGACGCGATCTCGCAGCCATCGAATCGCCGACCCGTTGGGACATGTCAGTATCTCCTCGCCGAGGCTCCCGTTGCGTCAGTTCTTGAACACGAACTCGTTCGAGTTCAGCAGCATGTGAGCGAAATCCACCACGGCGGCAGCCTCTTGCTGACTCATGCCAGCGGGAAGCACGTCCGGCAGCAGCAGCGGCTCGCCGGCGGCGGCACGCTCGGCGATGATGGCGCGCTGGGTCTCGAAGAACGTCAGCACGGTGTCTTTCTCCCAACCGTCGGGCTGCCGCGAATACGCCAAGCGGAAGCCCTCTCGGATCTGCCCGTCCCGATCGGTGCCCGCGAAATCCAAGATGCGCCCGGCCAGCCCCTGCGCCCAGCCCAGCGTGTGCTCGCTATTGAGCAGGGCCAGCGCCTGCGGCGCCGTAGTGGTCAGCGAGCGGCGCGCGCACGACTCGTGCGTGTCGGGCATGTCGAAGGACTCCAACATCGGATAGCGCGAATTGCGGCGCACGAACACGTACACGCTGCGGCGGTCTTGGGCATGCTGGCTTTCCGGCACGTCCCACCCGCCCCGCGGCTGGGCCGCTCCGAAGGGGAGCTCGGGGAAGACGCTGGGTCCGCCGACCTGGTGGTTGAGGCGGCCGGCCACGGCCAGCATCGAATCGCGGATCACCTCGCCTTCGAGCCGCTGGGGAGGGAATCGCCACAGTAGCCGATTGAGAGGATCCTCTTCGGAGGCAGCTTGCCTGAATTCGGAAGACTGCTGGTAGGTCTGCGAATTCATGATCAGCCGGTGCATCTGCTTGATGCTCCAGCCGCTGCTCTGGAACTCGGCCGCCAGCCAATCCAGCAGCTCGGGATGTGTCGGACGCTCGCCCATGAGGCCGAAATCGCTGGGCGTGCGCACGATGCCTTGCCCGAAGTGGTAGTGCCACAGCCGATTGACCATCACTCGAGCCGTGAGCGGGTTGTCGGCACCAGTGAGCCAGCCGGCCAGCGCCGTGCGCCGTCCCGACGACCGACCGTCCAAGGCGGGGGCGTAAGTCGCAGGGCCGGGAGCCAGCAGCGTCAGGTAGCCCGGCTCGACTTCCTCCAGCGGGGCCGCGTAGTTGGCGAACGAGAGGACGTGCGTCGCCGGCGGCTCGGACCCCAGTTCGCGGATACCCATACCGACGGGCAGCGGCCCGGGCTTTACGTGGTCAAACTCGGCCAGTGCCGCTTCTAGTTCGCGGTAGCGCTCCTTGTCCTGCTTGGGCAGCGAGTTCGCCAGCCTCGCATCGTTGTGGTAGCGCATCTGCCACATGTGTTGCTGGAACAGCAGCTTCTCGTACATCGAGCGCTGTCCGGCGTCCTTGCGGAATGCCTCTCGTGTCTCGGGAGAGCGCCGGTTCACTTGCGTCTCGAAGGCGTCCGCGCGCTTGGCCTCCAGCAGGGCGTCCATCTGCGACCGGATCTCGCGAGTGGCCTCTTCCCATTTCGCTTCCTGGAGTTGGCGCTCGGCCCGTTGCCGCTCGTTCAACAGGTGGATCTCATCGTCGGTGGTCACGTTGGTGAAGAACGCCTGCAAGCGGTAGTAGTCGCTTTGCAGAATGGGATCAAACTTGTGGTCGTGACACTTTGCGCAGCTGTAGGTCAGCCCGAGGAACACGCTGCCGACCGTATCGGTGATGTCCAGCAGAACCTCTTGTCGCCGCTGCATCAAGATCGCCGCGTTGGACTCGTCGGGATAGTGGCGGTTGAACCCAGTGGCGATACGGGCCTGGGGATCGCTCGGCCACAGCTCGTCTCCGGCGATCTGCTCTTGGACGAAGCGGTCGTAAGGCTTGTCGCTGTTGAGCGACTCGATCACGTAGTCCCGGTAGCGCCAGGCGTTGGGGCGGGTCTCGTCCGACTTGAAGCCCTCGCTCTCGGCATAGCGCGCCAGATCTAGCCAGTGCCGGGCCCAGCGCTCGCCGTAGCGTGGCGACGCCAGCAGCCGGTCGACCACCGTCGCGAAAGCATCCGGCGAATCATCCTCCACGAACGCACGCACTTCAGCCGGTGTGGGCGGCAGGCCGTGCAAATCGAACGTTGCCCGGCGGATCAGCGCGGTCCGGTCTGCCCTGGCGGCTGGCCGGATGCCCTCGCCGCGCAGCCGCGCCAAGACGAACGCATCGATCGGGTGATTGGTCTGGGATGCTGGCACGTCCGGCTCGGCCACCGGCTGGAAGGACCAGTGCGAGCGCTGGTGTTCCGGAAAGTCCGGCTCGCCCGCAATGCTTGCTGTCGCACCCGAGACGGTCGCGACACAGGTCAATACGGCAACACAGCAGAGGATAGGTCCGATCTTGCGGGACATGACGAAGCTTGGCGCGATGGCTGGCACAACAGCCTCACGCAGTCATACTATCCGGTGTTTTCATATATATTGTCAAGCGCTTCCACGCGGAAAAGCGTGAGTTGCACTGCGGATACGGATGATTCTGGCCGGTCGGGCAGTGAGCGAGCAGGCGGCAATCTGGAGCGGTCCACGCTTGTACCCGGCCAGTGGGCGGGCACGGCACTCCGAGGCGCACCGGACAGCGACGGTCTGGACAGCCAGAGGCTATCATGGGCTGTACATTCGATGAAACACTTGGTCTTCATCCTGCTTCTGTGCACGGCAAACCCGGTTTGGGCCGGTGACGAAGAGTTCAACGGACGATGGGTGATCGAGCCGCTGGGCGAGAACAACGGGCGCGTCATGTGGCTGGAGATCAGCGGCGCAGGCGCGGGACCGGTCACCGGATTCATGGTTGGCGGAGGCCCGGGCGGACAGCTCGACCCGATCCACGACGCCAAGATCGAAAGGGGGCAGCTTGCGTTTCACCTCGAGCGCGTCTTCCGCCGAGACGCCAGCCGCACGATCAGGACTCCGGTCGTTGCGGCCCTGCGGGGCGACGTCCTGCACGGTGCTGCCACGCGGGAGCGGGGCACCATCCTCTGGCTGGGCAGGCGGGCTCCGGTTGTGCCGGATCGCGACGATGGCTCTTGGAAGCAGTCCGCGCCAGTCGCGCTCTTGAATGGAACGGATCTGAGCGGTTGGCACACCCTGCGGCCCGGACGCGAAGAAGGCTGGTACGTCGAGGACGGCATCCTCAAGAACCACGAGCGCGCTGACGTGCTGGTTTCCGACCAAGCCTTCTGGAACTTCCGCCTGCAAGTCGAATTCCTCGTACATCCCAACATGAACGGGGGCATCGGCCTGCGCGGCCGTTACGAGATCCAGATCCTCGACGACCACGGCACTCCACCCAGCGACCACGGCAATGCGGCGCTCTACGGCCGCATCGCGCCCGCGGTAAACGCCAGCCGGCCGGCTCGCGAGTGGCAGTCTCTGGACCTGCGTCTGGTCGGCCGCGAACTCACCGTGGAGCTCAATGGAATCAAGACCATTGATCGCAAGATCATCGATGGCTTCACAGCGATGGCCACCGATTGGCGCGAAGACATGCCGGGCCCGATCACCCTGCAGGGAGACCACGGCGCGGTAGAGTTCCGAAAGATCGTGGTCACTCCGCTAGCGCAGTGACGAGGTCTCGCGCCGCGACCCTGGCGGCCGTAGCCGCGCTGGCGATAGCGCTCTATCTGCTGCCCATTGGCAACCGCGGGCTGATCGGCCCCGACGAGCCGCGCTACGCCTCGATCTCCCGCGCAATGGCCGAATCTGGCGACTGGGTGACGCCTCGGCTGTGGGGCGAAGCATGGTTCGAAAAGCCGGCCATGCTGTTTTGGATGGGAGGCCTCGGACATGCCGCCGGCCTGGAATCGTACACGAGGGTGCCGGTGGCGCTGCTCAGCCTCGGATTCCTAGCGTTCTTCTTCTGGCGGGTACTGGCGCACTTTGACGGCGAGACGGCCGTCACCGCGACTTGCCTGCTTGCCACCTCGGCCGGCTGGATCGCGTACTCCGATGCGGGGGTCTTCGACGCGCCCCTCACCGCCTTCACATCAGGTGCATTGCTGTGCCTGCTGCCTTGGGCTTCGTCACACGGCCGGAGCAGGCCTGCCGAGATGGCCGCATTCGGCGCCCTGCTCGGATTCGGGGTGCTGAGCAAGGGGCTTGTGGCGTTGGTGGTCGCGGCGGCCGCCGCGATGCCGGTGCTAGTCCAGCGGCCTCGGGCCCTGCTGGACTTGCTGCGTCCTGCGCCCCTGGGCGCGTTTTGCCTCGCCTGCGTGCCGTGGTACGCCGCCTGCTATTGGGCGAACGGGCAGGAGTTCATCGACGAGTTCATCGTCCGACACCACTTCGAGAGATTCGTCAGCTCGTCCCTGCAACACGTTCAGCCGTGGTGGTTCTACCTGCCGGTGCTGGCCGTCTTCCTCCTGCCGTGGACGCCGCTGGCGCTTTCCCTGCGCTGGAAGACGGTGGCCGCCGGACCGAGCCGCCGCTTTGTGGCCTGCTGGGCACTGGGCCCGCTGCTGCTCTTCTCGGTCGCGGTGAACAAGCTGCCCGGCTACATTCTGCCCGCCCTGCCGCCACTGGCCATCCTGCTCGCAATCCAGTGGAAGGCCAGAGCCAGCAGGCCGCTGCTGGTTGCGGCGGGGTCGACGTTGCTGTTGGTTCCACTGGCAGGCACCCTGCTGCCGGCGGCACTGGCCGACGGGATCCGCAGTGCTTGGGCCGGGCTTGACGCCGCCGCCATTCTGGCAGGGGCTGCAGCGGGCATCGCAGCGTTCGCGCTGGCATCGATCATGGCGCTGAAGGCCTCCCGCGAGCGGTCGATCCCGGCCGTGTGCGTGATCGCGGCACTTGCGCTCGCAGCGCTGAAGTTTCAAGCCTTCCCGGCGATCAGCCTGCAGGCTGGCACGCAAGAGTTCGTGGCCAGGGAGCGGACGCGTCTCGCCGACGCTTGCATCGGCGACATACGGCGCCACGCGGCCTATGGCATCCGGCACTACAGCGGGCACTTAGTTCCGGATTGCGAGCAAGTTCCGGCTGCATTCCGGATCGAAGGCGACCCCCCTGTGCTTGTGCCGAGTGCAGCGGAGGATGCCCCGCCCAGTCCTCCTAGCGAGTGAACAGCCCAGCGCCGCGCGTCGCAAGCGGTCCCGGCAGAGCGTCGCGCGTAAGGAAGGGGGACCAAAGCGTGCCAAGGGAAGCCCTAGCTATAATCCCCAGAGAATTCGTCGCTAAGTCCGCCGACACGCATGACCAGTTGCCGCAAGCGCTTCCTCCGACCGCGATCTTCTCGGGTCGGCGAGACCGCAATCTCCGCTCGTCGCTCACGTTCCTGTCAGGGGGTCCCGAAGGGTAGCGCCATGCTGAGCCGCGCGCTCGTCGTTCTCCTAGCGGCGTGTGGGCCGGCTGTCGCCGAAGATAGCCGCCCGCACGTCGCTCTCGTCGTCGGCACGCTGCACTACTCGCCCGAGCTGAGCGTCCCGCTGTTAGCTCCCGAACTGGAGCGATTCGGCTTTCGCGCCACGGTAGTCCTAGGCGAGGGAGATCCGGAGGAGAAGACCGAGAACGTCTTGCCTGGGATCGAGGTGTTGGACGAGGCCGACGTGGCGGTCTTTTTCGCGCGCTTCCTCAAGCTGCCGGATGACGAATGGGCGCCGATCAAAAACTATCTCAAATCCGGCAAGCCGGTGATCGGCCTGCGCACCGCCAATCACTCATTCCGCTACGACAAGTCGCATCCCCGCTTCGCTTGGAACGACGGTTTCGGTCGCCGCGCCCTGGGCACGCCTTACGTCGCGCACCAAAGGGGAACGACGCCGGTAAGTGTCGTAGCGAGGAACCGAACTCATCCTGTCCTGAGCCACCTGCCGAAACTCCGATGGACTTCGCCAGGATCGCTTTACATCACCCGTCTGGAGGGCGGAGTCATTCCGCTGCTCACCGGGACCGGCGAAGGCAGGGCCCGACTCTTGGAACGAGACTTCGGTCCGGTCCAGATCAGCGAGCACGAGGCTGACATTGTGGCTTGGATCTGGAGAAACGAGTGGGGCGGCGAGGTCTTCGCAACCACCCTCGGGCACCTCGGTGATTTTGCGGAAGAGTCCTTTGTGCGGATGTTGATCAACGCCGTCCACTGGGCCGCGGGCAGAGCGCCGCCTGGACCGGACGTAGAGATTTCGACCTGGGAGGTCCGACCGCCCGACTGACGCAGGATCGCGATCGTCCGCCACGCCATCCCACGATGACTCCCTTCGCTGTTGCTTTTCCGGTCGCGGGGGCGGGTTGCGGGGAGGACCGCCCGAGCCGGATTCCTTGCTTCGGCGAGCGTGCAGCCTGTAACTATGGAGCATTCCGCTCCGCTTCCGTTGCCAACCGATCCCGGTCGTGCAGCGAAAGCGTCCGAGGGAACAGGGCACAGGACCAAGACAAGCCAGTCCGATGACTGGATTGTGCGTCAAGACCTGGCCATTTTCCTGGTCTTTGGCCGGGTTGCCAGCTTGGAGCGTTTCGTCAAGAGCATCGTCACGCCGCTCCCCAGACGCCATGCTCCCGCCCTACGCCTCCCTGTGCTGTAATTGGAATTGAAGCCGGTCAGGAGATCATGTCGCAGTTGCGGCAGCCCGCAACCTCCCGAATCGAAGCCGCTCCTATTGACCGGCTTTCTGCCCGGCGCGCGGACGCGATAGAAGCTATTTCCGTGTCCTTTCAACCTTGTTGTCCAGTGCCTGACTGCCCCGAAGGGTCTTGATCCAGATCCGTCGAGCCCAGAAGCCCGCCACCTCCGACCATGAAATCGCTTCCCCTGCCTGCACTGTTGTTGCTCGCCTCGCAAGCGGCCGCCCAGCACCCGCCCCAGGATTCGGCTCGACTGATCTCCGAAGGCAGGACGCACTTTCAGCTGCGGTGTGGCGGATGCCACGGAGGCGATGGCCGTGGGGGTGAGCGTGGCCCCGACGTGATCACGACCCTATCGGCCCGGAGCCGGAGCGCCGACGAGGTGCGCCAGTTGATCCGCGAGGGATTGCCTGACCGTGGAATGCCCGGGTTTTCGCTGTCAGACTCCGAAATGACCGCGCTGGTCACGTTTTACAGGGCCGAGACCGCGCCTGCCAGCGAGACGCCCCCACAGGGAGACCCGGCAGTTGGCGAGGAACTTTTCTTCGGTAAGGCCAATTGCGCTGCCTGCCATGTCCGTGGCAGAGGCGGACTGGTTGGGCCAGACCTCTCCTCGGTCGGGGCGAGCCGCACGCTTGCCGAACTCAAGAGCGACCTAATGGATCCCGGTTCGGACATCGCCGAGGGTTATCGCAGAATCGAAGCCAGTCTGGCCGGTGGCGAGCGGATCCTGGGTTTCGTGCGCAATCAGAGCGCGCACGACATTCAACTGCAGTCTCTGGAAGGGCGCTGGCACTTGCTCTCCCGGGATGAGGCCAACGATATCGTTCGCATACCCGAATCTCCAATGCCGCGCTACGACGGCGACCGACCGGACGACTTGGTCGCGTACCTGAGCCGCCTGGATGGCCAGCCCGACAATCCTCTGCGGGCACGATATGTCAAGGCACAGGGCCAGCTCCCAGGCACCGTTCCGTTCGCGCGCATCGAGAATCCCAGCGAAGGAGACTGGCCTACCTACAACGGCCGGTTGCATGGCAACCGGCACAGCTCGCTGGACAGTGTCAATACCACCAATGTCGCGAAGCTGGCCCCCGAGTGGATTCTTCCCGTGCGCGCCCCCCGCAGCCTCGAAACGACGCCCATCGTCGTCGATGGCCTCATGTATGTCACGGCCCCGAACGAGGTCCGCGCCGTCGACGCTCGGGCAGGCCGCGAGATCTGGAGGTACAGTCGCCCCCGCACGGCCGGTGTCATGGGCGATGCCGGCGCAGGCACGAATCGAGGGGCGGCGATTCTCGGCGATCGGGTGTTCATCGTCACGGACAACGCCAACCTCATTGCGGTGGACCGCCTCACCGGCCGGTTGCTGTGGGAGGCCGACATGGCCGACCATCGCGATCATTACGGCGGAACGCTCGCGCCACTCGTCGTCAACGACTTGGTCATCGCCGGAGTCGGCGGCGGAGACGAAGGCATACGCGGCTTCCTGGCGGCCTACAGGGCGGATTCGGGAGCGGAGGCGTGGCGCTTTTGGACGGTCCCGCTGCCGGGCGAACCGCGATCCGAGACTTGGGTGGGGAGTGTCCTGCCCCATGGCTGCGCGGGTACGTGGCTCACCGGGACGTACGACCCGGAGCTGGATCTCCTCTACTGGCCGACCGGCAACCCCTGCCCGGACATGAACGGGGACGAGCGCCAGGGTGACAACCTCTACAGTGACTCGATTCTCGCGATCGACCCCCGGACCGGCACGCTGCGCTGGCACTACCAGTACACGCCGCACGATCTGTACGACTGGGACGCCAACCAGACTCCCATGCTCGTCGATGCGGAGTTCCGGGGCCGTCCGAGGAAGCTTCTGGTCCACGCCAACCGCAACGGGTTCTTCTACGTGCTTGACCGCACCAACGGAGAGCTTCTGATGGCCAAGCCCTTCGTCGAGAAGATGACCTGGGCCACCGGTATCGGACCGGACGGACGCCCGCAAAAGCTCCCGGGCAAGAAGCCGACCTACGCGGGAAACGAGGTCTGCCCCTCGCTCGCGGGCGCAACGAACTGGATGTCGCCCTCCTACAGCCCTGAGACCGGCCTCGTCTACGTCCAGACCATCGAGCAATGCAATATCTTCACGAAGCGCGACGAGACCTGGCAGCGTGGCCAAGGCTATTTCGGCGGCGCCGCACGGGCCGTGCCGGGCGAGCGGATCGTGAGTTCGCTCCGGGCGATCCAATTGGAATCCGGACAGATAGCTTGGGACCGGCCCCACGGATCACCCGAGCGCACCTGGGCCGGAGCGCTGTCGACCGACGGGGGCCTCGTGTTCTATGGGGACGGGGACGGAACCTTTTCTGCCGCCGATTCCGCGACAGGGGAACCGCTTTGGCACTTCCACACAAACGACCTGTGGAAAGCCTCCCCCATGACGTACCAGGCCGGAGGGAGGCAGTTCGTGGCAATCGCCGCCGGATTCAACATCATCGCCTTCACCTTGCCAGAAGGCGAGTGAGCCAGCGCCCTGCTGGCGGGGGGCCACGGCCGGCGCTGGCGCGGCAGTACGCTGGGGACGCTTCGCGAGGACCGGCATCGCGGCCCGTTCGCGGAACCTCCGAGGGGGACTTCGCAGCAGCGACCCTCGGGGCATCCCCTACCCCTGCATGTTGTGCCCATAAGGCCCCCAACACTCGCATCAGCGATTCCGGCACTCACGCATGTGAGTCCCAAAGAAAAGCCTACATGCCAGGGGGGTTGGCGTCCGGAACCGAAGGCAGGTAGAGGGGCCGGGCGGTCTTGGCCGCCGGGCGGTTGAGGATCTCGTTTGCAGCGTTCAGCAGATTCTTGCGAGTGACCTGACCGACCAGTCGATCGTCGCGCAGCACGGGCAATCGACGCTGGGTGCTTTCGCGGAAGATGGCCGCGACGCTGAACATGTTGAGGGACTCGTCAATCGTGCGCGCGTCCGAGTCCATGAACGCCGACACGGTCCATTCCGGACCGGATGCCTCCTTGCGCTTGTTTAGCGAGCGGACCAAGCCGTGCGAGGCCAGCAGCACGTTGTGGCGGCTGATCTGGCCGACCACGCGGCCATCGCGAACGACGACCAAGCGCCGATACGCGGTCTTGAGGAACATTTCCACGACTTCGAAGAAATCGAGGTCTTCGCTGATCACAAGTCCCGGGTCCTGCGCCATGTAGCGGCTGATCTGCGCTCCCGGCAGGTTGTCGTAGAGCGCATCAATCAGAACCCTCATGCTGAGGGATTCGGAGAACACCCCCAAGTAGCGCCCCTGCCCGTCAACGACGGGCGCTCCCGAAATGCGATGCGAGAGGAGGAAGTTCACGGCGTCGAACGCATCCATTTCCGGCTGGAGCATCCACAATTGCTCGGTCATCAGCTCGCCGCTGCTGAGCGGCCGGCCATCGAGATCGCTCGACCTGAGGCGGTCCGAGAGGCTCGAGAGCACCTTGAGGCAACAACGCTCAGTGAAGATCCCCAAGTAGGATCGATCGGGGCCAACTACCGGAGCGCCCTTGACGTTTACATGGATCAACTTGTGGACACTGTGCAGGGCCGGCGCTTCCGGGTCCAGAGTGACCAGCTTCGTGACCATGAAGTCCCGTGCGGTCTTCATTGTTCTAACCTTGACCGCTCGGGACGATTCCCCGCGTGTACGTTTACAGACAGCCGAAAACCATCCATCGGCTAAGGCGCTTCAAGTATGCAGCGGCAGCGTTCCGAAGTCAACTACAGTCGCGCCGGGTAGGCCTTCCCGGGAATTCGGCGCGGAGGGCTACGCAAGCTCTTCCATTACCGTGTCGAGCGCGCTCTTCGGAGGCCGCAAGCGGTCCTGGCCGAGCTGGGCCAGCGGCACGTCGTCAAGGTTCAGCATCTCGGTGAAGCTTGGCTGGTCCGTGCTGACGTACAGGACGCCGGTGAGGATCTGCCCCTCTTCCGTTGCCAGCTCGATGCGATCGAGAGCTTTCAGGCGACTCGTCGGATCGTAGTCTTCCTCGAGCTTCTCCAAGCGCAGCATGGAGCCGTCGTGCATTTCGACCTCGTACACAGTGCCCGGGGCGAAGTCTTCCTGCAAGTGGATCTCCTCGAAGTGAGGCACGAAGCCGATCGATTGCAGCGGCACCTTGTTCTCGCGCACGTACTTGTAGCTCTTGGTGGAGCCGACATGGTCGTTAAACGTCACGCACGGAGACACGACGTCCAGCACGGCTGTGCCGCGATGGGCCAGCGCCGCCTTGAGGATGGATTGCAGATGCTTCTTGTCCCCGGAGAACGAACGCGCCACGAACGTCGCGCCCAGCTGTACCGCCAGTCCGCAGGTGTCGATCGGCGGCAACTCGTTGGCGATCCCGGACTTTGCCGTCGAACCCAGGTTGGCAGTCGCGGAGAACTGCCCCTTGGTCAATCCGTAGCAGCCGTTGTCCTCGATGACATAGACGATCGGCACGTTCCGGCGCATCATGTGCACGAACTGCCCCAGACCGATCGAAGCGGTGTCGCCATCTCCGGAAACCCCCAGAGCCAGAAGTTGCTTGTTGGCTAGCATGGCGCCAGTGGCCACTGCGGGCATCCTGCCATGCACGCTGTTGAACCCGTGCGACATGCTCAGGAAGTAGGCGGGCGATTTCGACGAGCAGCCGATGCCCGACAGCTTGATGACCTGCGTCGGGTCGATCCCCATCTCGAAGAAGCACTCGACGATGCGCTCCGAGATCGAGTTGTGCCCGCAGCCCGCGCAGAGCGTGGTCTTCAGGCCGCGATAGGGCTCAAGCCCAAGGCCGATGCGGTTCGAAACCGGTGCTTTCGCCCGGGTAGCGGTGGCGGTGCTCACAGCCCCTCCCTCTCGACGATTGCGTCTGTGATGGTGCGGGCGTCCAGCGGCATGCCCCCGTAGTAGCAGACGCTCCGCAAGTGGTCATGAATCGCCGGGAACTGCCTTCGCAGCAGCATGCGCAACTGGCCGTCGCGATTCTGGTCGACGACATAGACATGGTCGTGCTTGGCGATGAACTCTTCTGTTGCGTGGCTGAACGGCCAGCCGCGCACCCGGCAGTAGGCGGTCTCGAAGCCGTATTCCTGCCGCAGCTGGCTGCGGGCTTCGCGCACGGCCTCGTGACTTGTGCCGGCAGCCACTAGGGCCACACGCGCCTTGGGGCCGTCCTCGATGACCGGTTCGGGCAGCCACTTGCGCGCGCCGGCCATCTTCTTCTGAATGCGGTCCATGTTGCGGATCCAGTCCTCTTCGCGCTCGCTGTAGTTGGCGTCCTCGTCGTGGCCCGTGCCGCGCGCGAAATAGGCCGCCTGGGGATGTCGGTTGCCCGGTATCGTGCGGTAGGCGATGCCATCGTCATCCACGTCCCGGTAGCGGCCCCAATCACCCTGGAGCCGTTCGATGTCCTCCTCGCTGAGCACTTTGCCGCGATCTATGTCCCAGTCCGGATAGTCGAACTTGTCGGCGGTCCAGTAGTTCATTCCCAGGTCGAGATCGAGCATCACGAAGACGGGAGACTGCAAGCGCTCGGCGACGTCGAACGCCTTGGCGCTGAACTCGAAGCACTCCTCCGGGGTGCCCGGAATCAGCATCGGGTGGAACGTGTCGCCGTGCGACAGCGTGGCGGCTGAGAGGAAGTCCCCCTGCGACGTGCGCGTCGGCAGGCCCGTAGAAGGCCCCATGCGCTGCACGTCGATCAGCACGACCGGGATCTCCGCGAAATGCGCCAGCCCGACAAATTCCGACATCAGCGAGATGCCCGGGCCAGCGGTCGTGGTCATCGCCCGCGCACCTGCCCAGCCGGCGCCGATGGCCATGCCGATCGAAGCCAGCTCGTCCTCGGCCTGCACCACCGCGAAGGTGGCCTTGCCGGTCGACTCGTCAATGCGAAAGCGATTCAAGTAGCCTTGGGCCGACTCGGCCAAGGACGACGACGGCGTGATGGGGTACCAAGTGATGACGCTCACACCGCCGAAGACCGCCCCGAGAGCGGCGGCGGCATTGCCCTCGACGATGATCTTGCCTTTGTTCCCATCCATCCGCGTGAGCCGGTAGGGATCCCGCTTGACAAGATTCTGGTTGGTCCAGTCGAAGCCGGCCTTGGCCGCGTTCCAGTTCAGCTCGGCGGCCTTGGGCTTGGTCGAGAACTGCTTGTTGATGCCCTTGCGGATCTCTTCCATCTCGATGTCCAGCAGAGCCGCTAGAACACCGTCGTAGACCATGTTGCGCACGAGCTTGCGCAGCTTCGGCTGGGGACAGACCGCGGCCGTGATGGGATCGAACGGAACGGGGTAGAAGCACAGATCGTCGCGCAGGGCGTCCAAGCCCAGCGGCTCGTCGTAGACAACCGCGCGGCCCGGGTCGAGGGACTGTACGTCCTCGTGAGCCGTCTGCGGGTTCATCGCCACCAGGAAATCGACTTCCTTCTTGCGCCCCGTAAAACCGTACTTGCTGGCACGGATGGTGTACCACGTCGGCAGCCCGGCGATATTGGACGGGAACAAGTTCTTTCCCGACACCGGGACACCCATCTCAAACAGCGCCCGCAACAGCACCAGATTCGAAGACTGGCTGCCCGACCCGTTGACGGTGGCGACATGGATGCTGAGGTCGTTGACGACCTCAAGTTCGGGTATAGCTACGGGTTCCCCGCTTGGGGATGCATTCACGGCTTGCATGAACAAAGGGGCCTTGCGGCAACGACGGGCCTCAGATCAAGCGTCCGCCTTGACTGGACTTCACTTAGACGTCCTGCCTTCTACCTTCCAGTATAAGAAAATCCCTAGCCTTGCGTAACCAGATTGTTTCTATCGTGGCAGTATTTCCTGCGCTCGACCAATCGCCGGTGCGGTGCTTGCAAATGCGGGCCCGCGGTTGTCGCATCGGCGCACGAGCGGCAGCATCGGTAGAATCAAGAAAAGGCAGCCCTTGCCGTCAGGCTGCGGCCTGCTGCCCTCCCCGATCGCCCCAGCCAGGCTCGCCGGTCAGGGGCGGTTTCGTTCCGCGCTCACCTGCTTCCGTTCGCCATGCTCGACAACGCTCCACCGCCTGCCACGCGCGACAGCCTGCCCGAGGAGACGGCACAGCGGCGGCGCTTCGAGGCCGCCTTCTCGCGAACCGCGGAACTGTACGGATTCGCCGAAGTGTCCACGCCAATGTTCGAACGCGCCGACCTGTTCGCGGCGCGCTCGGGCGCGGAGATCAAGAACTCGCTGCTGACCTTCCACTGCGACCACGAGGAGTACGCGCTCCGGCCGGAAATGACCGCGCCGGTCTGCCGCATGGTCGCCTCCGGGGCGCTCGCCGGGCTAGAGCAGCCGCACCGGCTTTTCTACATCGCGCCGTGCTTCCGGTACTGCCGGCCGCACTCCGGCCGCCAGCGCGAGTTCACTCAAGCCGGAATCGAAATCTTGGGCGACCCCTCGCCCGGGGCCGATGCCGAGGTCATCGCGACCGCCCACCGTTTCTTGCGCGACCTCGGAGCGGCCGGACTGACGCTCAAGGTTGGCACGGCCGGGATCTTCCGGGCCCTGCTGCCGGAACAACTCAGCGCCGACGAGCGGGCCGCCGTGATCGGCCATCTCGACCGGCTGGCAGCCATCCGCGAGCGCTGCGCCGTGGCGCAGCCGGACGGACTACTGCAAGAACAACTCAGGGCAGACCGCCGGGCCGTAGCAGTGCTGCAGTCGCAGGACGGCTACGCCGGGGAGTTCGCCATCGCAGGCACGCCGACGCTAGAGCCGGAGCAGCTCGTCCGCCGCCTGCCCGACGAGGCTGCGGCGACCTACCGCCACCTGTGGAACGTCGAGGGGTACGTTGACGAGGAAACCGCGGATTTGCTGCTGCGGGCCAGCGCGATTCGCGGGGGATTGGAAGAAGTTTCCGAGCAGGCGTCTGCGGTCTTGGGCGGATCGAGCGCAAGCGCGGCCTTGGAGGATCTGATTTCGGTCTGCCAACTCCTCAGGCACTACAGCGTCGGCGGCTTCGAGATCACCCTCGGGATCTCCCGCGGGCTGACGTTCTACACCGGAACCGTGTTCGAGATCGCCAGTGGCTCGAAGAAGCTCTGCGGAGGCGGCCGCTACGACAAGTTGGTCGAGCTCTTCGGCGGCGAAGCAACCCCCGCCACCGGATGCGCCGTCCGGCTGGACACGCTGCAAGAACTGGGCTTGGACAGGCCCTCCAGCGGCGGGCCCGAGGGAATCACCCTGCGCGCAGCTACCGCCCGAGACGAGGCCCGCGCCGTCCAGCTCGCCGAGGATTTGCGCGCGCGGGGCGTCGCTATCGGCCGAGCGGGCACTCCGGCGGCCACGGTCAGCGGCAACGCCGTGAGACTGCCGGATGGCGAGGTCGTCGCGGCCGAGACCGAAGCCGTGCTCGAGGCACTCTCGGCACCCTAGGAAGCTGTCATGAATCCCATCCGATTCGCCATTCCCAAGGGAAGCTTGGAAAAGAAGACTCGCGCCTTCTTCGAACGCTCGGGGATCGACCCTCGGGGCTACGCGGACGGCAGCCGCGGGTACCGCCCCGATCTGGGCCTGGCAGGTGTCGATGTCAAGATGATGCGGCCGCAGGAGATCCCCTACATGCTGCAGGCCGGGTTCTTCGATCTCGGCATTTCCGGCATCGACTGGTACTACGAAAGCGAGGCCGCTGCAAACGTAGAGGATCTGCTGGATCTGGGCATCGGCCGGGTGGACATCGTGCTGTGCGTCTCCGACCAGTGGGACGACGTGCGCTCGGCGGCGGATCTGTTCGCTAAGTTCGTGGACTCCACCGGCACGCAACCCCTGCGAATCTGGACCGAGTACCTGAATCTCACCGAAGCCCTGGTGAGACAGCACACCGATCTGGAACCGTCGCTGTACAGTCCATACACACGCTTGGGAGTGGAGCGCAGCGGGGCTTCGCCGGTCGCCATCTTCCATTCGTTCGGCGCCACCGAATCCAAGCCTCCCGAGGACGGCGAGGCGATCGTGGACAACACCGAGACCGGCAGCACGATCCGGGCCAATGGCCTCAAGATCGTGCACAAGGTGCTGGAAGGCTCCACCGCGCACCTGCTCGCGAACCGGCGTGCCTTGCGCAACCGGGAGAAGCGCGAGGCGATCCTGCGCGTGCGGGACTTGCTCGCGACGGCGGCCCCCGCCGCGATGGAGGAGGAACCCGCGTTCGGTCACATTTGAGCCTCCAGGCAGCCCGCCGCGCCGGGAACGGTTATCATGACTGCGGCGCCTTGTGGGACTCAATCGGCATATCGCCCTAGGGTTGGCCATAGGCCTGCTCGGCTCCTGCGCGGCATTCGGACAAGGCCGGCGACAGCTTTCGGAGAAGCAGCGCAGGCAACGCGAGATCCTGCGCTGGGAACTATTCCGCCCCGTGGTGCGCGGCAAGCACGCGGCGGTGTCGGCCGGAACACCCACCGTCACCCAAGTGACGATGCGCGTGCTGCAGGCCGGCGGCAACGCCGTTGACGCCGGAGTGGCCGCACTGCTGGCCGGAGCGGTAACCGAATTCTCTCACTTCGGGTTCGGCGGCGAGGCGCCGCTGCTAATCCGCACGCCCGACGGGAGCGTTCACTCGATCGCAGGGGTGGGCACCGCGCCCGCCCTGATGACCCTCGAGTTCTTCCTCAAGCGGAAGAAAGATCCGCAACTGGAGCTCGAGGCCGCGCAGCGCGACCACAAAACCGGCCAGATCCCGTCTTACGGCACCATGCCGGCACTGGTGCCCGGCATGGTCGACGCGGCCCTGCTGGCCCTTCAGCGCTTCGGCACGCTTTCCTTCGAGACCGTTGCAGAGCCCGCGGCCGCGCTGGCGCAAGAGCATCCCATCGACAGCATGCGCTCCCGGTCGATCGCCGAGGCAGGCTCTTTCCTGAGCCTGTTCCCTACCTCGCTGGCCGTGTACGCACCAGACGGGCGCAGCCCGCGGCCCGGAGACCTGTTTCGCCAGCGAGACCTCGCCGAAACGATTCGGAGCATGATGCGGGCGGAGCGTGCCGCGCTCGATTCCGGCAAGTCGCGCGAGGGTGCCATCGACGCGGTGCGCGACTACTTCTACCGCGGGCCGATCGCGCGAGAAATCGCAGACTTCGTCAAGAGCGATGGCGGACTGCTGAGGTACGAAGACTTCGCCGCGTTCCGACTGGAGGTCGAGCGGCCTTTAGTAACCGAGTTTCACGGCTACCAGATCTATAAGCCCGACTTCTGGACGCAAGGCGCGGTCTTGCTGCAGGCCCTGAACATTCTCGAGGGCTACGACCTGGAGGTGCTCGGCTGGAACACGCCAGAGTACATCCATCACTTGGTGGAAGCCCTCAAGCTGGCCTTCGCGGACCGGGACGCGTGGTACGCAGATCCCAAGTTCGTGTCGGTGCCCGCCGCACTGCTGAGCAAGGAGTACGCCGGCGCCAGGCGGGCATTGATCAACCCGAAGCGCGCCTCGACCGAGTTTCGTCCCGGCAGGTTCGGGCGGCGCCAGCCAATGCATCCCTCGCGCCACGCGCGCCGGCGACCCCTGCCCGACCTGCTGGCTTCCAAGGACACAACATCGATCAACATCGCCACTGCCGACGGCACGCTCTTCTCCGCCTCGCCCTCGGGCGCTTGGATGCCTGCGGTGATCGCGGGAAGCACGGGCATCCCGCTGACCCAGCGCGGCCACAGTTTCCTCACGACCCGCGGTCATCCCAACGTGGTCGAGCCTGGCAAGCGGCCGAGGATCACGCTGACGCCGACATTGGTGACCCGGCGGGGGCTGCCGTTCATGGCCCTTTCGACCCCGGGAGGCGACCAGCAAGAGCAGGCCCTGCTCCAAGTGCTGCTGGCAGCCGTGGTCTTCAATTTCAACTCGCAGGCAGCGGTCGAAGCCCCACGCTTCCAAAGCAAGCACCTGGTCTCGAGCTTCGACGACCATGCCATGGAACCCAACGTGCTGCTGCTTGACGAGCGGATGCCGTCGTTCGTCTTCGAAGATCTGGCCGCGCTCGGGCATCAAGTCGAGCTGCGACGGGCTCGCAACAGCGGCTCGGCACCGACAGCGGTGAAGCTGCTCCGCAACGGAGTGATCGAGGCCGGCGCCGACCCGTATGCCTTTCGCTACGCCGCCGGCTGGTAATTCGGCCCCGGGCTCCGATTCCAGACCGGCTGCGCTATGATCGCGTCTCAGATGGCCACTAGGCGCGAATTCATTGGCGGGATCGGCGCTCTGCTAGGAGCGGTTGGCTGCGGCTCCCAGCAAGACCGCGAGCGACCGATGAACGTCCTGTTCCTGTTTCCCGACCAGATGCGGGCGCAGGCAATGGGTTGCATGGGAAATCCGGACGTAAAGACCCCGAATCTGGACCGGCTCGCCGCCGAGGGCGTGCTGTTCCGCAATCACTTCGCCAACTCGCCAGTGTGCTGCCCGGCGCGCGCCATCATCCTGACTGGCAAGTATGCGCACACCAACGGCATGATCGCCAACGATCTGCGCCTCCGCGAATCCGAGACCAGCCTCGCCGAACTGTTCGCCGAGGCCGGTTACCGCACCGGATTCGTGGGCAAGTGGCATCTGGACGGAGGCCCCCGCCAGCCGGGCTGGATTCCGCCGGGAGCGAGGCGGCAGGGGTTCGAATTCTGGGCCGCAAATGAAGTGAGCCACGCGCACTTCGACACGCACTACTTCCGGGACGATCCCGAACCGATCCCTATCAAGACCTTCGAAGCCTCAGTCTGGACCGATATCGGCATTGATTTCTTGCGCCAGGCCAAGCAGGACGAACGTCCGTTCTTCCTGACAGTCCAAATGGGCCCGCCACACGATCCATACATCGCTCCAGACGAATACATGGCGCTGTACGATCCGGACGCCATAGCGCTGCGACCGAATTTCGACGGCGACACGAGCGACCGCGAGCTGGAGCCGAACCCCTATGTGGAGACGCCGGGCCGCAAGGAGATCGCAGCCTACTACGCGATGGTGACCGCGGTGGACGATCAAGTCGGAAGGATTCTCGGCGAGCTGGACGAACTCGGACTGCGGGACAACACGATCGTCATCGTGTCTTCGGATCATGGCGACATGCTGGGGTCCCACGGGACGCGGCTGAAGCGAAAGCCTTGGGAGGAGTCAATTCGAGTGCCCGGCATCGTGCGGCATCCCGGTGCGCCGGCCGGCCGTGAAACCGATGCATTGTTCTCTCACGTGGACATCGCACCGACGCTGCTCTCGCTCTGCGGATTGCCAGTGCCGGCGGACTTGCAGGGAGCGAGCCTTGCCCCGGTGGTACTCGGGCAAGCGGAATCGGCGCCGAGCGCAGCCTACTTTCAGATCTTCGGACCGTTTCTCGCCGGCGGCGTGGAACGCGGCTGGCGCGGTCTTCGCACCGAGCGTTTCATGTACGCCCGCACGAAGGACGCACCGTGGCTCCTCTACGACCTCGAGGCTGACCCGTACGAGCTAGAGAACCTTGTCGCAGTTCCGGAAGCCGGCCCGACGCTTGCCGAACTTGACGCCGAACTAACGCGCTGGATGGAGCGGACCGGCGACTCGTGGGACTTCGACTGGACGGCTCCGATCGAGGATGCCGGGCGACTCTACAAGCACGAGGCGTTCTACACAGTCGAGGACTTCTTCCAGTGGGCAGCCGAGAATCCCGAACTCGCGCAGCTGCCGTGACAGGGGTTCGATCGGAAGCACTCGCCCAGCGGAATCCAAGCATCATAGACACATTCGATCCAACCTGACCCGAGGAAGGCTCTGGGTCGAACGCTTGGCCGCTGGACGAGAAATCGCCGCCAAAATCCGGTCGGCTGGGCTCGCGGCCAGCGCGCCGTAAGGCCACTTCGCACTGCCCAGGCAAGCGCTATGATGTTGCGATGCTGCCTTCCGAGCAGATTGGCCGCCGCGAGTTCTTGCAAACGTGTAGCTCAGCAGCAGCCGTGGCGGCTGTCGGCTGCTCCCGGCAGGATTCCCAGCCAGCTCACAAGCAGCCCAACATCGTAATGATCATGTCGGACGACATGGGCTATTCCGACCTTGGCTGCTACGGCGGGGAGATCGAGACACCGAATCTCGACCGGCTCGCCAGCCAAGGCCTGCGCTTCACCCGCTACTACACCAACAACATGTGCGTGCCGACCCGGGCCTCGCTGATGAGCGGCTGCTACACGACCAAGGCACTCAGCCGTGGCGACTCTGGCAACAGCATTTCGCAGGATGTCGTCACCCTGGCAGAGGTGCTGCGCAGCGGCGGCTATTCAACGTACATGAGCGGCAAGTGGCACCTGTCAAACTCGGGCGAACACGCCAGCCTGCCCTGCCAGCGCGGCTTCGACAGGTTCTTCGGCACGACGCTGGGGGCCTGCAGCTTCTGGACGCCGGCGTCGCTGATGCTTGACAACGAACCGGCCGAACACCTCTATCTGGACCCCGACTTCTACTACACCGACGCCACAACCGACTACGCCGCGGACTTCATGCGCGACGGCCTGGCCAAGGAGGCCCCGTTCTTCCTCTATGTGGCCTACACGGCGGCACACTGGCCGCTGCATGCCTTTGACGACGACATCGCCCACTATCAGGGCCGCTATGCGCAGGGCTGGGACGATCTCCGAGCGGACCGCCATGCGCGCATGCTGGAGATCGGCTCGGTCAACCCCGCTTGGGAGCTGTCGCCGCGAAATCCGCAGGTTCCGGCTTGGTCGGACGAGCCCCACAAGGCTTGGCAGCAGCGCCGCATGGAGGTCTATGCCGCACAGATCACGCGCATGGACGCAGGCATCGGCAGGCTGCTGGACCTGTTGGAGCAATCCGGCGAGGCCGACAACACTCTCGTGGTCTTCCAGGTAGACAACGGCGGGTGCCACGTTGAGTATGAGACCGACCGCAAGGGGCCGTACCTTCCAGAGCGCACGCGCGATGGTCGCCCGGTCATTCCTGGGAATGTCCCGGAGGTCATGCCCGGCCCGGAGAACACTTACCAGAGCTACGGATACGGCTGGGCAAACGCTTCCAACACACCTTTCCGGCTCTACAAGCAGCATGATCACGAGGGCGGGATCAACGTGCCGCTGATCGCTCGCTGGCCGGATGTCATCGAGCCTGGCGGCATCACCGACCAACTGGCCCACGTGATCGACCTGATGCCGACGTTCGTTGACGCCGCCGGACTCCAGCACCCATCTGAGTTCCAGCAGCGACCGGTCCACACGCCTGACGGCAGAAGCCTGCGACCCGTCCTTGAGGGCACCTCTCGCGCACCGGCATCGGAACTGTACTGGAGATGGAGCCGCGGCCGGGCGATCAGGCAGGGACCGTGGAAGCTTGTCGCAGTGGGCAATCGCCCATGGGAGCTGTACGACATCGAGCGGGACGGGACAGAGTTGCACGACCTGGCCGCCGATCATCCCGGCCGAGTCAGCGAGATGGCGCGGCTTTGGGACCAGTGGGCGGCGGGTCCGCCGCCGCTGTCCTAGCGCTGGCGCTAAGATGGGAATAGCCGCGGTGCCCAGTTCTCGGGGATTCCTACGCTGAGCCGCTCCTCCCGCCCGCCCGGGATTGCCGGGCACCTGCCGGAATACCCATGTCGAACCTAGCAGTCTTAGGCCTCCAGTGGGGCGACGAGGGCAAGGGCAAGCTGATTGACCTGGCGGCCGAGCACTACGACGTGGTGGTGCGCTGCCAAGGTGGCAACAATGCCGGCCACACGGTACAGGTCGGCGACCGTGTCTACAAGCTCTCGCTGATCCCGAGTGGCATCCTGAGGCCGGACAAGATCGGGGTGGTCGGCAACGGAGTGGTGATCAATCCGGAAGCACTGCTCAGCGAGATCGACACCCTCCGCTCGCTGGGAGTGGACGTGGAGTCGAACCTGCTAGTGAGCAACCGCGCCCATGTCGTGTTCCCCTACCACCCGGTGCTCGAGCGCTCGTCCGAGGCATCGCCCGGCAAGCGGCGCATCGGCACGACTTCCCGAGGCATCGGCCCCTGCTATGAAGACAAGGTTGCGCGGCGCGGGATTCGGGTTGCCGAGCTGCTGTCGCCGACCCATTTCCCGGAGCGCTTCCGCGCGATCGCGGCTGAGAAGTCCGCAGTGGCGAAGGCCTTGGGCGTTGATGAGCCCTGGGACGTGGAAGCCGCGCTAGCGCGCTACCAAGAGCTCGCCGAGCGCATGCGGCCGTTCGTGACCGAGACCGGAAAGTACCTCAACCGAGCGATCCAAGACGGAAAGCGCCTGCTCTTCGAGGGAGCCCAGGCCACGATGCTCGACATCGACTTCGGCACATACCCCTACCTGACCTCCTCGAACGCCACCGCCGGTGGACTGTGCACGGGATCTGGGGTTTCGCCGCGACTCCTGCATCACATCGTCGGAGTGGCCAAGGCTTACGCCACGCGTGTCGGCGAAGGCCCGTTCGTGACTGAAGCGCACGGTCCGGCGGGAGACGATCTCAGGGAGGCCGGAGCCGAGTACGGTACGGTGACCGGACGCCCCCGGCGCTGCGGCTGGTTCGACATCCCTCTGCTGCGGTACGCTCACGCGATCAACCACCTGTCCTCGCTGTTCATCACCAAGCTGGACGTGCTCGACCACTTGGACACGGTTCCTGTTTGCACCGGCTACCGCTACAAGGGAGCGACGCTCGACTGGATGCCCGCGATCGCCGAGGAGTATGCGGAGGTCGAGCCGGTCTACGAGGAACTGCCAGGCTGGAGCAGCCCCACAGCGGGGATCACTGAGTTTGAGCGGCTGCCCCCTGCCGCCAAGGACTACATCGCCTTCTTGGAGGATCGTCTCGAGATCGAGATCGGCGGCGTATCGACAGGCCCGGAACGCGAGGAATCGATTATCCGCGAGGGCTCGATTCTCGAGCGCGTAACGGTTGCGCCCGACGCGGCGTGACCCTGCCCTAGCGATACAGCAAGCGCGCCTGAACAGCGCTCGGCAGTCGTCGGGCGAAGCAGCGCGTGCGCCGGCTGCAACGCAGGCGGTGACCCGCAACGGGCGGGTCCCAAGGCAGCCTGAGCGCGCGCGGTGTCGGCTGTGGCCTTCCTGCGCGGAACGCTCCCCAGCCGCTAGTCGCCGCTGGCGCCAACCGTCTCGCGCGGCGCCTCGGAAGAGCCGGCGATCTGGACCAAGGCCGGCGCCGCGGGCTCCTTGAGGACTTCCTGGCGGTACATCTTCATCAGCCGCGCTTCCTCCTCGGCCGACAGCTTGCGGTCGCGAGCGCCGCTTGCAGGCAGGGTTTCGCCGCTTGCCTCCGCCTGTCGGAGCTTCTGGTCACGCGCCGCAATCTTCTCTTCGCGGGCATTCTGCGGGCCCTCAGAGACTTGCGCGCCGCGCGCCGCGTGCTCGGCGTTGATGTGCAGCTTCTCGGTCAGGTGGGTGATCTCCTCCACCTTGCGGCCGCCGGCATAGATCTTGTGGCGGCCGTGCTCGCCGTACCAGTTCGAGAGCGTGGCGGTCATGTGCATCTTCTCGATGATGTTGCGCCAGCCAATGCCCGTGTTGTAGGCGCAGAAGGAGATCTCGCCTTCTTGCGTGCCGTACGGAATCACGCACATCTCGGTGCGCCGGAAGTCGTAGTTGAACAGATCCTGGAACCACATGCCCGCCACGAACAGGAAGTTCCACGGATCGTTCCGCCGGGCCGTGCCCTTGCCGTAGCTCTTGCCGCTCAGCGAGAACGACTTGTCGAACTTCTTCAGCAAGTCGAACATCGAGAAGTCCTTGGGCGCCTTCGCCGGGTTGTAGTTCTTCAACAGCGCCAGTGCCATCTGGACATTGGACGCCAGCTTGCCCCGGCCGGAATCGGTGACGCGCCGGATGTCCTGCACGAACTGCGGCACGTTGATGAACTCCGCTACCGGCGACATGTCCTTGGTCTCCTTGTTGATCATCAAGGCGGTGCCGACGCCGCAGTTGGGGTGGCAGCCGCAGCTGACCTGGCCCCACTGGGCCTGCGGCCCGTGCGCCAAGTCGGCCGCGTCAACGAAGCTGCCCATCACGGAGATGGGGAACCAGTCGCGCGTCGGCTCGGTGATGCCGACCTGCTTCTTGACGTCGTGCGCCAGGTGGCTCAGCGTATAGCGCTGGCGCATGCGGCGCTCGTCGGTGATCTCCTCGTCCCGTCCGGTGAACGACACCGGCTGGAAGGAGATGAAGGCGATCCGGCCGGGGTTATCCTTGGCGAACTGGATGATCGGGCCGACCTCCTCGTTGTTGACGTTGTTGACCAGCGTGGTCACCAGCACGATCTCGATGCCGGCGTCGTGCATGTTCTCGATCGCCTTGATCTTGACGTCGAACAGATTGCCGATCTTGCGGTGCTGGTTCGGCTCGTTGCCGATGCCATCGAATTGCAGGTAGGCATAGCGCATGCCCGCGTCGGCGGCGGCCTCGGCGAACTCGCGGTTCTTGGCGAACTCGATGCCGTTGGTCGCGGCCTGGACCGAGTTGTAGCCGATCTGACGGCAGTACTGCACGGCCTTGAGGAAGTACGGCGACATCGTCGGCTCGCCGCCGGAGAACTGCACCGACATCTGGCGGCGCGGCTTGATCTTGATGGCGTTGTCGAGGATCGTCTTGATCTCTTCCCACTCCAGCTCGTGGACGAAGCCGACCTGGTTGGCGTCCATGAAGCACGGGTCGCACATCATGTTGCAGCGGTTGGTGAGATCGACGGTCAGCACCGCGCCGCGGCCGAACTTGACGCTTGAGGAGCCGTGGTTGTGCAGTTCCTCGTCGTTGTGGGAACGAATATCGCGTCCGGGGAACTGGGCCTCGATGTGCTCCAAGAACTTGGCGTCGATCGCCATCACATCTTCGGTCTTGCCGTGGATGGGGCAGTCCTTGACCATCCAGATCTCGTTGTCACGCTGCAGGATCGTGGCCTTGACCTCGCCGACTTTCTCGGTCTTGAGAATGGAGTAGTCCACCTCGCCGCTGAGGATCACCTCGCGAGCCTCGCGCACGCACTTCGGACACAGCGAGTCGGTCTGCCGCGGCCAGCCTAGCGGCGGCTTGCTCTTCTCCCACGACTTGAGCATGGGCTTCTCGGACCAAGCGGGCGTGAATGCAGGGTTGGCCTCCTTGCGGGCGTCCAACTTGCGGGCCACTTTCCAGCCAGCGCGCGCGACCTCGGTCAGGCCTTGTTCCAGATACTTCACGGGTCGTTGCACGGGTCTCTCCTCGCTCAGATTCTCTCGTAGCTGTGCCCAGCGATTCGGCCAATTCCGCCGACAAGCCGGGGGACTCGTTGCCGGTCGGTCCGGCAACACAGTCACGCCAAGGTTAATTGTCTACACGGTCCTGGAATGGCGCAACCGAGAATTCCGGCAAATTTCCGAATCGCAAGAATTGGCAGCTCTATGGCAGTATTGTGGGCTGAACGGCAGTCTAATGACCGCCGCAGCGCGACGGCATGGCACCGGAACAGTCTTCTCGCCTGAAGCAGCGGGCGCACGAGCTCGGATTCGAGCTGGCAGGCGTGGCCCCACCCGGGCCAACGCTGGAAGCGATGTTCTACCCGCAGTGGCTAGAGCAGGGCTATCACGGCGAGATGGCCTACCTCGAGGGCCGGCGGGGCGAGCTGCGCGCCGACGCCCGCTCGCTGCTGCCGTCGGCAAGGTCGGTGATTTGCCTGGGAAAGGTCTACAACACGCCGGACCCCTACTCGACCGAATTCGAGGCCGGAGGGCAGGGCTGGGTCTCCCGGTATGCCTGGGGCGAGGACTACCACGGCGTGATGAAGTCCCGCTTGCAGGAGCTGGCGGACTGGATCCGCTGCGAGTACGGCAGCGGGGTGAAGTGCAAGATCTGCGTCGACACCTCGCCACTGCTGGAGCGGGCCTACGCCCGCAGCGCTGGGCTGGGCTGGATCGGCAAGAATAGCTGCCTTATCGACGAGCAGCTCGGATCGTGGTTCTTCCTCGGCGAGATCTTGACTTCGCTGGAGTTCGAGCCCGACGACGACGCGCCTTACCGCTGCGGCACCTGCCGCCGCTGCATCGACGCCTGCCCGACGGATGCCTTCGTCGAAGTCGATGCTGATGCGGGCCCAGCGTTTGCCCTCGACTCGCGTCTGTGCATCTCGTACTGGACCATCGAACTGCGCGGGCCCATACCGGCCGAACATCGATCAGCGATCGGTTCGCACGTGTTCGGCTGCGACATCTGCCAGGATGTCTGCCCGTGGAACAGCCCGCGGCGGGCAGCCACCAGCGAGGAGCCTTCGTTCGCGCCGGAGAACGCGGCTCCGGGCTTGGCGGAAATCGCCGAACTGAGCGAGGACGAGTTCAACGCCCGGTTCGGGAGCTCACCGATCCAGCGCAGCCGCTATGCGGGATTCCTGCGAAACGTGGCGGTGGCGATGGGCAACAGCGGCGACCTGTCGTTCCAAGACATCTTGGAAAGGCTGGCTCAGTCCGGCCAGCCGCTCGTGCGCGAACACGCCGAGTGGGCGCTAGCTCAGCTGCGGCGCAGGGCGGAAGGAGAATCGCCCGGCGCCGAGTGAGCGCCTAGTTGTTCCTTCTGCGGCGATTGTTCTCGGGCTCGGGCTCTTCGGCGGGCTCGGCATCGATGATCTCGAGTTCGACGTCACCCTCTTCGGCGCGTTGCTTGGCGGTCGCCTCGTCGACAATCTCCAATGCGATCGGCTGCTCCATGTAGGCAGCGCCGGCACCGCCGGTGAGGATCATCAGCCGATAGCGCTTCATCTCCGTGCCATCGGGCACCTTGAAGGTGATCGCGTCAGCGGTCTGCTCGGTAATCTCAACCTCTACATCGCTGCCGCCGGCAGTGATGTAGAGCCTGTCGACCGTGGGCTGGGCGAGATCCGAGCCCTTGGCGACAGCCGTGCCGCCGGGCGCAACGGCATCGGGCACAACCTCAGTCAGGCGGGGCACGGCCAGCGCCATCCCGCACGCCAGCGTTAGCAAGAGGATCGTGAGACGGAATGTACTTTTCATGACCATCCCTCCTTCCGGTGGAACGATATTAAACCACACTCGCTCTGGGTGCAACCGAAAATTGAGGGCCGTGGGCGAGACCCGCGAGGTCGGGCACACCCGAGATCGGAGGCACCTACATTGCAGCGGTAGCTAAGACGGCCTCACTCGTGTGCGGCGCTATGCGGAGCTAGGTTGGGTGCCCGCCACTACAATGGCGAAGGCATCACCGATGAGGATCTCGAGCAGCTGTACGGCTGGCAGCCTTCCACGGTGCGGATCGAGATTCGAACCCGCAGGCCCGCAGTGAAGTACAGCACCTCGTTGCATTCGCCCTTGCGGATCTTGCCCTGTTGAAATATGGTTCAGGCAACACACCTCGTCGGGGCCGTCACAGCGCTCGGGTTGGTGCTTGCGGGGGTCGCGCAGGCCGCGAAGCCGAACGTCGTGATCGTGATGACGGACGATCAGGGCTACGGCGATCTCTCCGTCCACGGGAACCCCGTATTGCGGACGCCGAACCTAGACCGGCTGCATGGCCAGTCGGTCCGCTTCACCGACTTTCACGTCAGCCCGTTCTGCACGCCCACCAGAGCCGCGCTGATGACTGGTCGATACGCCGCCAGGACGGGCGCGTACCGCACGTCGCATGGGAGCACCGCCATCCATCCGCGCGAGGTGACGATGGCGGAGGTCTTCGCCGCCAACGGGTACCGGACCGGACTGTTCGGGAAGTGGCACCTTGGCGACAACTATCCTTCACGGCCGACAGACAAGGGCTTCCAACACGCCGTCTGGCACCGCTGCGGGGGCGTGACGCAGATATCGGACTACTACGGCAACGACTACTTCGACGACACCTACCTCGTCAACGACAGCTGGACGTCGTTCAAAGGCTACTGCACGAACGTGTGGTTTCGCGAAGCCACCCGCTTTATCGAGGCCGAGCCTGATAAGCCGTTCTTCGCCTATATCGCCACCAACGCGCCGCACGGCCCCTTTCTCGTAGCGCCGCGCTATAGCGACCCATACGAGCGGGCTGGCGACGAGCCGCAGGACGCGGCATTCAAAGGGATGATTGCCAACTTCGACGAGAACCTTGGCAAGTTCCTTGCCAAGCTCGAGACTCTCGGGATCGCCGACAACACGATCCTCGTCTTCCTTACGGACAACGGCACGGCACGGGGCGCCCGCTTCGAAGGCGGCGTTGACGGGCATCCGGTGAGCGGCTTCAACGCCGGAATGCGCGGCCGCAAGTCCTCGGCCTTCGATGGCGGCCACCGGGTCCCCCTGTTCATCCGCTGGCCCGCAGGCGGCCTAGGCCAGCCGCGAGATGTGGACGGCCTCGCCGCCCACATCGATCTCCTCCCCACCCTGATCGAGCTCTGCGGGTTGGAGCGACGGAGCGGCCCGCCGCTGGACGGGCGATCGCTCGCCGACACGCTTCGAGGGAACGGCCGGCTACCGGACCGAGTGCTGTTTGCCCAGATTCACGGCGGCACGGGATTCGCGAGACCCGGCGACCGCTGGGAAGGATCGGCAGTGATGACCTCCCGTTGGCGCTTGGTCGCAGGCAGCAGTCTCTATGACATGCAAGCGGATCCGTCGCAGAGCCGCGACGTCGCGTCGGAGCACCCCGAGACGGTCGCGCGGCTCAGGGCCGCACACGATCGCTGGTATCGGTCGGTCGCGGCGGGAATGCGCCCCACTCGGATCGTTATCGGCCACGAGGCCGAGAATCCCGCCGACCTTACCAGCCAGGAGTGGCAAGCGCCAAGCAGCCACGTGGTCTGGAGCCGCAGCCACCTAGAACAGCGCAAGCTGGAGAGCTGGCCGTGGCTGGTCGATGTGAGCCGCGCGGGCAGGTACAGATTTACCCTGTCGCGCTGGCCAAGATATTTGGCCCGCCCGATCGCATCGACGCGGGCCCGGCTGCAGATCGGCGACATCGTCCGCGAATCCGCAATTGCTGAACCGGACTCCGCCACGGAAGTTTCCTTCGAGGTCGAACTCCCGGCTGGCCCGGCGGAACTCCAGACATGGCTTACCGAGCCGGGCGGACAGACCCACGGCGCGTACTTCGTGAGCGTCGAGCGACTCGAATAGCCTCAAGACCTGTAGGACTCTATCGGGCACAGGTGCTAAGCATTGCCCGTCGGGCCTCACGATCCAAGGCATCGCCAAGGTTGCGTTGAATCGCAAATGCAATCTTCAAATATCATGACAATTTAAAGTTGATGTTTAAATTGTTGCTCGCACTGCCGCCGGCCCGCTAGAGAAAATATATGGTTCGCTCCCGAGGTATCTACCACCCCCGACCCGATGAACGGCGGT
>JAPPMG010000098.1 GCA_028819215.1 Bryobacterales bacterium
CATCTGCTTGAAACACAACAGGTTGTTCTCAAATTCCCTTCAGAACTTCAGGTTAGACAACAATTTCCAATCTTTGCTCACAGGGTTTCCACAAATCGAATACAGGTTTTCCAACCTCCCTGTGGAAATCCATTCCGCACAGAGGCTCGGCCAAAGCCGAGCTGGCAACCCAGTCACGGGTTCGCGTCACCGCTCAAGGGTGGGTGTCGAGAGCGTATTCCTTGCGCTTGGCTCGCAGTGCCAGGTATTCGCGGGCTTCTTTCGCTAGCCGGCGGCGCTCCTTGTTGTCAAACATCGCCTTCCTGACAATGCGCCACGCCGCCCGCGGACGGAAGTAATACTCGTCATAGAAGCGCTCGACCCACTGCAGTATCTCTTTCTGATCCAGGTCCGGATAGCGAATGTTGGGCACTTGGTGGCCCGCTGCATCCGTCATGGAGCCGTCGGTCAGCCAGCCGTTGGCCATGGCCTCGTCGAAGAACGACGTGCCTGGATAGGGGTGCGCCACAGAGACTTGGATCGTTTCCGTGTCCAGGCGCTTGGCAAACTCCAGAGAGCGCTGGATTGTCTCCCGCGTCTCGCCGGGCAATCCAACGATAAAATCGCCGTGGATCGTCAGGCCGGCCTTGTGGGCGTCCCGCGTGAACTTGAGGGCCCGCTCGACAGTGGCTCCCTTCTTGATGTTCCTGAGGATTTGCGGATCGCCGGACTCGTAGCCGACAATCAGCAGTCGGCAACCGGCGCCCTTCATTGCCTTCAGAGTCTCGTAATCGACGTTGACGCGGGACGTGCAGGACCAGGTGAAATCGAGCGGCTTGAGCTTCGCGCACAGCTCCAGCACGCGATCCTTGCGGATGTTGAAGGTGTCGTCGTCGAAGAATATCTCGTTGATGTCCGGGAAGTTGTCGAGTGTCCAGCGCACCTCGGCGGCCACGTCATCCGCCGAGCGCGTGCGCCAGCGATGGCCCGAGATAGTCTGCGGCCACAGGCAGAACGTGCACAGAGCGGGACAGCCGCGTTCGGTGTAGAACGACACGTACGGATGCTTGAGAAAGGGGACGTTATAGCGCTCGACATCCAGGCAGCGCTTGTAGACCGGAGTTACCCAGGGCAGCGCGTCCAAGTCCTCGACCAGAGGCGCGTCCGGGTTGTGCGCCGGCTCGCCGGCATGATCTAGGTAGCTGGCCCCTCCGAGCTCGCGCAAGGGCTTACCATTTGCAAAATCAACAACTTGAAAGTCAAACTCCTTGCGGATCACGAAGTCTATGGCCGGACACGCCTGCAAACTCTCGGCGGGGCGAGCGCCCACGTGAGGGCCGACAAAGCAGATCTCGAGATCGGGGTTCAAGGCCTTCATCGACTCCGCCAAGACGCAGTCGTTGGCGAACCCGGGAGTCGAGGTGAACAGGACCATGAACTCGTACGAGTCCGCCATGGCTGCCACTTCGGCGGGCTTGAGCTTGTGCGGAGGCGCGTCGATCACCGTGCTGTCCGCCAGCATGCCGGCCGGGTAGCACAGCCAGACCGGGTACCAGTACGATTCGATCTCCCGCGTCGCGGGCCAGCGGGAACTGGCGCCACCATCGAAGTTTTCGTAGGACGGAGGGTTGAGAAAGAGCGTCCGTTTCGGCATTGTTGCGATGAATCCCTGCGCTCGCGGCGGACGCTCCGGCCGACTGCTGACCACCTCACTTTAGCGCGGAACGGGGGACTTGCCCGGACGGCTAAGCTTTCGGGTGCGCCGCGTCGTAGACCTTCATCAGCTCGTTCATGGACAGTTGGGTGTACTTCTGCGTCGTCGACAGGCTGGCATGACCCAGTAGCTCTTGGATGGCGCGCAGGTCCGCTCCCTCGGAGAGCAGGTGCGTGGCGAAGGCATGCCGCAACGAGTGCGGATGCAGGGATGGGTCGCCACTCAGCAAGCGTGCGTATTTCTTGACGATCAATCCGACGCTCCGAGTCGTCAGGCGTCGGAGCTTTCCTCCCCAGCGGTGCAAGAACAAGGCCTTTTCCGTGCGCGGGGCCTTGAGTCCGTCGCGCACTTTCAAATAGCGCTCCAAGGCGTGGTCAGCTTGCGACCCGTACGGCACTTGGCGTTCTTTGCGGCCCTTGCCTCTGACTTCGATCCAGCGCTCGGTCCTGTCGATGTCGTCCAGGTTCAAGCCGACAAGTTCGCTCACGCGCAGCCCGGCACCATAAAGCAGTTCAAAGATCAGGCGGTCGCGGGCGACCTTGTCCGGAAAGCGGTCTCGCTCGCCGTCGAACTGCACCGCGTTGACCATTTGATTGGTGTCCTCGGCGCTCATGACCGGCGGCAGCTTTTGGGAGATCTTGGGTGCAGCGAGGCTGCGGGCCGGATTGTTGGGCAAGCCCTCCTCGAGGACCAAGTAGTCGAAGAGTCCCCTCAGCGCCGCCAGGCGGCGTGCTAGTGTGGCTGGCGAGAGCCCCTTCGACCGGCCCTCGGCGATGAACTGGCGAATCATCAGCCGCGTGACTTGCCCCACCGACGGGTCCTGCTCCCGGCCCGAACTGAAATGGCTGACGAACAGGCCCAAGTCCCTGCCATAGCTTGCAATTGTGTTTTGGGATGCATTGCGTGCCCGCAACGACGCCAAGAACCGCGTCGCCGCCGCCGAGATGCTGTCGTCAGGCTGCTGCTTGCTGGACATTGAGAAACTCGTCAAGCGCGGCTAGCCCCAGCGCGCACTGCTGCCGGCGCCGCTCTCGCTTCTGTTTTCGAAACTTCCGTCTCAGCTCGGCTGACGGTGGCGGCAGCAGGTCGAACGTGATGTTTGCCGGCTGGTAGTTGTCCGGATCAGCCCCGGAAATGTAGCGGCAGAGGGATCCGTGGGCCGTGGCGGGCGGCCATTCCAGCGCGGCTTGCCCTTGGGACAAGCGAACGGCGTTCCAGCCAGCCATCAAGCCCGTGGCTACGGACTCCACATATCCCTCGACACCCGATATCTGCCCCGCGAACAGGATATTGGAGTGCTCCCTCCACTGCAGCGTCGGAAGCAGCAGGGCTGGCGCGTTGATATACGTGTTGCGATGAATCTGCCCGAAGCGCAAGAACTCGGCACGCTCGAGCCCGGGAATCATGCGCAACAGGCGCTTCTGCTCGCCGTACTTGAGATGGTTTTGGAATCCGACGATGTTGTACGAGCCGGCCCGGGCGTCCTCTTGGCGAAGCTGCACCACGGCGTAGGCACCTTGCCCGGTTCTCGGGTCGCGCAAGCCGACCGGCTTCATCGGCCCGAAACGCAGCGTGTCCGGCCCGCGCCGAGCAATCTCTTCCAGCGGCAGGCAGCCCTCGAAGTAATTGGGATTGTCGAAATCGCTGGAATGGTGCTGCTCAGCGGCCAGCAAGGCAGCCAGAAACCGCTCGTACTGCTGCTTGGTAAACGGGCAGTTCACGTAGTCAGCGCTGCCATCGATGGAATGCCCGTAGCGCGAGCCGCGATACGCGACCGACATATCGATCGTCTCCGCGTCGACGATCGGACTGATCGCGTCATAGAAGTACAGGCGGTCGTTCCCCGTGCGCTCGGCAATCGCCTCCGCCAAGGAGTCGCTCGTCAAGGGCCCCGTGGCAATGATCCAGATCTCACCGCCCCCGATCGCGAGGTCAGTAACCTCGCCGCGCTCGAGCTTGATCCGCTGCTCGGATTTCACTGCAGCGGTGACACCCTGAGCGAACAGGCTGCGGTCGACCGTCAGGGCGGTCCCACCCGGAATCCGCACCTCCGCCGCGACTCGCATCGACATCGCGCCCATGCGGCGCAGCTCCTCTTTCAGCAGCCACGGAGCGCTGCCTTCCGTCTCGGTCTTCAGGGAGTTGCTGCAGACCAACTCGCCGAGAGCGTCGGTCTTGTGAGCGGGAGTCCGCTTTTCCGGGCGCATCTCGTGCAGAACGCACGGCTCGCCATGGCGAGCGATCTGGACAGCGGCCTCGGAGCCCGCCAGCCCTGCTCCGACAACATGGATTGGGCGCGGCATCGCGGCACCGGAGTCGCTAGCCGAGCGCAAACCCATGGCCACGAACAGCCACTCGCCGACACACGCCGGGGTTCACGACCGGCTCGCTGCTGGAAACATTTTAGCCCAGGTTGGTTCTAGAATTCACGGCCCTTGGGACGTGTCGAGCGGAACAAGACGATAAAAGGGGCTGTGCGACTACTGAGCGAGCGCTATTCGCGCAAGGCGCGCGAAGAAGAAGTCGGTCTGCAGGATCGGACTAGCTGTCCTTAGCCGCGCCCGCTTGGCTGGTCCCCTGGCCCTCTTCCTCGCCTGCCTTGAGCGAGGTCTTGAACTCGCGGATGCCCTGACCAAGCCCCTTCGCAAGCTCGGGGATCTTCTTGCCGCCGAAGATGATCAGAGCGATCATCAGGATGATGAGCAGCTCTTGCATGCCAAGCGGCCCCACGAACAGGGCCATGGTTGGTTCAAGGTGTGCCATATCGTTGTGCCCCCAGTTTAGCAGACCATCGGGCGCGTCGAGACGTTCCGGTTTCGATCTTGCCGGCGCAGTCGCGGCTGTGTCCCGACTTCATTGCACTCTTGGACCGTTGCGCTTGTCCCGGTCTCGCATATAGACCTCGAACTTCTTGCGTGCCTGCCTGAGTTGCCACTCGCGGTAGCGCGCCTGCGGATTCCACGACGGCAGCGACAGCTCTGGCAGCCCGGCCCGGCGTCGGACGAAGTAGTATCCCAGCGCCATGCCCGCCAAGTGGACGGTGAAAGCCGTCCCAGTCGGATTCCCGCCGTGCGAGAAATCCTGAACCGCACCCAGAAGATTGATCGCGGCATAAGCCACGGCCACCACCCAAGCCGGCACTGGCAAGATGAATGAGATCAGGATGGGCGTGTTGGGGTATGTAACCGCAAATGCAGTGACTACGGCCAGTACCGCGCCCGATGCCCCGACCGTCGCCACGCCGCCGGAGCCAGTCATGAGACGAATAATCACGTCCACCAGGGCCGCTCCTGCGCCGCAGACGAAGTAGAAGTGCAGGAATCGCCGACCGCCCCAGTCGCGTGCAAGGGTTCCGCCGAACATCCACAGGGCGAACAGGTTGAGGCCCACGTGCCAGAGCCCGCCCGGATCGTGCAGGAACATGTAGCTGGCGGGCTGCCAAAGGGCGCCGCGGACGAACATGTCCGGAGTCAGGCTCAGCCACCGAAACAGCCCGATGATCGGGCCGATCCCGACCGCGAACGCAATTGCGAACACGAACCACGCCCCAAAGTTCGCCCACAGTAGTTGCTTGATGGCGCGCGGCGTCGGGGGCATCATGCCGAAGCCCGAAGACATTCCGGATTGGCGGTATGTGTAGCGCATGTCGGCTCCCTTGAGTCTATGCCAGAACAGTCTAAGACTGGGTCTAGCGACACCTCATGCCACGCAGCGGCAACTCCGAGGAGCAGCTTCGCCCGGAGACGATACGCTCGTCTGGAGGAACGAGCGTTGTAGCGGTTCGCGCGTCAGCGGTCGGATCCGCGCAGTTGTGGAACTACGCAGCCAGTTGGGCGGCTTGGCGCACGAAGCCGCGGTACCGGTCTCTGAAGCGGTTAATGAACTCATAGAGCACTGCGTCGGCAGCGGTCGGCGACACAGAATCCGAGAGCCGGACCGGGGGGAAGATCTTCGCCGCCAAGCGAGTCCTAGCGATCTGTTTGTCGAAGTTGGCCACGGCGATGGGGACCATCAGAGGTTCCGGCTCAGTGCCGCGGACCACCCTGAAGGCACCTGCGCGGAACGGCATTGGCGACGACTCGGTCTTGGTCGAACCGCCTTCGGGACAAATCACAAGATTCTGTCCAGCGGCGAGGACTGCCCGGGCATCGTTGAGGAAACGCTCGCGCACCCGCTGCAATTCGTCGCGTGTCTGCTCGCCCCTCGCGGAGACCGACCCGGAAGTCACCGTGATGTAGCCCAACCGGTCGAAGTACCTTCTGTGCCCCTCTTCGTCGGGCTCGGACTGTCGCACCACGCGGACCGGAGCGGCGCCGTAGCGCTCGTACAAGATCATCGCGCTGACGAAGTGCGTGTCCAGCGTTAGTTGGAATTCATTCGGCAGCGTGTTCTCCGGGTGATTCGACAGGTGATTCATCACCACCACGAATCCCGTATCCGAAGGCAGGTTTTCCCAGCCCTCGATTCGGTAGTCGGCCAAGTTGTACAACTTGCGGAATTCGTCGCAGCAGGCTCGCCGGACCTCTTCCGGAGCGTTGCCGTCCGGCGCTCGCGCCACCGTGTCGTAGATTCTCTGCAACTGGCGAAAGACCTGTGCCTCCCGCTCCGCCCCCGAGGCCAGCCGCCGACACTCTAGGGCTAGTTCCCGCTCGGCGCCGTCATCCGCTCGAACGAGCCTGTCCAATATCTCGAAGGCGTCTGCGGCAGTGAGTCGGCTCTCCAAGTAGACCGGGATCTTGTACAGCGGCGAATTCAGGCCCAGCATTCCCCCCCGCTTCGCCAGCAGCAGGCGGACTTGGTCGGCTTCCGGCGAGTGCTTCCGCGAGGCTAGCTGCGCTCGGCTGCTGCCGAGCCGGTCCCCCAAAGCCCACAGGATGCGTCTGATGAAGACAATTCCGAAGCGAGGCCGTTGTTGGCACTGGGCCTCGACAAGGTCGCGGTCGAAAGCTACCACTCGCGTCGTCTCGAGGGCGGTGGCAGTTGCCCGGCAGCGGAAGGGCTCGACCATGGCCGACCAGCCGATCAGCGCCCCCGGCTCGTTAATCCGGTGGATCGTGATGCTCTCGTGAGACGCGTCGAGGCGAGGATCCATCTCGTCCGGCCTATGTGGTCCGAGCAGCGAGAGTTCGACAGTCCCGGAGACCAAGATATAGAGACGTTCCGAGGGCTCTCCTTCCTCCACGATGCGATCGCCCTTGTGAAAGCTCATCCGTCTGGCTTCGCTGGCGAGCGCGACCAGATCCTCGTCCTCGAAGACGTCGAAGAACGCCGAGTCCCGCAACAAGTCCAATGGTGCCTGCATGGGCCCGCTTGCGTCCTGCCCCTGCCGAGGGGATTGAGCGGCTCGCCCGGGCTGCCCCCGACGCAACCGAATGCTAGCATTGCAGGGGAATTTGGCCCCTGCGTTATGGGGCCGATCAAATGTATCTTTGATGACCGTGGCCCGCCTACCGGATTGCCGGGTTGGTCTGTTCGCATGAACACGCAACCCCCCGCACGACCGGAGCTGACCACCCCTCCAGGATTCGACGACTTCTGGAGGGAAGCATTGGATGAATTGCGGGCGACGCCCTCCGACATCGAAGTCGAATCATTCAGCTACCCGGCCTACCGGCAACTGCAGGGGCACAAGCTGCGCTTCTCGTCGCTCGGAAGGGTGAAGTTGCGGGGCTACTCGATCTCTTGGAGAGACAACGCCACTCGCCCGCTGGTGATCCACGCCCACGGCTATGGCGGAAGGGTTGCAGAGCAGTGGCTGTGGGCGCTCAGCGGCTTCAATGTCGTGGGGTTTGACGTTAGGGGCTTCGGCGAGTCGCTGGCGGCGCTGCCCAACCGCTCGGACTGGGGCTGGATGCTCACGGGGATCGACGACTCCCGCCAGCACGTATTGCGCGGAGCAGTCTGTGACTACATCCGGGCGAGCCAAGTTGGCGCGGAGATGTTCGGGGACAGAACCCGTCGGACGATCTTCCATGGCTTCAGCTTCTCCGGAGCCTTGGCGCTGATGTCGCAGGCCGTCGCGCGTGCGGCGAATGTGCTAGCCATCGGAGTGCCGACGTTCGGATGGCACGAGGGGCGTCTCAAGCTCGTGGTCCAAGGCAGCGCCGTCGAGGTCCGTCGCTATCTGGAAGCCCGGCCCCGCCATCGGGATCGCGTCATGCACACGCTCAGCTATTTCGATTCGATGAACTTCGCGCCGCTCATCGAGTGCCCCACACTGGCCGGATACGGCCGCAAGGACATCGTCGTGCCTCCCGAAACCGTGTTGGCGATCATTTCCCACCTAAACTGCCCGTGCGAGACACTGTCGCTTCCGGTCAGCCATACCGACGAGCCCGAGGAGGCCGCTTGGAAGCACTTCGACGGAGCTTGGATCGACATGGCCGCACACGGTGTGCCTGAAGACTTCGGACGCGACACACCGGTGTATCACATCAACTCCGACGGCCCGAAGTAAGACGAGCGCAGAACGGACGGTCAGCCCGCGGATTGCGCTCCGGCCGGATCCTCGTTGCACGCGACCGACCACGCAATCCTGGCTGTGGACGCCACCTCCCGTCCCAGTTCCAGCGCAGTAGCCGAGCTGGCGTTGCCATCTAGGCCTCGCTTGTAGACGCCCTGGCCGATCGCTGCCGACCGATACATCGAAAAGGCCAAGTAGAAGTTCCAGTGCTTCTTCGCGTCACGTCCGCTAAGCTCGCAATACCGCTCTAGTTGTTCCTCGTGGGATGGGATCCCAGTCTCCCGGGGCACGTTGGCTTTCAAGGTGTTGTGGCGACGACTAGGAAGGTAGTACGTCATCAAGTTGTAGGCCAGATCCGCGAGCGGATCTCCTAGCGTGGACAGTTCCCAATCCAGGACGGCCACTATGCGGGGCTCGGTGGGATGCAGAATCATGTTTCCCAGCCTGTAGTCCCCATGAACGATCCGGGTTTCCTCGAAGTCCGGAATGCTCCGGGGCAACCAGTCCGCCAAGCGGTCCATGGCCGGAATCGTGTCGGTCTCGGAAGCCTGGTACTGGCGTGACCAGCGGCTGATCTGCCTGGCGTAGTAGTTGCCCGGCTTGCCGAAGCGCTCAAGGCCAACATCATCCGGGTGCACCGCGTGCAGGGCGGCCAACACTTCGCAGGAGTGCGCGTACACCGCCGATCGATCGCTCGGCGGCAGACCGGGAAGGGTCGGATCGTGGAAGACACGGCCGGGCACGTGCTCCATCACGATGAATGGCGTCCCGATGATGTCGCTGTCCTCGCATATGAGCAGCATCGAGCAGACCGGAACGGCCGTGTCGGCCAGGGCCCGCATCACGCGGAACTCGCGCTCGACGGCATGAGCGGAAGGCAGCAGCTGGCCGGGCGGCTTCTTTCGCAGTACGAAGCGTCGCTCGTTCGATTCGAGCAAGAACGTGGGATTAGACTGGCCGCCCTCGAACTGGCGGATCAGGCAGGGGCGCTCGAAGCCTTCCAAGTGGACGGCCAAATAGTCCTCAAGCGACCGCTCGTCGAAGCGGTGGGCCTCGCGGACCGGAGTGGTGATCGGTTCCGGGCTCATCACGGCTGCGTGTGCGGCTCAGCGATTGTAGCGAACGGGCACATCCCAAGCCGCGCAGCCGGCGGCTGTGATGGGGCGGACTGGCTACGGGCAGCGAGAGTTCCCCGGGCGTGATACTGTGTTGGATTCCCAGCAAAGGAGGCTCGCGAGAAGATGGGTTTCAGCCTAGAAGGCAAGGTTGCTTTGGTCACCGGCGGCGGCCGGGGAATCGGCAAGGAGATCGCGCGACGCTTCGTCGAAGCCGGTGCGGACGTGATGATCGCCAGCCGCAAGTTGGAGAATCTCCAACAGACCGCGGAGGAGTTCTCGTCGCTTCCAGGACGCATCGACGTAGTGCCCTGCAACATCGGCAAAGCGGATCAGGTCGAAGCCGCAGTCGCGGCCACTGAGAAGCGCTTCGGCACGATCGATGTCATGGTCAACAACGGAGCGACCAACCTCGAACAGGGCCCGTCGCTCAACGTTAGCGACGCCGCAGTACTCAAAATGGTCGAGATCAATGTCCTGTCGGCAGTGCGCTTCCTGCGCTTGGTCGTGCCCAAGATGATGGAAAAAGGGGGCGGGTCCGTCATCAACGTGGCTTCCATCGCGGGCCTGCGACCCCAGAGGGAGGGACTGCTGTACAGCCTCACCAAGTCGGGCCTGATCATGATGACCCGCACCTGGGCCAACGAATGGGGGCCGAGCGGAGTGCGCGTCAATGCCATCGCACCAGGCTTGGTGCGCACAGACTTCAGCTCGTTCTTTTGGAAGAACTTGGACGAGGACGCCCCATACCCTCCCAGCCAGCCAATCCAGCGACTCGGAGAGACCAGCGACATCGGCGGCATTGCGCTGTACTTGGCATCGGATGAGTCAGCATGGGTCACCGGCCAGACCATGGTCATCGATGGCGGCGCGACTGCCCGCTAAGCCAGTGTCAAGCAACAGCTTCCGAGCAAGACTTCGGGAAACGGTGACTCTGGGATCAGGCAGCTGAGTCTGGCGTGGTCGTATGCGGCCTTGCCCTCTTCCCGGTCTAAGTCCTCTGCCGCCCCTGTTCCGCACCGCTTCTGAATTGCGGACGCGCCGTTCTTCTTGCGAGAATGTCGGGCGCGTTGAACCGGCGCCAGCTCATTCGCAACACCCTGACGGCTCTCGCGTTCGATCCATTCGTCGAGCGCATGGCCGCTCAAGGGACGCCTACCGCCAACAGCCGCGACCGATTCGGCGGATGGACAGGCAAGCGCTTCCAAGCCACCGGATTCTTCCGAGTCGAGAAGGATGACCGGTGGTGGCTCGTAACTCCCGAAGGCAACGCATTTCTCAGCATCGGAATCAACCACTTGCATCCGAACTGGTGGAACCAGGAATTCAACCGTGATGCGTGGGAGGCCCGACTGGGACTAAGCAAGCTGGAGGGGCCCGAGTTCCAAACGGCACTGAGGGCTTGGTTTCTCGAAACGTGCCGAGAGTACGGATTCAACACCGCTGGAGTCCACACGGGGCTGCCGGTCTTGAACAACCCGAAACCCGCCATACCGTACATGCAGCCGATCCCCTTTGTGGACATACCTCACTGGAGGACGGAAATCCCCGACGACAATTTCCTCGACGTCTTCGATGATGATTTCGCACGTCGTTGCGACCGCTTGGCAAGAGAACTCGCCGCCCCAGCTAGAGACGACCCGTTCCTTGTCGGCTATGCCATGACGGACTGCCCGCTTCTCACAGAAGAGGATTGCCGCGAGCGTCCAGACGTAATCGGCGGAGCGCGGCGACCATCGAGGATCGGCTGGCCGCGTCGCCTCCGGAACCTAGGCCAGCAAACCCCCGGGAAGATCGCTTACGTCGAGACCGTAAGCGATCTCTACCGCGGCGAAATCAACGACTTCAACGCGACTTACGGTACGCAATTCGACTCGTTCGAAGCACTCGCATCCGCCGAACAATGGCGTCCTCGAACAGACCTCTCCAACGGCAACGAGACTCGAGACAATATCGAATTCCTCAAGCGCGTAGTGGCGAAGTACTACCAGACGGCCCGAGATGCGATCATGCGCCACGATCCAAATCACCTGTTCGTAGGCGACAAGATCAACGCCAACACCGATTCGCTAGACACCGTTCTGCCCGTCACAGGCCGTTTCACGGACATCGTCTTCTACCAGATGTACGGGCGATACGAGGTGCAGAAGCCCGGGCTTGACCGCTGGTCGAAGATTCTCGACAAGCCGCTGATCAATGGGGACTCGGCGTACACCATGATCACCGAGACGATGCCCCGGCCCTACGGGCCCGTTGCCGACAGTCTCGCCGAGCGTGCGGAATGGACCTCGGAGTTCTTCCGGAGCGCGTTCGCCCGCCCGGATTTCGTCGGCTGGCACTATTGCGGCTTGATCGACGCGTCAAACCGGGTGACGGGCAAGCGGGAGCGCCAGCATTCGGGCCTGCTCGATAGCCACGGCGAGCCGTATCCCGAACTGAAGGACACGCTTGCGAGGTGCACGGCCGAGATCTATGGGATCGCATCGGGCGAACTCTGAGGATCGCGTCCTACCGCCGACCGGCGCTGAGCGTAGCTAGGCCGGTAGCGCTCTGCGGGTCGCTGCACCACCTTTTCGCGTATGTGGCTGCCTGACAGTGATCGAGCAAGCCGCGACCAAACGCGCGAAGCCCGCTCGAGCCTGATTCGCCACATTGCGGGTCGACCCTCTCCCCGGGTGATGCGAGCCGGCCAGGCGCTCGTCCGGGAACACTGGGCACGCAGCCCCACGAGGCTCCGCGTTTTTGCTGACGTCTCGGACAGGCGTCACTTGCCTAAGGAAAACTATGACAAGAATTCCAAAGGATGCTCGCAGGCGATTGCGGGGTCACTAGCTGGCTGACCCTCAGCGGCTATCGCAAGTAGGCGGGAGACCTTAGGGAATGGGCGATTCCGCGATCAAGCGTCGGTAGGTCCGCCGAGCGTGGTCGTATGCGGCCAGCGCCTCTTCCCGATCGCTGGCACGTGTCCGCGGCCCTTTCTGGGACCAGCACTGATCGACCGCGGCCAGGCACCACTCGGCGCTGCGCCGTGACGCTCGGATTGGCTCGCCATCGACCGAGACGAAGATCGGGTTGGTGTGCGATGACATCGGGATGCGCGCTGCGACCCATGCGCTGCGTGGCAGCTCGAGCGAGAACTCCAAGTCGTGGATCGTCCCATCGGCGAGTATCTCTGACCGCTCGGCCACCCGACCGTTCACCACGAGTTCCACCGGGACGTTGCGACTGCCGGGCACACGCGCACGTTCGACATCCCAGTACGGCTTCTCGTCGGCCGCGAGTCCGTCAAAGTGAGGGTTGGGATGCCGGCCCAGCATTGCCGCCGCCTTCAGCCGTACGGTCACCGCTTGGTTCGCTCGAACAGCAAGGTCGGGCTCCCCCGAACCCAGGGCTACGCCGCCAACTTCGAAGTCCATCAAGTGGCTCTTGCCATCGCTGACGTAGGCCGCGCCGCGGCGAATGCCTTCAACCCATCCGGCGTACGAGAGTTCGTCCAGCTTCACGTAGCTGCGTCCAAGGCCGACCCGCTCCTGGTAGATGCAGGGAAAGTCAGTCTCACCTGAGATGCGCGTCCGGAAACCCACGTTGAGGGCGTGGTACCAGATGTTCATCTCCCAGAAGTAGGGGGTGTCCACTGCGGAGAGAAAGTCGATTGTGTTCGGGTGCGTCACGTCGACGATGTACTCGTTCGCGCCGATGCCATCGAACCCGGGCATCTCTTGCGAGGGAAGCTCCTCGGCACTGATCTGGAGCCCCCAGCCGGAATGCGAGAAACCGGTCACAGCACCCTGCGCCTTGGCCCACTGCAGGACGGGCAGGTCCCAAGAAGGCCATTCTTCGATTCGAGTAGTGCCGGGGTAGTCATCTTCGCTCAGGCCTAGCAGCACCAAGTGCCCGGCATGGCTGGATGGAAACCCCGAGACCTCCACGTCGTAGTGCATGACGCGCTCGTCACGTGAGAGGGGATGGTCCATGCTCGAGAAGAACTGCTTCTGGAAGTACCACGAAGGCCCCCAAGTCAGGACCGCGCCGATGTTCAGGTTCTCGCCGAGAATCTGGCGCAGCATGGCCATCGGCCCCACGCCTTCGGTAGGGTTCTTGTAGTGGGCGCAACCCGAAGCGTGGACATGGTGGTCGCCGGACCACCAGCCGTACTTCGACGGATCGATCCAGCGCTCGAGTTGCACTGAGATCTCTGACGGACTGTCGCCGGTGACAGGAAACTCCTTGGTCCGGGTGCGGAATTCAGGGCCACCGCCGTACTCCACGGTGTAGTACCCGTCCGGAAGGCGGATGTCTTCTCCGTCGAAGCGATAGACATGCTGCTGGAATGGAAAGTCCGGCTCTAGGCGCTTCGAAGGATTGGGGTACACCCTGCCCTGCCTGTCCTTGAAGAGGAACGACGCCACGCCCGACTCGCCGCTCTCGCTGCGCACGCGCAGCGGGATCGAACGGCTCGGAGCAATGTCGAACGCGATCAGGATGTCGTTGCGGAACCCGATGTCCTGGCTGCCCTGCCCCACGTCCATCGCAATCTTGGCGGATCGCTGCCCTCGATCACGGCTGTAGACCTGCAAGATCTCGTATTCGATCGGCAGGCCCGTCAGCCGCGGCGCCATCGGCGCGTCGGAGTAAATCGAGATCTCGGCCCAGCGCTCGCGCACCTGCTGCTGGCCCAATTCCATAGCTGGTTCGTGCTCCCCTCGCGAGCGCAGCGAGGTAGGCCCGCTGTTGGGGCTGAACACGCGCAAGGGCGCAGTCACGCCCGCGTCGTTGTGCACCTTGACTAGAAACAGCCGCGTTCCCTGCTCCACCAGCGTTGCCTTAGCGGCACCCTGCCGTACCTTGACCCGACTCTCCGGGTTGATCTCGACATGGACTAGGACCAACTGGTCCAACACCCGCTGGATTTCGCGAACGGCTGCAGACTCGTCAGTCAGCCCCACCGCCGTGCTAATCGCCTTGGCGGCATTGGCCTCGAGTGGCTGGCCAAGGTAGACCAACGCTTGCTCGAGCCGACGCGTGTGCTGCGCGAGCGGCTGGAGCGCAATCTCGGCCTGCGACCAAAGCCCGAGCGGCGCCATAACACCGAACGCAATGCTGAAGAGAACTGAGCGAACCATCGTGCACGCCCCCCGGCGCTGACCTAGGATAACCCGAGCAGTTCGGATGCGGCACAAGCGCTGCAACACCTCAACTACAGTCCCATGCAAGGGTGACTACGGCTAGCCGAGTCAGCTGGTCGATCCGACATGAGCCGCGACATCCGTGCGAACGAAATCGCCGCCTTTGCACAGCAAGGGTTCGTCTAGCACCTTGGCCAGGGCGTAGGCAAAGCAGTCGCCGAGGTTTAGCCGGGCAGGATGGTGCCCCTTGCCGTATTGCATGAAGGCTCGACGGGCAATCTGAGCCTGCTCCTCCTCCACCGAAACGATCTCGATGCGGGCCTTGCCGATTAAGAGGTCGAGGTCACGCAGTCCTTCAGACCCGTAGCGAGAGCCGATGACGATCGAGGTCTCGACGAATGAGACTGCGGACAGGACGCGGTGTTCCTCTTGCTCGATCGCAAGAACAAATTCCCTGCGCTCGGGCTCGTTTCGGAGAACCGCAACCAATGCCGAAGTGTCGATCACCATCAGGACGGCAGGCCAATCTCGTCGTATCCGAGGATCTCGTACGCATCGCGGGAATCCAGGACCGGCAGGGATGAGCAATGGTCTGCGATTTCTTCCAGTTCCTGCGCGAGGCTGCGACCGGACCGGTCCCGCCGGAGCCTATCCAGTCGATCTCGTAACGCTACCGTGACCGCGCGCGTCTTTGTCTCGCCCGTCAGCCTCGCCAGAGCTTCGGCGAGTTGCTCCGTCTCGGCGTTACGAATATTCAGGGCCATTGCGTTTTCAACCCGTGGGGATCAGCATCTACGTTGTATCAATTCGGCTGGCCGTTGTGGGCTGGCGGCTGAGCGTGGCCACGCCTGAGCTAGAAAGGGCCTACGCGCTCCTCTCGCCCATGGTGAGTGATCTAAGCCGCCTATGTGTAGGAGCGGCCTTGAAGTCAGCGCGGCAAAGGGATCCGGCAGAACTCGAGATTCCTACAGAAAGATAGCCTCCGCGCCAGAAATCTGCACGCCTGCTGCGGCAACCATCGAGTCATGCGCCCCTAGCTGGAGAAATTCGCCGAGGATTGACCGTAGTCGAGGATCAAGAATTGTAAGTTGCCATCGTGCGTGCCACAATGAGTCCAGATATTCGCGCCCCGTCCGCAGCTTGGCGGCGGTCGATCGATTAGAGCGGTTGTCCGCCCGATTCGCCTAACCGGCTGCCCGGCCCATATCGACTCGCCATGGGCAAGCAGCTATACCTGGTTCTTAAGAATTTGCGCCGGAATCGCCGTCGGACAGTGCTGACCGTGCTGAGCACGGCCATCTCAGTCTTCTTGATCGGGTCGCTGATCTCCGTCTACGCCGTATTCTTCGACAACGAAGTCCGAGAAGAGTCCGCTCTCCGGCTGATAACGCGTCACCGCGTCTCGCTGACTCAGGCATTGCCGTATTACTACGGGGCGCGCATCGCCGAAACCGACGGCGTCGTCAGGATCTGTCCGATGAACTGGTTCGGCGGCACGTACATCGACCAGCGGCCGGAGCATATGTTCCCGCGCTTTGCAGTCGATCAAGAAGCCGTCTTTGAGATGTATCCCGAGTTCAAGGCCCCGCCCGAGCAAATCGAGGCGTTCAAGCGCGACCGGCAGGGGCTCGCTGTTGGGAAGACCGTCGCCGACAAGCTTGGCTTCGAGATCGGGCAGCGAATCACGATCAAGGGAGACATCTACCCGTTCGATCCGGAACTGACTGTCAGGGCCATCTTCGAGGGGCCAGACGACATGCAGGCCTTTTTCCATTTCAAGTATCTGGAAGAGGCCGTCGGGCCTGAGCGCGGGACCGAGGTCGGGGTGTTTGCCATCAAGCTGCGCTCAGCCTCGGACGCCTCGCGAGTGGCAGCGGCCGTCGACGACATGTTTCGCAATTCGCCAGTGCCGACGAAGACCGAGACCGAGGCTGCGTTCCAACTCAGCTTCATCAATCAGCTGGGCAACATCAAGCTGTTTCTGCTGTCGATCGCTTGCGCCATCATGTTCAGCATGCTGATGGTTACCGCGAACACAGTGGCGATGTCCGTCAGAGAGCGAACGCGGGAGATCGGCGTTCTCAAGACGCTCGGCTTCCAGCCCGGCTCCGTGCTTGGCATCGTGCTCAGTGAAGCGATGCTGATATCTCTTGTGGGCGGCGCGTTAGGGATCTTGATTACGGTTCTTGTGAACCAGGCGTTGTCCGAGGTGGCAGTGCAGTTCATCACCGGATTCAGGCTGCCGGCTTGGGGCGTCCTAGCGTGTTTCGCGACGGCGATTCTTCTCAGCGTGGGCAGTTCGGTGATACCCGCCACGATTGCGGCACGGACAAACATCGTCGACGCCTTGCGTCATACCGGGTAACTGGTAGGTTGGCAATGCTGATCCCGATCACCTACAACTTCAGGAACCTTTTGGTCCGCAAGACAACGACCATCATGACCGCGCTGGGCGTCGCATTGACGGTTGCGGTCATGCTCGGCGTCGGAACTCTGGTCGAGGGGCTGCGCACCTCGCTGGTCGCCGGCGGCGATCCGCAGCACCTGATCGTAATGAGGCAGGGCTCGACCGCGGAACTGGTGAGCGTCGTCTCGAAAGAGGACTTTGACGTCATCAAATTCAGCCCCGGGATCGCCGAGCTCGACGGGGAGCCAATGGCATCCCACGAGGTCATATCGGTCGTACAACTGCCGCTGCGCGACGACCCGACCTCTCAGGCCAACGTCAGCGTGCGGGGCCTCTCCTCCATGGGCATCAAGCTCAGACACGATGTCGAATTGATCGAGGGGCGCTGGTTCACGCCTGGCAAGCGCGAGATGGTCGTCGGGCAAGGCGTGCACGGCAAGCGGGCCGGCACCGACGTTGGCGAGAAGATCCTCTACGGTCGTGGCGATTGGGATGTAGTAGGGGTCTTCTCAGCGGGCCAGTCAGCATTCAACAGTGAGATATGGGTCGACGCCAACCTGGCTGGCACAGATCTAGGCAGGGGTGGCTCACTGAGCAGCGTGCTGATACGCGCCAAGGACAGCGTGGCCGCAGCAGCCCTGCAGAACTTGGTTGAGGACGACCAGCGTCTAGGGCTCGAAGCCGAACGCGAGAGCGAGTACTACGCAAAGCAGATGGTATCCGCCGATCCGGTCCGCTATCTCGGCATGTTCGTGGCGGTGATCATGGCCATTGGAAGCTGCTTCGCCGCGATGAACACGATGTTTGCGGCGGTAGCGAATCGAGCACCGGAGATCGGAATCCTACGCCTGTTGGGATTCTCTCGGACTAGCATCCTTGCGAGCTTCATGCTGGAATCAGTGTTGCTCTCGCTTCTAGGCGGCATACTGGGCTGCCTGCTGGTACTGCCCTTGAACGGGCTCGAGGGCCGGATCGGCAATTTCATGACGTTCGCCGAAACGACGTTTCAGTTCCGGCTAACCTTGGATTACATCGTCGGCGGCCTTATTTTCGCAGCGACGATGGGTGTCATGGGCGGTCTGCTGCCGGCTTGGCTCGCCGCCAGAAGGGAGGTCTTGCAGTCGCTGGGCGACCGCTAGCCGTGCTCCATGCCCGACCAGCGCTCATTCGACCAGGCCCTCGAAGGCCTCAAGATCGACCGCTCGAATCAAGGCGGGAGGCGGCGGTCCAAGGCTGCCACCGCATGGATCGTGGGCGGCGTGGTCCTCTTCGGCGCACTCGCCGCCTGGCGCATCGCCGTCGCGCTGTTCGCAGCGCCGGAAATCGAGACGTTCCGCGTGCTCGCACCGCGAAGCGGTGATTCGGGCGAAGCGATTGTCCTACAGGCAGCCGGCTACGTGATCCCGCACTACAGGATCGAGGTTGCATCCAAGGTCGTCGGCCGCGTCCGCTGGATGGGCGTCGAAAAGGGTGACCACGTCAACGCTGGAGACGCAATCGTCCGACTCGAGGATGACGAATATCAGGCCCGCCTGACGGAATCGGTTGGTACGCTACAGGCCGCCAAGGCGCGCCTCCAGGAACTGGAAGCTGGCTCTCGCCCCGAAGAGATCGATCGTGCGGCAGCGGACCTGCTGGAAGCCCAAGCCCAGCTCCAGGAGGCCGAGATCGAGTTCAAGCGCGCGACAGAGCTTCACAAACAGGAGCTGATCGCGAGCGCGGAGTTTGACCAAGCGCAATTCCGCCGCGACGGACTGACCAGCCGCGTCGAGTCGCTGACGAAGACTCTGGAATTGCTCAGGCTCGGACCGCGCCAAGAGGACATCGACTCGGCCAAGGCCGAGGTGAAGCGGGCCGAGGGGAGCGTAGCCTACAACCGCACCTTGGTCGATGCCACGGTGATTCGGGCGCCCGTCACCGGCACGGTGCTGGAGCGCAACGTCGAGGTCGGCGAACTCGTCACCACCGGTTTCGTGGGCGAGCGCGGGGCAAAGGGGTACGTGGTCGCCATGGCCGACCTGAACGATATCCAGATTGAGCTGGACATCAGCCAGAACGACTTCGCGAGAGTCTTCATGGACCAGCGGGCCATCGTCGCCACCGACGCCTACAAGGACCGCGACTATGCCGGCGCGGTTGTCGAGATCTCCCCGGAAGCGGATCGACAGAAGGCCACGGTTCAGGTCAAGGTCCAAGTGCTGGAGCCTGACAGGCTGATCCGCCCGGAAATGAATGCGAATGTAGCGTTCCTGGCGCCGGGCGAGGGACAGCGAGGAGGCGAGCAGGGGGTCTCGAGCGCCCGGGTGAGCATCCCGGCCGAGGCTCTGGTGGACGGCAACAGCGTCTTCCTGTACGTAGAAGGCAAGGCTGTGCGCAGGCCTGTACGCGTCATGCGAACGACCGCGGCGGGCGTCGAGATTGAACAAGGTCTCAGCGGCGGGGAGGACGTGATCCTCTCGCCTCCGGACGAGCTTGAGGACGGCGATGACGTCCAGAGGATGAAAGAAGCATGAGCGCCAATGTCGCTGTTTCCCTGAGGGGCGTTCTTAAGGAGTATCAGCGCGCCGACTACTCCGTGCGCGCATTGGATCACATCACGCTGGACATCGCGTCAGGACAGTTCTTCTGCCTGATGGGGCCTTCGGGCTCGGGCAAGTCCACGCTGCTGCACCTGGTCGCCGGAATCGACCGCCCGACGAACGGCACGGTCGAAGTGCTCGGGTCTGCCATCGGCGAGATGGATGATCGCAGTCTGGCGCGGTGGCGAAGCCAAAACATCGGGTATATCTTCCAGAGTTTCAACTTGGTGCCGGTTATGACTGCGGCGGAGAATGTTGAACTGCCCCTGCTGCTCACCCACCTGTCCAAGAGAGAGCGCCGCGAGCGAGCGCGGAGCGCCCTGGAGATCGTGGGCCTTGGGGACCGGCTGGGCCACCGCCCGCAGCAATTGTCAGGGGGCCAGGAGCAGCGAGTCGCGATCGCAAGGGCGATTGTGACCGATCCCTCCATCATCTTGGCCGACGAGCCCACGGGCGAGCTGGATGCGCAGTCCGCCACGGACGTGCTGACCATCCTCAAGACGTTGAACGCCAATCATGACAAGACGATCATTATGGTCACCCATGATCCGCGAGCCCGCCAGTACGCCAAGGAGAGCCGTTACCTAGACAAGGGCAAGATGACGGAAATGCCCGAGATCCAATAGAAAGGCCGACAGACTTGAGCGCCGAAAGAGACAGGGATTCCAGTTTCTCGAAACACTAGACGGATATTCTGTCCTTTCTAATTTCCCAGTCTGGCAACGCCGGCCGTGCTGTCGTCCAATGGCCTGAGGTGCGAGAATACCTTCCATCGCCCCCCTGAGCCCGATGAGAATCTTGCATCTAGCGAAGTACGCCGCTGCAGGCCTCGTCCTCCTACTGCTGCCTAGTGAGACCTACGGGCAACAGCTCGATCAATACGGCGGATTCCTCGATATCAAGGGCAAGCGTACCGGTTTCTTCCACACGGAGCGAATCGGGAATCGCTGGTGGCTGGTCACTCCCGAGGGCCACGGCTTCTTCGGCATCGGAGTCAGTCATCCGATCACGAGCATGTCAGAGGGCGCCATCACGTTCGCTTACGGCGGGAGTCAAGAAGAGTGGATACGCGACGGCCTCCGCAAGATGCGCGAACTGGGCTTTAACTGTGTCTGGTCCGGGCCCTACAGCCTTGAGCGCATTCGCTTCGGCAACATTGACGCCGACATGGCCGACAAGATCTACCGCCAGGCCGAGATTCCATACGCGATCCACGTTCCCCTTATCAAGCATCAGGTCGAGCTGAAACCCGGAGAAATCCGCCCCGACGTCTTCAGCGCCAAGTATCAGCGGTATGTCAGCGAAGAGGTCGCCAAGCGAGTCGCGCCCAATCGAGACAGTCCGTGGATTCTCGGCTACTACTACGGCTACGGGTCGTTCATGCGCGAGGACCTCTGGATCAACCAGACCCTTTCTTACGAGCCTGGAAGCCCTGGCCGGGAACGACTGTTCGATGTTCTCGAGCAACGCTATCGCGGCGACATCGCGGGGCTCAACGCTGTATACGGAACGGGCTTCGGCTCTTTCTCAGATCTAAGGGAGAATGGCTCGCTGACCTATCCGCGTTGGATCTCGGCAGTCAAGGCCGGCGAACCGCTGCCTGCACAGGCTGGTTCGAAAGACGTGCTCGCCGATGCGGAGGCACTGCTTGGCGAAATCGTCGAGCAACTCCACAAGGTCTCGCACGCTGAGATCCGCAAGCATGACTCGAATCACATGGTGCTGGGCTCCTACGTCAAGCACACGACCTATACGAATGGGATCTGGAAGCGGATCGCGCCTTACATCGACGCTCTGGGCCCGCAAGACCTCAGTGACGTAAATCCCATCAAGCCCAGCGTGGAAGCGACGGGAGTGCCGGCGATGCTGAGCGACCAGGAATTCGGAAACGTGTATCCACTCGCTCTTCAGGGCAAGACGGGCGCTCCGGGCGCAGTGCCAGATCATGTTGATCGCCGAGTCCTATACGACCTGCTGGCCAGCCGAATCGCTCGAGACCCCGACTTCATTGGCGTGTCTTTCTGCGCCGTGCTCTACGATCAGTCTCATTGGCGGCGGGCCTACGACCGCGGCCAGCCAGGCTTCTTCAATATCGACGGCGAGCCGAACGAGAGACTTGTGGTAACGGTCCGCAACGCGAATCAACGGATCCTTGATGCGGTTCGCGAACCCCTCGACGAAGCGTCGATCGCTCAGCTTCACCGTTCGTACATCGAGACCAAAGCTGCTTACCGCCGGGTTATGGAACAGCGATTTGCATTGCTGAATAAGCGCATAGAAGAATAACTCTTGGGCTGGCTCGACTCCTTCTTCGCGGGCCAAGAAGAGTGGCCCGACCATGAGCAAACAGACTACGATGTGAGTGGCGATCGGATCAGCGGGTTCACAGACCTCGACGGTGCCCGCTAGCCGACGCCTAAGAGGCGCTATCTGGCTGTGTGGCCCAGAACTGAGCGAGGTAGAGAGTCCAATCGGGCGTGCCAGTCTTTCGGGACAGCTTCGCTTGCGGTGCTCTTGGCTCTCTCGGCCCTGCCGGCCGCCGCAGCCGATGTCGAGTTCACCCGCGACATTCGCCCAATTCTCTCCGAGAAATGTTTTCGTTGCCACGGCCCTGATGAGCAGGCCCGGGAAAGCGGACTTCGTCTTGACGAATACGCGGGGGCCATTGAGGTGCGGGCAGGCAGGAGGGCAATCGCACCAGGGGCTCCGGAGGCGAGCGAACTGATCGCGCGGGTCAAGACGGACGATCCGGCGCGCAGGATGCCACTCGGAGGAGACCGTCTGACGGAAGGCCAAATCAGGCTATTGGAAGAGTGGATATCGGCGGGAGCGAGGTACGAGCGCCACTGGGCCTACGAGAAGCCTGAACGTCCGCAACTCCCCCCTGTCTCGGACGCACGATGGGTGCGCAGTCCGATCGACCGCTTCATTCTGAACAAGCTCGACGCCGAAGGACTTGAGCCTTCCCGCAGAGCCGACCCCGCAGTATTGATGCGGCGACTGTATCTTGACCTGACCGGGATCCCGCCGTCGCCCGAGCAGATCGACGACTTTCTAGCAAGTCCAACCGACCAGGCTTACTTGGAAACGGTGGATGAGCTGCTCGCGTCGCCGCACTACGGCGAGCACCGGGCGCGGCACTGGCTCGACCTCGCCCGCTATGCGGACTCCAATGGGTATCAGCACGATGACCCGCGAGAGATCTGGCCGTACCGAGACTGGGTTGTTCGGGCGCTCAACGCGGACATGCCGTTCGACCAGTTCACGACCGAGCAGCTGGCGGGGGATCTGCTTGCGGAGCCGTCCCTGAGCCAGCTGATCGCGACGGGTTTTCACCGCAACACCCCGATGAACGGGTCAGGCGGGTCGAAGATCGACGAGGTTCGCAACGCCATGCTGGTCGACCGGGTCAACACGACGGCGACTGTTTGGCTGGGGAGCACGCTCGCCTGTGCTCAATGCCACACGCACAAGTACGACCCCTTCACGATCGAGGAATACTATCGCTTCTATGCATACTTCGACCGCGGGGTAGACGAAACGGTGCTGGCCGGCGGAGGCAACACGCGCAAGTTCTATGTCGGTGCGCAGGTCGAGTTGCCCGTTTCGGCCGGTCGGCGGTCGCAATATTCCGCCGTGAAGGCTCAGCACGAGTACCTCAAGATGGTGATCGGCCAAGCGGAGTTTGAAGCGCTCGCCGACCTGCCGCAGTGGATGGAGCGGCAGGCAACCAACCGTGACCTGCCACCGAACGTCATCAGCGCCCTCGCGAAGCCGCCAGGAGAGCGCACGGAGTCGGATAACAACACGATTCGAGACGCCTTTCTCAAGGCGCGACCTGAAGTTGCGGAACCGAGGCAAGAGTTGGAGAAACTTGCCAAGCGGATGAAGCCGCTGGCACCGCCCAAGACGCTGATCATGGCCGACAAGCCAGGCCCCGTCCAGAGCTTTCTGCTCAAGCGTGGCCAAATCGGCGCCCATGGCAGGGCCGTCGAACCTGGCACGCCCGCGGTGCTGCACGCGCTCGATTCGGATCTGCCGCCGAATCGTCTGGGACTGGCGCAGTGGATCACCTCGCCGGAAAATCCGCTAACGGCGCGGGTGACCGTCAATCGCCTATGGGCGGAGATATTTGGCCGTGGGATCGTTCCTACGTCCGAGGACTTCGGTCGACAGGGCGACGTCCCGACGCACCCGGAGTTGCTGGACTGGCTGGCGGTGGAGTTCGCCGAGGGAGGCTGGTCCATCAAGAACATGGTTCGCGTGATCGTCACATCGTCGACTTATCGGCAGAGTTCGCGCGGATCAACCGAACTGCTGGAGCGAGACCCCGACAACATGCTCCTGGCGTTGGGGCCGCGTTTCCGGCTGCCAGCCGAGGCGATTCGGGATTCGGTGTTGGCGGCAAGCGGCTTGTTGTCGCCCAAGATGGGCGGCCCCCCGGTCCATCCGCCCCAGCCAGCAGGGCTGTGGCGCGAGATCAGCACCGCGACCGATCCCGATTACCCAACGTCGAAGGGTGAGGACCGGCACCGTCGCGGGCTTTACACGTTCCTCCGTCGGGGAGCGCCGTATCCCAGCTTCACCACGTTCGACGCTTCTCCCCGACACGAGTGCGTCGCGATGCGAGCCCGCACCAACTCGCCGCTCCAAGCTCTGACGCTGCTGAACGACCCGGCCTACGTCGAAGCCGCCGACGCCTTGGCAAAGCTCCTCATGGCCATGCCGGCGGCCTCGGACAGGGATCGCCTCGTCTATGCCTTCCGGCGCGCGGTAACCCGGACGCCCAGCGCGGTCGAGCTTGAGGAACTCACTCGTCTGCTCAACGAGTTCCGCGGAACGTCGGGGAACCAGTCCGAGGCCTGGGTTTCGCTGGCGCGAGTCCTGCTGAACCTAGACGAGACCATTTCGAAGAGCTGATGGCGATCGAGCTTCAACGTCGAGCGTTCTTGCGAGCCGGCGCTAGCGGGCTCGGCACGATCGCCCTGAAGTCACTGCTCAGGGCGGACGACAGTGCAGCTGTCGCGCCGCACTTCGCACCCAGGGCCAAGCACATCATCTTCTTGCACATGCTCGGCGGTCCCTCGCAGGTCGACTTGCTTGACCCCAAGCCGGCACTCGCGAGATTCGAGGGCAAGCCAATGCCCGACAGCATCTTGAAGGGCAAGCAGTTCGCCTTTGTACCCAAGGACGCGGGGGCGCTGGCCTCGCCGTACAAGTTCGCGCAGTTCGGAGAGTCCGGCACTTGGTTCTCTGAGCTTATGCCCCACCTGGCCGAGCGGGCGGATGATTTGACCGTTGTCCGCTCGATGCAAACGGACGAGTTCAACCATGGCGCCGGCGAGCTCTTCATCCACACCGGCTTCGGGCGCTTGGGGCGGCCGACGTTCGGCTCGTGGGTCTCATACGGCCTGGGCTCGCTCAGCGATAGCCTGCCGACCTTCGTCGTGATGGCGAGCGGACCCAATGCGTCCGGAAAGAGCGCCTGGGGAAGCGGCTTCCTGCCCGGCGTCCACCAGGGCGTCAAGTTCCGCTCCGGGGAGGAACCGGTCCACTACCTCGCGAATCCGGAGGGAGTCAATCGAGATCGGCAAAGACAAGTGATTGACGGGGTGTCCGCACTCAATCGACTGGCACGTGAGCGCTATGAAGACCCCGAGATCGCCACGCGGATCGCACAGTACGAGATGGCGTTCCGGCTGCAGGCGTCAGGCCCAGAGCTGATGCAGGTTGAGAGCGAGCCACAGCACGTGCTCGATGCCTACGGGGCGAAGCCAGGCGACGGCAGCTATGCCAGCATGTGCCTGCTCGCACGGAGGATGGTCGAGCGAGGCGTGCGATTCGTGCAGATCATGCTGCGCGGATGGGACCACCACACCGGCATCTACCGGCCGAACGCACTGCCCCGCTCCTGCCGCCTCATGGACCGCCCGACCAGCGCCCTCATCGATGACTTGAAGCAACGCGGCTTGCTTGACGAGACGCTAGTCATCTGGACAGGGGAGTTCGGCCGCACGCCGATGGTCCAGGCCATTTCCCCGCAGGGCTTCACGCAAGACCCAGGACGGGACCACCATAAGGACGGGTTCTCGTTGATTCTGGCAGGCGGCGGAACCCGGCCAGGTCTGACCTACGGGGCGACCGACGACTTCGGGTTCGAGCCCGCGGCGAACCCCGTGCACGTGCACGATCTCCACGCCACCGCTCTCTACCTGCTCGGAATGGACCACACAAAGCTGACGTTCAGGCACCAAGGACGAGACTTCCGACTCACCGACGTCCACGGACGGGTCGTCAAGGACCTGCTGGCGTAGGAGAGCCTAGACATGAAAAAGGCCGTCACTCTAACCCGAAGGCGCCTTCTTGCGAGTGCCGCCTGTGCCCTGCCGCTTGAGCTCGCTTCCGCCCAAACCGAGTGGCGGCCCTTGTTTGACGGCAAGACTCTTGACGGCTGGCGGGCGATTCACCGGCTGCCTGTATCCAGGAATCCGGGCGGTCCGTCTCCGGCAAAGGACTCACCGAGGTACCAGAAGGCCCTTCGCAGCAGAGGCGATTGGAGAGTGGTCGATGGAGCCATCACCGGGGGCCAAGAGCCGCCTGGGTCCGGCGTTGGGGGCTACTTGATCACCGATGAGAAGTTCGACGATTTCGAGCTCAGCCTCGAGGCGAATCCTGATTGGGGAGTCGACACCGGCATCATGATTCGCGCGACGGGCCTTGGAAGCCAAGGCTTTCAGGTGCTCGTAGACCACCGCGAGGGCGGTAACATCGGCTCCTTCTACGGCAACGGCATAGGCGGATTCAACACCCGCCAGTTCGGGTTCAATGCAATAAAGGACACGGCAGGAAAGGTCGTCGCCATGACACCCGTCGCTTACCGGGACCTAAATCCTCCCGCCGATCCGGGCAAGAGCGAGGCGACGTGGTCGGCCGGGCCCGAGGCGTTCTTCGAGACATGGCGTTTCGCAGACTGGAACGAAATCCGCGTCCGATGCGAAGGGCGCTTGCCGACGCTAACCTCGTGGATCAACGGCGAGAAGATGGCTTCCGCAGACACCGCGACGATGAAAGCGTCCGGCTACGATGCCGAGGCCGTAGCGACGCTCCTAGGTCGAGCTGGTCATATCGCACTGGAAGTCCACAACAGCGGACAGGGCGATCGCCTGGGAGCGGAGCGCTGGCTCCCGGGCAGCGTCTGTCGCTGGCGGCGAATCCGCGTGAGGCAGCTTTGAGCCCAACAACGGGGCGAGGGCAGCCCCGAGACCGGCCGGAAAGCGATGCCGGCGCCAAGGAGCACTCAGTCCATTGAATGCGTGACATCCATGGCGAGTGGAACGGCGCGCTCGTCCCACGACATTCATCTGCCTTGTCTAGTACCCTAGTCTGGCGATGACCACCCTAGTGCGCCCCCTGGCGCTCTCACTGCTCGTGACACTTGTCCTGGTTGTGGTCAAGTCCGGCCCCCCGGGTGCCGAAACCGCCGCCGGGGAGTCGCTGCCTTGGGGCGCGACGGAACCCGCTTGGTCTCCTGACGGCGAGCGGCTCGCGTTCTCGCTGTTCGGCAGCATCTGGACCGCTCCCGCTGAGGGCGGAACTGGGACCCAGATCACATCTTCCGGGGGGTATCACGACCATCCAGCGTGGTCTCCCGACGGCCAATCGATTGCGTTCGTGAAGGGCGAGAACCCTCGGGGTCGCTTCGCAAAGATCCAAGGCTCCCTAGTCATCGCGAACGTTGCAACCGGAGCTGAGCGCGTGCTCGAGTTTCCGTACTCGACCAGCGGCGCACCGGACTGGTCGCCTGACGGGAATCTGCTGTACTGCCCGCTGCTGGTTCCGAACGCCGGAGCGCTGGTGTACGCGGTGGATGCGGATTCGGGCCAAGCCAAGCCACTGCACACGCGTCCGCAGCGCGGACCCGCCGGCCCGTGGGCCGAGGTTTCCAGTGCACCGGACGAGATCGTGTTCACCGGAGTCCGGACTGGCGCGCCGCAAGTGTGGTCGCTACCCACGCATCGACAGGGGTTCATGATCCAGCTCCCGCTCACGCGCTACCTGCCGGAGCACATCGTCGCCCTCGACGGCATCGGTGCTCTCCCCGATGGCGGCGCTGTGTACTCCGCGGACGTGATCAATGGTCGCGGTAATTTCGAGCTTTACCGCGTGCCGCGGAACGGCGGCGAGCCAGTTGCGTTGACGAACACGCCGCGCCACGAACTCAGTCCGGATGTATCCCCGGACGGATCGCGGATCGCATTCGCTTCGAACCAGCTGGGCAACATTGACCTCTTCACCTTGCCGAGCGAGGGCGGCGATGCCCGACACGTTGTCATCGATGGCCTCGAGTTCCGTGCTCCGTCGGGACGTGTCCATGTCAACGTGCTCGACGAATTCGGCAATCCGACGGCGGCGCGCCTCTATGTCGAGGCATCCGATGGCAAGGGATACTCGCCTCGCGGCGAGCCGATCTTCTATTTTCCGCTCGGGACGACCACCTCACGGGAAGCGGGCCGCGCCCCGCGCCGCGACGCGTTCTTCGTTACGCTCGGCACTTCCGAGTTCGACCTGCCGGCGGGAAGGTTGCAGCTCACGGCCGTGAAGGGGAACGAATACCGGCTCACGAGCGCGACGGTCGATGTGAGTTCAGGGAATACGACCGAGGTCTCCCTGCAGCTGGAGCGGTGGACGAACTGGAACCAGCGGGGCTGGTATTCGGGCGAGAACCACTTTCATGCGAACTACCTCGGAAGCTACTACCAGCGGCCCCCGCAGTCGCTCGCCTGGCTCAAGGCGATGGACCTGAACGCGGCGAACATGATCGTGGCGAACGCGCAGGGCGCGTTCGTGCACGACAAGGAGTTCTTCACCGGGGATCTGAGCCCGCTCTCTACCGAGCGGCATTTCCTGTACTGGGGCCAGGAGTACCGTAACAGCGACCCGCTCGGCCACATGGGCTTCCTCAACATCAACAAGCTCGTGCCCCCCTCGTATACGAGCGTCATCGGCAGCGACTCGCCATACGACTTCCCGCTCAACACGATGGCCGCGATCAAGGCTCGCGACCAAGGAGGGCTGGTGACGTACATGCACCCGATCGGCGGATCCACGCGCGATGTGTTCGACACCAATCTCGGCGCGAAGGAGAGCGTCGTGACTGCCGCGCTCGGTGCCCTCGACACGCTCGACGTCCTCCCGTATGCCGACGCCGCCTACGAACTCTGGTACACGCTGCTCAACTGCGGGCTACGCGTCGCCGCGGGCGCCGGCACGGACGCGTTCACGAACTGGCGGGGAATCAATCGGATCCCGGGTGGCAGCCGGCAGTATGTCCACGTGGGCGGCGCGATGAGCTGGGATCGCTGGATCGAACGATACAGGGAAGGACGCTCATTCGCAACCACGGGCCCGTTGCTAACTTTCGAGGTCAACGGCAGTGGTATGGGCGAGGAGATCAGGTTCGCGCCCGGAACGACCTATCGGGCGACCTTGCGGGCGGACGTGATGTCACGCACACCGATCGAGCGGGTGGAGTTCATCCAGAACGGCCGGGTTGTGGAAAGCGCCGATGCCGGCGGCAACGACCGGTTTCGCCTCGAGAAGGAGGTCCGGGTCACTGACTCGAGCTGGTTCGCTGCGCGCGTCTACGGTCCAGCGGCGCCGGGACTGACAACTCGTGCGCTCGCGCATTCCAGCGCGGTGTACGTGACGGCTGGCTCTAAACCAGTTCTGGTCCGCGAGGATCTGGACATGGCAGTCCGCTGGATCGACCGGTTCTGGGCCTACTTGGTGGAGCGGAATAATTTCGGTTCGCAAGAGAACCGGGAAGCCGCGCGAAACATGGTCGAGCAGGCCCGCCGACATTACTTAGACAAGCTCGGCGATCTCTGACTCGCAGCGCTCTCCCCGCAGAAACGGCCCGGCACGACCGAGGTCTGGGGTTGGTGGTCGCACTCCTGCGTAGCCCTACCAAGTGCGGCAGGGGCCGCATCGCTCAGAAGTCGACCCACATGGAACTGATCGAGGTCACCTGGCCGCCCACCTGCTCGATGCGGAGTAACGGGACCGATCGCTCTCGCCGGACTCGGTGTCGCCCAACTCGAAGTCCGTCTCTTGCGCGCCGGGTCGGTGCGCGTGAACGCTGCTGCCGTCGCGGATGATGTGAGCCTTGTCGATCTCGGCTGTGCCGCACACGCGGACCCGCATGGAAATCAATTGGGAACTATAGTGCGTCAGGGGAAGCCCTGTCAGGGAGGATGCGAATGAGCTGAAGCGAGAACATCGGCCGGTCCTCGCACTCGCGGAAGCGGTGCGTCATGGACTTGTGCGCAATGCCGCTCTGGACGTTGCGGGTGCCGCAGTGCGGACACTCCGGGCCTTCCGGCCAGAACTCGCTCTCGAACCACGCGCGAGCCGCGTGGTCGGTCGGGAACTTGTCCGACAGCTGTATCAGGCTCAGGCCCTTGCGGTAGTGCTTTCCGGGTGCGCTCTTGGCTGCCATCTCGTTACCCTCTCGCTAGTCGCACGGCCCTCGATTACCAAGTCCCGCCCGATCACGCGCAGCGCCCTGACCACGTGGTCGATGTGTGATCGGCGATCGGGATCGGCCAGCCGGCCCACGGTCGTGTCGGACAAGCCGAGCCGTCTTGCCATTGCGCGCTTGCTGACGCCTTGGTCCCGCATCGCGGAACACAGCTCCAGCTTGGCGGCCGCCACTGGCGGCACGGTCACGATCTCCTGGCCGTCCATGACCGGGCTGGGCGCCGTGACGGCCATGCCGCGGTCCACATACGTGCCAAGGCCGCCAGCAGGGCGTCCTCGGCCAGCTCCAGGGCGTCGGCGCGGTCATTCGCTCCGGTGATCGCTTCGGGCACGTCCGGGAAGCCGACCACGAATTCGTCCCCTTCGTGGCAGTCGATTCGGCATGGGTATGCGTATCGCATGGCTAGAAGTCCTCCTTGTCTATTTCGAGCTGCCTTAGCATCGCGCGCAGCATGGCCTTGCTGATCTCGGTCCGCTTGACGACAGTCGCCCTGCTTCCGACGAGCAGCGTTCCGTGGCCGCCCTTGCCGTTGGGGGCGACGAACCGGAAATCCAACCCCGCTCACCTCGCGTAACGCTTGGCGCGCCTCGTGAATTCCCTTCCGTCCATGTTGATGGCATACCCTGTCGGATGCGCTAGTGCAAGCATTTTTTAGTTCCACCTGCCCGGTCTAATCCCACCGACTTTCAGTCGGTCCGCTTGCAGCCGCCGAGTGGGCGGGCGGGAGGGCGCAGGGCCTAGACTGTGGGGATGGCCG
>JAPPMG010000029.1 GCA_028819215.1 Bryobacterales bacterium
CCTCAGTCGCCTCAACCCTAAAAACCGCTACTTCGCAAATTTTGCAAAAGGCTCCTTCACTTGGCGATTCTGGCACCTGGCCGCCGCGGACGGCGGCAAAATCGGCGTGGTGCTACCTCGCAGTGCGCTAGCCGCTAAGGGGTCAACACAGTTTCGTCGAACGATCTTCGCTAAGGCGGGCACAGTCAGCGCGACGATGCTGGTCAACAACCGCACATGGGTGTTTCCGAACGTTCATCCCCAATATTCGATCGGCTTGGTCTGCATCACTCGCGACAGTGATTCGGTAGGGCCAGACGGGTTGATCAGGCTGCGCGGGCCATTCGCGTCGGAGGGGAGATTCGCCCGTGGTGTGAACAAAGCGCCTTCGACGTTCAAGAGTTCAGAAGTGTTGGCTTGGAACGACAGCGCCTCGCTGCCGCTGCTGCCAAGCGAAGACTCTGTGGAGGTGTTCGCCCAACTGCGCAAAGCGCCGCGATTGGACTTGAACCATCCAGAGCAGTGGCGGGCCCGCCCGGATGCGGAACTGCACGCTTCGAACGACAAGCGCCTCATGGATCTTGAGAGCGTCGAGCAACCCGAGGGTTTCTGGCCAGTCTACAAGGGCGAGTCGTTCGGTCTATGGAATTCGGACACGGGGACGTATTACGCCTGGGCCGACCCCGGGCCCGTGCAGGAAAGGCTACAGGCTAAGCGATTGCGCGCCGGAAGGGGGCGCCGAGACAGCGCACATCGCGAGTTCACGCTCGAATACCTCAAGGACGGGAGCACGTTGCCCTGCTTTAGCGCGAGGGTGGCATTCAGAGACGTGACGAATCGCACCAATCAGAGAACAATCATCGCGTGTCTGGTGCCGCCGAAAGTGTTCATCGCCAACCAAGCACCCTACCTTCTCTGGCCACGAGGCAACCAAACCGACCAAGCTTTCGTGCTCGGCGTACTCTCGTCAATCCCCCTCGACTGGTACGCCCGACGCTATGTTGAGACGCATGTCAACTACTTCGTGTTCAACCCGTTTCCTATCCCACGCCCAAGATCTACCAGTAGCTTGAGGAAGCGCGTAGTCTCCATTGCTGGACGCCTTGCCTGTCCAGACCGGCGCTTCGAGAGTTGGGCAAAGGCCGTCGGCGTGCAGGTTGGTCCCCTAGCGGACGAAGAGAAACGGGACATGATTCACGAGCTTGACGCGCTAGTGGCGCGTCTCTACGGCCTCAGCGAGGCGCAACTCGTCCACATCTTCGAGACGTTTCATGAAGGCTGGGACTACGCGAATCGCTTGGACGGTGTCCTTGGCCACTTCCACAGGATCTCCAGCGGACACGATTGAGTTTGAAGGTGGGATCATGAGCACGAAGGTGAGAGACGGCCGTACCTTAAGGGCAGTCGCAGGGAGGGCAACGAGATGGCAGTGCACCGTGTAGCAGTCAAGCCCAAACTGCTGCGATGGGCTAGGGAGGAAGCTGGCCTAACCGCCAAGAATCTGGTCAGGCGGTTCCCGAAGTATCTCGAATGGGAACGAGGTGAAACGCAGCCGACACTCAAGCAGCTTGAAGACTTCGCCGAGGCTACCTATGCTCCCCTTGGGTATCTCCTGCTTTCGGAGCCGCCAAAGGAAACACTCCCGATTCCGGATTTTCGGACAATCGGTTCTGGCCCCTTAGGGCAGCCCAGCCTCAACTTACGCGACACCGTGTACCTTTGCGAGCTTCGACAGGACTGGTACCGCGAGCATGCGCTGGCCGAGGACTTGGACCCAGTCCGACTCGTGGGATCGGCAAGAGTCACTGACAGTATCGAATCCCATGCTGCCCAGACTAGGACTGCCTTGGGGATCGACCTAGAAGACAGGGCCCGGATGCCGAGCTGGTCTGACGCATTGCGTCAACTCATCAGAAATGCCGATTCTGTGGGCGTCCTTGTCATGGTCAGCGGCGTTGTCGGCAACAACACGCAGCGTCGGCTCGACCCGCAGGAGTTTCGCGGTTTTGCTCTGGTGGATGACATCGCGCCGCTAGTCTTCATCAACGGGGCCGACACCAAGGCGGCGCAAATGTTCACTCTCGCGCATGAGTTGGCACACCTTTGCTTGGGAGAATCCGCCCTTTCGAACAGCAAGGCTGAGCAGATCTCGAGACATCACAATTCGGTCGAGGCCTGGTGCAATCGATTTGCAGCAGAATTGCTCGTCCCGATCAATAGCATCCAAGCGATGCACCAAGGCGAAGAGCCCGTAGAGGACGAGATCCAGCGGCTAGCACGGCTGTTCAAAGTCAGTACCTTGGTGATCTTGAGGAGGCTCTTCGACATTGGTGCCCTTACGCGAGACGAGTTCCAATCTGCCTACGGTTTGGAGCTAGGTCGTCTAAGAAAGCACGTGAAGGGCAGCGGTGGGAACTTCTACGCGACCCAGACATCCCGGGCAGGAGAACGGTTCTCGCGCGCACTGGTCTCAAGTACCCTCGAAGGTCAGACGCTTTACCGGGACGCTTTTCGGCTGTTGGGATTCAAGAAGGCTTCGACATTCCAGAAGCTAGCGACCAAGTTGGGCTATGCCTGATGAAGTACCTTCTGGACTCAAACGTGTTCATTCAGGCAAAGAACGAATACTACGGGATGGATTTCTGTCCCGGTTTCTGGGATTGGCTGATCGCGAGCAACGAGGCCGGAATCGTGGCAAGTGTTGCCCGCGTTCACAAGGAGCTCCGAGATGGGGGAAACCAACTCGCCCAGTGGAGTGGTCAGCGCGCTGACGAGTTTTTTCTCCCGGCAGACGGCTCGGTGATCAGCGCAGCAACTCGAATCAGCGCGTGGGTAGGCGGATTGGACTTCAAGTCGTCGGCGGTCAAGCAATTTGAAAGCAGTGCCGATCTATATCTGATCGCTCACGCGCTCGCCAAGAACTTGGTCGTGGTCACGCACGAGAAGAAACGACAATCGAAGAAGAGGGTCAAGATCCCCAATGTCTGCGAGAGATTCCACGTCGAGTGCATAACCCCTTTTGAGATGCTCCGGTGCGAAGGTGCGCGACTGGTGCTGGGCTAACTTACGCAATGCCACAGGCCGGATTCATCGACAATCGCAACGGCAACACCCTTGCCCGAGCATTAGCAACGCTGCTGGACGTTTCTGGGGAAACATCCGAAGCCGACGGCGAAGGATGCACGACCGAAGTCCGCATTGCAACTGCGTACTTCAGCCCGACTGGTTTCGCCAAGATTGCAGGCCAACTAGCCAAGATACCGAGAGTCCGCCTGTTGCTGGGCGCTGACATGAACCTAGGTGCGCCAGTTGACCGTAAGCGACTCGGCGAGACGCACGCGAGATTCCACAAGAGAAGGATCGACACGAGGCTTCGGAGCCTAGAGGAGGGCCTCGAGCGGGATCGCGATGGACTGCAGTTCACCCAAGTCAATGGAGCAGCACTGCGGCAGCTGATTGATTCGCTCCGCGCTGGGAATTTGGAGGTCAGGCGATACGAGCGGGGGTTCCTTCATGCAAAGGCCTACATCGTGAGCGTTGACGGCAACGCCCCGGCTAAGGACGGCCAACGGGGAATCATCGCCGGATCATCCAACCTGACAGGCGCTGGCCTAGCGGAGAATCTGGAGCTCAATCTCAGCCGTTTCGAAGATTCGCTGGTCAAGACGGCATGCAATTGGTATGACGAGCTTTGGGACGATGCTGAGCCGTATGATCTCGCACAAGTCTTCGAAGAAGTCTTTCACCCTCGGATGCCTTGGGACATCTTCGTCCGGATCCTATGGCAATTCTACGGCGACGAGGTAAACGACGAGGAAAAGACGGACAAGAACCTGCCCCTTACCAACTTCCAGAAACACGGTGTCGCGCGCGCCTTAAGGCTCATCCGTGACACCGGCGGCGCAATCGTGGCGGACGAAGTTGGGCTTGGCAAGACGTTCATCGCGGGTGAGATCCTGAAACTCTACATCGATCGCCGACAGCAAGCTTTACTGATTTGCCCTGCTTCGCTCCGCGATAGCACGTGGAAGAGGTTTCTCAGCAACTTCCAACTCTATGTTGAGTGCCTCTCGTTTGAGCAGCTTGCGAACGAAATACAACTGATGGACAAGCAGCGCCCGTGCGCGAACAAGCAGCATCTCAAGCGCGACAAGCGCGAGTATCAGTTGGTGATCGTAGACGAGGCTCACAACTACAGGAATCCGGACACCCCGACACGCGCCGCGGCTTTGCGTACGCTGCTCTACGGGAATAAGCGCGACCTGCTGCTGCTGACCGCCACCCCTGTCAACAACTCACTCTGGGATCTATACCACCTGCTTCGATTCTTCTTGCGGCAAGACTCGCATCTGGCAGATCGCGGCATCGTCTCGATCAAGGCTCGATTTGATGAGGCGATGCAAAAGGATCCTCTCAGCTTGAGTCCAGATGTGCTGTATCCCATCGTCGACGCCACAACAGTCAAACGGACCCGCCAATTCGTCAAGAAGCACTATGCCGGCGACACGATTACCGGACCGGACGGCAGGCCATGCGAAATAGTCTTCCCAAAGCCGCGCGCTATCAGTGTGCGGTACGAGTTGGATGGTCGGTTGCCTGGATTCTTTGCCGAACTCGAAGAAGCCCTAGATCCAGAAAGCGACGCAGCTCTGTCGTTCGATCGCTATAACCCGGACAAGTACCGTTTGGTTCCGCCAGATCCTAGCGAAAGTGCTCGACTAAATGCTCAGAACGGATTACTCCGTTCAGGCTTGCTCAAGAGATTTGAGTCCTCGACGTTTGCTTTCCATCAGACATTGGACCGCATGGCGATGCAGCACCAGATATTCCTAAAGGCACTCAGCGAAGGCAAAGTGGTCACAACCAAGTTCATGAGAGAGATCGCCGGAGATGACGACAGTGCCTTCGAGAAACTGCTTGAGAACACGGATCATTCGATGGAGGCAGCTCAATACGACACAGTCCGACTGAAAGCAGCGGTAGAACGGGATCTGCAGCGACTACAGAGTCTTCGAGAACAAGCTGGTGCGATTTCGGCTGATCGTGACCCAAAGCTACGAGCGCTAGCCGACGAGCTCGCCAACATCGCGAAACAAGCTCATGACGAGGCGACTTCAGAAGTCGACGAATCCCAGAAGCGGAAGGTTCTTATATTCACCCTGTTCACAGACACCGCCCAATGGATCATGGACTACCTGAGCCAGAAGATCCCGACGAGGCAGGATCTGATTGGCTATCGGCATCGGCTGGTCGTGGTGAGTGGATCGGGCGATCTCTCGTCGGTGTCTCGTGAAGACGCTGTGCTCGGTTTCGCGCCGGTCTCAATGGAGGCACCCTCAGCGCGCGACGACGATCTTTATGACCTGATGATCACCACGGATGTGTTGGCCGAGGGGGTCAATCTTCAGCAGTGTCGCAACATCATCAATTTCGACATGCCTTGGAACCCAATGCGTCTCGTACAGCGACATGGTCGGATCGACCGGATCGGCAGTCCCCACAATCAAGTCTTCCTGCGAACCATATTTCCAGCTGATCGGCTCGATGACCTGCTCAACCTGGAATCACGCATCCTTAATAAGCTCGCCATGGCCGCCGCGAGCGTCGGTGTAGACGCCCCCATCCAAGGTGCCGCACAGGGGACTCAGGTATTCACCGAAACTCGCGAGGAGATAGAAAAGCTGCTCAGTGAGGATGCATCTCTGTTCGAACGAGGGGGCACTCCCTCCGCTGCGCAATCTGGGGAGGAATATCGCCAAACCCTGCGGAAAGCGCTGAGTCAGGCTAGGAACCAAATCCAAAAGCTGCCGTGGAAGGTTGGATCGGGCATGCGGAAGGGCGAGCGCCGCGGAATCCTGTTCTGCGCCGTCATCGGCAGTGGCGGCGACCGTGAACGGTCATACCTTCGCTTCGTACCCGCAGACTCCGCATGGCGGCCAGTCACCGACGATGGCGCAATCGAATCCGAACTCGGAGCGTGCATGAGACTGCTCGAATGCGAGGAAGACACGACGACTTGGTGCCCTAATCACTTGCAAGAAGCGGCCTATGACTTCTGGACTGTGGCTCGAGACCACATCCTGAACGACTGGACGCGCGAAACGGATCCGGCAAACCTGCAACCCAAGATTCGACCGCTGAACCACCGCGTGGCAGAGTTCATCCGTAAACATCGCCCGGTTGGTACATCAGACGACGAAGTATGGAGGGCATTGGAGATTGTAGAGTCTCCATGGACGCTTCGCGAGGAGTCGCAGCTCAGAGAATGGTTCGATGATGCCCTCGAAGATCCCTCAGTAGGGATAGGATCCCTCATCAAGGAAATATTGGGCACCGGACTAGAGCCGCTAAAGCCGCCGGACCCCCTGCCGCCTATCGACGCCGATGAGATTGAGCTTGTTTGCTGGATGGGCATTGAGTGCGCTGAGTAGGCGGACGAAGCACTTTCGGCGCAACCATCCCAAACTCGTGATCTGGGACGACGCGGGGGCGTTCCTATGCGTTGGAATCCCCGAACGGATGATCAACGCGTGGCCCGTTCAGATCATCGGGCCGGCGGTGGTCCGCGGGCTAGGCCAGCATGTCCCGCGCAGCAGCAGCGATGTGGCGCGCCGAGATCCCGAACCGGTCTAGCAGCTCGTCAGGCTTTCCGCTCCGCGCGATGCCCCTCACCGCTAGCTGACGCACCCGCGCATCCTGCTCGGCCAGCGCGGCCAGAACCGCCGAGCCAACGCCGCCATGGGCATAGTGGTCTTCCACCGTGATGATCTTGCCGCCGCACTCAAGCGCCGCCTGCGCCAAGGTCTCGCGGTCAATCGGCTGCACGCTGAACAGGTCGATCACGCGCGCTTGGATTCCCTCCGCCGCCAGCTCGTCCGCCGCCTTCAATGCCTCGTAGAGCGTCACGCCCGCCCCGATGATCGCGACGCTGTCGTGAGCACTCGACCTGAGCACCTTGGACCCTCCGACCTCGAACACCTCGTCCGGTCCGTACAGGATCTCCGTCTTGGGGCGGCTCGTGCGGACGTACACCGGCCCGTCGATTCCGGCAGCCAGCTCGATCGCCCGCCAGGCGCTGGTCGCGTCGCTGGGATAGAAGACCGTGTAATTCGGCTCGGCGCAGGCCATGGCCAAGTCTTCCAGTCCCATCTGCGAGGCGCCGTCCTCGCCGATCGAGACCCCGGCGTGCGTCCCCACCAACTTGATGTTGGTCGAGCTGATGGCAGCCAAGCGCATGAAGTCGTACCCTCGCGCCAAGAAGCAGGCAAAGCTGGAGGCGTACGGGATCTTGCCGCGACAGGCCAGGCCCATCGCCACCCCGACCAGGTTCTGCTCGGCGATATAGCACTGCAGCAGCCGGCCAGGATCTACCTTGCCGATATCCGTGGTGAAGGTCGAGTTGCCGACATCCCCGTCGACGCCTACGACGCGCGAATCAGCGCGGGCCAGTGCCTCCAAGGCCGCTCCGTAGGCTTGGCGCGTGGCAACCACCGGGCCGCCCGGCCGGTACGGCGGCGGCTCTGCCTGGGCCGGCTCCGCGTGCCGGCCGTTGCCCGGCGGCGGCAGGTTCGGAGTCCATTCGAAACTCGCGCCGGTGAGCTGGGCTCGCAGCGACTCCAGCGTTTCGTCCGCAAGCTCGCCCTTGGGAATCGGCTTGCCATGCCAGCCGTCCTTGTCCTCGGCGCACGGGATTCCCCGCCCCTTGTAGGTCTTTGCCAGGATCACGGTCGGCTGGCCGACAGACTCGCGCGCCTTGGCATAGGCCTCGATCAGCGCACGAATGTCGTGGCCGTCCACGACCAGAGTCTCCCAGCCGAACGCTTCCCAGCGGGTTCGGTAGGCGTCCATGTCGTGCTGCAGCATGGTCGGCGCGCTCTGCCCCAGCCGGTTCACGTCCACGGTCGCGATCAGATTGCCGAGCCCGTCATTGGCAGCCATCGACGCTGCCTCCCAGACCGACCCTTCGGCGACCTCGCCGTCTCCCAGCAGCACCCAGATGCGCCGGTCGTTGCCATCCAACCGGCAGGCGTGGGCCATGCCCACCCCCACGCTGAGACCCTGCCCGAGGGATCCGGTGGCCACGTCGACGAACGGCAGTGTTGTCGGCGGGTGGCCCTCGAGGTCGGAATCGATGCGGCGCAGGTTGAGCAGCTCGTCTTCTGCGATGTACCCGACTTCCGACCACGCCGCGTAGAGCACCGGAGCGGCATGGCCCTTGGAGAGGATGAACACGTCGTTCTGCTCGCTGGCCGGATCGCGCGGGTCATAGCGCATCGCGTCGAAGAACAGCGCGGTCATGATCTCGGCCGCCGAGGCACAGGTGGTCGGATGCCCGCTGCCCGCCTCGGTGGTCGACCGCACCGAGTGGATCCTCATCCTCGTGGCTTTGTCTTTCAGACCGTCGAGCGCGTTGGCTGCAAGTGCGATGGACATGGGATTGGCTGAAACCTCTCAGAAGGGACGGACACCGCCGGCTAGCAACCGCCCGCATTACCGGGCGGAACGTGCCCATCGTTCGAAAACTGGCACGGCCGCGCCGCGACCGGGCGATCCCGGCGGCCGTGCTTCCATGATAGGGGACTCATAAGGCTGACTTGACAGAGCCAAGTCTCGCGCGCGGCTATGGCGCGACGCACGGCCCACCGGCCCGCGTTAGCGTACCGGAGGCTGGAGTCCCCGCCGCCAAGGGATTAGCGCTAGCTTCTCCCCTCACGCTCTCGGAGTACAAGACTACAGCGCCGAGCCAAGCCAGCATAATGGTTCCCATAGCTTGGAGGGCGCGCGCCGTCCCAGCGCTGCGAGCCGCCGGAGCGCCGGGCCGCGTCGCTTAGAGCAAAATGGTGGATAGACGAAGTGGGATGAGAGTTTCCAGCCAGATAGCGGAGTTCGACTCCATCGAACTCGATTGCGGTCAGACCCTGGCGCCTGTTTCCGTCGCCTACGAGACGTATGGCGAGCTGAACCAGCGGCGCTCCAACGCCATCCTGATCCTGCATGCCTTCTCCGGGGATGCCCACGCCGCAGGCAATGGCGCCAATGGCAAGCAGCGCGGCTGGTGGGACAACATGATCGGGCCCGCCAAGGCCTTCGACACCAACCGCTACTTCGTCATATCCTCGAACGTCCTAGGCGGATGCGCGGGCACGACAGGGCCGAGTTCGACCGACCCCGCCACCGGCAAGCCTTACGGCTCGCAGTTCCCCCACGTATCCATCGCGGACATGGTGCGGCTGCAGAAGCAGCTGACCGACTCGCTGGGCATTCGCAAGCTCCTGTGCGTCTCCGGCGGCTCGATGGGAGGCATGCAGGCCCTGCAGTGGGCCGCGTCCTACCCGGACGCGGTCGCATCGGTGATCCCGATCGCAAGCACCCACCGCCATTCCGCCCAGCAGATCGCCTTCAACGAGGTGGGCCGCCAAGCCATCCTGGCCGATCCCGATTTCTGCCACGGCGACTACTACGGCGGCACCTATCCGGAGCGGGGCCTGGCCGTGGCGCGCATGGTCGGGCACATCACCTACATGAGCGACGACTCCATGCGCGAGAAGTTCGGGCGGCGCCGGAGGTCAGCCGCGGACGAGAGCGATATGTTCGAGGTGGAAAGCTACCTGCGCTACCGGGGCGGCCAGTTCGTCAGCCGGTTCGACGCCAATTCGTACATTGTCATCACCAGGGCGATGGACACCTTTGACCTGACCGCCCAGCGCGACTCGCTGGAAGACTGCTTCGCGCAAGGAAACACGCGCTTCCTGGTGCTGAGCTTTACTTCCGACTGGCTCTATCCGAGCTACCAATCCCAGGAGATCACCCGGGCGCTGCGCTCCCGCAACCGAGACGTGGCGTACGTCGAGCTTCAGTCCAACTACGGCCATGACGCCTTCCTGCTGGAAGCGGACGGACAGACGCCGCTGATCAAGGGGTTCCTTGAGAACACCCATCAGCGCCTGACGGGCTGAGGTTGGCGCGGCAGCCGCGCGTTGGGTCGCCGGATATAGTTCGCCTCGACCTGCTCAGGTCTGCAGGCCCGGCCGGCGGCGACGTCTCTCGCGGCCAGGCGAGCAATCGCGGCAGCGAGCGCGGCCGGAGCGGTCTGCCGCTCCGCTTCGCCCGCCGCCGCCAACGCGCCATCGGCCGCGAACAGATCTTGCTCGTTGCTGACCAGCGTGGCCCCCAGCGACTCCAGCTCGGGCTGCAGCTCAGTCCACCGGCAGTAAGCATCGGGCCGGATTGCGTCGCAATCCGCCGAGTAGAATCCCGCGAACAGACCGCCCCGGCGGGCGTCCAGCACGGGCACGCGAACGACGGCGCCGCGCGCCAAGGATGCCAGCGCCCGCAAGTTGGAAACGCCAACCAGCGGCTTGCGATTCGTCTCAGCCAGCGCCTTGGCCGCCACCAGGCCGACGCGGATTCCGGTGAAGGATCCCGGACCGGTCGCGGCGGCGTAGCAGTCCATGTCTGGCAGCGCCAAAGACCGCTCGGCTAGCAGTCGCTCGATAGCCTGGAACAGCGTTTCGCCGAAGCCCGGACCCTTGCCCAGCGCCGCCTCCGAGACTACGGCGCCATCGCACAGCAGCGCGATGCTGCCCTCGTTCCGAGCCGTGTCGATCGCGAGCAGGTTCATCGGGCGGTCACGACCGCTTGGCCCGCGTGCGCCGCTTGAAGCCTCCGCCTTCAGCGATGCGGGCCGCCCGCGCCCGCAGCAGCTCGACGGCCTGATCGACCGTCACGCCTTCGGGATCGGTGCCCTGTGGCACTGAAGCGTTGACCTCGCCATCGGTCACGTAGGGGCCGTAACGCCCCAGCATCACCTTCAGCTCGGCACCCGTCTCGGGGTGCGTTCCGAGCGTCGTCAGAAGCTCGGCGCGAGCGGGGCGCCGACTTGCGGGCTTCTGCTTGTTGAGCAGGTCGAGGGCCTGCTCCAAGCTGATTTCTAGCGGACTGATCGTTGCTGGGATCGAACGGACCTCCTGGTCGCAGCGCACGAATGGGCCGTAGCGGCCGTTCGCAGCCACAACTGCGTGGCCGTTCTCTGGGTGGTTGCCCAGCTCGCGCGGCAAGGAAAGCAGCTTCAGGGCCACTTCGATGTCGACGGACTCCGGCGCCATGCCGCGCAGGAGCGAGACCCGCTTGGAACCGTTCTCTCCCTCCGCTTCCCCGAGTTGCACAAAGGGGCCGTAGCGGCCCTGCTTGAGGTAAACCGGCAGATTCGACTCCGGATCGACACCCAGCGCCGCCGGCCCCTTGCCGGCGAGCTCGAGCAGTTCCGTGGCCTTGGACAGATCCAACTCGTCTGGCGAGAGTTCCTCAGGCACGCTGCAGCGCGCGGTCCCGTCGGACAGGAACGGTCCGTAGCGACCGATCCGGACTTCCACCGACGTCCCGTCATCGCGCTTGCCGACCAGCAACGAGCACACCTTGCGCGGGTCGATGTCGGCCTCGCCATCCTCGATCAGCGTCCTGAGGCCCTTGAACCCGTTGCCGAAGTAGAAGCTCCTGAGGTACTCCAAGCGCCCCAGCTCTCCCCTCGCGATCGCGTCAAGCTGGTCTTCGAGCTCAGCCGTGAACTCGTAATCGGTAAGGCGCGTGAAGTGCTTCTCAAGCAAGCCCACCACCGCCATGGCTGTGAACGTCGGCACCAGCGCGCCGTCGCGCTTCGAAGCGTACGCGCGTGTCTGCACCAAATCCACGATCGTCGCCCAAGTGCTCGGGCGCCCGATTCCCAACCGCTCCAACTCGCGGATCAGACTCCCCTCCGTGAAGCGCTGCGGCGGATAGGTCCGGCGTTCGGACGCCTCGACCGACTCGAGCGTCACGCCATCGCCCGGAGAAAGCTTCGGCAGCAGGCGCTCCTTCGCATCGACCGGGGAGTCTCCGGGCACGGCCTCGGCCGAATAGGCCTTGAGGAACCCGGCGAACTCGATCGTCTTCCCCACCGCTCGAAACCGAGCATCGCCCGCGTCCAGCAGCACCGTCGAGTTCGTGCCGCGAGCGTCGGGCATCTGGCTCGCCAGCGTGCGGCGCCAGATCATTTCGTAGAGCTTGGCGGCCTCGGCGCCAAGCCGCTTGCGCACTTCGTCGACGGCCCGGAACTGGCCGCCTGCCGGGCGAATCGCCTCGTGGGCCTCCTGAACGTTCTTGACCTTGTTGCGGTAGTAGCGCACGTCTTCGGAAAGGAACTCCCGGCCGAACCGCTCTACGATCAGGTTGCGGGCAGCCGTCTTGGCCTCGTCGGAGAGCACGGTCGAATCCGTGCGCATGTAGGTGATAAAGCCGTTCTCGTACAGTTGCTGCGCGAGCCGCATCGTGCGCCGCGCTTGGAAGCGAAGCTTGCTGTTGGCCTCCTGCTGGAGCGTGCTGGTGACATAGGGCGGCAGGGGGGAAGCCGAGAACGCTTTCTGCTCGACTGACGCGACCACTGGAGACGAAGCCCGTACCGCGTCCTCGGCCTCGCGGGCGCGCTCGCCGCCAAGTTGCACAAGCCGGCGTGAAGAGCCTTCGGCGCGCGCCTTGAGCGAACCAGTGTTCGGATCGAAATCCTTGCCGGTCGCCACGCGCTCGCCCGCCAACTCCACGAGCTCGGCCTCGAACGCCCCGCCGTCCTTGGCGAAGTGGGCCTTCAGCCCCCAGAAACTTGCCCTGGTGAAGCGCTGGCGGGCGCGTTCGCGCTCCACCATGAGCCGCACCGCCACGCTCTGCACGCGCCCGGCACTGAGCTTGGGGATCATCTTCTTCCACAGCAGCGGGCTGACGCCGTAGCCGAACAGCCGGTCCACGATCCGGCGCGTTTCCTGGGCTCGCACCAAGTCCTGGTTGATCTCCCTCGGCGAAGCTAGCGCCTTGCGTATAGCGGTCTTGGTGATCTCGTGAAATACCAGCCGCTGGTACGGAACCGCAGACCCGAGCACGTCGTGCAGGTGCCAGCTGATGGACTCGCCCTCGCGATCTTCGTCAGTGGCGAAATAGATCAGGTCGGCCTTCCGGACAGCCGACTTCATCTCCTGGACCAAGTCCTTCTTGCCTTTCGGAATGACGTAGAGCGGCTCGAACTCTCCCTCGACGTTGACGCCCAGACGGCCCCACGGCTCCTTCTTGTACTTGGCCGGAACCTCGTTCGCGCTGTCCGGCAGGTCACGGACGTGCCCGACCGACGCCTTCACCACGAAGCCACTTGGCAGGAACTTCGCGATCGTGCGGGCCTTGGTGGGCGACTCGACGATCACGAGGACGCGCGGTTCGCCGGTCTTGGAGGATGCGGCCATATTGCTCCTATTCTCTATAGCACCAATGCGGGCACTGAGCGGAACGCGACAGGTTGCGAGCGGAGCGAACTAGCTGCCGATCACTGGTGACTACCCACTTGGTAGACGTAGATCGGATGGGCTGCGCCGCTAACCGGCACGGTAACGGTCTTGGAAGGATTCCAGCCGGGAATCTCCCACATGTAGCAGGCAATCCGCGTGCCGGGACGCAACTCCTCGAGAAGCTTGGGACGCAGCTGCCGCTGGGCCGATGTGATCAGGAAGAGCGTCACGACGGTCGCCGGACTCAGGTCGGCATCGAAGAAGTCACCCTCGCGTACCTCGACCCTGTCCTGGACACCGGCCGCGCTGATCGCGGAGCGCGCCTCTTCGACCAAGGCAGGATCGATCTCGTAGCCAACGCCGCGGGCACCGCGGCTCTTGGCCGCGCGGAGAAGGATCCTCCCGTCGCCGGATCCGAGGTCGTAGACCACATCGTCCTCGGAGACTTCGACCACTTCCATGATGCGGTCCACGACGTGCCAAGGCATGGGCACGTACGGTGCCACGCTGCGCTGATCCACGAGCGGCACTCGCGCGCGGGGCTGCGCACCAAGGCTGGCACAGAATGACAGCGCGAGGCCGGCCACAGCCAAGGGCGCGGCGGCGGAAAGCGCTCCTCGTCGTGCGAAACCCATCGCGGAACCGGCCACCGTTGCTGTTCGCAACAGCTCCACTCAGTTACTATAGCGCCGGCCCGGCCCGACTGAACCCGATTGCGCCCTCCACCGGGCCGGATTTCGGCCGAACGGCAGCGTCGCGGCAAGAAAATTCTTGGCCCGTGAATCCAAACGACGCTGTCCTACGTCCAATGCACCACATGCCAGACAAGTACACCGCGCGGCCACAAACGCAACGAGTGGCGCGGGCGCGAGAAAAACCACGCGTCGCACCCCCTAACGGGCATGGATTTGCGGGCTGCAGCGGAGTCCAGGTTGCAGCGGAGTCCAGCGGAGTCCAGCGGAGTCCAGTCCTTCGCGTCGCAAATATGTTAGTCTTTGTAAGGGTACGAGAACAATGCGGGGTAGATTCCGTCCCAGCGTGCTAGGGCGCTGTACGCGCCTGCTGCTGGCAGCCTTGCTCACTGCGGGGATCGGCCTCGCAGAAGAAGATCTCGATTGGCAGGCGCCGGACGGCAGCTTCCCGGACCACGGGGGCTGCACCTATTTCGGCCCTGAGGCCGGCCTCGCACCGGGCGGCACGGCCGCCAGCGACTTCGCCGCCATGAAGCTGCGTACGCGCAACACGCAGAGCGTGCTAGCGATGATCCCCCCGCGCCGCAATGGCGGGATCATTCGGCGCAGCGCCGCCGTCGCAGGAACCATTGCAGACGCGGGTGCCTGCGACGGCATAGACGACTGCATACAGAAGACCGCGGCTGCGGCGGGACTACCGCTCACGTACCTGACGACCGACGCGGAGTTCCTGCGCCGCGTGCGGCTCGACCTGACCGGGCGCATTCCGACCAAGGACGAGGTGCTCCAGTTTCTGGCCGACACGTCCCCGACCAAGCGCGAACAGCTGGTTGACCGGCTCCTGCAGACGCCCGAGTGGGCTGACCGCTGGACCATGTTCTTCGGCGACCTGTTCCGCAACACCCAAACGACAGCGCAGGTCAACCGCTATCAGTGGACCCGCGATGCCTTGCACCTGTACCTGCTGGAATCGATGCGGGAGAACAAGCCGTATGACCAGATGGCGCGCGAGATGCTGGCAGCCGAAGGGATCAGCGACGGGCGCGAGTACCCTGAGCGTTACACGAGCTTCCAGCACTACGAGCAGACGTACCGCAATCTCAACGACAACCCAGTCCGGCCGTCGCCAGTGGGCTACGTGATCGGAGGCCGGACAATCGGCGGGCCGACCCAGGACACCTACGACACGCTCGCGTTCTTCACCGCCAGAGACTTCCTCGGGATCTCGGTCATGGATTGCGTGCTGTGCCACGACGGTGCCGGGCACCTAGAGCCGCTCACTGTCTGGGGCGCGGCGGCGAAGCGTTCCGAAGGGTGGGGGCTGGCCGCCTTTTTCTCCGACGTGCCGCGCTATCAGACCTGGCGCTATCGCTACGTGCGCGAACTGCCGAACGACCCCCGCAACGGCCGCCGAGTCCCGGTCAACTACTACATCCTCAACGACCTGGCACAGGGACAGCAGCAGCGGGCCCGGAATGGCGACACCGCTGGCGAGTACCTAGGCCAGACCTCGGGCGGTAATCGCCCCGACCGCTATTCGCCAGAGCGGTTCGTTACGCCCGTGTATCCGTTCGAGAGCCGGGCGGTGGTGGATCCGAGCATGCCACTGCGCGAGCAGATCGGCCTTCACCTGACCTCGGACCCGCAGTTCTCCCGGGCGGCGGTGAACTACATCTGGCGGGAGTTCTTCTCGCGCGGCATCGTCGAGCCGCCGGACCAGTTCGACTTGGCGCGGCTCGATCCCGGGGCGCCGCCCCCGACCGGCTGGGACATCCAGCCCTCGCATCCGCGCTTGCTGGAGTGGCTGGCGAGCGGATTCGCGGACAACGGATTCGACCTGAAGTGGCTGATGAAGGAGATCACCACCTCGGAGACCTACCAGCTCTCCTCGCGCTACGACGGCGTCTTCAACCCGCTGGACGAGAAGTACTTCATACGGCACCAGGTCAAGCGCCTCACGGCGGAGCAGGTCGTCGACGCGCTGATGGTGGCCAGCAACCAGTTCACGATGTTCCGGGCATCGCAATCCATGCGCAACGTCTGGTTCGCGATGCAATTCCCCGATGTCTCCGGCGTGCCGCAGGGTAACAGTGCGTTCGCCCGAAACATCCGCAGCTTGCTGCAAGCTTTCACGCCCGGAGACCGCGAGGAGACCCTGCGCAGCCGCGAGGGGAGCCCGCTACAAGCTCTGGGCTTGATGAACAACCGGTTCGTGCTGAACCGGCTCAACGCCAACAATCAGGCGGGAACGCTAGCGCGGTCTCTGGAGCTGGCTGACGACGCCTTGGTGGCGAACCTGTACCTGAGCGTGCTCAGCCGCCCGCCGACCGAGGAGGAGACCGCCTTCGGAGTCCAGTACCTGCAGGGTGGAGACCGGAGGGAGCGCGCGACGAACCTGATGTGGGCGATGTTCAACAAGACGGACTTCTATTTCAACTACTAGGCCGAGGCGAGGATTGGCATGAACGAGCGCGAACGATTCGACAAGATCGTGCAGCGGCGCCAGCCGACGCACCACAGCTTTTTCGAGCGCCCGCACAGCACGCGGCGGCACTTCTTCCGCGACACCCTGACCGGCGTGGGAGGCTTCTTCCTGGCCGACCGGCTGGCCAGCGGGGAAACCGAGACACTCGGCTCGGTGCAGCCCAAGAACACCGCCACTAGCGTGATCTTCATCTTCATGCGCGGTGCGCCCAGCCATGTAGACACCTTCGACTTCAAGAACGTGTCGGGGGTGACTCCGAGCGACTTCGAGCCCGAGAGCTTCATGGACGGCGCGGTCACGCTACCGATGGCCTTGCTGGGCAACACTTCCCGCGTCTTGGAGAAGATCGCCATCATCCGTTCCGGGCTGGCGTGGGCGCGGGCGCATCCGTTGGCCCAGACGTGGATGCAGATCGGGCGCAATCCAACCTCTCCGACCGGCCGCATCGCGCCCCATATCGGCAGTGTCGTGGCCATCGAGAAAGAGCCGGAACGGCGGCCTGACCAAGCGTTCCCGACATTCATCTCGTTGCAGGCGCGGAATATCTCCGGCGCGGGCTACCTCCCGGTGGAATACGGACCGTTCCAGACTTACGCCGATCGGAGCGGGCTGACCACTGCCAGCCATCCCGCGGGCGAGGCGGTCTTCCAGAATCGCTGGAACCTCCTGCACGAGATCGACGGCGAGCTGCGCGGCGAGACTTCTCCCTTCGGCCCGAAGGCGTCCGGCATGGGAAACCTCTACCACGGCGCCCGGCGCCTGATGTTCAACCCGAAGGTGAATGCCGCCTTCAGCTTCACGAACGAAGAGCGCGTTCGCTACGGCAGCACGGGTTTCGGCGATGCCGTGCTGACCGCCCGCAAGATCGTGGAACAGGACCAGGGAACGCGCTTCATCCAGATCGATTCGCCCGGCTGGGATCACCACGGCGACATCTACAACCTCGCCAACAATCCGAACGCGAACAACATCTACGGCAGGATGGCACAGTTCGACCCTGCCTTCGCAGCCCTGATCGAAGACCTCGACAGTTCGGGCAAACTCGACGAGACCCTGATATTGGCCTGCGGCGAGTTCGGGCGGACGCCAGGCGCACTGTCAAACGCCCGCAACGGGCGCGACCATTACCTGCAGATGTTCTTCGCCCTGGCAGGCGGGGGCGTCAAGGGCGGCAAGGTCATCGGGGCGACCAGCGACCAAGGCGGCCGGGGCCCCGGGGCATTCACGAGCGAGTACGGTTGGTCGCGGCAGAGAGACATCCGTCCCGAAGACATCGAGGCAACGATTTACTCCGCCCTAGGCATCGACTGGACGACCGTCCGCTATGACGACCCGCTCGACCGCGGCTTCTACTACGTGCCCGTGGCCGACGACGATGTCTACGCTCCCGTCGAAGAGCTGTGGGCCTGAGGCGCGCTAGCTGGGGCGCACGATAGCCCAGTGGCCGGCGGCGTCTTCCAGCGCGCGCCTATACGGCGTCTCGGGCAGTCCGGATAGGCTTTCCAGCGCCGTCTCGCAGAACCGACCCGCCCGGCGGCGAACTTCCGCAATGGCACCGTGCCGATCGAGGATCTCTAGCATCTGGACGGCCGGCACAGACGCATAGCCGCGCTCGCGCACGACCGTCTCGACCTGCGCGCGTTCGGCGCGGGTGCAGGATTGCAAGGCGAGAATCATCGGCAGCGTCACCTTGCCTTCCTTGAGGTCATTGCCGACCGGCTTGCCCAAGACAGATTCGCTGGCCTCGAAATCGAGCACGTCGTCGATGAGCTGGAAGGCCATGCCGACATTCCAGCCGTAGGTCCTGAGCCGTTCCTCGGTCTCTTCGGACGCATGGGCCATCAGCGCGCCGATCAGGCTGCAGGCCGACAGCAGGCAGGCAGTCTTGCGGTGGATGAGCTCGTGATTCTGCTGTTCAGTGACGTCAATCCGGCCGACCAGCTCCGCCTGCAGCAACTCGCCCTCGACCATCATCTTGGTCAGGTCGGTAAGAATGTCGAGGATGCGGAAACTGCGCTCGCGCAGAGCGATGGAGAAGGCTTGCATGTAGAGCCAGTCACCCGCTAGCACGCTGACTTGGTTGCCCCACACCTGGTTGGTCGAGGGACTTCCGCGGCGTACCTCGGCGTTGTCGATGACATCGTCATGCACTAGCGTCGCGGCATGGATCGTCTCCATCACCGCGGCCATGCGGATCGGCCCGTCGCCGAGCTCGCCGCAGGCGCGGGCGGACAGCAGCAGCAGTGTCGGCCGGAGTCGCTTCCCGCCGCTTGCGTTCAAGTGCCGGCTGATCGCGGTGACCACGTCCTGGCAGCAGACCGTGTCCAAGGCAATTACCTCGTCGACCCGTTTGAGGTCGGAGGCCACCAGCGAGAACAATGCCAGCTTGGACATTGGCGCTTGCTTCAATTGAGTCATCCGCGCAGTTGCCCTAGCACCCACAGTCTATCCAATCGCGCACTGGATCTTCGGCGCAGCGGCCACCGCGGGTGACTAGGCCGCTTCCGCGACCAGCGAGCCGCCCACGATCTGGCCGGTCGAGTCGAAGGAGATCTCGGTTGCCGGACCGACGGCCTCGATCAAAGGATTTTCCCGCAGCGCTTCGAACAGACCCTCGCTGACGCGCATGCTATCGAGTTCCATGGTGTTGCGAATCCATACGACGCTGCATTCGGCGACGTTCGCGCGTCCGCAAGTCGCCAGGATGCGCTCGATGCACTCGCGATCCGTCGGGAAGTGCGGAGGGCACATGCAGCCGATGGTGCTCGAAGCGGTGAAGGAGTTGATCCACGTCTTGTCGAAGTCGACCGCACGGAACAGGCGGTCATGGATCACGTCGCACATGCCGATACCGATCGCATTTCCGCCGCCGTGGGGCGTTAAGCTGCGAGCGTAAATGCGCTCGATGCGCGGCAGGCCCGGCCAGCAGTTCCGTCCCATCCACGAGCGATTGATCACCTTCGTGTCCATCCCGGAACCGGAGATGTTCTTGCCGATCTCGTCCACGATCAACAGATCGAAAGCCTCGGCGGGCAGATCGGCCTTCCATTGCTTCACCCGCGCCAGCAGCGCTTCCTCGTCAGCCACCATGTTTCCGGCACCCAGCGCGTGAACCTCGGCAGTCTGATGATTGGCGTCCTCGAGAATCGCCATGCCGCCGAGCATGCGGCCAGTGGCGAGCATCACGCTGCCGACCTCGCGGATGACCTCCTCTAGGCCGATGCGCACGCCCCACATGTGGTAGCGCTTTGCACCTTCCCACTTGCCGAGCCCGATGGCCATCATCTTGTGAACGCCGCTCTCGATCCGTCCCTCGAAGCCCGTATGCCACTTGACGCGGCTGCACAGCATGACCCCGTCCGCTTCCCACGCTTCCCGGTCCATGGAAACAGCGATGCCTCGGGGCGTCTCCCCAATCTGCACGACGTCCAGCGAGCTAACAACAGGCACACCCATGGAAGCCTCGGTGATGCCATAGTGGGCCAGCACCTCGCGCTGCCCGTCCGCCGTCCCGCCGCCGTGGCTGCCCATGACCGGAATGATGAAGGGCTTGACCCCATGGTCGAGCCAAGCGTCCACGACGGCCTTGACGATGGTGTCGATGTTCACGATTCCGCGGCTTCCAACTCCCACGGCGATGCTGCTGCCGGCCGGGACGGCGGCCACCCACGGCGCACCGTCCATCTCCGCTCGGACGGCGCGATAGACATCGGGAAGAGAGCGGTCTGGGAAGCGCTGGCGGATCGGAATCAGGCGCGGCAGGGCCATGGGACAGAATTATAGCGAGACTGCCCGGCGATAATGTTGTGGGCATGCAGAGGATCGTCAGCACTCGCCTCTCCCGGCGTCGCGCCCTGCGGCTGGGCGCCTCGATGGCGATTGGTCCGCTGGCAGCGCAACAGGCAAGCGAAGTGAACACCACCCTGACCGCAGTCCCCGGCATACGGGTCGGGCATTGGACGCATGCGTCAGGCTCGACAGGTTGCACCGTTATCTTGGCCGACGCGGGCGCAGTGGCGGGCGTGGATGTCAGAGGCGGAGCGCCCGGCACGCGAGAGACCGACCTGCTTCGGCCGGAAATGAGCGTCGATACCGTCCATGCCGTGGTGCTGTCCGGCGGGAGCGCTTATGGCCTGGCTGCGGCGGACGGAGTGATGGAATACCTAGAGAGCGAGGGCGTGGGATTCCGCGTCGGCGAATCCGTCGTCCCGATCGTGCCGGCAGCCATCCTGTTCGACCTCGGCGTCGGCGATCCGAAGGTCAGGCCGACCGTGAAGTCCGGACTCCAAGCGGCAAGAGACGCCTCGCAGCGGCCGGTGCCGATGGGAAACGCGGGCGCCGGCGCCGGCGCGACCGTGGGCAAGCTGTTCGGCCGGGGCCGGGCGATGCGCGGAGGGCTGGGTTCGGCCGCCATCACGCGACCCGATGGCCTGGTGGTTGGCGCCATCGCGGCTGTCAACGCCCTCGGTGACATCGTTGACCCGGGCACTGGCCAGATCGTGGCCGGTGCGCGAACCCGCGATGGTTCCGGGTTTGCTGACAGCATGGCGCAACTGCGCTCTGGACGACGCGGCGAGCGGCCAGGCGCGGCTCAGAATACGACCATAGCCGTGGTCGCAGCCAACGTAGCGTGGACCAAGACGCAAGCGGCCAAGGCCGCGCAGATGGCCCACGACGGTCTGGCGATGGCGATCCGCCCCGCGCACATGCCGTTTGACGGAGACACCGTGTTCGCATTGGGAACCGGGGGCCGCGCTGTCGATGCTCGCCTGGTGGGAGAAATCGGCGCACTCGCAGCCGATGTACTGGCGCAGGCGGTCGTGGCTGCCGTCCGAGCCGCGGAGAGCGGCTTCGGACTGCCGGCGGCGAAGGATCTGTAGGCAAGAGCCGCACGCGCCCAGATCAGTCCATTGGGATGCCGCGGCTAGCCCCGAAGAGGCCGAGGAAAGGGTCGCCTCTGATACAATTCTTGCGTTACCAGCCATGCCAACCACCACACCTGTCAATCGCCGGCGCTTTCTGCAAGGCGCCACGGCGGCGGTAGCCGCAGCCACGCCAGCCAAGTCGCAAGACGCAGCCTCGGCCCGCCGCGTGATCGGCGCGAACGACCGCATCAACGTCGCCCAGATCGGCGTCGGCGGACGCGGCAGCAGCCTCCAGCGCCTGATGCTGCGCATGATCGAAGGCGGCCAGAACTTCAAGATCACCGCTGTCTGCGACGTCTACGAGAAGCGGAGGCGGCTGGCCCAAGAGAACTCAAAGGCCGAGTTCTCCACGCTCGACTACCGCGAGGTCCTAGCGCGGCCCGACGTGGACGCCGTCGTCATCGCCACGCCTGACCACTGGCACGGCACGATGGCCCTGGCAGCGATTGACGCGGGCCTGGACGTGTATCTCGAGAAGCCGATGACGCACACCATCGAAGAAGCCAAGGCGGTGGCGCGCAGGGTCAGGGAGACGGGCGCCGTGCTGCAGGTGGGCTCGCAGACGACCTCCGCCGACCAGTGGTGGAAGGCCCGCAAGGCGCTGCAAGACGGGATGATTGGCAAGCTGATCTCCAGCCAAGGCTCGTACCACCGCAACTCCTTGCGCGGGGAGTGGAACTGGACCCCGGAGCGCGGCCGGGGCTGGGTGATCGAGCCCGACGCCGGCCCGCACGGCCAGGGCGTGAACTACGTCGACTGGAACATGTGGCTCGGCCCGGCCCAAAAGCGCGAATGGGACCCCCACCGCTTCTTCCGCTTCCGCAAGTATTGGGACTACTCCGGCGGCATCGCCACGGACCTGTTCTATCACGTGGTCGCGCCGCTGAACATCTGCTGGGGGGAGGCGCAATTCCCCTACCGGGTCACGGCATCCGGCGGCAAGTACGTCTTCAACGCCCCCGGCGACCGCGAGGTGCCCGACACCATGAACCTCCTAGCCGACTTCGCCAAGGGCCATTCCCTGGTATTGAGCTCCTCGATGGCGAATTCACGGCACATCCCGGGCCTGATTCGCGGACATGAAGGCACCATCCTGATGGTCGAGCACGGCCGTTTCGAAGGAAGGACCGAGTACATCACCGTAGAGTCCGAGAGGATCTACCAAGACGCCTTCGTCAGCAAGTACGGCACCGAAACGGTGCAGATCAAGGTCGAGGACCGCGGGCAGGACGCGCACATGAAGAACTTCTTGGAGTGCATGCGCACGCGCGCCAAGCCGAACCTGGACGCCGACACCGCTTACCGCGCCCAAACGACGATTTCGATGGGCGTGATGGCGCTGCGCCAGGGCAAGGTCCTCTACTTCGACCCCGATATTGAAGAGGTCACCGAGAACCCGCCCAAGGTCGGCTGAGCATGCTGGCTCCTAGCGCTGAGGCGCGGACCGGGGCCTTGGCGCTCGGCTTGGCCGCGCTCGCCATTGGATGGGGTTGCGCCGCGGACGACGGAGCCAGCCGCCCGCCCAACATCCTGCTGATCCTGGCGGACGACCTCGGATACGGCGACGTAAGCGCTTACAACGACCAAGCGAAGGTCGAGACCAAACACCTCGACAACCTTGCGCGGCAAGGCCTGCGCTTCACGGACGCGCACAGCCCTTCGACGGTCTGCACGCCGACCCGGTACGGCATTCTGACGGGCCGCATGCCGTTCCGCAACGGCATGCGCGGAGTGTTTACCGGTGTCGAGGGCCCGTGCTTGATCGAGCCGGGCCGACTCACGCTCGCGCAAATGCTCCGCGAGTCCGGCTATGCCACTGCCATGGTCGGCAAATGGCATCTGGGCATGACCTTCTTCGATGCGCAAGGAGAGCCGGTGCATGCGATCGACCTGCCGGCGGAAACCCGCGAAGAGCGCATCGCCGCCGGTGTCGAACGGGTCCGGCTGGTGGACTTCAGCCGCACCATCCCTGACGGGCCGCTGAGCCGGGGATTCGACCAGTTCTACGGCACGGTCGCCTGTCCGACCACCGACTGGCTCTACGCCTGGGTCGACGGAGACCGCGTGCCAGTCCCGCCCGAGAAGCTGCTGGATCGCGGCCCGCTTCCGAAGCACCCCTATGCCAACGACAACCGGCAGGGGCTGATCGCGCCGGACTACGATCTCGAAAGCGTCGACTTGGTGTTTCTCGAGCGCAGCGTCCGATTCCTCGAAGAGCACGCCGCACGCGAGCCAGAGCGGCCATTCTTCCTGTTCCACTCCATGCAGGCGGTTCACCTGCCATCGTTCGCAGCGCCGGAATTCCAAGGCAGCACCGAAGCCGGGCCCCACGGCGACTTCCTGTTCGAAATGGATTTCATCGTCGGCGAGCTCATGGCCGCCCTGGACCGCCTGGGGCTGGCGGAAGAGACATTGGTGCTGTTCACAAGCGACAACGGGCCCGAGGTGACCTCGGCCTATCACATGCGCCGGGACCATGACCATGACGGCGCGCGGCCCTGGCGGGGAGTCAAGCGCGATCAGTGGGAAGGCGGACATCGCGTCCCCACGATCGCCCGCTGGCCGGGCAAGATCCAGCCTAGCTCCGCAACCGACCAACTCTTCAACCTGACGGATATCATGGCGACGGCAGCGGCACTGACCGGCTACGCGCTGCCCAACGACGCGGCCGAGGACAGCTTCGATTTCTCGGCCCTGCTGGCTGGGAACCACGACGGCTCGCCCATCCGGAAGTTTGCGCTGCACCAGACCAATACGCTCGACTTGGCCTTGCGCCAAGGCCCGTGGAAGTATCTCGACCACGCCGGATCGGGCGGAAACGACTATGCCCGCCCGTTCCTCGTCGATTTCGCGCTCGACGATGGCGCGCCCGATGCTCCTGCCCAGCTCTTCGACCTTGCCAGCGACCCGGGCGAGACGCGCAACCTGTACTACGAGGAAGCCGAGACCGCGAACCGCATGAAAGAAGCGCTCGAAGAGTTCAAGGCGGCGGGCCGAAGCGCGCCTGCGCGCTAAGGCGTCCTATCCGAACAAGAACGCGGCTGCCGCGGGCAATCCGTAGAACAGCACCAACAAGTACGCTATCGCAAGCAACTTCGAGCGGGTCGCCAGGTCGGCGAAGCGAGTGACGACGTTCAGGATGGATCCGCGCACGGGCGGCCACGGATAGATCAGCAGGGTGGCGGCAAGATTGAAGCCCAGGTGAGTCAGCGCGATCTCGATCCCGGCCTGGGCATTGGGTCCCGACACTGCCAGTGACGCCATCAGCGCTGTCACCGTCGTTCCCAGGTTCGCCCCGATCGTGACCGGGAAGGCCTGACGCAGCGTGATCAGGCCCACTCCGGCCATCGGCACGAGCAGCGAAGTGGTGATGGAACTCGACTGCACCATGGCGGTGACGACGCAGCCGATCAGGATCGCCACCACGCCCGAGCCCCCCAACGCCACTTCGACCATGCGCTCGGCCTTCGACAGCAGCGTGGCGTGCAGCGTCCGCACGATCAGCATCAGCGACCCGAAGATCAGCGCGCCGCTGCAGGCGACCAGCAGAACGCCCTGCGCCTGCGGCGCTGCGAAAAGCGCTTCCGCCAGCGACTGCAGCGGGGCGATGGCGGCCTTGAGGAGCAACGAGATCGGGCTGTCGAAGTCGCCCGCGCCCATGGACGGCAGTCCATCGGCCAGAGCGGCCGCGGACTTGGACAGGAACCCGGTCACGATTTCCAGCGGAAGGAGCACCAGCACTGCCAAGAAGTTGAAAGCGTCATGGCAGGTCGCGACCGCGAAGGCGCGCCGGAACTCGTCGGGACGCCCCATGTGCGCGATCGACACGATCGTGTTCGTGGCGGTCGTGCCGATGTTGGCGCCCATGATCATGGGCACGGCGTTGGCCAACGGCAGCGGGTTCTCGGGAGCGGCGACCAGGCCCACCACCATCGAAGTCGTGACGGAGGAACTCTGCACGAGCGTCGTGGTCAGGATGCCGACCATCAACGCAATGAACGGATTCGACGTCGCGCTGAAGAAGGCCTCCAACAGGTCGCCGCCGAGCAGCTTGAACCCGTCCCCCAAGCCGCGGATGCCGACCAAGAAGACGAACAGCAGCGCCACGACCGCGATCCCTGCGAGCGCGGCGGCGCGGTTCGAGTGGTTTTCGGCTGGAGTCGCCGGTCCGGTGCTCATCGCCTATTGGTCACCAAGCTAGAATCGCTGAGCTGAGCCTAGAAACGCAGTCGTGCGAACCGGTTCCGCAATGGGCAGGTCGCTTGAACCCGGTCCTCTCTCCGCGCTCACCATGCGTAGTCCACGTCCTGGCACGAAGCAGAATCGATGGCTACAGCGGCGCGCGCGAGCTTCTCCGGCGAGAGCAACATTGTAGCGTCATTCTCTGGCGCGCCCGTTGCGGGCGGGTCGCCCAAGAAACGCTTGTCGAGAAGGCGCTCGGCGTCGATCCGCCCCATGGCGGCCAGCAAGTTTTCCAGCACGTGGGGGTTGTCTTGGCGTAGGTCGGCTAGGAACGCCCGGAGCTTCTCGCGGACGGTGCCGGTCTTGTGAGAGCACACGCAGGGCGTGATGGGAATTCCAGACTCCTCGGCGTAAGCCCGAGTGACGTCTTCGCTGACGTATACCAACGGCCGAATCAGGCGGAAGTCCCCTGAGCGCGAACTGGTGACGGGCGGCAAGGCGCTCAAGCGACCCGTGAAGAGTGCGTTGCGAAGCAGGGCCTCGCAGAGGTCGTCGGCCGTGTGGCCGAGCGCGATCACGTTGCAGTCGAGCTTGGACGCGACATCGTAGACGGCCCGGCGCCGGAAGCGGCTGCACGTGTCGCAGCCGTGTCCAGGCTGGTCTTCGAGCAGTTTCAAGGACGGTTCGTCCACGTAGTAGGTCCACTCGACCCCGCGCTCGGAGAGAAGGTCGCCGACCGGCTCCACAGGCCGGACGAACTTGCCCTGCTCAATCGTGAAGGCCCGCAGGGAGAATCGCACCGGGGAACGCCGCCGTAGCAGCAGCAGGGCGTCCAGCAGCGCGAGAGAATCCTTGCCGCCGGACACCCCGACCGCGATGCGGTCGCCATCGCGGATCATGTCGAAGTCGGCAATCGCCTTGCCCGTCTTACGGAGCAGTGTCTTGCGAGTGTCCACGGCGAGCCACGCGGCGGCTAGTCCATTATATTGCCGCCGCTGCTGTCGTACTCCCGGGCGCAGCGCCGGATGGAACGGGCACGCCCGGTTCGCTCGTCGACATCTATGACGACTGCGTTCAGCCGGATCGTTCCAGAGGCCGGCTCGAAACGCGTCGGCAGGGCCGTCAGGAAGCGCTTCAGCGACTCGTCCGGCTTCATGCCGATTACCGAAGCGAGCGGCCCCGTCATTCCGACATCGGTGATGTAGGCAGTGCCGCCCGGCAGGACGCGCTCGTCTGCTGTCGGGACATGCGTGTGGGTTCCGACGACCGCGCTGACACGGCCGTCCAGATACTGGCCGAAGGCATTCTTTTCGCTGGTGACCTCGGCATGAAAGTCGACGAAGCACACTTGCACGTCCGACGGCAGTTCGGCCAGGAGCCGATCGGCTTGGCGGAACGGGCAGTCGATCAGCGGCAGGTACACCCGGCCTTGCAGGTTGACCACGGCATAGGGCACACCTGTGTCGGTGTGCCCTACATACAGCCCGCTGCCGGGCGCGTCAGGATAATTGTGCGGACGCAGCAGCCTGGGCTCGCGCTCCAGATAGCCGAGCACCTCGCGCTTGTCCCAGATGTGATTGCCGGACGTAAGCACGTGCAAGCCGGCGTCGAGCAATTGATCGGCGATCTTGCCCGTCACTCCGAAACCAGCCGCAGCGTTCTCGCAATTGGCAATCGCGAGGTCGATCTCTTCGTCCACCAACAGGCGCTGCAAGCTGGAAAGCACCGCCCGGCGGCCGGGCCTGCCGATGATGTCGCCGATGAACAAGATCTTCATGGCTGGGAATCGTACAGTTTATCGCGGGCGCTCTCCGAGCCTACCGACCGTTGCGACCGCTAGTCAGACACAGTCAGCTGGTCGCCGACAACGAGCCGCTTGCCAGCCTGGAGCGGCGCGATCCGAGTGTTGACCGCTAGCCGATAATAGCCCGGATAGAGCGGGAGGCTGGTGCCGGCCCGACTATGGCGCTCGCGCAACGCGCTGAACTCCTTGGTGGAGAGCGCAGCGACCGAACTGTCGCCGCGGGAATCGAGGGTCGGGACCACGCAGCGGCGGCACGGGTTCACCCCAAGAAAGCTCACCTCGCCGATTCGGAACGCCTTAGGTTTGCCGGGCGGACCGAACAGCGTGTCCTCTTCGAACGGCCCCAGGCCCGCGATCTCCAAGTTGGCGCGAAAGCGCCGGCGCACCTCTTCGGCGTCTAGCCCGAACCACTCCGCTACGGCATCGATCGAAGCCGATCCGATCACGGTCGGCCCGGATGCGTCTTCGTCGTCCGGGAACCCGGCCGTTGAGTCCTGCAGCAACGACACCGATTGGCCGAGCACTCGGCCGAACCAAGCTTCGAGGGCGGCGCGCTCGCCGGGCAATTCGAACCGTCCGGAATCCGAGCCGAGCGCGAGCTCGACAGCGCGAGCGTGATCACAGAATGCAGCTCGAGTGGCGAGAATCTTCGAGCCCAGACGCTTGGCGTTGAGGAATCGGCCGCGGGCGTCGAAGAGCGCGTAGCTCCTGTCCCCGGCCAAGCGCACCCCTGAAGCCAGGCCCACTCGTTCGACCTCTAGCGGGTCCAGCGACTTGATCGGATAGACGCGAATCCTAGCGAGGTGCGGCTTTGTGTCGAGCATACCAGCGCTGAACTCCCACAGTCGCACATCTGCGGTTGCGCTGCGGGACCAGTCAGACTAGCGGGATCTCTTTCTTCAGCTCCAAAGATGCCCCGATCGCATCAATTGAGGAAGACCCGGGGGTTGCTTGAGATGATGGACCGGGCCCGGCGACGTTGTCAACCTTCGGTTGGCTCCGTTTCTCAAGCGGCGCAAATACCGTTCCTCTTGCGTCTGTGCTCCTTGAGGTTTCACAGCGAACGGTGGCTTACGGAAGTTTGGGCTCAGTTCGCCACGCTGGCCCAAGCCGGCGGGCACGGAATCAAGCCACTCAACTAGCAACTCGAGAATCTACCAGACCTCGAGCAGAGCTGGGCTGGGTGGAATCCGCAAGGACAAATCGATCAGTTAAAGCGAAGTCCGAATAGTCCTCCGTCCTCAGTGGCATCGGTCAGCCTAGCTTCCATGTAGTATTCGCTCAAGTCGAAACCTGCCTTGAAGCCCTCCCGAGGCACCGCGTCGGAATTCATCGTGACAATGTACTGAAAGCCGCTCGTCTCTGCTCGTTCAGCACCCAGTTCCAAAGCCTTGGCCACCTGACGTTCATCGACCCCATCGAACAGGTGACTGTCGTGGATCAGGAAACCATTGGAGCAATCTTGGCGAGCACGAAGCTCAGCTAGCATCAGGTCGAAGCAGAAAATCTGCATGTTGGTGATTCCCTTGCTGCGATCAGAATCGATTCTTGCTTCAAACTTTGGGCCGATTGGTGCGGCCGCTACCGTGAGCCGACCAGCGAGCGCTCGTTCGTACAGCGATGACGATAGATCCTCAAACATCAATATCGCGTCCCGGATGATCTCTCTACGTTCGTGGATGTCGCTTTCGAGCGCTTTGACGAGCTTGGCGCGCTCAAGCTTCAAATCGCTCTGTGTGGATTCCAGTTGCTCAGTGGTTGCGAGCCGCTCTCGCAGCACCTCGACTTCGCCTTCGACCCGGCCAAGCTCTTCCCTCAGACTCGTGTAATGCTCAAGCGCACCACCCGACCCTAGCAACTCCATAATCTGCCCGCGACGCTGATCTAGCCGACCCTTGGTTTGGTCGCGGGCGGCAATCCTGTCTTTCGCGCTGGCAATCTCCGCGTCAAGATGAGACCGGCGGTTTTCGGTGATCGCCCTGTGAAATGTCGCCACTTCCTCGAGGCGACGCCGAGGCAGGCCCGGCAGAACGATCCCGGCTTCCGCATAGAGGCCCGATATGTCGTCATGGCCGGGTGCCTCCTCAGAGGTGATCGACGACTGCAACTCGCTCAGTAACGCCCTATCAACAACATTCTCAGTGTTTAGGTCACTGATTCTTGCTGTGATCTCGTCCGCCTCGATTTCTAGCTCACGATACCGAGGCACAACTTGAAATCGTTCAAGTTGCTTGCGCGCACGATCCGCTAAGGCCTCGGAGATCGTCAGTTTAGTTCGAAGGTCAGCTGATGTGCCAAGCTGGGAACCGACTACTCCACTGCGTACCGCCTGACGAAGGCTCTTTACTACTCGCTCCCTCTCCTTCAGCTCTTGGAACTGCCCAGGGATGGTCCAATCCAGCCCAAGCAGGTATGCGATAGATATCTGCTGGTCCCAAGGCTGTTGAAAGTTCGAGTGCTTGGTCGGCTCTTGAAACCCTCCTGCCTGTTGCCTGCGTGCGGCAAAAGAGAACAGCGACCGGAAGCTCGGCCGAAACCTTTGAGCCGATTCCGCCCCGATCGGCAACTCATACCAAGCGCAACCCAGCGACTGCTTCCATTCCTCGTTACTCTTGGTTCTTGACCGGGGGACCAAGGTGCTATCTTCGGCGGATGCGGCCCGAGTCTGCGAGCCGTGAAGATCGGCACTGTCAGATCCTGGAACCATCGCAGCGGTCAAGGTGGCTTGGTGCAAGATGGTGGGAGGATCCAAGGTTTCCGGCCATCCTTGGGCTGAGGTTTCGAGCTGGATATGCCGCGGCCTCCGGCCACTTCGCGTGACCGACATCCGGATTCCACCGATTTCAACTTCAGCCGAGAAGGACGATTCCTTGAGCGCTTCTGACCGGAAGATGCTGTCCGGCTTGGCATCGCCACCAAACAGAAAATGAACCAGCTCCACGAAACTCGTCTTGCCCGCCCCGTTGCGGGACTGTCGATCGCTCGCATCTCGGCTCTTGTCCGCGAGCAAGACATTCAAGCCTGGGCCGAAGCGCAAAGTCTTGAAGGACTCAAGGTCGCTGCTGATTTTTTGGATCATCGTGAAGCCTTTTCGATCAGCCCTCGCCGCAGTGTCACTGCTTCGATCATATATAGGAAATCGAGACTCAGCACGAACCATCGATAGTCGATTGGTGCCGCCGAGTCGACGCGATTCTTCCGATTGCGAATCTCATCCCAGAGCTTAGGAGTTTAGCCTGAATAACCTAGTCGTTTTGTGATCGCGGTGCCAAGGTG
>JAPPMG010000090.1 GCA_028819215.1 Bryobacterales bacterium
GCCTCAGTCGCCTCAACCCTAAAAACCGCTACTTCGCAAATTTTGCAAAAGGCTCACTGGTCTGGAATAAGGGACCGGGAAGGCTTGGCTCTGTTGATGACTGCCAGGGATGACGAGCGTGCGATGGAGTCTTGGACCTCAAACCCTGGCTGGGCAGGACTGGTCAGGGCTTTGTTCGCAACGCTGCAAGTGGAACAGATTGAGCGGGTAGGGGATGCTGATCCGGTCTTGCCGCGCCTCCCGTTCATGAAGGAGAAGTACGGCCAGTTGCAGATCGACCTTGATCATTTCACGGAATACCTATGGGGCGTTGAATCGTTCTTCGAGGAACTAAGTGGGAGGATCTGCATGCACTGCGGCATGCCCGGTGAGTACCGTGACCGAGAATGGGTTCGCACTGAATGCGATGCCTGCTCGGAAATAACCGACAAGATTGGTCGCCGTCGATCCTAGGATGCCGTCCAGCACTTCAGCTGAATGGTGCTCCCGAGTGGGAAGCATAATCGAGCTGTGCCCGACCGCCCCGAGCACATCCATTGGCTGGCGCATTTCCGTGATCGGCTAAGGCCCTTACATGTATCGGCAATTGTTACACGTCCCTTGAGAAGTCCGCCCTCGTCGCCGAGCTGCTGGCGCGGGCAATTCCGTGGCGACGGCTGCCGCCGTCGCCGGCATCGAGGAGAACACGGCCTCGTCCCTGCTGGCCGAGATCGGCGAGGGCCCCGCCGCCCTGTTGCGCTCCCGCTTCCGGGACTTCGACGTGAGCCATTTGGAGGTCGATGAGGTCTGGACGTTCGTACGGAAGAAGCAGCGGCGGGTGAATGCCGCGGATCCGGACCGGGCCAAGGATGCCTACTTCTATATCGCCCTCGACCCCGCCACGCGGCTGGTCGTGGCGTGCGCATCGTGAAGGTGCTCGGGCCTGGGCGGGTCGAGGCGGTCCTCGGCCGACCGGACCCATCCCAGACCGAGACGACCTACCTGGAACGGCTCAACGGGGACGCTGCGCGAATGGTGCCGGCGCTCCGTCCCCAAGACGCACACCTTCTCGAAGAAGCCAGAGAAGCTCCAAGCGGCGCTGGCCCTCGCCTTCGCGCACTACAACTTCTGCCGGATTCACCGCACGCTGCGCGTGACCCCGGCGATGGTGGCCGAGATTGCCCGGACGCCGTGGACCAGCGAGGAGCTGCTGGAGGTAGCGTGCCTGTTGGCGGCCGGAGGCTGCGCTACAGGGACTCAGTGGCGCGAGCCACTCACTCGCCGCTGTCGCCGGACAGCGGGCTCGCCGGGCGGTCCTCGGCTCGGCGTTGCAATTGCGGGGGCTGGCTCGCCGGAATCAAAGGGATGTTGGCGGGCGGCTTCCAGCCTTCGGGCATCGGATTGTATCCCCGCTCCTCGACCCGTCCTCGCTCGGCGGTCTTGTCCTCGCGGTTACGCTTCCTAAACATCTCCGGCACCTCCCTTCAGGAACTCTATAGAGTCGATCCCGTCCCTGACATCAATCAGGATACCGTCGCCCTCGACGCTGTGCCAATTGCTGGCGTTATCGATCCACGCCGGGGAGCGCAAGTACAGCAGGCCCTCCTCGGGATCGTCTGAGTAGAAGGCGGGCCATCCCGCTAGGCGCCGACCGTCGGCGTAGCGGACGACGATGCCGCCCCGCTGCTCGGTGAAGACGTCCAGCCACGTACTAGTCCGGGCCGTCTTGACCGTAACCTTCATCCACCGCAGAAGCTGCATGTGCCAGTCATGGTTGATAGAGGCTCCGTACAGGAGCGCGAACACGACGGCCAAGACGAGCGACACTGCCGCCCGCCCGAACGCTACCCGCGCGGTAGACTCGGCGACCGGGAAGGGCACGAGCACTCCCCAGCCGGCCGCCTCCAGCGCTAAGTAGATCAGGTAGCTGAGAATCAGCGCTTCTACGATCTCCCCTAGGTGGCCCTTGGCGCGCCGCACGGCGACCGCGCCGACGATCCTCGAAGCGACAAACCCCGGCAGCAAGAACAGGAGAACGGCTAGCGCCTGTGCGGAGACTTCCATGCCGTTAGGATAGCTAGACGGGCCAGCCTCGAAGGGCCGCGGAGGCGTCTGCCCCAGGCATTCCGACTTTCATGCACCGCTCTCCGGGTCCGCGGTCCGAGTCGAGGCCCAGTGCTTAGTGCTTGACAAAGCAAACACTGCCAAGGCGGTGGCATGTCGTCGACTCCGTTTAGCGCCAGACGCAGGTCGCATTGCCAAACGACCTTCGAGATGCAGCGCTTGTCGGTATGCGAAAGAATGATGATCAAGCTCCCGGACCCGGACGGGAGATCCATTGGGCCTCCCACGCCGAGCAGCGGTTGGCATGGAACCACGCAGTTCGCCTGATTACGCCCTTGATGTCTTGGAGCCTCAGGCGGGTTTGGAGAGGCCAATTCGCCCGAGGAATTCGATCGTGAGCTGCGCACACTCTTCCGGCTTCTCGAGCTGCGCGAGATGAGTCGTCTCCGAAAGAGACTCGAAGTCGACCCGTTTGGCACTGCCCAAATTGCACGGCGGGAATGAATGGTGCCGGACGTGCGGGTCCGCTCCGATCACCTTGATCGGCAGAGGAAGCAAGTCGGGATCCACCAAGCGCGAGAACCGGGGTATCGAATCGAGAATCCTCGCTTCGAGTTCGGGCTGGCACCGCAACACATAGCCCCCTCGCCCGTCCGCACGAAGCGTTGTGCGGGCCATGAGCTCGTGCACGCCAGGAAAAAGCCGGGTCGTCGCAGGATGGCTCTTCATCAATTCGACGAAGTCCTGCTCGCTCCGAAACTGTTGGACTCTGATCCGGGCACTGGCCGCCGCCCGGACGCAGCTGGATTCGAGAACCCGGTGAGCGATCCCCATTCCCGATGGGCAGAGTGGTGGATCGAACAGCACCAGCGCCGAATAGGAGGCGCCGAGGGACGGTGACAGGGCAGCCGCCAAGCATGACACGGAATGGAACACGCCCGCCCTCGGTCTGACACCGAAGCAGCGGTCCACCGTCTGCCCAATCGTCTCCAAGTCTCTAGAGAACGCCGGTATGGTGTGACCGTCCATGTCTCCCAGCGGATTGCGGCCGTGACCGCGTAGATCGAAGAGCATGAGGTCGAAGCCCTCAAGCAAGAGTGACCAGTACGGGTAGTAGAGGTCAATGGCGAGCCCGTTTCCGTGGCTCATCAGAAGACGGGGACCCTCCGGATTCCCGTAACGCCGAACCGGCACGGACAGGCCGTCGTCCAGCTTGGCACTCACGACGGATGAGGGTTGAGGTACGTCCGGGAGCCGGCACCCGTACCCGTCGATATTCTTCCCCACGCCTACGGTTCCCATCCTCCGCGAACCAGCGGCCTCCTCCGGCCCCGCGGCAGCCGCTCTTCCGGAGTGCTTCGAGCTCATGATCGGGCCTGTCACCGGATCTTGGATGGTGCAGCGGTGCGGACCTGGGTCGTTTGTCCCCACCATGCCCTCGATCCTCCATCTGCCGGGCGGGCACCTGACCTCAAAGCGGCGCGAGCCGCCGACAGAGCCTCCATTGATGCCGGATGGAGCCCCTGTAGTTTGGCCTGATCATACACGGGGAATTCGTAAAGTGACATTCTAGCGCCGGGGGAATGGGGGCAGGCGACTGCCGAAGGCAGGGGCACAGGACTTGTCAATGTTGGTGGTGTGAGGGTGATCAGCGAAGAAGTTGGCAAGGGGGTCGGGCAGTCCACGGGTATCTGGCCCTCAGGCGCCCCAGAAGCGGACGTGCACTTTTCCACGCATACAGCTCTTGTCCTCCAGTCTGTCGCAAGCCGCAGCGGCGACTCACGAGATGCATCACCAACGAAGGCCTCCCGATGCCGGTTGCCCCGGCCTGGCGTACCGGTCGGGGTGGCGCCGTCGCTCCAGCCCCATTACGGGGCCTTCCTCGCTACCAGCTCCAAGTACTCCGCCCCTGTGCGCCGGATCCGTGCCAGTCGCTCACGACTCCGCCGTTTGCGAGTCTCCCCTGCCATCGGCACGAAGGGTTCCCGCGTTCCACGCAAGAGCCCGGATCACGTTCTCGCCACCTCCATGCCGGACGGCGCACGCGCAGTCGACAGGCACCCCTCCGACTCTTGCCGGGGGTCCTACGCCACCCCCGGCCTTGACGTCATCAGAAAATGTTTCGAGACGTCAACAGCGGTCCCTTTGCATTCGACTCCCCGATCCTCACCTGATAGTGTCTCGCCCCGCCTTTTCCCAACTCGCTAATCACCGCGCCTCTTGTGCGCAGCAGCAGTGGGTGGTTTGGAGCTTCCGCCTGCACGACGGCTTGGGGGGCCTCCATCCCTTACGCAGCATGTCTGCGGGAGAGCCTTCACTCCCCTCTGCGCTTTCGTGGCACACGAGCAGGACACCATGGATTTGCCGGTTGACAGCAGGCGTTCTCGGCCCTGTGGCCCAGAAGTCCTCGCACATTGCCGCTGAGCACGCAGCAGGGCAGGGGAGAATGTCGTTGGCACCGTCGACGGTCCAGTAGTACACGCCCGAGTGCTTGAGGCGTCCGACCAAGGGGTTCCAGCCGGACTCGACCACTCGGGAGCCCACGCAGGGGCCCGTCGGCGGAAGCCTGGATAGCGCACGCGGCTGTGGTTCTTGTCGATGTAGTCGGCACACTTCGCGGCTTCCTCGCATTTGTCGGTGTGGCTTGCAGGGCGGCGAGCAGGCCGACCATGGGGCCCTGCTTGAGATCGTCGCAGGCGGCGTCCGCCCACGGCCCTTGCTACAGCTTGTCGCTGCCGCAACGTGCCTTGGCCACGTGCCAGAGTTCAACTGCGCTGTTCCCCGTCATGTGCTGCAACCAAGCCCGCCTCTTCCTGAAGTGTGCAAGGTTGGGACGCCATCCAACAGCGCGTTCCCATGTAGACGCTGGCATGGCCACGGTCGGATAGCGTTCCGGTTGCGGAAGGAGTTTCAATCCATGCAGGTGATCAATCCGCACCCGGCATCGCTGACCGGCTGGCCCGCTTGAGCTTGAATCCCGTCACGTCACCGCAGCGCACCCCGTCGGGCGTGTAAAGGGCAAGATCCGCTGTAGCCGTCTTGGCCCCGATCTTCCGGAGCCTTGCATTGCAGAGTATCTGCTCGGGAAGCGGAGCGGCGAGCCAGAGGCGACTCCACCCAACTGGGACGTAGCGGCGGTCGCTCCAACGCCCGGCCAAGAGTCCCGCCACGACCTGGAGACAGGCGTCCAGCTGGGTCGGATGGGCTAACAGGCGGTCTCCGGCCAGCTGCGCAGGACGCGTAACCCTGCCCCATGCGCCTTCATTGTCCGCCACGAAGTCGGAAAGTCCTCCGAAGGCCGGCCCTAGGACGATTCCCTGCTTTGCCATCTGGTCGCGGAAATCGGCCGCGCCGGAGTTGGCTAGCCGCCGCTCCACGGTTTGGAGGTCGAAGCGGTGGTCTGCAACCGTGGGCCTCCCTATGCGCCCTTCAGCGTGAAGCTGCCAGCTCCCGTCCTGCGGTTGCCGGCTGGCCACTTCCCAGCTGCCGTCCGGCCCGATGACGACTTGGACGCCGCGCCTCTCGGCTGGCTCCAGCATCAGGGGATGATGGAACCGGACCTGATCCAACGCAACCGCCGAATCGTTTCCGGTCTCCGCGAGCGCCTCGATCACTTGCCCAGCGAAGAGGGCTGCCGGCGCGACCACATCGCCCAAGACAACGTGGTCGGCCAGCCAAGCAGGGTCCACCGCGGACAGTTCGGCCTCGAAGGAGACCTCGCCTCTTCGCGAGTCCCGGCGCACTCCCAAGAGCGGGTGCCCTCCCTCGGTCCGGCGACGGGGCTTCGTCTTCAACCAGTAGCGCTTGCGCTGGAAGGGATAGGTCGGAAGTGCCATCCGGCGGCGGCGTTCCCCGGCGAACAGTCCCTCGAAGCGGAGGTTGACTCCGGCCGCAAACATAGCGCCTGCCGCAGCAGTGAAGTCCCCGCGGCCATCCCGTCGTAAGCTCGGCACCACCATCGGCTCTTCGCCCGCGAGCCACATCGGCGCCGCCATCGAACCAAGTACGTCATCGGGTCCGACTTCGAGCAAGATCCGTGTCCCAAGTTCCTCCAGCGCTGCGATCGAGGCGGCGAACGCGACCGGCTCGCGTGCCTGGCGCCGCCAGTACGCTCCGTCTGGGGCGCTTTGCAGCACGCGCCCGCTCAAGCCGCTCACCAGCCGCACCGAGGGTTCTGACGCCCAAGGAGCCGCCGCTTCCAGTTCCCCGAGCACCGGCTCCATCAGCGCGCTGTGAAAGGCGTGGCTGGTCCGGAGACGGTCCACCCGCAGGTCGTTCTCTTCAAATGTCTTTAGAAGCGCCTCGATTTCGGCCTCTGGTCCGCTCACGACTTGGTGCGCCCCGTTATCGGCAGCCATATCGACGCCCTCCCGGAGCGCATCGCGCACGCGGTCCGCCGAAGCGAAAACCGCCGCCATCGCTCCCCCCGCCGACAGCGAACCCATCAGCGCGCCCCGGCGCGCGGCGAATCGCATCCCGGCTTCAAGGTCGAAGGCACCGGCAGCCGTGGCCGCCGCGATCTCCCCGTCGCCGTGCCCGAAGACCACGGCAGGCCGAACGCCCAAGCTCTCCCACAAAGCGGTCAGCCCGCTCTGTATGGCGTACAGTGCCGGCTGCGTCCACTCGGTGCCCTCCAAGGGCCGAGGATCGTCGAAAATCACGGACAGGAGCGATCTGCCGCGCTCTGCGCGGAACACCTCCTCGCACCGCTGCAGGACCGTCCGGAAGACCGGCTCGCTCTCATAGAGTTCCCGGCCCATGCCCGCCCATTGGCTTCCCTGGCCGGTGTAGAGGAACGCGATCTTCCCTGAGGGGGCAGGTGCCACGGCACTCTGCCTGGCCACCTCGAGCTGCTCATCCAGCGAGGCGCGATCTTGGAAGACGAGACCGGCGCGGTAGCGGAAGTGGCTCCGTCCTGCCCCCGCGGTCCACGCCATGTCAGCGAGCGAGATATCGTCCGAAAGGGCAGCCCGGTAGCGGTCGACTACCTGACGGAGAGCATCCTCGGACTTCCCGGAGAGCGGAAGCAGACGGTGCTTGCGGGGCGCGTCGGGCTGTGAGACGCGTTTATCCGTACCATACCGTGGCAGCGCGGGCACTTCGATGCGCGGTGCCTCGCCCTCCTCCGCATATCCTTCGATCACGACATGGGCGTTGGTGCCAGAATATCCGAAGGAGCTGACGGCGGCTCGCCGCGGCCACTCCGCCTCCGGCCACGGGGTCGCCTCAGACGTCACACGGACGGGAAGGTTCTCCCAATCTACCCGCGGGTTGGGCCGCTGGAAGTGCAAGTGCTGCGGAATCACCCCAGAACGGATCGCGAGCAACGCCTTGATCAGCCCGGCCACCCCTGCAGCCGCCTCGAGGTGGCCCACATTTGTCTTAACGGATCCGATCAGCAGCGGGCGGTCCGGGCTCCGGCCGCGACCGTACACCGCAGCCGCCGCCTCCACTTCGACCGGATCGCCGAGCTCGGTCCCCGTGCCGTGCGCCTCGAGGTAATCCACCGAGGAGGCCTCCACGCCCGCACGTGCTAGCGCCTCCTCAATGACCCGCTTCTGGGCCGGGCCGTTCGGCGCGGTCAGGCTGATGCTCGCGCCGTCCTGGTTAACCGCCGATCCAAGCACAACCGCGAGGATTCGGTCTCCCGCCGCCTCCGCGTCCGTAAGACGCTTCAGCACAACCATCCCGCAGCCCTCGCCCCGTACGTAACCGTCGGCTGTCGAGTCGAAGGTTTTGCAACGGCCATCCGAGGCGATTATGCCGGCATCGGTCAAGAGCATGGTGGGCTCGGCCCTCAGGATTGCGTTCACCCCTCCGGCCAGCGCCAGATCCGCATCCCCTGCGCGCAGCGCCGCCGCCGCCTGATGAAGCGCGACTAGCGACGAGGAGCACGCGGTGTCCACGGTGATGGCCGGACCCTCGAATCCAAGCGCGAAGGCAACCCGGCCGACCGCGATCGAGGGCGTAGAGCCAGTGGACTTGTAAACGTTGGTCGACGGGTCCTCCGTGGCCTCGGTGATAAGCGTCTGATAATCGCTCAGCGAGACCCCCCCGAACACCCCCGTTCGGCTTCCGCGCAGGCTGACCGGGGCGATCCCGGCGTCCTCAAGTGCCGCCCAGCTCGTCTCGAGCAGCATCCGCTGCTGGGGGTCGAGAAACTCCGCCTCCACCGGGGCGATCCGGAAGAATCCTGCGTCGAAGCGGTCGAGTCCCTCCACATAGGCGCCAAAGGGCCGCGCTGCCTCAGTCTCGGCATCTACGAAGAGCCCGTCAGGACGGCCCCGTGTCACCAAATCAGCTCCGGAACGAAGCTGCGCCCAAAACGCCTCGGCGTCCGCTGCCCCGGGGAAGCGGCAGGCCATTCCGACGATCGCAATGCGGTCGTCGCCAGCGCGTCGGACGGCAGGCGAGGCGTGCACCGCCTGGATCTCCGGTGACACGCCGGCAAACTTGGCTGTGAGGTGGTGCGCCAGTCGGGCAATGTCGGGATGATCGAACACGGCTGTGTTCGAGACGACGAACGCTCCGCGGAAGGCTTGGTTCAGGCGGTTGCGAAGCTCGACCGCCATCAACGAATCCATGCCCAGATCGAAGAATCCCGCCGAGGGTGAAGGCGCGGTGCGCAGGTGTAAAATCTCGGTCACCTGCTTCTCGAGGAACCGGATCAGTTCCCCTTGGCGTTCTCCGGGGTCAAGTCCCTCCAGCCGCCTGCGGAGATCGTCCGGAGCAGCGGAAGAGCGGCCTTTTTCGGGTCCCGCCACTTCTGCCAGCCAAGGTGCCCGCACAGGCAGAGCCGACCAGTCAACGAACGCGGCCACGCTCGTCCCGGTATCCTCGCGCACGAGTCTCGCCAACATTCGGATGCCGTGCTCGGGGGTCATCCACTCCTCACCCGAGTCGGCCAGCCGCGTCGCAATGTGTTCGCGCTGCTCCTCAGCCTTCCCAACGCCCGACCACGGCCCCCACGCAATTGCCTGCCCAGGCAGGCCGAGCGCCCTGCGGTGCCGCGCCAGCTGGTCGAGGAAGGCATTGGCCGCCGCGTAGTTGGCCTGCCCCCGGTTTCCGAGAACGCCGGCCAAGCTGGAGAAGAGCACGAACAGGTCGAGCTCGCGATCGGCCGTCGCCCGGTGGAGCCGCCAGGCACCCAGCACCTTAGGCCTGAGCACCCTCTCGAACCGCTCCCAGTCCTGGTTCGTCAACGCCGCATCGGCGAGCGTCCCGACGCTGTGGATCACGCCTGCCAACGGCGGGAGTTCGGCGTCGATCCGCCCCAACATCCCGGCCACCGCCTCCTCGTCCGTCACATCGGCGATCTCGATGCGCACTTCGGTGCCGCCCTGCCGGATCTCCGCAACTGCTGCAGTGGCTGCCGCGTCGGCCGGTCGGCGGCCGTTCAGGACAATGCTTCCGGCTCCCGCCTCGGCAAGCCAGCGCGCCACTTCCAGCCCGACCCCCCCGAGGCCGCCCGTGATCAGGTAGCTCCGGTCCCCGCGCAGCCGGACCTCGCCGGGATCGGCATCCGGCACCCCCTCCCGGTCGGCGGAGCACGTCAGTCGGGCAACCAGCCGGGCTCCACCGCGTCGGGCCACGCGCGTCTCGCGGTCAGGAAAGAGCAGCTCGTCGGCAAGCGTGCCGACGGTTGGGAGTGCGTCTGGATCCAGATCCAGCAAACGCGGCGTCAGATCCCCGTGCTCCAGATCCACCACGCTGGCGAAGCCCCACAGCGAGGCACCCGCCAGTGCTCCAGAACGCTCCTGATCGATCACCTGCCCTCCCCGTGTCACGAACCAAGTGCCGCTCACAGGCGACACGCCCGCATCCGACATCCCCTGGACCAGCGCCAGAGCACCCGCATCCACCGCTTCCAGCTCGGCCTGTAGCTCCCCGGCCGAGAGTTCCGCGCCATCCCGCCGGATCCCGCCCAAGTACGCCACGCCTCGCAGCGGAAGCACGCCCGGCAACGACTCGAAGAACTCACGCCATGCCTGACGGTCGCCATCGGCGGGTCCCTCGACCGCCCGGCTCCCCCGGCGATCCAGCTCTTCCGCCAGCTCGGCCCCTAGCTCGCTCTCGCCGGCCAGCACGAACAGCCCGCCTTCCGCACCCGCCTCCGCCGGCCCCTGTGCCAGGATTAGCAGCGCCCCTGAAGGATCCTCGACTAGGGATCCGCCCCCCAATCCTGCGTCCGCGAGGGCCTGTCGCCAAACAGCGGGCCCGACCAGAGCGTAGTCGGTGCGATAAGCGTCCCGGAAATGCCACCATCCGGGCAGTAGTCCGAAGGTCAGGTCCAGCCACTCCTTGCGCGTGGTTTCTTCGACCGCCACCAGCAAGCCCGACGGTGCTAGGAGCCTTCGGCAGTGGGCGAGTGCCTCGCCTAGGTCGCGGGTCTCGTGCAAGACGTTCGCGGCGATCACTAGGTCGTAGCCGTGGAGCGCGAACCCCTGATTCTCTGGATCCCGTTCGATGTCAAGCGCCAAGAAGCGAAGGTCCACGCCTCGGTCGCCGAGTTTCCGCTCCACGTCCGGGAACGAGTCTGTCGAGATGTCGGTGAAGGTGAACTCAGTCTGACCAGTCGGCAGGATCTCCAAGAGGGCGGACGTAGTCCCGCCCGTCCCCCCGCCGATCTCGATCACCCGCAGCGGACGGCCTTCCGGTAAGCCCACTACCGCCTTGAGCACGGCGTCGGCGACCATGCGGTTCAGCGCCCGCACGGCCGCTGACTCTTGGTACAGGCTCGCCGCTCCCCGCTCGCCGCCGAAGAGCAGGTCCAGCGCATCGGCGCGGCCGCGGAGCACCTCGGCGAGGGACTCCCCACAGCGGCGGAGCACGCCTAGCTCGATGGATTCACCTTCGAAGTCGCTCGCCTCCGCCGGAGGTGCCTCCGGAGCGGCTGCCACGTGCCAGCCACCGGCCGCTTCCCGTCCGAGGACTTCCATCTCCTCCAGCACCGACAGCAACCGGCCGAACAGCCGCCCGTGATCCTCCGTCACCCGAAGCCGGCGGCGCAGCTCGTCCGTCTCGAAGCGCTCTCCCGGACTGGGCTTCCAGCCCAGCTCCCGGAATCCGCGGAGCAGCTGTTGACGTGCCTCACGCTCCAGCGCGCGCCCCAGCGCCGCGAGGGACGCCGCGTCCCCGCCCTCCGCTTCGAGGTATCCCTCGAACGCTCCCAGTGCGGACTCGATTTCCGGCGGCCCCGGCAGGAAGTCCGCCGACCGGAGTCCCACCGCCGCCCCCTCGCGCCACACCATTTCATGCAGCCCATTCTCGACCCGGTCACCCGACAGGGCGGCCCTGCTCGTGCGTCCGAGAGTGAAGCCCTCGATGCGCGCTAGCTCCTTGCCCGCCTCCGTGTAAAGGAAGAGGTCTGCTTTGCGCGCGTCCCCGTCCTCGCCGCGGTCGAGAGCCCGGCAGAAGACGCGATCCGGCAATGCGTCGTACAGAACGAAGCGGTCCCAGCCGATCGGCAACCATGTGCCTCCGGCCCCTGCCATCTGCGGCACTCCTTCCAGCACCCGGAAACACGCTTCGAGCAGTGCCGGATGCACTAGTAGGCTCCGATTTTCCATTCCCGCCGCCGCCAGCGCCTCGCCGATCGCCTCCCCGGACGCCGACCAGAGCCGGGCCAGGCCGCGGAAGGCCGGACCGTACTCGCGGCCAGCGAGGCCCGGCTCGAAGCCCACCTCCGCCTGGGTGAGGCCCCCTAGTAGCGCACCGAGGTCGGTCGGCTCGGACGCGGCTGCTGCAAGCGGTGCCCAGCGGCCTTCGGCGTGCGTCTCCCAGCGACCCTCAGCATCCTTGCTGGCCACCTTCCAGCTGCTGTCCTTGCCAAGCACAACCTGGACCAACCGGCCCTCCTCGCCCGACAGCACAAGCGGGTGCGTGATCGCGGTCTGCTCGAGCACGACCGGTAGCTCGCCGTGCGTTTCGCGGAGTGCTTCACTCACCTGCGCCACGTAGAGCGCGCCCGGCGCTACCACTTCGCCGAACACCCGGTGGTCTGCCAGCCAGGCCGGATCCCTGCTCTCCAAGAGTCTCTCGAAGGAGTGCTCGCCATCCGGCGACTCCCGCTGTGCCCCGAGCAGTGCGTGCCCCGCTTCCACATGCCGCCGCGCCGCGCCGGAGATCCAGTAGCGCTCGCGCTGGAACGGATAGGCGGGCAGCGCGACCCGCCGCCGACGCTCCCCGACAAACAGACCCTCGAAGGCGATTTCGAGACCCGCTTCGTAGGCACCTGCCACCGCCCCCGCGAAGTCCCCGCTCCCGCCGCGCCGCTGGCTCGGGATCACCACAGGCGCCTCGCTGTGCGGCCAGCCGAGCGCCGCCATCGGCCCCAGCACGCCGTGCGGCCCGATCTCCAGCAAAACCCCTGCCTCCATGGCCGCCAGCGTCTGGACCGCTGTCGCGAACTGGACCGGCTCGCGTGCTTGACGCCGCCAATACGCTCCGTCCGGGGCGCCTTCCAAGAGCCGCCCGCTAACGTCGCTCACCCACCGCACCGAAGGTGCCGAAGCCCAAGGAGCCGCTCCCTCCAACTCCCCGAGCACCGGCTCCAGCAGAGCGCTGTGGAAGGCATGGCTGGTGCGCAGACGCTCCACCCGCAGACCCTCCTCTTCAAACCCCTTCAGTAGCCCCTCGATCTCGGCCTCGGACCCGCTCACGACCTGGTGTGCGCCGTTGTCGGCCGCCAGCTCGATACCCTCTCCCAGCACATCGCGCACACGGTCCGCGGGAGCAAACACAGCTGCCATCGCTCCCCCCGCCGGCAGCGAACCCATCAGCGCCCCACGGCGCGTGGCGAACCGCATCCCCGTCTCAAGGTCGAAGGCACCGGCAGCTGCGGCCGCGGCGATCTCTCCCACGCTGTGCCCGAAGACCACGTCGGGCCGCACGCCTAGACTCGCCCACAACGCGGTCAGCCCGCTCTCCAGCGCGTACAGTGCCGGCTGCGCCCACTCGGTTCTCTCCAAGGACCGCGGATCGTCGAACATCACGGACAGCAGCGATCTGCCGCGCTCTGCGCGGAACACCTCCTCGCAGCGCTCCAATACCGCCCGGAAGACAGGCTCGCTCTCATAGAGCTCCCGGCCCATGCCCGCCCACTGGCTGCCTTGGCCGGTGTACAGGAAAGCGACCTTGCCGGCTTGGGGCGATGCCGCAGCACCCTGCCGGACCACCTCCAGCTGCTCCTCCAGCGAGGCGCGATCCTGGAACGCCAGGCCCGCGCGGTAGCGGAAATGGCTCCGTCCCGCCCCCGCTGTCCAGGCCATGTCAGCGAGCGAGATATCGTCCGAGAGGGCGGCCCGGTAGCGCTCGGCCAGTTGACGGAGCGCGTCCTCGGACTTTCCGGAGAGCGGGAGCAGGCGGTATTGGCGGGGCGCGTCGACCTGCTGGACGCTCTCGCCCGCACCGAACTCCGGCGGCGCGGGAACGGCAATGCGTGGCGGTTCGCGATCCTCCGGGTATCCTTCGATCACGACGTGGGCGTTGGTGCCCGAGTATCCGAAGGAACTCACGGCGGCGCGCCGCGGCCGCGCCGCCTCCGGCCATGGGGTCGCCTCCGACGGCACCCGAACGGGGAGCGCCTCCCAGTCGATCCGCGGGTTGGGCCGCTCGAAGTGCAGGTGCTGCGGAATCTCCCCGGAGCGGATCGCGAGCAGCGCCTTGATCAGCCCTGCCACGCCCGCCGCCGCCTCGAGGTGGCCCACGTTCGTCTTGACAGATCCAATCAGAAGTGGGCGATCCGCACTGCGGCCTGGACCGTACACCGAAGCTGCCGCCTCCACCTCGATCGGATCACCCAGCTCCGTCCCGGTGCCGTGCGCCTCCAAATAGTCCACCGTGGAGGCCTCCACGCCCGCCCGCCCGAGCGCCTCCTCGATGACTCGCTCTTGGGCTGTACCGTTCGGTACGGTGAAGCCAGCGCTAGCGCCGTCCTGGTTCACCGCCGATCCGAGCACAACGGCTAAGATCCGGTCTCCCGCTTCCTGCGCGTCCGCAAGGCGCTTCAGCACAACCATCCCGCAGCCCTCGCCCCGTACGAATCCGTCTGCCTCGGCATCGAACGTCTTGCAGCGTCCATCCGTCGAGAGCATGCCGGCGTTAGTCATCAGCTCGGTGGGCCCTGCCCGCAAGATCGCGTTCACCCCTCCCGCCAGCGCTAGATCCGCATCCCCGGCGCGGAGTGCCGCCGCCGCTTGGTGCAGCGCGACCAGCGACGAGGAGCACGCGGTGTCCACCGTGATGGCCGGACCTCCGAATCCGAGCGCGAAGGCGACCCGGCCGACCGCGGCCGACGTGGTAGCGCCAGTTGCCCTGAAAATGTCCGTGCCCGGATCGCCCACCCTCCCGGCAACGAGGGCTTGGTAGTCGAGCATCGAGACCCCGCCGTACACTCCGGTCCGGCTGCCGCGCAGCCCGTCCGGGGCGATCCCGGCATCCTCAAGCGCCGCCCAGCTGGTCTCGAGCAGCATCCGCTGCTGAGGGTCCAAGAGCTCGGCCTCGACCGGAGCGATCCGGAAGAACCCCGCGTCGAAGCGGTCAAGACCCTCCACGTACGCGCCGAAGGGACGCGCCGCCTCCGTCTCGGCGTCTACAAACAGCCCGTCCGGCCGCCCCCTCGTCACCAAGTCGGCCCCGGCACGAAGCTGTGCCCAGAACGCATCGGCGTCCGGTGCACCGGGAAAGCGGCAGGCCATGCCGATGATCGCGATGCGCTCGTCGCTGCGGTGCCGGACCGCAGGCTGGGCACGGACACGCGGCACCTCTGGTGACACCCCGGCAAGCTTGCCTGCAAGGTGTTCCGCCAGCCGCGCGATGTCGGGATGATCGAACACGGCGGTGTTCGAGACGACGAACGCTCCCCGGAACGCCCGGTTCAGGCGGTTGCGAAGCTCGACCGCCATCAGCGAGTCCATGCCCAGTTCGAAGAATCCCGCCGAGGGCGACGGCGCGGAGCGCAGGCGCAGAATCTGGACCAACTGTTCCTCGAGGAACCGGACCAGTTCATCCCGGCGCTCCTTGGGGGCGATTCCCCCCAGCCGCCTGAGCAGATCGTCCGGGGCGGCGGAAGAGCGGTCCTGTTCGCGCCCCGCCACTTCCGCGAGCCAAGGTGCCCGCAACGGAAGCGCCGACCAGTCGACAGATGCGGCCACGCAGGTCCCGACGTCCTCGCTCACGAGCCGCGCCAACGTCCGGATACCCTGCGCGGGGGCCATCCACTCCTCGCCCGAGTCGGCGAGCCGCATTGCGATGCGTTCGCGCTGCTCCTCGGCCTCGCCGATGTCCGACCACGGCCCCCACGCTATGGCCTGCCCGGCGAGGCCCAGTGCCCGGCGATGCCGCGCTAGCTGGTCGAGGAAGGCGTTGGCCGCCGCGTGATTGGCTTGGCCCGGACTGCCCATGACACCCGCCAGGCTGGAGAAAAGGACGAACAGGTCGAGTTCGCGGTCGAGCGTTGCCCGGTGGAGCCGCCAGGCCCCTAGCACCTTAGGCCCGAGCACCCGCTTAAACCGGTCCCAGTCTTGGTTCGTCAATGCTGCGTCAGAGAGCGCTCCGACGCTGTGGATCAAGCCCGCAAGCGGCGGGGCTTCTGCGTCGATCCGCCCGAGCATCGCCGTCACCGCCTCCTCGTCAGTCACGTCGGCAATCTCGATGCGCACCTCAGCACCGCGCTCCCGGATCTCCGCAATCGCCGCCGCTACTGCCTCGTCGGGTGGGCGGCGACCGTTCAGAACAATGCTTCCGGCTCCCGCCTCTGCGAGCCAACGCGCCACCTCCAGCCCGACCCCCCCGAGGCCCCCGGTGATCAGATAGCTCCGGTCCGCGCGCAGCCGGACATCGCTGGGACCGGAATCCTCCGAACCTCCCTCTCGCCCGGCGAAGCGCGTGAGCCGAGCGACCAGTCGGGTTTCGCCCCGTCGGGCGATGCGCGTCTCGCGGTCGGGAAAGAGCAACTCGTCGGCGAACGTACCGACGGACAGGGAAGAGTCGGGATCCAGGTCCAGCAGGCGCGGTGTCAGATCCCCGTGCTCCAGATCTACCACGCTCGCAAGACCCCACAGCGAGGCACCCGCCAGTGCACCAGAGCGCTCCCGATCAACTACTTGGCCACCCCGGCTCACAAACCAAGTGCCGCTCACGGGCGACACGCCCGCGTCTGACATTCCCTGGACTAGCGCTAGCGCGCCGGAATCCACCGCCTCCAACTCTGCCTCGAGCTCCCGGGCCGAAATCTCCACGCCATCCCGGCGGACCCCGCCAAGGTAGACGACGCCCCGCAGCGGAATCGTAGCGGGCAGTGACTCGAAGAACGCGCGCCACGCCTGGCGGCCGCCCTCCTCGGGCCCCTCGACAGCCCGGCTCCCGCGGCGCTCCAGCTCCGCTGCCAGCTCGGCCCCCAACTCGCCTGCTCCGGCCAGCACGAACAGCCCGCCTTCGGCCCCGGCCTCCGACGGCCCCCGCGCCAGGATCAGCAGGGCCCCGGACGGATCCTCGACCATGGACGTCCCCGCAAATCCGGCGTCCGCGAGGGCCTGCCGCCACACGGCGGGACCAACCAGCGCGTAGTCGGAGCGATACGCGTCCTGGAACCGCCACCAGCCGGGCAGAAGCCCGAAAGTCAGGTCCAGCGACTCCTTGCGGGTGGTTTGCTCGACGGCCACTAGAAGGCCCGACGGGGCTAGGAGCCGTCGGCAGTGGGCGAGCGTCTCGCCCAGGTCGCGGGTTGTGTGCAGGACGTTCGCGGCGATCACTAGGTCGTAGCCGTGGAGTGCGAACCCTTGGTCCGCCGGATCCCGTTCGATGTCAAGTGCCAGCAAGCGTAGGTCCACGCCCCGCTCGCCGAACTTACTCTCCGCGTCCGGGAAGAAACCGGTCGAGATGTCGGTAAACGTGTATTCGGTCCGACTAGCTGACAGGACGTCCAAAAGGGCCGACGTGGTCCCGCCCGTCCCTGCACCGATTTCGATCACCCGCAGCGGACGGCCTTCCGGCAACCCGGAGACCGCCGTGCGCACACCGTCGGCAACCATGCGGTTCACCGCCCGCATGGCGGGCGACTCGCGGTACAGGCTGGCCGCCCCCGACTCTCCTCCAAAGAGCAGATCCAGCGCATCGGTCCGGCCGCGAAGCACTTCGGCGAGTGACTCCCCGCAACGGCGGAGCAGGCTCAGCTCGATCGGATCGGCTTCGGTCTCGATCTGCCCCGCCGCGGCCTCTGCAGGCGGTTCCGGCACGGCTACCACGTGCCAGCCACCGGCCGCGTCCCGAACGAGGACGCCCAGCTCCTCCAGTACCGACAGCAACCGGCCGAACAGCCGCCCGTGATCCTCCGTCACACGAAGCCGGCGGCGCAACTCGTCCGCCTCGAATCGATCTCCCAGACTGGGCTCCCAGCCCAGCTCCCGGAATCCGCGGAGCAATTGCAGGCGGGACTCACGCTCCAGTTCCCGCCCCAGCGCGGCGAGCGACGCCCTGTCTCGACCCTCTGCCTCGAAATAGCCGTCCAACGCCCCAAGACCGGACTCGATCACCTGTGGCTCAGCGAGGAAGTCTGCCTCCCGGAGTCCCACCGACGCCCCCTCGCGCCAAACGACCTCGTGCAGAGCATCCTCCACCCGGCCATCCGACAAAGCCATCCGGCTCGAGCGTTTGAGTGCCAAGCCCTCGATGCGCGCCAGTTCCTCGCCCATCTCCGTGTAAAGCAGGAAATCGGCACGGCGCGTCTCCTCGCCCTCGCCGCGGTTTAGTGCCCTGCAGAAGACCCGGTCCGGCAATGCGTCGTACAGGACGAAGCGGTCCCAGCTGATCGGCAGCCATGTGCCCCCGGCTCCTGTCAGCTCCGGGATCCCCCGCAGCGCCTGGAAACAGGCGTCGAGCAGTGCCGGATGCACGAGCAGCTTCCGATCTTCCGTTCCTGCCGGTAGGAGAACCTCGCCCAACGCCTCCCCTGAGCCAGACCAGAGCCGGCGGAGACCGCAGAAGGCGGGCCCGTACTCGCGGCCAGCGAGGCGCGAATCGAAATCCACGTCCGCCTGGGCAAGCCGCGCCTGGAGCGCACCGAGGTCTTCCCGCTCGGGCACAACTGCGGCGAGCGGTGCCCAGCGGCCTTCGGCGTGCGTCTCCCATCGACCTTCAGCATCCCTGCTGACTACTTTCCAGCTGCCGTCCTCGCCGAGCACCACCTGAACCAACCTGCCCTCCTCGCCCGAAAGCACGAGCGGGCGCGTGATGGAGGTCTCGTCGATGACAACGGGAAACTCGCGACGCGTTGCCAGAAGTGCTTCACTCACCTGCGACGCGTAGAGCGCACCCGGCGCTACGACGTTCCCGAATACCAGGTGGTCAGACAGCCAAGCCGGATCTGCACTGTGCAGCCGTCTCTCGAATGAGTGCTCGCCATCCGGGGAATCACGCTGCACCCCGAGCAACGCATGCCCCTCTTCCGCATGTGGACGCGCGGAGCGCGAGATCCAGTAGCGCTCCCGCTGGAACGGATAGCCGGGTAGCGAGATCCGCCGCCGCCGCTCCCCGACGAACAGACCCTCGAAGTCAACCTCCAGACCCGCCTCATACGCACCCGCCACCGCGCCGACGAAGTCCCCGTTCCCGCCGTGCCGCTGGCTCGCGATCACGGTCGGCGCCTCGCCCTGCGGCCAGCCCAGCGCTGCCATCGGTCCCAGCACGCCGTGCGGCCCGATCTCCAGCAGCAGCCCCGCCTCCAAGCTCGCCAGCGTCCGCACCGCCCCGGCGAACTGGACCGGCTCGCGCGCCTGACGCCGCCAGTACGCTCCGTCGGGTGCCCCTTCCAGCACGCTCCCGCTCACGTCGCTCACCAGCCGCACCGCCGCTGCCGAGGCCCGCGGGGCCGCCGCCTCCAACTCCCCGAGCACCGGCTCCATCAGCGCGCTGTGGAAGGCGTGGCTGGTCCGCAGACGCTCCACCCGGACACCGTCCTCTTCAAAGCTCTTCAGGAGCGCCTCGACTGCGGCCTCTGGCCCGCTCACGACTTGGTGCAGGCCGTTGTCGGCTGCCAGCTCGACGCCCTCCCGGAGCGCGTCCCGCACGCGGTCCGCCGGAGCAAACACCGCTGCCATCGCTCCCCCCTCGGGAAGCGAGCCCATCAGAGCACCCCGGCGCGTGGCGAACCGCATCCCGGCCTCAAGGTCAAACGCCCCTGCCGCGGCCGCTGCCGCGAGCTCTCCGACGCTGTGCCCGAAAACGATGTCGGGCCGCACTCCCACGCTCGCCCACAGCGCGGTCAGACCGCTCTGCAGCGCATACAGCGCCGGCTGCGTCCACTCGGTCCGGTCCAGCCGCTCGGCGTCCTCGAACATCACTGGGAGCAGCGACGCACCCCGCTCCGCCCGGAATACATCCTCACAGCGGTCCAGCACCGCCCGGAAGACCGGCTCGCCTTCATAGAGTTCCCGCCCCATCCCCGCCCACTGGCTGCCTTGGCCGGTGTAGAGGAAAGCGACCTTCCCGGCTTGGGGCGATGCCACAGCGCCCTGCCTGACCACCTCCAGCTGCTCCTCCAGCGAGGCGCGATCTTGGAACACCAGACCGGCTCGGTAGCGGAAATGGCTCCGGCCCACCCCCGCCGTCCACGCCATCTCGGTGAGCGGCATGTCCTCCGAGAGGGCCGCCCGGTATCGGTCCGCCAGATCACGGAGCGCGCCCTCGGACTTCCCGGAAAGCGGGAGCAGGCGGCGCTGGCGGGGTGTGTCGGCCGACGGGAGGCGGACATCCGAACCCGACTCCGGCAGCGCGGGAGGTCCGATACGGGGCGGTTGGCGATCCTCTGCGTAGCCCTCGATCACGACGTGGGCGTTCGTGCCCGAGTATCCGAAGGAGCTCACGGCGGCCCGCCGCGGCCGCTCCGCCTCCGGCCACGGGGTCGCCTCCGTCGTCACCCTGACCGGGAGCGTCTCCCAGTCGATGCGCGGGTTCGGCCGCTCGAAGTGCAAGTGCGGCGGAATCTCCCCGGAGCGGATCGCCAGCACCGCCTTGATCAGTCCGGCCACGCCCGCCGCCGCCTCGAGGTGGCCCACGTTCGTCTTCACCGATCCGATCAGCAGCGGGCGCTGCGGGCTCCGGCCACGACCGTATACAGAAGCCGCCGCCTCCACCTCGACCGGATCACCCAGCTCTGTCCCCGTGCCGTGCGCTTCCAAGTAATCCACCGAAGAGGGCTCCACGCCCGTCCGCGCCAGCGCCTCCTCGATCACTCGCTCTTGGGCCGGGCCGTTCGGCACTGTGAAGCCAGCGCTCGCGCCGTCCTGGTTCACCGCCGATCCGAGCACGACTGCAAGGATCCGGTCTCCCGCCGCCTCTGCGTCCGCAAGGCGCTTCAGCACAACCATCCCGCATCCCTCGCCCCGCACGAATCCGTCCGCCTCGGCGTCGAAGGTCTTGCAGCGACCATCCGTCGAGAGCATGCCGGCGCCGGTCATGAGCTTGGTGGGATCTGACGTGAGGATCGCGTTGACCCCTCCCGCCAGCGCCACATCCGCATCGCCGGCGCGGAGTGCCGCCGCCGCTTGGTGCAGCGCGACCAGCGACGAGGAACAGGCGGTGTCCACAGTGATGGCGGGCCCCTCGAACCCGAGTGTGAAGGCGACTCGGCCAACCGCAGCCGACGGGGTCACGCCAGTGGCCCTGTAAATCTCCGTGCCCGGGTTGTCCTCGCTCCCGGCAACGAGTGTCTGGTAATCGATCATCGAGACCCCGCCGTACACCCCGGTTCGGCTCCCGCGCAGCCCGTCCGGGGCGATCCCGGCGTCTTCAAGCGCTGCCCAGCTGGTCTCGAGCAGCATCCGCTGCTGAGGATCTAGGAGTTCCGCCTCGACCGGGGCGATCCGGAAGAAGTCCGCGTCAAATAGATCAAGGCCCTCCACATAGGCGCCGAAGGGGCGCGCCGCCTCTGTCTCCGTGTCCACGAAGAGCCCGTCCGGACGCCCCCTGGTCACCAGATCGGCCCCGGAACGGAGCTGCGCCCAGAATGCCTCGGCGTCCGGTGCCGCGGGGAAGCGGCAGGCCACGCCGATGATCGCGATGCGCTCATCGGCGCGGTGACGGACGGCGGGCAAGGCTCGCACCGGCGGTGCCTCCGGTGAGGCGTCGGCAAGCTGGCCCGCAAGGTGTTCCGCCAGTCGGGCGATGTCGGGATGATCGAAGACCGCGGTGTTCGAGACGACGAACGCTCCCCGGAAGGCCCGGTTCAGGCGGTTGCGAAGCTCGACTGCCATCAGCGAGTCCATGCCCAGATCAAAAAACCCCGCCGAGGGCGACGGCACGGAGCGCAGGCGCAGAATCTGGACCAGCTGTTCTTCGAGGAACCGGATCATTGCGTCGAGGCGCTCGTCGGGGGCGAGTGTTCCGAGCCTCTTGAGAAGATCGTCCGGAGCGGCGGAAGACTGGTCCTGTTCACGCCCCATCACTTCCACGAGCCAAGGTGCGCGCGCCGGAAGCGCAGACCAGTCGACGAACGCCGCCACGCTGGCCGCGACATTCTCGCGCACGAGTTGTGCCAAGGCACGGATGCCCTGCTCAGGCGCGATCCATTCCTCGGCCGAGTCGGCGAGCTGCGTCGCTATGCGTTCACGCTGCTCCTCGGCCTCGCCTATTCCCGACCACGCCCCCCAGGCAATGGCTTGACCGGGCAGGCCCAGTGCCCGGCGATGCCGTGCCAATTGGTCAAGGAAGGCGTTAGCCGCTGCGTGGTTGGCCTGCCCGCGGTTCCCGACCACGCCCGCAACGCTCGAGAAGAGGACGAATAGGTCCAGGTCCAGATCCAACGTCGCCCGGTGCAGTCGCCACGCTCCTAGCGCCTTGGGTCCGAGCACCCGCTCGAAGCGCTCCCAGTCCTGGTTCGTCAACGCCGCGTCAGCGAGCGCTCCGACGCTGTGGATCACGCCCGCCAACGGTGGGAGTTCGGCATCGATCCGCCCGAGCATCCCCGCCACCGCCTCCTCGTCCGTCACGTCGGCGATCTCGATGCGCACCTTGGCACCGCCCCTGCGGAGTTCCGAGATCAACTCCTCGGTGTCCGAGTCGGGCGGCCGGCGTCCGTTCAATACGATGCTTCCGGCTCCTGTCTCCGCGAGCCAGCGCGCCACTTCGAGCCCGACCCCTCCGAGTCCCCCGGTGATCAGATAGCTCCGGTCCGCGCGCAGCCGGACCTCGTCGGGACCGGGATCCGCTGAATCCCCCTCCCGCCGGGCGAAGCGCGTCAGCCGGGCGACCAGCCGGGCTCCCCCCCGCCGGGCAATGCGCGTCTCCCGGTCAGGAAACAGCAGCTCGTCGGCGAGCAAGCCGGCGGACAGGGGAGACTCTGGATCCAAGTCCAACAGTCGCGGCGTCAGATCCCTGTGCTCCAGATCCACAACGCTCGCAAAACCCCACAGCGAGGCAGCCGCTAGTGCACCGGACCCCTCCCGACCGACTACTTGGCCGCCCCGGCCTACGAACCAAGTGCCGCTCACGGGCGAGACGCCCGCGTCCGACATCCCTTGGACCAGCGCGAGCGCACCGGCATCAACCTCTTCCAGCTCTGCCGCGAGTTCAGGGGTCGAAAGCCCCGCGCCATCCCGCCGGACCCCGCCCAGATAGACGACGCCCCGCAACGGATGCGCACCGGGCAATGACTCGAAGAATCCACGCCACGACTGGCGGTCGCGCTCCACCGGTCCTTCGATCGCCCGGCTCCCCCGGCGCTCCAGCTCCTCCGCCAGCTCGGCGGTCAGCTCGCTTTCGCCGGCCAGCACGAAAAGCCCGCTTTCCGCCCCCACCTCCGACGGCCCCCGTGCCAATATCAGGAGCGACCCTGACGGATTCTCGACGAAGGAGGTTCCCGCAAATCCGGCATCCGAGAGCGCCTGCCTCCATACTGTGGGCCCCACAAGCGCGTGGTCGGAGCGATACATATCCCGGAAGCGCCACCAGCCAGGCAGCAGTCCGAAAGTCAGATCCAGCCATTCCTTGCGGACGGTTTCCTCGACGGCGACAAGCAAGCCCCAAGGGGCCAGCAGGCGCCGGCAATGGGCCAGCGTCTCGCCCAGGTCGCGGGTCGCGTGCAGGACGTTCGCCGCGATCACCAGGTCGTAGGCATGGAGCGCAAACCCCTGATCCGCCGGATCCCGTTCTATGTCGAGCGCCAAGCAGCGAACGTCCACGCTTCGTTCGCCGAACTGCCGCTCGGCGTCCGAGAAAAAGCCGGTTGAGATGTCGGTGAAGGCGAGCTCGGTCCGGTCGGCCGGCAGGACGTCCAAGAGGGCGGACGTGGTCCCACCCGTCCCCGCGCCGATCTCGATCACCCGCAGCCGCTGGCCTTCCGGCAACCCGGCGACCGCCATGCGCACGCCATCGGCGAGCATGAGATTCATCGCCCGCATGGCCGGTGACTCGCGGTACAGACTCGCCGCGCCCGGCTCGGCGCCGAAGAGCAGTTCCAGCGCATCGACGCGGCCGCGAAGCACCTCGGCAAGTGACTCCCCGCAGCGGCGCAGCAGGCCAAGCTCAATCGAATCGGCTGCGGAGTCGGTCGGCCCCGCCTCGGGCTCTGCAGGAGCTTCCGGCACGGCTGCCACGTGCCAGCCACCGGCCGCTTCCCGTCCGAGGACCCCCATCTCCTCCAAAACGGACAGCAACCGGCCAAAGAGCCGTCCGTGATCCTCCGTCACACGGAGCCGGCGGCGCAACTCGTCCGTCTCGAAGCGCTCTCCCGGACTAGGCTCCCAGCCCAGCTCCCGGAATCCGCGGAGCAGTTGCCAGCGGGACTCACGTTCCAGTTCGCCCCCGAGCGCGGCGAGCGACGCCAGGGCCCCGCCCTCCGCCTCCAGGTATCCGTCCAACGTTCCCAATCCGGATTCGATCTCCTCCGGCCCGGCGAGAAAGTCCGCCTCTCGGAGTCCCACCGCCGGCCCCTCGCGCCACACCACCTCGTGCAGCGCATCCTCCACCCGGTGACTAGCCAGAGCGGTCCGGCTCGCATGTCTGAGCGCGAAGCCCTCAATACGCGCCACCTCATCGCCCGTCGCCGTGTAGAGCAAGAGGTCTGCTTTGCGCGTCTCCCCGCCCTCGCCGCGGTCGATTGCCCGGCAGAAGACGCGTTCCCCTAGCGCTTCGTGCAGGATAAAGCGGTCCCAGCCTATCGGCAGCCATGTGCTCCCGGCGACCTCCATCTCCGGCACTCCTCCCAGCACGCGGAAACAGGCGTCCAGCAGTGCCGGATGCACAAGCAGGTGCCGATCTTCCATGCCCTCCGGCAGCTTCACCTCGCCCAACGCTTCCCCGGAATGCGACCAGAGTCGGGCCAGTCCGCGAAAGTCCGGACCGTAGTCGAGCCCGGCAGCACTCAACTCAACGTACGTCCCTTCCACGTCCGCCTCGCCGAGACCCGCCGTCAGCGCGGTGAGGTCGGCCGACTCAGACGCGGCTGCGGCGAGCGCTGCCCAGCGGCCTTCAGCGTGCGTCTCCCAGCGCCCTCCCTCATCCCTGCTGACAACCTTCCAGGCACCGCTCTCGCCGAGCACCACTTGGACCAGCCGACCCGTCCCCTCCGACAACACGAGCGGGCGGATGATCGCGCTCTCTTCGAGCACGACCGGGCCTCCGTGGTGCGTTTCGCGAAGTGCTTCAAACACCTGCGCCGCGTAGAGCGCGCCCGGCGCTACGACCTGCCCGAACACCCGGTGATCGGACAGCCAAGCCGGATCCTGACTGTGCAGTTGCCGCTCGAACGAGTGTGCGCCTTCCGGAGAATCCCGCTGCACTCCAAGCAGCGCGTGCCCCTGCCCTGGTTGCCGTCGCGGCGTGGGGGAAATCCAGTAGCGTTCCCGCTGGAACGGATAGCCGGGCAGTGAAACCCGCCGCCGCCGCTCCCCGACGAACAGACCCTCGAAGTCAACCTCCAGACCCGCCTCATACGCACCCGCCACCGCGCCGACGAAGTCCCCGTTCCCGCCGTGCCGCTGGCTCGCGATCACGGTCGGCGCCTCGCCCTGCGGCCAGCCCAGCGCTGCCATCGGTCCCAGCACGCCGTGCGGCCCGATCTCCAGCAGCAGCCCCGCCTCCAAGCTCGCCAGCGTCCGCACCGCCCCGGCGAACTGGACCGGCTCGCGCGCCTGACGCCGCCAGTACGCTCCGTCGGGTGCCCCTTCCAGCACGCTCCCGCTCACGTCGCTCACCAGCCGCACCGCCGCTGCCGAGGCCCGCGGGGCCGCCGCCTCCAACTCCCCGAGCACCGGCTCCATCAGCGCGCTGTGGAAGGCGTGGCTGGTCCGCAGACGCTCCACCCGGACACCGTCCTCTTCAAAGCTCTTCAGGAGCGCCTCGACTGCGGCCTCTGGCCCGCTCACGACTTGGTGCAGGCCGTTGTCGGCTGCCAGCTCGACGCCCTCCCGGAGCGCGTCCCGCACGCGGTCCGCCGGAGCAAACACCGCTGCCATCGCTCCCCCCTCGGGAAGCGAGCCCATCAGAGCACCCCGGCGCGTGGCGAACCGCATCCCGGCCTCAAGGTCAAACGCCCCTGCCGCGGCCGCTGCCGCGAGCTCTCCGACGCTGTGCCCGAAAACGATGTCGGGCCGCACTCCCACGCTCGCCCACAGCGCGGTCAGACCGCTCTGCAGCGCATACAGCGCCGGCTGCGTCCACTCGGTCCGGTCCAGCCGCTCGGCGTCCTCGAACATCACTGGGAGCAGCGACGCGCCCCGCTCTGCACGGAATACTCGCTCGCACCGCTCCAGCACCGCCCGGAAGACCGGCTCGCTTTCGTACAGCTCCCGGCCCATGCCCGCCCACTGGCTCCCCTGCCCCGTGTACAGGAAGGTGACCGGCCCTTGGGCGGGCGAGGCCACGACGCCTTGCCGCACCGCCTCCAGCTGCTCCTGCAGCGAGGCGCGATTCTGGAACGCGAGCCCGGCGCGGTAGTGGAAATGGCTCCGGCCCACCCCCGCCGTCCACGCCATGTCGGCGAGCGGGATGTCCTCCGAGAGGGCGGCCCGGTATCGGTCCGCCAGCTCACGGAGCGCGTCTTCGGACTTGCCGGACAGCGGAAGCAGGCGGTGCTGGCGGGGCGCGTCGGCCTGCGGGACGCGGTCGTCCGCACCCGACTCCGGCAAAGCGGAAACCACGACGCCCGGAGGTTCGCGCTCGTCCGTATATCCCTCGATCACGACGTGGGCGTTCGTGCCCGAGTATCCGAAGGAACTCACGGCAGCCCGCCGCGGCCGCTCCGCTTCTGGCCACGCGGTCGCCTCCGATGTCACCCGGACCGGAAGCTGCTCCCAGTCCATCCGCGGGTTCGGCCGCTCGAAGTGCAGGTGCCGCGGAATCTCCCCGGAGCGGATCGCCAGCACCGCCTTGATCAGCCCGGCCACGCCCGCCGCCGCCTCGAGGTGGCCCACGTTCGTCTTCACCGATCCGATCAGCAGAGGGCGCTCCGGGCTCCGGCCGCGGCCGTACACCGCGGCCGCCGCCTCCACCTCGACCGGGTCGCCCAGTTCGGTCCCCGTACCGTGTGCCTCTAGGTAGTCCACAGAAGAGGCCTCCACGCCCGCTCGCGCCAGCGCCTCCTCGATGACGCGCTCTTGGGCCGGCCCGTTCGGCACGGTCAGGCCGGCGCTCGCGCCGTCTTGGTTCACCGCCGAACCGAGCACAACCGCGAGGACGCGGTCTCCCGCCGCCTCGGCGTCCGCAAGACGCTTGAGCACAACCATCCCGCAGCCCTCGCCCCGTACGTAGCCATCGGCCTCGGCGTCGAAGGTCTTGCAACGCCCATCCGCGGCGAGCATGCCGGCATCGGTCAAGAGACTGGTGGGCTGCGACCTCAGGATCGCGTTCACCCCTCCGGCCAGCGCGAGATCCGCCTCCCCTGCGCGGAGCGCCGCGGCCGCCTGGTGCAGCGCGACCAGCGACGAGGAACACGCGGTGTCCACAGTGATGGCCGGACCCTCGAATCCGAGCGCGAAGGCGACCCGTCCGACTGCGATCGAGGGGGTAGCGCCAGTGGACCTGTAAAGGTTGGTCGACGGGTCGTCCGCGGCCTCGGCAATAAGCGCTTGGTAATCGCTCATCGAGACCCCGCCGTACACTCCGGTTCGGCTCCCGCGCAGCCCTTCCGGCGCGATCCCTGCGTCCTCAAGCGCCGCCCAGCTCGTCTCGAGCAGCATTCGCTGCTGGGGATCCAGCAGCTCTGCCTCGACCGGGGCGATCCGGAAGAAGCCCGCATCGAAGCGGTCGAGACCCTCCACGTAGGTTCCGAAGTGGCGCGCCGATTCCGTCTCCGCATCCACGAAGAGCCCGTCCGGACGCCCCCTCGTCACCAGATCGGCCCCGGAACGAAGCTGCGCCCAGAACGCCTCAGCGTCCGGCGCCCCGGGGAAGCGGCATGCCACGCCCACGATCGCGATGCGGTCATCGCCGCGGTGAAGGACGGCGGGTAAGGCTCCCATCGGCGGAACCTCGGGTGACACACCGGCAAGCTGGCCCTCAAGGTGTTCCGCCATTCGGGCGATGTCGGGATGATCGAACACAGCGGTGTTCGACACGACGAACGCTCCCCGGAAAGCCCGGTTCAGGCGGTTGCGAAGCTCGACCGCCATCAGCGAGTCCATGCCCAGCTCGAAGAATCCAGTCGAGGGCGACGGCGCGGCGCGCAGGCGCAGAATCTCGATCACCTGTTCCTCGAGGAACCGGGCCAGTTCATCCCGGCGCTCTCCGGCGGCGAGTCCCCCGAGCCGCCCGAGCAGATCGTCCGGAGCGGTTTGAGTGCGGTCCTCCTCGCGCCCCGCCACCTCTGCGAGCCACGGTGCCCGCACCGGAAGCGCCGCCCAGTCGATGAACGCCGCCACGCTGGTCCCGACATCCTCGCGCACGAGCCGCGCCAGCGTCCGGATGCCTTGCTCGGGCGCGATCCACTCCTCGCCCGAGTCGGCGAGCCGTGTCGCGATGCGTTCGCGCTGCTCCTCGGCCTCGCCAATGCCTGACCACGGCCCCCACGCAACCGCCTGGCCGGGTAGGCCAAGCGCCCTCCGGTGCCGTGCCAGCTGGTCTAGGAATGCGTTGGCCGCCGCATAGTTAGCCTGCCCCCGGTTGCCGACAACGCCCGCCAGGCTGGAGAAGAGCACGAACAGGTCGAGCTCTCGGTCGAGGGTCGCTCGGTGCAGTCGCCAAGCGCCCAGCGCCTTCGGTCCGAGCACCCGCTCGAACCGCTCCCAGTCCTGGTTCGTCAACGCCGCGTCGGCGAGCGCTCCGACGCTGTGGATCACGCCCGCCAGCGGCGGGAGTTCGGCGTCGATCCGCCCCAGCATCCCCGCCACCGCCTCCTCGTCCGTCACGTCGGCGATCTCGACACGCACCTCCGCGCTGCTCTCCCGGAGTTTCGCGATCAGCGCCTCGGCGTCCGTGTCGGGCGGGCGCCGTCCGTTCAGGACGATGGCTCCGGCTCCCGCCTCGGCAAGCCAGCGCGCCACCTCCAGCCCGAGCCCTCCGAGCCCCCCCGTGATCAGATAGCTCCGGTCCGCGCGCAGCCGGAGCTCGTCGGGCCCGGAGTCCGCCGAATCCCCCTCCCGCCGGGCGATGCGCGTTAGCCGGGCGACCAGCCGGGCTCCGCCCCGCCGGGCGATGCGCGTCTCCCGGTCGGCATGCAGCAGCTCGTCGGCAAGTGTGTCGGCGGACGGGGCAGACTCTGGATCCAGGTCCAGCAGGCGCGGTGTCAGATCCCCGTGCTCCAGATCCAGCACGCTCGCGAAGCCCCACAGCGAGGCACCCGCCAGTGCCCCGGTACGCTCCCGATCAATCACCTGCCCGCCCCGGGTCACGAACCATGTGCCGCTCACGGGCGACACGCCCGCGTCCGACATACCCTGGACCAGCGCCAGCGCACCGCCATCCACCGCCTCCAGCTCGGCCTCCAGCTCCCGGGTCGAAAGCTCCGCGCCATCCCGCCGGACCCCGCCCAGATAGGCCACTCCCCGCAGCGGAAGCGCACCCGGCAATGACTCGAAGAACCCGCGCCATGCCTGACGGTCGCCCTGCGCCGGCCCTTCGACCGCCCGGCTCCCGCGGCGCTCCAGCTCCGCCGCCAGCTCGGCTCCCAGCTCGCTTTCCCCGGCCAGCACGAACAGCCCGCTTTCTGCCACCATCTCCGACGGCCCCTGCGCCAGGATCAGCAGTGGCCCGGACGGATCTTCGACCAGGGCCGTCCCCGCAAATCCGGCTTCCGCGAGGGCCTGCCGCCAGACGGGGGCCCCGACCAGCGCGTGGTCGGTGCGATACGCGTCCCGAAAGCGCCACCAGCCGGGCAGCAGCCCGAAGGTCAGGTCCAGCCATTCCTTGGGGACGGATTCCTCGACGGCCACCAGCACGCCCGACGGCGCCAGCAGGCGTCGGCAATGGGCGAGCGTCTCACCCAGGTCGCGGGTCGCGTGCAGGACGTTCGCCGCGATCACGAGGTCGTAGGCGTGGAGCGCGAACCCCTGGTCGGCGGGGTCCCGTTCGATGTCGAGCCCCAAGCAGCGAAGCTCCGTGCCCCGTTCCCCGAACTCGCGTTCCGCGTCCGGGAAGAGGCCGGTCGAGATATCGGTGAAGGTGAACTGGGTCCGGCCAGTCGGCAGG
>JAPPMG010000007.1 GCA_028819215.1 Bryobacterales bacterium
GCCGCAGCAACCCGCCTCAGAACTCGTTCACGAGGGGAGGATCCCTGAGTCTAGGCCCTGCGCCCTCCCGCCCGCCCACTCGGCGGCTGCAAGCGGACCGACTGAAAGTCGGTGGGATTAGACCGGGCAGGTGGAACTAAATCACGTCCGGAAATCCCTTCTTGGCGCGTCGGAAGAACAGCGTCCCGAGAACGAAGACAGCACAGGCCGAGCCGGCGAGAAAGGCGGTCTCGCCGAGGCTGGGGCCGCTTCCTCCAAGGATCGCGCTGCGGTATCCGAGCACGGCGTAGCGCAACGGATTCCACTCCAGCACGAAGTCGACTCGCCCCCGATAGAAGGCCTCGGGCAGGAACACGGGAGTGGCCCAGAACCAAGCCATCAGCGCCACCGAGAGTACCTGCGAGGTGTCCTTGACATAAACCTGCAGACCGGCCGCGCACCAAGCCAGGCCCAGGCTGAACAGCGCGAGCGGCAGCAGCCATAGCGCAATCAGCGCCAGAGATGCGCTCGGGGCGTGCCCCCAAAACGCAGCTGCGACCAGCAGCGCCAACACGGACAGCAAGTGCGTTGCGCCGGTCGATGCGAGGATGCTCACCGGCACGGCCTCGGACGGGAAAACGCTCCTCTTCACCAAGGCCGCGTGTTCGACGACCGCCGGAGCCGAGCGCGCCAGGGTCTCGGAGAAGAACAGCCACGGCAGCATCCCCGCCATCAAGAAAAGGGGATAGTTGTCGGTCGCCTCTTCCGGGGGCAGGCGCGCGCCAAAGGCGTGCCGGAACAGGAACCAGTAGATGGCCAGCAGGACTAGCGGGTGGATCACGCCCCACAGCCAGCCGAGCACCGACCCGACGTAGCGCTGCCGGAAATCGCGTCGCGTCAGCTGGTACAGCAGGCTCGCGGTAACGCCGAAGGATCGCATCGCGCCGCCGGTCCGGACCGCTCGCAGCCGGGTTACGGTCGCGGGGCCAAGGTCACCTTGGCCGTGACCTCCTGCGCGCCGCGCAGTACTCGCACCGTGACGACATCGCCGACCTTCGAGTCGCGCAAGGCGTATGTGAAGTCATACAGATTCGTGATGGCAGCATCATTCCAGTGCGTAAGGATGTCGCCGCCCTGCAGTCCCGCCTTGGCGGCCGGGGAACCTTCTCGAACGTCTGCGAACTTCACTCCATTGGGGACCTCGCCGAAGTCCGGGATCGAGCCGAACCAAGGGCCGTAGCCGCGCTGCTCCCCGTCCCCGGCACCCGGTCCGTGACTGGAGTCAGGCGCGGCCTTTATGAACGCGAGCCGCTCGGGGCGCTCCGCGACGCCGTCAATGATCTGGCGCGCCATGGCGAGCATCTCGACGGTAGTGGCGCCATCGATCTTGTCGGCGGTGTCAGTCGGCTTGTGGTAGTCCGAATGCAGCCCCGAGAAGAAGAACAGGACCGGGACCTTCTTGGCCGCGAACGAGGTGTGGTCGCTGGAGCTGTACCCGCTCTTGGACCTGTCCACCCTCAATTCGTGCTCGGTCGCAGCTGCCTGCACTAAGGCCTCGAACGGCTCGGCAGTGCCGACGCCGCCCACGTAGAGCTTGCGGTTCTCGATCCGGCCGACCATGTCGAAGTTGAACATCGCCACCGCGTTCTCCAAGGGCAGGGTGGGGTTCTCAACCCAATGGCTGGAACCCAGCAGGCCGATCTCCTCGCCTGCAAAGGCGAGGAACAGGACCCCGCGCTCCCGCTCGTCGGCCTGGGCGTAGCTGCGAGCCAGCTCTAGGATCGCGGCCACGCCCGAAGCGTTGTCGTCGGCGCCGAGATGGGGAGCGCGGCGATTCGGGGCCAAGGAGCCTTCGCCGCCGAGCCCCAAGTGGTCATAATGCGCCCCGACGACCAAGTACTCCTCCGACTTGCCGGGCAGGTAGCCCGCCACGTTGCTCACCATCGCGCGTTCGTGCTCGACATCCACCGACAGGCTCACGCGCAAGGAGGAGGCAAGTTGGAATGATTGGGGCTGCTTAGACTCTTCGATGTCCCTCTCCAATAGGCGCAACGAGCGACCAGAACCACGCAGCCACTGCTCCGCGATTGTCCTGCGGATCTGCACCATGGGAATCCCCGCATCGGTGGGCCCGGACACGCTGCCGAATCGGATCAAACGATCGCGGCTGCCACCCCGAGTGCGGGAGTTGACCAGCAACACGGCCTTGGCCCCGCGCTTGCGAGCTTGAATTGCCTTGGCGATCAGGTGAGAGTGCCGTGTCATTCGGCGACTGCTCCCCGACCTGCCTTCTTCCTGCTCGGACGAGGCTTCCTCGCTGAAGAAGCGAGGCTCGTAGCGCATCACCAGGACGATCTTGTCCTCGACGTTGAGATGGAAGTAGTCGTCGTAGTCAAACTCCTCGGCCGTGGCGCCGTATCCCGCGAACACGACTTCGCCCTCGACGCTGCCACTGCCCGAGAAGTTGATCGGGATGAAGTCCTGCTTCGATTCGAGTTCGCTGGCACCTCGCTTGCGCTCCACTCGCAGGCTGTTGTCTTCGCCCATGCTGGCGCCGGTAGTGACTTCGAACGGCTGCAGGTACGTGCCGTCGTCGCCAGCCGGCTCGACCCCTTGCGCCTTCAGAGCCTGAGCGATGTATTCCGCGGCCTCATCCAACTCCGGCATGCCCGCCCCGCGCCCCCGCATCTCAGGGGATGCCAAGAATTCGACATGGCCCATGTATCGCTCAACGGCCTGCTCATCGGGAGCGCCTTGAGCTGGCCAGCCGACCAGCAGGAGGGCTGCGAGGACGAGGCATCCCGATGGGGAGCCCAAGCAGCGAATCCGGAGAAATCGGGGAACGTGGGATAGCTGCATGGCGGCTTCGGGCACCTTCGCCTGCTTGGCTGGTTGGAGCAAATTCATCCGCGAGCCGATCGCGGCCGGGGCGGGACTGCGCTGCCCGAAGGCAGGCGGATTCCGGTTCTCTATTGTATAGGCACGGTCCTCAAGTCCATGCCGACTAGGGTCGCGCTCGTCGCTCCCTGCCAACTTCTTTCGGCCACTCGATAACCGCTTGGCCAAGAAAATCGCCATAAACTGAGTACGGCGATCGAATCGCGAGGCTGGAACCATGGCGACCTCAGCTTTCACCCTATCTTGGATTTCGAGACCGATCTTCGCAGCGGGATCTGCTCCGGACGAGCAGCCGGTCCCGCAGCGAGGGCCTGGTCCGGAGCCCGTGCCGGATCCACAGAGCAAGCCGCCCAAGTTTCCGGCATGGGGCATTGCCTTGTTGGTCGTCGGCGGCATCTTGGTTGGCTTGGGCATCTACCAGGCCGTGAGCGGACAGGCGCCACAACCAACCGCCACGCAGCCGACCCTGACGAGTACCGTGGCGGTTGAAACGAGCACCTTCGAGAAGTCGATTCGCATCGGCGGAACGGTCGGTGCCACGAATTTCGCCATGATCCGCGCGCCGCGGATGCGCGGGGGCAGAGACCGCGGAGGCGGCTCGTCGCTAACGATCCAGTCGCTCGCCGAAGCCGGCACCGTGGTCCAGGCCGGAGACGTGGTGGCGGAGTTCGAATCCAAGAGCACCCAAGACCAGATGGACACCTACGCCTCGATGCTGGCCCAGACCAGGGCCCAGACCGCCACGCGCAAGGCCGAAATGCTGATCGCCACCGAGACCCTGAGGCAGAATTTCCGCACTACCAAGGCCGAGGCCGAAAAGGCGGCCTTTGACCTCCAGACGGCCGAGGTGCGATCAGCAATCCAGGCGGAGATCTTCCGGCTGCTCGCCGAGGAGGGCACAGCCTCGTCAGAGCAGTTGGAGCAGGAAGTGCGCCTGCAGGAGATGGCTGATGAGGCGGAGCGGCGCAGCCTCGACATCACTGTCGAGCAGGACGAGAAGCGCCTCGAGCGGACCGAGTTTGACTTCGACAAGATGAGGCTGCGGACACCGGTCGGCGGCTTGGTCGTGATCGAGACCATGTTCTCGCGCGGCAGCTTCCAGCAGGCCTCGCCCGGCGATCAGGTCTATGGAGGGGCGTACTTCATGCGGATCGTCGACCTGTCCAGCATGGCGGTATACGCAGAACTGAACCAAGCCGACAGCCAGATCATTGAGTTGGGTGCGCCCGTCATCGTCCGGCTGGACGCTTACCCGGACGCTGAGTTCGAAGGCCGCATCAAGAACGTTGGTGCCATGGCCACGTCGAGCGGCTCGAGCGGCGGCCGCCGTGGACCCCCCGGCTCGAGCGGGTCGCGAGGTGACTGGATCAAGAAGGTGTCAGTCTTGGTCGAGATCGTAGATTCTGACGAGCGCATCCAGCCGGATCTGTCCGCAAGCGTCGACGTCATTGTCGACAAGCAAGAAGACGTTCTGGTCATTCCGCGGGCCGCCATCGCCGAAATCGATGGCTCGTCGGTGGTATGGGTCGAAGACGATCGCGCATTCGAGATGCGCCAAGTCCAGCTCGGCCCGATCAGCGATACGCAAGCAGTGGTGGTTTCGGGGCTGAGCGAGGGCGAACTGATCGCCGCCCAGCCCATCGCGGCGCCAACGCAACTGGCGCAGCGATAGCTCGACCGCAGCGGGCCTTCCGGGCGTGAGCTCGGACCCGCCGGCACCATTGAAGAGAATCCCTGCGTGCTAGGATCAAATCAGGAGCGGCCCCGGCGCTCCTTCTACCGCGTCCCCATCGTCTAGCCCGGCCTAGGACACCGCCCTTTCACGGCGGCAACGCGGGTTCGAATCCCGCTGGGGACGCCAATTTCTCGAGTTAAACGCCTGTATTTCAGCAGGTTAAGGAAATACTCGGGTGATCTGCGCCACTCGCGCATTTGAACGACTCTGTCACACCTACGCCGTGTCGCGTCACTTACTTCGATGACGTGGCGTGTCCCGAGTGGCGATGACCAGCGGCCTGTCGCGGAGGGCCCGCCCTCAGCGAGAGGACCATTTCGTGCCCTCGCGGGCGAGCAGGACTCGCTTGCGCTCCACGCCCCAGCGATAGCCGCCGCACGTGCCGTCAGTCCGAATCACGCGATGGCAGGGGATCGCGATGGCGAGCGGGTTGCAAGCACAAGCTTGCGCGACCGCCCGCGCCGCCTTCGGAGAGCCGACGCGATCTGCGATCTCGCCATAGGTCGCCGTCGTGCCGGCTGGGATCTCCCGTAGCGCCTGCCACACCCGCTGCTGGAACGTCGTCCCGCGGATATCGAGCGGCAACGCGGCACCCACTGCGGGCGCCTCGACAAAGCCGACGACCCGGGCCACCAAGGAATCGAACTGCGGGTCTCCCGCGACGAGTTCCGCCCGCGGGAAACGGTCCTCGAGGTCGTGCACCAGGGCGTCCGGATCGTTTCCGAGCAAGATCGCGCACGCCCCCTCGGCGGTCGCTGCAACTAGGATCGAGCCGAGCGAGCACTCGCCAACGGCAAACCGTATCGTCTCGCCGGGAGCCCCTCGCCGGAACGTCGCGGGAGCCATCCCGAGGGTTTTCCCGGAAGCGTCGTAAAACCGACCGTTAGAGTTGAAGCCAGCCTCGTAGATGGCCTCAGTGACTGTTCGCGACGTGCGTAGCGCCTCGCGCATCCGAGCAGCACGATGGGCAGCGATATACGCATGCGGCGTGCAGCCTGTGGCCACCTTGAATACGCGGTGGAAGTGGAACCGGCTCATGCCGGCGGCTTTCGCGAGGGCATCGAGGCCTGGCAACTCCTCTGCTGTCTGGACGAGTCGACACGCAGCCGCGACCGCTTCCGCATGGCGTTCCGCAAGCGCCGGCTCGTCTGGGCGGCACCGCCGGCACGGGCGGAAACCGGCGCGCTCGGCGTCCTCACAAGAGGGGTGGAAGCGCACATGCTTGCGCCGCGGCCGCCGCGCCGGGCAGCCAGGACGGCAATAGACACCGGTCGTTGCCACCGAGTAGACGAAGTCGTCCCACGCGCCACGGTCGCGGTTCAAGACCGCCGCCCAGCATTCGTCATTGCTCGGGACTGGGCTCGGCGTAGAATTCGGAATCTCGGTTTCGGGCATATTGAAGGCTCCTCGGATCGCTGCTGTTCGGCCGCGGACCGCGCCGCGGCCCCTAAGGTCATGCTAGGCATTCGGAAACGGTCGCGCATCTCGATTCTTGCTCTCGAATTCGCGGCTGGAACGTAGCCCTGCGACCACCGAATGCCGCCCGGGATTCGATGGGCGGCAGGGTCGGCCTACAAGCGTCCGGTCGAGATTGACGGCGGTCGGTCGTACGGCTATCGTTAAGCGAATCGGGTGTAGCGCCCTGTCCCGGCTCCGCCACCTGACCCTATCGAGCTGCTGAAGCCACCATGTCCGGCCTGACTCCTTGGCAGGCGGTCGCCGCATTCCTGACGCCGACCGCCCTCTTTGCCATCCTCCTCACCCTGCACATCGTCCTCCCCGCCCGTCGCGTCGAAGGCTACGCCCGCGTTACACCAAGCCGGTACCGCCTCAACGGTCTCGCCGTCTTCATCTGCGCCCTCGCTATCTGGTGGTTTGAGCTGACCTCCGCCCCGCTCGGCTGGCTGTGGCTGGCGAAATGGCACGCGCTCGCCGGAGCGGTGGCATTGAGCGTCGTCCTCACAGTGTGGATGGTCCTCCGCGCACCCGCCGACGACCGCAGCCCGCTGGTGCAGTGGATCGAAGGCCGTTCCCGCAACGTCCACTTTCGCGGCGACATCGACGCCAAGATGTTCATGTACGTCTACGGCGGCACCTACCTCGCGCTGAACGCTGTCTCGAGCGCCGCGTACCACTATGGCGAATACGGCCCGGCGGCGAACGCCGGCGTGTTCCTGCACGCGGCGATGTGGGTGTGGTTCGTGACGGACTATTTCTGCTTTGAGCGCGTTCAGCTCTTCACTTTCGACATCATCGAGGAACGCGTCGGCTTCAAGCTCATCGTCGGCTGCATCGCCGTCTATCCCTGCCTGTATCCGATCGCGCTGTGGGGAACGGCCGGTCTGGCGAGACCCGACATCGATCCGTCGCGGGACGCTCTCTGGCTTGGAGGTTCGGCGGCGGTGTTTCTGCTCGGCTGGGTGATCACGCGCGGCGCCAACCTCCAGAAGTATGTGTTCAAGAGGTTCCCCGAGCGTGCGTTTCTCGGGCTCATCAGACCGGTCACGGTCACGGACGGGGAACGCAAGATCCTCTGCAGCGGGTACTGGGGAGCCGCCCGGCATGTGAACTACACGGGTGAAATCCTAGAGGCGCTCGGAATGGCGCTGGCACTCGGACACTTCACGAACATCTGGGCCTGGATCTATTTCGTCTACCTCACGATCTTCTTCGTCATCCGCGACCGTATCGACGACGGCCGGTGCGCCCGCAAGTATGGAGAACTGTGGGAGCAATACCGGGGCAGGGTTCGTCATCGTCTGATCCCCGGGGTTTACTGAGCGCGGTTCGACCCTGAGGCGCCAATTCGCGGCGCCGAACGTTGGTAGTCACAGTCGAAGAAAGCGCCGTCGTGGCCAGCTAGTGTTGCCGTCGAGCCCTGCCGAGTTCGTGCGTGAATCCGACAGCGTGAGCATTGGGGCTGTCAGTCAGCGTCACGAAGACTCGGAGACTGCCAGCTCCGGATAGAACTGCCGGCAGTACCGGCGATACGCCCCAATCGGGCCGTCGGCCCGGCAAAGCCGGGGCTGGTGGCAGTACCGCATCCGTTCCCAGATAACGACGTCCTGCTGGACATCTCGCCTCTGCTGCGACAGCAGAATTTGGTTCATCACTCTGTGCCGCAGGCTAACGGGAAGGAAGCGCAGGCCCATGATGGGCTTGCGGGGCTTGTGCATCCGCCGCACCTGGTTGGCCAGCACTAACTCTACGTGCTCGCTATCGACGGGTGTTGACAGCACCCAATATCTCACGCGCATGTCAATGGACGTCTCGTGGATTTCGACGAAGGAGTAGCCCAGCCCATAGACGTGAGTGTCAGCCGAGACTTCGTGCACCACGTCGATGCCAGCGACCCTTCGAACACGCCTGAATTCGAAGCGGCTCCGCAAATAGGCACCCTCGACCGACAACGAACCCACCGGAGTCACGTTGCTGTAGCCGTGTACGTATGCCAAGTGCCCGAAATCCACGGAGTTTTCCGCCAATTGCTGGACGTGCCCCGGAAATCGGAGGGTTCGGAATCCCAGCTTGCACCATTCGGCTCCGGGGAGCGGTCCGTCCGGCAGGTGCCACTGCGGTGGACGACCGCCACTTCCCCACCAGCCAAAGACCATCCCGAGGATCTCCTTTGTCTCGTAGAGTTTCAGCTTCGCGCCTCTCGGGGCAGGGGCATTCGGAGTGGCGACGCATTGCCCGGTTGCATCGAACTCGAATCCGTGAAAGGGACAGACTAGGCAGCCGTCACGGACCTTGCCGCCAACGGAGGGCCCTAGGTGCGAGCCCAAATGCGGACACTTCGCGTCGGCCACGCAGATACGGCCCTCTGCGTCGCACCAGACGATGATCTCCTCGCCCACCCAAGTCCTTTCGATCAGTTTCTCTCGCAGGATTGACTCGCGACTGGCGATGAAATACCAGCCCTCGGGGAAAGAGGGCAGTTCATCAATGGGACCCGGCGATCTCCCGTTGGGCTTCGTGATCATCTGTCCAGAGTCTGTCTCAGGCTGCGGGTCAGCGGCGACCGGCAACTGGTTGGCACGGCGATCTCTCGACCGGCTTCCCGGATGCCAAGGTCAAGCACAGCAACAATATAGCGGTATTTCGCCCCAACCGCGCCCTGGCCCGCTCACGCCCGCATCGCGGCGGCCAGGGCCGACTGGTCTTGACGAGACACACGGGCATGCTCTAGCGTTACGAGCGCAATCCCGATGCCCGGACTCGACCTGTTCAGCCATCCGCTCTCCGGCCAGCCGTACGGTAGCGCGCTGGAACTATGCCTAGTTCTCGTGGTGCTGGCTTGGGTCGCGACGCTCGTCACCGGCGACTGTTGTGAGTGGATGGACCGCCTGTGGTCCCTGTGCCCGCCGGTGTACTGCCTGTTGGTCGCCGTCGAGGTTGGATTCGACGTGGCGCGCGTCAACCTCATGACGGCACTGGTGATCCTCTGGGGCGCGAGGCTCACCTACAACTTCGCCCGCAAGGGCGGTTTCCGGAAAGGCGGCGCGGACTACCGCTGGGGCGTCGTGAAGGCGAGAATCGGCCCGACGAAGTTCCTGTGGCTGAACATCGCCTTCGTCGCGCCGGGCCAGTTGCTGCTCATGTGGCTGTTCACCTCGCCTGTGCATCAGGCGTGGGTTTGGCGGGACCAGCCTCTCGGCTGGCTCGATGGGTTTTCCGCAGTGCTCTTCCTGGTGTGTTTCGCCGGTGAGTTGATCGGCGACGAGCAAATGTGGAAGTTCCAGCAGGAGAAGAGGCGCAGGATCGCAGCCGGCGAAGAAGTCGTGCAGCCATTCATCGTCACGGGCCTGTTTCGTTACGCACGCCATCCGTCGTATCTGTGCGAAATCGGGATGTGGTTCGCCTTCTGTCTCTTTGCCGTGTCGGCGTCAAGCGACTGGTTCCACTGGACCGGGCTCGGCGTGGTTCTGCTTGCTGCGCAGTTCATCGGCGTGATCCGCATGACGGAGGAGATATCCGCGGGGAAGTACCCGACCTATGCCGAGTACCGCGCGCGGACGCCAATAGTGCCTCTGCCGGGGCTGCGCAGGTAGGGCTCGCCGCCTCTGGAGCCGGCGTACCGAGCGCATTGCTAGCTGTCCAATATCGTTTCGAGCCTTGAACGGCAGGTTTCGTCTTGGCCGGGCTGGCGCAGCGTTGGGGCCCGCAGGGAGGCGTTGGGGACATCTCAATGACACAGCGCGGTTAGACGGGTGCGGTGCGGAGAGTCCGCGCTAGGCTATCCGCTAGGAATAAGAGATGCCCGAAAATCGCCTTCATCGAGCGCCGTTCGAACCAAGCGCGCACCAGCCGGGCCTGACAATCCCGACGGCACTGATCGCGGCGCTGGTTGTCACGATTCTGGCCCTTCTCGGCATCGGTACGCGCTACTACGCCGACGGGGACCTAAACGCCATCTATTGCCTTCTCAGCCTGTTCTTCTCGGCCAACCTGCTGATCTGCTATTGGGAGGTGTGTCTGTTTCTCCGACCAGACCATGTCGAAATGCGAACTAGGTATTGGCGCGAGAGGAGCAGTATCACGGGCCGGACACCGGCTAGGGAGTTCCTCCTCGCAAGGGTCCCCTTGACCCGGATACTGTCGCCGACTCTATGGGCTGATGTCTGGGCGGCCTACTCCCACTACGACGGATCCTATGCGGACCGCCGGACGTTCGGATACAACGCGGATATCGCCAACGGCATGGTGACGCCAGTTCCAACACTCATCCTGTACGCGGCCTACACGTTCGAGCTCCTGCCTGCCGTCCTTGCGGGAATTCTCGGGGTCATGCTGTTCTGGCAATGGACGTACGTGACCTCGGTCTACTGGGCCAGCTTCTTCGTGGCCAACCGGCATGCCCGAATCAGCCGACGCGAGGTCTACACCTATATCTGTGCGATCAATTCTCCCTGGGTGCTGTGCGCACTCCTTGGGTTGTACGTCTCCGTTCGCCTGATTCTTGACGGCAACTACAGCGTTCTGGGTTAGACAGCCACGCCAAACTCCGCCAGACACCTGAGAAGATCCTGGGACGGTTCGCCGATTGCTACAAGGTGAAAGCAGGGACATAGCCGCATCGAAACTGCTCTGGGAGCAATCGGACGGATGGGTCGAGACTCTCCCAAAGACCGGCGGTCAGGACGATGAACAGATTTGAAGTAGATACTCCACGCATACGGATCGAAGCACCGATCGGCTTCGTCTGGGAGATCCTCACAGACGTTGAGAAATACGGCGAGTGGAATCGGTTCACGCCGCAGGCCCGGACGGATTTCACAATCGGTTCGCCTGCGCATCTGCTGGTCAGGATGGGGAAGGCAAAGATGCAGATTACCGAAACCGTCTGCGCATTCGAATACCCCCGCCTCATCGCTTGGCGAAAGACATTCGGGGCACGCTGGCTCTTGCACGCGGTGCGAGAGCAACACCTAGAGACTGTGAGCGAGACGACGTGTCAGTACCACAACACGGACCGATTGACGGGTATGCTCGCGCCGCTGGTGTTTCTATGCTTCGGCGGCTATATGCGTCGCGGATTCACCGATGTGGGCGACGGATTGAGGCGTTACTCGGAAGCGAAATTCACAACAACGAGACCGGGCGCGGACCTGGGCAGTTTGCCGTCCTGATCCTCGTTCCGGCAATACCCCGCGGTCAAGCCACGTTCTCCGTTCAGCCGTTGGGCTCCGCCTCTCTAGGCAGATCGCTCTGTGGATCAGTAGGGGAGTTACATCCAATAGTGACGAAGTCGGCCCGGCAACCGACTACTCGTTCTTGACCCATCTCAGAGAGCGGCCCAACCAGGATTCGAATCTGCCACGTTCCACTGTGACGCCGTTGCTCCAGCCATCTGAGCTACGGGGCTGCCCTCAATTTCGTCAGATGCAGGCGGAATCGTATCGTTGGCGCATAAACGTCGAGAACTCTCACGCCTATGTCCTAGCCGTGTTTGATCGCTAGCCGAGGGAGTAAGAGTTGAAGACCGTTAGTGCTGAAGAGGCGTTCGATTTCTATTTCGACCAGATCGCACCGGGAGCAGGTATCTACGCCTTGTCCAGGGTTCAGGCGAACTGCGGACAGGAACTGCCGTGGAAGCTAGGTCACGAGTGGCTTGAAGAGGCTGGAAAGCTCGGATAGCGCATCACGCGGAATCATGCGTGTTCTTGCTGTCTGCATCTAGAAGCAAGAAATGCTCTCACGGCACAACCATCCTCCCGCCATAATCGCCGTAGTGTCCGTGCGGTCGCGTTCCGCTCACTCGCGCGGCGGCCCATGCGGGCTAGAATACTAGCATGCCTCAGAAGCAACAGGTCGAATTTCAGGGGATTCGGCGCAACGCCATCCGCGTAGAGGTCGAGGAGACCACGGAAAGATGGTGCAGTGCCAAGCTTAGCGACGGTTCAATCATCAAACTGAAAGCCATCATCACCGATGTCGGTCGGCTCGAGAATACGTTTGACAATAACGGAGACCCCGTTTACGTCGTCAAGTCTTCGAACGTCTTGGCTGTCGAAGCAAACGAGGACCTGCGGCAGAAGGTCCACTGAGGTCAAAGATGGAGACATTGCAGCATTCCACGATCAATTTGGTGCAGGGAGTGCCGTACATTCCCGGAAGCGTCCTTACCACGTTGGTTTCCTATCAGGATTCCGAGAAGGAGTCCGTCCCGATCTTTTCAGAGTCGCCCGACTCCGTTATAGGACGTTCCAACGACTTGCCGGTCTCTACGGGAAATTCCGCTAGCTGGCAGGACATGTCTCAGGAACAAGTGGTCGGCATCAAGTTTCGGACGCTGACTGAGCAATGGCGGGAACAGCGCGGTTTCAGTTCTTCTCAGAGCGAGATCGAGGCATGCCCTGCGTACCACGCCCTGCTGGCGATGGGGGATTCCGTGATTCCCTTGATTATGGAGGAACTTGAAAAGGGAGCCAAGGATCACTGGTTCCGAATATTGGAACTGGTGTCCTCAGAGCAGCCCGTCCGATACGAGGATCGCGGGCACTATGCGAAAATGAGAACGGCTTGGCTCGATTGGTGGAAAACGCGCTCTTAGGCATCCCAAGATTCAGAGCAGCCTTCCCAAAACTTTCAACGAGTAACTTCGAGGTTACGAGTCCGGAGGACATAGCCTACAATTGCATCGCTTGGGCTGCCGAAGATGATTCCCGTAAATGGTGGCCCATAGATGGGTCGATGTCCCATTACTGGCCAGACGGGGTTAGGTACTCCGAAGACCCGGAGGCATTTATAGAAGCGTACGCCACAATCGGGTATTCGCGGTGCCAGAACGGAGATCTAGAGCCTCACCTAGAGAAGGTAGCGCTGTACGGTAAGGAGGATCTTCTTGGGCGTATGAAGATCAAGCATGCCGCCCGTCAGCAACCGTCCGGTAGATGGACCAGCAAACTCGGTGACTTCCAAGATATTGCGCATTCCATACCGGACGATGTAGGAGGTGGGGACTACGGCGAAGTGGTTTGCTACCTCTCACGTCTGAGGCAGGGAATGTCAGATAAACCGTGTAAGCAGCAGGGATGACAACGAGCACACTCCGCACATCGTTGTGTTCTCTCGATCGGATGCTCGCGGAGCCACCGTCTAGATCCAGCAGCCCGTCGACCTCCCAGAGGGCAAGGCCGTGTTCAACTCCTTCGATGAGATCATCCGCATCGCGAGACGCGAGCTTGCAGACCACTTGGAGCAAGCCGCCTCACAGCTACGCTCTCGCTGAATGTTGGGCTATCGCCACTCTTGCAAATAGTTCCCTTTGTTATGGTCTTTAGGTGAAATATGGTGCGATCGTACGGGATGCGGGCGGACGGTGAGAGTCAGCTCCGATTGGGGACGCCAGTTTCCGTCGCTGCCACAGGTTCGCCCAAGCCGCGGACGCTTCGCTAGGCTCTCCCGGCCTTCATCAGCCAGTATTCGGCCGTGCTGCCCATCCTAGCTGCCTATTGCCTCGCGCTCCTGCTGGTGGGAGCGTTTGCATCCCGTTCCGTCCGCCGGGCGGAGGATTTCTTCGTAGCCGGGCGAAGCCTGCCGCCGACACTAATCTTCTCGACGTTTCTCGCAGCCAACCTCGGGGCCGGAAGCACCGTCGGCGCAGCCGAGTTCGGTTACACGTCCGGTCTGCCCGCGTGGTGGTGGGTGGGATCGGCCGGCATAGGCTCCGTGGTGCTGGCCTTCCTGGTAGGACCGCGCCTACATCGGGTCGCCAAGGCGCGCGGCTTGTACACCGTCGGTGACTATCTGGAGCTTCGCTACGGCCGGACCACCCGCCTCGTGGTCGCCGCGATCCTACTGGTGGGAGCGCCCGCGATCCTGGCCGGGCAGATCATCGCGGCAGGCTTGGTGCTGCAAGCCGCTGTCGGATTGCCAAAGAGTCTCGGCACGGCGCTCGCCGGCACTCTCGCGACCGCGTACTTTGCCATGGGCGGGCTGCGCTCGGCGTCATGGGTGAACTCGCTGCAGGTAGCGGTCAAGGCTGTCGGATTCTTGGTCGCGGTGCCGTGGATGATCGCTGCCAGCGGCGGCTGGACGGAGGTGGCGGCCGCCGCCGCTGACGACACCGCGCTGTCGCTTGGCGGGGCGGGCTTCGGAGACACGGCCCAACTCGTGCTGCTGCTGGCCCCGGCCTTCGTGGTCTCGCCGGGCCTGGTGCAAAAGCTCTTCGGGGCAAGGGACGAACATGCGGTCCGGGTCGGCGTGGGGCTGCAGGCGGCGGCCCTGCTCGCCTATGCCGTCCTGCCTGTCCTGCTTGGCATGGCGGCCCGCGTGCATTTCCCGGAGCTGGCCGACCCGGACAGCGCCTTGGTCAAGCTCTTCACCGAGGTCGCGCCGCTGTGGCTGGGAGCCCTGATGCTGGCCGCGATCCTGTCCGCCGAGGTCAGCTCGGCCGATGCGGTCTTGTTCATGATCGCCACGTCGCTGTCCCGCGACGTGTTGGAGCCGCTCTCTCGCGGCAAGCTCAGCGACCGGGAGCGGCTGGCGCTGGCTAGGCGCTCCGCATTGGGCGCGGGCGCGCTGAGCATCCTGCTTGCCAACTGGTTCCAATCGATCCTCTCGGCGCTCAGCTTCTTCTACAGCCTGCTCACGCTGACACTGTTCGTGCCGCTCGTCGCGGGCTTGTTCTGGAGGCGGCCGGGTCAATCCGTCGCGCTTGCCGCCATCGCCGCTTCGCTCGGGGCTGCCGGCCTTGCGATGCTCGCCGGCGGTGCGGCCGAGGGCTGGCTACCACCGATTCCGGTCGGCATTCTGGCAGGAGCCGTGGTGTACATTGCGCGTGCGGCGATTGGCCGCCGGGCCAGTGCGCCATGAATGCGCTCAACTCGCCAAGAGCACATGCGGTGTGGCTAGGGCCACGATCCGGCACTCGCGCTCGGAGTAGGTCATCCAGCGACCAAGAGGTTTGGCTGCCGAGGTCTCGCTCGTCCCTAGTCATAGGTCGCGCCTCCTTGTTTCGGTCCGAGAGCTACTTGCGTAGCGAGAGGGGCGGATCAGGGGGAATCACGCTGTCAGTTTCGCTGCGGTTGGACAAATGTCGTGCATAATGCACTGGCCGCAATCCGGTTGTCTAGGCCTGCACCACTTCCGACCGATCTCGAACGCTGGAAGATCCAATAGCCCAGGAAACTTCGGGTTGAGGTCTCGAGCACGATATTGGATCAATTCGTTTGGCGCTCTTTCGGGGATCAGATCCAGCCTGTGGAGAACGCGGCGGACGTGACGATCAGGAGAAACGTCTATAGAGAAATAGTCGCTGACCGGTTTCTTGAATCCGCGGACGAGGATGTTTGCGGCCATGGTTGCGATCTTTGGTCCGATCCCTTCAAATTCAAGGAATCTGTAGACAAGCCCTGCGCTGGAGGGGCAGTCGGCCCAGATCCTCTCCGTTCTTCCTTCGTACTTCTCTGCTATTCGTCGCAAAGCCGCGTGGATGTGACGGCTCATCTCTTTGTGCAGCCAATGGAGTGAGGGCGGGCCCTCCATGTGGCGCTGAATTTCGTCTTCGGACAACTCAAGGAGCTTCGAGAAGAGAAACGTGGGCTCTCCGGGGCTTCCTATTTTCTGAGACAGACGGTACGGGATGAGCCAAGCTCGGTCTGCATCAATTTGGCGGTCTGTGATGCAGGCGATGACAAAAGCGTGTGGGTGGTGCTCTAGATCGTTTACGAGGCTCTTGGCTTCTTGGTGTTGGACCTGATTCAGGTCCGGTGGCTTCTTGAACGAGATCGGCAAAGCCTTGGCCGGGCCTTCGAAGACGTTCTTGCCACGCTCGACAAGTCGCTCGAGAATTCTTTGCTCGTCAACTCCCATTCGATCAGTCTAGATGAGGGGCAGACACCTGCAGAAAGCTACGCCGTGCGCGGGATAGTTCCACAATGGCTTGCCGGAAGCGGTCCGAGGTTGGCATCGAATCCCGGTTTTCTGCGGTCCGATCTGTCGAGGTCCCGACTAGACGCGACCGAGATCCTGAAGGGCAGCGCGAAGAACGCGAGCGAACCGGGAGATAGCGGGCAAGGCCTCCAGAGGCCGCTTTCCGGAAAACACCGACGATTCAGTGCACGAGGCGCGCACCGCAACGAGAACGTGGGAATTCGAGCGGGCAACGCGAGGGATGCTCCGAAATGGCGTTCCTAGACAGACGGAAATTCAACGTTCTGACTGGCGGGTCGATGTCCAGATTGCCTCTCTCGGCGGTCTGACTACACATCGGTGACGCACAGGTTACGGCCAAATCCTTGACGTGGTCTGCCCCGCGCTTCGGGGTCTGTGATCACAGCGTGTCGCAGTCAGCACGTGCGCGCGCCCGCCACGGAGCTAGCTCAACTGAACCGCGAATATGTTGGGCGAACTAAGCCTATAATGAACGGCTCGCCTCATGGAGACTTCCCTGCAAGCCATTGATTGGGCGGTGATCGCCGTCTACTTCGCAATGATGGTCGCCGTCGGGCTGTACGCCGCCCGGCGCGTCCGGCAAACCTCCGATTACTTCCTCGGCAACCGCAGCTTCAACGTCTGGCTGGTCATCGGCCAAGCACTCGGCGTCGGCACGCATGCGGAAATGCCGGTCTCGCTGGCCGGCAAGGTCTACCAATCCGGCTACGCCGGCATCTGGTACCAGTGGAAGAACCTATTCATCACGCCCTTTTACTGGATCCTGGCTCCGCTCTTCCGCCGCTTCCGCCGCACGACAACCGGCGAAGTCTACGAGGATCGCTACGGCGACTGGATGGGCGCGGTGTACACGGCGTTCGCGCTGGCCTATTTCACGTTCAACATGGGCGCCATGCTCAAGGGCGCGGGCAAGCTCGTCAGCGTGGCCTCCGGAGAAGCCGTCTCGGCCAACGCGGTCGTGCTGGCCATGACCGCCACCTTCCTGCTCTACAGCTTTGTCGGGGGCCTGGTCTCGGCCGCCTATACCGACTTCGTCCAGAGCCTGTTCATCATCGCCCTCAGCTTCCTGCTGATCCCCATGGGCCTGCGGGAGACTGGCGGGTTCACCGGGATCCGCGAGACTCTCGATCCAGGCATGCTCTCGATGGTCACGCCCGGGGATGTCGGGGTCTTCACGATCGTGATGCTGACCTTGAACGGGCTGATCGGCATCGTCGCGCAGCCGCACATCCTAGCCAGCGTGGGCACTGGCAAGGACGAGCGCTCGTGCCGCATCGGCATGGCTTACGGCAACTTCATCAAGCGCTTCTGCACCATCGGATGGGCCCTGGTCGGGATCGTGGTGGCCACGCTGCTGATCCAGCGCGGCGAAGTCGCGTTCGCCGACCCTGAGGACGCGTTCGGCTATGCCACGCGCGAGTTGCTGTTCCCCGGCGGGCTGGGGCTGATGATCGCTTGCGTGCTGGCCGCGAACATGTCGACCGGCTCGGCATTCATGGTCGACAGCGCCGCGCTCTTCACGCAGAACCTCTACCGCCGCTACTTCCGCAAGGACGAGACCGATCGGCACTACCTGTGGTCCGGGCGCTTCGCGGGCGTGGCGATTACGCTGCTTGGAGTTGGCTTTGGACTGTTCGTCGGCAGCGTGCTGCAAGCCTTCCTATTCACCGAGACACTGGCTGCGTTCATGGGGATCAGCATGTTCGGCGCGATCTCCTGGCGTCGCTCGAACCGCTGGGGCGCCCTCGCCAGCCTGCTGGTGTCGTCGGGCGTGTTCTTCTGGCTGACGTACAGGCAGTACGGCGTGCTGCTGCAGTGGGAAGCGCTCAACTTCGGGATCTCGTTGGTCGCCGGCTTCCTCGCGCTGGCGGTCATCAGCCTGCTGACCCCGCCGGAGTCGAAACAGCGGCTTGATCCGTTCTACGAGCGGCTCGACCGCCGCTCGCGCTGGGATCCCGCCAGCGAAACCGAGGTCGAAGTCAGCCAGCCGGGTCACGACTTGCTTTTCGTGCATCTATTCGACCTCGGCCTCAGCCGCGGCCTGGGGGGCTTCTACCAGCGCTTCCGCGTGGATATCAACGGCTTGCTGGTAGCCGCGCTAGTGGTGGTCGCCCTGATCGCGCTCGCCAAGGGCATCCTGTTCCTGCCTTGACGGCAGCGCTGGCATCCGCCTATGGGCTTAGCAGGCGGTAGACTTCGCGGCCTACCACAAGTTCTTCCTGCGCCGCCAGCACCAAGCACGCCACGACGGCATCGTGCCGTTCGATCCGGCAGTCCGGGACAGGATTCCTGTTCTTGTCGGGGTCGAGCGCGATCGACAGGAATTCCAAGCCTGCGCAGATCCGCTGGCGCAGTCCGGCGGCGTTCTCGCCAATCCCGCCGGTGAACACCAGCGCGTCCAGCCCCCCCATGGCGGCCGCATAGGCGCCGATCGTCTTGCGCACTTGGTAGACGAACACTTCGAGCGCCAGCTCGGCGCGGGCATCGCCCTTGGAAACGGCGCCCTCTATGTCCCGGACGTCACCGCCTGGAATCCCCGAGAGTCCGGCCAGCCCGCCGGACTGGACCAGCCGCTCGCGCATCTCTGCGGGCGAGAGCTGCACGCGATCCATCAGGTACAGCGCTGCAAACGCATCCAGCTCCCCGTGGCGCGTGGCGTTCTCCAAGCCGGACTGCGGCGAGAAGCCCATCGTCGTGTCGACCGAGCGCCCGCCGTGGATGGCGCACATCGAAGAACTGCCTCCCAAGTGGCATGACACCGCGCGCAGGCTCGCGCCGTCGACACCGAGCAATCCGGGCAGCCGCTCCGCCACGGATCGGTGCGAAGCGCCGTGAAAGCCGTAGCGTCGGATCCCGAAGCCCTCGCGCCATTCCTCGGGCAGGCCGTAAGTGCTGGCCCGGGCGGGCATCGTGCTGTGAAAGCCCGTCTCCATCACGGCAACCAGGGGCAAGTCGGGGCGCTGGCTGCGAAACTCTTCGATTCCCTCGATGTAGATGCCGTTGTGCAGGGGCGCGGCGGCCTCGTATTCGCGCAGCGCGGCGACAAGGCCCCCGTCGATCCGGAAGGTGCCGCAGAACTCCGGGCCGGCATGCACCGCCTTGAAGCCGACCGCGTCGATCTGCCCCGCGTCGCGCAGCACTCGGTCTATGGCCGCGCGATAGCTCGGCGCGTCGCCGCCGGGGCGGCCGATGCGCTCCAGCCGACCGGCGGCAAGCTCTCGCTCGGCAGGGAAGTCCAGCAGCTTGTACTTGAGCGAAGTAGAACCCAAGTTGGGAACCAAGACCCGCATCGCTACCAGACCTGCGCCCTCCGCGAGGCTTCCGCCCTACAGGACGGGAGTGCTCCAGTTTTCCACGATCTCGCGGATGTGTTCCAAGAACAGGTCCGCGATCGCGCCATCCGTCACGCGGTGGTCGAAGCTCAGCGTCAGATAGGCCATCGACCGGATCGCGATCGCGTCGTTGATCACAACCGGCGTCTTCGTGACAGAGCCGATTCCGAGAATTGCCACCTGGGGCTGGTTGATGGCGGGGGTGGCCAGCAGCGAATTGTAGCTGCCGTAGTTGGAAACCGAGAAGGTGCCCTGCGAAATCTCGTCCGGCTTGAGCGCCTTGGAGCGAGCCCGGGCGGCGAGGTCGTTCACGGCGCGCTGCATTCCAAGCAGGCTCAGCTCGTCAGCCTTGCGGATAACGGGCACGATCAGACCCCAGTCCAAGGCCACGGCCACGCCGATGTTGACGTCGTTGTGCTTGATCAGCTGCTTGCCGTCCAGCGACGCATTCACGGTGGGGTAAGCCTTCAGGGCGGATGCTGCGGCCTGCAGGAAGAACGGCAGGAACGTCAGCTTGGTGCCGTTCTGCTCCAAGAACTTGTCCTTAGCGGCATTGCGCAGCTTCGCAATGTTGGTGCAATCGACCGCATGCACGGTCGAGACGTGCGGGGAGGTCCGCTTGGTCCGCACCATGTGCTCGGCGATGCTCTGGCGCATCGCGCTGAGCGGCTCGGCATCGAAATCGCCGAAGCGCGCTTCGGGAGCGGGCGGAAAGGCCGTCGCGGGCAGACCCGAGGCGGCGGCCCGCTCCTGGCTCTCGATGTACGCCAAGATGTCCTTCTTGGTGATGCGGCCGCCCGCGCCCGTGCCCTTGCCCAGCCTGGCCAAGTCGATTCCTTTTTCCTTGGCGATACGGCGCACCAGCGGCGAGCTGTGGACGCGCTTGCCGGAATCGGCCGGGGCAGGCTCGGGATGAGGTGCGGGAGTCGGCTCTGCCTCCTTGGCCGGCTCGGCCGGCGCAGTTTCGGCCGGCGCGGGCGCGACTGCGCCGGCTGTCGGCCCTGCGTGCTTGCCAACCTTGGAGCCGTCGCCTATGACGGCTACCACCGTGTTGATCTCGACTGTCTCGCCCTCGGGGAAGAAGATCGCTTCCAACACGCCCGAATCCGGTGAGGGAACCTCCGAGTCGACCTTGTCTGTCGAGATCTCGAACAGCACCTCGTCGCGCTCCACCTTGTCGCCGGGGCCCTTCAGCCACTTCGTGATGGTGCCTTCGACAATGCTCTCCCCCATCTGGGGCATGACAACTTCAGCCATTTCCGCCCTTCCTCGCTTCTCAACCCTTCTCGTGGCCCCAGTTGCTGCCCAGACCGCCGATGATTGTGCGACCGAAGACCTCGCCGAATCTCGCGCTCATCGACTCGATCACGGCCTCGCGGTTCGGCGCCTTGCCCAGCACCTTCTCCATGGAAGTAACCGGCTTGGTCAGCCCGCACGGCACGATCCACTTGAAGTGGTCCAAGTCGGTGCTCACGTTCAGCGCCAGCCCGTGCGAAGTGACCCAGCGGCTCAGGTGGACGCCCAGAGCCGCGATCTTGGCGTCCGCGACCCAGACGCCGGTCAGGCCCTCGACGCGTCGCGACTGGATGCCGAAATCCAGCAGCACGGCCATGATGACCTCTTCGAGCGCCCGCAGATATGCACCGACATCGCGGCGCCACTGCTTCAGGTCGAGAATCGGGTACGCCACGACTTGGCCGGGGCCGTGATAGGTCACGTCCCCGCCGCGATCCGTCTCCTCTACTGCAAAGCCGAGTTGGCGGAGCCGGCCTGGCGCGGCCAATATGTGGGCCGTATCGGCGTTCCGACCCATGGTAATCGTCGGCGGGTGCTCCACGAACAGCAGTTGATCACAGGCGGCCCCCAGCTTGCGGCGCTGCACTAAGTCCAACTGGACATCCCAAGCTTGGCGGTATCCGCATCGGCCCAAGTCGCGAACCTCGCAGGTTCGGGCCGGTGGCATGACGCCCGAGGAGGGCTCTGCCGTGCCGAGAACCGCTTCAGGCATTGATGGCCTGCCCGTAAATCCCGTTGAATGCGTCGAGAACCGCTTCCGACAGCGTCGGGTGCGCGTGAATGGTCGTGCGCATGGACTCGCCGGTGGCCTCGCTCTTCATCGCCACGACCGCCTCGTGAATCAGCTCCGTCGCTTGCGGCCCCAGGATGTGCACGCCGAGGATTTCGTCGAACTCCTCGTCGGCCACGACCTTGACGAAACCCGCATGGCTGTCGAGGATCGACGCCTTGCTGTTGGCGGCGAACGGGAACTTGGAGACCTTGACCTTCCAACCGGCTGCGCGGGCCTTGGCCTCGCTCAGCCCGACGCTGGCGACCTGCGGCTCACAATAGGTGCAGTTCGGGTTCAGGTTGTAATCGATCGGCTCGACCGACCGTCCGGCAATGCGGGCTGCGGCGACCAGGCCCTCCGCCGATGCCGTGTGCGCCAGCTGGGGGGTGCCCGCTACGATGTCGCCGATGGCGTAGACGCCCATCTCGGCGGTTTCCATGTACCCGTTCACGGGGATGAATCCGTGATCGGTCTCGATCGCCGTGTTTTTGAGGCCCACATTCTCCGTGTTGGGCTTGCGGCCAACCGCGACCAGCAACTTTTCGAACTGCCGGGTCTGCTTCTTTCCGGCTGGGTCATTGAAGGCCAGCTTGACGCCGCTCGAAGTTTCCTCGATCTTGTCCACGGTCGTGTCGGCAAACACCTCGATGCCCTTGGCCTTGAACGCTCGCAGCAGCCCGGACGACACTTCTTCGTCTTCTAGGGGAACCACCCGGGGCAGCATTTCGAAGAGGGAGACATCCGCTCCGAAGCTGCGGTACATCGAGGCGAATTCGACTCCCACCGCGCCGGCGCCGATGACCGCCAGCGAGCCAGGCACTTGTTCCAGGTCCAGAACTTCGACATTCGTCAGCACGCGGCCCGACTTCACGTCCAAGCCAGGCAGCATGCGGGCTTCCGAGCCCGTCGCCAGGACGATGTGCGCGGCCTTGAGCGTGCGCTCCCCGTCCGGACCTGCCACTCTGACCTTGCCGGCTCCTTGCAACGTTGCGTAGCCGGGTATGGTGCTGATCTTGTGCCGCTTGAACAGCTGCCTGATACCGGCCGCATGCTTGCCGACGATTTCGGTCTTGCGCTTGCCCATCGTCTTGAAATCAATCGAGACGCTATCGGCCAGCACTCCGATCTGCTTGCCGTGGAGCGCAGACTCGTAGACCTCCGCAAAGTGCAGCAAGGCCTTGGTCGGGATGCAGCCGACGTGCAGGCAAGTGCCTCCCAAGTGCGGGTCCTTCTCAACCACGCCAACCTTGAGGCCATACTGCGCAGCGCGAATAGCCGCTACGTAGCCACCGGGCCCGCTGCCGATGACCAAGACATCGTGATCCATGGCCAAATCGCAGTCTAACAAAGGGGCGTTATATACCTAGGTGCCCAAGGACCGCGAGCACCTCGGCAGACCGTACCGCGCCAATGCTCTCCCCGCCGCAACACGTTCCCGACGCCAGAGCGACTATCCCGGCCCTGCCAATGTTGCTCGCCGCATGCAGGCGCGCTTTCCCGCTGCAGCGCCATATCCACTTCCGCCATTTGTGTGTGACTTGGGATCAAGACCCGACAGCCGCATGCTGTTGCCCCTGAGACCGCAGTAGTTCCCGTCGGCCCGAGACGCGCGCGAAATGCGCCCGTTGCTGGGGCACCGCATGTTGCCCGGGTGGAGCCGCAGCCCGTACCGTTCAGGTCGCTGGCCCTTCGGCCAGAGCCGAACTCGCGGAGGAAAAGGCCTTCACCGCCTGGAATACACCACGAACCATTTCCCGCCCTCGAACAGGTAATGCTCCTCGGAGGGTTGGAAGCCCACGTCCGCCATCCATGCGGTCACCTGGTCTTGGCTCATATGCATATGGCGCTCGTCCGCCCCTGTGTGCCCGCGGTCTATAATCGCAACTCTGCCTTCCGGTTTGATGTAACGTGCGAGGTTCTTGAGGTAGCCGGCTCGATCCTCGACATGGTGCAAGACGTTGTGAAAGAACGCCAGATCGATGTCCTGTGTCGGAAGATTGGGGTCCGTGAACTCGCCGAGCACAGTTTCGACGTTCGAGACGCCCTCGGCCCGTACCTTCTCCCCGATGTGGTCGACAAGGCCTTGGTCCACCTCCACGGCATAGACTTTGCCGCCAGGAGCAACGGCGCGTGCGAATGGCAGGCTGAACACTCCCGTGCCGGCGCCGATGTCCGTCAGGATGTCTCCGGGCTTGAGCCGGAGCCTGGCGATCACCTCGTCGATCTGGAGCCCCTTGACTCGATTGGGCCGGTCAAGGGTTTCGATCCATCGTTCCGCAGGTCGAGATCCCAGCTGCCAAGCAACACCTTCCGATGCGCCGACTGTGCCGAGGACAACCGCTATCGCTGCTGCTCGGGCTCTTCGAAGCTGCATGTCAATTCCCCCTCTCGGATTCCCCTTGGCAGCACCGCGCGGAACGTCTCCTGGCCGCTCGCCCCGGTCGGGTTGGCAGGGCTGCAACGCTGCCCCAGTATGCCACGTGCCGAGAGCTGACTCGCGCCCACCGATCGCTGCTGACCACGAGGGAAGCTCCGCAGCGACCTTGGACCGAAAGCTGGGCTCCTTGGACGGTGCCGCGATCGTCGTCTCCAATGTGATCGGCGGAGGAATCTTCATTGTTCCTGCCGTTGTGGCCCAGCTGGCACCCAGTCCGTGGGCGATGCTTGGCGTTTGGCTGGTTGGTGGGGCACTGGCCTTTGCCGGGGCTCTCGGCTACGCAGAACTGGCCGCGCTACGGCCGCGGGCTGGAGGCGAGTACGTCTACCTGAGGGAGGCCTACGGCCCGATATTCGGGTTTCTCACTGGCTGGACGTCGTTCGTCGCGGGATTCTCCGGCGCCATCGCGGCTAGCGCGGTCGGCATGGCAGCGATCTTGGGCCGGTTCATTCCTGCGGCTGCAGACACGACGCCGATCCTTTCCATACCGCTGCCATTCTTCTCATTGACGCTCTCATCTCAAGCGCTGGTGGCGCTTGCGGCCATCGCGGGATTGTCGGTCATTCACAGTGCGGGCCTGGGTCCCGGCCGCATCGTCCATAACCTACTGGCGGGTGCGAAAGTCACGGCGTTGGTCATCGTCGTGGCGCTCGGATTCTCGATCGGGCGGGGCAACGTGACGAACTATACGGGCGGGGGATCGATTGAGTTCTCGAACTGGGTGTTCGCGCTGATACCCGTGCTGTTCAGTTACTCGGGATGGAACGCCGCGGCATACGTCAGTGAGGAGATCCGAAACCCGGAACGGAACGTTCCGCGGGCTCTGCTGATGGGCACCGCGGTTGTCGTGCTGATCTACCTCTCCCTGAACATGGTGTTCCTGTACGCGATGCCGGTCGAGGATTTTCTGAATCAGTCGATCCGTATCGGCGACATCGCCGTGGAGCGGCTGTTCGGCAGTGGCGCGGGTGGAGCATGGGCCGCGGCGTCGATCGTGATGATCGCGGCCAGCATCAGCGCGATGGTGATCGCCGGACCGCGGGTCTACTATGCGATGGCTCGTGACGGGCTGTTCTTTGGCGCTGTAGCCCGCGTGCACCCGCGGTTTCGCACGCCGGTCGTGGCCATTGCGGCACAGGCAGTCTGGAGCGGCATCCTAGTCCTAACGGGCACGTTTGGCCAACTAGTGGAGTACACGGGCTTTGCCATCGTGTTGTTCGCGGGCGTCGCGGTGTTCGCGGTGTTCGTGCTCCGGAGAAGGCATCCTACGGAGACCCGGCCTTTCCGCGCTTGGGGTTACCCGTTCGCGCCGCTCTGCTTCGCGGTGGCGTGCATATTGATCGTGGCCAATGCCCTGCGGGAGAGTCCCGCCACTTCGGGCGCCGGACTCGTCGTCATCGCGCTGGGAGTCCCGCTCTATTTCTGGATGCGCGCCAGGAACCGACGCCCCCGGGCGCAGGGTTGACAGTCGATGGGCCGAATCGGCGGCGGATCCAGCCGGGCTCTGCGCAGGTCCGGTCAGCGCTCCGCTCTTCGCTATACCGTCCCCTCGCTCTCAGACGGGTTTCATCCGGGCCCCCTCCCGCGGCAGCGCAGCCGCAGGATGGTCGACAGTATGCCGACGCTGGCACCGACGACGCCCCGGACAGTGCCGCCCACCTTGGACTTGCCGAAGCGACGACGCCGGGTGTCGACTGGGCGCTCGACCATGTTCATGCCGCGCTGAATGGCCTTGACCTGCATCTCCACCGTCCAGCCGTAAGCGGCATCCCGCATATCCAACCGGCGCAGCGCATCCGCGCGGACAGCCCGGAAAGGTCCGAGATCTGTGATCCGCCTGCCCCACAACAGGCGGATCAGTACCGCGGCGACGCGGTTGCCGAGTACTTGTGGCGTCGACATCGCGCCGGGTTCCACCGTTCCCAGCACGCGCGATCCGATCACAATGTCGGCACCGTCCTCGATCGCTTGGAGCAGATCGACGGACTGCCGCACGTCAAAGGCCTGGTCTCCGTCGACGAACAGGACCACGTCCACCGCCGGCAGCGCAGCAATCGCTGTCTGACAGGCAATCCCATAGCCGGGCTGCGGTTGCTCGACAACCCGCGCGCCCGCCAGGACCGCCTGCTCGCCAGTCGCGTCCGAGGAAGCGTTGTCGCAGACTACGACCTCGTCGATCAGCGGCTGGCCCTGGGGCTCTGCCAGTGCCAGCAAGGCACGCACCACAGCCCCGATGTTCTCCTCTTCGTTGTGCGCGGGAATCACCGCGCCAATGTTCAGCCCCGCGTACATCCCGCACCAACGCACTTGACAGCGCCCGTTGCCGACAACGATCCAGTGTAGGCCCGCGGCCTTGCCCGCGAGCGCGCCGAGTTGCAGTCCGCAGCTCCGGCCGTCGCTGCGCTCGTACCGCTCCTCTGAGTCATTCGCCCGGCGGTCGGCAGGATTCTCCGCTCCGTACAATCAATGGACATGCCATCCCCGCCAATCGTCGAAGCCGCCGACAGGGCTTACGAGGTACACCACGACTGGGGCGCCCTTCCGGCCAGCATCCGCTACGGAAACTGCCACGGAGTCCAAGTGGATTCCGAGGGATTGGTCTACGTCCACCACACCGTTCACGCCGACTCTCCCAGCGATCACTCGGTAGTGGTCTTCGATCCGCGGGGCGCGTTCGTGAGGTCATGGGGCGACGCGTTCGCCGGCGGGGCGCACGGCTTCCGTCTCACCCGCGAGGGCGGCGAGGAATTCCTCTACTTCTGCGATATCCGACGCGGCATCGTGCAGAAGACTAGCCTTGACGGCAAGATTCTGCTCACCTTGGGGTACCCGTCGGAATCGCCGGCCTACGCCGTCCGCGAAGGCCGGCTCGCCCCGTCTTGGAAACCCACGAATCTCGCCGTGGCGCGCAACGGCGACATCTACGTTGCCGATGGCTACGGTTCGAGCTACGTGGTTCGCTACGACCGCGAGGGCCGCTATCTCCAGACCTTTGGCGGCGGACAGAGCGAGGCTCCCGGCAGCCTGCACTGTCCGCACGGCATCGAGATCGATGCCCGCGGTGGAGCGGAGGAGGTCCTCGTCGCGGACCGTTCCAACCATCGCCTGCAGTATTTCGACCTCGACGGCAATCACTTGCGCTTCGCGGGTGGCGTCGACTTGCCGTGCCACTTCGACATCTTCCGGGATGGCACGCTGTTGGTGCCTGATCTGGCCGCGCGTGTCACCCTGCTCGACTCGGCCAACAACCTTATCGGCCACCTTGGCACGGGGCCGGGCGATTGGCGCGAGCGACGGCTGCTCGACCGCAGCCACTTCCCCCCCGGCCAGTTCGTTTGCCCGCACGGCGCTTGCTTCGACCACGAAGGCAACATCTTCGTGGCGGAGTGGGTCGAGATCGGTCGCGTGACCTTCCTCAAGCGGACCCGCTAGCCGGGATCGCAGCGTGCCGCAAGTCCCGCGCGACCTGATTCGAAGGAATCGCGCGCCGCTGGCGTATAGCAGCGGTTGCGCCGCTAGTTCGCGCCCTTAGAAAACCCTGAAGCTTGTCCCGACCGTGAAGGTGCGACCCTCCCTGTAGCCGAGGAAGGTCTCCCCGCCCTGCGTCCAGAACCAGCGGGCGTTGTTGAGATTCTCGGCCGCGAAGCGCATCTTCCAGCGATCATCCCCCTTGAGCGTCAATTCGTAGACCAGGTCCGCTGTCGCCAGGCCGTCCTGGACCACGTCGGGCAGCCCGAACGCGCCCACGTCGGTGATGCGGCTCGAGAAATAGTTCAGGTAGAAGCGGGCCGTGCTGCGCGCCTTGGGCCGCGCCCACTCCGCGATTACGTTCGACACGTAGCGCGACTGGCCTTGCATCGGGCGCACCAAGGAGGTGAGGACCACGGTCTCCGAGACATTGCTCAGGTCGATATTCGAGTCCACCATGGTGAAATTCGACGACACGGCGAATTCGCGCAGCTTTGGCGAGACGAAGTCCAAGCCACGCCGGAACTCGAACTCCACGCCGTAGTTTTGCGCGGCCGTCGCGTTCGAGAACGTGCGCAGCAGGGCCACCGCCGCGATCATGGTCTGCTCGATCGGGCTGTCGAAATTCTTGAAGAAGAAGCTCGCCGCCAGCAGCTGGTTGCCGCCAGGGAAGTACTCCCAGCGGAAGTCGTAGTTGCTGATGTCGGTCTGCACCAGTTCCGGGTTGCCGATGGTCTGCAGGCCGCCCACCACGTTCAGGAAGCCGAAGCGCGCCAGCTCGCGGAAGTCGGGCCGCGAAACGGTCTGGCTGTAGCCGACGCGCAGGTTCTGCTTCGGCGAGAGCGCGTAGATCACGTTGATCGCTGGCAGGTAGTTCAGCGCATCGAACGGCGCGGGCTCGCGGCCAGTGTCCGGCAGGAACTGGTTGAAGGTCGTCACGTCCTGCTGCATGTCTTCGATGCGCAGGCCGCCGATGATGCGCCACTTGGCGGCGAGGTTCAACTCGACCATGCCGTAGTAGCCGAACACGTCGCGGGTGCCGCGGTAGGCGTCGGTGACCCGGGTTGTCTCGTTCAGCTCGAATCCGCGCGGGCGGATATTGTCAGGCGAGAACAGATCGTTGGGTGACAGCGTCAGGTCGATCCCCCGCGTGCTCCGCAGGTTGTAGCGGAAGCGCCGCGAGCTGAAATTGCGCCCGCGCGACGAGTAGTTCGCGCCGAAGCGCACCGCACCGCTGAAGCTGCCCCGGTAGAAGGGCACCATCATGTCGACGCTCGGGTTGAGGATTGTCTCGTTCAGGTCGTTGAACATGCGAAACGCGCTCTGGCTGTCGTCGAAGAAGATGAACGACTCTGTGCGCGGCTGGAAAATCTGCAAGCTCTCGCGCAGGTCCGGCTCGTCGCGCGTGGCCTTGGAATAGGCCATGCTCCATGTCAGGACGCTGTTGTTCAACCCCGCGAACAGGTGCTCGCCGTCGATCTGGGTGTTCTGGATGGTGCGCTCGATAAAGCGCAGGCGCTGGTTGCGGATGTCGGTGTTGAAGTCTTGGTAATAGCCCTCGTAGTAGCGGGCGTTGTCATCGGTGTCGCGCGAGAAGAAGTTCTTCAGCGACAGCTTGTGGGCCGGATTGAACTGATAGGACACGTTCAGCACGCCGCCCAAGCGCACCGCCTCGGTCGACTCGTCGTAGTCGAATTCGCTCTGCAGCACCGGAGGGCCGGCGTTGGTCGGGTCGGTGGCGGCCATCGGATTGGGGAAGTAGTAGTTGCGCTCTTGGTCGAAGATCGACCGCAGCGAATTCGAGAACGTCAGCGCGCCGACGATGCCGAGCTTGCCGAAGGAATTGCCCGCCACGATGTTCCAGCTCATCGAAGGCCGGCTCAGGTTGCGCGGGACCCGCTCCCAGTTGTTGGAGAAGGCGCGCCCGAACTCCTGCAGCTCGTTCCGGCTGAAGGTGAAGCGGTCGAGCCTCTGGTCCGTCGGGATGACGCTGGGCAGGCCGCGCGTGCCGTCGTCAAAGCCGAAGAAGTCGCGGCCGCCGCCCGGGTAGTCAAGGAACGTGCGGCCCTGAGTCTGGTCGTTGAAGCCGATCGAATAGCTCACATTGAGCGTCGGACGCGTTGGAAACTCGGTTGTCTCCACCTGCACCAGTCCCGCCGAAAACTCGCCCGGCAAGTGCGGCGAGTAGGTCTTCTGGACCTTGATGCTGTCGATCAGGCTGGCAGGGAACAAGTCGAGGGGCACGACCCGGCGCTCCGGCTCCGTGCTGGCCAGCAGCGCGTTGTTCAGCGTCGTGCCGCTGTAGCGGGGATCGAGCCCGCGCACGAACACGAAATCGTTCATGGTCGTCACGCCCGTGACCTTCTCGATGGCCTCGGCAGCATCCGACGAGGTGCCGCCGCGAATCTCCTCGGCGCTGATGGTGTCAGAGACAGTGGACGCCAGCTTGCGCTCGACCAGCATCGCCTCCCGGGTGGCCACCGAGGATGCCACCGTGGCGACGACATCGACCACCGTCTTCTCGCCCTTGGCAGACATGACCGTGCTGGCGTCCGCAATCTCGCCAGCGAGCACTTCCAGGCCCTCGACGTTGACCGCTTGGTGATGGGCGGACTTGTAGCTGACCGTGTACGTGCCAGCAGGGACGTTGTCGATCGTGAAGCTGCCTTCGGTCGTCGTGGTCGCCGTGACGGTCAGTTCGCCCGTCACCTCGACTTCGACTTGCGGGATCGGATTCCCCGTGCTGGCGTCATAGACGAAGCCCAGCACGCTGCCACCGCCATCCTGCGCCTGCAGCGCAGGGCCGCCGGAAGCCAGCAAGACCGCCATGGTCGAACGAAGGATCCTGCCTAGTCGAACCTGCATAGATCGGTACCTCGATTCCTCCCCCAGGGCCTGAGCGCAGGGCGAGCCCGAATACGCCCCGAATACGACTTCCCGCGCAGCCGCGCCTGCTCTGAACGTATTACCGTTGCGTTACGTTCGTGCGGCACTGCCGTTAAGGTTTGATGAACCCTCGCTCGGGTCACGCACCGTGTACCCAAACCCGCGGACCGAGCGGATGTACTGCGGATTGGAGGGATCGGCCTCGAGCTTGCTCCGCAGGCGCCGGATATGCACGTCGACGGTGCGATCGGTAACGTGGCAGGCCAATCCCCAGACCGCTTGCAGCAGAGCCTCGCGACTCCAGACGCGTCCAGGCTGACGCAACATCTTCTCCAAGATCTGAAACTCGGTGGCCGTTACCGGGATCGCGCGCCCTTGCAGGCGCACCTCCCGCCTGTCCTTGTCCAATTCAAGGCCGCCCACCCGGGCCAGCGAATCCAACGCCCTGCTCGAGCGCAGCCGGAGCTTGAGGCGCACCACCAGCTCCTTCACCGAGAACGGCTTGACGACGTAGTCGTCGCCGCCGATCTCCAAGCCGCGCAGCCGATCCGCCTCTTCGGTACGGGCGGTAAGGAAAACGACCGGAATATCCCGCAGCCCGGGATCCTGCCGCAATTCCTTGCAGACCGAGAATCCGTCCAGGCCCGGCAGCATCACGTCCAGCACGATGGCGTCCGGCTGGACGCGCTGGCAGAAGTCGATGGCAGCCAGGCCATCGTGGATACAGGCAACTTCGAACCCCTCCTGCTCGAGGGCGTACTGCAGCAGGCCTGTCAGATCTCGATCATCTTCGATGACGGCGACCTTGGACGGCATATCGCGTTCCTATCCGCACGATAGCCAGCGGGCCGTTAACGCTAGGTGTCAAGAGCGTTAAAGGTTAGTGAAGGAATGCCCGTCCAGCCGCGGCCCGCTGCGCCCCCTAGGCGCGGCCATTCCTAGAATGGGGCTTGCTCGCCGCGGATTTCGACTACGAACTGCCCAAGCGGCTGATCGCCCAGCGACCGCTCGCCGGGCGCAGCGACAGCCGCATGCTGGCGATCGACCGCCGGGCGGGCACTTGGACCGACAGCATGGTCGCCGACCTGCCGCGCTTCGTCGGGCCGGGTGATTGCCTGGTTGTCAATAACAGCCGCGTGCTGCCCGCGCGACTGCTCGGCACGCGCCGCGACTCCCCAAGACAGTCAGGAGGCGGGGCCGCGGAGATCCTGTTGCTGGAATCGGACCCGAAGGGCGCGGGCCTGTGGCGGGCGCTCGTTAGGCCCGGAAAGAAGCTCGTGCCGGGGACGGCGGTGCAGGTCGGCGACATCTCGGTCCGCATCATGGATCGCTTGCCCGACGGCGTCCGCTTGGTCGAATTCCCGGGCATGGACAGCGCGGCCGTGGAGCTGCTCATGCGCGAGCACGGACACATGCCGCTGCCGCCATACATACGCCGGGCCGACGAGCTGGCCGACCAAGAGCGCTACCAGACCGTATTCGCCCGAGCGGGAGGGTCGGTGGCGGCACCTACGGCAGGCCTGCACTTCGACGGCCCCCTGCTCGAGCGCGTGCAGGCGCGGGGCGCCACACTCGCCGAGATCACGCTGCATGTCGGGCTCGGCACGTTTCGTCCGCTCTCCTCAGAACGGGTCGAAGACCACACCATGCATGCCGAGCGCTTTGAGATCTCGCGCCAGGCGGCCGATAGCATTCATGCGGCGGGACGTGTCGTGGCGGTCGGCACGACTGCCGTGCGCACGCTGGAAGCGGCCGCAGGCACGGGTGGGGGCGCGATCCGGCCCCTGCGCGACGAGACAGACCTCTTCATCACGCCGGGATTCCGCTTTCAAGCGGTCGGCGCCCTGTTGACCAACTTTCACCTGCCCCGGTCGACCCTGCTGATGCTCGTGGCCGCATTCGCCGGCACGGATCTGACGCGCGCTGCCTACGCCCACGCTGTCGAGCAGGAATACCGCTTCTACTCGTACGGCGATTGCATGCTGGTCACGTAGCTGCCGCCCTGCGCTCCGCCAGCCACGCGCCCAGAGCCGGAACAGAGTCAAACAGGCAGTCCGGGCGGCTCGCGGCCAAGCGCTCGCGGGCCGCGCCCGGAGCCCACGCGGCCGCCACGCTCGTGATGCCGAGCTCCTTGGCGGCGCGCACGTCCGAAGGCGCATCTCCCACCCCCGCCACCTCGCCGGGAGCGAAGCCCCAGCCGGCCAGCACGCGCCGCATCGCGGCGGGCTTGACGCCGCCCGCGGCGGATCCGGCCTCGACCACCGGGAACCGATCGAGAAGCCCGAACGCTTCGAGCGAAATCCGGGCGCTGTGCGGCCCCTTGCCGGTCACGATCGCCAGCTCCACGCCGTCGCTCCGCAACGACTCCAGCAATTCCGGGATGCCTTCGAACGGCGCGGGACACAGCGCATGCGCAAGCCGGTACTCGGCCAGATACTCGGCTAGCGCCACTTCTGGTGCGTCCGGGCAGAGCCGGGCCAGGATTCCTTCCTCGCTGGGCCCGAACATGGCATGGATCTCGGCGTCAGAATATTCGCGGCCGAGCCGTCTGGCGAAGACGCGGGCGAACGCTCGATAGCAGACCGGGAGCGTGTCTCCCAGAGTCCCGTCGAGGTCGAAGATAACGCCGCGCAGCATCGGGCTCAGCGCGTCAGCGCGTCCTGCACCCACGGGGGAGTGGCGTGCAGCAGGCGGCCCAAGTCAGGCTCGGCTTCGAGGATGCGCTCGCGCATCTCCCATGCGATCCGTCGATAGGAGATATGGCCCTTGACGCCCGAACGCACGCGGATGATGTACTCGGCTTCGGCAAAGTCCATCTTGAACAGCGAACGGCAGCGCGCCGCGAATGGCAGCAGGTAATGGCTGGCCGGCTCTGACGCGGCGCGTATCGCGGCGCGCGCCTCCGCAGCCGCCGCTAGGGCGCGGTCGAAAATCTCGCCTACGCCAGCCTCGTCCAGCAGTTCCGGCCGCTCGCAGCCCAAGCGGTCAGTGAACGCCTGGCGGATCTGCTGGCAGCGGCGGTGGCGGTGCATGTCACGGTAGGCTCCGATGTCGCACACGACGTCGAACACGTAGCGATACCCGCTGCGGAACGGCTGCATCAGCTCGTCGCGCGAGTGGCGGCCTTCCAATGCCGTGTCTAGCACCTCCATCTTGCGCGCCGCGCTCCAGCCGCTGACCGCGTCCAATATGACCCGGAAGGGATGGTCGGTCACGGCATAAAGCCAGCTTGCGGCGGATTCGTCCAGCGCGTCGCCGGGCTGGACGAGGTCCACATCGCGCGGCGTGGCGTAGCTGCCGGGATTGAAATTCTGGCTCGCCCACGCCGCCACGCGCTCTCTGGCGCGTAGTTGCGAGGTGTCCGGGTCGGCATACTTGGCCAGCGTTGGAGCTAAGGGTTCGACCGCCCCGTCGGCCTCGAGCCCGCACGCCGGAGGGGCGGCGCAGGCTTCGTGCATCTCCTCGGCCAGCGAACGGACCTCCCCGTAGTCGGACACGCCGAGCTTGCGCATCTGCTTCTCGAGCGTGCGAATGCTGGTCACTTGCCCGATGTTCGTGGAAATGCCGGCGAACAGCAGATACCTCGCCACGTCGAACGCGCGCGCCTCGATCGTCCGCCGGTACGCGCCGGCCTTCATCCCCTCCGGCTTGGGATTGGCTTCTCGAAGCGGCTCGATCAGCGCGGCGTGCAGCTCCAGATAGGCGCGAAGCTGGTCTGCCGCGGCCGCGGCATAGACGCCCTCAAGGGGCGAGCCGCGCAGCTCGTCCGGGACGATCACGCTGCCCTTGGAGAAGTCTTGGTAGCGGCTGGACTTGGCCTGTCCGTCCCAGAGCTGCTCGTCCTCGATTTCGATCGCGGCCAGCTCGGAGATTCCCTCGAAGCAAAAGATGCAGTGGCCCAGGTCCGCGATCGAGGCGTGGCCGTACTGGAAGTAGAAGCTGTCCAGAAACCTTGCGGCGCTGTGATCCTTGACCCAGGCCAAGCTGTCTGTGATCGAGTCGGGGGAGCGGCTATAGCGGGCGAGCGCGTAGGCGCTTTTCTCCGGCGGCATGGGCGCGACGACCACGACCCGGCGGTGGGCGGACTTGGCGTCGTGCGGCATCGGCGTGCGGCGGCCCGCGGAACCTCTCCAAGCGCGGAAAGTTGCGGGAATCTGCGATTGTACAAGCCTAGCGGCCCTGTCGCTCGGCGGGGAAGCCCAGGCTGGCTTGACACGCGGGCGGGAAACCGTGCAAGATTCTCTTTTCGCCTCGCCTTGCGGATCGCTTCGGCGCGCGGCGAGCAAGGAGAACTGCACCATGGAGATGCTCATCGCAGGGGGCTGGACCGGCGGCTCCGGCTCGATCCCGGTCCTGAATCCATACGACGGCAGCGAGGTCGACACCGTGCCGCGCGCCTCCAACGCCGACATTGACCGCGCCATCGCGTTCGCAGTGGACGGCGCCACGAAAGTCAAGGCGCTGTCGGGCTACGAACGCTACCACATGCTGATGAAGGCTGCCGCTCTGATGGAAGAGCGTCTCGAGGACCTGGCCCGCACCATCACGCTCGAGGAGGGCAAGATCATCGCCGAGGCCCGGCTCGAAGTGGACCGCGCCCGGGAAACCATCATCGGCTCGGCCGAAGAGGCCAAGCGGCTCGGCTCGGAGGTCGTGCCGCTGGACGGGGCGCCGGGCACCGGAAACCGTTTCGGCTTCACGCTGCGCGTGCCATGTGGCGTGGTGTTGGCGGTGACGCCATTCAACTTCCCGCTCAATCTGGTATGCCACAAGATCGGCCCCGCTTTCGCGGCCGGCAACAGCGCCATTCTCAAGCCCGCCACGGACACGCCCCTGGTGGCGCTGAAGTTCGCCAGGCTGCTGCTGGACGCGGGCTTGCCTCCCGAGGCCATCCAAGTCGTGACCGGCTCGGGCAGCGAAGTCGGGCGCCAGCTCTGCTCGGACCCGCGCATCCGCAAGATCAGCTTCACCGGCAGCCGCGACGTCGGCGAGGCCATCTGTGGCATGGCCGGGCTCAAGAAGGTCACGATGGAGCTCGGCAGCAACTCGCCCGTCATCGTCCTGCCGGATGCCGATCTGGACAAGGCCGCGAACGCCATCGTGGCGACCGGCTTCGCCAACGCGGGCCAGGTCTGCATCAGCGCCCAGCGCATTCTCGCCCACGAAACGGTTTACGGCGACCTGCTCGACAGCCTCGGCCCTCGCGTGCAGGGCCTGCAGACGGGCAACCCGCTCGACGACGACGTCCGCGTCGGACCCATGGTGCGCGAGAACGACGCGATCCGCGTGCAAGAGTGGATCCGCGATGCCGCCGCGACGGGCGGCCGCCTGCTGGCCGGAGGAGAGCGCGACGGCGCGATCGTCGAACCCGCCATCGTGGCCGATGTCAGCCCGGACATGCGCATTTCCTGCGACGAACTGTTCGGTCCGGCCGTGGGCCTGACGCCGTTCGAGTCGGTGGACGCCGCAATCGCCAGCGCCAACGACACCAACTACGGCCTGTCGGCAGCGATCTTCACCGAGAGCCTCGACAATGCGATGCGCTTCGCCAAGGAAGTCGATTCGGGCAACATCCATATCAACTGGGGCACGCAGTGGCGGGCCGACCTGATGCCCTACGGGGGCCTGAAGGAGAGCGGCTTCGGCAAGGAAGGCCCGCGCTACGCGGTCGAAGAGATGACCGAGACCAAGATGGTCGTGATGCACCTGCCCTGATCGCGCGAGCTTCCGCAGCTCCTCGCTGCAGCGCTCGGGGCCGGCGCGCGCCCGCGCTACGATGAGGCTGGCACTGCCGTCGGCCGGCCGCTGCGACCGGCCGTAGCGCGTTCGCCAATCCGAGAGAACTGGTGCGAGTGCGAGGGCGGCTGTTTCACGGGGATGCCCTCCGATTCCCGAAGTCCTACCCCCTGCGGCTGATCTGCCTGGCCCTGATCGGGGCGGTCATCTGGCTGGCCTCGGAGCCGGAAGGTGTCAGCGAGCACGGCGGCGACGTCACCGCGTTCCTGCTGGCGTTTTCGGTGATCGTGCTTGCGGCCAGGGCGGGCGGCGAGATCTTCGAGCGGCTCAATCAGCCCGCTGTGCTCGGCGAGTTGGTATTCGGCATCCTGCTGGGCAACCTCGGGCTCTTGGGACTGGAAGCCGAGGCCCTGCGCGACACTCCGTTCCTTGCCGTTGCCGCCGAGATCGGGGTGATCCTGCTGCTCTTCCAAGTCGGCCTCGAGTGCGACTTGGACGACCTGCTGGCGGTTGGTCCGTCAGCGGTCACGGTTGCCGTGATCGGCGTCGCGGCACCGCTGGCGCTAGGCTTCGCGGTTTCATCCGTCTTCATGCCTGAAGACGTCGCGTGGTACGCGCACCTGTTTGTCGGCGCCACGCTCGCCGCGACCAGCGTCGGGATCACGGCGCGGGTGCTGAAGGACCTGGAACTGATCGAGAAGGCCGAATCCAAGCTCGTCCTCGGCGCAGCCGTGGTCGACGACATCCTCGGGCTCGTCATATTGGCGTTCATGCTCGGCTTGGTGCACTCCGCAGATCAGGGCACGAGCGCTAGCTTCAGGCTGATGCCGCTGATCCTGATCGGCGTCAAGGCGGTCGGCTTCCTTGCGGGCTCGATCCTCATGAGCCGCACGATCATCATGCCGATCATCTCGCTGGTAGAGCACTTCAAGTCAAAGTCCGGCGGTATCGTGCTCTCGGTAGCGTATTGCTTCGTGATGTCGGCCCTCGCCGAATTGGTAGGCCTAGCCGACATCGTCGGCGCCTTCGCGGCAGGACTGGTCATCGACCGGGCCATCACCAAGTACTTCGGCGGCAAGGAGCCGCTGCACAGGATCGAAGAGTCCGTCACACCGCTCTGCGCCGTCTTCGTGCCCGTGTTCTTTGTCTACATGGGCATGCGCGTGGAGCTGTCGCTGTTCGCACACCCGGCCGTGCTGGTCTTCGCCGCGCTGCTGAGCGTGACAGCAGTTGTCAGCAAGCTGATCTGCGCGCTCGGCGTGCTCGACAAGAGCCTCAACCGCATCGCGGTCGGCGTGAGCATGATCCCCCGCGGCGAGGTGGGCCTGATCTTCGCCGGCGTCGGATCCTCGGCGATGGTCTCCGGCGAGCCGCTGTTCTCGGCTGAGACGTTCTCCGCCATAGTCGCCATGGTCATGCTCACAACCTTGCTCACGCCGCCGCTCATCGCAAGGGCGTTCGGGCGCGGCGGGCAGGGCATTTCGGGCTCGCAGGCCGCCCAGGCCTGACCTTGCAGAGCGCGGCTACGAGGCGTCGCCGGCGCAGCGGAATCCCAAGTTGTTCAGGCCCGAGTCCGGCGCGGTCATCTGCCTTGCAGCGACGCGGTAGCCCTGGCAATAGTTCTCGCTGCAGAGCCAGCTGCCGCCGCGCTGGACTTTCTGATCACCGGTCCGCGGACCCTTCGGATCGTCCACCGGCGAGTAGCGGAAATAGTCCGGGGCATACCAGTCCTGCACCCATTCCCAGACGTTGCCGGTCATGTCGTACAGGCCGTAGCCGTTGGCCGGGAACTTCTTGACCGGGCCGTGGCTGCCGTAGCCATCCAGCGTGCGATCTTCGTTCGGGAATATGCCCTGCCACAGATTCGCATGATGGACGCCGCCAGGGGTGAGCTCGTCACCCCACGCGTACTTGGCACCCTCTAGGCCGCCACGGGCGGCGAACTCGAACTCCGCCTCCGTCGGCAGGCGGGCACCGCGCCAGTCGCAGTACGCCACGGCGTCATCCCAAGAAAGGTGCACCACGGGATAGTCGGACATCTGCTCGTGAGACGATCCCGGGCCGTGCGGGCGGCGCCAGTCCGCCCCGTCCCCCTTGGTCCAGCCGTTGCGGCGCGGGTCGAAGACGCCGGACCAACCCAATCTCTCGGACTCGGTGACGTAGCCGGTTTCGTCGGCGAAGGCGGCGTACTGGCCGTTGGTAACCTCGTGCTCGTCCAAGTAGAACGGACTCACGCGGACCGGATGCTCCGGCCCTTCGAACGGCTCGCCGTCATTGGTGCCCATCATGAATTCGCCGCCCTCCACCAACACCATTCCGGAGACATCGGGAGGTGGCCCGGAGCCGCACGCGATGCACAACAGCGTGGCACCGCCAGCCGCAAGAAGCGCTATGCGTAGCATCCGCAGTATTATACGCGAGCAAAGCGAAGCCAAAAGGGGCTAGGCTTAAGGAAGGGTTTGAGCCCGCCGGGAATACCCGCGTCATGCTAGGCCGTCGCAAAATCCGGTCGTGCGTACTTTGTACGTTCGCAGCGCTTGCGCTCGTCGGCACCAGTGCGGCAGAAAGCCTGAGCTGGCGGCGCTTGGGCGGTTCCGGCGTGGCGGCCGGTCTGGCCGGTCCGGCCGGCGGATCCGTGCAAGACGTTTGGTTCTCGGCGAACGGCCGCACCCTGTACGCTTCGCTGCAGGGCAGCGGAACATGGGCGAGCACCGATCTCGGCCTGAGCTGGCAGCCTGCCGACAGTGCTGCAGCGGACTTCCCGGCCGCCTTGGAGAGCGCCCGCCAAGCGGGCGGTTCCACCGCGGTGGTGCGCAATCCCTACAGAGCCGGAGTGGCCTACGCTCTCGGGGAGCACCTGTACCGCTCCGACGATGGCGGCAGCGAGTGGACCAACCTCACCGCCATCGGCGGCAACTCCCTGATAGGACGCTGGCAGTCCGCGCTGGCGATCTCCCCGACCGATGCGGACGTAATCGTGGTCGGCAACTCGATGGGCTTGTGGAAATCCCACGATGCCGGCGTGACCTGGAGCAGCCTCAACTCGAGGCTGCCCAACTTCCCGGCCGCGCGCTTCCTCGCCACCAGCGCGGCCACGGCGCCCTCGCTCGCGGCACCGCAACTGGGGACGCTGGAGCTGATTCGCACGGCGGCGGGCCGCACTTGGCGCGCCACCACCGGCTCGCAGTTCGCGGACAGCGGCATTCCTGAAGCCGAAAGGACTGATCCGTCGATCACAGCGAGATTCCTGCCCCCGGGATACGCGGTCTCGCACCGCGTATGGCGCGACGGCAAGCCGGTCTCGCCCAGCCTGACCGGCTGCGCTTCGGAAGCGGGCTGCGCCGGTCAGGCGATCAGCGCGTTCGCCGCTAGCAACGGCCTCTGGGCCGGCACCTCGAACGGCAACATTTGGGTTTCGGCCGACGGCGGCGCGAATTGGGAGCGGGTCTGGTCCGATCCGTGGGGCGCAGCAGTGACGAGCCTGTGGGTCGGTGCAGAGCCGCAGGCTGCCGCACTTGCAACGGCGGGCGGCCGGATCCTGCGCTCCACCAACGCGGGCAGATCGTGGTTCGACATCACCTCGGACCTGCCGGATTCGAGCTGGGCGGCGGTGCAAGGCCATCCCGAGGCCTCGGCCGTCTATGTCGCAGGGCCGCTCGGGATCTACTTCGCGAATGTAGACCTGGCGCAGCCAGGCCCGGCGGGTTCGTGGTCTGCGATTACGGGAAACCTGCCCGGGGGTTCGGTGGACGACCTGGCCATCGAGCCGAGGCGCGGCCGCCTGTACGCGGCCGTGCCGGGCTTTGGCGTCTATTGGGCCCTCGCTCCACGACTGGACGAGGCGCTGCGGGCGCTGAGCTCGGCCGACCTGGAGGGCCGGCCGGCTGCACCCGGTAGCCTGCTCACCATCTTCGGGACTGAGGCCTTGAGCGCCCGGGCCGCCGGCAGGTCCGCGCCGATTCTTGAAGCTGCCCGAGGCCGGACACAGTTGCAAGTGCCCTTCGCGGTGGAAGGTGAGTCGTTGCGCCTGCAGCTCAACACGGGGGATGCGAGCCATGTGCTCGACCTCCCGCTAGCCCAGGTTTCACCCGCAGTGTTTATCGTCGATGGCGAGCCGCTGATCCTGGACGCCGCAACAGGGGCGCTGGTCGGGTGGCACCGACCGGCTCAGCCAGGCGCCAACGTGCTGGTCATGATGGCTGGTCTGGGCGCTGTCCATCCGCCGTGGCCGGCCGGCCTGCCCTCCCCCAGCAGCGTAGCCCCGCGTCCGGTTGCCGACGTGCAGGCACGGCTCGGAGGCGTTCCGACGAAGGTCGCCTCGATGCAACTCGCTCCGGGGTATGTCGGCATGTACCTAGTGGAGCTTGCGATTCCTCCGACTGCGACGCCGGGCGAGGCCCAGCTGGTGATCGAGGCAGACGGACAGCCAAGCAACACTGTCGGCCTAGTTATCGGCCGCTAGGAGCGCCGGTATACTGGCGCGGCACCCGTTGGGTGATGCGGCACAGCACCTCGTAGGGCACGGCGCCGATCCGATCCGCGACGGTGCCGGCGTCGAACGGCGCGGCTCCCAGCAGCACGGCCTCGTCACCCACCCGCGCAGACATCGCGGCGCTGAGGTCGATGATGGTCAGATCCATGCTGATTGCGCCGACGATGGGACAGCGCGCACCTCCGAGCAATACCTCCCCGCGATTCGAGAGACGCCGGTCCAGCCCGTCCGCAAAGCCGACCGCGAGGGTTCCGACGCGCATCGGCCGGGGCGCGACGAACGATGCGGCGTAGCCCACGGCAGTGCCTCGGGGCAAGTCGTGCACGGCCGCGAGTCGGGCGCGCCACTCCAGGGCGGGCACCAAGCCGCTGGCCTTGCCCGCGCCGCGCCCCACGGCATTGAGCACGAAGCCGTACAAAGCAAGGCCCGGCCGGGCCATCGTGCAGTTGCGCCGCAACCATGCGTCCCCCGCCCGATGGATGATCGCGGCGCTGGAGCAAGAATGCACGTAGCGCGGCGCCAAACCGGCCTCGCGCAGCGCCCTTAGCTGCCGCTGGAACAGCTCGTTCTGGCGCTCGGTCTGGTCGGAGTCGAGATTTTCGGGCGAAGCGTAGTGCGTGCCCACCCCCACCACGTCCAGGGCAGCGCACTCGCGCAGCTTGTCGAGCAGGGCAAGCGGCCCGGAGCCGTTGCCGGGAACGAAGTCCAGGCCGAGTCGATTCAGGCCAGTGTTGAGCATCAACTGGCAGGGCAGCCTCCGTCCCAAACGCCCGGCTGTCTCGTTCCAGCTCTCTAGCTGCTCTTGGGAGCTGACCATCGGATAGATTCCCCGCGCCGCTGCTTCGCACTCGTCTCCCGGCTCGAGGCCGCCGAGCACCCCCAGCGTCCCGGACAGCCCCGCCGTCCTCAACTGGACCGCTTCCTCGAGCGTGGCGACCGCGAAATGACGCGCGCCCGCCCCGGCTAGGGCGCGGCTCACAGCGACCGCTCCATGCCCGTAGGCGTCGGCCTTCACAACGCACATCAGGATCGTCGGCTCTCCGACGATCCGCTTCAGGTGTTCGTAGTTCTTGCAGATCGCGCCGAGATCGACGATGGCACGGGTCCGCATTGGACTGAATCTAGCACGCGCGAGGCGCGTTCAAGCGGCGCGAGACGATTTACATCCTCGTCGGCACGGGCATGCCCATCACGGACATCTGATCTGCCAGTTCCCGGTGCGCCAGGCGCACGATTGCCAGCAGTACAGCCTTGCGCTCTGGATCTTCCTCGTTGAGGATGTGCGTGTGGTGATAGAAGTTGCTGAACGCCTGGGCCGCCTGAAAGGCGTTGCGGGCTAGCTGCGCCGGCTCGCCGGACTCGGCGGCGCGGGCGGCGGCCCAGCGCGACATCGACATTTTCAGCACGAGCTGCCACAGGCTCTCGTCCTCCAAGTGCCGCTGCAGGCTGACGGGCGGCGGCAGCTCTCCGCTCTCGGACCCGCCGCCGGAGGCCGCGGCGTGCTTGCGCAGGATGTTCCCGGCTCGGACGGCTGCGTATTGAAGGTACGGGCCGGTCTCGCCCTCAAACGCCAGCGCTTCCTGGAAGTCGAATGCAATGACTGTGTTGCGGGTCACCCGCAGCATGAAGTAGCGCAGCGCCCCGACCGCGATCTGCGCGGCAATCTCGCGGCATTCCGCCGCGGCCAGCTCGGAGTGACGGCTGCGCACCTCGTCGAAGGCGGTGTCGACCAGCAGGTCCAGCAGGTCGTCCGCCTTCACGCCCAGCCCCTTGCGCCCGGACACCTCGATATACGGCTTGGTCCGGTCCGTCTCGCTGAGTTCGATGCCGAGTTGCGCGCAGCAGCGCGGAGACAGCGCCACCATCTCGTAGGCGAAATGGATGCTGGCCCGGGCCTGCTGTTCGAACCCGAGCGCCTCCAAGGCTGCCCGCACCACGTCTTGGAGGTACGACTGCCGGACGTCGATGACGTTGTAGACCTCGTCCGCGCCGCCGAACGAAGGCGCATCGGCCGATCCGCCGTCGGCTACCGTCACCCAAGTTCCTTCCGCCAGCGGGACTTGCGCCGGCTTGTATCCGAAGTCCTTGCCCGCGAGCAGTCCGAACTTCCACAGCTGGTAGGCAATGTCCTTGCCGACGTACGTGACGGTGCCGTTGGAGCGCACGATCACCTTGTCCGCGTCCGGCGCTTCCTCGTCGGCGCCGGCGGGCTCGCCCTGCGAGGCGTCGGGGGATCCGCGGAACGCCGTGGCGGGCATCACCCAGCAGCCGGCGTTCTTGCCGGCGTTCTCGAAGTAGATCGCGTCCCGCTGCTTGAGCAGTTCGAAGGCTGCCGACCAAAATCGCAGCTTGAGAATCTCGCTCTCGCGCGGCAGGACGTCGTACGCGACGCCAATGCGCCTCATCGTGGCCAAGTGGCAGGCCGTGATCGCATCCGCGACCACCGCCCCGAGTTCGGCGATCTCGCCGTCGCCGGATTCCAATGCATGCAGGGTCTCTGCGCGCCAAGCGATGGCCTGCTGGTCCTTGGCCGCGAACAGCCGCGAGATCTCGGCGTACAGGTCCCAGCACAGATGGTCAAAGCGGATGCCGGGATCGGCCGCCAGGCCGCGCACTGCATCCGCGCCTTGGTTTCGAAGGTAGTGAAAGGCGGCCACCACGTCCGCCACCTGCACGCCGGTGTTGTCGATGTAGTTCTGCACCTCGACAGTCCGGCCGAGCGAGCGCAGCAAGCGCACCAAGGTGTCGCCGAGCACGGCGTTGCGAAGATGGCCGATGTGCGCCGCCTTGTTGGGGTTGATGTTCGTGTGCTCGACGATCACCTTGGCCGTTCGTGCCGCGACGGCCTCGGGCCCCGACAGCACGGCGGAGGCATAGGCGGCCCGGTCAAAGCGGGCGTTGACGTAGCCGGCACCCGCCGCCTCGAGCGAGCGGATGCCTTCGATTGGCGGGACTTCGGCGACCAGCTCGGCAGCGATCTGGCGCGGTGCCTTGCGCAAGACCTTGGCAAGGCTGAAACAGACCGGGGTGGCGAGGTCTCCGTGCTCGGGCTGGCGAGGCAGCTCGGTCACCACCTCGACCTGCGCGGCGTAGCGATCCGAGATATGTGCCGACAGTGCCGCCTGCAGGCGGTTCTCAAGCGTCAGCAACATCGGTCCGAAAGCCCGCAAGGGCGGAGCTGGCAGGATCTGCGCGCTCCCGAAATTCGGAGTCTAGCACAGGGCTAACGAGGCCGTTGCAAGGGCAGCTTGCGCTTCGTCGGCGATGCAGGCCAACTGGATTGACAGTTGGCGCGGGCGGCGGGTAGACTGCGATACCCTGCGTCGAGCCGGGGAAGCCCATGCCCTACAAGCCGATTGAATCCTACGGAGTCATTGGCAACCTGCGCTCGGTGGCGCTGGTGGCTAACGACGGGGCGATCGATTGGTGCTGCCTGCCGCATTTCGATTCCCCGAGCGTGTTCGGGGCCATCCTCGACGACAAGAAGGGCGGATCTTTCAAGATCGCCGTCGAGCGCGACAGCTCGCACCGACAGCTCTACCTGCCCGAGACGAACATTCTGATCACGCGCTTCCTGAGCCAGGAGGGGGTGGGCGAGGTGATCGACTTCATGCCGATCAGCGAACGCGGCGACAACCAGCACCACGAAATCGTCCGGATCGTCCACTCCGTGCGCGGCATGCTCCCGTGTCGGCTCCATTGCGACCCCGCTTACGACTACGCCCGGGCGAAGCACCGCACTGAGATCGTGCCGGAAGGGGCGGTGTTCAGCGCGGCGGGGGCTGATTTCGCGCTCTTGAGCCCGATTCCGCTGCAGCAGACGGCCACGGGGGTGCAGGCCGAGTTCGTGCTCGAGCCCGGGGAGCAGGTCGTGTTCGTGTTCCGCCAGGGCGGAGCCGGGGAGGGCAGGCGGCTGATCCAGGCGCCGGCGGACGGGCAGGCAGCCCTGGAACGCACCACCGAGTACTGGCGGACGTGGCTCAACAAGGGCCGCTACGAGGGCCGCTGGCGCGAAATGGTCGAACGCAGCGCACTCGCTCTCAAGCTGCTGACATTCGAGCCGACGGGCGCGATCGTGGCCGCGGCGACCTGCAGCCTGCCCGAGGAAGTCGGCGGCGAGCGCAACTGGGACTACCGGTACACCTGGATTCGTGACGCCGCCTTCACGATCTACGCCTTCCTGCGCCTGGGCTATACGGAAGAGGCCGCGAACTTCATGGGCTGGCTGGAGGCGCGCGTCCGGGAGCACGACGCGCCGACCGGCCCGCTGCAGATCATGTACTGCATCGACGGCAGCCCGGAGATTCCCGAAATCGAGCTGCCGCACCTGGAGGGCTATCGCGGCTCGGGGCCTGTCCGGATCGGCAACGCCGCTGTCCAGCAACTGCAGCTGGACATCTACGGCGAACTGCTCGATTCGGTTTACCTGTACGACAAGTACGTCACGCAAGTCTCCTACGACCTGTGGGTCAAGATCCGCATGATGCTCCGCTGGGTCGCCCGCCACTGGGAGACTCCGGACGACGGCATCTGGGAGGTGCGCGGCGGCCAGCAGCAGTTCGTCTACTCGAAGATGCAATGCTGGGTTGCGCTCGACAGGGGGCTGCGGCTCGCGCTCAAGCGCGGCTTGCCCAACAACCGGGAGTGGCTACGCAGCGCCAGGGACCGCATCTACGAGTCGATCATGCGCTACGGGTGGAGCCGCGAGCGGCAGGCGTTCGTGCAGTACTATGGCGCGGATGCGCTGGACGCCAGCAACTTGCTGATGCCCTTGGTGCGCTTCGTGTCGCCCACCGATCCCCGCATGCTGTCCACTCTGGACCGCACGATGGATGAACTGGTCTCCGACTCGCTGGTCTATCGCTACGAGATCGGCAAGGGGGCCGGCGACGGCCTGGAGGGCACCGAGGGCACCTTCAGCGTGTGCACGTTCTGGCTGGTGGAATCGCTCACCCGAGCGGGCCGCGTAGACGAGGCGCGCCTGATCTTCGAAAAGATGCTGACCTACGCCAACCCGCTCGGTCTCTACGCCGAGCAGATTGGCTCCAGCGGCCAGGCGCTGGGCAACTTCCCCCAGGCGTTCACGCACCTGGGCTTGATCAGCGCGGCGTTCTGCCTGAACCGGCACCTGCAGGCCGGATAGTCGCGCGTCGGCCAGCTAGACCGAGCGATAGCCCTCTTGCAGCTCCGCCTGGCCCGACTTGCCCGTCTCGGCGGCCGCGACAGAATCCGAGGCCTTGACCTCCGCCAGCTTGCGGCTCTCCTTCCAGGTATGCACGATGCGATGGACTACCGTCAGGTTGGAAAGCACCGCCATCACCCACAGCACGGGCGCCATGCGGTCGAACAGGGCGCCGATGATGAGGAGCACGATCCGCTCGGGCCGTTCCATGAATCCGACCTTGCAATTCGGAATCAAGTTTTCTGACCTCGCCCGGCTGTAGCTCACCAGCACTGTTCCGGTCATCACGACCGCCGTCAGGACGATGTAGCTGAAACGCTCGATGCGGGCATAGTGGACGAGCAGTCCCGTCAGCAGGATCAGGTCGGAATAACGGTCCATGACCGAATCCAAGAACGCGCCGAAGCGCGTGACCTTGTTCGCGCTGCGCGCGACCGCGCCGTCCGTCAGATCGAAGACCGCTGCCGACAGGATGATCAGGCCGCCATACAGGAACTCGCCGCGGGCGAGGATCCAAGCGGCGGCGCCGTTGACGACCAAGCCGATCAGGGTCAGCACGTTCGGATGTATGCCGCTGAGCGTCAGCAGGCGCACCAAGGCGGAGAGCACCTTGCCAAAACCGCTGCCAATGGTACCCGTGAACGACATGCCTAGCCCCACTCGCCGCCACCCTTGCTGAAGATGGTCTGCATGCTGATCACCTCGAACTCCTTGCTGCCCCGCGGAGTGTGCGCCGTGGCGCTGTCCCCCTCGCGCTTGCCGATGAGGGACCGGCCGATGGGTGAGGATGTTGAGATCTTGCCCGCCGCGACGTCGGACTCCTCCGAAGTCACCAGTTCGTACGTGATCTCCCGGTCTTCATCGACGTCATAAAGGACGACCGTAGAGCCCAAGCCCACGGCATCCTTGGGGATCTTCGACACGTCGATCAGCCGCAGGCTGGCCAAGCGCTGGACCAGCTGTGCCAAGCGCGCGTTGAGCAGGCGCTGGCGCTCTTTCGCGGATGCGTATTCGGCGTTCTCGCTGAGGTCGCCGTGTTCGCGGGCTTTCTGGATTTCCTTGGGCAGCCTGTCGAGAAGTTCCGCCTCGATCGTGCGGATCTCGTCTTCGATCTTCTCGATAACGCTGAGGCGCATTGGTACCCGACCAGGCGGCGGGCAGCCCGGAGCAGCGCGCCGGGCGGCTCCTCCGGCAAGCCGACTGGCTAGCCGCCTCCCCCCCGATTATAGGTTACGGGCCTTGCCGAGCGGCCCGCGCTAGACCAATTCCACCGGGGCACCGGTGCGGGCCGACTCGTACACGCCGAGCACGAAGCGCAGCGCCGAGAGGCCCTCGGCGCCATCGACGAGCGGCGCGCCACCCTCGCGCACGGCACGCCCGAAATCTTGGAACTGCCGCTGAAGGTTCGCGATTGAAATCGCCATCGGATCGGCCGCGCCGGAATCGACACCGCTGGCCAGAGGCGCGTCATCCCCGCTATCGCCATCGACATCCCACGCGGTGAGCTGGTCGCCGGTAATGATCGCGGTCCCCTTCGAGCCGTGGATCTCGATCCGCTCTGGATAGCCCGGCAACGCCGCGGTCGCCGCCTGGAGCACCCCGCCGGCGCCGCTTTCGTAGACCAGCACGGCGTTGACCAGGTCCTCGGCCTCCATCGCATGCGTGGCGCCAAGCTGCCAGTGCGCGAAGGCGCGTTTGACGGGCCCGCCCAAGTACTGCATCACATCCGCTGTGTGAATTCCCTGGTTGATCAAGGCGCCGCCCCCTTCCACCGCCCAGGTGCCCTTGCCGGGCCGGTCGTAGTAGCTCTGCGGCCGATGCCACTTGACGTAGCCGTCAACCTGCAGGATGCGCCCGAGCCGCCCATCCGCGATGGCGCGCTTGAGGAAGATCGAGCTCTCGTCGAAGCGGTGCTGGCTGATCACCCCGAGCCGCACGTCGGCATCGGCGCACAGCCCGATCATCGTGCGGCAGTCGTCCAAGGTGAGCGCCATGGGCTTCTGAAGCAAGACATGCTTGCCGCTCGCCGCTGCGCTGCGGCAGATCTCAACGTGCGAATCCGGGAACGTGCAGACATCGACGATGTCAATGTCGTCGCGGGCGCAGAGACCGGAGTAATCCGGCACGAAAGCGCAGCCGTACTGCGACGCGAACTGCTCGCCCTTCTGCCTGCCCCGGTTCGAGCAGGCCACCAAGTCGTAGCCGATCGCGCTATAGCTCTCGGCGTGCTTGTGGGAGATCGCCCCCGTACCGACCAATCCGATGCGCATGGTGCCTTCCGCTCCTAGTTCCGGGCCGCGACTCGCTCCAACCCCCGTCGGCCTATGTCGCGGCGATAATGGGCTCCTTCGAAGTGGATCGCCCCCACGGCCTCGTACGTTTGGGACAGCGCCGCTTCGAGGCTCTCCCCTTGGGCCGTCACGCCCAGCACCCGCCCGCCGGAGGTCGCCGGTGCGCCTCCGGCTAGGGCGGTGCCGGCATGAAATACCTTCGCGCCCAGCTGCTCGGCGGCGGCCAGGCCTGTGATGGGACGACCCTTGGGATAGCTGCCCGGATATCCCTCCGAGGCCATCACGACGCAAGCCGTCGGGCTCGCGCCCGTCCGCACGAGCGACGGGTCCAGAGCGCCCCTGGAGGCGCTCGCCAGCAGTTCCGCGAAGCCGCCTTCCAAGCGGTACAGCAGCGGCTGTGTCTCCGGATCGCCCAAGCGGACGTTAAACTCCAGCACTTGCGGACCGTCCTCGGTCAGCATCAGGCCGCAGTAGAGGAAGCCCTTGAACGGCGTGCCGCGCCGGCGCATGCCTGCCAGGGCCGGCTCGACGATAGTGTCCACGATGCGATCCCGCATCGCGCCAGTGATGATCGAGTCGTCGCAGTACGCGCCCATGCCGCCGGTATTGGGGCCCCGGTCTCCCTCCAGGGCGCGTTTGTGGTCCTGTGTCGCGGGCAGCGCGCAGAATGCGTTGCCATCGCTGAGAACCATGAAGCTAACCTCTTCACCGGTTAGAAACTGTTCGACCAAGACGCGCCTTCCGGCTTCGCCGACGACGTTTCCGGCGAGCATTTCGCGCGCGGTGGCACGGGCCTGCGCCTCGTCCTCGACGATGATGACGCCCTTGCCGGCTGCCAGCCCGTCAGCCTTCAACGCGACCGGATAGCCGAATTGTCCGACAGCGCCGTCCACCTCGCGCACGTCTTCGAGCAGAGCGGAGTTTGCCGTTGGCAGGCCGCATTCGACGAGAAAGTCCTTGGCAAACGCCTTGCTGCCCTCCAACTGCGCCGCTGCCCGCGTCGGACCGACGATACCCAGGCCCCGGCTGTCGAACTCGTCCACCATGCCCGCGACTAGCGGCGCTTCCGGGCCGACTACCGTGCAGTCGGATCCGAGATACTCGGCTAGCGTGGCTATCTCTTTCGGGTCCAGTATATTGCCGGATACGCAACTAATATCTGCAGCCATCCCTGCGTTGCCGGGAACGCCATGAACGCGCTCCACGCCGGGATCTTGGGAGGCGCGCCAAGCCATGGCGTGCTCGCGGCCGCCGCCGCCAACAACAAGGATCTTCATCGGGGACTCCACGCCGCCCGGCCCGCGACCCGGACGCAAGGGCCTAGAATAACAAGACGAGGGGCGGTGGCGTGCCGCGGGGTCTGACAGGTACGGATCGCTACGACGTGATCGTGATCGGGGCCGGTCACGCGGGCTGCGAGGCGTCCGTGGCAGCCGCCCGGATCGGCGCGCGGGTGGCGCTGGTCACGCTGAATCTTGACCTGATCGCGCAGATGTCCTGCAACCCCGCCGTGGGCGGGATCGCCAAGGGCCACCTGGTGCGCGAGATCGACGCACTGGGCGGCGTGATGGGGCGGGTCACCGACGAGGTCGGCATCCAGTTCCGACTGCTCAACACCAGCCGCGGGCCCGCGGTTTGGTCGCCGCGAGCGCAGTGCGACAAGAAGCTCTACCGCGTCCACATGCGGCGGCTGCTCGAGAACGAGCCCAATCTCGACATCAAGCAGGCCGAGGTAATCGGCCTGCTGGCCGGGAGCGGGCGGATTCGCGGAGTCGAGCTGCGGGATGGCCGCTCGATCGAGGCCGGTGCCGTGATCATCACGACCGGCACCTTCCTCAATGGTTTGGTGCATATCGGCGAATGCACCTATCCGGCCGGAAGAAGCGGCGAACCAGCATCCGTGATGCTGGGAGAAGTCCTGCGTAATCAGGGGTTTAGATGCTGCCGTCTGAAGACTGGAACGCCCCCTCGGCTAGATGGCCGGACGATTGACTGGGATGCCTTCGAAGCCCAGCCGGGCGATGCCGTGCCAACTCCGTTCTCGTTCCGCACGGAGTCGATCGAGCGCGAGCAGATCCAGTGCCACATCGCCTATACCAATGAGCGCACCCACCAAGTCCTGCAAGACAGCTTGCGCCGCTCGCCGCTCTACAGCGGTCAGATAGAGGGCGTGGGGCCGCGCTACTGTCCCTCGATCGAGGACAAGATCGTCAAGTTCCCGGATCGACGGCGACATCAGATCTTCCTCGAGCCGGAAGGCCTCGACACGAACGAGGTCTACGTCAACGGAATGTCCACCAGCATGCCGATCGACGTCCAAGAGCAGATGGTGGCGTCGGTGCCGGGCTTGGAGCGGGCGGAGATGATTCGGCCCGGCTACGCGATCGAGTACGACTCGGTGGACGCCACCGAGCTGCGCGCCAGCTTGGAGACCAAGCGGATCCGGGGCCTGTACCTGGCCGGCCAGATCAATGGCACGACGGGGTACGAGGAGGCTGCCTGCCAAGGCTTGCTGGCCGGCATCAATGCCGCCCGCGCCGTGAGCGGGCGCGAGCCGCTGGTGCTCGCCCGCACGGACGCCTACATCGGCATCCTGATCGACGACCTGGTCACCAAGGGGACCGACGAACCCTACCGAATGTTCACCTCGAGGGCCGAATTCCGGCTTCACCTGCGCATCGACAACGCCGATCGCAGGCTGACGCCCCTGGCTCGCGCGGCCGGGACGATCAGCGACGAGCACTGGAGCAGGTATCAATCCACCTGCGCGGCCCGCGATTCCGTCGCGCGCTTCCTGAGCGAGCACAAGCCGAGCCTCTCGAGCTCGCTCTACGAGACGATCGGCCAACCGGGCACTCGCGTCAGCCTCGGCCAGCTGCTGCGGCGGCCGGAGGTCGGCATTGACGACCTGCGCGGAGCGTTCCCGGGGAAGCTGGGAGCGTCCCTGCGCCGGGCCGACTGGAAGGCGATCGAGACCGAGTTCAAGTACGTGGGCTACCTGGAGCAGCAGCGGCGGCAAATCGCCCGCCTGGAGAAGGCCGAGGCCCGCGGGATTCCCGAACAGTTCCAGTACCGCGGGCTGCCGGGCCTGTCAAACGAGGTGGTCGAGAAGATGGAGCGGGTCCGTCCGAGAACCCTAGGACAGGCGGGCCGCATTCCGGGCGTGACACCTGCCGCGATTTCAATCCTCGACATGCACCTGGGCGCATGACGTTCGAGGAATCCCTCGACGAGGTGCTCGCGGAACTTGGAATCTCGCCTGACGCGGCGCAACTGGCCGGCCTCTGCGAGCACTTCGAGCTGCTGCAGAAGTGGAACCGGCGCATCAACCTCACAGCGGTGAGGGGTCCCCGCGAGGCGGCCCGGCGGCACTTCGGGGAAGCGGCGTTCCTGCACCGCGAGCTGCCCGCCATGTCCTCTGCCGTCGACGTCGGCTCGGGCGGCGGGTTTCCCGGAATGCCGTTTGCGGTCTTGCGCCCACAAACGGCCGTCACCTTGGTCGATTCCAAGCGCAAGAAGGCCAGCTTCTTGCGCATGGCGGCCCGCACGCACGCCAATGTCAGCGTCTGCGCCTGCCGGATCGAGGATTGGAGCGGGCAAGCGGAGTGGGCCTTGATCCGGGCGGTCGCCCCGGCGACCGTCCTGCCCGCCCTGGCCGGGCGCGCCGCTTCCGTAGCCGTGCTGGGCACGGACCGCCCGCCCGAGGGGCCGTTCGGCCCGTGGCTGGACCGGCGCATGCCTTGGAGCGACAAGCGGCGACTCTGGACAGCGGAGAGCTAGCCGCGGCCGGGCCGCGAGCGGGCGCCGGGGACGAAGGCCTCCGGTCCGGTGTTTCACGTGAAACGATCGAAACGCCCCCGGAGTGTTTCACGTGAAACATTGGGCCGGCTCGCCGCCTGCGATTTGCTAGGCTAGAGTCTCTCGACGGCGAGTGTCTGCCTGGATAGCAATCGCCAACCAAAAGGGTGGCGTCGGCAAGACCACGACAGCCATCAACCTGGCGGCCTCGCTTGCCGCCGCTGACTGTCGGCTGCTTCTGATCGACAGTGACCCGCAGGGCAATTCGTCGAGCGGGCTCGGCGTCGCGCCGACGCCGGAACAGCCCACGCTGTACGACGCGATCGTCGGCGATAGCGCGCCGCGGGCCGCGGTCTGCAAGACTGGCTTCGCCGGCTTGGACGTGCTTCCGGCCAGCCCCCACCTTGCCGGAGCCAACGTCGAACTCGCGACTGTCCCCGATCCGGCCTCGCGCCTGAGGCGCCTGCGGGACGACTTCGGCGCCGAGTACGACTTCGTGCTTCTGGACTGCCCGCCCGCGCTGGATCTGCTCACCCTGAACGCACTGGTGGCGGCGGATTCGGTGCTGATCCCGATGCACTGCGAGTATTTCGCGCTCGAGGGCATTTCCTCGCTCCTGCAGACGATGGAATCGGTCCGCGCCGAACTCAATCCCGAACTGGCCATCGAGGGGGTGGTCCTCACCATGTACGATGGCCGGACCTCGCTCACGCGCCAGGTTGCGGAAGAGCTGCGGGCGCACTTCGGGCCGCAGCTGCTCGAGACTGTGATCCCCCGCAACGTGCGGCTAGCCGAAGCTCCGAGCCACGGCATGCCTGCGCTGCAGTACGACATGCGCTCCAAGGGCGCGGCAGCCTACCTGGCCCTTGCGCGCGAAATCCTAGACCGCGCCAAACGCAAGGCGCTGAATGGCTAACGAGGCTCCCATGACACTCATGACCGACCATCCCCCCAGCGCGAAGAAGAGGCCTGCCCTCGGCAGGGGCTTGTCCGCGATCCTTCCGACCGCGGCGGCCCCGCGGGCCCCGTCAGGCCAAGCCGTGGCCCAGATCCCGGTCGGCCTGATTGACCCGAACCCCGTCCAGCCGCGCTCGAACTTCGACGAGGATGCCTTGCGCGGGCTGGCCGAGTCGATCCGCGCCGACGGCGTCCTGCAGCCGCTGCTGGTGCGGCCCGCCGGGAGCCGCTACACGCTGATCGTGGGCGAGCGCCGCCTCAAGGCCGCTCGGCTCGCGGGCCTGACGACGGTTCCTTCGATCGTCCGAGAAATCGAGGCGGATCGCTTGCTCGAAGCCACGTTGGTCGAGAACATCCAGCGGGAGGACCTCAACCCGATAGAAATCGCCCTCGCATTGGAGCAGATGCTCAAGGAATTGGAGATCGTCCAAGACCAGCTCGCCGAGCGCACGGGCATGAGCCGCACCTCTGTCACCAACCACCTGCGCCTGCTGAAGCTCCCGCTGGCCGTCATCCGCCTGGTGCGCGACGGCAAGCTCCAGATGGGCCATGCGCGCGCCTTGCTCGCATTGGACAGCGACGAGGAGATCGAGAGCGTGGCCAACCGCGCTGTCGAGACCGAGATGTCGGTTCGCTCTGTCGAGGAATACGTGCGGCGCAAGCGCAGCGACGCCAAGAGGCGGCGGCCGCAAGCGCTGGACCCGAACATCGCCGCGGCGATCGAGAACTTGGAACGGGTCCTGCAAGCGCCGGTGCGACTCCGGGGCCGGGGCCGCAAGGGCCGGATCGAGATCGCCTATTCCTCTCCGTCCGAGCTGGAGGCGATCTATGACAGAATCGTGGGAGAGGCCGGGTAATCTATTTAAGTCATTTGTTATCAGTACTATAGAATCACTTAAAGGGGCTGGCATGGATGCGTTCCAGCATCCCTCTGGCGCGCGCTCGCGCGACGTGCACGATTCGGTCTTGTTCGGCGATCTTGTTCAAGATCGGCTCTAGCAGCCTGGGCGCCACGATGCGATCACGCTCGAATGCCGATTGCAGGCTTACCAAGGCTTGGTCGACGCCCAGACGGTCGAAGCGGTAGAGCCGTTCTAGAGTTTGCAAGTGCTGCTGTGTCTCGGCCAGCCGCACGAACCACGATGCCAACTCGCGCGCGGCGGGCTCTTCCGTGTAGTCGAAGACCGTTTCCCCGCGCAGTTGGCCGCCGGCTTCGTATCGCAACAGCTTGCGCCCGGTCGATGCAACCTTGCGCTTGCTGGCCACCGACCGGGAGAAGTAACCCAAGTCAGCGGCCCAGTCGAACACGAGAGCCGCTTCTTGCCGCCCGACCTCGTAATCGACGCTGTCTTCGCCGTCTTCGGAATAGGTGGCGACACCCTCGACCGTCAGCCTGACTTCGAAGCGGTCCGGAATGGAACCCGGAAACACGCGCTCGAAGTAGATCGCGTCCTGTGCGCCGGCGGAGCACACCGCCAGCAACCCAACCGCCGAGGCCCGGCCCAGCACCGACTCACGCCCCCATCCCGGCGGCACCGCGCCGGTTGGCGTGGCAAAGCGCCACGGCAAGGGCGTCTGACACGTCCAGAGGATCAATCGTTTCGCGCACCCCCAGCAATACGCTCACCATTCGCCGAACTTGCTCTTTATCTGCGCTCCCGTGGCCTACCACGCTGTTCTTGACCGTGGTCGGCGAGTAGCTTGCGATTGGCACGCCCGCTTCGGCAAGGCTCAGCATCGCGGCACCTCGAACGTGGGCCAAGACCAGCGCGCTGCGTACGTTCTTCTGCGCGAACACATCCTCAACGGCCGCCTCGTCTGGCGAGAAGCGGTCCAAGACCTGCCTCAACCCGCCCGCTACCCTGCACAGCCGCTCGGTCAACTCCAGCCGCTCGGGCAGCCGGATGGTGCCGTAGTCCACGGCTTGAGTCTCCCGGCCAACGCTCTCGATCAGGCCGTAGCCCGTCACTCGCGACCCGCAGTCTACTCCAAGTATCAGCACGGCGGGCGCCGCTCAGGCGGAAAGAGCCTCGAGCTCCCTTTCGTCGATGTCGAAGTTCGAGAAGACGTTCTGGACATCGTCTTGCTCTTCCAACTTCTCGATCATGCGGATCACGCTGCCCGCCTGCTTGCCCTCGACCCTGACCGTGTTCTCGGGTACCCGAGAGACGTCCGCCGAAAGCGGGGCGATGCCGGCGGCCCGAATGGCCTCCAGCACCGTGTTGTGATCCTCCGGCGCCGAATCCACCGCCCAGTGCTCGCCCTCGTCCCGCATGTCTTCGGCGCCGGCCATCAACACCACGTCCATCAGGTCGTCCTCGCTGGCGTCATCCTTGGAAACCGCGATCACACTACGCTTGTGGAATATCCACGACACGCAGCCGTTCTCGCCCAAGTTGCCGCCGTTCTTCGAGAAAATGTGCCGCAGTTCGGCCACCGTGCGGTTGCGGTTGTCGGTGAGCGTCTCCACCATGACCGCCACGCCCGCGGGAGCGTAGCCCTCAAAGGTCACTTCCGAATAAGTCTCGCCCTCCAGCTGCCCGCTCCCGCGCATGACGGCGCGCTTGATGTTGTCGCTTGGCATCGACTGCGCCTTGGCGGCGGCAACCGCGGTACGCAGGCGCGGGTTGGAGTCTTCGTCGGCCCCGCCCTCGCGAGCCGCGACTTGGATCTCCCGGATCAGGCGCGTGAATATCTTGCCGCGCTTCGCATCCGTGGCGGCCTTCTTGTGCTTGATAGTCGACCACTTGGAATGCCCAGACATATGCTCGCTGGCCTCCGGCAGCGCGCCGAAGCGCGGCCGCTCGGGAGCAAAAACCCTTTGTAGAGCATAGCAGATAAGGCCCTGTTTCGGACTCTCGGAAGGGCTATAGAATGGAGTCTTGGCCTTTCCTGTCCACCGCTACCGACGCCTCCGCGGCAGCGCCCCGCTGCGCGCGCTGGTGCGCGAGACCCGGCTGAGCCCGACAGACTTCGTCTACCCGTTGTTCGTATGCCCCGGCGAGGGCGTGCGGGTGCCGATCGACTCGATGCCGGGCGTATGCAATCTCTCGGTAGACCTGTTGGTGGAAGAATGCCACGGCGCGGCGGCGCTGGGCGTGCCAGCGGCGATCCTGTTCGGGATCCCGCCGAGCAAGGATCCTCTCGGCAGCGGCGGATACGACGAGAACGGAATCGTCCAAGAGGCGATCCGCGCGCTTAAACGGGAGGTACCGCAACTGCTCGTGATTGCGGACACGTGCCTGTGCGAGTACACCGACCACGGCCACTGCGGCGTCATCGAAGATGGCGACGTGCATAACGACAAGAGCCTCGCCCTGCTGAGCCGGACAGCTGTCTCCCAAGCGCGGGCCGGGGCTGATATCGTCGCTCCCTCGGACATGATGGACGGTCGCGTCGGCGCGATCCGGGAGGCGCTCGACGAAGCGGGCTTCGAAAGCGTGCCGATTCTGTCGTACGCAGCCAAGTACGCGTCTTCCTTCTACGGGCCGTTTCGCGACGCGGCGCAATCGGCTCCGCAGTTCGGCGACCGCAAGGGCTATCAAATGGACCCGGCCAACCACCGCGAGGCGATGCGCGAGATCCGGGCCGACATCGACGAGGGCGCGGACATGATCCTGATCAAGCCCGCGCTGCCCTATCTCGACGTGCTCTGGGAAGCCAAGCAGGAGTTCGGCCTGCCGACCGGGGCCTACCAGGTCAGCGGCGAATACGCGATGCTGCAAGCCGCGACGGCCAACGGCTGGCTGGACACGGACCGGGCAGTGCTCGAGAGCTTGACGTGCATCAAGCGCGCCGGCGCAGACTTCATACTGACCTACTACGCCTTGCACGCCGCTCGCCTGCTGGCCTGACACGCTCATATGGTCCGGCTGGCTGCTTCGCTATTGCTGCTCGCGGCGAGCCTTGCTCACGCCCAGACAGCCGAGAAACCGAACCTCTCTCAGAGGATCGGCGACCTGCTCGGGCGACCTGCCGCCCAGCGCACCCACTGGGGCGTCTGCGTTGTCGATCTCGACACCGGGGAGACGCTCTACCAGCACGGAGAAGACCGGCTCTTCGTTCCAGCTTCGAACGTCAAGCTGTTCTCCACCGCGATGGCCCTGCGCAGGCTTGGACGCGACTATGCCTTCACCACCAGCGTGGTGGGCGAGGGCAGCATCAGCGAGAGCGGCCAGCTGGACGGCGACCTGCGCCTGATCGGCGGCGGCGACACGAACCTGTCCTCCCGCGAGCTGCCCTATCGCAAGAGCGAGGACTTCGCCCAAGACCGCCTGGGCCCGCTGCGGCAGCTGGCCCAGGCGGTCAAGAACGCGGGAATCGAGAGCGTCGCGGGCAACGTGGTGGGCGACGATTCCCGCTACGTCTGGCAGCCGTACCCGAGGGGCTGGTCGTACGCGGACACGCTGCAGGGCTACGGCAGCCCGACCAGCGCGCTGGTGTTCAACGACAACCTGATCTCGTTGCGCGTCACCCCCGGAGCGGTGGGGGGGCCGGCCCGCGTTGCCGTCGTCCCGACGCTTCCGTACTACTCGCTCAGCAACCGCACGCTGACCGCGAGCGGTCGGACCGTGGCGCGCAGCTTGCAGGTCCGGCGGGGAGAGGCGCCCGGCCAGGTCGTTCTGGCGGGCCAGATCCCCAGCAGGTCGGGCGGGAGAATCTTCGAACTTGCGGCCGACGACCCGGCTCTGTACGCGGCAGTCGCCCTCAAGCAAGCGCTGGTCGACCTCGGTGTCGAGGTGCAAGGCCGTGCCGTGGCCCACCACCTGCTGCCCGACCGGCTGGCAAGCCTGCGCTCGGGGCCGGGTGCGTCTGCGTCGAAACGCGAAAAGACACTCGCCGAGCTGACGTCGCACCCGCTGAGCGAGCTCATCCGCGTTGTCAACAAGGACAGCGAGAATCTGCACGCGGAAATGCTGCTGCGCGAAGTGGCCCTGCACGAATCCGGCATTGCCACGCAGGAGGCGGCGATCCAGAGCCTGCGACGCTTCCTAGCCGAAGCCGGGCTGCGCACCAACGAATTCGTCCTGCGTGACGGTTCCGGCCTCTCGCGCCACGACCTGCTCTCGCCCAGAGGCACGGTGCGCCTGCTGGAGCACATGTGGCGGTCGGAAGATCGGGACGCATACCTGCACAGCCTGCCAGTCGCGGGGCTTGACGGCACGCTCGACTGGAGATTCGGACGCACCCCCGCCAGAGGGCGCATCCGCGCCAAGACGGGCTCGATGTCTCACGTGCTGGCGCTGTCCGGGTACGTGTCGAGCCATGGCGGGCGGACACTCGCGTTCGCCATATTCGCCAACAATTTCGGAATCGCCCAGTCCTCTACCCGCTATCTGGTGGACGCGATCGCAGCCGAACTGATCTATCCGGATCCGTTGTCGAGCGGGGCCGGGCCGGGGGGCACAAACTGATCTCGCTATCATAGGAAGTCCAGGGCTTGAGGGTCGATTGCATTCCGAAGGGCCGAATCCCCGCAGCCTGCTGGGAATCGAGGGCGTGCCCCGCCCCGAGATCGAGCGACTGCTCGAGCGCGGCCGCCATTACAAGGCAGTCCCTCCCAACAAGAAGCTCGCCACCCTAGCCGGGCGCTCGATCGTCAACCTGTTCTTCGAGCCCTCGACCCGCACGCGCACGAGCTTCGAGATCGCTGCCAAGCGCCTTGGCGCAGACACGATCGGCATCCAAGCGCTCGGGACCAGCCTTTCCAAGGGAGAGTCGCTGGTCGACACGCTGAACACTCTGGCTGCGATGAACCCCGACATCATCGTGATGCGGCACGCTGCCTCGGGCGCGCCGCACTTCCTGTCGCGCTTCCTGTCGATTCCGATGATCAACGCGGGCGACGGACGCCACGAGCACCCGACGCAAGCCCTGCTCGACGCCCTGACCATCCTCGAAGTGAAGGGAACGCTGGAAGGCCTCCGGGTGGCCATCATCGGCGATATTTCGCACTCGCGGGTGGCGCGCTCGAACCTTCACTTGCTATCGAAGTTCGGCGCTGACATCATCGCCTGCGGACCTGCCACGACAGTATCGAAAAACCTGCCCCTGCTAGCCCCCGGCATTGGGCTGACCTTCGACATGCGCGAAGCTGTCCGAGACGCGGACGTGATCATGATGCTGCGCGTGCAGCTCGAACGCCAGAACGTCGAGGTCTTCCCCAAGAGCGAGTACTTCCGCTACTACGGCCTGACGCTCGAACACATGGCGCTGGCAAAGCCGGACGCGATCGTGCTGCACCCGGGCCCGATCAACCGCGGGCGCGAGATCTCCAGCGAGGTCGCAGACTCCCAGCGCTCGATGATCCTGAGCCAGGTCGAGAACGGCGTAGCCATCCGGATGGCGGTCTTGGAATGGGTCTGCCTCGACTAGGACGGAAAATCGCATGCGCATGCTGCTAAAGAACGGCCACGTCGTGGACCCGGCCAGCGGTCTTGACGCCAAGCGCGACGTGCTGCTCGATGACGAGCGGATCGCCGCGATCGAGCCTTCGATCGAGAGCACGGGCGCGCAAGTCTACGATGCCTCCGGACTTGTCGTCGCGCCCGGGTTCGTCGACATCCACGTGCATTTGCGCGAGCCCGGCATCGAACACGCCGAAACCATCGAGAGCGGCACCCGCGCCGCGGCAGCGGGCGGATTCACCGCCGTGTGCTGCATGCCCAACACGCAGCCCGTGAACGATTCCGCGCAGGTGACCAGCTTCATCGTGGAGCGCGCGCGCCGCACCGCCGCTGTCCACGTGCATCCGATCGGGGCGATCTCGAAGGGCAGCAAGGGAGAGCGGCTGGCGGACGTTGGAGCCATGCGCGGCGAGGGCGCCGTCGCGATCAGTGACGATGGACTGCCGGTCATGAACTCGGGCCTGATGCGCCGGGCCATGAAATACGCAGCTTCCTTCGGCATGACGGTGATCGATCACTGCGAGGATCTCAACCTGAGTGCCGGAGGGGACATCCACGAGGGGATCCAGAGCATGCGCCTGGGCCTTGGAGGCATCCCGGCCAGCGCCGAGGACGTCATGGTGGCGCGCGATATCATCCTGGCCGCCGAGACCGGCGCACGAATCCATGTCGCGCACATTTCCACGGCGAGTTCGATCGCGATGGTGCGGCACGCCAAGAAGCTGGGCCTGCCGGTCACGTCGGAAGTGACCCCGCACCATTTCGCGCTGACGGACGAGCAGATCCCGGGTTACGACTCCAATTACAAGATGAGGCCGCCGCTGCGAACCGGCAGCGATGTAACCGCTGCTATCGAGGGGCTTGTCGACGGCACGATCGACTGCATCGCGACGGACCACGCGCCGCACACCGGACACACGAAGATGCAGGAGTTCGAACGCTGCCCGTTCGGCGTGACCGGCCTGGAAACGTCGCTCGGACTCGCGCTGAAGGCGCTGTATCACACGGGCAAGGTGGACTTGGTCCACCTCGTGCGGCTGTTCACGAACTCTGCCAGCTCCTGCCTCAACCTGGGCCGTGGGGAGCTGCGCATCGGGGGGCCGGCCGACATCACCGTGTTTTCCACCGAGCGCGAGTGGACCTACGACGCCGCGGCAACGCTGTCGAAGAGCAAGAACTCGCCGTTCGGAGGGACCGTCTTCCGCGGCGGGCCGGTCGCAACGATCGTGGCGGGCCGCTTCGCTTGGACCGCCGAAGACGGCATCCGCTAGGACCGCAGTCCCGCCTCTCAGCAAGCCTGCTTCTTCGTCATGGCAGCGACTGCTAGCCCGTGGCCGCGAGCTGCTCGCGCCCCGAGACCAGCCGTCGCAGAGATTCCGCTTCAAGGGGTGGCTGCGTAAGCCCTGGCCAGCGCGCCGAGATCGACTTGGGCGGCATCTCCGCGGTGAACCACCAGGCGGTACCTGAGCCGAATGTCCTGCCCTAGCGGGACGGGCACTGCTGCGGGACCTGGCCAGACCGGATTCTGCATGCTGGGAGTCGCCGCTGCCCGCAGCACCCACTTCTGCGGATAGCCCGCCGACGTGGGATGGACGATCACGGCCACGCCGCTCCTCGGCAGCGGCTCCGAGCCGAATCCGCCCGAGAAGTCGACCCAGTCGCCGGCATCCAGAGCCAGCCGGGCCGGTTCGACCGGGCCGGCGGCGGCGGTGAAGCGCAAGTCGGATAGCATCTTCACGCGCACCGAGAACCCGCCGTAGCCCTTGTCATCTTCCGAGCCGCCCAGCCGCACGCCTTCCTGCAGCGCGGCAAGCCGGATATCAAAGTCAATCAGCTGTGCGTCCGACTCCGCCGGCGCCACGGAGACCTCGGCGGTCTCCTCCAAGATCGGCTCGGCACCTTGCTCGAAATCGGGCGAGAACCAGCGATGGACGATGCGCACGCCGTTGCCGGACGGAAGCGCGGCGGCATCCTGCACCTGCCAAGAAAAACGCTGCGCCAGCCACGGATCGCCAGCGCGGACATCGCCGACCAACACTTGGTGCCACGTCCAGTACACTCCGCGATGGTGGTAGTGGTCCTGGGGGAAGTCCTCGGTAAGGATCTCACCGTCCAGCCCGTACAGGGGGTGGATGTAGTTCGAACGCTCGTACTTGCCAGCGAGCGACTTGGGGGCGAGCTGATAGAACAGCACGGGGCGGCCCGCCTCGCGCACCATAAAGCCGCCGTCCTGGCGGCTGACGGCTATCGCGGGGCTGGCGGGGGCTGGCGGCTGCACCTCGCACCCGCCGAGCAGGAACAGAGTGATGATGGCGGCAATCCAGGGCAATGGCTCTCTCGCACCAGCGCCCAGATTATAGCCAGCGGCGAACCCGCTGCTATAGTGGCGTTGCCAATGCTGGCCGTCGGAGATCAGGCCCCCGACTTCTCCGCAGACACTGATGGCGGTGGCCGCATCCGGCTTTCGGAGCTGCGCGGCCAGCGGGTCGTGCTCTACTTCTATCCAAAGGACGGCACGCCAGGCTGCCTCTTCGAGGCCTGCGCATTCCGCGACGCGCACGAGGAGCTAGCGGCCAAGGGCTGCGTGGTCATTGGCGTGAGCCCGGACAGCGTCAAGTCCCACGACCGGTTCAGCACCCGGCATTGCCTGCCGTTCCGGCTAGTGAGCGATCCCGACCATGCAATCGCCGAATCCTACGGCGCGTGGCGCCCGAAAATTCTGTTCGGCAACAAGTATCTGGGCATCGTGCGCTCAACGTTCGTAATCGGCACCGACGGCAAGATCGAGGCCGTCTACGACCGAGTCAAGGTTCGCGGGCACGTGGCCGAAGTGCTCTCCAACCTCTGACGATCCGCCGCCGACCACGGCGAGCGCGGGTATAATGTACACCCGTGGACCCTGTTCTGGAAGGCAAGCAGGAGAGACTGTTCGGACTGCTGGCGAATATGGGGGACGTGCTCGTCGCCTACTCCGGCGGCACGGACTCGGCCTACCTGGCGTGGGCGGCGACTCACGTGCTGGGGACGAAGGCGCTGGCGGTGACCGCGGACTCGGCGTCGATCCCGGAATCGCACAAGCGGGACGCCATTGCGTTCGCGTCGGAGTTCGGCATACGGCACCGCATGGTGAAGACCGGCGAGTTCGAAAACCCGGAGTACACCCGCAACGACAGCAATCGCTGCTTCCACTGCAAAGACGAGCTGTTCAACCGCATGAACGAGATCGGCGCGGAACTGGGAGTCGGCACGATCGCATATGGCGTCAATGTCGACGACACGAGCGATTTCCGGCCCGGCCACCGCGCGGCCCACAAGCACTCCGTGCGAGCGCCCCTGCTGGAGGCCGGCCTAGCCAAGGCTGAGATTCGCGAGCTGTCGCGCAGGGCCGGGCTTCCGACCTGGAACCGTCCCGCCGCGGCCTGTCTGAGTTCGCGCATCCCCTACGGAACGGAAGTGACGCCAGAAAACCTGCGGCAGGTCGAACTCGCCGAGGAGGCGCTGGCACGCTTCGGGTTCCGCGTCTACCGCGTGCGACACCATGGCACGCTGGCGCGCATCGAGATTGGCCGCGACGAGCTGCCCAGGGCTCTGAGTCTCGACATGGCAGAAACGCTGGTCGAAGCCTTCCGCGAAATTGGCTACCACTACGTCACCCTAGACCTAGCCGGCTACCGGCAAGGCTCGCTCAACGAGGTGCTCGAGGGCGAGGCCTTCCACATCTTGAACCAATAGCTTCCGCCAATGCCTGCAAGGCCCTAGCGGGCTCCCAACGCGATGGCACGAAAGCAGTTTCCCTCTTCCTGCAACAGACGCGCCATTTCGGATAGTAATACAATTTAATGTCAGATGTTAGATAATCGACAAATGTATTATCTCTGGATTTAACAATTCTGTAACACTACGTTTTCATCGAAAATTTCTTAGAAATCGCCATATTCACCGTGCTAGACTCTGGAAGTTCACAAGGTTCAAGACGGCCCTGTCGCGTCCATAGCGGCAAATTCACCTGATCCCAGCGACGGACCGTCTTGGAGACTTGACCCGAGCATCCCAGCTTGAGCGCGGCCACCGCCCAATGAACCCGTGGAACCTCATTCAAGCAACGATCCGTGAGTCGATGACCGCGGAGAGCTACCGCAACTGGGTCGAGCCGGTGACCTTCAGCCACGTGGGCAAGGATCGGGTGCTACACATCGAAGCACCCAACTCTGACGTGCGGCGCTGGCTCGAGGCAGAGTGTGCAGGCCAGATCCTCGCCATCTCCGCAAAGCAGGGCCAGAACCTGCGATCGGTCTCGATCGGCATCAGGCCCGATCTCAGCCGCCCGGTTCAAGGCACCTTGGCGCTAGATGCCGACGAGCGGCAGTTCAACCCCAGCTACACCTTCGATCGGTTCGTGACTGGATCGTGCAACGAGTTCGCACGCTCGGCTTGCGAAGGTGTTGCGGTGAATCCATCCGGGACACTCAACCCGTTGTACCTGCATGCCCAAGTGGGCATGGGCAAGACCCACCTGCTGCATGCCATTGCCAATTGCGCGCTCGCAGCGGACTCGCGCCGGAAGATAGTCTACACGTCTGCCGAGGGCTTCATGAACGAGATGGTTAAATCGTTGCGATTCAACGACTTTACCAGATTCCACGACCGCTTTCGAAGCCCCGACATGCTGTTGGTGGACGACATCCAGATTCTTGGCAATAAACAAGCCATGCAAGATGAATTCTTCCACACGTTCGAGGCCTTGTATCAGAACGGGAAGCAGATCGTGCTGACGAGCGATTCGAAACCGGAGGCGGTTCCGGGGCTCGTCAATCGCCTCAAGTCGCGATTCCTGTGGGGCGAGGTCGCTGATATCCAAGCACCCGACCTAGAGACCAAGATGGCCATCTTGGACAGCAAGTCTAGCGAGGCAAGGGTTGCCCTGCCAGACCAGGTGCGCTTCTACCTAGCCTCTCGCGTTCACTCCAGCATCCGCGAGCTAGAAGGCGTCCTGAACCGGATGATCGCACGCGCCCAGTTCGTCAACGGCGATATCACCATGGGGATTGCCGAGAGCGTGCTGCGTAACGCACGCCAGCGTGCGACGGACCGACCCAGCATCGACAGGGTCAAGCGCGAGGTCGCGGCCAGCTTCGGCATCGAGGTCGACGCATTGAGCATGCGAAGCAACGCTCGCAGGATCGCCCAGCCACGCCAACTGGCTATGTACCTATGCCGGGAGCTGACCGGGGCCTCTCTCAAAGAGATCGCGCGCGCGTTTGGGAAGGACCATTCCACTGTCCTATACTCTGTACGAATAATTGGAAAGAAAATCAACACAGATAGAACACTAAAATCTACGTTAGAATCCCTAGAATCAAGCCTAAAATAGATTTTCTTATTACTCGAGATATTCTTCTGAGAAATCCGTCCTATTTTGAATCCGGCATGCCGAACCGGCCCCACCAGCCCAAGCCGCCGCGCTGGCCGGATCTGAACGTCGGCCGCGCCCGAGCCACGGATCCGGCGCGGGCGTGCGCGATGCGACTTGGCTATAATCGTGTTTCCACTGGCCAGCCTCTGGAAACCGTGTGGAAGACTGTGGAAACCTTGCGGAGGCCACTCGCATGTGGAAGTATCGCAGGCTCCTTCCCAGCGCAGAGCCTGGCAGCAGTCCGAGCACGCAAGGGCTTGGGCGACTTTTCCACAATTCCACACGGACTACGACTACGATTGGCGGGCAAGAGGATTGAACACAGGTGTTGAAATCTTAGTCCGTGTCGCAAACCTGAGCGACAATCAGGAGACCATCGCATGGAAGTCAAGTTCAGAGCGCAGGACCTCTTTAGCGAGCTGGCTCTAGCCCAAGGCATCGTAGACAGGAAAACGACCATTCCAGTCCTAGGTCATGTGCTGATCGAGGCCGACGATGACCGGCTCAAGCTGTCTGTCAGTGACTTGGAACTGAGTTTGCGCACGTCGTGTCAAGCGGAGATTTCGGCCGCAGGTTCGGCCACTGTACCCCTGCAGTGGCTGCACGACTATTTCCGGCTGTTGCCGCCCGACTCCGAGGTTTCTATCTCCGCATCAGCCGGCGATACTGTCGAAGTGATCCTCGGCTCGGCTCGCTCCCGCCTTCGGGGCGGGGACGCGAAGAAGTTCCCGGACTTGCCGACCTTGCCGCAGGACACTGCCAGCCTTCCGCTCGGGATTCTGGCCAGCGCAATCCGCAAGACCATGATCTCGGTGTCGGCTGATTCCGGTCCCTACACCTACCAAGGTGGATGCCTGCTGATGCTGGCACGCAATTCCTTGGGGATGGTCTCGACGGATGGCCACCGCCTCTCGCTATACAGCGAGCAGGCCAGCTTGGCTGGCCTTTCAGAAGAGTGCCGCTGCCTGATTCCGCGCAAGGCCATGCTGAATCTGGAAAAGGTGCTTGCGGTTGCCGCGGTGCCGGATGGCGAGGAGGGCGCAGTCGACTTCGCCCAGGATGGAAACCACATCTTCTTCCGCTCCGGCCGGCGCCTGCTCACGTGCCAGAAAATGACCGCGGCCTTTCCCGAGTACGCGCGCGTGCTGCCGGACGAGAGCGAGATCTCTATCTCGCGCGAGTTTGCGACCGACGACCTCGCGGCGACCTTGCGGCGCGTGGACCAGTTCGCCCCGCAGGAGAGCCACGCCGTGCAGTTCGTCCTGGACGACGGCGAACTGCGGGTGACCGCCAAGACGGCCCTGTCGGGCGAGAGCGAGGCGACGGTGCCGACCGAGTATGAAGGCGATCGCTTTCAGGTCGGCTTCAGCGCCCGCAGCGTTCTCGATTTCCTCGGCGTGTGCGATAGCGAGAACGTGACTCTGGGCTTTAAGGACCCCGAAAGCGTCGCCCAGCTCAGCGTTCCCGGGCTAGCGGAGGGCAAGCAGCACCGTTACGTAATCATGCCGATCCGGCAGTGAGCGGCCGCCATCCATCCGGCTGCCGCTTTCGTGGCATTCCTCCGTGCCAATCTCTGCTAAGATAATGACTTGAACGGTGCCGCCTGCGTCTGCATGACAGCTCGCCGAGGCGAGCCGGGGCGCTTCGCGCTGCTGCGTACAGGCAGGCTAGACGCTGGCTGCTGCTTACCGCCGAACGGGCGCGCGCCAGGATCGCGAGCACCCCGCGCCTTCGGGTATATCGCTCGCACTGTGCGACGGGTCTCCGTGGCTGCCGCGACCGGCAAATGGGAGGTTCCGACATGGAGCTGACTGCTAGGGTCCAAGCGCTGGTGGCGGAGCTGCAGCTGGCGGACGCGATCATCGACAGGGACCAGCCCCGCAACGACCTGATCCATCTTGAAGTGGTCGGAGATTCGTTGCAATTCACTTCTCAGGGCCATTCTCTCCTGCTGCGGACCACGTGTCCCGTCGAGGTGGTCTCCGGCGGTGCCATCGCCGTGCCGATGCGCCGGCTGCTGGCCTACCTCCAGCTGTTTCCCGCCGATACCGAGATGAGAATCGCCGCGACCGAGACTGATACGGCGAAGGTGACGCTTGTCAGGTCGGAGACGCGGATTCCGGGATTGGCTGGCGAGTCGTACGACGTGGGGCTGGAGCCCCGCTTGGATACCGGACAGCCGGCCCCGGCGGAAATGATGCCGGAAGAATCTGTCGAACTTCCCGCGGACTTGCTCCTCGCGGCGTTGAACCACACGATTTTTTCGGTAGCTGACGAACAATCTCACTACACCATCGAGGGTGCCCAGCTGATCGTCCATCGCGACAAGATCGGGATGGTCTCCACCGACGGCCACCGCCTTTCGCTATACCTGCGCCAGGTGAGCGCGGGGACAGTGCAAGAGGATCTTCAATGCTTGATCAGCCGCAAGGCGATGTCAGAGCTGAAGCGGATCCTTGAGCAATGCGAGGACGATGACGAGCCGTCGCGGGTCGAGTTCGCAGTGGACGAGAGACAGATCTACTTCCAGACCCCGCGGCGGCTCTTGGTCAGCCAGAGGCTGGGAGGCCGCTTCCCGGAGTACAACCGGGTCATGCCCAAGGAGTTCAACGCCACCTTGGATCTGGACAAAGAGACGTTCGCACCGGTGTTGCGCCGTGTCTCGCTGTTTTCGGAACGGCGCTCGAGCGCTGTCCGCTTCGACATCGAGAACGGCGAGATGAAGATGCAGGCTCAAGTGTTCGGCGACGACGCTGACATGCTCCATAGCGAGGAGTCGATCTCGGTCGACTACGCTGGCGATCCGATACGAGTCGGCTTCAACGCCCGCTACATCCTCGACTTCATGCAGATTTGCACCGGCGGCGCATTCCGCCTGCACATCGGTGATCCACGGAGCGCTGCCTTGATGGAGATCCCTGACAAGGATCCGGGAACCGACTACCGTTACGTGCTGATGCCGATCAGGGTCTGAGGCACTGAAGGAGGCCACTGAGCTGGCAGCCATGGCGACAACAGCAAGCACCCAAGCTGAAGACTACACAGCCGAAAACATCCGAGTCCTAGAAGGGCTCGAGGGCGTACGCAAGCGTCCGGCGATGTACATCGGCTCGACGGGAGAACTGGGCCTGCACCACTTGGTGTATGAGGTCGTCGACAACGCGGTTGACGAGGCTCTGGCCGGCCATTGCGACACGGTTGAGGTCAAGATCCACATCGACGATTCCGTCACGATCGCCGACAACGGCCGCGGAATCCCGGTCGACATGCATGCGAGCGAGGGCGTTTCCGCTGCCGAGGTCGTGATGACCAAGCTGCATGCGGGCGGCAAGTTCGACGCGAACAGCTACAAGGTGTCCGGCGGCCTGCACGGCGTGGGAGTGAGTTGCGTCAATGCGCTGTCGGACTCGCTGAAGATGGAGATCTGGCGCGATGGCCACGCATGGGAGCAGGAGTACTCGCGCGGGATCCCCCAGACGCCTCTGCAGAAGAGCGGGCGCTCGCGGAAGACCGGGACGAGGATCACCTTCCATCCCGACCCGGAGATCTTCACCACCACCGATTTCAAGCACGAGATCCTGTCGAAGCGGCTCCGCGAGATGGCCTTCCTCAACGCCGGGCTGAAGATCGTGCTCGATGACGAACGCGAGGAGCGCGAGCCGTACGTCTTCCACTTTGAGGGCGGCATCGCGGAGTTCGTGGAGTACCTCAATCGAGGCAAGGCAACGCTGCACCCGGAACCGATCGCGTTCCATGATGAGCGCGAGTTCTCGGGCGGAATCGTAGCCAGCGACATTGCCCTGCAATACAACGACAGCTACCAAGAGAACCTGTTCTCGTTCGCCAACACGATCAACACAATTGACGGGGGCACTCACCTGTCGGGCTTCCGCTCGGCCCTCACGCGCACGATCAACGCCTACGGCAAGAGTGCCAATCTGTTCAAGAGCCTCAAGACCGGGCTCTCCGGCGAGGACGTCAGGGAGGGTCTCACCGCGGTCGTCAGCGTCAAGCTGCCGCAGCCGCAGTTCGAGGGCCAGACAAAGGGCAAGCTCAACAGCGATATCCAGGGTCAGATCGTCGCCGCGGTGAACGACCAGCTTGGCGAGTACTTCGAGCGCAACCCGGTCGTCGCCAAGAGCATCGTCAGCAAGGCGATTGAAGCGTCGCGGGCCCGCGAGGCGGCCCGCAAGGCGCGCGACTTGACGCGTCGCAAGGGGGCCTTGGACGGTGCCGGGCTGCCCGGCAAGCTTGCGGACTGTCAGGAGCGCGACCCGAGCCGCGCCGAGCTGTTCATCGTCGAGGGCGAATCGGCTGGCGGCACGGCCAAGCAGGGCAGGGATCGGCGCTACCAGGCCATCCTGCCGCTCAAGGGCAAGATCCTCAACGTCGAAAAGGCGCGCGCTGACAAGATGCTCTCGCACGAGGAGATCCGGGCGATGATCACGGCGCTGGGAACGGGCATTGGGGAGGAGTTCGACGACTCAAAGCTGCGTTACCACAAGATCATCCTGATGACCGATGCCGACGTGGACGGATCGCACATCCGGACGCTGCTGCTGACGTTCTTCTACCGCCAGATGCCGGCGCTGATCAACAATGGGCGCGTCTATATCGCCCAGCCACCGCTGTACCGCATCAAGCGGGGCAGCCGGGAGACCTACATCAAGGACGACTCGGAGTTGGCGAGCCAAGTGATCGAGCTGGCAACCGAAGGAGTCACGCTAGAACTCGGCAGCAACGGAGCGCCGGGCCAGATCTTGGCGAAGGAGGATCTCCGGGAGTACGTCTCAACGCTGGAGAACTTCTCTCGCATGCACCACAAGCTGCTTAGGCGGGTCCGTAGCGAGCGGGTGGTCGACGTGCTGGCGGATGCTCGGTTGGCCCTAGACAGCAAGGCCGACTTTCGGAGCCAGCCATCGATGGAGGCCGCGGTCGCGGCGCTGCGATCGGCGGACATCAGCGCCGAGCTGGCCGAGGACGAGGAGCATTCCGCCTTCTGCATTCCGTTCCGCGAGGGGACAGAGGCGGAAGGAACGATCAATCTGGACTTGGCCGCGCAGCCGGAGTACCGGCGGTTGCGCAGGCTCGCCAGCGAGCTGGCCAAGTACAACAGGCCGCCTTTCGTGGTGGTGGGCAAGAGGTCCAGCAGCACGCTTCAAGAGCCTCTCGAGGTGCTCGCGCACTTGAAAGAGTCCGCGATGAAGGATGCCTCCGTGCAGCGTTACAAGGGCCTTGGAGAAATGAATGCGGACCAGCTGTGGGAAACGACGATGACGGCCGAGACGCGGAGCCTGCTGCAGGTGCGCATCGACGATGTCGTCGAGAGCGACAAGATCTTCACCACGCTGATGGGCGAGAGCGTCGAGGACAGGCGCAGGTTCATCGGTGATCACGCCCTCGACGTGAAGAACCTGGACATCTGAGCCGCGCGCAAGTCGTCACTGTCCTTGCGGGTCGTCCCTCGCCGGTAGCGGCCCGGTGGCGGGGGCCTTGGCAGCCGTGCATCGACAGGCCGACGAGGTGTTGCGCGGAACGACCGGAATCGGTCCGGTAGTGTGCGGTACGCCCGCTAGGACTCGGCCCGCGCCAGACGCGCTTGCCGGAACGACCTGACGCAAAGCCAGAGAAAAGCCGCTAGGTCCACGGCCATCACTGCCTTCGACGCCACGGCCAGCGGGAGCTCGACCGTCGCTCCCGAGATCATCTGGGCGAGGCCGACTATGCCGTCCACGGAGCCAAGGAATCCGAGCAGGGCAATCACGGCCGCGGCATGCATCGCATGTTTGGTGGCCGACGGCCGTTTGGCGACGGAGCCGAGCACGACTAGCGCGAGGCCGAAGGCCGCCGGAATCAAGGCGGTCAGGCTCGATCGGCCGCTCGCTAGGTAGACGCCGATACCCAGGGCTAGCAGCGAGATTCCGAAACCTACGGCGATGCCGGGCATGTTGAGCTGCTTGGGACCGCTATTGGCCGAATCCATCATGGTTCCATCATGGCACGGACGCTGGTTGCCAGCCGCAGTCCGCAGTCCCAAGACGAGAGTGGCGCCTAAACCATTAGCCGGAAAAATGTAACAGTGGCTCGCGCCAACGTAACTCCAATTCCATCTAGCGTGTTCACGCTGTAAGCAGTTGACAGCAGGGCTTGGCCCTTTGGGCAGGCCGGAGGCACGATGGAGAGCTTGCTGACCTACTGGGACAGATCGCCCCACGTAGCTGACCGCTTCAAGACGGGCGTCTCGCTGCACAGCCACGCGCTGCATTCCGAGGAGAGCGTGCTGCCGCTCGGGCAGCACTTGCCCAAGTTCGCATGCATGCGGGCACTAGCGGAGCGCGCCCACCAGAGTTACGGGGACCGCTCGTTTAGGGACGATCTATCGCGAATGTGGTGGACGCCGCCCCTGGCACCGCGCCAGGCGCTTGACGTTGAAGCGCTTCAAATCGAGGCCAAGCTGGGCCTCGATCCGATCGTGTCGATCTCCGATCACGACTCGATCGACGCGCCCATGCAGTAGCAGGTTCTGGGGAGCTATCTCCCCTGCCGCTCTCTGCTACCATTTCAGGGCGGCGATGGCCGCCCTTGCGGGCTCCACGCCGGCCTCCAACTTGCGACGCGCTACTGGCAGTCTCAATCATCGTTGCAGGAAGTTCTAGTCATCGCTAGGCAGCCAGGAGCTGCAACATGACGTCGCTCGCACTCCTCGGCCTGTACTCCTTAGGAATTCTGGGCGCTTCGGTCATCGGCATTTGGACCCAGTCGGTGATCCGTTTGACGCACACCCGCGTGCAGATAACGATGAGCTTCGTCGCGGGTCTCGTGCTCGGGGTCGCGATCTACCACTTGCTACCCCACAGCGTCGAGCTGATCGCGGGCGAGGGGCCGATCGGGATCGTTGCGTGGTGGATGGTCGTCGGGATCGTGCTGATGGTGTTGCTGTTGCGGGTGGCGCCCCTGCACGATCACGATCGCGCGGACGACGAGTGCTTGGACCCGGTTGACGCGGACGGCGGCGGCGACTCCGAGTCGTTGAATTGGTTGGGGGTTGCCTTCGGGATGGGGCTGCACCAGCTAACCGAGGGAACAGCCCTGGGGGCTGCCATCCTGAGCCGAGAGGCAGGTGCTGCGGGGGTTGACTTGCTCAGCTTCGGAGTGTTCTTGGCGATCGCGCTGCACAAACCGCTTGACGCGTTCTTCCTGCTCGGGCTGATGCGCACGACCAAGCATGGCAAGCGCTATGCGTACCCGCTCAGCGCGGCGACAGCGCTCATCTGCCCGCTCGGCGCGCTCGTCACGTATTGGGGGATTGGTCTGCTTGGCGACGGATCTTCCGAAACGGTAGGTCGCGCGCTGGGATTCGGCGCGGGAGCGCTTATCTGTATCTCGCTCAGTGACCTGCTGCCCGAGATTCACTTCCACCGGCACGATCGAATCAAGCTGACGGTCTCGTTCCTTGCCGGACTGGTGCTTTCGTACGCGCTCCACTTGCTGGAGAGTACGCCGCAATAGCCTGAACTGCAGGCTTCGGCTTCGAATGCGATTGTCTCGGCTCATCGAGGCCGGTCGCGAGCTTGAGCGTCAGGCCGCCGGGCCATGGGATGACCGTACGGTTCTCGCTGGAGCCGGTGGCGAACTAGGAACAACACGCAGACGGAGAACGGCCAGCAGCGTCGATTTGCCGCGCCACCCGGAGTATCGCGCGAGGACGACCGACCAGCGGCACGGAATTTGCCGAAGGCCGTTGGCTCGGCGGCCGGAGCGCTCAGCGCCGCGCCTAGAAGAACAGAGTCAGGAGCATGAGCGCTCCTGCGCCCCCTAGGCCGAAAGCGATCGCGGCGAACACTCCGGCAAAGGTGGCCGCATCGGCGATGCGGAAGGTCTGTTCCTCGACGGTGAACATCACTTGATCGCGGTGCATATCGCCGTCAACGAATCCCTTCAGGGCAGTCTCGGCGCTGTGGGCTTCCTTGATCGACACCACGGTGACCAAGATCATCGCCAGTGCCGACGCGAGGGTTCCGACACCGAATACCAGCAGGGTTCCCAGCGCCAGCCAGTGGTAGGTGGGATTGGCGTCCACGTTTGACGCGCTCATGAAGCCGATCACCAGTGCCGCGCCGCCACCGTTCCCGAACAGCACCAAGCGCACCGATTCGGTGATCAGCCGGAACATCGACGAGCGGCGCATGGCCACGACCTTGTAGAGTTCGCGCAGCCACTCCTCGGCCGTCTCTTCGCTAGAGAATTCCAACAGCTTCTTCAATGGTCGTGCCCGCCTTCTTGCGTCCAATCGATGAGCCGCACGTAGCTTGACCCGGCGTTCGTGCCGGGCGGGATCTCGATCGTCCAGTCGTCAATCTGCACGGGTTCGGAGGCCAGCGCCGCCGCCAGGAACCTGTCGCGCTCGAGGTCTCCGTCCAATCGGTCGACGACGTCGATCACGAACCGCCCGATGATGTAGCCCTCGAGCGAGACCGCGTCGATCAGGTTCAGCCCGCTAGGGTCCCACGCGCCAGTGGGCATCGAGGCAGTCGCGTCGGAATTGCCCATGTCGCGACGGAAGTTCCTGACCACGGCCAGGCTGGTGTCCGAGACATCGGGAACGACCTGCGAGATCAGGATCTTTTCCAAGGCTGCCGGGCTCGTGTCGCTGAGCAAGGCCAGCAGATCGTGCGGAGCGACGAAGGACAGGTTCGCCATCACGTACTCGCGCCCGAGCAAGAACGCCAGGTTGATGACGTCGGCGTTCGCGGTGTAGCTGCCCACGAGCAGAAGCGCGTCCAAGTCCGCCTTATCGAGCGTGAACAGGCTCGCGTGAACGGCGTGAGTGTTCCGCGTATAGGCAGCCTTTGCGAGAACTGGCAGGTCGTGCTGATTGAGAACTGTCACGTAATTCGCGAGCACCGAGCGCCCGAAGGCATCGTCTTGGTAGATGACGCCGAATCGCTTCTTCCCCAAGTCGGTGATCATGTGGCCGACCAGCGCCTCCACTTCCTCGAGATAGCCGGTACGCAGATTGACCACGTTCGGGAACGTTCGCGGGTTGCGCAGGAAATCCGCTCCTGTGAACATGCCCACCAGAGGAATCTTGGCTTCGCGGAGAATCGGCGCGCTTCGTCTGGCGGTCGGCGTGCCTACGCCGCCGACTATGGCGAAGACGTTGTCCGTCTCGACGAATTCCGCAGCGTTCGCGGCCGCGGCATTCGGCTCGTAGCCATCGTCCTTGGCGATGAGTTCCAGCTGTCTGCCATCGATCCCGCCTTGGCGGTTCCGGGCCGAGAACGCCGCTTGGATTCCCGCATTGATACGGATGCCGAGGTGTCTGTTGGGTCCGCTGAAACAGGCGGTTTGCCCGAAGACAAGCTTGTCTTCGGTGACGCCCGGCGCTGCGGCCAGCACGCCCGGCAGCGCGAGCACTTGCAGGCACCCCACTGCAAGCAGCCGGCGGGCTCTGCCCGAAGCCGGGCTATGGTTGAGGCACGTCATTCGAACCTTCTTTCTCTCCCGCTGTCGGCGTTTCCGCTTCAGGCGGCGCGTGGGCGGCATCTGCCGCGCCAGCATGCGGAGCTTGGGCTTGGGGATCCGCGTGGGCGCTCTGGCCGGTCGCGTGGGTCTCGTCCTTGGCTTCCGGGCCGCCCTCGACCATGGGCGTGGTATCCGCCTGCTGCAGGATCGCTCGTCCGCGCTCTGTGACATCGCTGTGTTCGAAGATCGACAGGGTGTCGAAAATGAGGGAGCGCGGGTTGGCACTGGGCGGATGATCGCGCTCGCTGTGCGGATCGTGGAAACGTCCGTCCAGCAAACCGCCGTCCAGGTCCACGTTCTCGAGTCCGTGAGTGCGTGCCGGGTCGGTTGATACCAGCGGCTTGTCGCCAGGCCTCGCAGACGCAAGGGCGACCGCTCCCTTGGCGTGCCGGCTCGGTTCCGCGCCATCGAGCAGGTTGATGTCGATGCTCGAAACGGCTGCAGGGTTGACGGCCTGCAGCGTTGCATCCGCGAAGATCGTCCGCATGCGCTGCCAATAGCGCGTGATTGCCACCTGTGTGGGTTGTTGCCGGTATGCGGAGAGCAGCTCGCTGAACGCTTCGGCGCTGCTGGACGCTTGGACTTCGCGCTCGCGCGCCCGCGCCTGGGCGGCGAGGACGAGCGCCTGGGCCTGCCCCCGGCTCCGCAGGATCAGCTTCTCGCGCCTGCGATTGGCGTTGCTGACCGCCTCGATGCTCTCGGCAATCGCGTCACTGACGTCCCGGAAGGCGGCCACCGTCTCTTCGATCGGCCGCGCCTCCACCAGGCTGAGCGCAACGAGCTCGATGCCTATGCCCAGGGTCCCGAGCTCGCTGGCGGTCTGCTCGAACAGGTGGCGCTCGATGATCTCGCGATTCGTCGTAAAGATCAGGTCGATGAAGTTCTGGCCCATGATGTCGACCAGCTGCTCGCGGGTCGTGTAGGTCATCAAGTCCAGCGGATCGTGCGCCGCGTACAGGAAATCGCGCAGGTTGCTGATCGTGTACTGCAACATGACGTCAACTTCGAACAAGTTGGGATCGCCGGAAAGGATCGTGAAATTCGCAGTCCCGTCTTCGTTGCTCGCCACCCTGTGGCTGACGATGCGCTTGACGGGATGAACGTAGACTCGGTCGATCAGCGGGATGTGGTAGTGAATGCCGGGCTCGCTGTGACTCTCGATGACCTTGCCGAAGCGCAAGACCACTCCCGCCTCTTCCTTCTTCACGATGTGGAAGCCGCTGGCGAGCACGCCCAGGATCAACGCCGCGATCAGGGCGTTGAGAAGGCGTTCCTTGTGCAGCGAGGCATAGTCGAACGCCGCGTAGATCGCGCGCGTGCTGGGAGGCAGCTGCTGGCCGTCGGTCTCGCTCACCGGGTCGGAATCTCCTTGCTGTCCAAGTACTTGAATAGTTCGCTGTCTGCGGGCAGCATCAGCGTGGTGTTCTGGTCGATGATCGAGTCGTAGCTGTCCAGGGCGCGTACGAATCGGTAGAATTCCGGGTGCCGGCGGTACGCTTCGCCCAGCACTCTCATCGCGTCCGCCTCGGCCGTGCCGAGAATGCCCGTCGCCTCGGCGTGCGCGGTCGCCATGATCTTCTCGTGCTCGCTGATGGCCAGCGCCTCGATCCGGATCGCCTGCTCCTCGCCTTCGCTCCGGTAGCGGGCGGCAATGCGCCCGCGCTCGGAAATCATGCGGGCCACCATGCTCGGACGATTCTCCACGGGCAGGGTGTACTCCGCTATGCCCACCTTGAGGATCTCCACGCCGTATTCCTCGGCCGCGATCGGCTTGATCCGGTCAATGATCGCTTGCGAGGCCTCGCGCAGGTCCTCGTGGGCCAGTCCGAGGCTCACGAAAGCATCCCGCGACTTGTTGCTGATCACGATCCCCGCGCTGGAGAGATACAGGTCCTCCAGGCGCTCGATGGCAGTGGCTTCCGTGCGGATCGCCTCGACATAGCGCATCGGATCCGTTACCCGCCAGAGCATGTAGCCGTGCACCAAGACGTTCTTCTGGTCTTCCGTGATCAGCTCCTGTGACGGGGCCACGTAGTTGTGAACGCGTCGGTCGACCTTGTAGATCTTGGATATCGGCCTCGGGAACTTCACGTGCAGGCCGGGCTGTCGCGCCGGGGGCGCGATCTTCCCGAAGTGCGTCAGCACGCCCAGCTGCGATTCGTCGATGACGTAGAGTCCGTCAAAGACTATCCATCCCAGCGCCAGCACCGCGATGATCCCGCCGGTGCCCAGCCGCCTGACCGCGCCGGCCAAGCCCGCGACCGCGCCCCGCAGGCTGGAAATCGCTTCGTCGCTCTTGAGGAGCGCTCGTTTCATGATGTTCATCGCGTGGTCTCCTGAACCGGCGGGGGACCGGCCAGCCCTTCCGCCGACCGCTTCCACAGCGCGACCCTGTCCAAGCTGCGCTGGTTGGGAACGATAATCTTGCGCTTGGCGGACAGGGCCATCTCAAGCTTCTCGCGCCAGAGCATGTCGTAGAGCACGGTCGGGGCTTGCCGGGCCGCCTCCGACACCGTCGTGATGGCCTCGGCTTCGGCCGCGGCCACGGTGACGTTGCGAAAGGCCTCGCCGCTGGCCTGCTCGGTCTCGTATGCGGCGTTGCCGTGCGCCTTGGGAATCAAGCTCACCAGACGCCTCTGTGCGTTGACGATGATGCGCTCGCGGTCGTCCTGCGAACTGGAGATCTCCCGGAATGCGTTCATGGTCTCGGCGACGGGCTGGATCTCCAGCAGGTTGACCTTGATCAGCCGGACCGAGCTAAGCGCCGGGTCGGCCTCCTGGGCGCTTTGGAAGAACGTCTTGACCTCCTCCTCCAGATGCTCGCGTTCGGCATTGAGAAGTTGGTCCAGGTCGCGTGTCGCCACGAACGTGCGCAGCTCGTCCCGCAGGTCGTTCAGGATCACGCCCTCTGGGTCGTCCATCAGGTAGTGGTAGGTATACGCGTCCCGCACGATGTATTGGACGCCGGTCCTGATCCCGAGCAGGTTCAGGTCGCCGGACATGAACTCGTACGGCGTCTCGTTCTCGAGGGTCCTGACATGGCGTACCGGCCATTTGTCGATCTTCACGAACGGCCACGGGCCCAGATAGCGCAGGCCGGGCTGCACGTCGCGCCACACGACCTTTCCGAACACGCGACCGTAGGCCACCGAGCTGGGATCGACGACGGTAAGGCCGGTCGAGAGGAACGCCAGCACGGCCAACACGGCCGCCGTCCACTTCACCATGGCTCGGTTGGACATCCAGCGGACGAGCGGGGGTGCCTGTGCCAGGCGCGCCCAGGCCTCGCGGAGGCGCCGAGCGACCGGCCGGATGTTGGAGAGCAGTTCTTCCCAGCCGCTTCTGAGTGCCCCCGCGCGAAAGCGCCAGACGATCAGCGCGATCAGAACCAAGGCCCCCGCCCACTGCATCAGTTGGATGGCCGGTGCCTGCGAGCCGGACAGATTGACGGGCATCGTCAGTCCGGCGGCGATCACGATCAAGTCGATCAGGATCCCGAGGACCGTTGTCACGGCGATCACGACGCCGACGTAGATCGTTCCGAAGCGTGCGCCGAACTGGCTGACAATGATGGCGATCGTGCCGGAGTTCGTGGCCGGTCCGGTCATCAGGAAGATCAGGGCCGCGCCCGGGCTGAGGCCCTTGGCGACAAGCGCGGCAGCGACCGGCGTGCTCGCCGAAGCGCAGATATACAGCGGAATGCCGACCACGACCATGATCGGATACGAGATCCAGCGTGCGTACTCGCTCGACATCAGGTCGTCCGGGATCGCCAAGAAGAGCACCCCGCCCAGCGCGACGCCGACGAGCAGCGCGAACAGGATGTCGTCGGCCACTTCGACGAATCCGTAGCGGAACACGTGCTTGATGACTTCCCGCAAGGTCGGCCCGTCTTCGCGGCTACCCGGGCGCGGCGCGGAATCATCGGCCGGCCGGGCCGCGGCAGGTTTCCGGTAGAAGTTCGGCTTGACCCACGATGCCGTCTGCCGTCCGCCCACGGCCGCCGCGGTTCCGCGAACCACTTGAGCGATCCAGGCTACGACCAGGCCCTTGAGTTGCGCCAGGCTCACATAGCAGTCGTCCTGGTCGGCGTACAGGGAGACATGATCTTCGTGGTCGTGATTGTGGTCGTGGTGGTGATCGTGGTGCCGATGCGGCTTGCGCTCGTCATTGTCATCGCGGATGATCCCGATGCAGAAGATGCCGGCCACGACCGCGGTCAGGAAGCTCACCACCGGTCTCACCACGGCGGCGACAAATCCAAAGAATGCGTGCGTCACCAAGATCGAATCGGCGCCAGTTTCGGGCGCCGTGATCAGAAAGGACATACAGGATGACCGCGACGCGCCCTTCTTGCGCATCTCGGCCACCACCGGCACAACCGAACAGCTGCATAGCGGCACGGGCACGCCGATCGCGGCGCTGGCAGCCACGGACTTGAGGTTGTCTCCGCTGAGCCACCTCAGGATCGCCGCGCGCGATATAAGTACGTGGATTAGCCCTGCGAGGAACAGCCCCAGAAGCAGCATCGGGGCCAGCAGCATGAAGGACGACCAAACGAAGTCCAGCAGGCGCAGGGTTGGATCAGGCAAGGCTAGCGGAACCTAGCTGACGCGAGGTCAGTCTCGCCTACACCATAGCGCACGGACTCTAGGCCGGTCAATTCCGCTTTTGTCCCGCTCTCGATCCAGAAGAGCCCGGTCAGCGCCATATTCGTCCCGTTGGTGTTGCGCGGATTTAGAAACGAGCCCTCCTACAGATCTAGAAACGAGCCCTGAAGAGTCTCTGGATGGGGGAGAGCCGGCATCGTCTAGCCCGCACATGGCAGACACCGGCGAGCGCTACATCGAGCGATCGCCGCCCATCCCAAACTAGCTCTCCTCGAGGAGGAGCAGCTTTGCGCGGGAGGGAGTTCAGCCAAGCGGAGTGGAAGCGTCCTAAGGAACTGGCACAGAGGCCGGCCGAGTCGCCGTAGCTGCCGGTCGCAGGCGGAGGCCGCTGAGCGGTGAAGCCTTCGCGCACGCATCCTTGGCGGCGGTATCCGCTGGTGATTGCGAGGGGCTAGCCCGCGCGGCCCTTCCCAGCCCCTTCGACGTCCTCCAACTACTTCTCCCACGAAGGCGGCGACGCCGCCTACAGGTCCTCTCCGGCCCCGCTCTCCATCCGTGAGAGCCCGCCCAGAGGCGAATCAGTCCCGTTGGGATCGAAACTTAAAGCGGTTATGCTAGTGGCAAGTGCAACGGCTGTCATCGGGCAAAAGGCCAGTGCTTGCGGTAGTCGGAGCGCTGGCGCTGTCCTTGCCCGCGACCATCGTGCCATCAGATGGCGCATCGTTCCCAGGCGAGCTTACCCTCGAGCTGGCGATCGATCTGGCCCTGGCGCGCAATCCGGCACTTCAAGCGGTTCGCAGCGGCGTAGACATAGCCCAGGCCGGCGTTGTCACGGCGGGGCTGCGCCCGAACCCGGAGTTGAGCGTCGAGTCCGAAGAGTATCCGTACTTCGGAGCCACGCGCCCGCCGTTCTTCAGCGGCCAGGTCATGACCGCGGGCGTGGAGTACGAAATCCAGACGAAGCGTCGCCGCAGCCTGCGAACCAGCGCCGCCGAGGCCGAGGTGCGCCGCCAGGGAGCGAATTTCGAGGACGCCGCGCGGCTGTTGCGGCTAGATGTGCGGTCGGCCTTTTACCGAGTCTTGCTGGCCGAGTCGAATCGGCAGCTGGCCGAAGCGATCCTGGGCCAAACCGACCAAGTCATCGAACTGAACCGGGCTCGCTTCGAGCAGGGCGAGATCTCGGGATTGGAGCTGACCCGTATCGAGGTCGAGCGCCTCAGCTTTGCTGACGACCTGTTTCAGGCGCGGCTGGAGTTGCGGAATGCCAAGGCGGCCCTGCTGGCATTGCTCAATTCTCCCGACATCGGGTTGGATGTGGAGGTGCGCGGCGAGCTGAGCGAGATGCCGGCCATGGGGATAGCGTCCGACTCGACCGGCGCCGACCTGCTGGAAATGGCGTTTGAGCGGCGCCCGGACCTTCGGGCGGCGCTTGCCCAGCTCGAGCGCGCCTCGGCCCAGCAGCGGGTGGAGCGCGCCGTCGCTAACCCCAACGTCTCGGTGAGCGGCGGCTACCAGAGGGTAGACCAGGACCACAGCCTGGTAGCGGGGATCGCGATACCGCTCACGATCTTCAATCGCAATCAAGGCGAGATCATGCGCTCGAACGCGGAGGCCCTCCAAGCCGAGAGCCTCTTGGCGGCCGCGCGGCTCCAAGTCGCGCTGGAGGTGCGCCAGGCGCAGAACGCCGTCGAGGTGAATCGCGAGCGCGTCAATTACATCCAGACCAGGCAAGTGAGCCAGGCGCAAGAGGCCAGCCGGGTGACACTTGCCGCCTACCGGCTCGGCGGAGTGCCTCTGATGAACTACCTCGATGCCCAGCGCCGCTATCGCGACACCATGCGGGTCTTGAACCAAGCGCTCTTCGACGAGCGCCTCAGCATGTTCCAGCTGGACGCGGCAATCGGCGGAGGCTACCGGCCGTGACCGCAGAGCGCGCGCCCGGCGGCGGCTTGGGATGGGCGGGCGCCGTCGCCCTGCTGGCTTGCGGGATCGCGCTCGGCTACGGCGGCTACTTCTGGATCGTGCCAGCCAGCCCCGCGCATGGCGAGGCAGATCCACATGGCGCGCCGGATGACGGGCATGGGGAAGCAGCTGACGCGGCGTTAAGCATTCCCCTGCCCGTGCAGACTGCGAACGGAGTCGTGATCCAGGAGGCTGAGAAGCGCGTGTTCCAGACCCCGCTGACCGTGACGGGAACCGTCGCGGCGGATCAGGCGCGCATAGCCCACATCCGCGCTCTGTCGCGCGGAATCATCGATCAGATCTTCGTGCAGCTCGGGGACCAGGTAAGCCCGGGTGACCCGCTGGTCAGCTACGACAACATCAATCTCGGCATCTTGATCGGCGAGTACCGTGAAGCGCGGGCAGACCTGCAGAGCTTGATGACGACGCTTGAGGTGGACGCTACGATCCTTGCCCGCAGCGGAGAGATGCTGGCGATTCAAGCGACCGCGCGAACGGACCACGACGTCATCGAGGCGGCGCACAAGGACTCAGTCGCGCGCGCGGACGCGGCCCGCGCCCGTGTGCTCGAGCTGGAAGAACAGCTGCATCGGTTCGGCCTCTCCGATGAAGACCTCAGACGGCTGGATGACGAGGAGGACGACTATCACCGGACCGCTTCGCGCACCGTGCTGCGGGCGCCCGCTGCAGGTGCCGTGGTCGAGCTTGACGCGAGCCCCGGCGAGACGATCAGCATCGCTAGCGAGCTGCTCACCATCTCGGACATTTCCACGGTGTGGGTGCTCGCCGACGTCAGCGAGCGCGACCTTGGCGCGGTTCGGGTCGGCGACGAGGTGTCGATCAGGCTAGTTGCCTACCATGACGAACGGTTCCGCGGGCGGATCACCTATGACGGAGAGATCGTGGACACGAGGACTCGCACTGCTCGAGTGCGCTGCGTGGTCGAGAACGGCGATCTGCGGCTCAAGCCCGGCATGTTCGCGTCAGTGGACATTCCCACCGGCAGCACCCACGAAGCGGTCGCCGTTCCGGTCGAGGCCCTGCAGGAGATTGGCGGCCGCACGGTCGTGTTCGTGAGGACCGCTCCCGCCGAGTTCGAACGGCGCGCCGTCGTGGCGGGGAGCGAATCCGGCGGCTGGGTCGAGATTCGGAGCGGACTGCGCATCGCCGAAGAGGTGATTGCCGCGGGCAGCTCGTTTGCGAGGGGCCTCGCGTTCGGCACGGAAGTCAGCGAATTGCGATGAACCCGCCGCACAAGGAGCAGATGTCACAGCCGATTCTGGCTTCGCAACGGGCGCCAGCGCTTTGGCCGGCCCCAGCCGACAGCGGAAGCGCGGCCGGTCGCTGCCATGGAGCGATCCCCTCGAAGTCATGCTGACAAACACGCAAAGCCGCGGGCGCTTGCGACGGTTCCCTGCGGTTCCGCTCGCCTTGCTGCTGGTGGGTGTTGTCTTCGGGGCGATGCTCCACAAGTGGGCGCCGCTTGCGGACGACCAGCACGATTCGGCCGACCCGCATGCGGAAGAGTCCGAACACTCCGGCGAGGCCGCGGAATCCGTCAGCATCCGGGTTGAGGCGCAGCAGTACGGCAGGCTGACCACTGCGCCGGCCGAAGTGCGCGAAATCGAGACGTCCGTCTTCCTCACCGGAGTGGTTGGCGCCGACAGGTCCCGCGTCGCCCGCATAGCGCCGGTGGCACATGGTGTCGTTACCGAGGTCTTCGTCAGTCTCGGGGACTTCGTCGATGCAGGAGATCCGCTGCTCAGCTTCGACAATGTCGAGCTGGGCGTGGCAGTCGCCGACTTCATGTCGGCGAGCGCCGACCTGCGCGGCGCCCGGGCCGCCCGGGCCGCCCAAGAGGTCATCTTCGCGCGCAGCCAAGAGATGCTGAGCGTCGGCGCGATCGCCCAGACGGAACACGAGATCCGCGCTGCCCGCTACAGGGCCGCGGAGGCGCAAGTCCGCGTGCAGCAAGCCCGAGCCGCGCAGTACGAGGAGCAGCTCCATCGCTTCGGCCTGACCGAGGAAGAGACGCAGGAACTGGCGCAGGGCGACGCATCGGCGCAGCATCGGGAGACCTCCATCTCCACTCTGGCCGCGCCTTTCGCAGGCTTGGTCACCGACTACGACCTCAGCCTTGGGGAGACCATCGACGAATCGAACTACGTGCTGACTGTCACGGACATCTCCACGGTGTGGGTTCTTGCAAGCGTGTTCGAGCATGACATCGGGGCCATTCGCGAGGGCAAGCAAGTCGAGGTGCGTGTCGCCGCTTATCCGGACAGGACGTTCCGCGGAACGGTGAGCTATATCGCCGACTCCCTGAACTTGGAGACGAGGTCGACCGAGGTACGCTGCGAGGTCAGGAACCCGGACTCTCTGCTGAAGCTGGGAATGTCAGCCAGGATCCAGGTCTCGGGCGAACACTTTCTCGGTTCGCTCACGGTGCCGGCCAGCTCCGTCCAGACCTTGGACGGGCGCCGGGTCGTGTTCGTCCAGGAATCAGACTCGACGTTCGCGGTGCGCGAGGTAGAAGTGGGGGTGGAAGCCTCGGGCTGGGTCGAGATTTCGAGCGGGCTTGCGGACGGCGAGACGGTCATCAGCGATGGCAGCTTCTACGCCAAGACGGCCGCGCTGCGCGGGTTGATCGGAGACCACCACTAGAGGAGAGGCATGCACCGGATCATCGAGCTCTCCCTCCGCTTCAAGTTCCTGATTCTCGTCATGACCGCGATGTTGATCGCGGTGGGAGTGAACTCCATGTACCGGCTCCCGATCGATGCGGTGCCGGACGTGACGCCCAACCAGGTGCAAGTGCTGACCCGCGCGAGCGGCCTGAGCCCGCTGGAGGTCGAGAGGTTCATCACGTTCCCTGTCGAGACTTCGCTCAGCGGCGTCCCTGGGATCGAAACGATCCGCTCGGTCTCGAGGTTCGGCATTTCGGCGGTGTACGTCTATTTCGAGGAGGACATGGACGTGTTCCTCGCCCGCCAGCTGGTCCTGGAGCGGCTCGAGGAAGCGCGCGACGCGATTCCGGAGGGCTACGGCATTCCCGAACTGGGCCCGATCTCGACCGGACTGGGCGAGATCCTGCAGTTCGAAGTGCGCGGCGACACGCATTCGCTGATGGAACTGCGCAGCATCTTGGACTGGGAAATCGCCTTCAGGCTGCGGTCGGTTCCCGGTGTCGTCGAGGTGAACGCATACGGCGGCGAGGCCAAGACCTACCAAGTCCAGCTGGACGCCGCCAAGCTCGCCAGCGTGGAGGTTTCGCTGGGCCAGGTCTACGAGGCGATCGAGAACAACAACGCCAATGCCGGCGGCGCCTATATCGAGAAGAACCAGGAGCAATACGTCGTTCGCGGGGAGGGCCTCATCGAAACGGCCGAGGACATCGGCAACATCGTGGTGGGCGCCACGATCGATGGAACGCCGATCTTCATCAAGGACATCGGCACGGTGTCGCTGCAAGCGCTGGTCCGCCAAGGCGCCGTGACGCGGGACGGCCGCGGCGAGGCGGTCACGGGCGTGGTGATGATGCTGATGGGCGAGAACTCGCGAGTCGTGGTGGAGCGGGCGAAGCAGCAGCTGGAAGTCGCGCGAACCGCGCTGCCGGAAGGCGTGACGATCGACGTGTTCTACGACAGGACCGATCTCATCCGCAGGACTATCGCGACGGTGCGGACCAATCTTGTCGAAGGCGGCCTGTTGGTCGTGGCGGTGCTGCTGCTGTTGCTGGGGAGCGTGCGCGGGGGCTTGGTCGTCGCCACCGCCATACCGCTCTCAATGTTGTTCGCGTTCACCGGGATGGTCAGGGCCGGCCTGTCGGGCAACCTGATGAGCCTCGGCGCGATCGATTTCGGGCTGGTCGTGGACGGCTCGGTCGTGATGATCGAGAACATCGTGCGCAAGGTCTCCGAGCGGAAGGAAGCGGGAGCGTCGGCGGATCGGGCGATCCTTGACGCCGGGCGCGAGGTTGCGAAGCCGATCGTCTTCGCGGTCGGGATCATCATCATCGTCTACCTGCCGATCCTGACCCTGGAGGGAGTCGAGGGGAAGATGTTCCGGCCCATGGCGCTCACCGTCATCTTCGCCCTCGTCGGCTCGCTGATCCTGTCCCTGACTCTCATGCCGGTGCTGGCGTCGTGGGCCTTCCGCAAGGGCCTGAGGGAGAAGGAGACGCTGCTGCTGAGATGGGCCAAGCGGGCCTACCGGCCGCTGCTGGAAAACGCGGTTGACCGCCCGCACGCGGTCGTGCTCGCAGCCCTGCTGGTCTTTGCGCTGTCGCTGACGCTGGTTCCGTGGCTGGGAGCCGAGTTCGTGCCCCGGCTTGGTGAGGGCTCGATTGCCGTCCAAGCATGGCGCCTGCCCAGCGTCAGCCTTTCCGAATCCGTCAAGAGCACGACGATGATCGAGAAGATCCTGATGGAGTTTCCGGAAGTCGAAAGCGTGGTCTCGCGCACCGGCCAGGCCGAGATCCCGACGGATCCGATGGGTGTAGAGACGAGTGACATCTACGTCCTGCTCAAGCCCGAGGACGAGTGGGAGACGGCGGACAGCCAAGCGGGACTGGTGCGGCACTTCGACGAGGCCCTTTCCGCGCGGGTGCCGGGCAACATCTTCAGCTACTCCCAACCGATCGAACTGCGGGTGCAAGAGTTGATCGCGGGCATCCGGTCCGAGCTTGCCATCACGCTGTACGGCGAAGATCTGGACCAGCTCGAGGCGACCGCGCAGGAAATCGCGCGGGTGACGAGTGACGTTCCCGGCGCAGCGGACGTGAAGGTCGAGCAAACCGCCGGATTGCCCTTCTTGCGCATCAAGGTGCTGCGGCAGCAGATCGCGCGCTACGGCATCAACGCCTCAAGCGTGCTTGAAGCGATCGAGACGGTGGGCGGCCGCACGGCCGGGCAAGTCATGGAGGGCCAGCGGCGGTTCCCGCTGCAGGTGCGCTTCCAAGCCTCCGACCGCGGCGGCATCGAAGAGCTCGAGCACCTGCCGGTAGCCGATCCGAGGGGCCGGCTGATTCCCTTGGGGGAGCTGGCGGAGTTCTCCATCGAAGAAGGGCCTTCCCAGATCAGCAGGGAAAACATCCAGCGCCGGATCACGGTCGAGGCGAACGTGCGCGGGCGCGACCTGGCGACCTTCGTCGCGGACGTTCAGCGCGGCATCGAGGAGAACCTGGCCCTGCCGGCCGGCTACTACATCGAATACGGCGGGACGTTCCAAAACCTGGAGGAGGCGTCGCGGCGGCTGGCGATCATCGTTCCGCTGGCACTGTTCATGATCTTCACGCTGCTCTACACGGCCTTCGGCTCGGTCAAGTTTGCCGCCATGGTCTTCCTGAACGTGCCTCTGGCGGCAACAGGCGGAATCGTGGCGCTGTACATCCGGGACTTGCCGTTCAGCATCTCCGCCGGGGTGGGTTTTGTCGCCTTGTTCGGCGTGGCGGTGCTCAACGGCGTCGTGCTGATGAGCTACCTCACGCAGATGCGCGCGGACGGCTTCTCGGCAAGGGAGTCGGCGCTGCGCGGCGCGCAGGTTCGGCTCCGCCCGGTGTTGATGACGGCGCTCGTCGCGAGCCTGGGGTTCATCCCGATGGCCTTGGCCACCAGTTCGGGCGCCGAGGTGCAGCGGCCGCTGGCCACGGTCGTGATCGGAGGGCTAGTCACCTCCACGCTGCTAACGCTGCTCGTGCTGCCCTCGATCTACGCGTGGGTGGAAGGGCGGTCGGAACAGCGGTCCGGATAGATTCGGGCGCGTCCAGCCTCGAATCGCCGCCGTAGTCGGCGAATGCCGGCCCAGCGCCGCTGGGCTCAGCCGTCCAGCAGCGGAAGGGCCGCGAAGAACGCCACGCAGGTTCCGAGCGCGATGCTGATCCAGAGCGGGTTGCGCAATCGCTGCCCGACCCAGCTGGTCCGGCCGTTGAGCAGCAGCAGCGTCAATGCCAGCAAGGGCAGGAAGCAAGCCCCCACGATTCCGTAGGTGAGCTGAATCTGCCGCACTGGAGCGTTCAACAGGAACAGCGGCACTATCGCGACCAGCACGACGCAGAACCGGTAAGGCCTGGACGAGCGCAAGTCCCCGCTCCCGCCGGTCTTGAGCCGCAAGAAGTCGGCGAACATGTACGGGATGCTCTGCCACACTCCCAGCAGGCTCGAGAACACGGCGCCCCAGAATCCAACCAGGAAGACCCACTTGCCGGCCGGGCCGACCGCTGCTTGCAAGCGCTCGGCCATTTGCGTGGCCAGGGCCGCGCCGCTGCCCTGAACTTCGATCTGCGAGCCGATGATGATGACGCACAGTCCGAAGACGGCCGTCACGCCGTTGCCGACGGCCAGATCGATCCTGCACGTTCGGAGCATTTCGGGCCCGCGGCGGTCCTGCTCTGCGATCCAGTAACCGTATGACAGCAATGTCACGGTACCGCCCACTCCGCCCAGCACGGCGAGGATCCAGGTGGTGCCGCCTGCGGGAATGGAAGGAATCAGGCCGGCCGCGATCTCGCCCGCGGGAGGGGCGATCATGGCTGTCGTGCCGATGACCGTCACGAACATCAGGCCGATCAACACGGACATGAGGGATTCGAACGTCCGAAAACTGCCCCGCAGCACGATCAGCAGGCCTGCGATGGAATGCAAGGCCGCCCAGACCATCACTGACGTCTCGGGAGGACCGATCGGCAGTAGCGCTGTCCCGGCGACGCCGCACGCATTGGCGAGCGCGCGGCCGACAATCACTGAGAACAGCGACAGGTAGATCAGAAACGGCCAGCGGATCCATGCTCCGAGCTTGTGGTGCCAACCTTCGAGCAGAGTGGTGCCGCTGGCCAGCTGCCAGCGCGCCACTCCCTCGCTGAGGACGAACTTGAGGAACGCGCCTGCGAGCGCGGCCCACAAGACCGTGGTGCCGAGCTCGGTGCCGGCGAGCGTGCCGGTCATCAGGTCCCCGGCACCCACGCCGGTCGCGGCCAAGAGCAAGCCCGGCGCAACCAGTCGGAGCCGATCGATTCTCACGAGGCCTAGCGTACCGTGATCGCTCGGGCGTGCCAAGCGGAGCTCGCAGCCTCCGAGCCATGCCTTGCGGGAAGATGGGCCGTGAACGGTAGCGAATCGTGACGCCTGCAGGACGCGGCGAGCCGGGTACGGCCGTTGCGACCGCTTGATCAGTTGATCGCCGCGCAGACCGCCCGCCCCACTTCCTCCGTGGAGGCGGGAGGGCCGGCGGGCTTGAGGTCGGCCGTGACCCGTCCGCTGGCGAGCACGGCGCCGAGGGCGTCGTTGATCGCGGTAGCCTCTTCGGTCAAGCCGAAGCTGTACTTGAGCATGGCTGCGGCAGAGCCGATCGCTGCCAGCGGGTTGGCCTTGCCCTGCCCCGCGATGTCAGGCGCGGATCCGTGCACGGGCTCGTACAAGCCGCGCCATGCGCCGTTGGGCAGTTGACTGCCGATCGAAGCCGACGGAAGCATCCCGATCGAGCCCGCCAGGACCGAGCCTTCGTCGCTGAGAATGTCACCGAAGAGGTTCTCCGTCACCACCACGTCAAAGGCGGTCGGGCGCAGCAGCAGCTGCATCGCGCAGTTGTCGACGAGCATGTGCTCGAGTTCGATGTCGGGATACTCGGCGGCCAGTTGGGTCACGACCTTTCGCCAGAGCTGCGAGTTCTCGAGCACGTTGGCCTTGTCCACCGACGTGAGCTTTCCGCGCCGGTTGCGCGCCAGCTCGAAGGCCATGCGGCAAACGCGCTCGATCTCCCCCCGCGAGTAGACCATCGAGTTCAGGGCTGTCTCGGCGCCCGCGGCACCCTCGACGCCGCGGGGCTGGCCGAAGTACAGGCCGCCGGTGAGTTCGCGCACAATCAGAATGTCGGTGCCGCGCACGATGTCGTTTTTCAACGGCGAGGACTCGATCAAGTTCTCGTAGCAGTAGACCGGACGCAGGTTGGCGTACACGTCAAGGGCTTTGCGAAGGCCCAGCAGCCCCTTCTCGGGCCGCTCGGACGGCGGCAGGTCATCGAATTCGGGCAGGCCCACCGCACCCAGCAGCGTGGCGTCGGACTCCAGGGCCAGCTGGCGCGTCTCGGTGGGAAACGGGTTTCCCGCGGCGTGAATCGCCGCGCCGCCGAGCAGGCCCTCCCGCAACTCGATCGAATGGCCCCACTTCGCTGCCACGTGCTCGAGCACGCGAACGGCTTCGCGCGTGACTTCGGGACCGATACCGTCGCCCGGGAGGACGAGCACTCTCCAATGCATGGGAAATCCCATTGTACGGCTTGACCAAGCCCAGCCTTGGCCTACCATGAGGGGGTATGAACCGCAGGGAGTGGCTGTCGCAGAGCGCCGCCGGATTCGGAGGGCTGGCGCTTGCAGCGATGATGGCGCAGCAGCGTGCGAGCGCGGACGCCAGCCGCGCGGCCGATCCCATGGCGGTTCGGCCGCCACACTTCCCCGCCAAGGCCAAGAGCGTCATCTTCCTCTACATGGACGGCGGCCCGGGCCAGATGGACACCTTTGACCCGAAGCCGCGGCTGCGGGCCGAGCACGGCCAGCCGATCCAGCTTCCGGAGCTGCCCACGACGGTGTTCAACATCACCGACAAGGTGTTCGGCTCGCCATTCGAATTCGCGCAGCACGGCCAGTCCGGACTGTGGGTCAGCGACCTGTTTCCGCACGTGGCGGAATGCGCCGACGATCTGTGCGTGATCAACTCGATGGTGGCCGACCATTCCGAGCACACCGCCGGTAACTACTTCGTCCATACCGGCTCGGGGTTTCAGGGGCGCCCGTCGATGGGTGCCTGGGTGACCTACGGGCTGGGCAGCGAGTGCGACGACCTACCCGGTTTCGTGGTGCTGGACAGCGGCCTGATCCCGCCGGGGGGGATGGACTGTTTCGGCAGCGGCTTCCTGCCGGCTTCGTACCAGGGCACGCTCTTCCGTCGCGGCGAGCATCCGATCGCTGACATCGTGCCGCTCGAGGCCGATCCGGCGTTACAGGCGGGCAAGCTCGACTTGATTCGCAAGCTGAACCGGGGAGTGGTGCAGCGCTTGGGCAGTGTCAGCGAGATCGACGCGACTATCGCCAACTACGAGCTCGCGTTCCGCATGCAGAGCGCGGTGCCGGAACTTCTCGATCTCTCCGGCGAATCGGAGACCACGCGGGAGATGTACGGCCTTGACGAGGACGAGACGAGCGAGTTCGGCCGCCAGTGCCTGCTGGCACGGCGCATGGTCGAGCGCGGCGTGCGCTTCATCGAACTGCTGACCCCGGCCCGCAAGGGGCAGGATCGCTGGGACCAGCACCAGAATCTCAAGTCCGGGCACCGCATCAACGCCCGTGGAACGGATAAGCCCATCGCCGCTCTGCTAAAGGATCTCAAGGGGCACGGGCTGCTGGACTCGACACTCGTGATGTGGGGCGGGGAGTTCGGCAGGACACCGACCGCGCAGACCAACGGCGGCGAGTTCAGCGACAAGACCGGCCGCGACCACAACCCGTTCGGCTATACCATGTGGCTGGCAGGGGGCGGCGTCAAGGGCGGCATCCGTTACGGCGCCACGGACGAGTACGGCTATTTCGCTATCGAGAACAAGGTGCACCTGCACGACCTGCACGCGACGATGCTGCACCTGCTGGGGCTGGACCACGAGCGTCTGACCTACCGGTACAGCGGTCGAGACATGCGTCTCACCGATGTGCACGGCGAGATCATCCACGACATCCTGGTTTGAGCTGCCGCGCCGCGCTTGGCGGCAACCGTCCGGCTACTCAAGCACGTTCAGGCCACCGTCGTCGAGGGTGACCGGGCGTTGCCAGTAGCCGAATTGCGGCGTCCAATTGTCCGTGCCGAAGCCGGCGAGCGCGAGCAGGTTCCAAGCCGAGCAGAACATGTCGCCGGGGCCGAATACGACTGCGTTCTTGCGCAGGATCTTGCCGTTGTCTAGTTCGTAGAGCACAGCGCCGGGCATGTTGTCGGCGCCGGGCGCGGTCGACTGCTCCCGGATGTAGTCGCCGCCGCCGTGCGAGGCGAGGCGGAAGCGCCAGCCGCGGGTGTTGGCGAAGCGGCGCTGGGTTGCGGGCGGGTCCTTCGACAGCAGCACCACCGCCAGCTCGGACTCCAAGTGTGGCAGGAAGCCGTTGATTCCATCCGCCCACAGAGTGCAGTAGCGGCAGCCCTGCCCCATGTTGTGAATGGCGAGCAGCTTGTCGCGGCCGCCGAACAGCTCGCTCAATTGCCTCGGACCTTCGAGGGTCTGGAACGCATAGTCGGGGATCGCAGCGCCCATGGCGTCGCGTCGCAGCGCATTGAGCTGCTCGGTCAACTCGAAAATCTTGTGCTCGAGATCCCTGATTGCAGCGAGAGAATCGCTGGAGGATTGAGAGTCTTGCGGCATGGCTGCTTTCTCTGAAACGGCTTGGGCCGCCCGGACAGGCGGCCCGACAGGCCCACGCGAGACTATAGCAGCGGCCGCGGCGGTCTTCTGGAGGCTAGACGTCTCGGGTCCGAGCGTGCCGGTACGGGCGCTCTGCGCGGTGGCGATGGCGGCTGCAGTGGCGTTCGCCGCCCGCGAGCTACATCACGCCTTCTAGACCCGCCCCGGCCCTAGCGTATCGGTCCGGAATCGCGCGAGGAACTAGTCAAGTGGCCATCATCGCTGGCTCGCGCGTCGCGCACGCGCTGGAGGCAGTCTATGATCAGCTCCAGATTCCGCTCGGGGATGGGGTCGTGAGGGAAGATGGCGTCATGGATCGCCTGAACGTGCAGCAGGGTGGAGATCCCGAGGCGGCGGATGAGGGACTCGATGTCCTCCCGGTCCGCCACGCGCCCCGCCCGCACCTTCATTGCGAGGAGCTGCTCGGCGGAAGCGCCGGTGACAACGAGATTCCGCGAGTCATACACGACGGCCGCGCGCGCATCCGGACGGGGGGTGGGCCAAGGAGCCGTGCGCACGGCGTCGTTGAGCCAGCTGGGCGCCAGTTCCAATTCCTCCGCGACCCTGCCCGCGGCCTCCAGGACCTCGTCGCGCCGGTCGATCGCTAGTGCATCAACATCCCGAGTGAGGCGGCCTGATCCGTGCGCCAGCACCATCGCCGCGCCGCCCACGACGTAGATATGCGCCCGGACATCCCGCTCGCCTAGACGGCGCGAGAGGGCGTCGAAGGCGCGCCGGAGCGCTTGGCGGTCGAGTGCCTGGGGATCAGGGAACCCACTCATGCTTTTCGCCGCCGCGGGCGTCTAGGTCGCGCGGATCGGGGAAGACGCTGTGCCGGATGAACGCCGCGGGAGCGAAGAGGACAGATTCGAGGCCGGCCAGCCGCGTGGTCGAGACCACCCACGGCCGCGCCAGGAACCGCTCGGGCTCGTCCACCCAGCCAGGCACCGGGTGGTCGTGCAGCCGCGCGATGTGCTCCACAATGGCCGCCAGCAAGGAATCCCACCGCCGCTGCCCTGTCAGCTCCGGCCGCTCTTCCAGCGCCGCGGCTTGCTCGGCGCGGCTCAGGGAATGAAATTCCCGCGGCAGTTGGTGGATGAGGAAGCGGTAGCGCTCCGAGTCGGACGCCCACTCCACGATGATCCGCCTGTACGTCAGCAAGCTGAACCAGCGCTGCATGCTGTTAGTATGCGCCCCCGCCGCGGCCGGTGCGCCACGGGGTCTCGGCGTTCACTCTTGGTTGGCAGCGTCCAAGCCGTCAGTTCGATGACGTCCATCTCGCTGTTGGGTTCGGCGCCCCACCCCTCGACAGCCTCTTCGACGGAGCACCCCAGCAACCGCTTCGGCCGCTCCGACACCGCAATCCCCACGGCAGAGCGCTTCCTCGAGCTCTTCGGGCCTGCACGGCGGCGGGCCCCCCCTGCCAGCTACTGACAGCAGAAGCGGCGGAGCGTGCCGGGGTGCCGGGCTCGAACCGCAGGGGGCTGGCATGCCGGACTTCCGGCGAATCGACCGGCGTTGCGCAGCCGGCCTACTTGCCGCCGAGATCGCGAACGAAGATGTCCTTGAAGCGCATCCTGCCCTCGCCGCCAGAATGCAGTTGCAGGGCGATCACCCCCTCCTCGGCCCCGGGGGAGGGATAGGTGAAGTCCAAGACGCGAATGCCGTTGAGATACACCACGTAGTGGTTGCCTTCTACCTCGATCAGCATGTCATTCCAGTCATAGGGCCTGATCACGGTCTCGTATTGCGGGGAAGGCCAGGCGATCCAGCCCCTGCCATCGCCGTAGATCCCTCCAGTGTGACGTCCCAAGGTGCGGTCGATCTCGATCTGGCGGCCCGCCACGATGCGGGGCGTGTCACCCTCAAAGGCGGTGTGGATATAGACGCCGCTGTTGCCGTCCGCCTCGCACTTGAAGCGCAGGGAGAGGTGGAAGTCGCGATACGCGCGCTCGGTCGCCAGATAGCCGTAGGCGTCAGTGATTCCTTGTCCGAAGATCGCGCCGTCGATGACCTCCCAGCGCTCCTGGCCGACCTTTCTCCAGCCGGAGAGATCCTTGCCGTTGAAGAGCGACACCCACTCCGGTGCGAGCGAGCGCGGCCTGGGCCGGTCTTGGGCTCCGGCGAGGGCGGCAAGGCAGAGAGCAAGGGCGGCGATGGTTAGCTTGCGAAGCATCGTTCGCCCATGGTAGCGAATCGCAGCGAAGGCAGGCCGTTTTCTTTTGCGGCAGCTCCTTCGGGCCCCGCCTGCCAGCAGAGGCGCTATTATGGCCCTGCCTTGCAGGCAGGGAGGACGGGCCGATGCAACAGCTGATCCAGCGATTTCTCGACAAGGAGCTTACTCGGAGAGGCCTTTCCCGCAAGCTGGCCGCGCTTGGGTTCACGGCCGCGGCGGCGCAGTCGCTCATCGAGAGCCTCGACGCCACAGAGAGCGCCGACAAGAGCCTTGCCCTGCCGCCGTCCAAGCAAGTGACGGGGAGTGGCGGCAAGTTGGTGATGGAGCAGGCCAAGGCAGCGGGCTCGGAGTACCTGTTTACGAATCCCGGATCGTTCGAAGTGGGTCTGTTCGACGCGCAGGTCACTTCCGGCGTGCCGCTGATCATGGGCTTGCACGAGGGCATCGTGGTTGCGATGGCGGATGGCTACCACCGTGCCAGCCTCAAGCCGGGGTTCGTCAATGTCCACGTCATCGCGGGCACAGCCCAGATGGGAGGCCAGCTCTACAACGCGAGCCGCGATGGGGCAGCCTTGGTGGTCACGGCGGGCATGCTGGACAACGAGCTGTGGAGCGACGAGGGGATCCTTGCGCCCCGGCCGGGCTATGACCAGAAGGACGTCCCGAGGCAGTTCACCAAGTTCTGCTGGGAGGCTCGCAACGCGCAGAGTCTGACCATGATGCTGCGGCGAGCCTACAAGGTAGCCACCACGCCGCCGGGCGGGCCGGTCTATTTGGCGATGACCAACGGCGCGCTCGAAGCGAAGGACGTTCGCTCGGAGATCGTCCCGGCGGAGCGTTTCCTGATGTCGGCGCGTCCGCGCCCGGAAGCCGCCGCTGTCGAGCAGACAGCCGACTGGCTGGCCCAGGCAAAGCGACCGCTGATCGTGGTTGGCGACGAGGTCTGGAAGTCCGGCGCGCAGGCCGACTTGGTCAACTTCGCCGAAGCTTACAACGTCCCCGTGACATCTGGGACAGGGGGCTATTTCAACTTCCCGTCCCGCCACCCGCTCCATCTGGGCCGCTTCAGCATGCGCTCGGACTACGCGCAGGGCGGCGTCGATCTCGCCCTCATGGTGGGCGCCCGCGACTTCGGCATCTGGCGCTTGCCGACCGGCCCGGAGGCCCCGATGGACGCCCGCATCGTGCGGATCGGCCTCAACGCGGGCAACATGGGCCGCAACTACCCGACCGACCTCGCGCTGCTCGCCGACGTGAAGGCGTCTTTGGCGGATCTGGACGCGGCGATGAAGGGGCGGATCCCGCAGCAGCGCCTCGGCGCCTTCGGCCGCGACCGCGGGGATCAGGTGCGCGGCCTGTCGGCGCAGATGTGGAATGACTTCGACAGCAGCGTGCGGGGCAACTTCGGCCTGAGCCCGATGCATCCAGACGAGCTGACGTTCGTCATGGCCAAGACGCTGGACCGCAACGCCGTCATCGTGGGCGAGGTGCATTCCGGCTACAACCAGCACAACAACTTCCACTGGGGCTACGGGGATGACGAGCAGATCTGGATCGGCTACACCGGCAACTCGCTTGGCTGGGGTCTCGGCGCGGCCACGGGGGCCAAGCTGGCCATGCCGGAGCGGCAGGTCGTGTGCTCGATCGGCGACGGCGCGGTGATGTACCAGTCCAGCGCCCTCTGGTCGCAGGCCCGTTACGGCGTGCCGGTCCTGAACGTGGTTTGGAACAACCTCAACTACCAGACCGTGCGCGGCGGGTTTCACCGCTACAACGGCACGATGGCGGCGACCGGCAAGTATGCCGGCATGTATCTGGGCGATCCGGACATTGACTTCGTGCAGCTTGCGGCGAGCCAAGGGGTCAAGGGCGAGCGGGCGACGACAGCCGCCGAGCTGGAAGCCGCGCTCAAGCGCGGACAGGAGGTTTGCCGCGCCGGCGAGCCCTACCTGGTGGAGGCCGCGATCCGCAGGATCGGGCCGGGGGCCGACTCGACCTGGCACGAGGGCTTCAAGCTGAGCGAGCGCATGAAGACGACGGGCTAGCGCGCCTGCGGCTGCGGCGGAGGGGCGCCAGCACTCTGCCGCGACGGACCGGGGCCCGGGCTAGTACCCCGAGATGCGGGCCGGGCCGACATCCGACGCCATGGCCAGCGCGTCGAAATTCATCACCATGTGATCGTGGCGCACCTGCGCCAGGCGCGGGTCGTCCCAAAGGTTGTCAAACTCGCCCGGATCGGTTTCCAAGTCGAAGAGCTCGCCCAAGCCGTGGCCGTGGTAGACAACCTGCTTGAAGCGTTCGCTGCGCACCATCGTGCCGAAGCTCTGCACGCCCGCCAGGGCGCGGTAGTACTCGCTGCGCACGAACTCCCGGTGCCGCCCCGGCGCGGCCTGCCCTTCCAGCAAGGACGTCAGGGACTTGCCCTGCATCGTGCCCGGCACGTCCAGCCCGGCCGTCTCCAGTAGCGTCGGGGCGAGATCCGTCAGCTCGACCAGCGCTTGGCTGCGCAGGCCCTGCCGGAAGTGCCCCGGCCACGAAATCACCAGCGGGACGTGCACCAGGCTCTCGTAGAAGCGGCAGCCTTTCAGCAAGAGGCCGTGATCGCCGAGTGTCTCGCCGTGGTCGCTGGTAAAGATGACCATCGTGTTGGCCAGTTGGCCGCTCTCCTCCAAGGCGTCCAGCATTCTGCCGACGTTGTGATCAATCAGTTCGATCATGGCGAAGTATTTCGCTTGGTAGGCCTTCGCCTTGAAGTCTTCGGGCCGGCGGGCCGGTGTCTGGAACCTGACGGCCGTCAGGCGCTGCTGTGCCGCCAGATCCGACTCGCGGAACAGCGGACCCGGCATGTCCGCTTCCGGATAGTGGTCAAGCCACTCCTGGGGCGGGTCGAACGGCGAGTGCGGGTCGAAGCAGTTCAGGCTGAACAGCCAAGGCCCGGAGCGCTCTTCGCGCATGAAGTCGATGGCTCGGTCGGCGCACCAAGTTGTTTGGTGGAACTCGCTTGGAATGTAGCCCAGCCGCTTGTAGATCGACTCGTAATCCTTGCCCAGCGAGCGCAGCCACTCGATATAGGCGTGCCCCTCGGGCCAGTCGTCGCTGGGATGATGGCTCCAGTCGAATACGCGGTAGCCGTCATCAGTGCGCGGCTCGATCCGGCCCTGGGCGGCGGAGAGGTGAAACTTGCCGGCCAAGCCGCAGTCGTAGCCGGCGTCAGCGAGTGTCTTGGTGACCAAGGGCGCCGCGTTGTCCCAGGTCTCGTTCCCGTTCATGCAGCCATGCACCGCGGACGGATACATGCCGGTCAGGAAGCTTGCCCGGCTGGGCGTGCAGATCGGAGACTGGCAGTAGGCGTTCTCGAACGCGACGCCGCTCTCGGCCAAGCGGTCGATATTCGGCGTGCGGATGTGCCCGTTTCCTAGGGAGTGGACCGTGTCCCAGCGCTGCTGGTCGGTACAGATCCAAAGTATGTTGGGGCGATTGTCGGCGGATTGGGCCTCGGTGGCGGCCAAGGCCGCTCCGCTGGCACCTAGGAAGCCCCTTCTGCTGATTGTGGAAGCCATGGTGCCCGAGATTATGGCATTTGAGGGAGGCGACGAGGCAAGTAGCCCCCACGCGCCGACCAGGCCTCCGCAGTCGGAAGAACCAAGCTATAATTTCGACACAATGACAGATATGAAAAGACTAGGCAATTACATGGTTTGGATTCGTACAGGAGTTCCGTGTCTGTTAACGCTCTTCCTGGCTCCTGTCTTGTTCGGGCAATCGAGCGGCTTGAGCGGAGTGGTCACCGACGAAACCGGCGGCGTGATCCCCGGAGCGGAGATCGACATCATGAACGAGACCAACGGCTTCCAGCGCTCGGTGGAGTCCAACGAAGAGGGAAACTACACCTTCGCCCAGCTGCCGCCCGGGTCCTATACGCTGTCAGCGGTCCGAGAAGGCTTCGCGCCGGTGATTATCGAGGGCGTCTCGCTGCTCGTCAACACCAACGTGACGCTCCCGGTCGTCTTCGGCACAGTCGAGGCGGTCGAGGAAGCGGTCACCGTTTCCGCCTCCGCGGCGCAACTGAACACGACAGACGCTTCGGTCGGGAACGCCTTCGGCACAATGCCGATCCAGCAGCTTCCGCTGAACGCCCGCAATCCGGCGGGATTGCTCTCGCTCCAGGCGGGCGTCACGTTCCTGAGCGCCGATCCGCTGGACTCCAAGAAGGCGGGTGACATCCGAAACGGCACCGTGAACGGCGCTCGGAGCGACCAATCGAACGTAACGCTTGACGGCGTTGACGTGAACGACCAGAACGGACGGATGCCGTTCACAAGCGTGCTGCGCAATACCTTGGACTCGATCCAAGAGTTCCGCGTCGTCACAACCACTGCGAATGCGGACCAAGGGCGGTCAGCGGGAGCGCAGGTTGCATTGGTAACCCGCAGCGGATCCAACGAGATCCATGGCTCGCTCTACGAATTCCACCGCAACACCGCCACCGCGGCCAACGACTTCTTCAACAACAGCGCCGGCGTCGACCGCGCGAAGCTGATCCGCAACGTTTTCGGGGCCTCCATCGGCGGTCCGATCAAGCAGAACCGCCTGTTCTACTTCGCCAACTACGAAGGACGCAGGGACGCTAGCGAGGGCAGCGCGGTGCAAAGGGTGCCCAACGACTCCCTGCGCCAAGGCTTCGTCAAGTACAGAGGTGCCGGGGGGGCGGTCCAAGAACTGGACCCGGAGTTTATCCGGTCCCAGATCGATCCTCTGAAGGTAGGTCCCAGCCCAGCCGCGCTCCAGTACTTCAATTCCTACCCGGAGCCGAACGACTCCACCGTCGGCGACGGGCTGAACACTGCCGGCTACAGGTTCACTGCATCCACCCCGCTGATCTGGAACACGGTCATTTCCAAGGTGGATTGGAACGCAGACGAGAACGGTGCCCACCGCATCTTCGTGCGAGGCAATATCCAGCACGATCACATCGGCGGCTTGCCCCAGTTTCCAGGCCAGGATCCGAACAGGGAAACCGACGACAGAAGCCGCGGATTGGCCGTTGGATACACGGGTTTGCTCGGGGCCGGCATGGTCAGCAATTTCCGCTACGGCTTCACGGGCCAAGACGTGAGACTGTCCGGGGTCCAGACCGGGCCCAGAGTGAGCCTGGGCGACAGCATCGTCGACGACACCCTCGGCTCGACCACGCCGGAGTCGAACTACTTGCCGGTGCACACTGTGTCCGAAGATATCTCGGTTGTGCGCGGCCAGCATTCCTGGCAATTCGGCGGAATCTTCCGGTCCATCCGCAACCGGCGCCTCAATTCTGCCAATAGCTTTCACTTCGCGAAGCAAGCGGCGTGGGCATTGACGGACGGCCCGGCCTTGTTCGACACGCCGCTCGCCGTCGCTCCCGCGAACCCCGGGGCGTACCGGGAGACCATGGCAACGGTTCTGGGCCTCGTCAACTACTACGACGCGAACTACAACTACGACATCGGGGGCAATGCGCTGGCGGTGGGAGACCCGGTCAGCCGCACGTTCGGCATGGAAGAGCTGGAGCTGTACTTCCAGGACACTTGGCGCGCCAGGCCGGGCCTGACAATCACCGCGGGACTGCGCTGGTCGTTCATGCCGCCCGTGCGGGAGGTCAACGGGGCGCAGGTCCGCATTACCCCAAGGCTGGACAACTACATCGCGACCCGCATCGACCTGGCCGAGAGCGGCCGGCCTACCCATGAAGCGGGGCCCATCGGTTTCGTGGGGATCGACGACCCCGAAGGCGGACCGCTGTGGGCAACGCATACGAGGAACTTCTCGCCGCGGCTCGCCGTCGCGTTCTCGCCGCAGGCTCGCGACGGTTTTCTGGGCAAGCTGTTCGGCGGTCCCGGCAAGACGTCGATCCGAGCGGGCGCAGGCCTCTTCTATGACATCTTCGGCATGGGGATGATCCAGATGATCGACCGCAACGCGTTCGGCCTGACGAGCAAGGTGACCCGCCAGAACTTCACGGTCTCGAACTCGCCCCGCTTCGAAGGGCCGACGAAAATTCCTGCCGCCGGGATTGCTCCGCCGCCGGCAGGCGGTCCCGGCACGCCCAATCCCACGGGGCTGGCCTGGAGCCAAGGAGTCGATTCGAGCGTGCTCCCGCCGTACAGCATCAACCCAACCGTGACCGTCGCCCGCGAGCTCGGCGGCGGCTTCCTGCTGGAGGTTGGCTATGTCGGAAGGCTCAGCCGGAGGCAGCTCATCAACGACACGGCCGTTGCCCAGTACACCAACTTCAAGGATCCGGCATCCGGCCAATACCTGCTCGATGCGCTCCAGGAACTCGAGCTCATGGTGCGCGGTGGCTGGCCGACCCTGGCCGTGCCAACGGTCGCGTTCTTCGAAAACCAGTTCTCCGCTTCAGCGACGCGGGAGCTTACCGCGACCCAGCGAGTGTACGACGTCGTCAGATCGAACAGCCCCGACACGGGCACCGCGATGTACTACCTGGACTACGCCTGCGCCCCTATCTGCCCCGACTCGGGTCCGGGCCTGTCGATGAATCCGCAGTTCTGGGGCTTCGACGCGTTGCGCTCGTACGGGACAGCGAATTACCACTCAATGCAGATTTCGCTGCGCAAGGGATTCAGCAAGGGGTACCGCTTCGACCTCAACTACACCCTGTCCGAATCCAGGGACTTGACGTCGGTCGGCACGCGGCGCAGCCAGGGAGAGAGGTTCGGCCAGATCCCGGGCGACACCTACTGGTCCGCGTTCAGCGTCATCAACTCCTGGGACCGGGAGGCGCAACGAGCGTTCTCCGACTTTGACATGCGACACCAGTTCAACGCCAACTGGGTGGCGGAACTGCCGTTCGGAAGGGGCAAGCCATACCTCGCCGACATGGGCCCGGCCGGCCAGGCGCTGCTTGGCGGCTGGCAGGTCAGCGGCCTGGGCCGGTTCACGTCGGGCATGCCGCTCAGCATCCTGAACGGTCTTGCCTGGCCGACCTGCTACTGCTACCAGCACTTCGCCGAGCCCATCGGGCCGATACCGGCACAGACCAACACGGCCAGCGCCTCGCTGATCGGAGGCGGCACCGGGCCAAACGTCTTCAGCAACCCGGCGGCGGCACTCTCGTCGTTCCGGCAGGTCGTGGTCGGCGGAATCGGGCAGCGCAACAATCTGCGCGGCCACGGGATCTTCTCGGTGGACATGGCGATCGGAAAGCGCTTCCAGATGCCCCTCGAAGGGCACAGCCTGCAATTCCGAGCCGAGGCGTTCAACCTCACGAACAGCGTGCGGTTCAACGCGGACGCTTGGGAGACGCTGTCGTATACCTTCACCGGGAGCTTCGGAAACTACTCTCGGGTGCTAATTCCGCCCAGAGTCCTGCAGTTCGGATTGCGGTACGAGTTCTAGGCTCGGGCGGTCCCTGTTGCCCGGCGGCAGAATGCCCCGCCTCGGCGAAGCGCCGCCGGCCGACCGCTCCCAAGCGCGCCCGGAGAGCCTCTAGTCGCCCGCCGCGGCCGCGGCTGCGGCCGCGGAGAAACGCGGCCTGCCGAGGAGCCGGCGGAAACCGTGGCGCAGATCCTCCACGATCATGTACAGCGACGGCATCAGCACCAGCGTGACGGCCGTCGCGAAGAGCACGCCCGTTGCCAGCGCTACCGCCATGGGAATCAGGAATTGCGCCTGCAGGCTGGATTCGAGCATGATCGGCGTGACGCCGGCCGCGGTCGTCAGCGATGTCAGAACGATCGGGCGGAAGCGAGCCTCCCCGGCCAATTGCACGGCTTGGGCGAGGCTTCCGGCCTTGCGGGAGTACGACTTGATGAATGAGGCCATCACCAGCCCGTCGTTGACCACGACCCCTGCCAGCGCCACCATGCCGCAGATGGACAGGAAGCTGACTTGAAGTCCGAAGAGCCAGTGTCCCCAGATCGCGCCAACCATGCCGAAAGGCACGGAGCTGAGGATGATGAACGGACGGACGTAGCTCTTGAGCGGGATCGCCAGCATTGCGTACATGACGAACAGCGCCGCTGCAAAGCCTCGGAACAGGCCGTCCATCGATTCCGCGAATCGGACCTCCTCGCCTTCGAACGAATAGATCAGGCCGGGATAGCGCTCCACGAGCGCGGGCAGGAATTCGGCCTCCAGGGCGGTCACCAGGGTCTCGCTGGTCGTGACGTTCTCGTCGATGTCGGCCTGGACGTTGATCGCGCGGCGGCGGTCGACTCGCGTGATCATAGCCGCGCTGCGTCCCATGGTGGCGACGGCCACCGTCGAGAAGGGCACTTCGTCCCCGGCCGGCGTGCGCACGCGCATGCCCTCGAGGCTCGCGAGGGAGCGGCGGTCCTGTGACGGATAGCGCACCATCACGCGGACATCATCCCGGCCTCGCTGGATCCGCTGCGATTCTTCGCCGTGAAAGGCCTGTCGCACTTGCCTGCCCAGGTCCCGCAGGGTGAAACCGAGGTTCGCTCCCTCCTCGGTCAAGGCGAGCTGGATCTCAGGTTTGCCGCCGCGGTAGGTATCGCTGACGTCGACCACGCCCGGATAGCCCGCTAGTTGGGCGCTCGTCAGTTCGACGATTTCCACCAGTTTGTCGGTGTCGGGATAGCTGTACTGCAGATCGATCGCCTTCCCGGCGCCGAGGAGGTCGTAGGTGATCGTCAGTTCGACGGCACCCGGGATCTGGCCGATCTTGTCGCGCCAGCGGCTGGCCACCTCCGCGGCGGAGATCAGCCGGTCCTCCGCCCGCACCAACTCTAGGTTGATCTCGCCCAGGTGTTCGCCTCGATTGATCCCGGCGCCGGCCATCGGACCGGATTGCATCCTCCGAAAGGGCTGCTCTCCGACCGAACTGACGATATGCCTCACTTGGTCCTGGCCCAGGTCGGCCGCTACCTCGCTGCGCACAGCGACGGCACTGTCCAAGATTCGATCCAAGGCGCTGGCCGTGACCTCCGCCGGGGAGTCTTGCGGCATGGCCAGATACGCCACCACGTTGTCCGCGTCCACATCGGGAAAGAGGATCAGGCGAATCTTTCCTGCACCGACCATGCCCACGGTCAGCAGCACCGCGAACAGCCCGATCGACGCGGTTGCATAGCGCCATCGCACGGCCTTGCGGATCACAGGCCGGTAGATCGCCCGAATGAACCACTCCATTAACCCGGCGAAGACCCCGAAGAAGACATCGGCGGAGCGCTGGAAGGAGTTCTTGGAGGCTTGGGGCGGCGCCGGCTTGTAGTGAGACAGGTGCCTCGGCAGGATGAGATTGGACTCCACCAGGGAGAAGAACAGGGTGGGCAGGATGATCAGCGGGAAGCCCACCGTGACCTTGCCCATCACGCCCGGCACGAAAAACATCGGCGAGAACGCAGCCATGGTGGTCAGCACGCCGAAGGTGACGGGTACCAGCACTTGAAGCGTTCCGCGCACGGCCGCGCTGGTCCGCTTGCCGGTGCGAACCTGCGTGGTATGGATGTTCTCGCCCACCACGATGGCGTCGTCCACCACGATGCCTAGCACCAAGATGAATGAGAACAGCGAGATCATGTTGATCGACTGGTCGAACAGCCCCATGCAGGCGATGGCGCCGAGGAACGAAATCGGAATGCCGAGCGTTACCCAGAACGCCAGGCGCAGGCGGAGGAACAGGGCCAGCACGACGAATACCAGAGCGAGCCCGGAAATGCCGTTCTTGACCAGCAGGTTGATGCGGCCCTCTAGCAGCGCCGCCGTGTCCTGCCACGTATCCATGGTGATGCCGTCAGGCATCCTCTGCGCCGCTCGCGCTACGTAGTCCTTGACCGCTTTCGTGACGGAGATCGCGCTTTGGTCGCCGATGCGATAGACCTGCACTTCGACCTTGGGCAGCCCGTCGAGCATGCCCGCGATGGTGATGTCTTCAAACCCATCTACGACGGTCGCGACATCGCTGAGCAGGATGCTGGTGCCGTCGGGGCGCGTCAGCAGGGGAAGCCGTGCGAACTCCTCTCCTGAGTAGGCTTGCCCCTCGGTGCGCAGCAGCACCTCGCCGAGCTCAGTCTTGACGGATCCGCCGGGCAGGTCGACCGAGTACCGGCGTACCGCGTTGGCGATGTCGTCGAAGGTCAGCCCCCAGCGCCGCAGCGCCTCCTCGGATACCTCGATCGAGATCTCGTATGGAGGCGCGTTAAGCAGCTCGGCCTGCGAGACTTCAGGCAGCGCGATGATCTCGTCTCTGGCCCTCTCGCCGAGCTTCTTCAGCGTGGCGAGATCGGCGTTGCCCGCGATGGCCACGTTGATGACTTGGTAGCGTGACGTGAGTTCGCTGATTACCGGCTTCTCTACATCTTCGGGAAACGTGTCGATCGCGTCGACTTTGGTCTTGACGTCGGTGAGAACTTCGCGGACGTCGTAGTCGGCGTGGACTTCGATCGTGACGGATCCGCGGCCTTCCATTGCCCGGGAGCTGATCTTCTTGATGCCCTCGAGATCCTGTACCGCCTCTTCCACCCGAACGCAAATGGCCTCTTCCACTTCCTCGGGAGCTGCGCCGCGGTAGTCGGCGGTTACCGTGATGGCATCGAGCGAGAACTCGGGAAAGACCTCTTGCTTGAGATTTCCGACCGTGAGCAGGCCCGCCGCTGCGATAACGATCAGCAGGAGATTCGCGACGACGCCGTTGCGGGCGAACCAATAGATGATGCCCCTCATGCGCCGCTCGTCGGGCCCGCGTCCATGACGCGGACTCTCATGCCGTCCACGGCGGCCTCTAGCGGGGAGGTGCAGACCCGCTCGCCGGACTCAAGCCCGTCGCGGATCAATACGGTCTCGCGCTCGCTCCGGAATACATCGATCGTCCGGAAGCGCAACGTGCCGTCGTCTTCCACGACGTACACGGTGTCCTCGCCGCGCAGCACCGAGCGCGGCAGGCGCACCATGTCGCGCACGCGCTTGCCTTGGATTTCTGCGCGGACGAACATGCCCACTGCCAGCGGCGGGTGCGCGGAGCTCCGCTCCCGCCCGTACGGGTCATTCACCTGCGCGATGGCGTTGATCATGCGCGTCCGCGCGTCGATCTCGCCCTCGGTCCGGACGATGCGTCCGTCCCACGCGTAGTCTGCGCCCCCGAAACGCGCCGTCAGGCGCACTCTCGGTCCGGCCGGGGCAGAGTCCGCATCTTGAAAGCCCAGAGGCAGGTTGCAATACTGCAGCTCTGCGTTGGGGATCGGCAGCCGCACCTCGGCCACGTCAACCGGGTAGACCTGCCCCAGGTTCATGCCGCGCTGCACGAACTGGCCGAGATCGACTTGCTTGGACCGCACGCGGCCGGCGAACGGCGCGCGCAGGGCCGTGCGCTCTAGGTTGTCCCTGGCCTGCTCGAGCACCGCTTCGGCAGCGGTCAGACTGGCCTTCGCTTCGGCGATCTGCGGCTCGCGGAACAGTAGCGGGGACGGCTCGCCCTCGCCAGCCTCTTCCCACTCGCTCTTGGCGACTTCGGCTTGTTGCTGCTCCAGCGCCAGCCTCAACTTGCTCTGCTCCACGGCTGCCAGGGCTTGCGTGATCGCCAGTTCGTAGTCGCGAGGGTCGACCTGCAGCAGCACCTCGTCCTTGGCGAAGAATCCCCCCGGAACGAGCGCCGGCGATATCTCGACGACCTTGCCGGAAACTTCGGGAATCAGCTGGGCCTCCGAGCGCGGCGCGACCGTCCCCTCGGTAGTCACGATGAGCGTCAGTGACTCCGGCTCGGCCGGGATCACGCGCACGAGCGGCGGCTCGACGACCAACGGCTGGGGCGTGGGTTCCTCGTACGAATCGATCAGAGCCTTGGCAATCAGGCCCCCCAGCGCGAGGATGGCAACGGGCAGGATGCCCATCAGGGCTGTTCGTGGATTAATCATCAGCTTGTCCGTCAGGGTGTTGGTTGCGCGGACGCCGGTCCGGTGTTGGCGGGGTCGCCGTCAAAGCCGCCCCCCAGCGCCAGGTGGAGGTCTACGCGGTTGTCGATTTGGGTGCGCTGCAGCCCGAGCATCACGCTCTCGTTCTCCAAGGCCGCCCGTCGCAGATTGAGCACCGAAAAGACCTCTCCAAAGGCCGCTCGGTAGCGCCGCTCGGCGAGCTTGACCGCGGCTCGCGTCTTGGCATGGGACTCGCGCAGGGAGGTTTCTTGGTCGCGCAGCGCCTTTTCCGCCGCCAAGGCGGTCTCGATCTCCCTGTAGGCGGTCCAGATGCGCGCTTGGTAGAGCGCTTCCTGCTCGATCGCCCGCTCTTCGGTGATCCTTACGTTGGCCTTGAGCCGGCCGCGGTTGAAGATTGGCTGGGCCAGTCCGAGGGCGTAGTTCCAGACTTGCAGGTTGGGATTGACCAGATCAGCCAAGGTGTTGCTGGAGGTGCCGAGGGCCGAGGTCAGCACGAAGCTCGGGCGCAGGGTTGCCCGGGCCTGCGCGATCCGGGCGTCGGCCGACAGCAGGGCTTGTTCGGCGGCGATCAGGTCGGGGCGGCGGTGGACGAGATCTGACGGCAGTCCGGCCGGCACCTGTTCCGGCAAGGCTGCCAGTTCGGCGGTGACTGAGAGTTCGCCGGCCGGGTATTGGCACGTCAGTGTCTCGGTCTGGCGCACGAAGGCGTCACGCGCCTGGCGGCGCTGGCGCAGCGTCGAGCGGGCCCGGGCAACGTCGGCCTCAGCGAGCCGCACGTCGGTGAGCGAGCCGCTGCCTGCCTCGAAGCGGACCTGTCTCCGCTCGACGATAGTCTCCAGATTGGCCAGCACCTGTTCGGCGATGACGATCTGGCGCTGGGCCTCGACCGCCGCGAACCAAGCCTTCGCCACCTGCGCGCTAAGGGACAGGCGAGCGCCGAGCAGTTCTGCCTCGCGCATGCGCGTGTTCGCCTCGGCGGCAAGCTTGTCAGCCGCGATGCGGTTCCAAATGTCAGCCTCCCAAGCGACGTTGAACGACAGTCCGGCATTGCTGAACGTGTTGCTCAGCACGCGGTCCGCAAGGCCTGGAAATGGCAGGCCGACGAAATTCTGTCGCTGGCGGATGCGGTTGATTCCGAGGCTCAGTTCAGGCCTGTCGGCGGCGCCGGCGATCACTCGGTCCTCGGCCGCCGCCCGGATCCGCGCCGACGCCGCTTGCAGGTCCTCGCTGCATGCCAGGGCACGCTCGATGGCTGCGTCCAGTCCCGGGTCGCCGAAGTACGCCCACCAATTTGCGGAGGCTGGCGGGGCGGTCGTCTCGGCCGCGTGCCATTGGTCCGGCACCGGCACCCGCAGATCGTGGACGGGGATCGGCACGGGCTTGGAGCATGCGCCCAGCGCCACCCCGATGGCCACAATCAGGTGCGGAGCGCGCGTCATTGGGCGACCTCCGCATGCGAGTGAAATCCCGCGACTGCGCCCGCGGGGAACTGTGCTGCGCGCGCGCTTCGCATTCCGGCGGCCACGAATCGCACCATGGCGTCCAGCGTGGCCTTGTCGCTGTCGCTGGCTTTGGGGGCCAGTTTCGGCAAGCAGGTTCTCGTGGGATTGAGCAAGGTGTGCACCATGACGCCGATCGCGAAGTGCATCCGAAGGCCGACCTCCTCGTCGGCGAGTTCGGGCAGGGCCCGCTGGAACGCCTCGTGGAAGCGGGACAAGACTTGGGAGAATTCCTCGCGGAACGTCGACTCCAGATATTCCGCCGGCTCGGAGTAGAACCGGGCGCAGAGGCGCATGAAGTCGTACCCGCGCTGGGGCTCTCGCGCTAGCCGCAGGGCCGGCGCGAACAGCGCCGTGAGGAGCTCTTCCACGGACGGCTGCCCGCTTTCCTGATATGAGTCAAGCAGCTGGATGCGCTCCCTATTGACGGGCCGTATTCGACGGGCGAAAACCGCCTTGGCGACCTCCTCCTTGGATCCGAAATGGTAGTGCGCCGCGGCGATGTTCACCCCTGCCGCTGCTGTTAGCGAGCGCAGGGACACGCCATCTACGCCCTTCTCGCTGAAGAGCCTTTCGGCGGTGTCAAGGATCAATTCCTTGGTTTCCTTTGCGCTCGACATGGATTCAATCAAACGTTTGAATTAATCCTACCTCTAGGTGCCGCGACTGTCAAGCGCGTCCGTCAGGCTGTCGGGATCGTACCAGCACGGCGTACCGCTTCAGCTTGCGGATTGATCGTGGTGGACTTGCCAATTCACGCCGAACCTGTCAGTGACAGATCCGAAATAGGCGCCCCAGAACGTGTCCTGCAAGGGCATCGTCACCGATCCGCCATCCGATAGCTTCGCGAACGTGCTGTCGGCCTCTTCCCGGCTGGCCGCGTGGAGGGTGATGGAAAAGTTGTTGCCGATCACCGCGGGCGGCCCGAAGGTCGGGGCTGCATCGCTGCCCATCAGGACGCTGGAGCCGACCGGCAGCGAGACGTGCATGATGCGATCCAAATATTCCTCGGGCACGCCCATCTCTGGCGGGCCGTCCCGGAAGGTCTGGACTATCTGGAAGTCGCCGCCGAGGGCCGAGCGATAGAACTCGAAGGCCTCGCGGCAGTTGCCATCGAACTTGAGATAAGTGTCGAGCTTCATGGTTGTTTCCATGGTCGCATGAACCGCTCTCGCTCCCTGCACGGGCCGTGGGCATCATGCCGACTCTCGCGGGGAGGCGCACTGACTCGGCTCATCTGCCGGGCGCTCGATTCCAGCGGCTGTGCGACCGGTTGCCCGCCAGCGTCTGCTTTGACTTTGACGGACCGCTCGCGACCGGCCCAGGCCCCTTTTCTAGGAATCGGGCTATGCCTGCGCGGCGATGGGGCGGAGCATCACTCCGCACGCGCATCCGCTCTGTCCTGTGCCCGGGCGCCGCTGAGAGCGTTCACGATTGAGTAGTTTCCCTCGTGGCATGCGTACTCGTAGATCTGGTAGTCGGTCAGGCGCGGCATGGACCGCACGGCGCTCCAGGGCTGCGTATAGGTTGCAGGATCGTCGATGGTGAATTCGTTGAGGATCGTGTCTTCCGCGACCCGCGTGAAGCGTTCCACCGCTCGCAGGTCCTTCGACGACGGGAACCGATGTTGCGTGTTGTCGCTGAAGTTGCCAGTCTCTACCACCAGCGTGTCGCCCTCCCAGCGACCGCGTGAATCCCCGTTCCACTGGCGAATGCGTTCGTCTAGGCGCGGCCGTCCGTCGAGCGGGATGATGCGTACGTCGTGGATGTTCTCTACCAGGATCGCCACGTAGTCCGGCGTTTGGACGATCAAATAGGTGTTGTTGTAGCCGGTGGACACCGGTGGCACCCCGTGGTAGGTGATGCAACGGGTCCAGGCCGTGAAGTTGAGCCACGAGTCGGGCCGCCCGCTAAAGCGCCGTGACCTGTCTGCAGCCCGCGCCTTCCCCTCCGGCGTTAGCGGAGGCAGGCGTCCGTTCGGCGGATCGACGATCAGCGACGTCCGCGAGCTCGGGTCCACGCGCCCCTTATCGAACCAGTGCGCGTTGTAGGAACCGATCACTCCGGGAACATGCGGGCGCTCGGCGTGGGCCGCCTCGTTGCGGGCGCTGGCCTCTTCCGAGGTAAAGAACTCCCTGTCGCGAAAGTTGGCCGGCCGCTGGAGCGGCGTGAGCGAAGCGTAGGACCAAGTGCCGCGCAGGTCTGGGTCACCCCACGCAGTGCGCGGCAGCTTCCATGCCTCGCGGCCTTCTTGATCTCCAGCCGCCGGCACCGGCTCGGCCGCAGCGGACTGAGCGTCGAGGGGTGGCGTCGCAAGCCCAGCCGCCAGTACGGGAAGCAACAAGGCGCGGCGTGCGGCGGAGCGACGGCTACTCATGAGATCCTGCTTGGTAGCATCCAGAGTGTCGCACCGCCGGCGGGGGGTTCGCAAGGGCCTGAGGGCAACCCAGCAAGATCGAACTGTCCGCGCCAGACCGCTGGCGCGATGTCGGGGCGATGACGGCCGATCGACCGGGCCGGCGATACTACGCGTCCGGAGCCGAGGAAGGGGTTGCCGTGGTGCTGCCGCTGCCGTCTTCGCCGAGCGCTGCTTTCCTATCGTCCCGGGGCCCGATGACCAGCACGAATTCGCCCTTTTGTGACGGCCGGCAGGACAGCGACTCGAAGACGGTGGCAGCCGGCCCGCGCAGGACTTCCTCGTGCAGCTTGGTCAGCTCCCGAGCTATGGCGATCCTGCGGGAGCCTCCCAGCAGCTCGCACGTGTCGGCCACCGCCGCGAGGATACGATGCGGCGCTTCGTAGAACACGGTCGAGCTGTCGGATCGCTCTAGCGAGCGGATCGCCGCTCTGCGCTTTGCGCCCTTCGATGGCAGAAAGCCCTTGAACGCGAAGTCGTGAGAGGGCAGCCCCGAGACTGAAAGCGCCGCGACGGCGGCGCTTGGACCAGGAACGGGCACTACCCGGACACCGCGATCGATGGCGGCCTGCACTACCCGATAACCCGGATCCGCGATCAGTGGCGTGCCCGCGTCGCTGACCAGCGCGATGGATTCGCCGGCCGCGGCGCGCTCGGCCAATTCGGTCGCGCGCCGGGCCTCGTTGTGATCGTGGCAGCTGACCAGCGGCTTGCTGATTCGGAAGTGCTGCAATAGGCGGCCGGTGCGGCGCGTGTCTTCGCACGCGATGAGGCTGACTTCGCCCAGGATCCGCAACGCGCGCAGGGTTATGTCTTCTAGGTTCCCGAGCGGCGTGGCTACCAAGTAGATCACGCCTGCCGCGGCGGTGCCCCCGCTCTGCTCTGCGTCACGATTCCTCACGGCCTTCCGGAAAGCGTGTGGGAGAAGAGCCACTGCAACATCTCTGGCTCTGCGTCGCAGCGGTCGCTGGCGCACTTGGTGCTGCCATTGTCTCCGCCGGCAATCATCTTTGTTGCCACGCTATGGGCATCCCCAACCCAGGTTGTCAGCTTGAAGTTGCCGCCGAGGTCCGTCATTGTGGCGAACAGCGTTTCTGCACGTTCGTACGGGGCAACGGTGTCACCGTCCCCGTGAAACGCCCAGATCGGCACGTCCTTGATCAGGGACGCGTCGATAAACTCCTCGTCTTGGCCGCGACCAGTCCCCGCCGAAGGGGCCGCTGCGGCGAAGTAGGAGGGGTCGATCTGCAGGACGATGAACGATCCGTGTCCGCCCATCGAGTGCCCCAGCACGTAAACCCTGTCTAGATCGGCAGCAGGCAGCTCGGCGACGATCGCCTTGATCTTCTTCAGGTGCGCGGCGCCCCAAAGATGAGTTGACTGCGGAGCAAGCACATAGCTTGGGTATTGCTTACGCGTCGCCTCGTCGGCTAGCAGCCTGTTCCAGCCTCGCAGCTGCCTGCGGTTATCGGTGCCCCTGCCGCCGCCGCCGTGCAACGACACGATGACCGGATAGAGCTCACTGTCGTCGAACGCGATCGGCGGCATGAGGCGGTACGGCATCTCCTCGTCAGCGTGAGGCTCGTAACTGTCAATCCAATCCGCCGCGCTAGAGTCCTCTCGCGCTTGCGCGTTGGCTAGCGAACCGCTCGCCACGACAGAGATGGCTGCCGCAGCTAAGAAGAGTCGGATCAGAATCTGATTGTGCACGGGGGCCTCCTAGGCGCGCTTGGGCCAATGATACGCTTTGCCGGGACGCTTGACAGTACATATATGGCGTATGGCGGGCGCTTGCGGCGAGTGCCGGCGCTGCGGGGGCGTCCCCCGAGCAACCCTGGCGCGCGCTAGCGTCCCCCGACCGATGCCGGGTCGGAGCGTCACTCGCCTCCTGCCCGGGGACTACACGATTCCACGGCAGAAGATCCCGCGCCGCTCGCGATCACGGATGGGCTCGGTGCCGGCCCTACCCTTCGAATCCCCCGGCCTGCTCGAATGCGTGGCCGAGGTTCAGCATCGTCTTTTCTTGGAAGTGGTTGGTCAGAATCTGCAGGCCGACCGGCAGCCCTTCCGGGGTCTCTCCGCAAGGCACGCTCATCCCGGCGATGCCTGCCAAGCTGCCGGTGATGGTATAGATGTCCGACAGGTACATTTGCAGCGGGTCACTGGTCTTCTCGCCGAGCTTGAATGCGGGAAACGGTGACACGGGCGTGACAATCGCGTCGACTGTCTCGAACGCCTCGGCGAAATCCCGCGCGATCAGCGCGCGAACTTCCTGCGCCTTGCGGTAGTAGGCGTCGTAGTAGCCCGAACTCAGCACGTACGTGCCGAGAATGATCCGGCGCGTCACCTCCGGACCAAAGGCCTCGGCCCGGGAGTTGCGGTACATGTCGCGGAGCGTGCCGGAGCTTTCGGAACGGCGCGAGTACCGCACGCCGTCATAGCGCGCCAGGTTGGAGCTCGCCTCCGCCGTGCAAATCAGGTAGTAGCTCGCGATGGCGTAGCGCGTGTGGGGCAGGCTGATCTCGACGGGCTCGCAGCCCAGGCTTCGCAGCAGCTCCACGCCGGCCTGCACCTTGGCCCCGACCGCGCTCTCGAGGCCCTCGCCGTAGTATTCCTTCGGAATTCCGATCTTCAGCCCCCGCACCTGCGCCGTCAGTTCGCCTGCGTAATCGGGTACCGGTGCGCTGGCCGCCGTCGAGTCCAAGGGATCCGGGCCGGCGATAGTCCCCAGCAGCAGGGCCGAGTCCTTGACTGTCCGAGAGAACGGGCCGATGTGGTCCAGCGAGCTTGCGAACGCCACCAAGCCGTAGCGCGACACCCGGCCGTACGTGGGCATGATGCCCACGGCCCCGCAGAAGGATGCCGGCTGGCGGATCGAACCGCCTGTGTCGGAGCCGAGCGAGATCGGCGCGTAGCCGCCCGCGACAGCGGCGGCCGACCCGCCGCTCGACCCGCCCGGGACCCGATCCGGCGCCGCCGGATTCCGCACGGGGAAGAATGCAGAGTTCTCGTTCGACGAGCCCATCGCGAACTCGTCGCAGTTCGTCTTGCCGACGATCACGGCCCCGGCTCGTTCTACCCGCTCGACGGCGGTGGCATCGTACGGTGCCACGAAGTGCTCCAGCGCGCGAGACGCGCAGGTGGTCTTCTCGCCCCGCGTCATGATCACGTCCTTGACTGCGAGCGGCACGCCTGCCAGGGGGCCGATCTCCTCTCCGGCCGCAAGCTCGGCGTCCACCCTGTCGGCGGCGGCCAAGGCACGCTCTGGGGTGAGGCTGAGGTACACTCCCGAGCCTCCGTTCTCGGCTTCGCCTACGCGCAGGGCCTCCTGCGCCAGCTCGCGCGCGCTGAAGCGCTTTGCGCGCAGCCCGGCCCGGATCGAGTCGACGGTGAGTTGCTTGAGTTCGTCCATCTCGGCCCTCAGCGCTCGATCACCCGCGGCACCTTGAAGTGGCCCTCTCCCGGCAGGGGAGCGCACTGCAAGGCGGTCTGTTGGTCGAAGCTCCGGCCTCGTTCGTCTGTCCGCAGCTGCCCCGCGTTGCCTTCATGCAGGACTTGGGCCATCGGCTCCACTCCGCTGGTTTCCAGCTCGTTGAGCTGGTCGACGTACGAGAGGATCTCTTCGAGGTCTTGGGTGTAGCGCTCGATATCGGCTGCGCTGAGGCGCAAGTTGGCCAGCGCGGCGATGTGTTGGACTTCTTCCGGTGTGATCTTCATGACTTGCGTCGGCGCCTCGCTGGACCCTTCTGCTGGCGCCGGGGGGTTGGCTTGTGCGGGCGCGCGGGCTCTTCGGCCCCCTCCAGTTGGAACTCGATCCGGGTCACTGCCCGGGATCCCATCTCCTGCTGGAGTAGCGAAACAATCTGCTGCCGCATCGGTCGGAACTCTTCCAGCCAGGCCGCGTCCGAGACTTGCACGAACAGAGTGGGAGGCCGGACTCGGACCGGGTCGGAGTGGCTCGCCAGCAGCGGGCCGACCGCCTCGGGCCAGTAGGCCCTGATCAAGTCCAGCTGCCAGCGGGCGGTGTCGGGCGCGCCTTGGAACAATCGGGGAAGGATGCTCTTGGCCTGCTCCATCCGCGCCTGCTAGGCCATTCTATCGCAGGCTTGGCCGAGCCTCCGCCAAGGCCGCAGGGCGCTTGATGGGATTCTGCGCGCCCGGCGCCTTCCGTATAATAGAAGGGCCAGCCGAGCGGAACTGTCGTGTCCGCTTGGCCGTTCGCCATGAAACTGCATTCTTGGAGTCAGGTTGCGTTGGAAGATCTCAGCGCGACCGTCGCGCGTCGCGTCGTTCACAGCGAGCGCATGACCACCGCGCGGATCCTACTGAAGAAGGGTGCCGTGGTGCCTCGTCACAGTCACGAGAACGAGCAGATCAGCCATGTCCTCGAGGGGTCGTTGCTGTTCCAGTTCGATGATCGCGAGGTCACGGCCAAGGCTGGAGACTTGGTGGAGATCGCTTCTCACGAGCCTCACCGCGTGGAGGCGCTGGAGGACTCGCTGGCGATGGACGTGTTCCAGCCCGCGCGGCAGGACTGGATCCAAGGCGACGATGGCTACCTCAGGAATCCCTCTGGTTCCTGATCGCGTAATTCAGTAAGGACTGCGGAAACTCAGCGCCCCTGCCGCCTCAGTCGCGGCCGCATAGATCGCGCGACGATTGCAACAACGAAGCTATGGACTTGGGAATTCAGGATCGCGTGGCGGTCGTCACGGCCGCCAGCCGCGGCATGGGCAGGGCGATCGCGGAAGCGCTGGCGGCCGAGGGCTGCAAGTTGGCCGTCTGCTCGCGTGATCCCGACGCGATCGCCGCCGCCGCCGAGGCGATCCGCGGCGGGCGCGGGACGGAGGTCTTCCACAAGGCCGTGGACGTGAGCGACATCGACGCCCTGCGGGCCTTCGTAGCCGACGCGCGAGGGGCCTTGGGGCCGATCAGCATTGCCGTCGCCAATGCCGGCGGGCCGCCCGGCGGCCGCTTCGAGGATTTCGACGCCGAGGACTGGCAGGCTGCCTTCCGGCTCAATTTCCTCAGCACTTGGGCCCTGATCGAGTCCGTCTTGCCTGACATGCGGGCCCAGCGCTGGGGACGGGTGGTCTCGCTGACTTCGACTTCGGTGCGCCAGCCGATCGAGGGCTTGATCCTATCGAACGGAGTGCGTGCCAGCGTGGTCGGCATGCTCAAGACCTTGGCCGCCGAATACGGGTCCGAGAACATCCTCTTCAACAACGTGGGCCCCGGATTGATCGCTACCGACCGCCTCCTCAGCCTGGCGCAGCGGCGGGCAGACGCCGCCGGGATCGGCCGGGACGAGATGATCGAGCGGCTCGCCAGCCAGACCGCGCTGCGCAGGGTCGGCCAACCGGCGGAATTCGCCGCCGTGGTGGCATTCCTGTGCTCCGAGCGGGCGAGCTACGTCACGGGGTCGTCCTTGATGATCGATGGCGGGCTGGTGAAGGCGGTCTGAAACGAGGCGAAATGAGCGCGGAGCGATTCAAGGTGCGGATAGCGGCTGCGTTGGTGGGCGCCCTGGCGCTTGCGCTGGCGTCGGCGCCGGGGCAAGCTCCGGTTCCTGTCCCGATCAGCGCTGCGGGGCCGCAGTGGGTGAACAACCACGGCGCTCGGCTGGCCATCGGCCAGACGAGCTTCACCCGCCAAGATCCGATCTCCAGCCGCGAGGTGCTCGGGGCGGCACAAGGCGTCGCGTACGCCGCAAACCGGCTCTTCGTGGCCGATGGCAACCGGCTCGGCGCCCGCCCGGTCAACAACCGCATCCTGATCTACGACAACGTCGCCGGTTTCGTGCCGGAACCTGACGTGCTGCTACCCCAAGATTCGCTCTGCCCGGCTTGCGTCGGACTCCCGGACATCGTGCTGGGGCAGCCCGACTTCGACACCACCGCGTCTTCGGACCTGCCGGACGTGGCCGGCCTCAACAATCCCTCCGCCGTGCACAGCGACGGCGTTGTCTTGGCGGTCGCTGACACCAACAACAACCGTGTCCTGCTGTGGAACCCGATCCCGGCCGTCAACGGGGCGCCGCCCGACGTCGTTCTGGGCCAGGCGGACTTCAGCGGTTTTTCTCCGGAAACCTCGGCCAGCGGCATGCGCGGGCCGCAGGGCGTTTGGCTCGATGGCGGGCGCCTCTTCGTGGCCGACACCCAGAACAGCCGGATCCTGATCTGGAACACGATCCCGACCTCGAACGGCCAGGCACCGGATCTCGTCCTAGGCCAGCCTGACCTGGACACGCGGCACGAGGCGGACCTGACCAAGGGCGTCTACGATCCGGACGACAAGCACCTGCTCGACCCGGTGAGCGTGACAGTGTCGCGGGGGCGCTTGCTCGTCGCCGATCTGGGCTTTAACCGGATCATGATCTACAACGCGGTTCCGACGCAGAGCTTCGCCAGCGCGGACGTCGTGATCGGGCAGCCGGACTTCACCACCGGCGATCCCAACAACGCCGCGGCGCTCTGCGATCCGATCGGGCCGCTTGACGACGACGGAAGCCGCAGCGAGAACGAGACTCCCCCCACCAACGTGCCGCTGGTGATCCCGCTGCCGCCACAGCGCCCCGAGCTGGATCCCGACGAGGTGCGCTACCCGATCCGCTGCGCCGGGACTCTGAACTTCCCGCGCTTCGCGCTGGTGGTGGAGGAGCGCCTGTTCGTGGCCGACGCGGGCAACGACCGCATCTTGGTCTACAACCAGATCCCGGCAGCGCACGGCGCCAAGGCCGACTTAGTCATTGGCCAGCCGAATTTCGTGCAGCTCACCGAGTCCGAGGGGCCGGGGAGCATCCGCTCGCCGGCCTCGATGGCCTATGACGGCCAGAACCTGTTCGTCGCCGATCCCTTCACGCGCCGCATCCTGGTCTTCACGGCGGGCGAGGACATGATCGATCTCAACGGCGTTCGCAACTCCGCGGCTGTCAGCATCCGCAGCCGCGGGCATCTGGAGTTCGACCAGAACCTGCCGGTTGACATTTCCGACACGCCCGAGGACGAGTCTCGGCAGGCGCCTGTGCTGCCAGGGGGCGAAGAGATCAAGATCACCCTGGACGGCGCGGAACTCTTCTATACGACTGTCGAGGGCGAGACGGCCGAGGATGTCCGCGACAAGGTCGTGAGCATGATCAACGCCGACCCGATGCTAGCGGTGACGGCCGCGGCCGGTCTGGGCGTTGGACGCCATGCGACGGGCGAGATCCGCTTCGGGGGCGAGGCGCGCCCCGGCGACGAGGTGACTCTGGACATCAACGGCCGCAAGTATTCCTACATCGTGCCCGAGGGCGACATCCCGGAGCGGTTCGTCGACCGGCTGAACTATTTGGTGGATAACGCCGACGATCCCGAGGTCATCGTCGAGCGCCGGATCGACCAGATCGAGACATTGGAGATCGTCCATCGAGAAGTCGGGCCGATCGGCAACAGCCTTCCGTTCTCGATCAGCATCACGCCCGGTTCGCCCACCACCGCCGAGGTGACCGGCCCCACGCTCTCGCGCGGCACGGTCAGCTATCGCGCGAACCTGCGGGCCAAGCGCGAGGGTCCGACCGGCAACTGGATCAGCGTGGAGGTGCGCAACGCCGGCAGCGAGTTGCAGACCAGCACCTCGGGGTCCCGGCTGACCGGCGGATCGGACGCCAGGGACATGCCTCCCGGGACGATCGCGTCGATCTTCGGGAGAGACTTGGCGGACGAGACCGCGGGCGTCTGGGAGCGCACCTCGCTGCCAGATCGGCCCGATCAGGGCCTCCCCACCGAGCTCGCCGGCGTGCAGGTACTCGCCAACGGCCGCCTGGCGCCGCTGCTCATGGTGTCGCCGACGCAGATCAATTTCCAGATCCCGTGGGAACTCGAGGGCACGGGCCACAGCTTTTACCTGCGGCGCACCATGCCCGACGGCAGCGTGCGCGTCTCGGCTGCCAAGGCCACGCAGTCCGTGCGCGCCGGGCCGGGACTGTTCGCGATCGACGGCCCGGAGCCGCGCCACGGCATCGCCGTCCACGCGACCGGCGTCGCCGAGGGCTCGATTGCAGTGACGGTGCCCGACCGGCCCCGCGACGACGATCCGAACAACGACGACACCGAGAACCGCCAGCTTACCCAAGAAGGCGCGGACGGGCGGATCGTGATCAATGGCCGCGAGTACTACTACCGCTCGCCCGGGGACGAGAGCCCCGAGACCATGCGGGACAAGTTCATCGAGCTGATCAATGCAGGCGACGGCGATCCGGACGTGATCGCCGAAGCGGGCACGAGAAGCTTCTTTTCCGCCCGCGCCGACTTGGAGTTCGCCGGCGAGCCCAAGGCGGGCGACACGGTGACGGTGACGGTGCGGGACCGCAGCTACAGCTACACGCTCACCGAGCAGGACGTCCAAGACCCGGAGACCGCGCTCCTGATCATGCGCAACATCCTGGTGCGCGCGATCAATTCCGGCATCGGCGATCCGGAAGTGACCTCGCGCGTGCTGCAGGAAGTGGGATCGGTGAAGCTGCAGATCGTGGCGCGCTCGCTCGGCGTCGATGGCAACGAGATTCCGTACAGCTACGAGGTAGTCTCCGACGGCGGCATCGAGGTCAGCACGAACCGCGAGAACGGTTTCTTGGAAGATGGCAACACCCCGCCGGTGGTAGTCATCAAGGCCAGGGAGGCGGGCAAGCAGGGCAACGCGATCACCTACGCGGCGCAGGGCACGGAGGTGCCCGACGACGATCCGACCACCCCGGACACCAACGAGCGCACGGAGGCCGAGGTCTTCTTGACGCTCTCGGCGCGAGGCTCGCACCTGTGCTGCGGCAACGAGCCGATGTCCCTGATCACCGAGGACAACCCGCTGGTGCCGGGCGAGGAGATCATCGTCTTCGCCACCGGGCTCGGCCTGACCGACAACCAAGACGCGATCACAACCGGCCAGCCCACCCCTGCCGGGACCTTGGCTAAAGTGCCGCTGGTGGCGGACGATTTCGTCTCGTCGCAGTTCGGCGGTCGAACGGCCCAGGTCGAGTTCGTCGGATTGATGGAGGGCACGGTCGGCGTCTACCAGGTCAACCTGCTAACCAACACGGACTTGGCCGACAATCCGGCGACGCCGCTGTGGATCGCCCAGCAGTTGTTCATCAGCAACGTGATCACGCTGCCGGTGAAGAACCTCGTCCCGCGCCCGCCGCCGGCGTTCTAGCCGCAAAGCCGATAGCTCTTCCGGCTCGAACGGAAGGCGAAAGGCCCAAGCCAGTCCGAACTGCCTTGATGGAACTGCGTCGAGCGGGCCCGCGGCGGTTGCGGTGAGTCCCAGATCTGGGACGGATCCGCGGCTCCGTCTCGCGGTCAAAAAACAAACCGCAGGCCGAGCTGGCCCTGGAACTGCCCGCTGGGCACGGCTCCCCGCGCCTGGTTGGCGCTGGAGGAGCGCTGGTTGCCGTTGAAGTTCACGAGGTTGGCCCGGTTGCCGACGTTGTACATCTCCCACATCACGTCCGCCCTCATTTCCTCGTTGATGACGAACTTCTTCGTCAGCCGCAGGTCCCACCGGAAGAAATTCGCGCCACGGCCGGCCCAGGCGCCGACTCCCGCCGGACGGTCGTTGCGCAGGAAGTCGAAATTGTCGTCGTCGCCGGTCGTGATGTCGTAGGGCGGCGCGCTGTTGGCCGTAAGGATCGACGACAGCTGCACGCCGCGGGGAAGCCGGTAGATGAAGTTGCCCGTGAAACGGTGCCGGACGTCGTTCTCGGTCGGGCCGAAATTGGCCTCGCCGTGCTTGACGTGCGGCGAGGTCCAGTCGAAGTCTTTCGCCGAGCCCAGCGTGTAGCCGGCCAGGAAGCCGAAATTCCGCGCGAACCGCTTCTCGAGCCGGAAACTCAAGCTGTTGATGTGCAGCCGGTTGGTGAAGTCGGCGACTTGGATCCGCAGGCAGCCCGCACTGTTGGAACGCAGGTTGGCCGGCGTTGCTGGCAACCCCAACTGCGCAACGATCTGGCCGGCGAGCGGACACACCCGCCCTGACGGCGACGTGGCCCCTGGCAACGGCGCGTTCGGCTCCCACGGGGTTGACAGGCCCGATCCCCAGTCGTAGTTCAGGCCCAGGACGTGCACGAAGTCGACCGACACGGCTAGGTCCTGCTTGATCCCGTACTGGACGCCGGCGTGGGACTGTTGGGTGTAGGGCGTGTTCATCCGCGGCGAAGGCGCATCGGGGGTTCCACCGACGCCGGCGCCTCCGGGCAGCAGCGACGTCGCGATCCGGTTCGGGAAGTTCTGCCGGATGATCGCGTCCTGCGCCGCGTTCGAGGCGTCTAACTGCGTTCCCGAAGTCAACAGCCCGTTGTAGCTCAAGACCCGGCTCCGCAGCGTGCTCGTGTTGATCCGGTCATGGAAGACGCCATAGCTGGCCCGGACCACCGCGTCACCGTTGCCGGTCACATCCCAGGAGAAACCGAAACGCGGCGAGAGGTCCAGGTTGTCCTCTACGCCCGGGCGCCAGTCCCTCACCGGCAAGGCGCCAAGCTCGCCCAGCGCCACTGCCACCCAGACATCCTGCGGCCGGTCCCGCGAGAAACCCGGCTGTTCGAAAGCGTCCAGTCCGCCGATAGACGCCACGCCCTCCACATCCAAGTAGGTCCGCTTGTCCCAGCGCAGCCCCATGTTGATCGTGAAGCGAGGCGTCACCCGCCACGCGTCGTTGACGAACGCGGCGTAGGAGGCCACGTCGCGGCGCATGCTGATGAACCTCGGCTCCGTTGAAGCGCCGTTCTGGAACGGGAGGTTGAAGTTCGCCGTATAGCGGTCCGGAAACGTCGCCGTATCGGATGCGAACCGGTAGACCCCCTGGAAATTCACGTTCGCGTCGGCCGTGGCCAGGATCCGGTTCGATTCTCCGCCCCACTTGAACGAGTGGTTGCCCCTCTCCCAGCTCATCGTGTCGGAGACGATCCAGTTCGCCTGGACCCGGCCCTGCGGGACGTTGCCGGCCGAGCCGAGGTCGACCGAGGGAAAATCCAGTGTCGGCAGGAACCGTCCGCTCGCACTGGCCTGCAAGTCCCGGAAAAGCCGCTGGATCGAGCGGTTCACCCGGAACTCGTTCACGATTCTGGTGCCGACGAGCGAGGTCAGGCTCGCCGTTGCGTAATAGGAGCTGCGCACATCGTCGAAGCCGTTGTCGGCTCCGTTGGCCTGGCCGGTTTGCTTGTTGGTGAACTCCCTGTCGTCGTACAGGTACATGATGTTCAACGTGTGCCTCGGATGCAGGTTGAACGTGAACTTGCCCAGCGCGTTCCGCTCGTCCACCAACTGCGGCAGCGCGCTGGACGTGTCGTAGCCAGCATGCAGGGAATCCACGAACGCCTTCACCGAATCTGGAATCGTCACTTGCGAGCTGTTCTCGGCGGTGCGGCGTTCGATCGATCCGAAGTAGAACGCCTTCTGCCGCACGAACGGGCCGCCCACCGTGAACCCGTACTGCTGCGTCTGGAACGGCGGCGGGTCGGCATCCGGCACTGCTTCGCCTCGGACCACTTGGAAGGGATCCTTGTCGAAGGCGTCGTCGCGGATGAAGTAAAAGCCGCTGCCGTGGACGTCGTTGCCTCCCGACTTCACCACAACATTGATCGCCCCGGAGCCGGTCCGGCCGAACTCGGCCGAATAGCCCGTCGACAGCACCTGAAACTCCTGGATCGCTTCTTGCCCCAATCGCGTCCGGGTCGCCTCGGAAATGTTCGAGCCGCCCATCGTCACCTCGTCGTTGAAGTCCACGCCTTCCAGCCACACCGATTTGTTCCGCTCGTCCATGCCGTAGAAGCTGACCGAGTCGCTGTTGCCACTGCGGGCCGAGCTCTGGTCTACTGTCACGCCCGGCGACAGCAGCATCAGATCCATGAAGTCGCGGCTCTTGCTCGGCAGTTCCTGCACTCGCTGGTTCGCGACCACAACCTGGACCGTGTTCTCCGTCGGCTGCACGAGCGGCACGGCCCCGGTTACCGTGATCGACTCGTTGATCGGCCCCAGATCCAACTCGAAATCGACCTTCGTCGTGCCGCCCACGGCCAGCATCACCGACGGCCGCGTCACCGTTCCGAAGCCGGGAAACTCAACCGTCACCGAGTAGCTGGACGGCGGCAGTCCCGAGAACCGGAACGCACCCGCTTCGTTGGTCAACGCCTCCCGCGTCGCGCCGGTCGCGTTGTTGCTCACGCTCACGGTCGCTCCCGGCAGGAACGCTCCCGATAGGTCCGTGACGTCGCCCAATATCGATCCCGAGGTGGACTGCGCAGTCGCCGGAGGCATCAACAAAGGGACAACGCACAACACCGTAGCCATGCTTATCCACTGTCGTAGTCTGTTCAACTCAATCGGCCGCCCTCGCGGGAATCATGCACCGCTGCGACGATCCGAACAGTTTAGACGATCCGCGTAGAGCGCCATGTGGACCGGCTGTCCGCGATCCGCTTGTCGCTGTGGTGTCGGCTCGGTCCCTTCAAGACCGCGCTGCGTCGGAGGGCCGCTTGCATCACCAAGACGGCTCTCTTGGCGGACTCGGATCTTCGATTGCGCTAAGACGCTTCCGCAACAATCCAAGAGCGAATCTAGGATTTCCCGGACGCTGTTAACGGTGGCGGATCGGATCTGTTTCGCCAATGAACTCATGGACAGGATTGGATTGGGGGGAACCAGCCATTGGTCGCTTTCGACTACCGCGAGCCAGATGAAGTTGGCAAGAGGCGGTTTGGTAGGGCTTGCTGATATGATGCAACTGCTCGGGCAGCCGAGTGGCTCGATACGATAACCCGCTCAGATCCGTATTCGGGCGACGCCCCAAAATCGAGTTAAAAGCGACAAGTGGAGAAGGGGAAATGACTGATATTCGCAAGGAAGTGCACGACGAGATCGATCGGATGACCGAGAGGCAAATCGCCGGTTTAAAGAAATTCCTGGCTACTTTCCCCAGCCCTCTTGCTGCTGCTTGCCGCAATGCTCCGGAATCTGACGAGCCGGAAACCGAGGAAGAGGCACGATTGGTGGCCGAAGCCAAGGAATGGCTCAGACAGAACGGCGGCAAGGGGATCCCTCACGAGGAGATCAGACGGGAATTTCGCTTAGAGTGAGCTGTCCATGGCTCGGAGTGTCAATTGGACGAGATCAGCACGAACCGATCTCCGGAAGCTCTCAAGACGAGACTCGGATAGGGTCGAACGGGCGGTTGAGCGACTGGCCGTCTCGGGGGAAGGAAACATCGAGCGCCTGCGAGGATTTGATCCGCCAGAGTACAGACTCAGGGTTGGCGACTGGCGAGTGAGGTATTGCCACGAAGAGGTAGGCATGGAAGAGGAAGGCATATTGGTCGTGCGGGTGCTCCATCGACGTGAAGCCTATAGAAAGTCCGCATTGGCTCGTCAAGACATCCTGGACGTAGATAGCTCCGACGAGACCGGGGATCGGGAGAGGCTGGAGCACCCCGGCGGTGGCTCTGAGCTTGAGAAGTCACTGAACGGGCCTTGCTTGAACATTCCACGGACAGACCGGACCGTCGTTACGGACTCGGCGGGTCGTGCGGCTGAGACATTGCGGTCGGTGTAGACACTGGCTGCAAGGAATGATTCCGCTGGGGTTGCAATGGATCCTGGCCTTAGGAAGCCAGCTGCTATCGGCCTCAGGCCACGTGCTGTCGAAGCGTCTCGGTGTGCTTGTGCCTAGGGCCCTGCCGCTCGAGCCGGCTACAGCAGATCGTGTACGAGTTCAGGTCGCTGGCGCGGTCAAGCTCCGGGGAGGCGATCAGTTCAGCTCAGCGGGCTGTCCTGCAGGCCTCGCTTAGATGTGCCACTCGATGCGATCGCGGTTGAAACGAGTGCGCACCTTGCGGGTGCCTTCGCGCGGCTCGGCCTTGTCCCTCGCCCAGTCCTTGAAGGCTTGTTCCAACTCCTCGGCGACTGCTTGGTGCTCAGATGAAAGATCCTTCGATTCCGCGGGGTCAGCGTCCACGTCGTACAAGCGCGTCAGGCCTCCGGCCAGCAGCAGCTTCCAAGAGCCGCGCCGAACGGCGGCATTCGGGCCCGACCGCCAGACCAGGTGATCGTGAGGCGCTCCGGCCGCCGGCCCCTCGAGGAATGGCAGCAGATCCACGCCGTCGAGCGCCTGCAGGCCGGAGGTGTCGGCACCGGCGGCCGCCAACGCCGTGGGCACGACGTCCAGCGAGCTGACCGGATGCTCGAATCGGACGCCGCCGCCGAGCCGCCCGGGCCATTGCAAGACGTACGGCACGCGGATGCCGCCTTCGTACAAATTGCGCTTGTGCCCGATCAGAGGATGGTTGCGCCTGCCGTCGACATCGCTTTGCTCGGCCGCACCGTTGTCGCTGATGAAGACTACAAGGGTGTTCTCCTCCAGGCCGTGCTCGCGCAACTTGGCCAGCACGGCCCCAACCCAGTCGTCAAGCGCGCTGATCATCGCGGCATAGATCCGCGCCGTCTCGTTCTCGATCTCGGGAAAGCGGCTGTAGTACTTGTCGATCGTCTGGATCGGGCCGTGCGGAGCGTGGAACGCAAGGTAGAGGAAGAACGGCTCGTCTTTGTGAGCCTCGACGAACTCGACCCCCGCGCGCCCCAGCCGATCCGTCAAGTACTCTTCGAACGGAAGCGGATCCCTGCCTAGGAACAGCGAGCGCGGCCGGCCGGTTCCGTCTGGCTCGCCATCGTCCTCGTGGCCGGGAGCGATCTTGGCATTGGGCCAAGCCGAATCGACGAAGCGCGAGCCCGACGGCATGCCGAGGAAGTAGTCGAAGCCGCGGTCCAACGGGTGATACCCGTCGGACATGCCAAGCTGCCACTTGCCCACTGCCCCGGTGGCATAGCCGGCCTGCTTCAGCGCTGTTGCCAGAGTGGTCTCGCTCTGGGGCAGCGACTTGCGGGCGGCGTTGACGGGCGGCACGGTCTGGGAGTTGAGTTCCTTGCCCCAGCGCTGCTGGTAGCGCCCGGTGAGCACAGCCGGCCGGGAAGGGTTGCAGACCGGAGCCGTGACGTAACCCGACGTGAACCCGACGCCGTTGGCCGCGATGGAGTCGATGTTCGGAGTCGGGATGTCCCCGCCATACCACGAAACGCTGCCGTAGCCGAGGTCATCGGCGAACAGCACGACGATGTTCGGTGGTCGCTCGGGTGCTGCAGCTTCCGGAGGGGCACAGCCCCACGGCGCAAGCGCCGCCGCCAGCGCTGCTGCCACAAGCGCGGGCGTTGCCGAATTGCGTTCGGTGAGCACGGCTGAGCCATCGTAGCGCACGCAGCCCGTACCGGCGGCGGGAAGTGGCGCTTGGAGCCAATCGGCGATTGCGCAGCGGTTCGGTGTCCCGCGAGTGGCTTGCTCCTCGCCACGGAGACGTTCAGGGGCGGTACACTTGCGGGTGCGGGTGCCGTTGCTGCGTCGAGCTTAGCTCTTGACGCGAGTGGTCGGTGCGACGGAAGCCATCTCTGTCGGGAAGCAGCTGGAAATGACAATGCGCCTGGTAGCAGCACTTCTACTCGCATGTGCGGTCGGTCCGGCCGCAGAGCGCATCGAATTCAATCGAGACGTGCGGCCGATCCTGTCGGAGAACTGTTTCGCATGCCACGGTCCCGACCGCAATGCCAGGCAGGTCAATTTGCGCCTGGACCGGCGCGACGACGCTCTGGCGCGGGGAGTGATCGAGCCGGGAGACGCTTCGGCGAGTCGTCTGGTCCAGAGAATCCGCCACGAGAACGCCGCCTTGGTGATGCCCCCGGTGGCGACGGACAAGAGGCTCACCGACGAGCAAAAGCAGATCCTGTCGGACTGGATCGCCCAAGGCGCGGAATACCAGGAACATTGGGCGTACCTGAAGCCGAAGCGTCCGGACGCCCCGCCGGGGCCGTCGGGAATTGATCGCCTCGTCAACCGACGGCTTGAGGAGCGAGGTCTGCAGCCCGTCGCGGAGGCCGGGCGGCGGACGCTGGCCCGGCGGCTGAGTTTCGACCTCACCGGCCTGCCGCCTGAACCATCCTTGGTGGACGCCTTCGCGGGCGACACGGCCCCCGGCGCGTACGAGCGGCTGCTGGACACTTTGCTCGATTCCCCGCATTACGGAGAGCGCATGGCTGTCCATTGGCTGGACTTGGTCCGCTATGCGGACACGGTCGGCTATCACGGTGACACGGCTGTGAACGTGTACCCGTTCCGCGACTACATCGTGCGCTCGTTCAATGAGAACAAGCCGTTCGACGAGATGACCCTGGAGCAGCTTGCGGGCGATCTGCTGGAAGAGCCCACGCCTTGGCAGCTCGTGGCCAGCGGCTACAACCGCCTGAGCCGCATGACCAACGAGGGGGGCTCGCAGGCCAAGGAGTACCTGGCCAAGTACGCTTCCGACAGGGTCCGCAACATCTCCACCGTCTGGCTGGGGTCGACGCTGGGCTGCGCCGAGTGCCACGACCACAAGTTCGACCCGTTCCTGGCGAAGGACTTCTACTCGATGGCGGCCTTCTTCGCCGACATCGAGGAAGAGGGCGTGTTCTCGGGCAACGGCAACTGGGGGTCGAGCGTCCGCGTGCTGGCGCCGGACGCCCGCCGCGAGATGGACCGGGTCGAGCAGCGGCTGGCAGAGCTGGAGCCGGCCGCCGGGCCTCCCCCTGACGTCTCGGCGCGAGCCTTGGAAGAGTTCGCCTCCTACCTGCGCGAGGATCTCGTGCGCTGGAGGGTTCTCGATCCCGACCGGGTCTGGACGGATTGCACTCACCCCGATTTTGACCAGTGCGGGCGGTTCGCGCTACAGGAGGAGGCGGACGGCGTCGTGCGCGTTGCGCTCTCGGGCGAGAAGAAGCCCAGCAAGTCCATCCACCGCGCCGAGATCGCCCTCTCGCCGGGGACGTTGAGCGCGGTGGCATTGGAGCTGTACCCGACCGGAGACTACAGCTCCTTCTACTTGAGCGAATTCGAAGTGCGGCTGTTCGGGCGCGAGCGCTGGCCCGTGAGGGTCTCGCTCGCGGGCTTGGTCCCGGATCGCGAAGGACCGGGCTCGATGCTGCGTTCCACGCTGGACGACAACTATCACACCGGCTGGAGCGGCAAGTGGGCGGACGACTCTTCCCGGACCGCCCTGTTTGCGTTCGAAGCGCCGCTGCAGACGCGGGCCGGCGAGCGCTTGCAGATCACGTTGATCGGATATCAACAGGGCGGGCTAGGCCTGCCGTCGCGGTTCCGCCTGCTGGGGACCGACTCGGCGTTTCCCGAACTGCCCGCGACCGGGAACTTGCGCTCGGCCGTGCTGGCCGCCGGGGAGCGCAGCGACGCGCAGCGGACGGCCCTGCTGGAGGCCTACAAGAGCTTCGGCGCGTTTCGGCCGGAATGGCGGGAGATCCGCGCCTTGGAGCGCCGCCAGAAGGAGTTGCTGGATGGCGCCGGCGAGTCGCTCGTGGCGAAGGCCGTCGACGATCCGCGCCCGCTGCGGATCCTGCCGCGCGGGAACTGGATGGACGATTCCGGCGAGGCGGTCCAGCCGCAGGTGCCGCAGTTCATGGGCTCGCTCGCCTCCGGCGGCCGGCGCCTGAGCCGCTTGGACTTGGCCCGCTGGGTGACGGATCCTGACAATCCGCTCACCGCCCGCGTGTTCGTCAACCGCCTGTGGAAGATGTTCTTCGGCACGGGCCTGTCGAAAGTTCTGGACGACCTTGGCTCGCAAGGCGAGCCGCCCCCGAACCAAGAGCTGCTCGACTGGCTGGCGGTCGAGTTCGTGGAGAGCGGCTGGGACGTGCGCCACATCGTCAAGACGATGCTGCTCTCCGATGCCTATCGGCGCTCGAGCGAGCCCTCCGACGAGCTCCTCGCCGAGGACCCGTACAACCGCTTGCACGGCCGCCAGACCATGTCGCGGCTGGCTGCCGAGTTCGTGCGGGATAACGCCCTCGCCGTGAGCGGCCTGCTCAACCGCGCCATGGGCGGCCCGAGCGTCAAGCCGTACCAGCCGGAGGGGTATTACAAGGAACTCAACTTCCCTAAGCGCGTGTACGAAGCGGACTTCAACTCCAACCAGTTCCGGCGCGGCCTTTACACCCACTGGCAGCGCCAGTACTTGCATCCCGCGCTGATGGCCTTCGACGCGCCGGCGCGCGAGGAGTGCGCCGCCGAGCGCGGCGTGTCCAACACGCCGCTGCAGTCGCTGGTGCTGCTGAACGATCCCAGCTACGTCGAAGCCGCCCGCGCGTTCGCGGCCAGAATCGTGCGCGATGGCGGCAGGAACTCCGCCAGGCGGATCGATTTCGCTTTTCGAGAGGCCTTCTCGCGGCCGCCCCTGGCGGCCGAGCGCGCTGTCCTGCTTGGCCTGCTGGAACGGCACCGCAAGCAGTTCCGGGCGGATCCCGCCAGCGCCGAGCAGCTGCTCTCGACCGGCATTTCGCGACTTCCCGCCGGAGTCTCCGTGCCGGAGCTGGCGGCGTGGACGAGTGTGGCGCGGGCGCTGTACAACAAGCACGAGTTCCTGATGCGGTATTGAGAGATGACCACGTTCAAACCAGCCTTCGACCCGCGGCAGACGCGCCGGGCGTTCCTCGGGCGCGCCTCGATGGGCCTCGGCTCGGTCGCCCTAGCGTCTTTGCTCAAGCCCGACCTGCTCGGGATCCAGCCGGGCTTGAGCGGGTTCCCGAACGGCCCGGCCAAGGTCAAGCGGGTGATCTTCCTGTGCATGGCCGGAGGTCCCGCGCATCTGGAACTGCTCGACTACAAGCCGGAGCTGGCCAAGCGCAGCGGCGAGCCGATGCCGGAGTCGTTCACGAAGGGCCAGCAGATCGCCCAGTTGCAGGGCAAGGAGCTGCGCATCCTCGGCCCGCAGCATCCCTTCAAGCACTACGGCCGCAGCGGCCAGCACATGACTTCGCTGCTGCCCCAGATCGGCAGCATCGCCGATGATATCTGCATCGTGCGCTCGATGCAGACCGAGCAGATCAACCACGACACCGCGCACACCTTCATGAACTCCGGCTTCCGGCTGCCAGGCCGGCCGAGCATGGGCTCGTGGCTGCTGTACGGGCTCGGCAGCGAGTCGGAGGACCTTCCCGGCTTCGTCGTGCTGACCTCGGAGGGCGGGTCGCAGAGCCAACCGATCGCGGCCCGGCAGTGGAACAGCGGCTTCTTGCCGAGCATCTACCAGGGGGTGAAATTCAACTCGACCGGCGATCCGGTCAACTATGTGCGCAATCCGGCGGGCGTCAGCCGCGAGATGCAGGGTGGCCTGATCGATGCGGTGAGCGAGTTGAACACAGTGCAGCAGGGTTGGACCAGGGATCCGGAGATCGCGACGCGGATCGCGCAGTACGAGCTGGCCTTCCGCATGCAGATGAGCGTGCCCGACCTAGTCGACTTCTCGAACGAGCCCCAGCACATCTTGGACATGTACGGCACGCAGGGCGGGGACGGCACGTTCAACGCCAACTGCCTGCTGGCGCGCCGCATGGCCGAGCGCGGCGTGCGCTTCATCCACCTGTACCACCGGGGCTGGGACCACCACAACGAGATCAAGACGCTGTTGCCCAAGAGCTGCGGCTACGTGGACCAGGGCACGGCGGCGCTGGTGAAGGACTTGAAGCAGCGGGGCATGTTCGACGACACCCTGATCGTGTGGTGCGGCGAATTCGGCCGCACGCCGATGTCGCAGGGATCAAATCCCGACCTGATCGGGCGCGACCACCACATCAAGGGCTTCTCGATGTGGATGGCGGGCGGCGGCATCAAGGGCGGCCACAGCTATGGCGCCACGGACGAGCTGGGCTACAACGCGGTGGAAAACGTGGTGCACGTGCATGACCTGCACGCCACGATGCTGCATCTGTTCGGCATAGACCACACCAAGCTCACGTACCGCTTCCAAGGGCGGGACTTCCGGCTCACCGATGTCCACGGCCGGATCGTGAAGGACATCCTCACCTAGCCTGGCGGCGTCCTTGCCTGGCGGCTTCGCCCGGCGCCCGGATCAGCCTTCCTTGCGACAGGCGCCGAGCCGGCGCGGCCCAGCTGCGCGCCGGCCGACTCGAGAACGATCCGCGACGCCGGGAAGCGACAATCGGCCGCCGTCCCTCCTGACGATCCGCCGGACCCGGGCGAATCGATTTCGCGGCGCCCGGGCTTGAGCCGGAACGCAGGCCAAGGACCGCTCGGATCTGTCGCCCCACGCCCCGAGATACGCTGAACTAGTCGATCTTGGCAAAACTTCTCGGCAGAACGAATATTATCTTATAGCACTACACTCATATTTTTTTATCACAACGCTTGACATATGTCCTAGCGCGTGTATACTGAGCATGAAAGCGATGCTTTCAGCAAGAAAGGAGGAAACATGCACATGCTTCAACACACACCGTTCAACCCGTGGAGGCCCGCCTTCCGGCTGCTGGGCGCGTCCGCGCGTCCGGCCAACTGGCTGCCGGCGTTCGACATCTCCGAGACCGACGGCGCAGTCGTTCTGCGCGGCGACCTTCCCGGCATCTCTCAAGAGGACATCGAGGTGCGTATCGAGGACGACGTCTTGACCGTACGCGGCGAGCGCAAGCGCGCCGAGGAGGCCGAGGGATTCGCGCGCAGCGAGCGGGCGTTCGGCAGGTTCGAGCGCGCATTCCGCCTGGCCGACAGCATTGATGCCGATGGCGTCAAGGCGTCGTTCGCCAACGGCGTGCTCGAGCTGACCCTGCCCAAGCGCGAGCCGGCGGACACCAGCCGCCTGATTCCGATCAACTGATCCGAGGCCACAGGGCGGGGCGGGCGCGGGTGCCATCCCGGCCCGCCCCGCGGAACGAGCCACGCACAGCGAGCCAGAGGCGAGACAGGAGCGAGCCATGATTCCATTCGAGCGGTTCACCCAGAAGGCCCAGGAAGCCGTCCGGCAGACACAGCTGCTCGCCGCCGAGGCCAACCACCAGGCCTTGCAGCCGGCACACCTGCTCGCGGCGCTCGCCGCGGAAGAGAGCGGCATCGTTCAAGCCGTCTTGGCCAAGCTCGGGATCCCCGCCTCCGACACCGCCGCCAGGCTGCGACCGGTCCTGGAAGCGATACCCGCGGTGCGCGGCGTCGCCGGCGGCACGCACCTTGACCAGGCGCTTCAGGCCGTCTTTGCCCAAGCGGAGAAGGAGGCGCGCCAGTTCAAGGACGACTATGTCTCCACCGAGCACCTGCTGTTGGCCGTCAGCGTTCAGAAGCGCGATCCCGCAGGCAAGCTGCTGGATGACCTGGGCGCGACCCACGAGGCCATCCTTCAAGCGCTGGCCTCCATCCGCGGGACCCAGCGCGTCAGCGACCCGAACCCGGAGGACAAGTACCAGGCCCTCGAACGCTACGCCCTCGACCTCACCGAGCAAGCCCGGCAAGGCAAGCTGGACCCGGTCATCGGGCGCGACGAGGAGATCCGCAGGGTGATTCAGGTGCTCTCGCGCCGCACCAAGAACAATCCAGTCCTGATTGGCGAACCCGGCGTGGGCAAGACCGCCATCGCGGAGGGCCTGGCCCAGAGGATCGTCAGCGGCGACGTGCCCGAATCGCTCAAGAACAAGCGCCTGGTGGCATTGGACCTGCCGTCCATGGTGGCCGGCACCAAGTTCCGGGGCGAGTTCGAGGAGCGCCTGCAGGCTGTGTTGCGCGAGATCGAAGACGCGAACGGCGCCGTCGTGTGCTTCATCGACGAGTTGCACACTCTCGTCGGCGCGGGCGCCGTCGAAGGCTCGATGGACGCGGCCAACATGCTCAAGCCCGCGCTTGCTCGCGGCCAGCTGCGCTGCGTCGGGGCGACCACCCTCAACGAGTACCGCCGGCACGTCGAGAAGGACGCCGCGCTAGAGCGCCGGTTCCAGACCGTGCTGGTCGACCAGCCCTCGGTCGAGGACACGATCGCGATCTTGCGGGGGCTGAAGGAAACCTACGAGATCCACCACTCGGTGCGGTACCGCGACGCCGCGCTGGTGGCCGCCGCGACACTGTCGGACCGGTACATCAGCGACCGCTTCCTGCCGGACAAGGCGATCGACTTGGTTGACGAGGCCGGCGCGACCCTCCGGATGCAGGTCGACTCCGTGCCGGTCGAGGTTGATCGCATGGAGCGCAAGGTGATCCAGTTCGAGATCGAGCGACAGGCGCTCCAAAAGGAGGGCGACCAAGCTTCGGCCGAGCGTCTCGCGGCAGTCGAGAGCCAACTGGAGGAGCTGCGCGCCGAGTCGTCCCTGCTGCGCCAGCAGTGGCAGCAGGAGAAGGAGCAGATCAACGAGGTCAAGCGGCTCAAGGAGGGGATCGAGCGGCTGCGCAACGCGCAGGAGGCCGCCGCCCGCGAGGGCAATCTCGCGGCCGCATCCGAGATCCGCTACGGCCAGCTGGTCAAGGCGGAGCGGGAGTTGGACAGGGCGACTGCCGAGCTCGAGTCGCAACGCGGCGACGGCGCCCTTTCCCAGGGGGAGGTGGTCGAGGAGGACATCGCCCGCATCGTAGCCAAGTGGACGGGCATTCCCGTTGCCAAGATGCTGCAGGGAGAGGTTGAAAAGCTCATCCACATGGACGAGGCGCTGCGTGCCAGGGTCATCGGCCAGGACAGCGCTGTCGGTTCGGTGTCGAACGCTGTACGCCGCAGCCGCGCAGGATTGAGCGATCCGGATCGCCCGATCGGAACCTTCATCTTCTTGGGCCCGACCGGCGTGGGCAAGACCGAACTGGCGCGGGCGCTCGCAGAGTTCCTCTTCGATTCGAGCAAGGCGATGGTCCGCGTGGACATGTCAGAGTACATGGAGAAGCACTCCGTCGCTCGCATGATCGGCGCCCCGCCGGGCTACGTGGGCCACGACGAGGGGGGCCAGTTGACCGAGCACGTGCGCCGCGCGCCGTACTCGGTTGTCCTGCTCGATGAGATCGAGAAGGCGCACCCTGACGTGTTCAACGTCTTGCTGCAGGTGTTGGAGGACGGCCGGCTGACCGATGGCAAGGGCCGCACCGTGAGCTTCGCCAACACGGTCATCGTCATGACCTCCAACGTCGGCTCCCAAGACATCCTTGGCAGCGGAACCATAGGTTTCTCGTTGACCCAGGGGGGTGGAGGGGACGAGGGCAGCATGCGCCGCAGCCTCCTCGACGAGCTGGGTCGGACGTTTCGCCCAGAGTTCCTCAACCGGGTCGACGACATCATCGTTTTCAACAACCTGCGGAAAGAGGATCTCCACACGATCGTCGACTTGCAGCTCGCTAGGGTGGAGGCGTTGCTGGCCGACAAGCGGGTGACGCTCGAAGTCAGCCCGGCGGCCAAGCAGCTGCTCCTCAGCCAAGGCTACGACCCGCAGTTTGGAGCCAGGCCGATGAAGCGGGCCATCCAGAGGCTCATTCAGGACCCCCTGGCCTTGGCCGTGCTCGAGGGGCGCTTCGGCGAAGGGGACACCGTGAGCGTGGAACGAGACGGCGACTCGATGCGCTTTGCCCTGGTTCCCGCCTTGGAAGCCCTGGCCTCCTGATGCCGCGAGCGGCGAGCTCGGGACGGCCGGCACTCGCGGCGTGCGAGCACTTGTGCGCTGATACCATGGCGGTTTGCGGGATTCGATCTGGAACCGGACCCTTCCCGCGAAGTCCCGCGTCGCGCTGCTGTCGTCGGACCCGCTCCCCCCGACGGCCGATGTCGCCATCATCGGTGCCGGCCTCGTAGGCCTCTGCGCCGCGCTCTCGCTCAGTCGCCGGGGTGTCCGCAGGCTCGCGGTAATCGACCGCACCTGCGTGTGTGGCGAATCGACCGGTTCTAGCGCCGGCGGGCTGTGGCCGGCGCACGAGTGCTTCAGCTTCGCCAGCCCCGAGATCGTCCGCAGGGCGGCGGCCCAGCACGCCGGGCTGCACGAGCAGTTTCCGTGCGATTACGCGTCCAGCGGATTGCTGGAGCTAGTGGCCGACGAAGACGCCGCTCTGGCTGCGGAACGGGCCGATCGCACTCGCGCGGCAGGTTTCGATGCCGACCTGCTTGCAGAAGCGGAACTCGCGGAGCGAGAGCCGAGGCTGCGCCATCATGGTCCGGCATTGCACTTTCCCGGCGACGGCTCGATCCACCCCCTGAAGCTCGCGTCCGGAATCGCTGCCTGGTTGCGCCGCCGCGGCGCTTGCATTTGCTTGGGGGAGGAAGTGCGGGATGTGTCCCCGGACGGTCCCGTCATCACGACCGGCGCGGGCCGGATCAGCGTCGGCAAGGTTGTGTTCGCAGCCGGAGCTTGGACGCCGCTGCTGACACGGATGCTAGGGTGGAGTCCGCCGATCCGACCATTGCGCGGAACCCTGCTCGCAACGGACGGGCAGCCCGCAGAGACCCTCCGAAGCATAGTTGTCGGAAGGCATTTCTACTATTGGCAACTCGCTAGCGGGCCCCTGGCAGGGGGCGGATCCGAGGAGGACGTGGGGTTCTGCGAGGATCTGGACGATGAGGTCGTCGGAGCGATCCGCCAGGAGTGGGGCGAGCTGTTCCCCTCATTGCGCCAGGTGGCGTTTACCAGCGGCTGGACTGGTTTTCGGCCGCACTGCGCCGACATGCACCCCGCCATCGGCCCCGTGCCCGGCCAACCGGACATGTTCGTCTCGGCAGGCCACTTCCGCAAGGGTATCCTGCTGGCGCCGCTGAGCGGGGACCTGCTCGCCGACCAAATGTTGGAAGGCGCTAGCCCGGAGTGGGCGCGGGCGTTCCGGCCGGACCGCTTCCCGGCCGGTGCCGTCGGGCGTTAGCGGTCGCGCAGTGCGCAGCCGGTCTAGCGTGCGGCGGCGAACCGCGCTGCCACGGAGTTCCAATCGATGACGTTGTAGAACGCCGCGATGTAGTCAGGCCTGCGGTTCTGATAGTTCAGGTAGTAGGCGTGCTCCCACACGTCGATACCCAGGATCGGCGTGCGGCCGTCCATCAGGGGCGTGTCTTGGTTGGGGGTCGATTCAACGATCAAGCCGCCGCCATCCACGCTCAGCCAAGCCCAGCCGCTTCCGAACCGGTTGGCCGCCGCGGCCGAGAACTTCTCCTGGAATCCCGCGAAGCTGCCGAATGCCGCATCGATGGCCGCGGCGAGGTCGCCCGAGGGCTCGCCTCCGCCCGCGCCGCTCATGACGGTCCAGAACAGCGAGTGGTTCGCGTGGCCGCCGCCGTTGTTGCGAATCGCAGGGTTCGACACTGCGCCGGCATCGGCGACTAGGTCGTTGATGTCCACGTCGGCCAGCGGCGTGCCGGCTACCGCGGCGTTGAGCTTGGCCACGTAGGCGGCGTGGTGCTTGTCGTGGTGGATTTCCATCGTGCGCGCGTCGATGTGCGGCTCGAGGGCTGCGAAATCGTAAGGAAGGTCGGGGACCGAGAAAGCCATGCTTGGATGCTCCTTGAGGTGGCAGGTAAGAAGAGACCTATGTTAGCAGGCACCGCGGCGGCGCTTTGTTTCCCGCCCTGCAGCCAGGACACGCTCCGGGCGGGACGGAAAGAGCCGCCATCTTGTCCGGCCAGGCGCGCACCAGGCCAGGCCAGGCCTTGCCCGAGGCTCGCCGCCTGGGCGGATTCTGAGGTATCGCAGCCGGCGGCGAGCCGGTGCGGCTCAGAACTTGTCCAGCCCCTCGGTCAGCTCGATGTAGGTGCCCCACGGATCGGTCAGGAACGCCACCGACAGGCCGATGCTCTCGATCTTGCGGAACGGGACGTCAAACTTCACGCCTTCGGCTGCGAGCTTCTGGCAGAAGCTCTCCAAATCGTCCACCTCGAAGCCGATGTGGTCCACTACCCGGCCCTTGGTCGGCTCGACCGGGTCGCCGGCCACGGCGAAGGTGAGCTCGATCCCCGGCACGTCGGCCTTGCGGAACGGTCCGCGCGTGCCGGGCTTGCCTCCGAAGTGCTTGACGTACCAAGCTTGTGTGGCTTCGTCGTCAGCGGTGAAGATGTGGATGTGGTGGCTGTCGATGCCGTCCAGCTCCTTGTTCTCCATGAGCTCCACGCGAACGCCGTCCGGTCCCTTGGCGAACGCCATGTACACGTCCTGGCTGGTGTTGTGATGGACGTCTGAAGTGGCGCCGGCAACGACCTCTGTAGTGACCATCTCGATGCCCGCGGCCTTGAGCCTTGGCACCAGGCCGTGCAGGTCCGGCACCTTGAAGCCCAGGTGGTTGACGGTGCTGCCGTTGCTCTCTCCGGTCGGAGCCTGCTCTCGCAGGAATAGCAGCGTGTTGGGGAGCTTGACCACCTCTGTCTTGCCGAACTTGGCCATCGTTCCTCCGAGCAGATCCGCCCAGAATCGCTTGTGCGCCTCGACATCGGTGACGTTGAGATGGTGGTGCCCGACTGCGAACGGGCTCTCGCGGGCGGCCAGCAGTTGTGCGGACGCCGGGGCGGCGAGCGCGAGCGCCAGGCAGGGGGTCAGAATGGCCGGAAGGATGCGGTGCATGACGCCATAGAGTGTAGCAGCGGCCCCGGGGGCGGGCCCGGCGAAAAAGTTTTCGCAAATGGTTGCGCAAGGGCCGCGGAAGTGCTAGGGTAGTTGATGGACGGCGGCTCCCGGGTGCGCTTGCGTGCCCGGAGCCGCTGTTTTGCGCGCGCCTTCGGGCGCAAGCAAGGCTGGCCCGCCGCGGGGAC
>JAPPMG010000095.1 GCA_028819215.1 Bryobacterales bacterium
TCAGAGGGAAACCGATGATCGCAGCGGCTAGCGACGAACAAAAAAATAGCCCTGCATGCCTGCAAGAGTTGCGGTCGCTCTTACCGTCGCCCTCGCGATTGGATGTGGTGGCAAGGGTGCCCGAGACTATCCGCCCTACCATCCTTGGGAAACACCTGCCTTGGATGCGCCTAGGCAATTCGAGGCGGCTGCCGAGGCTGAACAGTACCTCGACAAACTTGAGGATCCCCTACCTCGTCCGTCATTCGATTCGACAGTTGATTTCGATCAGTAGCCCAGTTGCAAGACTACGCTTGCCGTATCCCAAATCGCCGGAGCAGTTGAGCAATCGGCACTGATCGCACCGGTGTGGCTTCGGTTGCAGGGCCGTCTGGAATTAGCACACCAACCAGCATCCTGATATCGGCGGAACTAGCCGCAGGCGGCACGCCGTGAGCGTGGCCGTTCAATGCGCCACCGGTCGAGACGCAGATGCAGCGGTGGCCGGCAATCAAACTGGAACTGCAGCGAGCAAGGTGCATAGCCGAGCTTGAGAGTCAGGCTGGATTGCATTTGGCGATGTACAGTTGGAAATACCTTGCTCGACGCTAGAGTCGCGTGGGCAGGGAACCGTGTATGCCTTGCTTGCCGTATCGCGACGGTTTCTCCAACACACTAGTAGGCGCGTTGCGGCAAGTCCGTCGGGCGCAGGAGTGAGTCCACCGCAAGCCGACGCAGCGAGAGTGAGGTGCCGAAATGCCAGAGCGCGTAGCCCGTATCCGCATCGAACTGCGGGGCACCAGACCAAGAGTCTGGCGCCGCGTCGATGTGCCGCTCTCGTACACGCTGCTGTCCCTGCACGAAGTCATTCAAGCCGCTTTCGAGTGGCACGGTGGCCATTTGTGGGACTTCGAGATCGATGGCGAGCGATACAGCGACCCGGCCTTCGACGAGTTTGTCGAGCCGGATCCCTTCGGATGGTCGTCGAGCGACGCCAGCAAGATAAGAGTGCAACGGATTGTCGATCTGGGAATCAAGAAGTTCAACTACACCTACGACTACGGCGACGACTGGCGCCATATCCTGACCGTCCTCCGAGTCATCGCCGCGGACCCCGCAACCAACTATCCGGCATTGGTCGCCGGTTCTTGTCGCTCTCCAGACGATGATTGCGGGGGCACTTGGGGGTTTTACGACATTGCGGATGCGGCAAGCGACCCCAGCCACCCAAGACGACAGGAGTACGAGGAATGGAAGGGCGAGGGCTACTTGGAAAGCTTCGACCTGAATGACTACGATCCCGAATGGGTCCGAACACGCCTCGCGATGGTCGCGGAGGACATTGGGTGACCACCTTCTTCGGGATTGCTCGCGGGCAGGTCGATAGCGGGAACTCGTCAACGGCTTCTCGGCTCTTGAATGGAGCGAGCATGATCTCGTAGCGTCTCATCTAGATCCCAAGCGTCCGCGCTTGGCGGCACCAGATTGGTTTGAGAATGCGTCCGATCAGCTCTTGACAGGGAACATCCCTAAAGGATATTGCATTAGGATATCCATATTTGATATACTCTGGGTAGTTATGCCGGCGATCTCCCTGAAGCTCTCGGAACAATTGCTCACAACGTCCGGTGAGTGTGCCTCAGCGCTGCAGTTGTCGCGTGCCGAGTACACTCGCCAGGCGCTAGAGCGGATGAACCGCGCCACGCGTGCCCACCTCCGGGCGCAGCGGCTCCGGGCCGCCTCCCGCAGGGTCCGGCAGGAGAGCATCCGCATCAACGCCGAGTTCGACGCCATCGAAGGGGACATCGATGCCCGGGCGCGGTGAGGTGTGGATCGCGGATCTGAATCCGCAGAGCGGAACCGAGCCCGGGAAGGCCCGCCCCGTATTGATCGTGCAGGCCCAGGCGCTGCTCGACGCCGGGCATCCGTCGACCCTCGTGGCTCCGCTTACGACTCGCTTGGTGGATGGGGCCGAGCCGCTCCGGATGAGGATTCCGGCTGCGGGAGATCTGCGGCGGGATTCGGACGTCCTGATCGATCAACTGCGCGCGATCGACAACCGCCGACTGGTTGGTGGGCCACTCACTCAGGTGGGAGGGCGGCTGATGGCTAGAGTGGGAGAGGCGTTGCTTGAGATCCTCGACCTGGCCAACGACTGAACCTGGAAACTCATGCCGAGTGGAGAGAAACCAGAGGAGTCCGAGATCGGTCATCCATCTCCGATGCGGTGAGCCCGAGGCATAGCAACCACTTGCTCTCCGGAGGGCGAGGATGACAATCCGGTTGCCGGCCGGATCGCGCCCGCCATCTATAATTCTCCTTCTGAGTCGCGGTAATCGGGCCGTTGCGCCTATGGCGAGGGTCGGGGATTGATGGCAGGTGTACTTGAGGGCGTGCGCGTTGTCGACTTCGGGCGGTATATCGCCGGTCCGTGGTGTGCGGCGCTGCTGGCTGACTTCGGGGCGGACGTGATTCGGGTCGAGAAGGTCGATGGGGGCGAGGACCGCTTCATCAGCCAGATCAGCCGCGAGGACTGCAGCGGCGCGATGTACCTCCAAGTCAACCGCAACAAGCGCTGCCTCACTCTCGATCCCACTACCGAGTCGGGCAGGGAAGTGCAACGTCGGCTGGTGGCGACCGCCGACGTCGTGGTCGCCAACATGCCGCAGCGCGCTCTTGAGAAGCTCGGACTTGACTATGCCGCGCTCAGCGCCGTCCGTCCCGATGTGATCCTAGTCTCGAACACTTGTTTCGGCAACGCTGGCCCGTACGCGGCCAAGCTCGGCTTCGACGGGCTGGCCCAAGCGATGTGCGGGAACATGCATCTCAGCGGTACGTCGGAAGAGCCGATGAAATCCTACGCTCCGTGGGTCGACTTCGGCACTGCCGCGCTATGCGCCCTCGGCACTGTCGTCGCCCTGATGGCGCGCCAGCAGACCGGTCGTGGCCAGGAAGTGCAAGGTGCGCTGCTACTGACAGCGCTGACCACTGCCAGCCCAGCCCTGATCGAGCAAGCCGTCAACAAGCCCGATCGCGTGGCGACCGGCAACCGCGGCCAGCTCAATGCTCCGTCCGACGTGTTTGAAACGCAGGATGGTCGCATCATGATCTTGGTCACTGGAACGCCCATGTACGCCCGCTGGGCGAAATTCCTAGGCGAGCCGCACTGGCTGGAGGACGAGCGCTTCCAAACGGACGATTCCAGGGGAGAGCATGGCAAGATCTTCAGCGCCCGGATGGCGGAATGGTGCGCTTGCAGGACCACCGAGCAGGCTCTCGCGGAATTGGAGGCCGCGCGAGTGCCGGCCGGACCCGTCTACACGCCCCAGCAGGCGCTTGACGATCCTCAGGTAAGGGCGAGCGGATTCCTTGAAGAGTTCGCCTATCCGGGAGCCCCAGCCCTGGCTCCGCTCGTGCCGACACCGGTGCGGCTCGCCGACACGCCCGGGGAGATCCGCCGGCGTGCGCCGCAGCTCGGCGAGCACACCGGCGAGATCTTGGCGGAACTTGGCTACGCGCCGGACGAAGTGGGTAGCCTGAGGGCTGCGCGCGTGGTCTAGTCGCGGCCCAAGAGGGAGGCGAGCGTCTGCGCTATCTCCGCCCGAGCGACTTCGCGCTGGCCGAAGCGGGCTGCCTTCCAGTCCTCGTGTTGACTGATCGCGGCCCCCGCTTGGTGAGCGACCTCCATCTGCTTGAGGGTTACCACCCCCCGCTCGGCCTCGTTGCTGCCCATCAGGATTGCGTAGGGGATGCCGAGTTTGTCGGCGCGCTTGAGTTGCTTTCCAAGCCTGCCGGAGCCCACGTGGATCTCGGTGCGAATCCCGGCTCGGCGCAGTGCGAAGGCGAGTTGCAGGCAGTCTTGCCTCAGGGCGCTGTCCATCACCGTAACTAGCACGTCCGCGGGAGTCTTGGCCGACCGGACCTTGCCGAGATGCTCCATGGCGGCCAAGATGCGATCCACGCCCAGAGAGGCCCCGGTTGCTGGGATGGGCTGGCCACCGAAGCGAGCGACCAAGTCGTCGTACCTCCCCCCGCCGAAGACCGATCCGAACTGGGGGGCGTCCAGCAACACGGCCTCGAAGACCGGGCCGGTGTAGTACGCCAAGCCGCGCGCAATGCTCACGTCCAGAGCCACGCGATCACTGCCGTACCCTAGCGCGTCGAGGTCGGACGAGATGCTCTCGATCACATCGAGCTGCTCAGCGCTGTTCTCGACGTTGCGGAACAGCGAGCGCAGCTGTCGCAGGACATCCCCGCGGTCCGCGCCTGTGATCGACAGGAACTGCTCGATGGCAGCGACTTGGTCGTTGCCGAGTCCGACTCCCGGGATGGTGTCTCCGGACTCGTCTCGATAGCCGTGCGTGAGCTCTAGCTTGACCTTCTCGATCCCGATCTTCTCCAACTTGTCGAGGACGCGGAAGACATCCTCGGCCCGCTCTGAGCTGATGGACGTGTGTTGCAGCAGCAGGTTCAGGACTTCCCGGCTCGAAAAGCGCACTTGGTACTGCCCGACATCGATGGCGCTGAGCGAGTCGCACATGGCGGCAATGATCTCGGTGTCTGCTGTGCCGCAGGGTGCGCCGACTGCATCTAGGTCGAATTGCGTAAACTGCCGGTAGCGCCCCGGATGCGGCTTGTCAGCCCGCCACACCTGGGCCACTTGGTAGCGCTTGAACGGCAGCGAGACCTCCGGGTACTGGCTCACGACCCTGGAAAGCGGCACTGTCAGGTCGAACCGGAGGCCGAGTTCCTCTTCTTCGGGATTCGAGACCCGGAAGATCGACTGCTGAGCTTCCTGCCCGGCCGAGCCCGACAGCACGTCGAGATACTCGATCGCTGGAGTGTCGAGGGGCGCGAAGCCGTACGCCTCGTAAACGTTGCGGACCGTGTCGATCAGGCTCTGACGCGCCAGCATCGTGTCGGGCAGCAGGTCGCGCAGGCCTTTCGACAGCCTTGGCTTGATGCTCATGGGAAGCTAACTCCGACCATATCATGCGCTCGCCGAGCGCCACGGTGCTGGGCTGCCCTCCGGAGCCGCCCGCTGCCTGAGCTGCGCCGCCGGACTCCGAAACTGCCGCCGTGGCGCTAGGCAATTCTGCATGAATTCGTAACCTAGCGCCCCCCGGCTTGCGCCATAATCGGGTAGGGTATAGCCATGTCTCGCCGAAACTTCTCACGTTCAAGAAGCATGCTGCCGATCCTGCTCGGCCTGGTGGTCCTGACCACGGCATTGTACGGTGCCGGGTTCTGGGACAAGAAGGATTTCAAGCAGTGGACGCCCAAGGAAGTGCAGAAGATGTACATGGACTCGCCGTGGTCCAAGCGCGTCAGTATCCCGATGGGTGCACCGATGGCTGCGTTTAGCGAAGGCGCTGCCGGCGGTGGACGCCGAGGCGGCGGCGGTGGCGGCGGCGGTGGCGGTGCTCCGGGCGGCGGCGGTGGCGGCGGCCGGCGCGGCGGCGGTGGTGGCGGTGCCGGGCAGATGCCTCCGCAGGCTCCGATGCTGAACCTGCAGGTTCGGTTTGACCAAGCCGCTCCGATCAAGCATGCCAAGGTCAAGTTCAACATGGGCGAGGGCACTGAGCTGACCCCCCAAATGCAGATGTTCCTCGAGAACCAAGAGCCCTACTACATCGTCGCGGTCGAGGGCCTGCCTGCGATAATGGCCCGCTTTGAGGAAGAGCCGGAGAAGCTCGCCACAACGGCTCGTCTGCGCCGGAAGAAGAAAGACGACATCTACCCTGCGAAGGTGGAGGTCCAAGCGCAGCAACGCGCGACGCTAATTTACTACTTCCCCCAGACCGACCCGATCGTGCTTGACGACAAAGAAGTGGAGTTCTTCCTGAAGTTCGAGCGCACGATGATGGCGGGAATGCGTCCGCAAGGTCAGGGTGCCGGAGGCGGACGGCCTCAGGGCGGCCAGCGCGGTCAGGCCGGCCAGGGCGGCCAGCGCCAGCAGAGAGGTGGCGGGCAAGGCGGCCAAGGTGGCGGGCAGCGTGCCGGGGGAGGCAATCGCGGAGGTGGGATGGCAGCGGCCATCTTCGGCAAGGAGATCAAGCGCAAGTTCCGCCTCAAGGACATGGTCTACAACGGCGAGTTGGCGCTGTAGATCCGCTTGTTTTTCGCGCACGGCCGAACTCCCTGCGACTCGTCACAGTTTCGCCCAGCGCTCGCGCGACGGTTGCTCGGGCCGGTGCGATTTCCGCGTTGTCGCCACCAAGTAAGGCTCAGCGAACTCGCCCACGGATCGTCTACGCAGGCGGTTGTTGTCGGCCGCAGACCCCAAATGCCCACGAGCCGTGACCTGAGCGGCCTCTTAAGCGGGGCTCCTCGCACCGGTCGCTGAATCCGAAGCGAAGGCTGGCGCACTCCGAGTATTGGTCTTCCTCCCCCACGGGCGCCACGCTTGTGTGGCGTTATGGTCATAGCAGTCGAGAGTCTTGTACGCTTGAATGCCAATGGCGAGCCCTTCTGTCAACTACGCGCCCCTGTCGCCACTGGCGTTCTTGGAGCGCAGCCTGCTCGTATATCCGAACAAACCCGCGGTAGTTTACGGGGAGAGTGTCTATACCTACGAGCAGTACAACGACCGCATCTGCCGCCTCGGCGAAGCATTGAAAGCTCTCGGAGTCGGCCGTGGTGATCGCGTTGCGATCCTGGCGCCGAACACCCCTCCGATGCTCGACGCGAAGTTCGGCCCGATGCGTATCGGCGCGATCCTCGTTCCCCTCAACATCCGCCTGTCTTCGCGCGAGATCGCCTACATCCTGAATCACTCCGGTGCCAAGGTCCTGATCTTCGACTCGGAATTCGCCGATACGGTGCGCGAACTGAGGCAGGACGTGCCTTCGGCCATGTCGTATGTGCAGATCGTGGACGCCTCCCCAAAGGCCGGGGACATCCCCGGACCGCAATACGAAGAGTTCCTTGCCGCGGCCCCATCTGAGCCGGGGCCGGCGACGGAAATCGACGAGAACGACCCGATCTGCATCAACTACACGTCCGGCACGACCGGATCTCCGAAAGGTGTCGTCTTCCACGCGCGCGGCGCTTGGATCAACGCGGTCGGCGAGGTGATCGAGACGGGCATGAACTGGCGCTCGGTCTATTTGTGGACCCTACCGTTGTTCCACTGCAACGGCTGGTGCTTTCCGTGGGGCATCGTAGCCATCGGCGCCACAAGTGTCTGCCTGCGCAAGGTCGTGCCCGCGGAAGTCTACCGACTCGTCAATCGCTGGGGCGTGACACACATGTGCTGCGCGCCGACAGTTCTGACCGCCCTCTACTCTAGTCCTGACGCGGCGGGCCAAGACCTCAACGGTGTCACTGTCGCCACGGCAGGCGCGCCGCCCGCGCCACAAGTCATTCGCACGATGGAGCGGATGGGCGCGCACGTCCACCACCTGTACGGCTTGACCGAGACGTATGGCCCTTACACGGTGTGCGCCGACCAGCCCGGCTGGACCGATCTCGATTCCGAGCAGCGGGCAGTGGTAAAGGCTCGCCAGGGCGTGCCGTATGGTGTTGCGGGTGACAGCTTGCGCGTGGTCGACGAGGCAATGCAGGACGTTCCCCGCGACGGCCAGACCATGGGCGAGGTCGTCATGCGCGGGAACATGGTCATGACCGGATACTACGACGACGCCGAGGCCACAGCTGCTGCGTTTCGGGGCGGCTGGTTCCACTCGGGCGACTTGGCGGTCTGGCACCCCGACGGCTACGTCGAGCTGAAGGATCGCTCGAAGGACATCATCATCTCCGGAGGCGAGAATGTATCGAGCCAAGAGGTGGAGAAGGTCGTCATGGAGCATCCCGACGTGCTCGAGGTGTGCGTCGTTGGGGTCCCGGACGAGAAGTGGGGCGAGGTGCCCAAGGCATTTGTCGTGCGGCGGCCGGGGTCTGAGGTCTCCGCTGCCGCCATCATCGAGTTCACCCGCGAGCGCTTGTCGCACTTTAAGTGCCCGAAGCACGTGGCGTTCGGAGACCTGCCCAAGACCGCGACAGGCAAGATCCAGAAGTTCGTCCTGCGCGATCGGGAGTGGCAGGGCTCTGGTAGCCGCATCAAGGGCTAGCGCGGTGGCGTATCGTGGCCGTAACAGCCGTCAAGCCTCGAACCGCAGAAACAAGCAGCAGCGCGTGCACGCTGCAGACTAGAAGTGGCAGCGCTACCTGAATCGTTGTCGGAAATGCCGCGTGTGGTGGGCCAGCAAAGTGGTAGCGATAGAGCAGGGCTGCCGCGAGGCAGATCAGGACCGCAGAGCGCCCGAGTCGTCCGACGGTCAGTCGCCACCCCCGCCGGCCGCTCCGCAGCTGGCGGCGCGTCTGCCAACCAAACCAACCGGCAAGCCCGCATAGACCAATCGCTGCTGCGAGCAGGACCATCGCCCACGTGTCGGGGATTTCGGCCCGTTTCGCCCTCTTCGGCACAGTTAGGTCGCTGCCATCCAGACTGCGCAGGATGGCGCGCGCGATCGCCTGGGATCGCGTCGTGCCGAGATTGCCCAGAACGGCAACCGCGGAGCGCGTCTGCGGTGCGACGACCACCGCTGTGCGGCCACCCCAGATCTTGCCAGTGTGCTCGAGCGCGAGTCCGTCGCCGAACCACTCGGGATCTTCCTGCACCGCCCAGCCTAGGTCGTAGCCGGGGCCGAGGCGGCCCCACCAAGGGCCATCAGCGTGCAAGAACTCGAAGTCGCCCGGCTTCCCGTCTAGCAACGCCTCCAGATATGCGGCCATGTCCGCGGCGCTGGCCCTTACCAGCGAACTGCCTTTCCAGCCGAGAAAGCGCGACGGGCTGACCCTCACGCTCCCCCACTGCCACTCATGGGGTAAGGCCGCTGCTTCGCTCGTGGGGCGAGCGCCCTCAATGCTTGTCTGCCGCATGCCCAACGGCCTGAACACTCTCTGCTGCATGTAGGCGCTGAACGGAACTCCAGACACACGCTCGATGATGGCGGCTAATAGGACATAGTTGCCGTTGGCGTATGACACCGATTCGCCAGGCAGGCCCTCAAGATCCGCGTCGTTCAGGCGTTCGACTGCCACTTCCAGGTCCAGTTCGTTAGGAGATCCGCAACACGGCAGCAGGAAGTCGTGGCCGCGGCGCAGGCCGCTGCGGTGCTGGAGCAGGTGGTTCAGGGTTACGCCTGCCCATTCAGCGCTGGTCAGTCTCGGCAAGATCCGGGCGGCGATGGCACCTCGCTCGATCCGTCCTTCCCGCTCCAGCCGCAAAATGGCCAGGGCAGTCAGGGCCTTGCTTAGAGAGGCCAGCCCCATCGGGGTATTTACCGTTAGTGGTTGCTCGGATTCGACACTTTGGATGCCGTATGCCCTGACCAGCCCAATCTCGCCGCGCTCCACGATCGCCAGTGCGATGCCGGGAACACTGTTTAGTGCCAGCTCGGCTTGCACAAAGCGGTCGATCTCTGTGTTTGCGGGCAAGCTAAGGGCGCAGCCGCTGATGAGTGAAGCGGCAAGAGTAGCCCTGTGCAGCACCCCTGAGATCGTAGCAGCGGTTGATGGCGGAGACATCTCGGCCCGGGACCTGCGGTTTCCCCCGAGAAGCTCTGTGTCGCCGGACGTAGAACCGAAGCGCACGCCCGGGACTGGCGCCCGGAGATGTGCCGAAGTCGAGCTGCTTGCCGATGACGGTGCTGTCCTTCGATTCCACTTCCTCGAGAGCCCTCTTCAAGCTCATCTCCTTTGGAAACAACCCCTCCGTTCAGCCTCACTCGGCACTGGGAAGAGGCTACGTTTCGCATCAATCGACTATGATTACGTATAGTGGGTGCTCACCCCCGGCGCTCGTTCGGCTTGTCGCGGGAAGCCCTCCGGCCCGACGCAACGCTGCACAGTCGCGCAGGGCTGCGACCGCGGTTTCGGCCGAAGCGGGTCGAGGAACCTCCCAAGGGGATGCGACAGGGTCAGCGGCGCAGCCTGCGGACGACGCTGGTCACCGTATGTCTCATCTTCGCGGGACCACTTCTCGCGAGTTCCGCAAGTCTGGACGACTTGATCGAGAAGTACGAAGCTCTCCTGCTCATTCAATCCAGTGACTACGAGGGCGGAGAGGCTGCCAAAGCCGCATTCGAGGACCAGCTCCTGCAGAGGTTCCGACGAGCGGTGCGTTTCGCCGGATCGTTTGCGTTCGAACGCCGAGGCGAGCTTGCCTATTTCGCCAAGACGGCGGACACGGAGACGGCGGAGCCGGCCCAGGAGCCGACCTCCGGGGAATCCAATGGCGCTTTCCATCGATTGTTCAACGAGATCTCGCTGACACTGGCATACGCTTACCACACGCCCGGCACCGCCGACACGGCAAACCCTTACTACCAGAATTCAAACGTCCTGCAACTGTATCTCTCGGTGCTCGACTACGCCTACAGCCGCGGTCTCACTGAGAACGCTTGGCTGCCTGATCATGCGGGAAACGCCAGCGTGGAAGCTCTGGAGCAAGGGCTGGTTCGCACGTCTGGTGACTTCTCGGAGGTCTCGTTGCGCCTGGCCGGGTACATCCAGAGCGTCTTCCTGATGAGGAACGAGCTCGCCGGGGCGAACTTGCTGGCCAAGTACAGGGCCGTCGTCCGCAACCTCGTGGTGAATTGCGGCGTGATGTACGGTGCATTCTTCCAAACCGCGCGCGAGGAAGCGGGGGTCAGCTACGCGGATCCCTTGCCCATCGAGCGCCAGTACCTCCTCAATGCCGACGGGATGCGCCTCTTTGTGGACTATTTCTGGCCGTACTACCTGCTCGTCGACGATGTCGACGAGCGCAGCATGATGGCCGTGATCCTCTACCGGGTCATCGATACAAACATCGCGACCCGGCCCGGAGTCTACGGAACCATCAAGCCTGACGGGACGGGTTTCCACCATGGCGCGGCGTATGTCGGCGCGTACTCCCCGTTTGCATTGGAAGCGTTCGCCCAGTTGCTCTACCTCTCGAAGGGCACGACGTTCTACAGAACGGAGAACATCGATGCCGTCAAGCTCGCGCTTGACGCCTATCGGGTAATGGTGCAGAAGTACTCGGTCACCGCGGCACTCCGAGGACGTCTCATCAGAGGGAGCGGCGACGGCGTATCCAATGCGGTCTCCAAGGCCATGGCGTTTCTGGCTCATCCGGATGGACTGGATGACTTCGACATGAAGGCGCGATTCGCGGAGTTCTTCGACGAAGAGCACTTCTTCTCCGACGAGCGGCAGCGTCCGTATTTCGAGGGATCGCGAGGTCTCGCCATACGCGGCCTGGGCATCTACCGACTGGTCTCCGCACTGCAAGCTTCCAGCATCGAACCGAGCGATCCTCCATCCGGGACTTGGATTAAGCCGTATGCCGCGGCGGGCTTCTTCCGACGCGGAGACTGGCTGGTCGCCGCCAAGGGCTTCAGCCAGTACTTCTGGGACTACGAGGGTAACCTGGACGGGGGTGAGAACAGCTTCGGCCAGAACTGGGCGTACGGCTCGCTGATGGTTTTCAGCGCGGGCGCACCAATCAGCGAGAGGGGATCCGGGTACGCCCTGTTCGACGGCTGGGATTGGTACCACGTTCCAGGGACAACGGCGAGTCACTACACGATCGAGGAGCGCGATGAGGACGACCTGCGCGCGACACGGAGGGAACTGGGGATCGAGCGGAGGACCACGCACCGCAACTACAACTCCAAGACCTTCGTCGGGGGGGTGAGCCTGGGGGACCACGGCCTCTTCGTCCAGGACCTGGAAGCTGTGCCGTTCACGGCGCCGACAGACCTACGAGGGTGGAAAAGCTACTTCTTCGTCGGAGACCAAGTCCTGGCTATAGGGAGCCACATCAGCGGGGGCACGGAGGAGGAGGAAACCCATACCACGCTGTTCCAGACTTACCTGGAAGACACCGCTGTCGCCACTCAAGTCAACGCCCAGCAACTGACTGGAGTCGACCAGCTGGTCGAGCATGAGGCAGGGACGTCCGTGAAGATGACCGATAGCGTTGGAAACAGCTTTTTCCTACAGAGCAGCACCGCCAAACTGGTGGTGTCCAGGAAACTGCAGCAAAGCATGTCGGACGACTACGAATCGACCGAGGGAGCGTTCGCCAGTGCCTACCTCGATCACGGGATCAAGCCCGAGCAGGACAGCTATCGGTATGTGTTGATCCCAGCTGACACGGATGGCAGCAAGCTTGAGCAGGTGGCAGCGGACACGGCTGCCTACTACGAGGTGCTGGACGACACGAACATGCACCTCGTGCGTTTCCCCCCACAAGACATCACGGCCTACGCTTTCTTCAAGCCGGTCGAGACGCCCGAAGACGAGTTGATAAGAACTGTCAATCAGCCTGCCGCGGTGATGATCCACGAGCAGGAGGAGGAAGCGGAATCAGATGGAGAGGTAGAAGGGGAGCAGGAAGAGCAAGGCGAAGAAACCTCTGTGCGACTTGTCGCAAGCGTGCCAGATATCGGATGGCAGTTCGAGAGTGATATCTTCTCCCGCGGCCTCAGCTACGCATCGAGTCACTTCGCCATGCAGCGCGCCAAGGAGCACAAGCTGTGGTTGGTCTTGCGCGGGGAATGGTGCCCCGACGAGTTGACAGCTCCGTCCGGGTCCGAGTGGATTTCGCTATTCGGACACACGCTGTTGCAGTTGCAGTGCAAGGACGGACTTGGCACCGAGATCCTCTTGCGATCGTGCGCGGCCACAAGCGACGATTCTGAGACCGACGCCGAAGGCAGTTCCGGAACCTCGAGCGCCGATTCGAATCCGGAGGATGCCCCAGAGACCGTTGCGCCATCGCCCGTGGATGGCAGCGTATCCATGGCGCCGATTGCGAGCTCGGAATAAGCGCCAATCTTTCGCTGCCCAGCAGGTTCTCCGGCTTCTCGTAGCCCCCAAGCAACTGCTCGAGCGGTTCTTCGCGTATCTGTCTCACACGTGTGCCGCCTCTCTCGATTGCAGCGCCTACCCACTTGAACAGCTATACTGAAACTCCTATATTAACTTAATACACATTAAAATACACCAGATATACACATTAAATTAACAACCTTTTCTTTATCCTAAGTGAAGTGTTTTACATGTCTAGGGAGGCCGGCCCAAGAAGGCGGCGGCGGAATCCGTTGCCCGTGGGGTGGCAGAGCGCGCGGCCCGTGTTGGCGGCCGCAGAGCCTGGGCCGGGGCATGCCGGCGGTCGGGCTCGCCCTCGCCCGATGTTCCCGGGATCGAAGTTCTGCGCGTTCCTGGCCTGCTTCTGTCTCTGGCTGGCGGGGCCTCTGCATGCGAACTCGGGAAGCCAAGAGGAACTGGTCGCGAAGTACGAGAGCCTGCTGCTCTTCACCCCGGACGACTATCAGATCTCCGCGGCTGCCAAGGCGGCCTTCGAGGACAGCCTCTTCGCGCGCTTCCGGAGGGCCGTTCGCAACGCCGGATCATTTGCGTATGAGCGCCGCGGTGAGTTGGCCTACTTCGTCTCCGACCTAGGCCCCGACAGCACGGAGACGGACGCGGAGCGAAGGGCGCGCGAGGCCGGCAACCGCGAGTTTCACAACCTGTTCAACCAAGTTCTCCCGGCACTGGCGCTCGCATACCACACTCCCCGGACTTCCGGAAGGCGAAACCCGTACTACCAGAACGCATCAGTCTTGCAGCTTTGTCTCGCAATACTCGACTACAGCTACAGCCGGGGGCTCACCGAAGATGCCTGGCTCCCGGACCACGCGGGCAATGCGAGCGGCAGGGCCCTCGCGAGCGGCTTGGTTCGAACAGCCGGCGATGTTTCTGAGATCTCCCTGCGACTGGGAGGATACGTCCAGAGCGTGTTCCTCATGCGGGAGGCCCTCGCCGAGGCTGGCCTGCTCGCGAAGTACCGAGCGGTCGTCCGCAATCTGGCGGTGAATCACGGGACGATGTACGGTGCGTTCTTCCAAGTCGCCCGGCGCGAAGCAGGAGTCAGCTATCCCAACCCGTTTCCGATCGAGCGCCAGTTCCATCTCAACGCGGATGGCGTGCGGCTCTTTGCCGACAATTTCTGGCCGTACTACCTGCTGATCGACGATGAGAGCGAGCGGAGCCGTATGGCTGCCATCTTGAGCAAGGTCATCGAGACGAACATCGCGATCAAGCCGGGGGTGTACGGGACGATCAAGCCCGACGGCACCGGATTTCACCACGCCACTGCATATGTCGGAGCGTACAGCCCGTTCGCGTTCGAAGCGTTCGCCCGTCTGCTCTACCTTCTGAAGGGCACGACGTTCTACGACGCCGAGAACGTCGACGCGCTCAAGCTGGCGCTGGAGAGCTATCGGGTGATGGTCCAGAGATACGATCCGTCTGCCGCGCTTCGAGGACGCCTGATAGGCGGGAGCGGCGAAGGCAGGTCGGCCGCGATCTCGAAGGCCATGGCATTCATGGCTCATCCGGACGGAATGGATGACTTGGAGATGAAGGCCCGCTTCGGGGAGTTCTTCGACGCTGACTACTTCTTCTCCTCCGAACGGCAGAACCACTACTACGAAGGACAGCGCGGACTACCGTTCCGGGGCCTGGGGATCTACCGCCTGATCGCGGAACTGCAGACCCAGGGTATGGCGGCGGCCGAGCCTCCGGCGGGCAGTTGGATCAAGCCCTACGCTGCGGCGGGATTCTTTCGTCGGGACGACTGGCTGGTGACCGCGAAGGGATTCAGTCAATATTTCTGGGACTACGAGGGGCCGCTGAATGCGCGCCAGAACAACTTCGGCCAGAACTGGGCGTACGGTTCGTTGGTGGTCTTTAGCGCAGGCGACCCCGTCGGCGAGCTAGAGTCCGGGCAAGTCCTGTTCTCCGGCTGGGACTGGTATCACGTGCCGGGGACGACCGCGAGTCACTATCCCATTGAGCCGCGGAGGGAATCAGCGGTGCGCGCTTCCCGCAGGGAGCAGGGAATCCGGCAGCGGGACACGCACCGAAACTACAACACGAAGACGTTTGTGGGTGGAGTGAGCCTGGGAGAGCACGGCTTATTCGTCCAAGACTTGGAGGCGGTTCCGTTCACCTCGCCAACAGACCTGCGCGCGCGCAAGAGCTACTTCTTCGTCGGCGACAAAGTCTTGGCTCTAGGGACGCACATCCAGGGCGGCACGCAGGAGGACGAGACGCACACAACCCTCTTCCAGACGTTTCTGGAAGACGGCAGCGTCCCCACGCGGGTCAACAGCGAGCAGCTAACCGGGCTCGAAAGCTTGATCGAGCACGCCGCGGGCACACAGGTGAAGATGACCGACAGCGTGGGGAACAGCTACTTGTTGGCCGGAAGCACCGCACCGCTGGTGGTATCCCGCAGTCTCCAACAGAGCCTGACGCAAGACCACGAGGAGACCGAAGGGGCGTATGCGCAAGCCTATCTCAATCACGGCATCAAGCCCGACGGCGACAGCTACCAGTACGTGGTGATCCCGGCTGACGCCGATGCCACGAAGCTGGACGAGCTGGCATCCGATCTGTCCGGCTTCTATCAAATTCTCGATTCGAGCGGGATGCACTTAGTCAGGTTTCCCGAGCAGGATCTAACAGCCTATGCGTTCTACGAAGCCGTGGAGACCCCCGCAGGCGAGCTGATCCGTGCGGTCAGCCAGTCGGCGGCGGTGATCGTCCAGGAACTGGAGGGAACAGGCCCGCTGGGTCAGGCGGTGGCGCAAGCGGCACCTGTGCAGCTGGCAGCGAGTGTTCCCGATATTGGATGGACATTCGAGGATGACATCGTCTCTCGCGGCTTGGGTTACGCTTCTAGGCACTTTGCCTTCCAATTTGCCAAAGAGCATACGCTGACGCTGACGCTGCGCGGGACATGGTGCCCGGACGAGGCAGGCGCTCCCCCCGGAACCGAGTCCACGCACGACTCCGGCGAGACCGTGCTCCAATTGCAGTGCCGGGACGGAATGAGCACGGAGGTTGTGTTGCAACCGTGCGCGACTGCCGGCTCGGTGACTCAGCGAGAGCAGGATACGCCCCAGCCCGGACTGCGTGGCCCCCTCGATCTCCGAGTGCAGCCTTCGACGTTCGAATGAGCGACCAGCTCCGTAGGCAAGGACTCGTCCTTTAGCTGCGACGGAGCGAAGCGTCCAGCAGTGGAATTCTAGTCTCGCGCATCTTGCCATGCGGCAAGACGGCGTGGGCCAGAGCGCGGGCCCGACTGAAGAATGCAGCGGGGTCTTAAACTATGTCGATCTCGCGATTGGCCGACGAACCAGGGCTGCCGGCTAGCCAATATGCGGCAGGTCTTGAGGGTATACTGCACACACTTTCTGACGGACCTGATTCGGGAGATCGATTGTGATACATTGTGCGGGCGTAGGGTGCGTACTTCGGTAGCACGTAAATTGCTGACAACAATTTCCGTCATCCAACAGAGATTGAACTTGTTTCCACCCGACCCAGCACCCCAGTCTCCTCAACCCTAGAATCCGCTAATTCGGCAATCTTGCAAAACGCTCATGGCTGCTTCTACAGACGCTGGTTTCGGCAAGTCGGATTCGTGCGCGGGGCGCCCCATCGTGCTGCTTGGTGGTCTCCCTAGCACCGAAATGCATCCGATTCGCTGGTTGAGCCGTTCCATGCCCCATGCGATCCCGCCTTGTGAGCTATGCGGGCTAAGCGCGTCACTTACCCGCTTGGCCGTCTTGCGGTGACTGGAGAACCTGCCATGAGACCCGCCAGTCAACTCCGCGAACTAGCCAATGGGCTGAAGGCCGCTTATGACGGATCGAACGTCGTCCGCCGCGTGCAGGACTTCGAACGATGGACCAACAATGCGTCCCGCCAGGATTCCGAAGCGGGCTACGACCACACGCCGACCGTCAGGGAATACTACGACCTTTGTAGCGACTTCATGGCTTGGGGTTGGGGAGAATCCCTGCACTTCGCGCCGCTCTCGCCTGGCGAGAGCTTGGAGGACTCCAAGATCCGCCATCAGCGACTCATGATCTCCAAGCTCGAACTGCGTCCGGGCATGACGGTAGTCGACATCGGCTGCGGGATTGGTGGTCCGATGCGCCGGGTCGCCCGCGAGGCCGGTGTCGGGGTCGTCGGGATCAACATAAGCGAAGTCCAGTGCAACAAAGCCAAGCGGCTGAACGCCGCTGCCGGGCTCGATGACATGACCGACTGCCTAGTGTGCAGCTTCATGGAAATGAGCACCATCGAGGACAAGACGTTCGACAGTGGATACGCGATCGAATCGACCTGCCACGCGGCCGACAAGGCGGCTGCGTTCGCCGAAATCTATCGCGTCCTGAAACCCGGAGCCCTCTTCTGGGGCCAGGAAATGTGCATGACGGACATGTTCGATCCCGGTGACGAGCGGCATCGCGCCATCAAGCGGGAACTCATGCACGGCATCGCGCTCAAGGAAATCGCGACGTTTCGAGAGGTGAACCGGGCGCTCGAAACCGCGGGATTCGAAGTCATGGAGGGGTTGGACCTCGCTCTTGACCAGCATGGTCCGATCACGCCGTGGTATCAGCCGATGGAAACCCGGGGCGGACTGCTCGGCGGCGCTTTCCTCCGGATTCCGATGGGCCGCAAGGCTTTAAGAATGGGATCCAGGATGGCCGAATCGCTCGGTTTGTTCCCGAAGGGCTCGGCGGAGGTCGTCGGCTTCCTGGATCGGACCGCAAGCGCCTATGTCGCCGGGGGCAGGGCCGGGATCTTCACGCCGCTCTACTGTTTCGTGGCGCGCCGGCCTCTTCGGGGGTAATTGGCGGCCTGTAGACACGGTAGCGCGGCCTTCGACCGGCGATACAGCCCGGCGAGAGCGCGTCGTTTCGCAGCTCTCAGCGTCGAGTCTCGGTCAGAATGCGCCCCGGCCAGTCCTCCCGGCGGGGCTCCTCCCTCACTCGTTCTGCCAACCGGGAATCTCGCCGGCCGGTTCTCGCGGTGAGGCCTCGGTGCGCGCGCCACCTTCCCCGCCGGCCGTCAGCCCCGAGCCGAGGTCAGGCGCAGATGGAACGAAGAAAGCGCCGGCACCAGAAACATGACGAGGGCCGTGGTGAAGAGGATGCCGCAGCCGATCGAGGCGGAGAAGGGAACAAAGAACTGCGCCTGAATGGCGTCTTCGAGAATAAGGGGGGTGAAGCCGAGGAAGGTGGTCAAGGAAGTCAGCATGATCGGGCGAAATCGCCCCTTCGCACCCTCGATGATCGCGGTTCGCACCGGAGTGTTTTCCCTGAGCTTCTGATCGATGAAATCGATCATCACCAGGGAATCGTTCACCACCACGCCGGCGAGGCCGAATATCCCGACAAAGGACTCCGCGCTCACGGCTACCCCAAGAACCCAGTGACCCAGGATCACGCCGATGAACCCAAACGGGATGATGGCCATGACGATGAACGGTTTGGTATAGGAGCGTAGCGGAATGGCTAGCAGCGCGAAGATCATGAGCAGCGCGATCACGAATCCGCGATAGAGACCGCCCAATGAGTCGAGCTGCTGCTGCTGTTCACCTCCGAAGGTGTACGTGAGTTCCGGGTTTTCGTCGATGAGTTCCGCGAGGATAGTGTTCTCCAGAATGTCATTGGCGGTCCCGGCGGAAATCACGCTGGCATCCACATCAGCGGTAACCGTGACGATGCGCTGGCCGTCTTGGCGCCGGATGGTCGGCGGCGATGTGCCCGAACTCAGCGAAGCCACGCGGCTTAACGGCACGTCGGCACCGGCTGGCGTACGGAGCCAGTATCGCTCTACGTCGGTGATCGAGTTGCGCTGCTCCTCGGGTAGTCGCACATAAACCCGAACTTCTTCACGTCCTCGCTGCACGCGCACGGCCTCCACGCCAAAGAAAGCGGCTCTCGTCTGCCAGGCAAGATCATCAAGCGTGAGGCCGAGGGTGCGCGCTTCGGGACGCAATCCCACCTGAACTTCTGGGATACCGCGAGCGTGATCAGAGCGTATGTCGAAGACGCCTCCGACCCTGCTCAGGCCATCGACTGTGGAAGATGCGATCTCGACCAGGCGTTCCGGATCCGGGTGGGACAGCGCGACCTCGACCGGATTGCCCAGTGTGTAGATCTCGCTGATGAACGTGACCGCGCGCGCATGAGGTAGCACACCCACCTCCTCGCGCCATGCCTGCACGACTTCTCCCGAAGTGATGCTCCGTTGTTGCGCGCTCAGGAGCTTGAACTCGATGGTGGCGACATTGGCTTCCGGGTTCAGGGTGGGCGAGGGGTTGAGGCCCCCGGTTTCGATCCGCGACCGCTGACCGACGACGACCGTAACGCCGGACAGTAGAGGAGGCGCATCCTCGGGCCGGCCTTCGGAAAGCCGCTCCATGGCCCGGCGACCGGCTGATTCCAGTTGTTGTGCCACTGCGTACGTCTGCTGCGCGGTCGTTCCGTCCGGCATCTCGAGGGTGGCGATTGCGAAGTCGCCTTCGACCGCTGTTGCGAAGGTGGTCGCGACGATGCCTGCCGGAAGGAGGGAAATGCTCAGGATGAGCAGCGCGACAGCCAACGAGACCGTCACCCCGGGCCAGTCCGTCGCGAGCTGTATCCCGCGATCCAGAGGCCCCTGTACAAAGCTGTTCAACCAGGAATCGACACGATTCTGGATCCAGGCGACGAATCGTTCCATGCCCGTACTGGGCACCCAATCCGGGCCGTGCAGATGATGGGATAGATGGTTGGGCAGCACCAGCAGCGATTCGACCAGAGAAATCGCCAGCGTGGCAATGGCGACGATCGGCAGCGCCTTCCAGACCTCTCCGAAGCCCGCGGGTATGAAGAGCAGCGGAAGGAATGCCACGATCGTGGTCAGCACGGCGAAGACCAGTGGCACCTTGATGCGGCGCGCACCCCGGATCGCCGCAACAACCCCCGGCGCGCCGCGCATTCGCTCTTGGTGAATGTGCTCGGACACGACGATCGCATCGTCTACGACGATTCCGATGGCGAGCACGAAAGCGAAGAGCGAAATCTCATGGAGCGGGATGTCGAACATCATCATGGCGGCCATGGCGCCGATCGCGGAAACGCCGAGACCGACGGCGACCCAAAACGCCAGCCGGACTTCGAGAAAAAGGCCCAGCGCGAGCAAGACCAGCAACAGCCCCAAGCCTCCGTTCTTGAGGAGAAGGAGGGCGCGCTCCACGAAGACCGAAGAGTCGTCGCTCCAGATATTGATGCCCACGCCGTCGGGGAGCGAGGGCGTTATCTCGTTCGCGACATACTCCCGAACGGCGCGCGACACATCCATCACCCTCTCGCCGTCTGCTCGCGAAACCTCGACGAACACGGCAGGCTGGCCCTGGTGTCGCACGATCAAGTCTGAGTCCTCGAAGCCGTCGCGCACCTCGGCGATATCACCCAGGCGCACCACTGTGCCGTCGTCGCGGGCGAGGATGACGATGTCCTCGAAATCCTGCTGGTCGTAGCTCTGACCGAGGGTCCGAATCCGCACCTGGGACTGCTCGGTATTGATGCTGCCCGCAGACAGATCCAGGGAACCGCGGCGAATCGTATTGGCGACATCGGTCAGAGTAAGCCCAAGGGCCCGCAACCACTGCAGTGGCACTTCGATCGAGATCTCGTAGTTGCGCACACCGCTAATCTCGACCTGGGACACGTTCGGGAGCGAAGCGAGATCGTCCTCGATACGGTAGGCGAGCTCTTTCAGCGAGCGCTCGGGAACGTCGCCGTAGAGGATGAGGCGCATCATGCTCTGGGCGTTGGTCATTTCCCGGATTTGGGGCCGCTCGGCTCCGCCCGGGAACGTCTGAATGCGCCCGACCGCCGACTCGATTTCATCCCTCTTCGCGCCCATGTCCGTGCCGGATTTGAATTCGACCCTGACGGACGCTATTCCCGGGGCCGCAACGGACCTGACCGCCTTCACGTCCGCCAGTCCCCGGACCTCATCCTCGATCTTGACGACGATGGCCTCCTCAACCTCTTCGGGCGTCGCCCCGGGGAGCGTCACGGAGATTTCGAACTGATAGAAGGGCACCTCGGGCCACCCCTCCTGCTCGAGGCCGGTCAGCGACACGAGGCCCGCGGCGAGGATGCCGAACATCAGCAGATTGGACGCGACGCTGTTGCCCGCCATATAGGCGATCGGTCCACGGGGTTCCGCTAATTGTTCGTCGTTCTGGCTCATTGCCCCAGATCGGCCACGGTCCGCACGACCATGCCTGGGGTGGCGAACTGAATGCCACCGGTAATGACTACTTGCCCGTCTTGAAGGCCCCCGACCACGGTGGCTTCATCGTCGATACGCTGCAGGACGCGCACGGGGACGATACTCACCGTTCGGTCCTCGCCCACCACCCATACCTCGGGACCAGGCCTCAGCGCGGGCCGCGGCACGCGAAAGTAGCTTTCCGGGGAAATGCCTTGGATCTCGACCTCAACGAACTTCCTCAGCAGGAGCGGAGGAGAGCCCCCGGCGCTGGTGGCCCCGTCGATTGGGTCGCCCGAGGCGAAGGGATCGGGCACGCGCACGATCACGTCGATCGTTTGTGTCTGCTCGTCGAGCGAAACTTCAGCCCGGTCTAGGTATCCCTGCCAAGCATAGCTTGCATCGCCGTAGGCAGCTGTCACGCGGGCCGCGACCCGACGGTCGGAATCCCCCGCGCGAAGCCTCCAGAGTCGTGGGATCAAGGCTGCCATCGCATCTGACAGCGGCACGACGACCTCGACGGCGTCAGCCGTGGAGAGCCGTCCGACGACTTGGCCGGAACTCACCATCTGGCCGGCTTCTAACGACTCTTCAAGCACATAGCCGTCAAAGGGCGCTCGCACCTCGGTTCGGGACAGGGCCAGCTTGGCAGCGGCAAGCCGGACATTCTCGTGTTCCAGTGCGGCCCGGGACGCCCTGATCTGAGGCTCTCGCAGGGCCAAGGGCCCCGGTTGGATTACCGACGAGCCCGCCTCAAGTTGCAGGCGCGAGTACTTTTCGAATTGGGCCTTGGCGAACGCCGCCTCCTCTTGGAGCACTGCGAGTTCTGCCTGCCGGGCCTCGATCGCGATCTCAGCTTCCCGCACGCGGTGGAGAAAGTCGGTATCTTCGATGCGGAATATCGCCTGACCCTTCTCGACGCGGCCACCACTCTGGAATCCCGGCTCCATCCAGGCGACTCGACCGCTGACTTGCGGAGCGATATCGACATCGGCACTGACTCTCACCGTGCCCGCTCCGAACACGGGGATCGAACCGGAGCCAGCCACGACCCGCCCAGTCTGAGCGAACGGAATCTGGGGGCCCCGTTCCTGTTGTTCCGGCTGGGGTGCTAGCGAGACCAGATAGGACGCCAGCCATATGGAGGCACCAACGATAGCAGCGGCTGCGATGTACCCTATCCCTTTTCTCACCCTGGTTAACCCTGGATAGACCGGTATGGCTGGCAGTACCGCTGTGTGACGGGACCGCCAATCTCGAAACGGCTGGCTGGGAGAATCGGGGGAGTTATGCCCGAGAAGGTCCCGGGCGAAACTGGCCGCCCGGTGCGCCCCAAGCGAAGCACTGGCCCGCAGTCGGCCTGACGCAAGCCAAGTGCTGGTCTGTGACCTAGGACCACCAAATCAGCGTGAATATTGTATCGCATTGTGGTGAACTGCTGGCGCTGTCCGGCTCAGGTGTCGCAGTCGTCTAGGAATGCGCGCAGCCGGTCAGAAATCGGCGGACTTGTCGGATCAGCAAGAGCATGCCGGGGTGTCCGTCAATCAGACTGCGACGGCTCCGGGCCCGTCTCGATAGAGAGCCGATGTCGGACGACCCGGAACCTGGATTTCTTGCTTGGGCCGCGCTTGGGCAGTGGGTGGATCCTTAGCTTGTAGTTCGCCGGAACCTCGGTGTCAACCAAGCATGGGAGCCCACCGACTCTCGGTGCCGGCAATGCCGATTCGCGCTCGCGTGCTCAGACCGGATTTGCCACGCGCGCGACGCGGAACTTCAGCTTCTTGTTCGGGGCGGCTGTCGGGAACGGATTGATGCCTAGCTTGTAATTTTCCGGCAACACTTCGAGTTCCAAGTGGTATGCGATGAGCAGCACGTTGATTCCCATCTGAAGCTCCACCCACCGGTTTCCTAGGCACATGTGCGTGCCTAGGCCATAGGGTGCGTACGCGCCCGGCACCAAATGCTCACCCCGATCAGGCAGGTAACGGTCGATGTCGAATTTCAACGGGTCCTTGAAGTGATCGCCGTCGTAGTGTGGTGCCGTCTGGCAAATCAACAGTCGCGTCGGAGGCGGTATTTCGAAGCCGTTGATAACGCAGGGGTTCATGGCCGTTCTCAATTGCCAGGGAATCACCGGGTACAAGCGAGACGACTCCATGCAGAGGCGGTGGCATACGTCGACCGCGTCGAGCGTGAACTCCTCCGCTTTTGGCTCGCGCCCGTTACCGAAGAGCGCCTCGGCTTCTCGGCGGATTCTCGCGTAGACATCCGGGTGGCGAACCATGCAATAGACCGCGAAGCCTAGCGCGCTGCCGAGATAGATGCTGGCGACCATGGACGCTACGAACGGGAACGTGAGATCTGTCTCTGGCAGGAACTGCGGGTCGTTGCGATGCAGCTCGAGTATCGCGTCGGCAATGTCCGGCGGCTTGCCCTTTCGTTGGGCCGGCGTGTGCGATGAGAGGATTGCTTCTTGTAGCTGGCCGACACGCTTGCGCGCACGCTTCATCCTCGGCGTCGACATCATGAACTTCGGCAGCGCTCCCTGGACCTCTGTTATCAGCGCACGGTGTTCGTACTCGAGCAGTTCGTCGACGTATTCGCTGCAATCCACTCCGATCGCTATGCCCGAGACTTGACTGCTCATGTGCTTCTGGAACGTCTCGGTCACACTGAATACATCGCCTTGCTTCCACGAGCCGATCGAATTCCTGCAGTGGGCGATCAGCTCCGGTAGCCGCGGCGCGAGCGCGCCGCGGGAATAGGCGCTGCTAAGCGACTTGCGCATCCTGTAGTGTTCGGCGCCGTCCATGCCAGGGAGGCTTCGAGATGCGCCGAACACGCTTTCCAGACCCTGGATGTAGTCCTTGGAGCGTATGTAAAACCGGCCATACTTGTTGACCCACCGGTTTGCCTCCACCCCCATCAGGGCGACCAGCGGCGCCTCGCCCATCTTGAAAGGGACCCTCACGACTGGCCCATGCTCTTGGAAAATCCCAAACATTGCCTTTGGGATGTTGCCCTTGAGAAAGTCACGCTGTCGCAGGATGTCGACGATCCGGAGTTGCGGGATCGGTTTGGTCAGCAGGGAGCGCCGGGTCTTCGGTCTGGCGGAGCTCTCACTCACCGCGCTGGCGACCGAGCGGCCGATCAGATCCAGCTGGGCGATGGTCTCGATCCGCTCTAGCTTTTCGTCGAACTCTTCTTGAGCGAGGAGTAGCTTGAACCCATTCCATGAGTGCATCAAGGCGACTAGGATGGCGTCCCGCGGATCCGGGACGGTGTCGTTCAAGATGATGTCCAGGATTCTTGCCTTGGCTTCCTGGCGGATCGTGTTGTCGGACGCCGGATAGCTTCCCGAGCGTGAAACGTCGCGTGAGAGTCTCCAGAAATCACCGCTTTCGTAATCGAGGATTCCCCTGTTCACCAAGCGGTCGAGCGTGCCGCTGATGATTTCATCGCAGCGCGATGTATTGCGTTCTATCCAGAATTGCGTGTCCGAAGTCTCCTGTGCTTCAGCGATCTCCTTGAGCGTCGGGTCGAGCAGGTCGTCTCCTGTGGGAGTGGGATCGATGACATACAGCGACTCTAAGTCTGCGTCGATGCGACCTATCAACGCAAGATCCGCGATGATGGTGCCCGCCATGACGCACGAGAAGTCCCAGCCTGGCACCATCTCCAGATAGCCGCTCTGCTCGTTGAGCATCAGGAGGATCAGCTCCTCAGCGATGCATATCGGAGTCTCTTCGGTCTTGGTCACGTGCTTCCGATCCTGGTTCGATGATCAGCGCATAGCGCTCAACCCTCGGTGGCGCTCCGATTGTCCAATGATGTGCCGAGAGGGCGGGCGAGCAGCTCGGCTCTGATCGTAGCACCCACGCCGCTGGGCCATTGCCAATCCTGCGCCACTCGTTGCTGCTGGACACTCATCTTCGACACCTGTCCATCCGAATCCTAACGGACGCGCGGGACTCATGCACGAAAGTGTCAATAGAGCGATGCTTCTGCGCATCCCGACACGCGAGCGTGCCCCACCCTCGAAACGATCGGAATCGAGCTGCGTTGGATTGCGATAGGGGCTCATTGCAACACGATCATGCCGCCCCCGGAGCAGGGGAGGAGTTGAAACGATTCGCCTGCTCGGGCACACCACGAAACCCACCCTGCTCTAAAGCATACCTGATCATGATGTTTTAGAGGTCGGGCCGGCCCCCGGTGCCTTGGCCCGGCCGCAAGGCATGCGGGGCCGGCGGTCGGCAGGGGCGCGCTCCGAGGGGTCTCGAGCGCTCCGATGACCTAGCGCGCCCCACTTCCCCGCGTGGCGGCTGCGCCGAGCCGACTTTGTCGAATCCTCGTGCGCTTCTCCGCACGACCATGCTCCTGGCCGCGGCCTAGGCACTCCGCGGTCCCCAGCAATGCAGTTCTCGCACTGCGCCCCGTCGCAGGGCGTGCCATATCGAAGCGGTGACATATCATGGAACAAATCCCGATGGTCCTGATTCGGTTGCCTCGACCGAAAGGGAGCGCGGTCACAAGGGAATAGGGAGGGCGATGGACACGGACCGCACCGATCCAGGCGGTAACCGGCCGCTCTTCCCCTTTCCCGAGGGTTGGTACTTTGTCGCCAGCCGCGAGTCCATCCTCAAGACGGGACTGATCCAGAAGACCTGGCTCGGCCAGAACATCGTGGCTTGGTGCGGTGCCGAGGGGAGCGTCTGCGTGGCGGAGGCGGTTTGCCCGCACCTCGGGGCCGACCTAGGACCGGCCGCAGGCGGGCAGGTGCGCGACGGGTGTCTCGTCTGTCCGTTTCACGGCTTCGAGTATGACGTCTCGGGCCAATGCGTCGCCACGCCTTTCGCATCTCCGCCAAAGTCCGCGAAGCTCAGGGTGTTCGAGACGCGGGACGTCCTCGGGATGGTCTTCGCATGGTGGGGGATCGATGGACGGCCGCCGCAGTGGAGACTGCCCGCAGACCCGCCGATTGGGTCCGATTGGAGCGGCTTGGAGTTCCGGACCGTCCAGTTTCCGGGCCACCCTCAAGAGACTGCCGAGAATTCGGTGGACCTTGCCCACCTTCGGTACGTGCATGGCTACGACAACGTGAAGCAGGTCGGGCGAACGTCGGTCGACGGTGCAGTACTCGAGAGCTGCTTCGAATTCAGGCGCACGCGGCGGATTGCGGGCATCGTGAACGTCGTCTTCGACGTCGCGGCCGTAACCCGCATCTTTGGCCTCGGCTATTCGTACGTCGAAGTCCGCGAGCGCTCCATCGGAATGGACACGCGGCTATGGGTGCTCGCCACTCCGGTCGACGGCAGGCTCGTTGAGATGGTGCTCGTCGGGCAGGTGCGCGAGATGCGTCGGCCGAAGCGAGCCATCGTGGGCCTGAGATTTCTTCCGGTGAGCCTTCGCGCGCCAATCATGAACAAGATCATCATCTCCGCGCAAGAGCGGGACGTCATGCAGGACGTGGTGATTTGGGCACGGAAACAGCACGAGTCCCGGCCGCGACTTTGCCGATCCGATGGCGACATCGGGGTGTATCGACGCTATTGTGCGCAGTTCTACCCCGAGCAGAGGAACTCCGGCCAAGGACGGCGTGACCAGCGAAGCGCCCAGAAGTAGCAGCCTTGGGCCGACGGTCGAAATTGCGAGATTCAAGCCGCGGCCTTCCGCTTGCCGGCCTCTCTGGATTGGGACACCTACTCTGGGATTCGGCCGTTCACGGACAGTGTTCATGAAGCCCTGCGTACGCGCTTGCAGCCGACCGGGCAAGCACGCGGATCGGCGAAGGAGCCTGCTGCCGTGATCGAGCCTGCATGGGGCGTTGTGCGGACTGCAGCCATCGGACGTGCAAGATTGCGAAATGCCGTGGTTCCGATCAGGGGGCGAGACTAGGTCGGCGGCGCCTGCCGGAGCGGTCCGGCGGGCCTTGGGATCTTCTGGCCTGAAACACACTACGCGGTTTATCAAGGGACAGGGCGGGGTTGGCTAGCG
>JAPPMG010000040.1:0-83862 GCA_028819215.1 Bryobacterales bacterium
GGCATCGTAGCAGATTACAACATTAATTGATCAAGTTGTTTTGGCAAGCGTCCTATCTCAGTGGTTGCCAGCGCAAGATCAGCGGGACGTCGAAGTCGTCTCGATCGACGAAGACCAAGTCGACCGTGGCTACCTGCTCTGGCATCGCGCGGACGAGATCGGAACTGACGTCGACAACTACACCGTCTTGACAGACTACAAGGGGGTCGAAGTCCACCGCTGGGAGAGTGACCTCGACGGTGGCGGCCACACGGCCTACCTGCTCGATGGCGGCAGGCTCCTGCGCATGGGCATCCGCGACCGCAGCGTCGTGCAGGGCCAGCCGGTAGTCGCAGTCGATGTCGTCCAGATCCTAGGCCCTGACTCGACCGTTCTATGGGAGATGAGTGCTTCGGAGTTGGGTCCGCTGACCTTCCACCACGACCTGACTCCACTACCCAACGGCAATATCCTGCTACTGACGTACAAGCCGTTGTCTGCTGACGGAGCACGTGCGCTCGGCTGGGATCCGGGCGACAGCGAGACCGTCTGGTCCGACGGGATCATCGAGATCAAGCCCGACCTCGACGACGGATCACAGGAGGTCTTGTGGGAGTGGAGTTTCGAGGATCACCTGATCCAAGACCGCGCCCCTGACGCCCCGAACTACGGAGTCGTAAGGGATCATCCCGAGCGGATCGACCCGCACTATCCGACCAGCTATGCGCCGATGAATGTCGTGCGCCAACATCTCAACAGCGTCGACTACAACCCCGCGCTCGACCAGGTTGTCGTCAGCTCGTTCATCTACAACGAGATCTGGATCATCGATCACAGCACTACGACCGCCGAGGCTGCGTCCTCTGCTGGGGGCCGCGGCGGTCAGGGCGGCGACCTGCTTTTTCGCTACGGAAATCCTGAGGCCTACGACATGGGCAGCGAAAGCGACCGCGTCTTCCTCAAGCAGCACGATGCCAACTGGATCGACTCGGAAGCCCCCGGCGAGGGGAATCTGATCGTGCACAACAACAACACTGTGATCCGCCCAGGCATGCTGAGACGAGGAGACCGCGGCCCCGAGGCCAGCCGCGGTGGCCTACAACGCCAGCAGGATCTCAAGGGCGTCAGCAATGTTCAGGAGCTCAGGCTGCCGGTGAATCCCGATGGCACATACGCCAGAGACGTTGGCCGGCCGTTCTCAGCCGAGCGTGTCTGGTACTGGGAGAACCCGCGCTACTTCGCCCCTTTCCAAGGCGGAGCGAGACGCTTGTCGAACGGCAATACCCTCATTAGCAACACCGTACATCGCCAAGTGCTCGAAGTAAGGCGCGACAAGGAAATCGTCGCCGAATACAAGGGGTCTGCGCCGACGTACAAGTCCTTCAAATACGCCGAGGGCCAGCTCGGGACGCTTCTCGCGAAGTAGACTCGCAATGAGCCGGGTCGGACCCGAGTGAGCGACCCGAGGATGGGTTAGATTGACCTAGAGCGGAGAACGCTGCAGACCATCGACTACCCGTTCGGCGCGAGGTTGTAACCCATGTCTCCGGTACGTTCTGTAACCCATGTGTCCGGGTCGGACCCTTCGAGGCCTGGTCGGGGCGGAGGGATTTGAACCCCCGACTTCCTGCTCCCAAAGCAGGCGCGCTACCAGACTGCGCCACGCCCCGGTGCCTGGTTCCTATTGTAGGCCCGCTCGTCCGCTAGTTGAAGTCCAGCGATATGCCCCGCTCTTCCAACAGCTCCCCGGTCGCCTGCATCAGGGTCACCATCGCCCGGCGGTAGCCGATCGATTCTTGGAGCAGGTCGGCTTGGCTCTGCACCAGATCGTCCTGCGCGTCCAGCACGATGAAGGCCGTGCTCACGCCCAGATCGTACTTGCGCTGCTCGGCATCCAGACGTTTCTGGGAGAAGTCCAGCGCCACCGCTGCTTGTTGGATGGCGGCCTTGCTCAGCTCCACGCCTGTGATCGCGTTCAAGACCTCGAGCCGCACCTGTTGCTCCAGGGAGCGCAGTTCGTACATGTTGCGCTTCTTCTCCAGCACCGAGTTGGCCAGATTCACTGCCGCGCGCCGGTTGCGCAGCGGCAGATTCAGCTGCAGGCCCACGCTATACGTAGGGTAGGCGAATCGGAACAGCTGGCCCATCGCCGCCGGGAAGCCGCTAGCAGAGATGAGTTGGCTGGCGCCGGCGCCCAAGACGGAGTTTTCGAACAGGTTTCCGCCCAGCCCGGTCGCGCTGTATTGCGCCGTCAGAGCAAGGTCGGGCCGCTGGGCGTTGGTGTCGCGCTTGATGTTGTAGTCGTCGATCGCCAAGGTCGTCCGGCGCAGCCGGATCTCCGGGCGCAACAGCAGCGCCTTGCGGATGGACTCCTCCGGCTCGAACGCCGGCATGTAGATCGGCGGGTCGGCTGACTCGGTCAGCACCAGCGGCAGATTGCGGATCTCCGGATCCAGGTCCGCTCCGATCTGCCGGCGCACGCGGTCTTCGGCTTGTTGCAGCTGGTAGCGGGCGCGCGTGACGCTCACCTGGGCGTTGGCGTAGTTCTGCTCTGGCTGGTAAATGTCCAGCGGGGAGATCGCGCCCAGTTCCAGTTCGCGCTGCGAGCGCTCCAAGAACCTGCGCCGCAGCTCCAGGTTGTTCTCTTGGACAGTGAGGGACTCGCGGTTCGACACAACCTGCCAGTAGGTGTTCTCGGCTTGTGCGATCAGGGTGAGAATCCGCTGCTTGGCCGTCGACTGGGAGTTGTCGTAGCGAGCCCGCGCGATCAGGATCGGGATGCGCTGGATCCCTCGTCCGCGATCGCGCAGCAAGGGCTGCTCGATGCGGAACTGCAGGGTGTCTTGGATCGACGGGTTGAACGTCCGGAACGAGCTGCTGCTGGCGGTCTTAAGGCCCGTGAAGCCGATCTGGTAGTTCGTGCCCGTGTCCAGCGTCTGGCGGTAGGTGAAACCGCCGTTCTGGCGCAGCGAGCTGATCACGGCGCCGCCCTGCAGCTGGTCCTGCGACGGGTTTGTCGAGCGGTTCGCGTTGAAGTCCAGCGCCAGCGTGGGGTCGAACGGGCTGAAGGCGGCCTGGATCGAATTCTCCGATTGGAGGACTGTCAGGATCTGGATCTGTACGTCGGGGTGATTCGACATCACCAATTCCAAGTAGGAGCGCAGCGTCAGCTCGAGCTTTCCGTCCACGACGAAGTCTTCCAACGTCCCGACGGTTCCGACTTCGACCGCGTAAGGGGCAGCCTGCCACTGCTCCCGGAAGTAATCTCCGTCCGGAAACGTCGCGAACTGGGCCGCCGCCGGGGCGGCGGCCAGGGCGAATGCCAGGGCGGGGAGGGCTTTGCGAAGAGCACTACTCATAGCGGATGGCCTCAATGGGGTCGAGTTTGGCCGCCTGCATGGCGGGGTAGATGCCGAACAGCAGTCCGATGAAGACAGAGACGCCGAACGAGACGACGATCGAAATGACCGTCACGACGGTCGCCCAGCCGGCGATGGCAGCGATGATCTTGGAGCCGCCGAAGCCGGCCGCGATGCCGATCAGGCCGCCGAGGATGGATATCATCACCGCCTCGATCAGGAATTGCCGCACGATGTCGCGCTGGCGCGCCCCGATGGCGCGCCGGATGCCGATCTCGCGCGTGCGCTCGAGCACGGTCGCGAGCATGATGTTCATGATGCCGATGCCGCCGACCAGCAGCGAGATGCCCGCGATGCAGATCATTACGATCTGGAACACCAGCTGCTGCTGCTCGCGCTGCGCCAGCAGATCCGCTGGCACCAGCACCGAGAAGTCGCTTGCGCCGTTGTGGGTCGTGTTCAGGATGGCGCGCACGATCTGCGAGGTCTCGATGGGGTCCGCTTCGGGCTCGACACGGATGTAAATGCCGTCGATCTCGTCCTTGAGGTAGCTGTTGTTGTCCTCGAAGCGGCGCATGACCGAGTTCAGAGGAGCGAGGATCACGTTGCTGCGGTCGTCGGCCTCCAGTCCCTCCACCTCGGACTCGGCGGTCGCCTGAGGTGCCGTGACGCCGATCACGTGCAGCCACACCTCGTTGACCTTGACGTACTTTCCGACGGCGTTGCCGTATCCGAGGATGCTGATCTTGGCCCGCTCTCCGAGCACGCACACCGGAGCCGAGCGGGAGTGCTCGTCGTCGGTGAAGAAGCGGCCCTCGATCAGCGACATGCTGTAGATGTCGGTGTAGTTGGGCCGCACTCCGATCAGGGTCGGGAGGTCGCCGTCCATGCTGGGTAGCAGGCTGGTGGGCTGGAACGTCTTGCGCTCGGACAGGCTCGCGATGTTCGGCGTGTTCGCCACGATTGCTCGCGCGTCCCGGAACGTCAGCCCGGGCGAGACTTGCCGCACCTCGATCAGCGTGTCGCGGTCCGGGGCCTCGCTAGCCTCGACCACGATGTTGTTCACGCCCAGCAGGTCGATGTAGCGGATCATCTCCTGCCGGGCGCCTTCGGTGATCGACAGCATGGCCACCACGGCGCCGACGCCGAAGATCATGCCGAGCATCGTCAGCAGCGTGCGCAGCTTGTGGGCCAGCAGGCTCCCGATCCCCATCTGGAGTTCGGGCATTACGTTAGGGAGTTGCATTCATTAGCCTCCCGGGAATGCCGGCCCGGTCGAGGATTCAGGGCTGTTGGTCTGTGGGGCGGGCGCGGTGTCGGGCCGGTAGAGCGAGACCTGCTCGCCCTCGGCGAGCCCGTCTGTGATCGCCACCTGGGACTCGGACCGGCGCCCAAGCTGGACGCGCCTGGGCCGGAGCCGCCCGGACTCCAGCACGTAGACGATGTTCTGCGCGCCCTCTTCGAACACCGCTTGGTACGGAATGTAGAGCGTGTCAGGGATCTGCTCGACGGTTACTTCTGCATCGGCCAGCAAGCCTGGGCGGAGCAATACCTCCACGTCTGAGCCCTGCTGGGGCGGCTCGGGAAGCTGCGCCCCCGACCGCTCGGCCTCGCTGAACTCCGATCCGCCCGAGGCTGCCGTGGCTGTTTGAGGCTGGCCGCCGCCGCGGCCGCCGCCCGCGCCACCAGCTGCGCCGCCTAGGCCGCCGAATCCGCCGCCTGCTGCGCCGAATCCGCCTGGCGCGCCGCCGAAGCCACCGCCCGGACCGCCGAAGCCGCCGCCACCTGGGCCGCCGAAGCCGCCTCCGCCGCGACCGCCGCCTCCGCCTTGGCGACCGCCGCCCATGGCTGCTTGCATGATCTGGCGGAACTGCTGGCGCTCTTCGTCGCTAAGCTCTTGCGGGCTCCGGCCCTTGAGCATAGCTTCGGCCTTCTTGCGGGCCTCTTCCGGCAGGCGGCTCAGGATGCGCGAGGGGTCGAAGCCTTGCCCGCCGCGCTGGCCGCGCTGCTGGCCTTGCCCGCCTTGTTGCTGCTGGCCTTCGGCGCGTTGCCCGCGTTGCCCGCCCCCGCCGCGCTGGGCGCGCTCGCCCTGCTGCTCGTCGCCCGACCGCTGGCGCTGTTGCCTATCGCCACGCTGGCCGCCGCCCGGCCCGGCGTTCTCTGCCTGTTGGCCCGCGCCTGCTTGTCCCGCACGGCGACCCCCAGCTTGGCTGTCTGGGTTGCCTCCGCCGCGCTGTCCCTGGCCACGGCCTTCAGGCGGCGCGGCAGCCGCGTTGTTCCGCGGCGCTCGCGAGGCGGCGTTCCTGCGCTGCGCCCCGTAGCCCACGGATGCGTTCTGGCGCGCCGTTGCCATGATTCGCTCGATGCGCTCGGGCTCGGCGCCGATGTTTGTGAGCAACCCCTCCATGTCGATGCCGATGACGCATTCGAACTTCTTGACCGCTTCGCCGGAGAAGATGTTCGCCGAGGCGGTGTTGCCCAACCGCTTGATCGTGCCCGTCACGCTCTTGTCCGGGATGGCGTCCATGCGGATGAGGACCTCTTGTCCCTCGCGCAGGTTGGCCCGTTCGGATTCCTCCACTCGGGTCAGCAACTCCATTTCGGACAAGTCCAGCAGTTGCGCAACCGACATGCCCGCCGGGATCTGGTCCCCTTCGCGGATCTCGGGCAGCGACTGCCCGAAGCCGCCGCGCCCGCCTGACCGGTTCTGGAGGATCGCCACCAGTCCAGTCAGCGGCGCGAGCACGCGCGATTGCGCGATCCGGCGCTCGTCGCGGTCCACGTCCAGCTGCGCCTTGTTCAGCTGCTCGCGCAGCACCGCCAGCTCGGACTCGCGCTGCTTGAGCCGGTTCTCGATGTCCGCTTCGAGCTTCTGCTTGCGCCGCCGGGCTTCCTCGAGGGTGAGTTCGTTCTTGCGCGCGTCGATGTCCGCCAGCAGCTCGTTGCGCTGGACCTCCAGCTCCGCTCGCCGCACCTGGAAGTTCGCCTGGACGATCTCGACTTCGTCCTGGCTCTTGCGGATCTCCAGCTCGGCCTCGGCCTTCTTGAGGTTCTCCTGAATCTGCTCCACTGTCAGCAGGCTGTCTTCCAGTGCCGCGACCCGCTCGGAATCGTCCAGTTCGAAGATCAGGTCGCCACGCTGGGCGAGGGCGCCCATCGGCGCCAGCTGCGTGATCTGGGACTGGGTCCCGATATTGGGCGCGGTCAGTGTCAGGGAGCGCACGGCCCTTAACTCGCCGCGCAGGTAGGTCTTCACCACCAAGTCGCCCCGCTGGACGTCAGCGAGGGCGAAGCGCTGCTCGTCCTCGGGCAGGCTCTGCCACACAAAGTAGCCGCCGGCCGCGAGTGCCCCGGCCACGAATACGATCGCAATCCGCAACAGTAGCTTCGTCATGGTTCGGTCTCCGATGGTGCTATAGGGTTCGCCCGTCGCCGGTCTCGGGATTCTCCAAGGCAATCACGTCGCCCTCTTGCAGTCCGGCGGCGACGACGATCTCGCTGCCGTTCGTCGCGGCGACCTCGATCGGCACGCGGCGGTAGCTGGCTCCGTCCTGCACGAAGACGGTCGGCTTGCCGTCAATCTGCGTGGACGCCTTGCTGGGAATCACGAGCACGTCCTCGATCCGCTGCACGATGATCTCCACCGTGGTGCTCATGCCGGGCCGCAGGCGCTCGTCGATCTCGTCGAGCTCGGCGAAGGCCGGGAAATTTTTCTCGGGCGGCAGGCGGTTGAACACCAGCGTGGCGATCGGGCTCAGCCAGCTCACTGAGCCGCCCAGCACCACGTCGGGCACTGCATCGACGCGAATGCGGGTTTCTTGTCCCTCGTCCACGCGGCCGCGGTCCACCTCGTCCACGCGGAACTCGACCCTCAGTGAGTCGAGGTTCGGAATCTCGGCGATCGCCGCACCGGTCCACACCGTGTCGCCCTCTTGGAACGGCGGGCGGGCAGTTCCGAACGACCCTTGGGCGCGGTTGTTCGGCAGGATGTGGACGATGCCGTCGGTCGGCGCTCGCAGCACCATGCTGCGCAAGTAGGTGCGGGACAGGTTGAGATCCCTCTCCGCCTTGCCCTTGCGTTCCATCAAGCGTTCGATGTCGGCCGCTTGGGACATGTCGCTGGCCTCGGCCGTCGTCTGGGTCTGTTGGAGTTCCCCTTCGGCGATCGTCACGTCGATCTTGGCTTTCTCCGCCTCGATCTCGGCCAAGATCTCCTGTTTGCTGGCCTCTAGCCCCGCGCGCTCGACGTTGTAGGTCGCCTGCATGATCATCATTTCGTTGCGCTCGTCGGTAATGGCGTGCGAGGCCTCGGCTTGCTCGATCTCGCTGTCCACCTGCCGGACCTCGGTCTGGCGTTCGATCAGGGTGTCTTCCTGGGCCGACTCGTCGAAACGCACAACGATATCGCCGGCCACGATCGGCTTTCCGTTTTCGGCGAGTTGAACGATCTGCAGATTCGGCGTCTGAGGTGCGGTGACTTGCACGGATTCGGCGCTCTTGAGCTCTCCGCGGCTGCGCACCGTGCGCAAGAAGTCGCGACGCTCGACTTCGGCGGTCGGCAGTTCTACGGGTGCGGGTCCATACAACTGCAGGCCTAGGGCGGTCAGGGTCGCTGAGGCTACCACGACCAAGCCGGCGCGCAGCCAAGGATGGTTCGGAATCGGGATCGGCATTGCCAACGAGCCGGTGCGGCGCAACGTTTGCACCGGTCAATGTAATGACGGAAACCGACCCGTCTAGGTTATGCCTGGGGTTCAGGCCGTCAAGGTTTGGAGGCGGCGCGGAACAGCAGCGGCGCGAACTCCGCCAGGTAGCCGCGCCAGACCGGCCAGCTGTGGCCTCCGGCCGTGACGCGGTAGATGTGGTCGACGCCGGCCTTCACGAGCGCGGCTTGGAACGCCTGGTTGCGATCCAGCAGGAAGTCGTCGCGCCCGATCGCGATCCACAGCAGGTCGAGGCGCGCGTTGGCGCGTTCCGGGTCGGCCAACAGGCCTTGCGCTCCGTCGCTGTCAGGGCTGGGAGCGGCGGCCGAGAAGGCCCCTACCCACGAGAAGTGGTCCAAGCCGGTCGCGGCGCAATACAGGGACTGCCCCCCTCCCATCGAGAGGCCGGCGACGGCTGTCTGGGACGGTCCCAGCTTGGCGCGATAGAGCGATTGGACCAGCGGCATCGCGCCTTCGATCAAGTCATCGCGGAACCGCTGTGTGTTGTCGGATCCGATCCCCCGTCGGCGGCTGGCCCACGGCACGGGATGGCCGTTCGGCATGACGACCAGCATCGGCTCGGCCGCTCCGGAGGCGATCAGGTTGTCAAGGATGAGGTTGGCCTTGCCGACCTCTGCCCAGGCCGTTTCGTCGTCGCCCGAGCCGTGCAACAGGTACAGCACCGGGTAACGCCGGTCCGCCTCCTCGTAGTATCCGGGCGGCGTGTAGACGACAAGCCTGCGGTTCGCTCCGCCCGCCGCGGAAGCGTAGTAGTGCGTGTGCAGCGAGCCGTGCGGCACGTCCCGCAGGTCGTACGCTGCAGGCTCGGGGGCCGGGACTTCGACCAAGCTGGCGTTGCCTCCGCTCCACCGCTTGACGGCGGTATTGTGCGGATCTAGGACGCGCACGCCATCGAGCAGCAAGGTGTAGCTGTAGATCGCAGGCGGCACTGGGCCGACAGTCAGCGACCAGATCCCGGACTCGGCGCGTTCGAACTCGACGTTCTCGCCGGCCCATGGCGCCTGCAGGCGTAGCGTCTGCGCGTCCGGGGCGGCCACTTGGAAGTGGATTCGACGGTCCGCCGACACCGTGGGAGACTCCAGCCGTGCGCGTCGCGGCTGGGCCGAGAGCGTGCTGACGCAAGCCGCCGCCGCCAACGCCGCCGCAAGCAGCCCAGTGCGCGCGGGGCGGAATCGATCAGTCATCGCTTGCCTCCAGTGCCAGTCGCAGGTTGTCGCCGAAGCGCGCCAGCAGCGACTCGGCGGAGTCCCGGTCGATCCGCCGCTTGAGCATCAGGATAGCGAGTCGGACGTTGAGACCGGCCGCTTCCAACGTGGCGCGCGCTCTGTCCAGATCACAGCCGCAGACCTCGCGCACGATCCGCTCGGCGCGGCCCGCCAGCTTGGCGTTCTTGACCTGGACGTTCACCATCAGGTTGCCGAGCACGCAGCCCGTGCGGATCATCAGCCCGGTCGAGAGCATGTTCAATACCAGCTTTTGCGCGGTGCCGCTCTTCATGCGGGTCGACCCCGTGACCACCTCCGGCCCTACCTCCGGCGTGATGGGATAGTCGACCGCCCGTTCGAGCTCAGAGCCCGGGCTGCAGCTCAGCCCAACCGTGACGGCGCCCATGGCGGCTGCGTGTTCGACCGCTCCCAGCACGTATGGAGTGCGCCCGCTGGCAGCGATGCCAACCAAGGCGTCCTGGCCGCCGAGCCCCCGCTCTTCCAGGTCCGCGCGAGCGGTCTCGGGGCGGTCTTCGGCTCCCTCCACGGAGCGCAGCAGCGCTTCGGCGCCGCCGGCGATCACGGCCGTGACGCGGTCGTGCGGAGTGCCGAACGTCGGCGGGCACTCCGCTGCGTCGAGAACTCCCAGCCGGCCACTCGTGCCGGCCCCGCAGTAGAACAGGCGCCCGCCGCGGTCCCAACGTTCGACGATGGCGTCCAGCGCCCTAGCGACTTGCGGGATCTGATCCCGAACCGCCGCGGCCACGCGCGCGTCCTCGGCGTTGATGACGGCCAGCACCTGTTCAGTGCTAGCGAGGTCGATCCCGGCCGAGCGCGGGTTTCGCTCTTCGGTGGCGGGCAGGCCTTCGGTCATCGGACTGGGCGATCTTGGCGGCTCCGGCGGGCGGCCCCGCCGGAACTGCTAAGCTGGCTATCCCTTCTCATCAGCAGGGTAGCCGATCCTTCCTATGGAATACCGCAAGCTCGGAAGCACCGACCTCGAAGTCTCTGTTCTCGGGTACGGCGCGTCGCCGCTGGGCAACGAGTTTGAGGAGATTGACGTGCGCGAGGGCGATCGCGCCGTGCATATGGCGATCGACCTGGGGATCAACTTCTTCGACACCTCGCCCTACTACGGTCGCACGCTCTCCGAAGAGCGGCTCGGCAGGGCGCTCGGCTCCCGCCGCAAGGACATCGTGCTCGCCACCAAGTGCGGCCGCTACGACATGGATGCGTTCGACTTCTCGGCCGAGCGCGTGCGCTCGAGCATCGACGAGTCGCTCCGCCGCTTGCGCACCGACTACGTGGACATCTACCAGATGCACGATATCGAGTTCGTGGATCGCGAGCAGGTCATCAGCGAGGCCTTGCCAGTGGCTCGTGAGTTGCAGCGCGCCGGCAAGTGCCGCTACGTCGGCATTACGGCGTTGCCACTGGGCATCTTGCGGGACGTGGCAGAGCGGGCCGAGGTCGACAGCATCCTCTCCTACGCCCGCTACAACCTGATGGTCGACGACTTGGACGCCGAGCTGAGACCGCTCTGCGCCGAGCGCGGGATCGGCCTGATCAATGCTTCGCCGCTGCACTTGCGCATCCTGACCGAGCGCGGCGCGCCGCCGTGGCACCTCGCCTCGGAGGAGGTGCAGCAGGTCGGACAGCAGCTGGCGCAGCACTGCCGGGCGCGCGGCGTCGACGTCTCGGAAGCGGCGCTGAAGTTCTGCTACGACTACCCGCACACGGCCAGCGTGCTGGTGGGCATGTCCAAGAGCCGGCATGTCGAACGCAACCTCAAGGCGTTCGACTTCGAGCAGCCCGACGGGCTGCTGGACGAGATTCGCGAAATGGTCGATCCGGTGCGCAACCAGATCTGGCCCTCCGGCTTGGCAGAGAACCAAGACCCTCGCTGAGGCGAGATTCGCGTGATCGTCGACTCGCACCATCACTTCTGGCGCTACGATCCGGTCGAATACGGGTGGATCTCCGATTCGATGCGGGCCTTGCGGCGAGATTTTCTCCCCGCCGACCTGCGCAGGGAAGTCGAGGCTGCCGGCGTGGACGGAGTGGTTTCGGTACAGGCCAGGCAGACGCTGTCGGAGACTCGCGCCCTGCTAGCGCACGCCCGCGAAAACGAGTTCATCCGCGGGGTGGTCGGCTGGGTCCCGCTGGTAGACCCCGCTGTGCGCGGCATCTTGGAAGAGCTTGCACAGGATCCGTACTTGCGGGCCTGCCGGCATGTCCTGCAGGACGAGCCGGATGACCAGTACATGCTGCGTCAGGACTTCAACGACGGCGTGCGCGCCGTCACCGAGGCGGGCTTGGTGTACGACATCCTCATCTTCGAGCGCCACCTGCCCCAGACGCTGGAATTCGTCGACCGACACCCCAATCAGGTATTCGTCCTAGACCATATCGGCAAGCCCAGGATCCTAGACGGTTCGTTCGGCGCTTGGCGCGCCGCCATCCGGGACCTCGCCCGGCGGCCCAACCTCTACTGCAAGATCTCCGGAATGGTGACCGAGGCGGATTGGGAGCGTTGGAGCGAGGCCGAGCTTGCCCCGTACATGGATGCCGTCTTGGATGCGTTCGGCCCGCAGCGGCTCATGTACGGCTCGGATTGGCCGGTGTGCCTGGTGGGGGTGGACTACGCCCGCTGGTTCGAGCTGGTGGCCGGCTTCGCCGCGCGCCTCGGTGCGGACGAGCGCGACCGCGTGCTCGGCAGAACAGCCGTGGAAGCCTACCGGCTGTAGGCGGCTCGCTACAATAAGCTCATACCGCGGGCTCTCAGTGGCGTTCAAGCTGTATAACAGCCTCAGCCGCGAGGTGGAGGCGTTCGAGCCCGCCCAAGGCGACTGCGTCCGCATATACTCTTGCGGTCCAACCGTTTATAACTTCGTCCACATCGGCAACCTGCGCACCTTTGCCTTCCAAGACATCCTGCGGCGGCACATGCGGCAATGCGGCTGGAAGCTGCGGCATGTGATGAACATCACCGACGTGGAGGACAAGATCATCGCCGCCGCGTCGGCAGCCGGCGTGCCCATCGGCGAGTACACCAAGCAGTACGTCGATGCGTTCTTCGAGGACTGCCAGTTGCTCCGCTTGGAGCGGCCCGAGATCGTGCCCGCGGCGACGGACCACATTCCGGAGATGATCGAGCTGGTCCGGCGCATCACGCAGGCTGGCCATGCATACGAGTCCGGCGGCTCGACCTACTTCCGCATTTCCAGCTTGGACGACTACGGCAAGCTTTCGCGGCTCGACCCAAGCGGCATTCTGTCCGGCGCGCGGGTGGACTCCGACGAGTACGGCAAGGACGACGCCCGCGACTTCGTGCTGTGGAAGGCTAGCCGCGACGGCGAGCCGAGCTGGGACAGCCCGTTCGGCCCGGGCCGCCCTGGCTGGCACTTGGAGTGCTCGGCCATGGCGATGGCCTACCTTGGCGAGACGTTTGACGTCCACACCGGGGGCGTGGACTTGCAGTTCCCGCACCACGAGAACGAGATCGCGCAGTCGGAGAGCGCCACCGGCCGGCCGTTCGCGCGCTTCTGGGTCCACGCCGAGCACTTATTGGTGGACGGCAAGAAGATGGCCAAGTCGCTGGGTAACTTCTACACCTTGCGCGATCTCATCGAGAGGGGCTTTTCCGCAGACTCGATCCGCTACCTGCTGGTCGCCACGCCGCATCGCAAGCAGCTCAACTTCACGTTTGACGGCCTGCACGGGGCGGCCGCCGCGATCGAGCGGCTGCGCAACTTCGAACGGCGGCTCGCAAGCGCCTCTGCCGGGGCGGACAATCCACAGGCCAGCGCGGAGAGCGCCAAGGCGACCGCGCAGTTTCGCGAGTCCTTGGACGAGGACCTCAACACTGCGGGTGCGCTGGGGGCAGTCTTTGAGTACATCCGGACGGCGAACTCGGCCATCGACAGCGGCCGCTTCGGCCCGGCCAACGTGATCGAGGCACGCGACCTGCTGGACCACTTCGACAAGATCTTCGACGTCTTGCGGCCTCCGGCCGGGCAGCGTGTGCCCGCCGAGGAGATCGAGGGCCTAATCCGCGAACGGGCGGAGGCCCGCAAGGCCCGCGACTTTGCCCGCGCTGACGGGATCCGCGACGAGCTTGCCGCTCGCGGCGTGACCCTGCAGGATTCCCCGGCTGGCACGAAGTGGCACTACGCCGATTGATCCAGAGCCGTTGAGGCCATCTTGGCGACACTCGGTCCCTCCATAGGCTTCGGTCAGGCAACGATCTCGTGGTGCCGGCTCCTGCATCGAAAACGGGCAGCGGCGAACGCTTGCGGACTTGGAAGGCTGGCATGGAAGGCCGGTACGGTTGACACCGCTCCGGCGAGGCTGGCATTCTGGCCCTGATGATGAACCGCCGGGCGTTCCTCGCCTCTGCCGCAGCTGCCGCCGGTTCGGCGTGCGTCGGCCCGCGCCTGCCTCGGCCCAACGTCTTGGTGCTGATGCCCGACCAGTGGCGGGCGATGGACCTCGGCGCGATGGGCAACCCGGACGTGCGGACGCCCAACATGGACGCCCTCGCCGCGAATGGCGCTCTGCTGAGGAACATGACCGCGAATTGCCCGGTCTGCTGCCCTGCGCGCGGCACGTTGCTGACTGGGCGATTCGGTCACGAGCACGGCGTGGATGTCAACGACGCGCCGCTGCCCGATAGCGAAGTCACGATCGCCGAGGTCGCGCGGGACAACGGCTACCGCACCGCCTTCGCCGGCAAGTGGCACTTGGAGGGCGGCAAGCGGCTGCCCGGCTATGTCCGGCCCGAGCGACGCCAGGGGTTCGACTTCTGGGCTGCCAACATCTGCACTCACAACTACTGGAACATGCAGTATTTCCGGGACTCCCCGGAGCCGATCCAGATCGAGGGCTACTCGGCCACGGCGTTCACGGACGAGATCATCGATTTCATCGGCAGCGATACCGAGACGCCGTTCTTGGCCTACGTCCAGTGGGGGCCGCCGCACAACCCCTACGTTGCACCGCCGGCGTACATGAACATGTACGACCCGAACTTGCTCAAGATGCGGGAGAACTGGAACGGATCCGTCCAGGTGCGCGCTGGCCGCGCGCTGGGCTCGCGGCAGGACATCGCCGGCTACTATGCTGCGATCACGTTCCTCGATGACGAGGTCGGGCGAATCGTCGACGCGCTCAAGGCGACGGGCCAGTTCGAGAACACCGTCATCTTGATCACGTCGGACCACGGCGACATGCTGGGTTCCCAAGGCACCGTGCTCAAGCGCAAGCCGTGGGCCGAATCGCTGCAGGTGCCCGGAATCGTGCACTATCCGGCAGCGGTTCCGGCGGGCCAGCGGCTGAATCTACCCGCGTCTCACGTCGATGTGGTGCCGACACTGCTGGGCCTGGCCGGACTGCCCATGGCCGAGACCATCTCGGGCACGGACCTGTCGCGCCACCTGTTGGCCCAGGAGCACGGCGGGCGCCCGGACTCTCCCGCTCCCGAGTCCGTTTACGCCCAGAGCTACACACCGACCGAACGGGGCGAGTTCCCGGCTTGGCGCGGCGTGCGCACCGAGCGCTACACCTATGCCCGGAATCAAGACCGGGCCTGGTTGCTGTACGACAACGTATCCGATCCGTTCCAACTGCAGAATCTAGCGGACAGGCCCGAGCATGCCGCCGTGCAGGCGGAGCTGGATGAATTCACGATGGATTGGTTCGCTCGCACCGAGGATGACTGGCGCGAGCGCGCCGACCTGCCATATCGCTAGTGCGCGGATTGCCGCCCGCGGCGGCCGAGTGAGGCTAGTTCGGCAGCGGCGTGGAATCGTCGTCGGCGAACTCATCCATGATTCTGCGCCGTGCCGAATAGCCTTCCTGGGTGGAATGCCACCACTCGATTCGGCTTTCGCCCAGCTTCCAGCACAGGTACACTTCGACGCCGTTTAGCAGGGCGGGGAAGTCCAGCAGGCCAAGGTCCAGGTCTTTGACCAGACATCCGCTGCTCTGGATGTCCGAGACGCGATCGTCGATGACCTGCATCAGCGAGATGCGTTCGAGCTTCTGGCGCGCGATCTTGTCCGGATTGATCTCGGCACCGCCCACCATGCAGATGTGCGCTGACAGGTTCTGCATGGCTTGGTCGATCTCGCCGATGCGCTCTTTAGCACTGATCGCGGCTTTCAGGCCCTCCTGAACTGTGGGAATCAGGCTTTCCGCTTCTTGCAGAGTGAAGTAGCGCGACATGTCGGATCGTCCTCGCAGCAGGGAAAATGCGCCCCAGATGCTCGCACGGCGGCATGCGAAGCATCGGCGACGGTATTAATTGTACCAATCCTGTCGAGAATGTTCTGATGCGCGCGCGCACTCTCGGCTGCGGCGCTGCGACTGAAGGAGAGCGCTTCGGCCATCTAGCAAGGACACGATCGCCGCCGAGAACGCTCGGAGATCTCCCAGATTTTTCCGCAGAGCGTCATGTACTTGCCGGTTGTCAACCTTCCGACAGACGTCAACCGGCAAGTTTCGGAACCTTGCCATGTTCTTTAGCCGCTCGGTGAGGTCGGGTGCGAGATTGCCAGCGTCTTCGAGCAGTCCGAAACAGCCGGCGTAGTCTGCCGGCGCTAGTCCCGATCGGCATCGATCGCGGCTTGCATGCAGGCGCGCACTTGGGTCATTAGGTCCAAGCGATCCTTCTCAGTCAATCCGGCTGTCTCAACTGGCGGGTGAAATGCCAGCGTGACCACGCCCGGCCGCATATGCGTCTTTCCCCGGGGCATTAGCGCTTGGGCTCCGTGGATCGTGATCGGCACCACCGGCACGCCGGCTCCGATCGCTAGTTGGAACGGGCCCGGCCGGAAGGCCAGCAGCGGCCCGGCCGGGTTGCGCGTGCCTTCCGGGAAGATCAGCATCGAGATTCCACTGCGGAGTGTCCGCAGGGCCTCGTCCAGGGCCTTCTTGCGCGAGTCCTTCGCGCTGCGGTCTACGCAGATGAAGCCGCCCAGGCGCATGGCGTATCCGAGCAGCGGAATCCGGCCGAGCGATTCCTTCATGATGACTGCGATGCGGGGCAGGGTCGCGAATAGCGCCGGAGCTTCGAGGTTGCTGACGTGGTTCGCCACGAACACGCAGCACGGATGCGCAAACGCCCTCTGGCGGTCCAGCACGCGCAGGCGCACCCCGCTGAGCCAGAATGCGATGCGACAGCCCTGCTGGGCCATCCAATAGATCGGCCGGATCGATCCCGTGGCCCAAGTGATCGGCACGAATGCGGGCACCACCAGCAGGACATAGACCGCCAGGAACGGGTACGTCAGTAGATATGATCGCCACATCGAGAGAATCAGCATCCTACCACCGGGCTCTGCCCGCCGGTCTCCAGTGGGTACCCTGCCAGTTCGTAACTCGTTAGGAACAGGAAAGTTAGTACGCTGCTATACTCTAAGTCCGATGCGTAATCCGTTGCGTTCAACCCAACTTGGACTCAAGATCTGCCCGATCGGCGAGAACCGCGACACCTGGCTGCTGCGGTTCTGGCAGGATTCGCCGCCGATGCCGGCTGGGCGGGGAGGGGTGCGAGATGAGAATTGAGTACTCGGGCCGCAAGGCGGACTTGACAGAGCGCGAGCGCGCGAAAGTCGAGCGCAAGTTGGCCAAGATCCAGCGGATCTTGACCCGGCGCAACGATCTCGAGACCCACGTAAGGCTGTCGCAGCAGCGCCATCTCTGCGAAGCGGAAATCATGCTGCGCGCCCTGCGCCACACATTGGTCGTGGCCGGCACGGGCAGCACCACCTTCGCCGCCGTCTACGCTGCACTGGACAAGCTCGAACGCCAGGCGGTGCGCAACAAGCACAAGATCATCGACACGCACCGGCCGGGCACGCAGCGCGACGTTCCGTCGGTCGTCGTGGCGGATTCCATGCGGCGGGCGCTGGCGAGCGAGCCGCCTAGCGAGGCGCCGCCTGCGCCCTCGCGCATCGTGCGTTCGCAAGCGGTCGAGCCGAAGCCCATGACCGAGGACGAGGCGTTTCTCCTGCTCGAAAGCGGAGATCGAGAATATGTCTCGTATCGGGACGCGGGTAGCGGCAAGATCAATGTCCTGCTGCGACGACGCGACGGCGCGGCGGAACTGGTCGAGGGCAGCTAGCCATGGCGGGCGGGCCCGGGGGCCTCGCGCGCGTTGCCCAGGCTCGCTTGGTGGTGGTGACCGGCCTGAGCGGCTCTGGCAAGGGGACTGTGCTGCGAGCTCTGGAGGACGCCGGATTTTACACCGTCGACAACTTGCCCGTCGATTTGATGAAGCCGTTCGCAGAGTCCGGCCCTCTCACGCAAGACGCCGGCCGGGCAGCGCTCGTGGTGGACATTCGCGAGGGCACCGGACTGAGCCGGTTTCCCGCCACCTTCGCGGAGATCCGGAAGTCGCTGTCGGCCAGCTTGGTATTCCTGGAGACCGCCGACGCGGTGTTGCAACGCCGCTTCAGCGAGACGCGGCGACCGCATCCGGCAGGCGGTGCCAGCGTTGCGGAGAGCGTTGCCGCAGAACGGGCGCTGCTCCAGCCGATCCGGGCCCTGGCCGATCTCGAGCTTGACACCAGCCGCTTCAACGTCCACGACCTGAGGCGCAAGGTGTTGGAGATCTTCCAGGCTCAGCCCGACGATTCCGACCTGCGCGTGACGGTAGGCAGCTTCGGCTTCAAGTACGGACCGCCGCTGGACGGCGATCTGGTCTTGGACGTGCGCTTCCTGCCGAATCCGAACTACGAGCCGGATTGCCGGCATCTCACCGGCAGGGACGCTGGCGTGGTTCGGTTTCTCGAGTCGTACTCGGAAACCTCCGAGTTCCTAGAGCGGGCCATGGGCCTGCTGGACTTCGTGGTGCCGCGCTATGCGGCTGAGGGCAAGAGCTACCTTTCGATCTACTTCGGCTGTACCGGGGGACGGCACCGGTCGGTCTACCTCGCCGAAGCCGCTGCCAAGCGCTTCGCGGCCGCGGGCCGGCGTGTGCGCGTCCAACACCGCGACATCGACAAAGAGCACTGACCCTGGCCGGGACGGTTCAGATCTCCTCAATCTCCGCGCTGGTTTCGATGTCGATCGATCCCTTGACGCTCATCGCGGCCGGGCACTTCACCTGGTGGGTGTCCAGCGCGCGCTGGGCGCGGTCGCGAGTGCCGGCCGGGATCTTCAGGCGGTAATGCACGCGGATCCGCGTGATGCGCATGACACCGTCGACGTTTTCGATGTCTCCCTCGATATCGCTCTGCACGCGATCGGGATGGTTCGGAATCTTACGGACTGCCAGGGCCCCTGACAGAGTGCCGGTCAGTCAACCGCCCACCGCCGCGACCATATGGTCGAGCGTGGCCGGAAGATCGCGCCGCGGCTCCATGCCGTAGAAGTGCTTGATCCCCCCGTGAACGCCGAATTCCAGCGGCTCTTCAAAGCCTTCGATGTAGGCGCGGCGCTCGGGCGGCTGATCTTGGTGGATGCGGATCTTGGAAGTGTGGATGAGATCGCCCATGCGCACATTGTAGCCGCACAGCGGCAGCCGGCCCGGCCGGCTACCGGACAGCCTTGGCGCGCGCCTCGCGCCAGGCCTCGGTGTCGGCAATGTTGCGCCTGAGGATCTCGCCTTGCTCGCCCTTCTGCCCCCTGAGATAGACATCCATGTCCGAGCCGTAGCGCGCTGCGTCTTCGAATTCTTGGCCGTGGTCGCCGGTTTGCGCGATCCACTCCTTCAAGATGGAGCGCAGCTCGGCCAAGGTCGCGGCGTGCGAGGCGTCGCCGGCCAGATTGCGCATCTCCCAGGGATCCTCCCGCAGGTCGTAGAGCTCCTCCTCGGGTCGCTCGCCGTAGAACATCGCTTCGATCTCCGGCTCCAGTGCCCCGTCTGCCCGCAACTTGTGCAGAGCCTGGATCACCGCCTTGCCGTCCTTGTAGCGGTTGGGCTGCAGGTGCGGGCGCTCCGGCACGAAGTTTCTGATATAGCGGAAGCGCTCCGTGCGCACGCTGCGAATGCGGTCGACCGTCTCGTCGCAGCGGTCCCTAGCTGAAACAACGTACTCGCGCGGCTCGGCATGCGGGCCGAACAGGGGCCGCCCTTCCATCCAGCCGGGGACATCGAGTCCGGCGAACGCCAGCGACGATGCGGCTACGTCGATGTGAGCCACCAAGTCTTCCCGCACCAGTCCGGGCTCGATGCGGTCCGGCGCCCGCACCACCAGCGGCACGCGCGTGCCCTCCTCGCTCAGGAACTGCTTGCCGCGGGCGTGGCTCACCCCGTGATCGGTGAGGAAGAACACGACGGTGTTGTCAGCCACTCCCTCCCGCTCGAGTCTCTCCAGTATCTCGCCGACCTCCCAGTCCACGTGCTCGATCGACTCCAGGTATTGCGCCCAGTCCTTGCGGATCTGCGGGTGGTCCGGGTAGTAGGGCGGCAGTTTGACCTTCTTGGGGTCAACGCCGTTGGTCTGCACTGCCTTGAGAGGCTCCAGCGTGCGCTGGTTGCGACGCTTGCCGCCGCGTAGCTGGACCTGGGCGAAGAACGGCTGTCCGCCCGCGCGGCCGGCCCAGTCCGCGCCGTCATAGAGATCGGCGGCGAATTCGAAGTTGTAGTCCGTCTTGCCCTTGGAGAGCTTCCCGTCATCGCCGTAGCGGCCGTTGGTGACGTAGTAGCCCGCCCGGCGCATGACCGCCGGGACTGGTTCGACGTCGCCAGGGAGCCTGATCTTGAGTTCTCCCCTTCCACTGCGGTGATTGTGCGCGCCGATTGTCGTCTGGTACATCCCTGTGATCAGGGCTGATCGCGACGGAGAGCAGACCGGTGCGGTCACGAACGCGCGCGTGAACTTCGCGCCTTCCAGCGCCATCCGGTCGATATTGGGCGTCTTGGCGAGAGAAGCTTGGAACGGCCCGTAGTGGTCGGACTGGTCCTCGGAGAAGATCCACACGATGTTGGGCCGCTCCGATGCGGTTTGGGCCGCTGTCGGAAGGGCCGTCGCGATTACAAGCAGGCAGAGCGGGAGGCGCATGCAAGCAATTTTATCGCTACAGCGGGTGTCAGTTCGCCGGGGGACCCGAAACTTCGGCCCGCGCGTTGGCGGGCGAGGCGCCCATCGCGTCCAGAAAGCCGGCCAGGGCGCGGCTGAAGTCCTGCGGGCGTGTCACGTTGGAATGGACAAGCCCGTACGGCCGCAGTGCCGCCTCGATCGCCCCGGGCCACGGATAGCTGCGCGGGTTGCGATTGAAGGAAAACTGAAAGATCGCCCCGGGCCGGGCCGCGATGTTCAGCAGTTCCGGCGAGATCGCGGCATCGCGGTCGATCTTCGACCCCATGATCACGAACGCGTCGGGACGCTCGCGCGCGGTGTCGAATGCACTGTTGAGCAGAGATGACAGGAAGTGCTCGTCGCCATCCTCGTCTGCTAGGGAGTCCACGTCGACCAAGCCTGATGGCATGGACTCGATGGCCTTTCCGAGGGCCGCGAAGTCCAGCCGCGGCTGGCGCTCGACCGCGTAGACCACCTGCCGGTTATAGGCATGGAAGGCGGTTAGGCTGAACAGCCCCAGGCTGGGCTCGCGGTGGAAGGTGCGGAGCATCGTGACGAGGCTCTCGATTTCATGAGCGGTGAGCTTGAAGCGGTTGCGGTCCAGCGGCGCCAGGTTGACTAGAAGCGAGATGTGCAGCCCGCCGGGTGACTCTGTCGACCGCGCCACCGGCGGCTCGTCCGCGAATGTGTGCTCGCGGTAGGGCGAAATTAGATTTGTGGGTGCGGCTGCGGCCAGTAGCGCCGTACGGGAGGGCATTTGGGCGTCGGCTCTCCAATGCGCCGAACAGACCCGGCCCTGCTGGTTCCGCATCAGCCAATCGATCTCGTACTGGCCCGGACCGACGACGAAACGTCCCGGGAAGGCGGCCGTGCCGCTGTCGGCAGAGACGTTCGGGATGTCAAAGTTCTGGCGGAAGTAAACGGCCGGGGCACGAGTGGTGCCCGCAGGCCTGACTCGGAACAGGATGCGTACGCTGTCTCCAGCGGATCCAACGGTGCGGGCAGGCACTCGAACCACATACCCGGCCGTGAACTTGAGGTCGAAACCCAGCAGGGGCGACTGCGGCAACACTTGGCATTCGAAATCGCTGCGGTTGCTGTTGTCCGCCAGTACGGCGCGGTCGCTGGGATGAAAGCGCAGCCGGCTGCCGGGCGAGGCGTCGAACAGCTCCTGTGCTTGCAGGCCGCAGATCGTCGCCAGAATCAGCGAGGCCGCAATGTGGCGCAACAACAGCATGCGGTACTCAACTGCTGGCCGCTGGCGCAGCACAGGTCGCGTCGATCACCCCAACGGCTCTCTCGCAGTCGGCTCGGTCGACGTCTTGGTGCGTCACGATCCGAATCCGGCCCGGTGCAAGACCGAGTGCCAGCACGCCGGCCTCTCGCAACGAGCCGATGAACTCCCCGTTCGTTAGGCCGGTGCGCGAGATGTCGAAGAAGACGATGTTCGTCTCCACCTCGGAGGGGTTGACGGAGATGCCTGGCATCTTCGCCAGCGACTCGGCCAAGAACTTGGCGTTAGCGTGGGCGGCGGGAATGTTGGCGGGGCTCTGCTCGAGGGCAACCAGACCGGCCGCAGCCAACACGCCGGCCTGGCGCATGCCCCCTCCCAGGGCCTTGCGCATCAGCCGTGCCTGTCCTATGAAGTGCTGACTTCCCGTCAGCAGCGAGCCTACCGGTGCGCCTAGTCCCTTGGACAGGCAGAACGTCAGTGAATCCACATGGGCCGCGATTTCCGGCAGGCTGACCTCGAGCGCCGCAGCCGCGTGGAAGACGCGTGCCCCGTCCATGTGGACGGGCACTTCGGCGGCTAACGCTTCAAACCGGATGGAGTGCAAGGTTTCCATTGGGTAAACGCGCCCTCCAGCGTAATTGTGGGTGTTTTCCAAGCTGATCAGCCCGGTTCCGCGGTAGTGGTTGGACGCGGCGCGCAAACGCGAGCTGATCGCGGGCCAGTCGAGGATCCCGTTGCCCGTAGGCACCGCGCGCGTCAGGCACCCAGAAAAGCGCGCCAGAGTGCCCATTTCGTACAGCACCACGTGCGAGTGCTCGTCGCAGATCACCTCGTGTCCGGGCGAGGTATGCACCGCCACGGCGATTTGGTTTCCCATCGTGCCCGATGGCACGAACAGGGCCGCCTCCTTACCGACCAGCTCGGCTGCGCGCTGCTCGAGCAAGTTCACGGTCGGGTCTTCGCCGAAGACGTCGTCGCCTACGTCGGCTTGGAACATGGCCTGCCGCATCGCCGGCGTGGGGCGCGTGACCGTGTCGCTGCGCAGGTCAACTGTCCTCATCGCGCGCAACTCCTCAGTGGCGGCATGCCTAGAGTTGGAATGCCCATTGTCTCACCGCTTCGGGCTGCACCCATTGCCGGATGCCCGGAATCTGGCAGTTTCGCCAGTATTCCGGCCAATTGATCGCTTCGGGGTTCCACGGCAGCAACTCGCGATCCGCGGCGTCGAGTTGCTCGTAGCACCGTCTGATGTTCACCGCTTCGAACACGTAGCGATGGTCGAGGATGAACGGCGTGTATTGCCGGAACGTCTCTTCATGGAATCCCATCTGCAGCTCCAAGATTCGCAGCTGCGATGCGCGCCCGCTCTGGCCGGCCCACTGCAGCAGGCCCTGGATGCGCTTGATGCGGGCTCGCTGCGTTTCGCGGCGGCGCTCGGCTTCGATTGCGCTGAGAAAGCGCAGCCGGGGCAGGGGATCGAGCCACAGCGGCGGTCTCCTGACTTGGTTCCCGTTCGCTCGTGCCTCGTCGCAGAGCAGGCCGATCAGGTCCGCCAGCGGATACGGGTTTATGTCCGAGCTGGCGAGCTGGTAGACCTGCCGGGATCTTCCGGACAGCAGCGCGCCCGCCACGGCGAGAGTCCCGGCGGCGACTAGGTCCACCGGCACGATTTCCAAGCTCAGATCTGGGCGGGCGGGCCAGTCCAGCAGGCCGCCGAGGGCCATCAGGGCCAGCGGCGCGGCAGTGCGACCGCCTTCGATCCAGCCTGGGAACGGGTAGTGCAGCGCGCTCTCCACGATGGCCGGGCGCACGATGGCGTACGGCACTTCGTCCTGTGACGCGAGCAGCTGCTCGCCGAGGCTCTTCGAGAAGGTATAGGTGTTGACCCATCCCCACTTGGCTGCCTGGACGCGGCCCAACTCGGTGAGCGCGCTTGCGCGTTCGGCCGCTTGCAGTCCATCCGCGGCCGCAGCCGCTGCCTCGCGGCAGCCCGCCAGCACGGCGGCGGCACTGAAACTGGTGTCTAGCGGCCCCGACCGTCGCGGATAGAAGCCAAGCACTGCTTCGGTCTCTTCCACCAAACCGTCAGATTCGCCGGCCACGTAGCAGGTCGACACGTGCAGCAGCTTGGCATTGAGCCGGCTGCACAGTTCGAGCAGGCGCTCGACCGAATCGACGTTCGCCCGCAGCGAAAGATCCAGCGGCGGGAAGAACTCGACCAGGCCGGCGCAATTGAGCACGAGGCCAACGCGGCCGGCCAGTTCGCCGGCCTGCTCCGCCGAGAGCCCGGCGAGGCGTGTCGAGGCGTCTCCCGACAGGACGTTGATGCGCTCTCGGACGGCTTCGCGACCGGTCTTTCGCACCAGCGGTTGCAGGGGCGGGGAGTCGAGTACCTCCCGTGCGAACCGATCCACGGCGGACAGGTTGGAGCGAGGCCTCACTAGCACGTGGATCCGCTTCACCTCGGGGAAGCGGTCCAGCAGCAGTGCAAGGATGACCTTGCCTAGGAAACCGTTCGCTCCGGTGAGCAGGATTTCGGTTTCCCGGAAGATGGGAGCTAGAGTCGCCAAGGGCTTGAGATTCCAACCTATCCGGGATGGTGCGGGATGTCAAATCTCGCCGGCCCGCGCGAGCCTCCTAGCTCGTCTCCGGCCTTCGGCGCTCATCCCGGCATCGTCTCGACCAAGTCGTCAATCGGCATCCGGTACACCGCTGGCAGCCCCTCCCAGTCCGAGGAGAAGTAGACTGCCGCGCTGTCCGGTGCCAGCGCTGGCGCCGGCGCTGCCGCGTGCGGGTCGGACCTGTCGGTGCCGGCCAGCGGATACGGCTTGAGGCTGCTAAGGTGCTCGCACAGAGTGATTTCGCGCCGCATTCCTGGGAACAGCACGTAGACGTTTTGGCCTGACGGGCGGCGACTCGCGCCGATAATCGCGGTGCCGTCTGCGTTTTCGGTCATCCAGTCGAACCCTGAGCACGGGGTGTCTGCCGTCTCCTCGCGCGTTTCCGGCTGAATGCTGCGAATGCCCGCCGTCCATTTTTCGCCGTCTGGAAAATGCACGAAGCGAAGGCGAGCCCCGTCGGCGGCCCAATACGACGCTCCGAGGCGCTCGGCGCCAGTTGCGGGCCGCAGGCTGCTCCTGGAGCTGCCGTCGAGGTTGACAAGTTGCAACCGGCGGCGAACCCTTCGCCAGGGCCCCTCGCGGGCGTAAAGCAGCTGTGACCTCCAAGGCCGGAAGCGCGGAGACGAGAGCCAGCGGCGCTCCTCCGCTGCCACCCAACTCTTGCCGCGGGACGGATTGCGCGAGATCTCGACGATGCGCACCCGGCAATGCGGCTCGCGGGCGAACTGCTGCTCCGGCGTCGGCTCGACATCGCCTGCCGCCATTTCGATCAGGGCGGCGTAGCGCTCTGCGCCTGAAATGTCCAGATCGCCTGTCAGGGTCCAGCCGTCCGGGCAGGTGAACAGCCTTCGCCGCCCGCCACCTTGGATGTCTGCCTGTAAGAGCTCGTTGCCCTGCAGGTAGTAGAAGCCGCGGTCGTTGCGCCGCAGATGCGCGGCGTAGGGGTGGACGGCCTCTCCTTCGGTGAGCTGGACCAGTCGCTCGCGTTTGAGATCCAGGCGGTGGAAGTGCCTCACGCCGCCGTGCTCTGCGGCAAGCAGCACGAAGGCGTTGTTTCGCGAGACGCACCTGAGATTCGAGCCGGGCAGGTGGTGCAAGACGGCAGGGTCGGTCAAGCGCGTGATGTCGCGTCCTGTCAGCCCGTCTTGGAATTCGGTCGAATCGACTCGCAGTCGTGTGCCCCGCCCGACCGCTCGGGCGGCTGTCTGCGCCGATGCGGCGGCTAGGAAACACCGACGGCTAACCCGCCGCATAATCCGTTCATCGTATCAGTCCGGCGTCACTTCTCAGGCGCTTGGGCCGCCTCCGCATCGAGCCAGTCGACGGAATCCACGATCGCGATCACAGCGGCGTCGATGGGTGCCTTGGCGCGCTTAACGGCAGTCATGGCTGCCCAGCCGTCGAGCGTCAGCAGGACCGTGTCGCCTACTCCCGCGTCCAGCGTGTCGACCGCCACCAGCGGTGCGCCGTGCTCGGCGCCTGCCCGGTTGATCTGCCGGACCAGCAGCAGCTTGAGCGCGTCGTGCGTGGCGTGGTTGTGCGTGGCGACGACTTCGCCTACCACCTTGCTGAGCAGCATTACTGCTGTCCCGTGATCGAGTCGACGATGCCTGTCACGCTGGCGTCCGAAGGCACTTGCGGGTCGAACGCCAGGCAGGCCTCGCGCCGACCGGACCAGTAGACAGTCTCCCCCGCGCCTGCGCCCACCGCGTCGAGCGCGACAAACGGCGTGCCGGCATCTGCCCCGGAGGCATCAACGGGCTGCAGAAGTAGCAGCTTCAGGCCCTCGAGCTGGGGATCCTTGACCGTTGCGCAGACGTTGCCTACCACGCGCGCCAGCCGCATCAGCCTTCTCCCGGCAACACGCTGATTTCGTCGACGATGCCCACGATCGCCGTATCGACCGGGGTATCTTTCATGCCGGACGCCATGCGGGCCGAGCTTCCGGCCACGCAGAGCACGCGCTCCCCCTCGCCAGCCCCGACCGTGTCCAAGGCGACCACGTATTGATCGCGGGGAGCGCCGGCTGGCGTGAGGTGCTGCAGGACAAGCAGCTTCTTGCCCTCCAGCCGCGCATCCTTGCGCGTGGCGACCACGTTGCCAACGACGCGCGCAAGGATCATTGGGCAGATTCTCCGCTGCGGGATTCAGCCGAGGGTACGGCCTAGTCGGAGGGCGAGATCGCGAAGATCTGGTCCAGATTGGCGTGCGGCCGCGGGATCACGTGGACCGAGATCAGCTCGCCAACGCGGCGTGCGGCCGCCGCGCCGGCGTCCGTCGCAGCCTTGACCGCGGCCACATCGCCGCGCATCAGGACGGTGACGTAGCCCGAGCCGATCTTCTCCCAACCCACCAACGTAACGTTGGCAGCCTTGACCGCGGCGTCCGCGGATTCCACCAAGGAAACGAATCCGCGCGTCTCGATTAGTCCTAGAGCCTCACCCATGAGTCAATTATCCTCCTCTGGCCCGGATCGCTTCTTCCAGCAGTTGGACCAATTCGTCCCGGGTCACGAAAATACCATTGTCGCCGATCGATGCACCCGGTGCCTGTCCGGGCGCATCCTCGGCCGAGACCGGGCAGCCGGGTTGCTGCACCGCTCGCGAGGCGACGCCGTAGCGGCCCCGCGACTCGAACAGCTTGTCGACTTCCAAGCGCGGCAGCGCGCGCGCTCCGCCCAGCATCTCGGCGACGAAATTGATGCGGGCGAAGAGTTCGACCGTCTCCATGCGGAAGAATGCCTGCATGACATCCTTGCCGTAGGTCACCGCGCCGTGATTGCCCAGCAGCAGCGCGTCGTATTGCGGGATCAGCGGCAGCATCGGCTCGGTCAGCGCTTCCGTGCCGGGCAGGCCGTAGTCTGCCAGCGGCACGCAGCCGAGACCGATCACCACCTCCGGCAGCAGCGCCGTGTCCAGAGCGCGGCCCGCCGCCGCGAAGCCTGTCGCCACGGGGGGGTGCGCGTGCACCACCGAATCGATGTCCTCGCGCAGTTCGTAGATCTTCAGGTGCATCTTGATCTCCGACGTGCGTTCGAGGCGGCCAGAGATCTTGTTGCCGTCGTAGTCGACGATGATGATGTCGTCGACGTGCATCATGCCCTTCGACACCCCGGTCGGCGTGCACATGATGCGCTCGTCGTCAAGGCGGATCGAGATGTTGCCGTCGTTGGCGGCGACCCACCCCTTGTCGTAGACCAGCTTGCCGACCTGCACGATGTCGGCCGCGAATTCGCGTTCGGTCTTCACCATGGCGAATTCCTAGCGTATCGGTTTCCGGGCGGCCGGTGCAATGCTCGCGGCCTGAAGCTGCTCGGCGCAACTGGTTGGTCCGCAGGGTGCGAAATCGCGGCACTGCCGGGCGGGGTGAACCAATCACAGGTTGAGGGAACGGTCACGCTGGTGCCTGGATCCTGCACGGCGGTGATCCGCCCCAGGGTGATTCCGCTGCCCACAGCGCCCGGATCTGCGCCGCCGCATGCGCACGGGACGGAACCGCACGAGCATCAGACTCAACCGCTGAACTGCCTTCCGGGATGATCGTCCTTAGCTGGCCGGTTGGGCCCAGAGCCAGGCACGAACGGTCGGACAGACTAAGGCGTCTCAACAACTTGATGGACCACCTGGTGAAGTTGTGGCGGGCGGCTCCACTTCAGTCCAGGGAACCGCGCGAAATCGCCGTCCAATGTGATCCATTCCGAACCAGACTCAATGGCTAGGGCTGCGTGGTATGCATCCGAGACCAAGTCGCCCCTAGCTTCGGCCTGGCCGCACAGGCGGGTGAAGATTCGCCAGTGGCGCGCCTTCGGGCGTAAGTCAACGCAATGAGGCAAGTCCCTAATCGTGTTGACAAACTCAAGCGCGCTGGCGAACGTAGCTGGATCCTTGAACACCCGGGGATTGGTGACCATCCGAAGGAAACCACACAGGACGAGTTCAGAGACCGCGAATGCATGGTCCCCGTTCACAACTGATGTGAGCCATGTGCGGCACCGTTCGTGCTCGAGGGAATCGACTCGATAGGCCGCGATCAAGACATTGACATCAGGCAGGACCATTGCCGTCGTCCTCCATGATCGCTAGCAGGCCGGCATTGTCGGTGATGTCAACGCCCGGTTGAGTTCCGGTGCCGTGATACACGGGGAGCTCGACAGGCTCGCGTCTCCTGTTCTCGCGCCGAGTATAGGACTCGAGCAGGAAGTCGTGAATGATCGCCGTGACGCTCATGTTGGATTCCTTGGCCAATTTCTTGATATCGGCATATAGTCCGTCGTGAATGTTCAGCGTGGTCCTCATGCATCTAATCATATAGCCAGTACATCAAGATGCGTAACCGGGATGTCTAGATGCAGAAGCAGTCCGCCCAGTGCCTCACTGCCGACTGTGTCGAGGCCCGGGCGACCCCGTGACGCCAAGCATTTGCTATGCTCCGGCGCATGCCCGCCAACAAATGCTGCCCGAGGCCGTCAGCTCGCTCTGCTTGCCCCGCCGTGGCCCAAGTGCTCCTCGCAGGTCTCGTCTTGCTGGTGCCGCCGCTCGCGGCCCAGCCTGAGTTGCCGTACAAGCCTGTTGTCGGCTGGGGCGAGTTGCCGGACGGCTACGTGTCCGGCCAGGGCATGGCTGTCGCGGTCGATCACCAAGGCGGTGTGTGGTTCTACAACCGCGGCTCCCATCCGCTCATCCAGTTCTCCAGTGATGGCAGCCTGATCCAGGCTTGGAAGGAAGACAAGACCCTGTCGACCCACCAGGCCGCCGCGCACGGGATGGCGGTCGGGCCGGACGGTGGCATCTGGCTGGTGGCGCGCGACTCGCACGCGGTGTACAAGTACTCCGCCGCGGGCCGAACGCTGTTGATGATCGGTGGTTTCGCGGCGAGCCCTGGCAGCAACGAAGCCCCCTACGCATTCAATCTGCCCGCGGGCGTGGCGCACGACAGCGAGGGCAACGTCTACATCGCCGACGGCTACGGCAACGCTCGCATCGTCAAGTACGACGCCTCCGGCACGTACGTCAAGCATTGGGGCGAGCCGGGCACCGCTGACGGCGAGTTCGACGTCGTCCACGGCGTCGCCTTGGACAGCCGTGACAGGCTCTACGCCGTGGACCGCAGCAACAAGCGCATCCAGGTCTTCGACACCGACGGCAAGCACCTGGCCACTTGGAACGGTCTTGGCACGCCGTGGAACCTGGCCTACGACCGGGATGCCGACGCGCTGTGGATGTGCGACGGCGACCTGGGGCGGATCTCGAAGCTGTCACTCGAGGGAAAGGTGCTCGGCTGGTTCGGATCAGACGGCTCGGAGCCGGGGCAGCTGCACCAAGTGCATAGCATTGCCTTGGGCCGGGACGGGGCCATCTACGCCGCCGAGACGGTGAATGGCAGGATCCAGAAGTTCGCCCGCCAGGATTAACGTGCGGCATCGCGGGCCGAGATGTGGCTGTGCGTCCGAGCGAGCTCGTCTAGCGAGTTCTTCTGGGGTGCCCAAAGCGGTATCATGCGGGATGTTGTGACCCGACTGCTTGCGATCGCACTGGCATTCTCGGCCGCGGCCCTGCCGATGTGGGCCCAGTCGGCCGATTTCGAACCGGCCCGCTTGGCCAACGGCAAGCCCGACTTCAACGGCATTTGGCAGGCCCTGAACACAGCCAATTACGACATCGAGCGCCACATGGCGCGTCCCGCCATGATGCTCCGGGATGGTCCGCATGGTCCGCTGCCCGCGGCGCCCGTCTTGCGACTCGGCGCTGTGGGCGCCGTGCCTGGTGGCATGGGCGTGGTGGAAGGCGGCAAGATCCCGTACAAGCCAGAGGCGGCGACGCGGCGAGAAGAGAACCGGGCCCACTGGATCGAGCGGGACCCTGAGGTGAAGTGCTACCTGCCGGGCGTGCCGCGCGCCACGTACATGCCATTCCCGTTCCAGATCTTCCAGAACGAGGCTTCGGTGTTCATCGCCTACGAATTCGCCGGTGCCGTGCGCGAGGTCTACATGCAAGACGTCGGTCCTGCCGAGACCGATGCGTGGATGGGCCAGTCCGTGGGCCGCTGGGAAGGCGACACTCTGGTCGTTGAGGTCACCGGGCTGAGCGACCAGACCTGGTTCGACCGGTCGGGCACCCACCACAGCAACCAGCTGCGCGTCACCGAGCGGTACACACTCAGTTCTCCGTATCACATCCAATACGAGGCGGAGATCTCCGATCCGGAGGTCTTCACGCGTCCGTGGAAGATTTCCATGCCGCTGTACCGGCGCGTGGAGAAGGACGCCCGCCTGATGGACTTCAAGTGCGTCGAGTTCGTCGAAGAGCTGCTCTTCGGCGAGTATCGTCGCCGCCCGCTGGAGAGGTAGCCGCCATGTCCGACGTTCGCAGCAGGGACTTGTTCGGCTGCAAGGACGCCGCAGGGTCGGCCTCGCGCGCGAGGTTCGGGCCCGCAGAAAGGAGGTAGATCTGTCATGTCGAATCGTATCTTGCTCATCGCCGCCGCATTGGCGATGGTCGTCACGCCCGTTTGGGCAGCGGACGACTCGCAGGCCGCTGCCCAGCGGCCAGACCTGTCCGGGACTTATGACATCGCGACCCTGACGCCATTGCAACGCCCGGCCAAGTTCGGCGACAAGCTCACGCTCACCGACGAGGAAGCGCAGGAGATCGCCCGCAAGGAGGCGGAGCACATGGCCCGTCGCAATGCGGCCACGGACCCCGACCGCGGAGCGCCTCCGGAGGGCGGCGATGGTTCTACCGGGGCCGCCGGCAACGTGGGGGGCTACAACTCGTTCTGGATCGAGCGGGGCACCGGGGCCTTCAAGATCGACGGGAAATGGCGCACCTCGATCATCACCGATCCGGAGAACGGGCGCCATCCGCCGATGACGCCGGAGGCCCAGGCGCGGACCGCCGAGCGGCGCAAGCGCAGCCGCCCGAACAAGGGCGAGGCTTGGTGGATCAAGGAAGGTGTCGAACCGGGCCCGTATGACGATCCCGAACTGCGGCCGCTCGCGGAGCGATGCCTGCTGGGATTCGGCTCGACCGGGGGCCCGCCCATGCTGCCGGTGCTGTACAACAACCTGAAGCGGATCGTGCAGACCGACGACTACGTCATGATCCTGGTCGAGATGGTCCATGACGCGCGCATCATCCGGCTGAATTCCGAGCATGCCCCTGAGGACGTCCGCGGCTGGCTCGGCGACTCGATAGGGCATTGGGAGGGCGACACTCTGGTGGTCGACACGACCAACTTCAGCGACCGCCCGGCATTGTCGGGGGCTTCGCGCAACCTGCACGTGGTCGAGCGCTTCTCGCGCATTGACGACAAGACCCTGCGCTACCAGTTCACGGTCGATGATCCGACAGTGTGGACCGAGCCTTGGAGCGGCGAGTACGTTTGGCCGGCGAGCGAAAGCAGGGTCTACGAGTACGCCTGCCACGAAGCCAACTACTCGTTCGAAGGCATCTTGCGGGGAGCCCGCATATTGGAACAAGACCTGCTGGGCAAGTCCGACGACTAGGCGGAACGGCTCACAAGCGAGGAACAACAGCAATGATCAACAAAGAAGGGATGATTCGGCTGCAGGCCGCGGCGGCGGCACTGGGGTTGCTGCTGGCGGGCGTCGTGCCGGTCAACGCGCACCACGCCTTCGGCGCCGAGTTCGATCCAAACCGCCCGCTCATTCTCAAGGGGCCGGTCGTCCGCGTGGAATGGGTGAATCCGCACACGTGGATCCACTTGGAGGTCACAGACGAGTCCGGCAAGAAGGAAATCTGGATGGTCGAGGGCGGCACGCCCAACAGCTTGCTGCGGAGAGGGCTCAAGCGCGACACGATCAAGATCGGACAGGTGATCGTGGTCGACGGCTACCAGGCCAAGGATCGTTCCAACCGGGCCAACGGGCGCGATGTGACGTTCGAGGACGGGCGCAAGTTCTTCTTGGGCTCCTCCGGCACTGGCGCTCCGTACGACAAGGAGCGTCGAGGCCAGTAAGGTCCCGCCCGTGTGCGGCCGTGCGGGTCAAGGGACGCGCGCGCGTGCCTTGACCCAGTTCAGGACTGCGTCTCGCAGCGTTAGCTCGCGGGCTGTGAAATCAATCCCTGCGAATTCGGGCAGCCCCGCCACGTAGTCGTTGGTCACAAAGCTATACATCCGACCGGGCTCGAGGTCATGGCCGGCGCGGACCTCTTCCGGCAGTCGGTCGCCGCGGACGGTGGCTACCACTAGCGCGTTGTCAAAGGGCAGGATGTTCCAGATGTGGCGCGCCATCACGGTGCCTTCCCTCAAGGAGTCGCGCACTCCCCCGCGGTTCATGAACGCGACCTGCGTTCCCGTCGTCTCGAGCAGGGCCCGCTCGATCAGCTCCTTGACATCGTCCCGACCCAGCGCGCGGACACACTGGGCGATCTCGACGTCCACCAGCTCGGAGACCTTGGATTCCCATTGATCGACGAGCGCCGCGATATCGGGCTTGGCCGGAAAGCGGTCCTGGGAAATCGGGATTCTCTGCCAGCGGTGCTGCACGATCTTTCCCGCGTCGCGGTCGAATGCAATCTCGAGCCGCCCCAGTTCGCGTCCATAGGGGCGCAGCTTGACGCCGATCCGCCCGTCGATCAAGAGTTCCGTGTCCCGGCCGCCGTGGTCGTGCCCGCCCACGAGCACATCGACATCCCGCAGTCCGCGCAGGATCGCTTCGTCTTCGTCGTCGAAAAGGTGTCCGAGAACGACGACGAGGTCGGCCCTAGCGTTCATCTCGGCAACGGGGTCGCGCAAGGACTCCACTAACGGGGTCGCGCGCCAGGGTCCAGCCTGTGCAGGCTTGATCAGTCTGGCCAAGCCGGCGGTCAGGGCTCCGACGACCCCGATCCGAAGATCGCCTGCCGTCAGCACCGCGGTCGGCGGCACCAGCCGCTCGCCCTGAGCGTTGAGGACATTGGCGGCTAGGATCGGAGCGTCCGTGACACGCTGAAACTCGGCGATCTTCTCCCAGCCATAGTCAAATTCGTGGTTGCCGAGGCAGTGGGCGTCGAAGCCGAGCCTGTTCGCGACCTCGAACACGGGCGTTCCTTCGAAGATCGTCGAAACCGGCGAGCCCTGCACCATGTCGCCAGCATGCAGCACGACGGCGTTCTCGGACTTGGAGCGCTCTGCCGCGATCGCAGTCGCCACATGTGCGAACCCTCCCCGGCCTTGCTCGTCGGGCAGCAGTCGAGCGTGCAGGTCGTTGAGATGCAGGATCGTGACCTGCTCGACGTTGGCGCACTGGGCCGCAAGGGCGGCCAGCAGTAGCAACGACAGGCGCAGGAACGGGCCGACCAGCATGGGCTACTAGTGTCGCATTGCTTGGTGCAAACGAGGCCTCGGCGCTAGATCCGTCTCAAGACCTGATCATGGCTTCGGCGCAGCCGTCCCCCGGAAGGGTGGTTGCGTTAGCGGTGGATTCTTGGCCGCGGGCGCTGCGTCATCGCGATGCCAAGGAGCGGTTGCCTCGTAGGGCGTTCAATACCGACAGACAAGCGGCGCTATCTCTGTCCACCACAGTTTCATGCGCTGCATCTGCCCAGCTGGCCAGTTCGATAGGGCGCAGTCGTGCCACATGCCAACTGCAGCAAAGCTCGCGACTCGCGCCGCTCGGTAGCTGATGCTACCGTGATGGCAGGACCAGCAGAAGGCCGCGCTCGCTTCGGTTGACATTGTCAAGACTGCTCCATCCGGAGAGAGCCCGGCGAGATGAGATGCAGGAATCAAGCAGCGAAGGGACGACGGTGGCGGCAAGGCACCACAGACCTGTTGCGGTGCTGCTGAGACGCCTGCTGCTGGCCTCGTCCGCATTGGTGCCGGCCGCCACCTGCCCGCTCGAGGCACAGACTTGTCTTGGCTTCACCGGCACTGGGTTCGTAGGTGCGTCAGCAGCCAGCCGGAGCGAGTGGTCCAACACGATAACGGGGTTTGGGGGGACCGGCGGCCTCAAGATCGGCCGGGTGGCCGCGATGGCCAGCTACCTGAGGTTCTCGGGCGCCGACGAGTTCGATGAGGAGTCCGAGTTTCAGAATTTCAGGGCGACGGTAGGATATGAAGCCATCAAATCCTCGCTCTCGCTGTGCCCGGTTGTGGCCTTCGGGTCGGAGGGCGTCACGTCGCGAGACTTCCGCTCCATCCCCTACCGTTCCGACCCCTTCCTCGGGGGCGGGCTGGCGCTGGGGCGTCGGTTCACTCTAGCGGATTCCGGCCCTGGTGTAATTCCCTCGCTGATCGTCGCCGCTGAGAATCACAGCTTCGAGCGGATCATCGAAGGCGACATCGTGATAAGACGCCGCGGAATCGATGTGCTCTTGCGCGGTGGAGTCACCCTGGAGTTCGGCAGATTTTTCGTGCGACCCCATCTCGCTCTGGTCGCAGCCGAAAACGGCTGGCTGATGGGAGGGGCGCGGTTCGGCCTGAGATTCTGACAGCCACGCGCAGCGCTCGCGCAAGGCAGCCTTTCCATCGGCGCGCCGGCCAAATCGAGCGCGCTTCGAATAGCGTCAAGGATCCGTGGACTCCTGCAACTTTTCGGTGCTTGGCGTGTTGTTGTTGCAGTGACCGCTGGGGGCGTTCGTAGGCCCCGCAGAACGGGCGGCGTGGCACAGTGGTGCTGGGTGAGAGGGGCAGCTTCCAGTCGCTCGGCAGCAGTCGGCTCACAATCGGAGGGTTCATGCAAGTCTTGTCGATGATCGCGATACGTGCCGTTTGGGCGCTGATGTCAGTGCGTTGTTCAGGTCCTCCGCAGGCTGGGCTCGCGGTGCTCGTTGTTGTTGGCGCCGTCCCGGGCGGCGTGAGTCTTGCCGCGTCCCCCTGTCGCTATTCCGCTGATCTGGAAGTCACGATTGACGCTGCTGGCATCGAGCGGGTCCATATCGATGCCGTTGAGGGCGGCCTTGCTGTCCACGGGCACACTGATTCGAACCAGATCCGGGCGACGGGCAAAGCGTGTGCCAAGTCCGAAGCTGCCGTGCGGCAGATCCAGCTCTTGTCGAGAACGGAGGGAAGCGACGTATACGTCGAAGCGAAGATTCCCTCCCGGGGTCGGATGTTCGCGAACGCGACCTTGGACTTGAAAGCTGCGGTCCCCAGCCGCCTGGCACTCTCCGTCCAGGACGGTACCGGCGAAGTCCTAGTTCGCAACGTCGCCGCGTTGCAGCTGCGAGACGGGACGGGCGATATCGAGATTGAAGGTATTCCGGGCGATGTGTCCGTAACGGATGGCACGGGCGCCACGGTAGTGAGAGCCATCGGGGGCAGCCTGCAAGTCAAGGATGGCACCGGCCCGCTGAGCATCAGAGATGTTCAGGGCAGCGTGACCGTGGATGACGGTACGGGAGAAATCAAGATTTCCGAAGTTGGTGGCGATCTCAGATTGAGAGACGGCACCGGGGACATGGAGATCGAGGGCATTGCCGGATCCGTGGACGTGCGCGACGGTACCGGTGACATCTCCATAAGCCGGGTCGAAGGCAGCCTGACATTGAGAAACGGCACTGGCGGCGTGAAATTGACGGAGGTTCGGGGATCTGTCGCCGTTCATGACTGAATTCCCTCGGAAAGCCCTCGGCTTGAGTGCAGGGTGGGCCGTTGCGATCTCATGCTGGGCCTAGCTCGGGTCAGCGCTACGATGAAGGCGTGGATATCCGCCGGGCAGAGCGAGCAGACCTCGAGACCATCATTGAATTCAATCAGCGTCTGGCCGTGGAGTCAGAAGGTGTGCGACTGGATTCTGAGCGGTTGCGGGCTGGTGTCACGGCCCAGCTCAACGACTCTTCGCGGGGCTTCTACCTCGTCGCAGAAGCGGATGGCCGCGTTGTCGGCCAGCTGGCGTTGACGTTCGAGTGGAGCGACTGGCGGAACAGCACGTTCTGGTGGTTGCAGAATGTCTACGTGGCCCCCGAGCACAGACGTCGTGGAGTATTCAAGGCGCTCTATGCCCGCATGATCGAGCTGGCCGGGCAGCAGGGCGTTTGCGGAGTGCGCCTGTACGTCGAACACAACAACCATGTCGCGCAAGCTGTCTATCGAGAGCTAGGCCTTTCGCCGGCCGTGTACGGCATGTACGAGACGGACTTCGTGATCGAGCGCGGCTACGATTCCGGCACTGCTCACTGAGCTGCGCAACCGGCTGATCGGGCAGGCTCTTGTGGGTCCGCCGGACGTTTGCCGCGTTCGTTCTATGATGGCAAGGTCATGCAATTGCTTGCCGGAAAGACCGCCATCGTCACCGGTTCGGGACGCAGCATTGGCAAGGCTGTAGCCAAGCTGTTTTCCGAACACGGCGCCAACGTGGTCGTCAACGACCTGGATCCGGAGCCCGCCCAAGAGACTCTCAGCGAAATCAGGGGCAGCGGCGGGTCCGCCGCCGTCTGCGTGGGCAGCGTCACCGACCAGGAGCTACCCGACAAGCTGGTCCAGACCGCCATCGATACCTTCGGCTCGCTAGACATCATCGTCAACAATGCCGGCTACACGTGGGACGGAGTGATCCACAAGATGAGCGATGACCAGTTCGACGCCATGCTGGACGTTCATCTCAAGGCACCCTTCCGCATCGTGCGCGCAGCCGCTCCCATCCTGCGCGAGTCAGCCAAGGCCGACATCGAGGCCGGCCGTCGGCCGCCGTGCCGCAAGATCGTCAATGTCAGCTCGACCTCGGGGGTGGCCGGAAATGCCGGACAGATCAACTACGCTGCCGGCAAGATGGGCATCGTCGGCATGACCAAGACGATCGCCAAGGAATGGGGTCGCTTCAACGTCTGCTGCAACGCCGTCGCCTATGGCTTCATCGAGTCGCGCCTGACGCAAGCGAAGGAGAAAGGCGACAAGACCTCGACCGGGATCGCCCTCGGCATCCCCCAGCGCCAGCGCGACGCGGCCATACCGCACATTCCGCTGCACCGCCACGGCACGCCGGAAGATGCCGCCGGCCCGGTGCTCTTCCTCGCCTCGCCGCTGTCGGACTACGTGACCGGCTCGGTCGTGCTCGTTACGGGCGGAAGCGTGGTCTGATCGCCGGAAGCGGTCTCCTGCTCATCCCGGCGCGGGCACGCGCCGCAGCGCAAGGATTCGCCTTGGGCGTCCAGCACGTCCGGCCCGCCGCAGGAGCCGCGCAGGCAGCGATTCTTGGAAAGCAGCCCGATAGCCATGATGGCCATCGCGATTCCGACAAAGGCGATCGCTAGCAGCACTACGCTCATGGCGACTCGTCTTCCATTTTCGCACGGAACTTGGGGGATTTGAACTCGCTCAGCGATTCGTCGGCTCCTTCTACCAGGAGCAGAGCGGCCAGATTCTCGCGCTCGGCTAGCGCTATGCCCTCGGTCTCGCCGAGCACCAGCAGCGCCGTCGCGAGCGCGTCGGCTCGCATGGCGCTGGGGTCGAGCACCGTTGCCGAGACGACTCGGTTCGCAGTCGGCCGCCCGGTGCGCGGATCGAGGACATGACCGAAGCGCTGGCCGTCCGCTTCCCGGAAATTGCGGTAGTTGCCGGAGGTGGCGACCGCGGTGTCGCTGAGGCGCAGGATCCGGTGGACGCTCCTGCCCGCGCTATCGGGGCGTTCCACGCCGATGCGCCAAGGGCTGCCATCGGCCCGCGTGCCCGCCGCCCGGACTTCCCCGCCCACTTCGACCAAGTAGCGGCGGTAGCCCATGCGTTCCAAAGACTCCGCGACCAAGTCCACGGCGTAGCCCTTGGCGATCGCCGACAGATCGATCCGCAGTTGCGGGACCGTCTTGCGGACCGCCGGACCCCGCGCATCTAGAATCAGCTTTTGCCAGCCTGTCCGCTCCATGAGCCCGCGGACGGTCTCCGCGGATGGCGGCGCAGAGGTTTCCCGAGGGCCGAAGCCCCACGCATCGACCAAGGGCCCGACCGTGATGTCGAACGCGCCTCCCGTGGCCGAGCTGACTTCTTGCGCCGCTGCGAGCACGGCATGGGTCTCCGCCGAGATGGACAGCGGCTCGGAGGATTCGTGCCGGTTGAGACGGGACACTTCCGAGTCGGCCCGGTAGGTCGACATCAGGGCATCGACTCGGTCGAGCGCCTGGCGGACGGCCGCGCCGATCGCTGCGGCATCCCGCTGGGCCCCGGGCAGCGTGACCCGGTACGAGGTGCCCATGGTGGCCCCGGACAGTTCCAGCGCCTGCGGGGACGGCTCTCTGCTGGCGCAGGCGCACATCGCCGCGAGCACAACGCTCACGGTCGCGGCGCGATGAACCAAGAGCGCCCTGCTGCGGCCCGTGCCGGAATCAGCCACCGAAGTCGTCGAACATGATGTTCTCGGGCTCCACGCCGAGGCTGTCGAGCATGTTGAAGCACGCCGTCATCATCGGCGGCGGCCCGCAGATGTAGTACTCGCAGTCTTCGGGCGCCGGATGGTCCTTGAGATAGTTGTCGAGCAGCACTTGGTGGATGAAGCCCGTGTAGCCGGTCCAGCTGTCTTCCTCGAGCGGATCCGACAGCGCGAGGTGCCATTTGAAGTTGGGATTCTCGCGCTCTATCATGTCGAAGTCCTCTAGGTAGAAGGCCTCGCGCAAGCTGCGGGCCCCGTACCAGAACGTGACCTTGCGGTCGGTGGCGATGCGGCGGAACTGGTCGAAGATGTGCGACCGCATGGGCGCCATGCCGGCGCCGCCGCCGATGAACACCATCTCCGCCTTGGTGTCCTTTGCGAAGAACTCCCCGAACGGGCCGGCGATCTCGACATCGTCCCCGGGCTTGAGGTTGAAGATGTACGACGACATTTTGCCCGGCGGCGTGCCTTCCGGGGCGCGCGGCGGGGGAGAGGCCACGCGCACGTTGAGCATGATGACGCCGAGCTCCTCGGGGTAGTTGGCCATCGAGTAGGCCCGCTCGACTGGCTCGCCGACCGTGGAGACATAACGCCACAGGTTGAACTTGTCCCAGTCCGGGCGGTACTCGTCAGATACGTCGAAGTCCTGGTAGTGCACCGTGTGCGGCGGGCAGCTGATCTGGATGTAGCCGCCGGCCCGGAACGGCACCGATTCCCCGGGCGGCAGCTCCAGCACCAGTTCCTTGATGAAGGTCGCCACGTTGTCGTTGGACCGCACCTTGCAATTCCAGCGCCTGACCGAGAAGACCTCGTCGGGCACCCGGATTTCCATGTCGTTCTTGACCTTCACCTGGCACGACAGGCGCAGCCCATCGCGGGCCTGGCCGCGGTTTATGTGGCTGGCCTCGGTCGGCAGCATCGCGCCGCCGCCCTCGCAGACTGTAACGGTGCACACGCCGCAACTGCCCTTGCCGCCGCAGGCGGACGCGATGAAGATCTTGTTCTCGGCCAGCGTGTTCAGCAGCGTGCCCCCGGAATTCACGGTCAGGGTGTTGGCCGGATCCCCGTTGATGCTGATCGAAACAGCGCCGCTGGAGACTAGGCGGTTCTTGGCCACCATGAGCAGGGCGACGAGCGACAGAATGACGCCCGTGAACATGGCGACGCCGAGCAGGACAGTGATCATCTTGGCTCCGTCAACATCCCGGTCGGCTGCCTAGAGTTGGATTCCTCCGAAGGCCATGAAGCCGATCGCCATCAGGCCCGAGAGGACGAACGTCATGCCCAGGCCGCGCAGCCCCAGCGGTATGTTGCTGTACTGCAGGCGCTCGCGGATCGAGGCCAGCGCGATGATCGCCAGCGCCCAGCCGATTCCTGAGCCAAAGCCGAAGACGACGCTCTCGCCGAACGTGTAGGTGCGCTCCACCATCAGCAGCGAGCCGCCCAGGATCGCGCAGTTGACCGCGATCAGCGGCAAGAACACGCCCAGCGCGGCGTACAGGGCCGGCACGTAGCGGTCAAGCGTCATTTCGACGATCTGCACCATGGCCGCGATCGTGCCGATATAGCACAGGAATCCGAGGAACGACAGGTCGTAGTCGGCCAGCGCAGGGGAGATCCACGCCATGGCTCCGTCACTGAGCAGGCGGTTGTAGATCAAGTTGTTGATAGGCACGGTGACCGTCTGCACGAAGATCACCGCCGCGCCCAGGCCGATCGCCGTATTGACCCTCTTCGAGCAGGCCAGGAACGAGCACATGCCCAGGAAGAAGGCCAGCGCGAGATTCTCGACAAAGATCGCCTTGATGGCGAGGTTCAGGTACTGCTCCATGATCCTAGCCCTCCGGTTCGACCTGGTCGGTCTTCCAGCTGCGCAATGCCCAGATGAACAGTCCGATGATGAAGAACGCGCCCGCCGATATGCCCAGCAGCCCGTTGGGGTTGTACCAGCCGCCGTCATGCACCTTGGGCAGCACCACCGCGCCGAAGACGGTGCCTTGGGCCAGCAGTTCTCGCAAGAAGGCCGTCGCCATCAGAATGGCGCTGTAGCCGAGGCCGTTGCCGATTCCGTCCAGCAGGCTGTCGAAGGGGCCGTTCTGCATGGCATAGGCCTCGGCGCGGCCCATGATGATGCAGTTGGTGATGATCAGGCCGACGAATACCGACAATTGCTTGCTGATCTCGTAGATGTAGGCCTTCAGCACCTGGTCGGTCATGATCACCAGCGAGGCGATGATGGTCAGCTGCACGATGATGCGCACGTTGCCGGGAATGAAGTTGCGCAGGAGGCTGATCGACACGTTCGACAGCGCCAGCACGCTGATCACGGCGACGCACATCACCAGCGCGGTCTCGAGTTTGGTCGTCACCGCCAGCGCCGAGCAGATGCCGAGCACCTGCAGGGCGATCGGATTGCTCTCGAACAGCGGGTCTAGCAGGGTCTTGGTGCTGGCTGCTGTCATAGGGCTTGCCCCTCTTGAAATTGCCTGAGGTAGTTCTTGAACCCGGAATCGCCGAGCCAGAAGTCCAGCATCGACGTCACTCCGTTGCTCGTAATCGTCGCCCCGGTCAGGCCGTCGACCTCGTGCGGCGCATCGGCCGGTGAGCCGGCCGCGCCCTTGATCACACGGATCGCCGGGTCGCCGGCGGCGCCGTAGATCTTGCGGCCCGGCCAGAGCGATTTCCACTTGGGATTGTCGACTTCGCCGCCGAGCCCCGGTGTCTCGCCGTGCTGGTAGTACGTGATTCCTCGGACGGTGTTGCCGTCCTGTCCGACCGCGAGGAAGCCGTACAGGGTGGACCACAGGCCGTAGCCCTCGATCGGCACGACTGCCATTGACGGCCGCTCCCCGTCCATGACCTCGTATACCAAGGCGTGGTCGGGCAACCGCTTTACGGAGGCCCGGTTTTCGGGCGCCTCCCGGCTGGTCGCGGGATCCTTGGCCGCCTTGGCCTGGTCGAAGCCGATTGGGTCAATGTCCGTCCGCTCGCCGGTCCGCAGGTCGATCACGACCGAGCGGATCCCCTCGAAGCGGCGCTGGACTTCGTTCGCGTCCAAGCTCTCGCCGGCCTGGGCGAGGCCCGCCGCGAACAGCACGTTGCGCTGCTTGTCGAGGGCTGCGTTGCGCAGCTGGTTCTCCTTCAGCGAGACCGCAGCCGAAGAGACCAGCACGGCGCAGGCGACGCAGACCGCCCCCGAGAACAGGATCGTGTAGAGCGCGTTATGCCGCATAGCGGGCCCTCCTGCGCTTGACGTTGGCTTGGATCACGAAGTGGTCGATGAGCGAGGCGAACATGTTCATGAACAGGATCGCTAGCATCATCCCTTCGGGGAACGCCGGATTGATCACGCGGATCAAGATCGCGAGCACGCCGATCAGGAATCCGTATACGTAGCGGCCTTTGTTGGTGTGCGCCGAGGACACCGGGTCAGTGGCCATGAACACCAGGCCGAAGGCCCAGCCGCCGAGCACCAAGTGCCACTCGAAGGGAACGTTCATCAGCGGATTCGTGGCGGAGTTCATGGCGTTGAGCAACTGCACCATCAGGAACGAACCGACCGCTCCTGACACCATGATGCGCCACGAGCCGATTCCGGTGGCCACCAAGACGAGCGCGCCGATCAGGCACGCCAGCGTGGAGGTCTCTCCCATCGAGCCGGGCACCAGGCCCAGGAAAGCCTGCGTCCAGCTCACGCCTCCGACCGCCAGCGCCTCCGGGCCGGCGAGCGCGGCCTCGGCCAGCCAGGTGGCGCCGCTGCTGCCGTCGACCGTCGTATCGGCGGCTATCCAGACTTGGTCGCCCGAGATCTGCGCCGGATAGGCGAAGAACAGGAAGGCCCGCGACATCAGCGCGGGGTTGAAGATGTTCATCCCCGTGCCGCCGAAGATCTCCTTGCCGATGATCACGCCGAAGGCGATGCCGAGTGCCACCTGCCACAAAGGAATGGTAGGAGGCAGGACCAGCGGGAACAGCATCCCCGTGACCAAGAACCCCTCGTTGATATCGTGCTTGCGCACGACCGCGAAGAGGGCCTCGCAGTTTCCCCCGACCGCGAAGGTGACGATCAGCACGGGCAGGTAGTACAGCGCGCCGTGCAGGATGCAGCCGAGAATGTCGCCCGGGTCGAATCCTCCGAATCCAAGCGCGGCCAGCGCGGCTGTCTGCCAGGTGTCCAGTGGCTGGGCGCCCTGCGAGATCGCGAGGTTGGCTTGGTAGCCGGTGTTGTAAAGGGCCATCGCCACGCAAGGCAGCAGCGCGATCACGACCGTGACCATCATGCGCTTGACATCGATGCCATCCCGCACATGCGCCGCCCCGCGCGTCGTGTGGCCCGGCGTGTAGAGGAAGGTGTCCATCGCCTCGTAGAGCGGGTACAAGCGCTCCAGCCGCCCGCCCGGCTGGAACTGCTTCTCTACGGAGTCGAGGATCGCGCGCATGTCGGTTCGATGGTGGTTGGCGGTGAGGGGCGGGCTAGCCTTCCTTCTCGAGCGTGGTGAGGATGTCTCGCAGCAGGCTGCCGAACTCGGCTTTCTCGGGCGAGACGAACGAGCACAGCGCCAGGTCCTCCTCGAGCAATTCGAGTGCGCCGAGCTCTTCGGCACGCTCCGGGTTCGGCATCAGCAGGGAGCGCAGCAGAGGCGCGGGCAGGATGTCCAGGGGCATGATCTTCTCGTAGGTGCCGACCGGGACCATGGCGCGGACGGAGCCGTTGGTCGTGGTCGTGAACGAGTACTTCCGGCCGGGCATCCACGAGCCGAGGAACAGCCGCATGACCGAGAAGGTGCTGGAGCCGGGCGCGAGCCATCCCAGCAGCCGCCTCCGGCTGTCTTCGTGCAAGCCTGTGACTTGCGTGTGGTAGCGCCCCAGGTATCCGAAGATCTCTCCCTCGGCGCGGCGGCCGGAAAGTGCCGAGCCCGAAAGCGCGCGAGTCTCTCCGGCGTCCAACTCGCGGCTGGTGAGGCTTGAGATCGAGGCCCCGAGGCGTGTCCGCAGCAGGCGCGGCCGGTGCACTGCCGGCCCGGCGAGGGAGATCACTCGATCGACCGGCAGGACGCCGTTCTCGAACAGCTTCCCGACTGCGATCGCGTCTTGGTAGCCGACGTGCCAGACCTGCTTGTTGCGGTCCACTGGATCCAGCACGTGAATGTGCAGGCCGGCCGTTCCGCTCGGGTGTGGGCCTTCGAATTCCTCCAAGCGGAAGCTTTCGCCGGCCGGCGCAGCGACAGAGCTGCCCCTTGTCTTGCACACGAAGATCGGCGCTCCGGCAGCCACCTTGGCGAGCGCTTCCAGACCGCGGGCGAAGTGCGCCTCGTTGCCAGCCATGACGGCGTCGACGTCTGCTGCGAGGGGATCGGTGTCTGCGGCCGTGACAAAGAGCGAGTGGGGCTTGGCGTCAACGGCGGGAATCCGTCCGAACGGCCGCGCGCGCAGCGCTGTCCACAGGCCGGAGTCGACGAGCAGCGACCGAGCTTGCTCGGAGGTGAGTTCGGACGGGTGTCGCCCGGTATACGACTCGAACGCTACGCAGTCGTGACCGCCCTGCAGTTCGCTTGCATCCAGTTGCAGCACCACCGATTGCAGAGCTCGGCGCTCGCCGCGGTTGATCGCCGTAACCGTGCCGCCGCTTGGAGCCGTGTAGCGGACGCCGGGAGTCTTCTTGTCCTCGAACAGCGCCTGTCCGCGCCGGACGCTGTCGCCGACAGCGACTAGCATCGTCGGCTTCATGCCGACGTAGTCATCGGCCAGCAGTCCCACGTGGGAGGGAGCGGAGGCCGGCTCGACCCGCTGCGCGGGCTGCCCTCCAATGGGCAAGTCCAGTCCCTTGCGAACTTTGTGTAGCCCCATGTGCTCCTCGGTCGGTAAGGAATCCGCGATCAGTGCTGGCAGTGCCCCTGCATCCCGTTCCGTGCCTGCCGGTTAGCTCCCCACGCCCGTCACCGGCACCCCCGTCCACGTCGGAACGGCTGAGTAGCACCTGATCTCGAGATTGTGGGGGAACATGGCGGCAGCCGCGAGGCGGGAAGCGCGAGCCGTGCTTGCCGACATCTCCCATTGTAATGCTTCGCCATGGCCGGACTCCAGCTTGCCCTCAGCCCGGCAAGCGCTGGGGACGGCGACAAATTCGCATCAAAAAAACACGGCGCGGGCGCTGCCGTGGGGTATAATCTCGCAGTGTCTCCCGTGGCGATGTCGATCACGCTCAATGGTGAGTCCCGCACGTTGTCGTCGACGGCCTCCGTGCGGGATCTGATACTGGAACTGGGCCTGGACGAGGACGCGGTGGCGGTTGAGCGCAACCGTGCAATCGTGCGGAGGCCGCGTTGGGCGGAGACTATGTTACGATCCGGTGACCGGATCGAAGTGGTACGGTTCGTTGGTGGGGGCTAAGACTGGTGTGCCGAAGAACGCCGGGCGGTCGCTGGCGGGTTTGGTATCCTTTGCAACACTGTGAGTGATTCAGTTCGTTGGGAGGCGCGAAAGGGTTGGTGATGACTCTAGGATCTAACGGAAGGCCGGGTGTAGGTCCGATCTACAGCAGCTTGGATGTTGCTGGATTGACCGGAGTAAGCCTGCGTCAGCTGCAGTGGTGGGACGAGCAGGGAGTTGTGACGCCGATGCAGAAGGGGCGTCGCCGCCTCTACAACCCTACGGAAGTATTGCTGGTCTCTGTCATCGTGGGGCTGCGCCGCAAGAAGCTCTCTCTCCAGAAGATCCGCAAAGTGGTAGACGAGCTCAAGGAAGACAAGAGCATCGCCGAGCTCGCGGCCGAGCCTGCAGCCTCCGACGTATATCTGCTGACGGACGGCGACCACGTCAGCTTGCAGGACTCGATCCAGAGAATCGTCGACATCCAAGTTGCGTCGGAGACGCCGATGACGCTGCTGTGCGTCTCGGACCTGTTGCGCAAGCTGGGTTGGGTCGACGACCAGACGCCTCGCAAGCCGGTGCATATCGAAACCGGCAGGGCAGGCGGCGCCCGGCGGACGCGAACGAGCGCATCTAGGGCGTCTTGACTGGGCGTTGAGGCACGTGCCGCCCGTTCTTAGCGGCGGCTGCGCGAGCGCACTACAATCGGCGTTCCCTCGAAGCTGAAGCGTTCTCGGATCTGGTTGATCAAGTACCGCTCGAGCCCGAAGTGCAACGGGCCCTTGCGGCCGCCGAAGAACAAGAATGTCGGCGGCCGTGTCGCCACTTGCGTGAGGTACGTGAACTTCGGCTTGCGTCCCGGCACCGTGACACGCTCCATATCCAGTTCGGCCAGGAACCGGTTCAGCTCCGCCGTCGGCACGCGCTGTTGAGCGGCTCGGTCTGCCTTCTTGACCAGCGGGAACAGGCTCTGCACGTGCAGGCCCGTGCGGGCCGAAACGAAGGCAACCGGGGCGTACGGCAGCATCTTGAGCTCCTCGCGTACGTGGCGGCGGAACTCCCCTTGCGCCCGGTCGGCAACGTCCCATTTGTTGGCGACGACAATGCATGCCTTGCCCGCGTCGTGGATATAGCCTGCGATGTGCGTATCTTGCGCCGTGACGCCCTCGCGGGGATCGATCAGCAGCAGCGCGACGCCCGCCATGCGCAAGTGGCGCTGGGCCATGACGATGCTGAGCTTCTCGGTCATCTCCTTGGTCTTGCTCTTGCGCCGGATCCCGGCCGTATCGACGAACACGAACCGCTGGCCGCGATGTACGGCTTCGGCATCAACGGCGTCGCGAGTCGTGCCCGGAACCGCCGACACAATCGCCGGACTGCCGCCGACGAGCCGGTTGAGCAAGGTGGACTTGCCGACGTTCGGCCTGCCTAGGATGGCGATGCGGATCGGGCGGTCCTCGTTGCCGTCGCCGTCATCGTCGGGCGGGAATCCATGCGTCGCGCCCGAAAGCAAGGGTTCGATGCCGAGCCCGTGCTCGGCGGAGATCGGGAACACCGCCGCGAAGCCCAGTTCGCTGAACTGCAGCGCCAGCGAATTCAGGGAGGGAGTGTCGCACTTGTTGACAGCCACGCTGACCTGAGATCCGGCCCGTCTCAAGAGCTGGGCCAGATCGCGGTCGGTCGGCGTGAGCTCCGTCCGCCCGTCGACGACGAAAATCACGTGGTCAGCGTCGTCGATCGCGTGCCTCACCCGTTCGCTGACCAAGGAGGGGATCTCCTCCTTTTCGAAGAAAGTCATGCCGCCGGTGTCGGTGACTTCAAACAGCTTGCCCTGCCATTTGACAGGCAGCCGAATGCGGTCCCGGGTCAGGCCGGCGTGGTCGCCAACGATCGACCTTCTCGAGCTAGTGATCCGGTTGAAGAGTGTTGACTTGCCAACGTTCTGCCGCCCGACGATTACCAGTTGCGGCGGCCGAGTCGGCTCCATGCGGGGATCATAGCAGCCCAATGTGAGCCATCTTGCTCAACCTAGGTCGCGGTCGCCTGGTGACGATCTGCCGAATGGCAAGCTAGACTGCTGAACTCATATAGCTCTTTGTCGTGCAACAAACTGCCATCGATCCGCGCCACGCCGAAACACTGTTGACAGAGGCTCTGGATGACTCTCCGGTGACGCTCATTCAGGGTCCCTGACAGGGTGGCAAGACCACCTTCGCGCAGGAGATCGGAAGACCCCGGGAGTACGCCTATATCAGCTTCGACGATGACAATGCTAGGCGTACCGCACAGAGCGACCCAGTCGGGTTTGTGGGGGAACTCCCGGCCCGCGTGATACTCTCCCAGTGCGAGATCGTGCAGGGAGAGCCGTCGGACTTCATCCCGACGGTGTTTGCTGGCGGATTCGGGACGCGCCGGGCAGAACGCTTGGCAGGCGGGCTGGCTGAGCGCATCGTGGCGGGTGGCTATCCAGCCGCTCTCGAGAGGCTGGCGGGCCGCCGCCGGGCCACTCGGTATCTCGATTTCATCGAGAACTTGATCCAGCGCGATGTGCGCGACCTAGCCAGCATTCGGTCCTTGGAGACGATGCCGAGGCTGATCGCTGCGGTCGCGACACACACCGCCAGTCTCTTCAATCTGGCCAGTCTCGCTGCACCATTCCATGTCAGCAGGAACACGATCCACGCATACTTCACGCTGCTGGAGAGGCTGTTCTTGGTGGAGAGGGTCTCGCCGTGGCACAGCAATCGCCTTAGCCGTATCGTCAAATCGCCCAAGATGCACATGGGAGATACCGGCCTTGCTTGCGCGTTGATCGGCGTCGATGCGCCCGGGTTCGCTGCGGACCGCACCCTGCTCGGCCAACTGCTGGAAACATTCGTCTACCAAGAACTGCTCAGACAGGCGAGCTGCTTGGAAGGGCCGTATTCGTTCTTTCACTACCGTGATCGGGACGGGGTTGAAGTTGACCATGTCATCGAGCAGGGCACTAGCTTGGTGGCGGGAGTGGAAGTCAAGGCCGCGGCTCCCGTGCATCCGGCGGACTTCCGCGGGTTGCGCAACCTCAAAGTTGCCGCAGGCGGCCGCTTTGCCTCTGGCGTCGTGCTCTACGACGTAGAGATCAGCGCCGGATTCGGCGACTCGATGTACGCAGTTCCGGTCCGCGCCCTCTGGGAGACCCTCTAGGCCAAGCCCGGGCTTGGGAAGCCGCGGCTTGAGCTGGCGGCGAGCCCCTGGCACAGCATTGCCCGCCGTCTCTGTACCCAATTCGGGCGGCCCCGCGCATTCCAACGTCGATTCTCCCACAATCCCGATCAACAATACGGTGATTAACCCACGTGCAATCAATAGGATGCGCGTGTATGATGGGGCCATGCCAGCAAGCGCTCGCCGGGTCGTCACAAGGTCTCCAGAGAACAGCGAGACACCGGTGGACGCTCTCAGCAACTGGATCACGCCGAACGAGAGCTTCTATGTCCGCAATCACTTCGAGAGCCCGGAGCTCGAGCCCGACGGCTGGACACTCGGCATAAGCGGCCGCGTCGAGCGCGAGATTCAGCTGACTCAGGGCGATCTCGAGCAGATGCCGCAGGCTAGCTTGGTGGCCACTCTCGAGTGCGCTGGCAATGGCAGGTCGTTTCTGGAGGGCACGGTGCCGGGCGTCCAGTGGGGAGCCGGCGCGGTCGGCAACGCCGAGTGGGGCGGTGTCCAGGCGAGGCTGCTCTTGGAATCGGCCGGAATCGAAGACGGCGCGCTAGAAGTGGTCTTTGAAGGCGCGGACAGCGGTGTCGAAGGCGGGTCCGAAGGAGCGGTGCGTTTCGCGCGGAGCCTGCCGCTGGACATGGCCCTGCATCCCGACACGCTGATCGCGTTGAGGATGAATGGCGATCCCTTGGCAGCCGAGCACGGGTTTCCGGCGAGACTCGTGGTGCCTGGCTGGTATGGCGTGGCTTCGGTGAAGTGGCTGCGCGCCCTGCGGGTGGTCGACAAGCCGTTTCGTGGCTTCTTTCAGAGCGTCAAGTACACGGTCCGGCGCAAGACAGCGCGCGGCATTAGCGAGGATGTGGTGGGAATGATGCTGCCGAAGTCTGAGATCATTCGCCCGCGACAGGGAGATTGCGTCGCGCCCGGGACGAGGCTGGTCGAGGGCATCGCATGGGCAGGCCCGGAGGCCGTCGCGGCGGTGGAGCTGAGTTGCGATGGTGGCGATTCTTGGCGGCGAGCGGAACTGATCGGGCCCCGCCATCGCTACAGCTGGACGCGCTGGCAGTTCGCATGGGAGCCACCCGGAGAAGGGGCGTACAGCTTGTTGGCCCGCGCCGTGTCTGCCTCGGGTGAGATCCAGCCGAGCCGGCACAATCCGCTGCACGGCGGCTACCACGTCAACTTCAGTCGCCCGCTGGACATCACAGTGGCCGCCTCGACGGCCAAGAAACCGCTGGTGTTCGCGATCTAGCGCTCGCAAGCGCAGGCTGTCGTTGGGGATCGGCCAGTCCCGCGCAAGCCGCGAGTTCTACGGGCAGCCTTCCCTGCCAGCCCAACGCTGCCGAGCCCTGAGCGTATCTAGGAATGAACTGCCCTCAGTTAGGCTTTGGCCTTCCGGTAGAATTCTGTAATGCCGGGGCAAAGCGCCGAACGGGGGCATGATCAGGGCGTCCCGCGCCCCTGGCCCCGCTTGCTGACCACTGCGCTGGCAGCATGCCTGCTCTTGGCACTGGTAGCGCCCGTTGGTCGGCTCGCGGCGCAATTCGACGCTAACCTCGGCCGTATCGTCGGCCGGGTGAGCGGTCCTGACTCCAGGCCGATCCCAGATGCCGAGGTGGCCGTCACCGCCCTCGCGAGTGGGTTGGAGCGCACCGTCCGCTCTGACATCACCGGCTGGTTCCAAGCCGGTTCGCTCGCGCCCGGAGAGTACTTGGTGACCGCCGCGAGTCCCGATTTCGCGCCGACCACGGCCGATGGCATCACTGTCAGAGTCGGCAGCGCAGTGCAGGTGGATCTGGAGCTGGCGCTTGAGGCCACCTATGTCCAAGTCGAGGTTTCGGCGTCAATGCTTGACGCGATGCTTCCGGCGTCCAGCAACACGGTGGCCAGCCAGACGTTCAACGAGCTGCCGATCAATGGCCGCAGGTTCCACGACTTCGCCCTGCTGACGCCGAGCGTGCAGGTCTCGCGAGCCAGCGGCCAACTGTCCTTTGCAGCCATGCGCGGGATCTACACCAACGTCATGGTTGATGGCTCTGACTATAACCAGTCGTTCTTCGGCGGCATCCAGGGCGGGGAGCGGGCCAGCAAGGTCATCACCGTCCCGCAGAGCGCCGTGCAGGAGTTTCAAGCGGTCACATCAGGCTTCACGGCCGAGTACGGGCGCACGATTTCGGGCGTCGTCAACGTTTCGACCAAGTCCGGCGGCAGCGAGCTGCACGGCGACGCGTTCTACCAGATCCGCCATCCACGGCTCGGGCGCGCCGATCCCTTCGGAGCCAAAGTGCTGGAGAAGCTCCAGCAGTTCGGGGGCTCGCTGGGAGGACCGATCCGGGCCGACCGAGCGTTTTGGTTCTTTGCCATCGAGCGTCAGGCAAGCGTGAGCCCGCGATACGTCGAATTCCCTCTGCTCGCATCCGCCGACCGGGAGCGCGGCCCGGAGGCGTACGACTACTACAAGAGCCTTGAAACCGGGTTCGAGGCCACTAACGATGCGTTAGCGCTCACGCCGCGGCTGGACTACCACTTCTCGGGTGGCGGCAAGTTCATGGTCCGCTACAACTTCAGCAATGCCGACGGGAGAAACGCCGCTACCAACGAGGGTCCCGTACAAGCTCGGACCACCAGCGCGCTGAGTTCCAACGGGACCGAGCGGGACTCGATCCACTTCTTCACGTCGCAGCTAACCAGCCTGTTGTCGCCGAGCGTGGTCAATCAGCTGCGCTTCACGATCACGCGCGAAGAGCGACCGCGCCTGCCCAACGCGGAAGGCCCGCTGATATCCACGGCCATCGGTGATTTCGGCGGTTCGTTCATCCTGCCCACGACTGAATCCGACATCCGTCCCAAGCTCACCAACAGCCTGATGGTCAACCGAGGAGAGCACGGCATCAAGTTCGGCGGCGAGATCGACCGCGTCTGGATCGATGATCAGTTTGGATTCGCCCAGTTCGGCTTCTTCACGCCCTTCAGCTCAGATCCAGACGAAATCCTCGACATCTTGACGCCCGGGGGGTCGATTCCCAACCGCTTTGACGCACCCGGCATCTTCCTCCGCCAAGCGGGCAACACTCTAGGACAGCAACGCTTGGGGCACGCCGCGCTATATTTCCAAGACTCTTGGCGGGCGGCTCCGGGCCTGACGCTGGACATGGGATTCCGCTGGGCAGGGCAATTCAATCAGACCCCCGAAGTCGGCAACGACTTGCTGATCGAGCGCGTGAGCCGGGCCAACTTCTCGTTCGGAGCCGTCTCGCCGCGCTCTCTCCCCGACGACCTCGGTCAGTGGATGCCGCGCCTGGGCTTCGCCTACAGTCACCGGGGCCTGTCACGCAGGTTCGTGCTTCGGGGTAGCGCGGGCATATTCCACGCGATTACGCCACCCGTCTTCTTCAACGCGTCGACGAAGGCATTTCGCGAACCGGCGTTCAATCTCCCGGTTGCACTGCCGACCACGCATGCAACGGTATACCGGCAGTTCTTGGCCGCGGGGATCGACCTGAACCAGTACCCGCTGGCCGAGTTGCCGGTGTTCTCCCGGGACGAAGTCGCCCGCGTGCTCGATGGCGACAGGTACGCCGGAGCGACCCCCCAGACGGTCAGCCCGGACTTCCGCAACCCTCGATCGATCAAGTACACGCTCGCCTTTGAATACGAGTTGACCGATGCTTCGGTGATTGGCTTGCAGTGGATGCGCTACCGGGCAACCCGCCTGCATGGCATGAGGAACTACAACCTGATGCCGGCCGTTGCGCGCCCAGATGATCCGGCCCGGATACCGTTCTACGACACTTCTAACAGGCCCGCACCCGAAGTGGGCACGTTGGGGGTCATCGAATCCATCGGGCGAGCCAACTATGACGGCATGACCGCGAATTGGAAGCATCGGGGCAAGCGCTTGCTGTTTGCAGCGCACTACACCTATGCCAAGGCGCTCACGAGCGATGTCAACGACGGCTATTTCTGGGAGCCGCGCTACACCGACAACGGCCGTCCCGAGGATGCTTGGGGCCCCGGTGGCCTAGACATGCGCCACCAGCTGACGGCTCATGCCACAGTTGCGCTGCCACTGGGCTTCTCGTGGGCGGCAATCGTCCGCGCCACGAGCGCGCCACCGCTGAATCCGCTCGCAGGACAGGACCTGAACGGGGATCGCATCGCCCATGACCGGGCATTGGAATCACCCGGAAAGTACTTCGGCCGAAACTCCTTCCGAAACCGCGCAATGAGCAACTGGGACATGCGCATCTTGCGGGAGTTTCGCTTCTCGGAGCGGTCGCGCATGGAACTCTCGCTCGAGCTGTTCAACGCCTTCAACGCGGCAAACGTCGAGTACGGCAGCTTCAACTCGATCTACGGTCCGGGACTGGACCTAGCAACTGGCGCAGTAATCGGCCCGGCGGCCTCGTTCCAGCGCCTGCGCGATGCGACCGGCGCATATGACCGCAACAACCAGCAGGTCTATGGCACCGGTCCGCTTCAGGCGCAGATTGGACTGCGGTATCACTTCTGAAGACGCGGAGTCGGCGGCTCGCTTGCAGATCTCCGAAGCGACGCCTGTCTTGCCGGGGTCGTCAGGCCGCCGGATAATCCGACTCAGGCAGACTCCCGCAGAGCCTGCAGCAGCCCCTTGATGTAGCCGAACCCGTACGCGAAGCCTTGGCGGCCGTTCGGGTCGTCGTCATGCCGGGGCATGTGGTCGGGCATCAACATGTAGGGGTAGTCGACATCCCACAGCGTGCGCGCGACCTCGACCATGTTCAGGTCCCCCTCGTCGGGATAGACCTCTTGGAAGCTGTCGCGCTTGCCCACGATGTTGCGGAAGTGAATGTTGAAGATCTTCTTGGCTGCGCCGATGCGGCGGATCACATCGTGAATCTGCGTAGCCGGGTCTTGGAGCATCTCAGAGGTCGTGCCGAGGCAGAGGTTGAACCCGTGATAGGGGCTCTCTTGAATCCCCATGAATCTGTACAGCCCCTCGGGCGTGCCGAGCACGCGGGCCACGCCTTGGTAGCCGTCTGGTGGGACGCCCGGATCGTGCGGGTGGCACGCGGCGCGAATGCCGAACTCATTCGCGACCGGAATCACCCTGTCGAGGAAGTAGGTGATGCGCTCCCAGGCGGTGTCCTCGTCGACACGGCCCGCCCGTGTGAGGGGCGGGTCGGCCACGGCCTCGTCTAACCGCCAAGTCGAATAGCGGGAGCCGCCTCGTCCGGGCGTGGGCTCGGTTCGAAGCACGCCCAAGATGCTCATGTTGTACTTGAAGGCCGGGATTCCGGCGCTCGCGCAGCCCTCGATCATCTTGTGGATGTCGTCGATGTCGCGGTCGCGCTGCGGAGACTCGCCCAGCATGATCGCGCCCCGGCTCTCGCGGTCGATGTGAGATGAGGCGAGGAAGGGGAGGGCGACCATATCGAGCGCGACACCCTCGGATTCGCACAGTTCGCGTGTCTTGACAAGATCCTCTACCGACCAATGACCGCGCTCGCCTGGATGTGGCGGGTATCCGCAACAATGGTCCACGCCGTGGCGCTTGAGAAATTGCAACATCTCGATGTTCGTGGGGCTCCGCTGCGCCCCAACATGCATGCGCATCGGCGGAAGGGCTGCTGGGGCGGCTTCGGGCTCCGAAGAGCAGGCGCTGCTGGCGGCGCCTAGGGTCGTTGCGGTAACGAAGGTTCTGCGATTCATGGCGGACTCCAAGTATTCTCTCTGATCGGCGGGCGGCGCGGGTCGCCGCTCGAGCCGGTCCGATAGAAGTTTGCCTGATTTTTCCCGCCGGCGCTGGACTCGCCTTGATGCGGGTCCCGAGGCTGCGCTAGATCAACTCGCCGATGCCCCTTAGGGGAAGTGCGCGCGCGCAGGCTGCGAGGGGCCACGCTTTCGGTGCGTAACGCAGTTCCAGTCATTGGACTCGCCAAGCCGCAAACCCAGTCGCGTCATCGGGCATGGCCTGCCGCGCAGCGCCGTCACATGCCTGCGCGGCTCGCGCGAGAGCGTCGGCGCCGGACAGGTGAGAATAGGAAAAGCGATGATCTTCGTCGTTGACAATTACGACTCGTTCACTTTCAACCTGGTGCAGTACCTCGGCGAACTCGGAGCGTCGCTAGTGGTCAGGCGCAACGACGAAGTGACGGTGCGCGAGATTCGGGCGCTGAGACCGGAGCGAATACTCGTCTCGCCCGGCCCGTGCACGCCGACGGAGGCCGGGATTTCCGTTGAGTTGATCCAAGAGATGGCCGGAGAGGTGCCGATCCTGGGAGTTTGCCTAGGCCACCAGTCGATCGGCGAGGCGTTTGGAGGCAAGGTCATCCGCGCGCCTGCCTTGATGCACGGCAAGACGAGCTTGGTCAAGCACGATGGCCGGTCCGTTTTCGCCGGCTTGGAGCAGGACTTCGTCGCAACTCGCTACCACTCCCTGATCATTGAACGCGAATCGCTGCCGAAGGAGCTGGAAATCTCGGCTTGGACCGATGACGGCGTCATCATGGGCGTGCGGCATCGCAGCCTGCCGGTCGAAGGCGTGCAGTTTCATCCGGAATCCATCCTGACTTCGTGCGGCAAGCAGCTGCTGGCGAACTTTCTGCGCCAAGGCTACGACGCCTAGCCGCGCATTGCCAGCGCTTCGCTGTGGAAGCGCTTGACTCTGGACCAGATCTCGCCGGTCTTGTCCAGCATCTGGTGGTCAGTGTCGAGCAGTTCCAAGTCGACGTTCGTTCGCGAGCGGGCGAACCGCTCGGACAGCGTCGCCGGAACGCTCTCGTCGTGCCGGCCGTGCAAGATTCGGGTCGGAGTCTGCACGTCGGGGAACGGTTCGTAATGCCGGGCATCCTCCAGGAAGCCCCACCCCAGGGCCTCGTCGCGCCCCGTCCGGTAGTGGAAGAACTCGTGCTGGCCTACGGTCCGCCACGTCTGTGTCGCCGCCCCGAGGCTCTGGCCGAGCTGGTTCGCGAAGTCGAAAGCCGGCGCTAGCAAGACCACCAGCGGCACGCAGTCAGGAACGCGCGCCGCATGCAGCGCCGCGAGGTAGCCGCCGAGGCTCGAGCCGACAAGCATGTCCGGACGCTGTTCGTCGGTCAGATGCGAGATCAGGCCGAGCTGCTGCGTCAGGGTCGTGTTCCGGAAGTCGCCGCGATCCAGTTCCGGCACTGTCACGGGAACGCCGATTTCCGCGAATCGCTCGGCCAAGCGCACCCCCTTGGCGGACTTGGCGCTCGAGCAAAAGCCGTGTAGGTAGACGATCCCGGGCACGCAGTGAGAGCCATTCTCCCACGGGGTCCGAAGCCCTTGCAAGAATGGGGCTTGCAGACGGTCCATCCCTTCGTGGCGCGTCCGCACCTCACCGTGCTGGCGCAGAGCCTGCCGATTCTCGGCTCCCTCTTGGCCGAACCGCTCACTGGTTTGATCGACACCGCGTTCGTCGCGCGGCTCGGAGCCGAGGCTCTGGCCGCTCTGGGAGTCGGGACGATGGTTCTCTCGACGGTGTTTTGGTCGTTCAGCTTCTTGGGCGTGGCGACGCAAACCAAGGTCGCAACCCTTTGCGGGGAAGAGGCGCGAGCTGGTTCGCCTGGTCGCGGCGCCGCCCGCATGTGCTTGGTGGCCGTCCTAGTGGCGCTGCTCATGGGCGCCGCCGCGGCGGCCGTTGGCTTGGCGTTTTCCGAGAGCATCGCTCGCGCCATGGGTGCAGAAGGAGAAGTGCAGGACCTGACGGTCGACTACCTGCTCTGGCGTTTCGTCGGGGCGCCGGCTCTATTGGCCAGCTTCGCGGCATTTGGCGCGCTGAGAGGCGCTCAAGACATGCGCACTCCGCTGCTGGTGGCCGGAGGCATGAATGCGCTGAACGTCGTGTTGGATCCGTTGTTGATCTTCGGGATGGCAGGGCTGCCTGCGATGGGAGTCGCGGGAGCGGCGCTTGCCAGTGCGATCAGCCACTGGGTCGGAGCCGCTTGGGCTATCGCGGTGGCCTTTCGGAGGCTGGGCCGGCCGGATGCCCTTGACCTGCACCCAATCCGCGAGTTGCTCTCGGCCGGCGTGCATCTGGTCTTTCGGGCCGTCTCCCTGAACGCGTTTCTGATCTTGGGCACTCGCAAGGCCACGCTGATCGGCGTGGGTGCCGGAGCTGTCCACCAGGTGATTCGCAGCGTTTGGTTCTTCAATGCGCTGTTTCTTGACTCCTTCGCGATCCTCGGGCAAAGCCTGATCGCCTACTTTCTCGGAAACGCTGACCGGAGCGCGGGCCGGGACGTGGCGCGGGTGGTGTGCCAGTGGTCGCTGGCCACCGGAGTGGCCTTGGGCGGGGTCATGCTCGTAGCGGAGCCTTGGATGCTGCGGCTCTACATCCCGGCCTCGGCAGCGGCGCTGTTCGCCACTCCTTGGCGAATCGCGGCGGCCTGCCAGCCGATCAGCGGGCTGACCTTCGGCACGGACGGGGTGCATTTCGGCACCGGGGACTTTCGTTTCCTGCGCAATGTCGTGCTCGCCGCCCTGGTGGTAGGCGGAGCGGTCATCGCCTGGGCCGACGCCTCTTCGCCATGGGCGCTGAACGCCGTGTGGTGGTCGTTCGTGGTCTGGACCTCGCTACGAGCCGTTGCCGGAATGTTGCGGGTGTGGCCGGGGAGGCCGAGTGCGCCTCTCGGAACGGGCGATTGAACGTCCGCGGCAGCTTGTCTGCCTACGGGGGGTCGGGCAGCCGGAACGCCATGACCCTTGCCATGAAACTGCCCGGGTTGTACTTGTTGCCGCCGCCCACCGCGATTGCCAGGTACTGTCTGCCGTCCACCATGTACGTCATCGGCGTTGCGTGAGCGCTGGCGGGAAGGCGGTACTGCCACAGCAACTCGCCGCTGGCCTTGTCGAAGGCCCGGAGCCGCTTGTCGTTGGTCGCGGCAATGAACACCAGACCGCCCTTGGTGACGATCGGGCCACCTAGGTTTGAGGCGCCTGTCGGGGGGACGCCCAGCCGGGTCAATTCGTCGTACTCGCCGAGCACGACCTGCCAGCGGAACTCGCCGGTGTTGAGGTCAATCGCTGTCAAGTGCCCCCAGGGCGGCTGCTGGCAGGGGTACAGGTTGGAGTCCCAAAAGCGCCCCTGCGGCACCGCCCTGCTACGCCAGGGGACCTCGGAGTCCTCGCCTCTGGGAAGCATGGCCGCCAGCGAGCCGACGTCCATCGAATTGATGTAGAACGTGTCCGTTTCGGGATCGAACGCCCCGCCGCCCCAGTTCGTTCCGCCGTTGGTGCCGGGGAAGAACACGGTCTTGCGTCTCAGGCGCGGACGGAACAACGGGCCCTCGATGGAGGCGCCTTCGAGCATTTCCAAGCATTCGGCGCGGGACTCTTCGGTGACCGAGGTGACTTCGTCGGGGCGCATCGACTGACGGATGAACGCCTTGGGACGCACGGGCCTGGGCTGCGTTGGATGGTAGTACTCTCCCGGCAGATCCCCGGCCGGCACGGCGTGCTCTTCGATCTCGAACAGCGGCTCGCCCGTAGCGCGGTCGAACACGAACAGGAAACCGGTCTTGGTAGCGAGGGTCACGGCCTTCACCGGCCTGCCGTCGCGCACGATCTCGACGAGCGAGGGCTGCGAGGGCAGGTCCCAGTCCCAGAGATCGTGGTGGATGGTCTGGAAATGCCAGCGACGGCTGCCGGTCCGGCAGTCGAGCGCGACCAGGCTGTTGCCGAACAAGTTCGCCCCGGGGCGGTCGCCTCCGTAGTAGTCATACGAAGGAGATCCGAGCGGCACGTACGCCAGCTCAAGTTCCTCGTCTACGCTCGCCATGGTCCACAGGTTGGTCCCGCCGCGCCCCTCCCAGGAGTCGCCACCCCAGGTTTCGTGGCCGAACTCGCCCGGGCGGGGAACCGTATGAAAGCGCCAGCGCAGCTGTCCGGTGTGGATGTCATAGCCGCGCACGTCACCGCTGGGGCCGCGCGGCATCCCGTCCGTGACGAGACCGCCGACGATCAGTGTGCCGGCGCACTGGGAGACCGGCGATGTCAGCCCGTAGCGACTGGCAGCGCCCTCTGGGAACTCGGCTGGGGCGGCTCTCAAGACGCCGTCATTGCCGAAGCCGGGATCGAGACTGCCGGTCTTGCGGTCAATCGAGAACAGCGAGCCCGTCTGGCCGCTGAGCAGCAGACGCTCGGTGTCGCCTTGCTTCCAGTAGCCGAGGCCGCGGTTTACGAACAGGTTGAAGCGGCGCGTCTTATCCAGTCTCGAGTCAAACTCCCACAGCTTGCGCCCGGAGGCGGCGTCCAGTGCCAGCAGGCGATCCATCGGCGTCGGCAGGTACAGCGTGCCGCCGATCATTAACGGCGTCGCTTCGAAGGCGGATCGCGTCGGCGTGCCGCTGAGGCCGTCCGTGAAATCCTCGGAGTCAAACTCCCACGCGACTTCCAATCGGTCGACGTTGTCGCGCGTGATCTGATCCAACGAGGAATAGCGGGTGCCGCCCGGATCGTTGCCGTAATATTGCCACTCTTCCGCAGCCAGCGGCGAGAGCAGGACGGCCAAGCCGAGCGAGGGCAGCAGCCTTACGCGCACCAGCGGATTGTAGCGCGGGCGAGCGCTTGGGTTGGCACCCCGATCACGCGCGGCGGTGTGCCGGCGCGGTCGAATCCAAGATGTCCTGACGCTCAGTCGGTGGCGAAGCAGTAGAAGTACCCGTTGCCACCGGTGGCCACGAGGTTGGCCTGGCTGCAACCGCGGGAACCGTGGGCCGAGTTCCAAGAGGACGGGACCTGTCCCCCGCCAGTGCGGTCATGGTGTCCGACCTGGGCGCTGCCCTCTCCGTTCTTGGTCCAGTTGCCACACGTGTGGTCGGCACCGTCGGAGAACGCCGTGCCGTCCAGCTGCGACCCGGTCAAGATGTCGTGCTGGTTCGGCGAGTCTCCGCGGCCGTTGACCACCCCGCCCATCTCGTTGAGCGAGCCTTCCTTGCCGAGCCCGACATTCGAGTAATGGAGTTCGTCGAGGTTGCCTGCGACTTGGACTCCCTTGGCGTTGAACCAAGGCCCGGCCCCGATCCGGTCGCGAGCGTTGACGGCCGGCTTGCCGTCCATTGCTGCCGCACTCAGGTAGGCGCGCCAGGTCTTGCCACCGGCGCCGACGGCCTCGGCCAGCGATTGGCAATGGGCGTCGGCACCTGCAAGTCCGCCGAGGTTGGCACCGTCACCCGGCCCTTTGCTCGTGATGAAGAAGCTCATGTCTTCGGCTGCCAGGGGCAGAGCCAGGCAGGCGAGCACGATTGCGACTGATACTTTCATGTTGGGTAGACCTCTCTTGTTCCACAGACCGCTGACTTGCAGCGTTGACATGGGATTCTAGCAAATCCGCCCCGCACCTGCCGCAAAACGTCCCGTTGGCGCTGAGAATCGCCCCACATGCCCCAAGGGTCCTGCCGCCTTTCGCCGGGCGGCACCTGAGCGTGAGTGCCGAGCGAGCTTGCCCAGACTGACCGCGGGCGTTAGCTTCGGGTCGCCGCGCAACGAGGCGATTGTCGATCCGGATCTGGTGCCGGCGGTGCGATGTGACAGCAGCCGCCAGATTCAGTTCTCAGACGTTGGCTGGGTCGGGGTGCTCCCAAGGACTCCGGTATGGCCGGGCGAGCAGTCTGTTAGCCTCGCTGTCGTTCCTTACCTCGCCTCGCTCGGCATCCCACTCCAACGAGCGCCCGAGTTGCATGGCCATATTGGCAAGGATGCAAGCCGTCGTGGACTTGTGCCCCTCCTCGATGTCGGCTACCGGCCGCGAGCGCTCGTTGACCGCATGTAGCCAGTCCTTCATGTGGTAGCGCACCGCATGTGCCGAGTGGAGCTCCAGATCGGGCTCGGTCTTGTCCTCGGGGTACTGGTCAACCTCGGTCTTGTTGCGACCTTGCAGCGCCTTGGCGTTCTTGTCGACCGGGACGAAGTCCCAGCCGTGGACGCTGCCTTTCAGCGTGCCCTTGGAACCGTAGATGAAGAACGCCCAGGGATAGCCCGGGTCGGGAGCGGTGCCCCAGCTGCGGTGAGTCCAGACCACGGGGAACTGGTCGTATTCGAACGTCGCGACTTGCGAGTCGGCGATGTTGGCCTTGCTGGCCTTCTGGATCTGGATGCCGCCGCTCGAGGACACGCGCTGGGGCCAGCCCAGCCCGGTCATCCAACGCACGGCATCGAGCATATGGACGCACATGTCGCCCATGATGCCGTTGCCGTATTCCATGAACGCCCGCCAGCGGCGCGGGTGGACGAGCTCGTTGTACGGGCGCATCGGGGCCGGGCCCGTCCACATCTCATAGTCGAGATGGGCCGGGGGCTGGGCGTCGGCAGGGTTTCCGCGCGCTCGCATGTGGTAGTAGCAGCAGACCTCGGCATGCCCGATTTCGCCCAGCAAGCCGTCTTCTACGATCCGCTTCTTGGCTTCGACCAGGTGCGGCGTCGAGCGGCGCTGCAATCCGATCTGCACCACGCGATCGTGCTTGCGCGCGGCTGCGAGCATCGCTTGGCCCTCGCGGATATCGACGCCGATGGGCTTTTGGCAGTAGACGTCGGCGCCGGCCTGGCAGGCCGCGATCATGGGCAGGGCGTGCCAGTGATCGGGTGTCGCTACCAAGACCAGGTCCGGCTCCTCCTCCCGCAGCATTTCGCGGTAGTCGGAGTAGGTGCGGGGCGTCTTGCCGGACTTCTGGCGGGTGGCCGTCATCTCGGCCGCCGCCTTGAGCATCTTGCTGTCGACATCGCACATTCCGACCACTTCCACCGGCTCGACCTGGATCAGCCGGAACAGGTCGATCTTGCCGTACCAGCCCGGCCCGACAATGCCGACACGGCGGGTTTGCGCGGCCGGGCGCGCTCCTGGGACGAGCAGGAGGCTCCCTGCGGCGGCGCCGATGAAATTGCGGCGGTTGGAGACGGGGTCTGGCATGTCGAAGCTCCTTGGGATCAGTTCGACTATGATACCCGTCACATCGGCGAATTCGATTCCCGAAGGCCTTGGCTTCCAACCGCATATGGCTTCTACACGCCCGAACGTGATTCTCATCGTGGCCGATGACATGGGCTACGGTGACTTCGGTTGCTTCGGCGATGGAACGGTGCGCACGCCGCATCTGGACCGGCTGGTGGCCGAGGGCACCTGCTTCCGCCAGCACTATTCGGCCTCGCCGATCTGCGCCCCGGCCCGAGCCGCCCTGCTCACCGGGCGCTATCCACATAGGACGGGGGCGATCACGCAGCACGAAATCCACGGCCTTGATCGAATCGCTCTTCGCGAAGTGACCTTGGCGGACGCGTTCCTTTCCGCCGGTTACGCGACGAGCTTGGTCGGCAAGTGGCACAACGGCACGTTCGATCGCCGCTTCGAGCCCAACGCGCGCGGCTTTGGCGAGTTCACCGGATTCTGTGGCGGCTGGACGGACTACTACCGCTACCACCTGCGTCGCAACGACAGCATCGCACCCTCTGACGGGACCTATTTGACGGACCTGCTGACGAATGAGGCCGAAGACTTCATCCGACGCCATCCGAACGATCCGTTCTTCCTGTATCTGCCCTATAGCGCCCCGCATTCGCCCTTCCAGGCCCGCGACGAGTGGATCGCCCCCTACCGCGAGCGGGGCCTAAACCGCATCGTCGCGACGACTTACGCCATGATCGAGCGCATGGATGCTGGGATCGGGCGAATCCTCGATACGGTGCACGAGGCGGGCCTTGCCGAGAACACTATCGTGGCGTTCACCAGCGACAACGGACCCGCGTTTTTCAACCCCCCCTACATGCTTGAAGCAGGCGAGCCGACCTTCAACGAGCGCTACAACGGCGGATTGCGCGGCAGCAAGGGCTGGATTTACGAGGGCGGCATTCGCGTTCCGATGGTGCTGCGCTGGCCGGGACACGTGCCGGGCGGGCGCATTGCCGACGAACTGGCGCACTTCACGGACTGGATGCCGACGCTGCTCTCGCTAGCGGGCGTGGAGCGGCCGCCCGGACCAGCGCTGGACGGTTGCGACTTGGCACCCCTGCTCGCCGGGAGGCCGATGTCAGCCGAGCCGCGTCAGTTCTGGCAATGGAACTTTTACTGGCCCGACATCGGCACCAACGCTGCCATGCGCGACGGGAATTGGAAACTAGTCCGGCCCATGATCCGCGGCACGCGCTTCTTTAGCGACGAGCTCTGTGTGTCCGATGAGGATCGCGCGCGCACGGCGGCCTTCGTGGAGGCCGATATCAAGCACAAAGAGAATCCCGCGAGCGTGCGGACGGCGCTGCCCGTGCCGAACCTGAAGCCTCAGCAGCCGGAGCCTCCAGAACTCTACGACCTATCGTCCGATCCAGGAGAGCAGCGCGATGTTGCGTCCGAACACCCGGAGCGCGTGCGCCGGATGCTGGCCTGCTTGGAAGAGTGGTTCGAGGATGTCGAGCGGGATCGCAAGTCTATTGACGGTCATGATCGGTGAAGAACGCACGGTTGCTTTTCTCCAGAGTCATCGACTGATCCGGCGTTAACGTGAGCGCACGACTCGGCGAGCCGGTAGCTGGAGATACTCACGCCCAGACGACTCTAGCCTAGCTCGAATGTCCTCGAGAATCGCATCGACATCGTAACCGAATCGGGCTGCGTGCTGATTGCGAATGGAGTGGATCTCACCAATGATCGGATCAGTCCTTGTTCCCTGCATGACCAGGCCTGTTGAGCCTGAGTGGGCAGTTTCCATAAGCTCACGAGGCGTGCAAATGACCGGTGGATCGTAACCTGCCGATCGGCATACAGCTTCAATCCGTCGGCGCATGGTCGCGTTGGCTATGTGGCGGAAGTTCCATGTGACGAGATACTCGACTCCAGTGGCAGCGGCAGTGGCAATGTGGGCGGCATCGTCGGCGGCACTGGGCGGTACGGCTCCGCGGTCGACCAACTTTCGGCTCAGCTCGGTGGCTTCCTCAGTTACGTCGACCAGCGGGATCGTTCTGAGAGCCGCCAGACGAGCGCGTGCGGCATCGCTGTCACCTGAGGCAGCCTCGGTTACGACTAGTTCGGACGCAACAAGCGAGAACCTGCTAGGAGCACTCCTCCACCACTCTCGCGTTATCTCCTGATAAGCCGCGGTCGCGACATCCTGAGAAGGCTGGTCGGTGAGATAGCTGACAACTGATGTTTCTAGGTAGACAGTTGGGTTCAACACAACTGGGTCCATTATGGCCCTCATCTCGGAGGTCAGGGAGCAGATGAGGCTGCGCTCAGACAGACCGGATCGCCCAGATCCAAGCTGGATTCCTTGTCCGCGCTGCCGGGAATGAGGAATGGAATCAGCGGCCCCTCCAATGCTGCTGATCCAGCCCGCGAACCAACCCGTCTGCTGAGAGGGAAGCCCATTGGAATCGGAACTCAACGCATGCTCGGAATTGGGGACTTCCGCCCTGTTGGTCGCAGGTTGACCGGAGATCGCTCCGAAGGGTTGACGACTATCTGGACAGCCGCAGCCGCGCCTCGAGTTCTTGGATGCGTCGATTCGCCTCGTCCCGTTCTCGTTCGGCCTGCAGTCGCGATGCCGCTTCGGTCTCGGCCCTTCGCTCCGCCGCATCACGTTCGCGCTCGGCGTTTTGCAACGCCCGGCCGAACTCCGAATGTGTCAGCAAGTCCCGCCCCACGATCGGGTCCCGGAAACGCAGCAGCCACCGCTCCGCCCGCAACTCCAGCCCCAATGCCTCGCTGCGGTAACGGCCGCCCTCCGCTTCCTCCCGAACACGCTCGTAGCGACCGCCTGCCAGCCGCCAGCCCACTAGGCCCTGCGCGATCCACTTCTCGGTCGGGTCGAATCGCCAGTATTCCCGCACACCCATCTGCTCGTACGTTTCTCGCTTTCCGGTCTCGTCCCGGCGGCTAGTGGACCCTGACGCCACCTCGATTACGAACGCCGGCACGATTCCGCCTTCGTCCCACGTCCGGTATGACTGGCGGTCCCCCTTCGCCGTTCCGATTACCACGAACACGTCTGGAGCCACCACCGCGCTGGGGTCTCCCTGCCGCCAGAACACAGCCATGCTTCCAGCCACATAGACGTCCGGCCGGGCCTCGAAATGCCACTGCAGTTGGTTGCGCATGGCCACGATGGAATTGGCATGCGGATCGGTTTCCATCAGGACCCGGCCGTCGGAAAAGGGGTACTCCTCGAGCTGGACTTCGGGAGGCCGGGTCGCGCGCCGCACAGCCTCGACGGGAACAGGCATAAGCACAGGGTAGCAGTCAGGGAACTTGTGGGGCTTTGCCGACCTGCGTTGGCTCGTGCGTTTGCGGTTGGTGCTGTGAGAGACTGCCAACGCTCCGTCTCGCATCGGACAGGAACGGGCTGTGCCAAGCGGTTCGCACTTGTTTTTATCTGCCTCCCCTCCGCGAGGCGTGATCCGGCCACGCTCAGACTGACGAGGGCGGCGCACTGCCACCGCCAAGACTTGACTCCATCGTCAACCTTTCGGCGAGACAACGGATGTAGTCCAACCGGATGCTCAATCAGACGACATCGAAAGAATCGCTGCGATTCGTCGTGCCGTATCAGTGAAGTGCTGTACCTCTTCAGGCTTCAGATGTCTGCCTAGCACGACATGTTCTCGGTATGACAGCCATTTCTTGAGAACTTGGTAGCCGCCAAGCTTGTAGTTCCAGACAACGGTCGGCACGTTGCGCCAAAACGTGCGCCGCGTGCTCGCGCTCCTCTGCCAGCTCAGGGAAGGGTGTTCGGATGTTCGAGTCGGCTTCCCAACCGGTCAGCGCGTTTGTGAGGTACACCCCCGCGCGCTCCGTTCCGTCCTCGGCCAAGGGCGCATCGAGATCTTGCATGGTCAAACCGACCTGAAGGTGGGCAACTACAAGAGGGGCTGGCATGATCTCGAAGCCGAACACACGCTCCATCGCCGCCTGCTTGATGCGCGAACCGGTCAGCGCCCCGAGACCGCGGCCCTCGAGATTGGCCGCGATCCGCCGCAGCACTTCCGCCAGATAGGCTCCGGTACCACAGCACGGGTCGAGTACGTACACGCTCTCCGACGCCAGCCCGTCAGCGATACCAAGTTCGTGCTTGAGTGCCCGGTCCACGCGGGCCACCATGTAGCGAACTACTTCCGAGGGCGTGTACCAGACTCCGAGTTGCTTCCGGAGGGCGGGATCGAACGCTTCGAGGAATGGTTCGTAGAAATAAGGCACCGCCTCGCCTTCGTTGAGGCGGGCCAAAAACGAGGTGCGATCCACCCGGTCCAGAGCCGCTGCCGTCCAGTCCAGTACTTCCGTCAGACCCAACGGATGCAAGTGGCTCGGATCGGCGATCTGGCGAAATAGCGCTCGCAGCACGGGTGCGCGGAGATGCCAGACAGCTTCGCGCCACCGGAAGCGAGCGTCGTGGCCGCCGTCGCTGAACAGCGGTCCTGGTCCGGGCTTTGCGGCGTCCGTCCGTGCCCACAGCACCCAAGCGGAGAAGATGCCGTAGAACAGCGTTTGCACCAGTGTCGAGCTGAAGAAGCGCCGACCTCGTTCCCCCTCGAACTCGATGCCTAGCCCCGCTTCAAGTGCCGAGCGCACAGCAGACAACTGTGGTGTGCCGCCCGCTTTCTTGACGCGTGCGAGGCTGTCTCGCGCGTACGAAGCGAGCAGCCAAGCGAGATCCTTTGGATCTGTCAGTGCCGTCCTGTGAGATAGGGCGCGTGAGAGATACTCGCCCAGACTCGCCCCCACTTCTTGTGCGAACGCTCGGGGCTTCTCCAAGCGTTGGCGGAACTCGACCTCGCTGTCGGCGAGCCGGAAGCCTTCCAGCTTCGTCCGCTTGCCGTCTGCGTTGGTTCTCACCAGCACGAAGTCGCGGGTATTCGTCACCAGCACCAGCCGATAGCGCTCCCAGTAGCGGGCGGTCTGTTCGCCCTCGGCAGTGAGCCATGCATCGTCCCGTTGGGATTTCACCTCAACCACGCCGCGCTCCGGTGCCTGCGCCTTGCGCGGCATACCCTTCTGCACCTGTCCAGCTGTGTAGATGCCGAAATCTGGATGACCGGCCCCCTGCTCGGCCAGTTCTTGGACGCAGAACACCTTCGGCCTGAGCGTCGCGCCGACCGCTGTCAGGAGATTCGACAGCGGCCCATACAACGACCGCTCACCGGTTGCGCCGCCAGACGCCCGAATTCGTCACAGGTCAGTGAAGTATGCTTCCACTGCTGCCGTTAACTTCGGGGTCGTTCCAATCATCGCGGCAGATGTCACCTAGCGCCGGGAACCAGCTATTGACGCACCCGGCCACTGAGCGGCGGGATATCACACCGCGGAATGGTGTGTGAAGGCTACCTGCGGCTTTGGCCGTCGCCCCATCGTTCATGGGGACGTTCTTGGCGAAGCGCTGCGGCCCGGTTGGATTCAAGGCACCGCTGGCGGAGACAAGCAACACCATTCGCGTCCGACGGCATCTCGAAGGTGGCGCGCTCGCACCATTTGTCCGTTGCGGGTTGCGACACGCGGTGCTCGCCGGTCACATCCTGCCTTCAGGTGTCGACGCGCGTGCCCAAGTCGCTAGAGGCGTTCGTCAAGGTGATGTCGTAGTACTGGCCCGTTCGTGCCTCTTGGAGACCGGTCAGCTGCCAGCCGCCACGGATCACGTGCAGCGCGCCACCGGTGTCGAGCGGGCGCTTGCTCCGGTCCGAGGAATGTTCGTCAGAAGAATTGACGCCAGGCGCATTTTCAGTCCTTTCCTTGCTGCTGCCGGCGAGGGTCTAACACCCAGCGCCAAGTATCACCGCTACAGATCGTCGCGGCGAGTGTACCCCAGCCCAGCCAACAATTCGCAATTCAGCACCAAATCGATACACGGTCTGCTTAAATCGGAGAGTGGCGCCAGTGTCGTGGAGGGCACGGTGTCGCCACAGGTCCCGAAGGAGTCGGGTTCTGTTTGTAGGCCGCGCTCGCAGCATGGGTGAGACTTTCGATTGACTACGCACTTGATTGAAACCTCGGCCGAGGATCCGGACCATGCCGTAGTGGAGGCGGCGGTCAGGGCGGTGCGCAGCGGGGAAGTGATCGCGATTCCGAGTGACGCCTTGTACGTGCTGGTGGCCGATCCGCTGAATCTCAACGCGGTGGCGCAGGTGTTCGAGGCCAAGGGACGGGAGGCCCATCGCTCGCTGCCGCTCCTCGTCGACTCGGTCGCGATGGCCGTGGAGTACGCCGGCGAACTGCCCTCGAGCTTCTACCTGCTGGCGCGGCGGTTCTGGCCGGGGCTGCTGACTCTGATCGTGCAGGCGTCTTCCAAGGTCCCCCTGCGTGTCACCGGCAACACGGGCCGACTGGCGCTTCGCCGCCCGGCATCTGCGCTGGCGAAGCGGCTGGTGGCCGAATTCGGCACGCCTCTAATCGCCACCAGCGCAAACGTGTCAGGCAAGCCCACGTGTCGGGGCGGCTTTGAGGTGCTCGGAACCATGGACGGTCGCATCAGCTTGATCGTCGATGGCGGCATCATCGAGGGACCGGCGTCCACCACCATCGATATCACGGCGTTGCAGTGGCGCCTCATCAAGCAGGGCGGCGTCGCCACCGCCGAGATCGATGCTTGCTTGGCGGAATAGGCCCTCCCCCGCGCACGGGCGTTAGTGGAAGACCCACGGACGCGCTTGCTTGACCGCCAGCCGCCCGTCGGAAGTGATCTTGAACTCGATCTCCATGGCGAACCGCTCGCCGGCAGCCACTCGGTACAGATCGCGGAACGTGCCGTGGACCGTGCGCAGGTAGGCGCGCAGCTCGTTGCGGTGCTCGTCGTTGAGGATCACACTGCCGTCAGGGGTCCGGTTGGAGCTGCGAATGAACCGGTCGTCCCGGGCGCCGCGGGTGCTGAGCAGCAATTCTTCCGGGATCGACGCGCCTTCCGGGTTCGTGACTAAGTCCTCGCCGACCTGGGCGTTGACATAGTACGTTCGCGGTCGGCCGTCCCCACCGGTCTGGTACACGATGTCCTCCGTGACTGCGACTCCGTTGGCGCGCTCGCCCGAATAGTTCGGGTGGACTAGCACGCCCATCGCGGCCGCCATGTGGTCGATGCGGAAGAATGCGCGTTCTTCGTAGGCGCGGAAATTCCAGAGGCTGGCGTAAACCTGCTTGACGGATTTGGAGATGTGGCCCTCGTCCGGGTGGTGGGTGAACGAGTCGTACAAACCGGCGCCACTGAAGCCTGGCAGGTCCTCGTTGTTTGTGCTAGAGCGCAGACGGATAGCGCGGCCCTCCGGGAAGCGCCCGTGCATGGACTGCAGGTCGGCCAGCATCCAGCCGGGCATTTCCCCGGCACGGACCGCCTTGCGGAACTGTCGCAGCGCCTCTTCGCGAACGCCGGTGTCGGTTGCGAACCCGGGCCCGGCGAACATCGCCGCAGCCTGCTCGTAGAGACCGTTGTGGCGCATGAAGCGGTCGTAGAAATAGAACGGTATCGCGAACCCTACCGGCACCACGCCGGCCGGGAAGTCCAGGCTGCCCAGGGTGGCGACGTTGGCCGCCTTCACGCCCACGCTGGCAGCGTCGTCAAAGCCGAGCTCGCTCAGCGGGCGAATCCCCTTGACGCCGAGATCGCGTTTCGGAACGAGCGCTTCGCTCGGACGCAACTTAGCGAAGTGGCTCTCAACTTCCTGAACAGTCGCCTCGCGGAGTTGGTAGCCATCGGGAGTGACGTTGTAGCGGACGTACTTGCCGAGCAAGCCAACGATCTCGTGGTTTTCAGATGCCCCCCTGACATACGCGTTCGGCACGCCATCCTGCACGGCTCGCAGATTCACGTGAGAGAGCGGCGTCTGCCGGACGCTTGTGATGATCCCGGCCACGCGCGGCATCTCGTTGGGAAGGCTCTCGTAGAGCACCACGTCTCGCGCCCGCGGGCGGTCCTCGGGCGACATCAGCCGCAAGTAGCCGAAGCCCTCGGCTGCGTTGAGCGGGAGATAGGCGATGCCACCGAACAGATCCTCCTCCCGGAAGACCGCCAGGCCGGCGGCTTCGTATTGCTCGCGCTCTTGCTCGTAGCGAGCGACAGCGGCAGGTAGCGGGTAGTACGCCAGCCGGCCGGCCACGATCGGAGCGTGCTCGGTGAGGAGATCGTGGGAGAGCCGGATCATCTCGAACGGGTACGAGTCCCTCGGTTCGAACTCGAAGGTGTACAGGCCTGCGCCGCCGTTGGGAGCGGTCAGCAGCGGACGGAACACCAATACTCCGCGCATCGTCCCGGACTGGCCGCCGCGCCCGCCGAAGCCGAGGCCGACGGAGCGCATGAATTGCGGGTGGGCGCGGAAGTTCTCGGTGTTCATGAAGTACATCTGCGGCTCGTCGGAGATGGCTTCGGTGATCACGAACTTGACGAATTCGAGGCCGCGGAGTCCGGAATCTCTCAGGACCTGCTCGCCTTGGTAGGAGAATTTCTCGAAAGTTGCCCGGTCGGGGATCGTGGCCGCTCCCTCGTCGGGCGTCAGTTCGTGGGGCTGCTTGCGCTCTGCCGCGACCTCTTCGAAACCGCCCGGGCCGCCCCGGAACCCGCCTCCGCCGCGACCCCCGCCGCCCCGGCTTGGGAGGAACTCGCTGGCGGAGAGCGTGCCGCTGGCGTCGCTGTCCAGAGTTGCCAGCGCTCTGCTCGCGTCCTCGATCTCGGCCCGTTCGAGCGCTCCGCTGCCATCGCCGTCGAGTGCGTTGACAACTGGGAGAGTGCGCAACATAGCGCCGGGGTCTCGTGGGCCGCCGCGCTGGCGTCCGCCGAAGGCGCCCGCTGCGGGCAGCATTTCGTTTTCGCCAACGTGGCCGTCACCGTCTGAGTCCAGCGAGCGCAGGGCCGAACTGGCCGCTGCCAGTTCCGCAGCCGAGATCTCTCGATCAGCATTGGCGTCGAGCACATTCACGACGGGCAGCGCAACCGGAGGCCGACCTTGGCCCCTGCCCGGGCCGCCGCGCCCGCCGAATCTCGGCAGCAGTTCGTCGCTGGTCAAGCTGCCGCTGCCATCGGCATCCAGACTCGCCAGCGACGCTTTCGCCTGTCGGATCTCTTCCGGTCCGATCTCCCCGTCACGGTCTGCATCGAGGGCGGCAATCAGGGGGATGCCCGGCGCGCCCCCAGGGCCGCCCCTGCCGGGTCTTGTGCCCGCGCCCGGATCCCCGGGCCGCGCTTGGCGGCCGCCGCCCGGACCGCCGCCGAATCGCGGCATGAGTTCGTCTCGACTCAGGCTTCCGCTGCTATCGGCGTCCAGCGTGAGCAGCGCGGCCGGGGCGGCACGGATCTCCTCCTCGGACAACGTGTCGTCGGCGTCCGCGTCGAGTGCGGCCATGATCGGCAGCATCCTCGACATGCCGGGCGGGCCTTGCGCAAACAGCGCTCCGAAGGCTGCCGCGAAGGCGGCCAAGCCGATTGCCTTGCATAGGGAGTTCATGATGTTTCCTTCGCCCCGTTGGCGCGAGCCGCTGCCTGCTGTTCCCGATCGTCGAAGAAGAGCGTGAGCTCCGCCGTGTCGCGAACCATGTCGATGCGGCCCACGGCAACATGCCGAACCGGCAGCCCGGTCCGTGCGCACAGGTCGGCGAGCAGCTCGTCCTTGCGCGACGGTACGACCAGTTCGACCTTGTCGTAGTGGATCTGCTTGCTCGCCTCGAAGTGAAATCCCCATTCGCGTTCCAGCACGAACATGACCAGGATCACCACTGCGTTGGATGCCAGCATGCGAGCGTAGTCGGATTGAGTCGCCAGCACCGAATTCATCACCGCCAGCGCGATCAGCACGAACAGGTAGGTCATCTCGCGCGCCGAGATCGTGTCCGTGCGGTAGCGCAGCACGGAGAAGATCGCGAACAGGCCGAAACCTACGCCGATGCTCAAGTCAACGCTGGTCAGCAGGCCCAGCACGAAATAAGTCACTGTGCTGAACGTCACGAACGTCAGCACGTACTGCTTGTCCTGCGTGGTGGGGTAATAGATCAGCCGGACGATCAGCAGAGCCACCGCAAGATTGAATCCGGCTCCGGCCAGGTGGGCGAGCAAGTCAGGCTGCATGGCGGTCTCCTTCGGCCAGCTTGGCTAGCATGCGGAGCTTGGGTCGCGCTTTGCTGCGCTTCAGGTGCGGAAACAACAATACTGCCCCGATGCAGTACTTGCTAAACCCGGTCGGACGGCACCCCAGCGAGCGCATGTGGCGGAAGAAAGCGGATGTTCGGTCGAAGCGCTCCTGCTTCAGCTCGCCGACCGCGACGCCCGGAATCCGGATCGCTTCGGTTTCGATCTTGAAGTGGACCCCAACATCGAGCGTCACACGCTCTCGACTCGTCTTGCTCACGAGCGTGATCCGCTCGAATCGATTCCATATCGTTGGCTGTAGGCGCTCGGTGTTGACCCGCGCGTGGGCTGCGATGAAGGTGCCCTCCGCCGCGGTCAGCTCGGTGACGATGTCCGGGGTCTCCGTTCGCTCTTTGACGGTACGGCGCGGCCCGATCTTGCGCTTGACTTCGAAGAACGAGCGGCCCGAGTCGACGTACTGGCGGCTGCGGATCTTGAGCGCGCGGCGCGAGGAGCGCTGGTGCCTTTGGTACAGGTCGAATCCTGCGGTGTCGAAGTAGAGCGTGCGGTAGCGGTGCAGGCGCTCCCCGCCGACTTCCAGGACTCGGTAGTCCTGCTGCAGGGCATCGAGCAGCGTCCGCAACTGGCCTTGCGGCAGCAAGAACTTCGTGTCGCAGCGGTCTTGCGAGGACTGCTGCCCGATCGCCTCCAGCGACACCGGCGCGAAATCGGCGAGGCGGTCGCGAACTTGGCTTGCGAAAACGCGTGCGCTACTGGAGGACATCAGGGTTTGGTGCGCTTGGCCGCGGCGGCGCGGCGAGGTGCCCTTGCTTTTCTAGGCGCAAGGCGCTGTAGGGCGGTCACTTGCCGTTCGTCAAATGGTTGTAAACAGCGGGTGCGACGTCTTAATGCCCAGACACGGGCTAGCGGAGGCAGCGACGCGGTTTGTCACGTTCCGCCGCGAAGTCGGAAACGGCGCTCTCCCGCAGGTCTGGCGGATCAGCGGACCCGCCGCTTTCGGCCGGTCTCCGCAGTCGCGCCTGACCTATAATCGTTTGATTAATCTGGCAGCCCTGCAACGAGAGCCGGGCAGCGGAAGGGAGGATTAGATGATGTCCGGCTATGCGCATCCCGAAGTACTGGTCACAACCGATTGGGTGGACCAACACGCCCGTGACGACGGCCTCCGAGTCGTAGAGGTCGATGTGGACACCGGCTCCTATGACGAGGGTCACGTGCCAGGTGCGATCGGCTGGGCGTGGGACAGCCAGCTGTGCGACACGGTCGTGCGCGACATCCTGCCCAAGGACCGCTTCGAGAGCTTGCTGGGCGACAGCGGCATTAGCCGGGACACGACCGTGGTGCTCTACGGCGACAACAACAACTGGTTCGCCGCTTGGGCGTTCTGGCAGCTGAAGATCTACGGCCACCCCGATGTCCGGCTGATGAACGGTGGTCGCGTGAAGTGGCTGGCGGAAGGGCGCGAACTCTCTTTGGAGTCGCCTGCAGTGGCGCCAGCGGACTATTCCGCCTCCGAGCCCGACCTTTCGATCCGGGCGTTCTTGGACCAGGTCAGGCAAGCGTCGGGTGCCAGCGCGGCCGACCTGGTCGATGTGCGCAGCCCAGCCGAGTTTAGCGGCGAGATCCTCGCCCCGCCGGGCCTGCCCGAGACGTGCCAGCGCGGCGGGCACGTCCCGGGCGCGCGGAACATTCCGTGGGGCAAGGCCTGTGCCGAGGACGGCACCTTCAAGAGTGCCGGCGCCTTGCGCGAACTCTACGCCGCCCAGGGCATCACAGGCGATAAGCCGATCGTTGCGTACTGCCGCATCGGTGAGCGGTCCAGTCATTCTTGGTTCGTGCTCAAGTACCTGCTGGGCTACGAAGGCGTGAGCAACTATGACGGGTCGTGGACTGAGTGGGGCAACCTTGTCGGCGCGCCGGTCGAGCGCGGCGCATGAAGGCCGAGAGCTTCAGCGTCACCGAGCTCGAACTCGCAGGTTGGCCGGTGCGCATCACCTCCTACCGCATAGGCGAGACTTGGCACGCCAAGGCGGACAACGTCTCTCCGGGGGCCAACATCGCCCGGGCCAAGGCGGAGGGCAGGCAGCAGGCCGAGGCTAGGGTGATCGAGCGGGCTTCCGAGAGGCTGGAGGCGACCCGGCGCCGCCCTCAGGGCTGAGCTAGGTTCCTGTATGCGAGTCCAGATCTTCTCCGACATCCACGGCGACTTCGCCAGCCTGCGGCAGGCCGTCGCGGTCGAAGCGGACCTATTCATCGCCGCCGGCGATCTGGTGACCCACCCGGCCCCGCTCGAGCCCTGCGCGGAAGTTCTCGCGCCGCTGGGCGAGCGCCTCTGGGTCATGCCGGGCAACAACGAGACAGCCGAGCAGGTGCGCGAGTTTTGCGAGCGCTTCGGCTTTCGCAGCTTTCACGAGGAAGTCCACCAGGTGGCCGGCGTGCATTTCGCCGGCTTGGGCTATTCCAACCCAACGCCGTTCGACACGCCCGGAGAATACTCGGAGGAGGATCTGGCCGCCAAGCTTTCACGTTTCGCCGGCCGGTTCCCCCAGGTCTTGGTTTGCCATGCGCCGCCGTTGGACACGCCTCTCGACGAGGCTGCGCCGGGCCTGCACTTCGGCTCCAAGGCTGTCCGCGACTACATCGACGAGCACCAGCCGGAATACTGCTTCTGCGGGCACATCCACGAGGGTTCTGGCCGGACCGTGCGACTGGGCGCGACGCTGGCGGCAAATGTCGGCAAGCCGGGCTACCTGCTGGAGCTGTGAGTGCGGCGGCCGCGCTCCGCGCTAAAATAGACATGCGGTTGCTTGTCTCACTATCCCGCCGCTGACCCTCCCGATGTCTGATGCGCCCGAAGGGGCAGTTGTCGCGCTGCCTGTGGCGGGCGACCAATCTGCTAGCAGCGCCAGCTTCTGGTTGTGCGCCGCGACACTGTGGCGGCGCGAACTGCGCGGCTTCTACCGCCAGCGCAGCCGGGTCGTCGGCACGCTCTCCACGCCGCTGCTGTTCTGGCTCGTGCTAGGTTCCGGCTTCGGCTCTTCGCTGCTGGCCGCCGAGGGGGGCTACGCACAGTTTTTCTTTCCGGGGATGCTGGCGCTGAGCGTGCTGTTCACGTCGATCTTCGCCAACATCTCATTGATCGAGGATCGCCGCGAGGGATTCCTGCTGGGCGTGCTGGTGGCTCCTGTCTCGCGCCTCGCGCTGGTGTTGGGCAAGGTTTGCGGGGCCACCACCCTGGGTGCCATCCAAGGCGCTCTGCTCCTGCCATTGGCACTGTTGGCGGGCCTTTCGCTCGATCTTGCCAAGCTGCCGCTGGTGTTCGGGGCGCTGTTGCTGATGGCATTCGGCGTCACCTGCTTGGGATTCTTCTGTGCTTGGTGGCTGAACTCGGTGCAGGGCTTCCACTCGATCATGAACCTCGTGCTGATGCCCATGTGGCTCGTCTCCGGCGGGGTCTTCCCCTTGGACGGCTCGTCGGCTTGGCTGCGCTGGCTGACCGCCGTCAACCCCTTGGCTTACGGCGTGGCCGAACTTCGCAGGCTGCTGGGCGCGCCCGGAGCTGGCACAGTGCCGGCACCTGAATTGTCGTGGCTGGTGCTCGCGGGCTTCGGCGCTGTCATGCTGCTGGCCGCGTGGCGCAGGGCGACGCGGTCCGAGGCGGCGCACCTGTCCTGATTCGCGGCGCGCGGCGCAAACCGACCGAATGGACTTCACCGACCTGCCCGCGCTCAACGCCAGCCTGAACTCAGTCGCGGCGGCGTTGCTGACGCTCGGATACGTGTACATCCGGCGCGGCGACATGCAGCGGCACAGGGCTTGCATGCTCTGCGCCTGCGGGGCCTCGGTGGCGTTTCTCGCCAGCTATCTGGTCTACCACTGGCAGGTGGGCTCGGTGCCGTTCACGGGCGCGGGCTGGGTCCGGCCTGTCTACTTCTCGATCTTGATCAGCCACATCGTGCTGGCGATCGTGATCGTGCCGCTGGCTACGGCCACGCTGCTGCGCGCATGGCGCGGCGACTATAGGCGGCACCGCGCCATCGCCCGCTGGACCTGGCCGCTCTGGATGTACGTCTCGCTGACCGGAGTGGCCATCTATTTCATGCTCTACCACTGGTAGGTCGACCTTGCTGGCAACGCTGCGCACGCTCTTTCCTTACCTGCTCCGCTATCGCTGGCGTTACGCGGGAGGCCTGACCTCCCTGCTGTTTCGCGGCGTGTTGGCGGCCGGCGTGCCGTTGCTGATCGGGCGAGCGGTGGACCATCTGGCCGCGGGCGAGCAGGAGGCTGCCGTGGATGCCGCATTGCTGGCGCTCGGCATCGCCGCCTGCAAGGGTATCGCGCAGTATGCGATGCGCTGGATTCTGATCACGATCTCGCGTGACATCGAGTATGACCTGCGCAACGACATTAGCGCCCATTTGGTCACGCTGGATCGCACGTTCTATGAGCGCTACCGCACCGGGGACCTGATGGCGCGGGTGACCAACGATCTCGCCCAGGTGCGCTCCCTGCTGGGGCCGGGGCTGATGTACACCGCCGAGATCGCGGTTGTGATCGTAACGGTGCTTTCCATCATGGCCTGGACCGACTGGCTGCTAACACTGGTGATCTTCGCGCCCATGCCGCTGATCTCGCTCGCAGTCGGGCACTTTGGCCGCCGCACGCACGAGCAGTTCCAGACCGTGCAGAAGCACTTCTCCGGGATCAGCGTCCGGGTGCAAGAGCACTTGGCCGGCCTGCGAATGCTGCGGGCGTACAACCAGGGCCCTGCAGAGGTCGGCAGGTTCGCTGCTGCCAATGCCGACTATGTCGAGGCTAGCCTCGGGTTGGTCCGCATCTGGCGCAGCTTCTATCCCCTGCTCGAGCTCTTGGTCGGGCTGACCGGCATCAGCCTGCTCGGGTTCGGAAGCTGGCGGGTTCTGCAGGGAGCGATGACCGTCGGCACCTTCACCATGTTCATCTACTTCCTTGCCATGCTCGCCTGGCCCATGATCGGCATGGGCGTTGTCGTAAACATCACCCAGCGCGGCGTTGCTTCGCTGGGGCGCCTGAACGAGCTGCTGAACCACAGGCCGCGGATTGCCGACGCGCCCGGTGTGCTGAAATCCCAAGACCACGTCCGGGGCACGATCGAGTGGCACTCGGTCAGCGTCCAGTTCCCCAGAGCCAGCGGGTATGCGGTCCGCGACGTGAGCCTGTCGGTGCTGGAAGGCATGTCGCTGGCAATCATCGGTCCGGTCGGCAGCGGCAAGTCCACGCTAGCCAGCCTGGTTCCCAGGCTGTACGACCCAACCCACGGAGAGGTGGTGATCGATGGTGTCGATGTGCGACGGCTGCCGCTAGAGGCCCTGCGCAAGCAAGTCGGGTACGTGCCGCAGGAGACGTTCTTATTCAGCCGCTCGATTGCCGACAACATCCGCCTGGGGCGGCCCGACGCGAGCATGGAAGAGGTCGAGGAGGCGGCGCGGCTGTCGTTGCTCGACACGGACGAGGACAACTTCCCGGATGGACTGGACACGCTCGTCGGCGAGCGCGGAATCACGCTGTCGGGTGGCCAGAAGCAGCGCGTGGCGCTGGCTCGGGCCTTGCTGCGGGATCCCGCTGTCCTGGTACTCGACGACTCCACTTCCAGCCTGGATGCCGAGACCGAGCATGAGCTTCTGGACCGCATGCGCCACGCGACCCACGAGCGCACGCTGCTGATCGTGACACACCGCGTCTCATCGGCTAGGCTGGCGGACCGAATCGCGGTGATGGATGCGGGCCGGATCGTTGACAGCGGCTCGCATAGGAGCCTGCTCGCGCGCGGCGGCTTGTACGCTCGCATCCACGAGCGGCAGCGCATCGAGGAGGAACTGGCCAAGCCATGAGCACCGGACGCAGCATCGGCTTGGACGCGGCTCGGGAGACCCTCCCGGACGCTGCGCTCTACGATGCAGCCATCCTCAAGCGCCTGTGGCGCTACTTGCGGCCGTACTCCGGGTTCGCGACCGCCTCGCTGGTGCTGCTGATGTTGAATTCGGCGCTGGGAGTGATCTGGCCGTTGCTCACCCAAGTCGCGGTTGACCGCTACCTCATGCCCGATCCTACGGCGGACTCGGTGCTCGATCCGTGGCTTCCCGCGGAGCCGATGCAGGGTATTTGGTGGCTGGTGACTCTATCTCTGGCTTCGCTGCTGCTTGGAGTGCTCACCCGGGCGGCGCAGATCCACACGATGAACTGGACCGGACAGCGAGTGATGCGGGACATGCGCCGCGAAGTGTTCGGACACCTGCAGCGCCTGCCCGTCGCTTACTTCGATCGCACGCCGAGCGGGCGCTTGGTAACGCGGGCTACTACCGATGTCGACGTGCTGAACGAATTGTTCACCTCGGGATTGGTCGCCGTCGCCGGCGATGTGCTCACTTTGTTCTGCGCGTTTGGGGCGATGCTTTACCTGAGCCCGCGGCTGACGCTGGTGTATCTCGGCATTGGCCCGTTGGTGTGGATCGTCAGTGTCATCTTCCGTCGGCGCGCTCGAAGCAGCTTTCGCGACGTCCGCAAGGCGGTCGCGAAGCTTGCTTCTTTCCTGCAAGAGTGCTTCACGGGCATTTCGGAGATCCAGGTGTTCAACCACGAGCAGCGCGCTCTGAACGACTTCGCGACCATCAACCACGAGCACCGCGCGGCCAACTACCGCTCTGTGAGGGCGCATGCGGTGTTCTTTCCGGTGATCGAATGGATCAGCTTGCTGGGGGTGGCCCTGCTGGTCGTCTTCGGCGGCGCGTGGGTCGTTGCCGGCACCGTTTCGCTAGGCGTCCTGATGGCGTTCCTGCAATACGGGACCAGGGTCTTCCGCCCGATCCAAGACCTGGCCGAGAAGTACAACGTCCTACAGGCGGCCATGGCGGGCGCTGAGCGGATCTTCGAGCTGTTGGACACCGAGCCGGAAATGATTGAGGCGACTGCAGGCGCGGTTGAACTCGACCAGCCCAGCGTCGAGTTCCGCAATGTCTGGTTCGCCTACAAGGACGAGGACTGGGTGCTGGAAGACGTCAGCTTCGAGGTCCCGCCCGGCGGCCTTGTGGCGGTGGTCGGGCACACAGGGGCGGGCAAGAGCACTCTTGTCAGCCTGCTGCTGCGCTTCTACGAAATCCAGCGCGGCACGATCTTGGTCGGTGGGCGGGACATTCGTGAGTGGACTCCCGAGGCGCTCCGCGCGCACTTCAGCGTGGTCCTGCAAGATTCGTTCCTCTTCTCGGGCACGATCGGAGAGAACATCGGTCTCGGCGATCCCGAAGCGCCGCCCGAGGCCATCCGCGGCGCGGCCGAGAACGCCCACTTGGCGGACCACATCGAGTCGCTTCCCGAGGCTTATGACGAGCCGGTGCTCGAACGCGGCGCCGGGCTGTCAGTCGGGCAGAAGCAGTTGATTTCGTTCGCCCGCGCGTTGGTTCACGAGCGCCCCTTCTTGGTGCTGGACGAGGCCACGTCGAGCGTGGACCCCGATACCGAGCGCAAGATTCGCGACACGCTCTCCAAACTGTTCGTCGGAAGGACGTCCATCGTGATCGCCCACCGGCTGTCTACCATTCGCCGCGCGGACAGCATTGTCGTCCTGCACCGCGGCCGGGTCATCGAACATGGCGGGCACGACGACCTGCTCGCGCGGGATGGAGTCTATGCGCGCTTGCACAAGCTGCAGTCGTTAGCGGAAGCGGTGCCGATGCCGCAGTAAGCATGTCCAGTCATGTGTGCTGGCAACGCGAACGCACAAGGGTTGCCGGCCGCAATGGATGGCCTGCTTCGTCCACGGCACGACGGCGCATCTCGGAATCACGAGCGCCGAACGCTTCCGCCTCCCGTCGTTCCGGCGCGACGGCACCCCGCTTGATGTGCCTCGAACCGATCTCAAAGTGCTGGATTCCCGAAAATCTTCGGGCATGGCCGTGCGATGGGTCTTGCGGCCGCCGTGGGTTCCTGCTTGCGATTGGATCGCGCTCGGTCAGGATTCGGCTTGGGATTCATGAGCGGGCCGGCTGTGCCAGTCTTCGACCAGTAGTCCCGCAATTCTGGTCATGTGCCTAAGGTCGCTGCTCACAAGGGTCGCTCCCATAGTCAGCGCATGGGCAGCTACGGCTACGTCAAAGTCCTCGATCCGAATCCCCCGGCGCTCCAAGTCTGCCTTGACTTCTCCGAACTTGCGACTGACCTCATCTGTCCACGGAACCCTGGGAAGCTGATCAAGGAACAGTCGAAAGCGGTTGAGCAGGCGCTCCCGCCTCTTTGACCTCGGGAGTCGTGAGAGGCCGTAAGCGATCTCGGCAACGACGGGTTGTGGCAGGAGGACATCGGTGCGAGAACGCGACAGCAGTTGTCCGCAGACAGAGGGCTCTCCAGCCATCGCATGGGAAAGCGCGTTGGTGTCGAGGACGTACTTCACAGTTCGGGAGGATCCTTTCGCGTTCGGCTCTTGGCTAGTACTGCCCTCATCTCCGCAAGAGCCTCCCTCCCTTCTTCGTCCGATCGCGCAGCCTCCAACTCGCCGACGAATCTGGGACTCCACCGTGTCTCTGAATCGAGCGCAGACCTTAGAGCGCGAATGATGTAGCGATTCCGGCTCATGCGCAGTTCCTTCGCCTGATGGTCGATCGATTCCAGCAGGTCCGCAGGAAGGTGGACTGTGGTAGTCATGTTGAATAGAATAGTATTCTATTCGACCGCCGTCCGTTTTGACTGAATTCACCAGTCCGAATCAATGTTGGACTGAAAAGACCTTCGGTGCCTCGATTCAGCGCAATGACGGTCCTTGCGGCAGAGTCGCGTGGAAATGTAACTTCTCGCTCCGGACTCGATTCTCAATTGCATCGTGAGCAGTAGTCATGAATTCTGATCGGTGGCCAGTGAATACAGTGAATCGAGGTCGGAAACCCCGATCTTGTTGAGCGTCGGGACTCGCCAGAATCTGGGCATCGCCCGGTGCAGCGTTGGCAGTCTTGGCCGTGGCGTTAACTGGAAGCGTGCATGCGCACCACAACTTTGCGAGTGACTATGCCCCGAACAGCATGCTGGTCGTGCGCGGCTCAGTCGCTGAAGTCCGCTACGCCAATCCGCATATTCGCGTCTTGATCGAACAAATCACCGACGACGGTCAGCCGCTGAGGGATGCGCAAGGCAATCCAGCCCAATGGCCTGGAGAGACCATGTCAGTGCGCGTAGCCCAGCGCCGGAACCTCACGCGCGCCACGCTGCAGAGCGGACAGGTGATCAGCCTCCGCGGATGGTTGTCCAGGAAGGACGGCGTGCGGGAGATGGAAGTAAGCGCGATCATTCAGGAATCAGGCAATGTCTTTTTCGCTCGGGAGCACATTTGTGGAGGCCGTCGGAACCCACCTCCTCCCTATCCCGGCTTGGTGCCCCGGTCGCCCGCTGAGAGGTGACAGAATGCCTCTCCAATTCTGGAGTCGGTCGCTAGAAGCTAGCTAACAGCGACCGGCCCGCTGCTGCTTTCTGGAGCCGCCGATCCCCCGTGTTCGATTGTGGGTTGGCTGCGGAATGGTTGACAGATGACCCCGATACCGCGAGCACCGTCGATGATAAGTGGTGGACTTGCAGGGATGCGCACTATTCGTATCAGTGATTGACACAACAAACATGCTCCATCTCTCCAATCAGAGATTTACCCACGATTCTCGCTACTCATATTTCCGCTTAGAACCCAAAGGAGCGCTAGCGGCGAGCGGGCGCAGTTCCCTCGTCCCGGCGATTCCGGCCAACGCTCTGCCTGTCTGCTTGCGGGGTTCGGGCGGTGCGCTCGCATTCCCCAGCGCCGTCTTCCCGGCAGCGCTTGTTGCGGGAATCACCTTAGGCATGCCTTCGGCAGGCTTAACGCGGAAAACTGCACTTGGCCGTGAGCCATCTGTGTCGCGTCTTGCCTCATTGGGCCAGATGCATCATTTCTGCAACCCGATCCGGATCGCCGCCCCGTCTTCGCCGACGGCGAATTTGCAGTCTACGAACTTGGGCATCCGGAGTTTGCTGAACGGTCCGCTGAATGCGTAGGGCTCCTTGGGCAACCCAATGAGATTCTTGTCGAATTTGAAATTGGCGTTGCGATCGTGGTAAGCGAAAGCGGCGTATTCGCCGGGTTCGAGTTCGACGTTGGTCACTAGCGGACCGTCGTCGTGACGTTCGGTGATGTCGACGGACTGCGCCCCGGCGAACTTGGCGGGATCACGGTCCAGCCAACTGGCCGCGTCGTAGATGACAACGTGCACCAGGCCCTCGTTTCCCTTGATGTTGTCGACAGTGACGGTGAGAGTTGCGCCGAATGCGGCGATGCCGAGAACGGAAAGCCACGCAGTAGCGAAGTTGGCGCATCTCCGGCCCCAGTGAGGCTTACATCGCTGCATCAAACTTGCTTTCCTCAAGTCGGCGGCTAGCCCATCACTAGTGGATGTTCGACCTCTTGCCCCTAGCAACTCCATCTAAACATGACTAACAGGCGCTCTGCCTCAACAACTCTTGACCGTCCCGAGAAATGTCCTCCTCGCTTCCCGAAGTTGTTCTTCGAGTTCCGATGGGTTCGTGAACAGCTGGAGGCAAAGGCAGCGGCGAGACTGAGATCCAACGCCGCGAGCCCGTGCGACGGTCGAGCACCTGCTGAGGGAGCGCTTCAGGGCACGAATTCTCTAGTATCGCCGTAGTAGGGATTTGGCTCGCGCGGTTCCGCTGCATCCGTAGCATCGCGCCAAGCGATGAGCTCTTGGTGCAGTGCGCTGGCCTTTGCGGGCATGGCGTCCGCTAGGTTTGTGGCTTCGCTGATGTCGGTCACAGTGTTGTACAACTCCAGGCGTCCGTCCTCGAAGAACTCAATCAGTTTCCAGTCGCCTTTTCGAATGGCGCTCGCGGGCGTCGCGCGACCCGCCAGATACAGCGGATAGTGCCAGAAAATCGCTCGATCCTCCAGCGCAGCGCGTCCCTTGATAAGCGGTGCGAAGCTCTCGCCATCGACCGGCTGGCCCGCAGGCAAAGAAACGCCCGCCAACTCGGCGAATGTCGGCAGGAAGTCGACACTCGTAATTGGGGTTAGCGACTTGGTCCCCGCTGCGATCACGCCGGGCCACCTCATACAGGTCGGTACGCGGACCCCTCCTTCGTAGAGCGATCCCTTGACCCCGCGCAGAGGCTGGTTGATCGAGACCCGAGTGCCGCCGTTGTCGGACGAGAAGATGACCAGGGTCTTCTCTGCGAGGCCGAATTCCTCCAGGGTCTTGAGGACGCCGCCAACACTGGTGTCGACTGCCTCGACCATGGCCGCGTAGGTTGGATTGTACGGATTCTTGTTTTTCGTCCACGCCGCGAGCTTGTCTTCGTACTTTGCGACCAGATTGCGGCGGGCAACAAGCGGGACGTGGACATCCCAGTGCGATAGGTACAGGAAGAACGGCTGGCGGCGATTTTCCTTGATGAAATCAATGCCCACGTCGGTCAGGTCAAATGTCACGTTGGGATCGTCGTAGTGGTTCTTCTCGGTACCAGGTTTGCCGTCGCTGCTACTCAAATCGAATCCCTGCGTGTCGGGCCCGACATGCCACTTCCCAAGCCTGGCAGTCGCGTATCCGCCCTGTTTGAGCACTTCGGCGATGCTGACAACACTCGGGTCCAATGCCTGCCGGACCTCGAAGGCATCCGATATCGGATCGGTGACACCAGTCCGCTCCCAGAAGCGCTGCTGCACCGGGACCCAGAGCCTCATTTTGCGGGGGTCGATCTTGGACTTGCCGCCCGGTGTGTAGACCATATGGCGAGGCGGGTACATGCCAGAGATCAAGCTAGCCCGGGTCGGGGCGCAATTCGGCCCGCCGCTGTAGGCGTTAGCGAAGATCATCCCTTCTCGCGCCAGGCGGTCTAGATGAGGGGTCTCATAGAATTCGTCGCCATTGAAGCCGACATCGTTCCAGCCTAGGTCGTCCGCAAGGATCAGGACGAGGTTCGGCCGCTCGGTTTCCGCGGGGGCGGGTGCGACGCCGCATACCAAGGTGATGGCCGCGAGCGCTAGGGCGATTCTGATCATCAACGACTGGTGGCTATCTGATCGCATCGTACTTAGCCTACCGCCGCGGTCGCTGACTCAGGTGCGGCGGGTGCGGATCGCGAGCCAAGCCGCCATCCTACCGTCGAGGGATTGACCCTTTGCGCCGAAAGATTGTTGCTACCGTGGATTACGGACTCGGCCGCCGTTGCCCTGCGGGCTACCCGCAGTCCGGCTCGGAGGAAACCATGCAGAACTACTCCCTTAGAACGATCGCCGTCCGGTTGATTTCCCAAGCGACTGTATTTCTGCTCTGTGCGGTGACGCTCGCCGCAGCGGTTGAGATCGCTCCCGAGAGCCCGGTGCGCTGGCAGCCTGTGACGCTGACCTTCGATGGCCCGGAGTCTGCCGAGGACGCAACGCCAAACCCCTTTCTCGACTATCGTATGAGCGTCTCCTTCGCGCACCAGGCGTCTGGCGAGAGCCGCGTCGTGCCCGGATTCTTCGCCGCGGATGGAGATGCCGCGGAATCCTCGGCCACGGCGGGCAACAAGTGGCGAGTCCGCTTCACGCCTCCGCTCGCCGGCGAATGGGTCTGGAGGGCGGAGTTTCGATCCGGACCGGGAGTGGCGATCAGCGACGCTACCGGGGAGTCGGCCGCCTTCGACGGAGACTCGGGCGCGGTCACCGTCGGTGCCGCGCCCGCGGCCGCCCCCGGCTTAGCCGCCAAGGGGTTCCTTACGCCCGCCGACGGGCACTATATCAGCATAGGCAACGGAGCCCGCGTTGTGAAGG
>JAPPMG010000040.1:83872-128169 GCA_028819215.1 Bryobacterales bacterium
TGGTGGGGGGGGGGGTTTTTTCCCCGCGGCGGGGGGGGGGGCGGCCCGCCCCCGGCGGGGGGGGGGGGTTTGTTCCGGGGGCCCCGGGGGGGGGCCCCGGGGGGGCGCCCCCCCCGCGGACGCCCCGGGCTTCGCCGCCAAGGGATTCCTTACGCCCTCCGACGGGCACTATCTCAGCTTCGGCAACGGAGACCGCTTTCTCAAGGGCGGGGCAGACTCTCCGGAGAACTTCCTCGGCTATTTCGAATTCGATGGTACGGCCGACACGGCGGCCCACGGCGGCGTCTCTACCGACACCGGTTCCTTCTTGCATCGCTACGAGCCTCACGCCCGGGACTGGAAGCCAGGCGACCCCACGTGGCAGGGCGGCAAGGGCAAGAACATCATCGGAGCGCTGAACTATCTCGCCTCCAAGGGCATGAACAGCGTCTACTTCATGACCTACAACCTCGATGGCGGCGATGGCAAGGACACCTGGGTCTGGACCGCACCCGACGTCCGGGACCGGTTCGATGTCTCGAAGCTGGCCCAGTGGGACATCGTGTTCGCGCATATGGAGCGACTCGGCATCGCCATGCATTTGGTCATCCAAGAGACAGAGAATGACGAAGAGCTGGGCGGCAGCCCTGCGTTGCACGACATCCGCAAGCTCTACTTGAGGGAACTGGCGGCGCGCTTCGGCTACCATCTCGCCATTGTCTGGAACCTCGGCGAAGAGAACGACACGCCCCACCGCGACCGGCTGGCGATCGCGGGCTACATCCGCAGCGTCGATCCCAACAACCACGCCATCACGGTCCATACGCACAACACGCGCAGCCTGCGTACCTACACGAGCCTGATCGGCTCGAGCCTGTTCTCCGCGACGTCGATCCAGGGCCGCATGGAGGACTCGAACTACGAGACGGTCATGCTGCGCATGCGCTCGGCGGCGTCCGGCGCACCTTGGGCGATCTTTCACGACGAGCAGACCCCGGCCTCGGTGGGAGTGGTTCCGGACGCCGACGACCCCCGGCACGACAAGCCGCGCAAGCACGCCTTGTGGGGCAACTTGATGGGGGGCGGCTCCGGCGTGGAGTGGTACTTCGGCTACCAGTACGCGCACATGGATCTCAACTGCGAGGATTGGCGCTCCCGGGACACGATGTGGGACCAGACCCGCTATGCCCTCGAGTTCTTCCAAGAGCACCTGCCGTTTTGGGAGATGTGGCCCGCGAATGACTTGGTGGTCGGCGAGAAGGCCTTTGTGTTCGCCAAGGAGGGCCAGATCTACGCCGCCTATCTCCCCGAAGCTTCGGGTCGCACCCAGATCAACATCGCCCCGGGCAAGTACAGCCTGCGGTGGTACGACCCGCGCAACGGCGGCGACCTGCAGGCGGGCAAGGACCCCACCGTCGAGGTCGGCGAGATGCTGATGAGGAGCGATGGCCGGGTAGAGCTGTCGCCGCCGAGCCATCCCGGTCAGGACTGGGTGGCGTTGCTGAAGAAGCTTGCGGATCAGTAGCGCGGCGAGGCTGTACGATGTTGCAGGTGGCCGTCGCGAGCGGGTCGACGCCCGCCTGCGACCGAGGAGGGGATCAATGACGCGACGCTTGACGATGGCACAGGCCACGATCGAGTTTCTCAAGCAGCAGTACGTGGAGCGCGACGGCCAGCGCCACCGCTTCTTCGGTGGCTGCTTCGGCATCTTCGGCCACGGCAACGTGGCCGGACTGGGGCAAGCCCTGCACCAAGACAAGTCGTTCCCGTATTTCCTGTGCCGCAACGAGCAGGCAATGGTGCACACTGCCGCTGGCTATGCCAAGGTCTCCAACCGCTTGCGCGCTCTGGCCTGCACCACCTCCATCGGGCCGGGCGCCACCAACATGGTCACCGGCGCTGCCGCCGCAACGGTCAATCGGCTGCCAGTGCTGCTACTGCCGGGCGACATCTTCGCCCGGCGCAACGTCGCCCCGGTCCTGCAACAGGTCGAGTCGCCGCAGACGCAGGATGTGTCGGTGAATGACTGTTTCCGCGCCGTCTCGCGCTATTGGGATCGCATCCAGCGGCCCGAGCAGATCGTGACCGCATTGCCCGAGGCGATGCGCGTGTTGACCTCTCCCGCCGAGACCGGCGCGGTGACGCTGGGCATGCCCCAGGATGTGCAGGCGGAGGCCTTCGATTACCCCGAAGCACTGTTCCGCGAGCGCGTCTGGCAGATCTCGAGGCAGCGCGGCGACGCCAAGCTGATGGACGAGGCCGCGCGCTGGATTCGCGCCGCTCAGGCTCCCCTGATCATCGCCGGAGGCGGCGTCCTGTATAGCGACGCCTGCGCGACTCTGGCCGAGTTTGCGACGGCCACCGGGATACCCGTAGCCGAGACCCAGTCGGGCAAGGGAGCGCTGCGCTTCGACCACGGACAGGCCCTTGGCGCGATGGGCGTGAGCGGGACGCCCGGCGCCAACATCCTAGCCCGGGAAGCCGACTTGGTCATCGGGATCGGAACCCGCTACACCGATTTCACGAGCGCGTCCAAGACGGCCTTCCAGAATCCCGACGTGCGCTTTCTGAACATCAACGTGGCCGAGTTCGACGCCTTCAAGCACGCCGCGCTCCCGCTCGTGGCCGACGCCAAGTCCGCCCTCGAGGAATTGGCCATTCTCGTCTCGGACTACAGGGTGTCGTCCCAATACGCCACCCGGATTCGCGAGTATCGCGAACTGTGGGAGCGCGAAGTGGATCGCATCTATGGTCTGGGTCACGGTCCGCCCATCAGCCAAGGCGAGGTGATCGGGGCGGTCAATGAGGTCGCAGGCGAGCGGGACGTCGTCGTGTGCGCAGCTGGCAGCATGCCGGGCGACATGCACAAGCTGTGGCGGACCAAGAGCCCGAACACCTATCACATGGAGTACGGCTATTCGACCATGGGTTACGAGGTGGCCGCCGGCTTGGGCATCAAGATGGCCGAGCCGGAGCGGCAGGTCTATGTGATGGTAGGCGACGGCTCCTATCTGATGATGGCCCAGGAAATTGCCACTTCTATCCAAGAGGGCGCGCAGCTGAGGGTGGTGGTCGTCGACAACCACGGATTCGCCAGCATCGGTAGCTTGAGCGAGGCCTGCGGCAACGAGGGCTTCGGCACGCACTACCGCGTGCGCAACAACGGCGATCTCAGTGGCCAGCTCGTAGGCGTCGACTTCGTCGAGAACGCGCGCAGTCTGGGCGCGATCGCCTGCCGGGTCAACACCAGCGCCGAACTCAAAGACGCGCTAGAGGCCATGGAAGGCCATGACCGCACCAGCGTGGTAGTGGTGCAAACGGACCGCAACGTGCGCGTGCCCGCCTATGAGTCGTGGTGGGACGTGCCGATCGCCGAGGTCTCCGAGGTGTCGGCCGTGAGCGATGCCCGCGACCAATGGCTGGCAGGCCGCGGCAAAGAGCGGGACTACCTGTAACGCCGGCCTCGGATGGCTAGGCCATAGTTCGAAAAGTCTAGGGGCTCTTGTCGGTGCTAGTAACGATCACCTCTTTCTTGGGATTCACGCTGCTGGTGGCGGCGATCTCTTACGCCCGGACGCGGCACGATCGCATGACCACTTGGGATGCGTATTTCTTGGGCGGCCGCAGCCTGACCGGATGGGTCATCGCCGGGTCGCTGATGCTGACCAACCTTTCCACCGAGCATCTGATCGGCCTCAACGGCGACGCCTTCAACCACACCATCGCGGTCACGGCTTGGGAGACCACGGCAGCCCTGGCGATGGTGGGCACGGCCCTGTACTTCCTGCCGCGCTTTCTGCGCATGGGGCTGTCCACTATCCCCGAGTACCTCGCCTCCCGCTACGACCGAGATACCGGGGTCATCGCGGCCTCTCTGTTCTTGTTCTCGTACGTGCTGGCGATCCTTCCCGTGGTGTTGCTCTTCGGGGCCAGCGGCATCGACAGCCTGTTCGGCCTGCAAGAGGTCTTCGGGCTCAGCCAGACACAGGTCACTTGGTTCGTGGTGTGGGGTGTGGGCACGCTTGGATCGCTGTACGCGATCTTCGGCGGCCTCAAGGCGGTCGCCATATCCGACACCGTCAACGGGGTCGGCTTCTTGATCGCCGGCCTGCTGGTCCCGTTGCTAGCCCTGATCCAGATCGGCGAAGGCAACCCCTTGAGCGGTCTGGCGACAGTGTACGTGGCAGAGCAGCCGAAGTTCGACATCACCGGCGATGAGCCGGGCTCTTTCCTGCCGTTCGGCGTCCTGTTCACAGGAATGGTTGTCAACCAGATCTTCTTCTGGTGCGCCGGGCAGCAGATCCTGCAGCGCGGGCTCGGTGCGAAGAATCTCAAGGAAGGCCAGAAGGGCATGCTGATCGCGGCCTGCTTCAAGCTTCTCGGCCCGCTGGTGATCGTGCTGCCTGGCGTGATCGCCTATCACATGTTCAAGGACACGCTGGGTCCAGAGGACTACATGCTGGCCTACCCGACGCTGGTGAAGACGGTCCTGCCAGACTGGCTGGGAGGGTTTTTCGCCGCCGTGATGGTGGGTGCGGTGCTGAGCACCTTCAACAGTGTCCTGAACTCGTCGGCAACGCTGTTCTGCCGCGATATCTACGGCGCAATCATCCGTCCGGAAGCATCGCAGCGCCAGTTCGTGGTGGCCGGACGCACGTGCAGCGTCGTGCTGGCCATAGGCGCGATGCTCATCGCGCCTATGCTCGACACCTCCGGGAGCCTGTACAACTACCTCCAGCGCATCAACGCAACCGTCTTCGGCCCAATGCTGGCAGTCATCCTGCTGGGGATGCTGTACCCCAAGGTGTCCGCGTTTTCCGCTAAGGCCAGCCTAGTGGGCGGCCCAGCGCTGTTCTTCCTGCTCGTGTTCACGTTCGATGACCCAGTCCAAGCGTTCTTGCAAGGCCTGTTCGGCACTGCTGATGAGATCCACTTCCTTCACTTCCTCGGCCTGGTCTTCGTCCTCGTCGTTGCCTTCATGCTCGCCGCCAGCCGACTCCGGCCAGCCCGGGGGCGCCATCAAGAGCCAGATCTGGCCCGGGTCGACATGACACCTTGGAAGCACGCCAAGGCCGTGGGCGGGTTTGTTTGCTTCGCTACGATCGCGTGCTACGTCCTGTTGGCGCAGTGAGCGCGGCTAGGCGGCCAGCTCTACGGACCGCAGGAACGCGATGTTGGCTTGGGCATCCTCGAGCGCGGAAGTCTTTGTGTCGGGACCGCGATCTTGCTCGACAGTGCCCCATCCTTTGTAGCCGGCCTCTTCCACGGCGAGCTTGAGTGCCGCAAAGTCCGCGTCGCCACTTCCCAGTTGGCAAAACACGCCCCGGTTACAGGCCTCGTAGAATCCGATTCGGCCTTCGACGCTCTGCCGAAGGATGCGAGTGTCGAGATCCTTCACATGGATATAGGTGGTGCGGGCGGCATAGCGCCGGAACGTGGCGACCGGGTCGAAACCGGCGTACAGCGAGTGGCCCGTATCGAGGCACAGGGCGAGCAACCGCTCGTCGATCGCGTCCATGACCTGCTCCAGTTCGTCCGCAAATTCCACGCAACCTCCTGCGTGGGCATGCATGCATGCGGTCAACCCGTATTCTTCGCTGACGATGCGGGCAGATGTGCGAATGCGCTCGTGAAGACCGGAGAGTTCGGCCGGCTCGAGCCGTGGCGCTCGGGCGGGATCGCCCGCGTAGTTGGAGCGCACCGGCGACAGGCTATCGATGAAGACCACCTGCTGGGCGCCCAAAGGCTCGAGCATGCGGCAGGTGCGATGCACCGCCTGCTGCAATTCCTCCCATGCGCCGGCTTGGTGGAACGGGCGGAATACTACTCCTGCTGTCAGTGCGAGACCGCGCTCGGCCAGATTGTCCGCTAGCAGGGACGGGTCTTCGGGAACGTAGCCGACCGGTCCGAGCTCGATGCCGGAATACCCGGCTTGGCTGGCTTCGTCGAGCACTTGTTGCCACGGTGGATTCGACGGGGCATCGGGAAACTCGACGCCCCATGAGCAGGGCGCATTGCCGATTGCAATGGACATGGTTTGTAAAGAGGGTAATACGGTTGCGAACGCTGTCTCGCAGAGTAGCGCAGGAGGTGGCTCTAGCGGGCCCTCGCGTCCGAAGCCCCCGGGTGCGGTCATCCGAGTCGGACTGCGGCCTGTGCCGGCAAGTCAGCGGTTGACGAACGGGCGCAGAAAACTCACCCACATCATGGCGAATTGGAAAGCGCCGAAACCGGCAACCGCCAGAGGCGGTTCTGGGCGCTCGTCGCCGACTCTGCGCGCATGCAGGCAAACAGGCCCAGCACGGAGAACAGCGCTATCAGGCCCGTCAGAGCGATCTCGGTGAGCGTGAAGTCTCCGTCGAAGAACATCGGCACGCCCGCGAGATACAGCCAGACCAGCACCATCATGAACAGCCACCAAGCGAAAATTGGCAGCGCGGCGTGCGATCCCCACGCGCGCCGTTCCCTCACGGCGACGAGCGCGACGGCAACGGGCACGATCTGCACAACGTGGCGAATGAAGGTTCCGCTTACGACACCTACGATCAACAGCGCGGTGGCAACTCCGGCGAGGCAGGCGATCAGCGTGTTGCGGCGGCTCTGCATCTGCGCGCTCTCCCCGCACATGTCGCACAACTCCACGTTGTCGGCCGCCCGTTCGTGAGACTGGCTCCTGGCGAACCGAGCGAGATCATTGCGGATCGACCGCCGCAGACGCCGTAGGCGAGAGTCCCGCTAACCGGAGGGAACACCGTCGCCGTGCCTGACGGTGTGACCAGCTTCACGGCCCGAGTGCGCGATCGATGTACTGCACGTATTCCGGCCGGCCTCGCCACTCGTCGATATAGGGTGCGTACCCGTCCTGCGTCATCCACGCGCGACGCTCCGACTCCTTGATGTCGAAGTCCCCGTCGGGATAATCCGCACCGTTGGCGCTGGCTTCCACTGATGCATTCCATGTTTCCACGGTTTCGCGCAGCCGGGCCGCCTCGTCTGGCCGCTCCGCCGAGATATCGGCGGTCTCGTTCGGGTCGGCGGCCAAGTCGAAGACCTCGTACGTCCCGCCATCGGCGTCGTTTCGGACAATCTTGAGATCGTTGTCGATCAAGGCAATCTTCCCAAGGTGACGGAATCCGATCGGCGTCTCGCGCGTCCCGTCCTCACCCGCGAACAGGAACTGCAAGTCGATGCCGTCCTGGGGCTGTAGCGCTGCCGCCTGCGGCAGGCCGGCTATGGCCGAGACGGTGGGAAAGATATCCATCGTGACCGCAGGGAACTCGGTGACGCGGGCTTGCTGGATGCCGTCCGGCCACTCGATGATCGCCGGCACTCGGATGCCGCCTTCATATAGGCTGCCCTTGAATCCCCGCAAGCCGCCGACCGTTCCCGGCTCGATCCGAGGTAGACCGCCGTTGTCGCTGGTGAACCAGAGCACTGTGTTGTGCTCGACCCGCAACTCCCGCAAGCCAGCGCGCAGCGCGCCGATGCTGCGATCCATGGCGACCAACTCACCGTAGTGATGCTGGGAGTTCTTGTCCAAGCTGGCGAAAGCCTCCCGGTCCTCCTCGGAAGCGATCCAGGGAGAGTGAGGCGTGCCGTACCAGATCACCGTGAAGAACGGGTTGGACTGCTCGACCTGCCGCCGCATGAAGCGCAGCGCTTCAGCGACAATCACCTCGGAAGAGTCTCCTTGGTGCTGGACGAACAGGCCTTCGCGGCTCATCAGCGGGTCGCGCTCGAAGAAGTTCGTCACCGAGAGCCACGTATCGAACCCGAACACCCCCGGGTTGTGCGCGTCCTCCGCCAGAATCGGCACGCCCGGGCCGCGCAGCCCATTGAGGTGCCACTTGCCGAAGTGCCCGGTGGCATAGCCTGCTTCGTCCAAGGCGCGGGCGATCGTCCGCTCTTGCCGCCGCAGCGCATAGCCGTGATCCTCGACCCCTGTGCGGTCGTGTGTCCGGCCCGTCATCACAGTGGCGCGCGTGGGCGAGCAGTTCGGCGCGCCGGCGTAGAACCGGTCGAACCGCAATCCGGACGCAGCCATCGCGTCGAGTTGCGGCGTCTCCAGGACGGGGTGGTTGTAGTAGCCGGTTTGGCCCCATCCCATGTCGTCGGCCATGACCAGGACGAAGTTGGGGCGGGCCGCGGCCGGCTGCTCGGGGGCTGTGCACCCGACGGTGCCAAGCACCAAGAGCGCTGAGGCGACTGCGGGTCCGGTTCGAAGTAGCGGGGAGACGAGCTTCATACGGGTTCCGATTCTACCAGCGGAAGACTGCAACCGAGTCGTGGCAATCGTACTGCTACCTATCCCTGTCCATGCACAAGCCTCCGCCCATTCCCCTGCCGCCCGCTCCTTCCCTCGCCTCGGGTCGCTCGTTTCCAAATCCATGGGAATGGTCATTTCCAAATCCGTCCGACATCAAGTTGATGCTATGTTGGTCAAGGTGGTGGAACGGTGCTATGCTCAAGTCACTACTTTCTTGAGACTTGGCGCTGGCTCTCCAATCCTCACCAAAGCAGTTTCAGTAGCCCGTGCGGCCTCATCAGGACACTGAGCGCACTGTCATCATCAACCTGACAATGCGTGGCGTATTCACGGTCTATTTCCAGGACCACAGTCAGAGGACTCACACATGACATCTACTACCGGCACGGGCACGATCAAGCGCATCACGGATAGGGGCTTCGGCTTCATCGCTGCGTCCGATGGTACCGAGTACTTCTTCCACCACTCCGCATGCACGGACACGCCGTTCAATTCCATGCGCGAAGGCGATAGCGTGAAGTTCACGCTCGGGGAGGGTCCGAAAGGCCCTCGCGCCGAGAACGTCTCGCTCGCCTAGTCGACTCCGCGCTCTAATCCTGCTGACCGCAAGGCCGTCGGGATTGGAGCCTCCCGGTCGCGCCGGAACATTCGCGCTGCCCTCTCGCACTTGGGTGGACCGTGCGGGCGTAGTCCGCGCCGGCAGTGGTTGAATCAAGCCACTGCAGCCTAGTGACAGGACTGTGCTTCGGGCCCTGCCGTCGGCACGCCGACGATCTCCTCTCTCGTAGTGATGGGGGCTCGTTGACTTAGAGTTGCCCCAAGGCGAACGGAAGCCCGTCTTGGCCGACGCTTACAGCGGCTTGATCCGGATGCGGCGACACTCGACCTGCATGGCGGGCCCCGCGTGGAGTTGGATCGCGATGATACCGGCTCTGGCCCTGTCGTCGGTGCCTTCGAAGGTCACTTTGCCATTCAGGGTCAGCCGCAGGCGATCGCCTTCGGCGCGGATCTCGTAGCGATTCCACTGCCGGTGGAGTACGACATCCTTCGCCCGCCGCCAGCCTTCGTCGGGCGTGGCCATCAGACTGCGGCCGCGGCCTTTTTCCTCGTAGAAGTTGCCCCAAGCCGAACGATCTCCGGCATCCGAGAGATCCGCTTGGTAGCCATGGACGACCCAGCCCGGACCCGGCACATGCTTGCTCCGAAACTGGATGCCGCTATTGCCGTTCCGCAACCGGACTTCGAGCCTTAGGACGAAGTCGTCAAACGATTTCTGGTGAATCAGGAATGTGTTGGTGTCGACCGCATGGCTGTCACTCGAACCGACAATCGAGCCGTCCCGGACAGACCACAGGTTGGGGTCGCCGTCCCAGCCATCTAGGCTCTCCCCGTCGAAGAGCAGAACGAAGCCCTCGTCCCGCTCGACTTCGGTGAGTCGGTTGGGCTGGGAGAAGGCCGGGACGCCGACAACGAGTACTGTTGCAACAAGCTGCTGGAAGGTTCGCTTCACGTGGTTGCCATGAACCAATTTAGGCTGGGTGCATCATTCTATCCCATGTGAGCTGGCGGCCAAGCATGGCCGTAGGGGCGTTCGGGGTGCGTCGGAAACATTCGCGCCGGGTCTTACGGACACGAACAGCCGCAACCCGGCTCTGTCAGTCTGCGCCGACATCTCATCGCCCCGTCTGCCGCTAGCTCGGCCGGGGTGGGGCACGCGCCGCCACCGGGATAGCTGAGGGCTGTCGAGGCTGAGGCGGTCGGCGGGGCGCCGGCCTGCGGCTAGTCCGCCGCAGCTGATCAGCTGCGGCCGGTCCGGTGGCGGGACCCGGGCGAATCGGCTATGCTGTTCGTCGAATTCTGATCAGCCGCGAACCGAGACATTCGATTCGGGGATGCGTCACCAGAATCGAGGTCTATCGTGCGAAACCTACGCTGGCCCACGTGGCTAACCGCTCTGTCCCTTGCATTCGCCTGCGGGCTGTTGCCTGTAGCCGTGCCAGCCGACTTTCCTGTCCTGAGGTACGACGCCGATGCGGAGTGGCCGAGCCTGCCGCCCGGCTTGAATTTCGGCGAGACGCCGGGCGTGGCCGTGGATGGAAAGGGGCACGTGTACGTGGTCCATCGCGGCGAGCGCCCCATCATGGAGTTCGCGCCCGACGGCCGGATGGTCCGGTCGTGGGGCGACGGCATGTTCATCCGGGCGCATGCTGTCCGCGTTGACCCAGAGGGCAACATCTGGACCGTGGACAACGATACGCATCAGGTGCTGAAGATGGACCCGACCGGGCGCGTGCGGATGGTCTTCGGCCGCCGCGGGCAGAGCGGGGAAACCGATGAATTGTTCAACCGCCCCACCGATGTGGCCTTCGGGCCGAACGGTGAGATATACGTCAGCGACGGCTATGGCAATTCGCGAGTGGTGAAGTTCTCCAAGGAGGGGCGCTACATCACGGCTTGGGGCAAGCACGGCAAGGGTGAGGGCGAGTTCAACTTGCCGCACACGGTTGTAGTGGACCAGCAGGGCCGCGTCTACGTAGGCGATCGCGAGAACTACCGCGTGCAAGTATTCGATGCCGACGGTAAGTTCCTGACCCAGTGGGACCACGTTGGCTCGCCGTGGGGCCTTGACTTTCATCCCGACGGGACGCTGATCATGGCTGACGGCCACAATGACCGGATTCTGAAGGTGAGCTTGGACGGCAAGGTGCTTGGGGCCTTCGGTCGGAACGGCCGCATGCCAGGGGATCTGAGCTTCGCCCACCATGTCGCCGTCGACTCTGAGGGCAATCTATTCGTCGGCGAGATCAAGAACCAGCGGGTGCAAAGGTTCCGCCCGCAGTAGGCGCACCGCGCCCGTTCGCGTCTGCTGCCGAAACCGCGCGAGCTCGGGACGCGACCCGCGTCGCCCGGCCCGCCGGTTCGCCTGCCGGCTACCAAGCAGCCACGGTGCCGTCCTTGCGAGGATCGGTTCCGCCGAACAGCACGCCGCGTTCCCAGTCGATGTGAATCGCCTGGTAGCCGCCCATGGGCCCCGAGGTCTTGACCGAGTGTCCCTTGCGCATCAGCTCCGCCGCCACTTGCGGCGAGATCCCCTTCTCTAGCCCCACTCCGCCGCTGTTGCTGTGGCTGGCGCGCGGGGCTTCGCCCGCTTCCTGCACGTTCATCCCGAACTCGATCATGTTGAGCAGCACTTGGACGTGGCCCTGCGGCTGCAAGTCGCCGCCCATGACCCCGAATGAGAGCCACGGCTTGCCGTCCTTGAAGGCCATCGCAGGAATGATGGTGTGGTAGGGGCGCTTGCGTCCCTCGATCCGGTTCGGGTGCTCCGGATCCAGCGAGAAGAGCGCGCCTCGGTCTTGCAGCAGCAACCCGGTGTCCGGCACCACCACGCCAGAGCCGAAGCCTTGGAACAGGCTGTTGATGAACGAGACGGCGTTGCGGTCCTTGTCCACCACGCTGAAATAGACCGTATCACCGCTGCCATCGAGCCAATGCACCGGGCCCTTGACTCCCGAATCCACGCTCTCGGCGGCGCGGGCAGGATCGATCCGCTCCCGCTGGCGCCGCGCGTAATCCTTGGAAATCAGGGTCTGGACAGGCAGCCGGGCCCTTGCCGGATCGGCCAGCCAAGCGCCAAGGTCAGCGAATGCCAGGCGCTTGGCCTCGACAAACAGATGCAGGTAGCCGGCGGTGTTGTGGCCGGCTGCCTGGAGATCGAAGCCTTCCAGAATGTTCAACATCTCCAAGGCGGCCATGCCCTGTCCGTTGGGCGGCAGCTCGTAGATGCGGTGTCCCTTGTAGGTCGTGCTGATGGGCTCGACCCAGTCAGAGTGCTGGTAGGCCAGGTCTGCCTCGGTCATGGGCCAGCCAAGACCGTTGAGCCGCTGGACGATCCTGCGGGCGATCTCACCCTTGTAGAAGGCGTCGCGCCCGCCGCGAGCGATCTGCCGGTACGTCCAAGCCAGCGGCTTGTTCACGAAGACGTCGCCATGCTTCGGGGGCTTGCCATCGGTGTAGTACGCCTTGACGAATTCCGGGTCATCCTTGTACGACGAACTGTTGCTGGCCCAGTTCTCGGCGAAGATCTCCGACACCGGGAAGCCCTGTTCGGCGTATTCGATCGCGGGCCCCAGTACCTGATCCAAGGACATCGTGCCGAACCGCTCCAGCAGCGTGATCCAGCCATCGACCGCGCCCGGCACAGTGACCGAGAACGGCCCCTTGGCGGGAATGTGCTCGAGGTTGCGGCGCTTGAAGAAATCGACGCTCGCGGCCGCGGGCGAAAAGCCGCTGCCGTTCAGGCCGGCCAGTTTACCCGTCTCGGCCATGTAGACCAACGCGAACATGTCGCCGCCCGGCCCGGTCATCATGGGCGCCACCAATGCCAGCGTTGCCGCCGTGGCGATGGCCGCATCGACGGCATTGCCGCCTTGCTGAAGAATACGCAGGCCCGCCTGCGAGGCCAGCGGCTGGCTGGCCGCCACCATGCCGTTGCGCGCCGCGACCGCAGATCTTCCGGCAGTGGGGATAGGGCGGACGTCAGCCGCGGCGATGCACGACGTTGCGATCACCATTAGAACCACGCATCGAATCAACACTGGCGAGACCTGCGATGCCGCCGCCAGCTTACCAGACTCGGCTAGGCCCGTCTGAGCCGATCCGCAAGAGCCGTGCTCCCGCCAACGTCGGTCAGGCGGAAGTCCCGTCCGCTGTGGCGGTAAGTGAGCTGCGTGTGGTCTAGGCCGAGCAGGGCGAGGATCGAAGCGTGCAGGTCATTGAGGTGGACCCGATCTTCCACCGCCCGCAGTCCGAGTTCGTCGGTGTTGCCGATTACCTTCCCCCCGCGCACGCCGCCGCCCGCCATCCAGAGCGTAAAGCCGTAGGGGTTGTGGTCCCGGCCCTCGGTCCTGCCCTTGCCGCCATCGGAGGTCGGCGTGCGACCGAACTCGCCGCCCCAGATGACGAGCGTCGACTCCAGCAGTCCGCGAGACTTGAGGTCTGTCAGTAGGCCAGCCACCGCCTTGTCCGTCTCGGCTGCTCGGTCCAGATGGTTCTGATCGCAGCCAGTGTGGCCGTCCCAGTCGATGGCGTTCTTGCCGTTGCCCGACCAGACCTGCACAAAGCGGACACCCCGCTCGACCAGCCGCCGTGCCAGCAGGCAGCGGCCGCCGAAGTCCGCGCTGACCGGATCGTCGAGTCCGTACAGCCGCTTGGTGGCCTCGGACTCTTCCGAGATGTCGGTGGCTTCCGGTGCGGTCATTTGCATTCTGAAGGCAAGTTCGTAGGACTCGATGCGGGCGAGCAGTTCCGAATCAAGGTTCCGCGCCGCCGCGTGGGACCGGTTCAGCCCCCGCAATGTATCGAGCATGTCCCGCTGCTGGCCGCTGGTCCGTCCGTCGGGCGGGTTGAGGTACAGGATGGGATCGGGCCCGGGCCGAAATGAAGTCCCTTGGTAGACGGCCGGCAGGAAACCTTCGCCGTAGACTTCGGGTCCGGAACGGACACCGCCTTGCAACAGCACTACGAACCCGGGCAGATTCTGGTTCTCGCTGCCGAGTCCGTACAGCACCCACGATCCGAGGCTCGGGCGGCCGATCCGCGGCCAGCCGTTGTGGATCAGGAACTGTGCCTGGGAGTGCGTAAATCCTTCGTGGAAGTTGGAACGGACGATGGCGAGCTCGTCTGCTTGCCGGGCCACGTGCGGGAACAGGTCGGACACTTCCAGGCCGGACTGCCCATGGCGCTTGAACGTCCGTCTGGAGCCGAGCAGCGGCCGCTGCAGAAACTTGCCGTTCTGAAAGTCCTCGTCGCCGAAGCTGTCGGGAGGCCGTTGCCCGTCCAACTTGTTCAGCAGCGGCTTCGGGTCGAACGTATCCATGTGGCTGGGGCCACCCTGCATGAAGAGGTGGATCACTCTCTTGGCTGTCGCCGGCAGCGGCGCCGGACGCGCTGCCAGGGACGCCTGCCCGGGCTCTCCGGACTGGGCGAATAGATCCAGCGCCGCGAGCCAGCCCAGCCCGAGAGCCGAGCGCTGCAGGAAGTCGCGCCTGGATTCGTCAGTCCACATACACGAACTCGTTCATATTGAACAGCATCAGGCACAGCTGGGGCAGGGAGTTCCGCCGCAGGAAGTCGAGGGCGGTCTGGCGCTCGGCATCTGTGGGAGCGCGGCCCAAGGCCAGGGCCCAGCCTGCGTCGACCTGGATGCCAGGGTTGTCCCCGCCCAGGTCTTGAAGTCGGGCGGCGAACTCGTCGGCTTGCTCCAGCACGAACGAGCTGTTCATCATGGCCAGCGCTTGCGGGGCGACCGTGGAGGTCTCCCGGCGGGCACAGCTGCGAGCGGTGTCGGGCGCGTCGAAGATCTGCAGCATGGGGACGGCCATGGAGCGCTTGACCTGCAGGTAGACGCTCCGGCGGGCGTGTTCGGACGGATCGGGGTTGGCGGGCCACATGCGCGGCGTGCGCGCAGCCAGGATTTCCTCGCTGGTCAGGGGCGGGATGACGCCCACGCCGCCCATCTTCAGGTTCAGGGTCCCGGCGACCGCGAGGATCGAATCGCGGATAGCGTCCGCATCCAGACGGCGCCTGTTCATGCGCCCCAGCAAGCGGTTGTCCGGATCGCGCGCAATGCTGCGCTCGGTCGCCACGCTGGCCGAGCGGTAGGTGCTGGAGAGCATCATCTGCCGGTGCATCGCCTTGATGCTCCACCCGCTGCTCGCGAACTCCAGCGCGAGCCAGTCCAGCAACTCCGGATGGGTCGGGGGCTCGCCGTGGCGGCCGAAATCGTTGGGAGTGCGCACCAATCCCCGCCCGAAGTGGTGTTGCCAGATCCGGTTCACCATCACGCGACCGAGCAGCGGCTGCTGATCCGATGTCAGCCACTCGGCGAGGGCGGCGCGGCGGCGCGGTACGAATCGGACTCCCTCTGGCTCGTCGAGCGGCGGGCCGTCTGGCAAGGTCGCGGGGAAGCCGGGCTTCACCAATTCGCCTTTCTGCCGGAAGTTCCCGTGGGCCAGCACGTAGGTTTCGGGCACGGTTTCCTCGTGGCCCAGGACCTTGGCGCTCGCGTAGGGTTCGGGAGCGTTCAGGTAGGCCTCGCCGAGGCGCTCCAGCATCTCGCTCCGCTGCTGAGGGCTCAAGTCCTTCTGGGCCGCCTTGGCCATGCGCTTGAGAACGCGGGCCTGCTCGAGCAGGGGGAACGAGCGCGTGTTTGTCTGCACGTCGAACAAGCTGACCAGCGGGACTTGCGTTTCCACGCTGCCTGCGAAGAACGCCGTCAGGCCGTAATACTCCCGCTGGCTGATCGGGTCGGACTTGTGGTCGTGACAGCGGGCGCATTCCAAGGTCAGTCCTAGAAACGCCGACCCGATCGTATCGATGGCCTCGGCGCGCCACTCGGCGCGGTATAGGTCGCCGTAGTAGGTGTATTCGACAGGGAAGGCTCCCAGCGTGAACAAGCTGGTGCCGATTCGGCGGTGGACGTTTCGGCGTTTCTCTTCCGGCAGCTCGAGCGTTCCTTCCAAGTCCATGTCGGTCGGCCACAGCTCGTCAGCGGCGATCTGCTCGCGCACGAACGTCGTGTATGGCTTGTCGCGATTGAAGGATTCGATCACATAATCCCGGAAGCGCCAGGCAGTGGTGTAGAAGTGGTCTGTCTCGAACCCGGACGTGTCCGCGTACCGCACCAGATCGAGCCAGTAGCGGCCCCAGCGCTCCCCGTATCGCTCCGATTCCAGCAGCCGTTCGATCAACTTCTCGTAGGCGTCTGGGGACTGATCTTCGACAAACTCTTGGATCGCTTCCGGGCTCGGTGGCAGGCCGTGCAAGTCGAAGTAGGCGCGGCGCGCGAGGGCGCTGCGAGAAGCGGGCTCGGCCGGAGGCAGGCCCTGCTCGTTCAGTTTGGCCAGCACGAATGCGTCGATCGGGTTCCGTACCCAGTCATCGTCGGCGGGCTTCGGCAGTTCCGGACGGACGGGACGCTTGAACGACCACCAAGTGTGATCTTCGTTCTCCGCGGCAGTTTCTGGCCACCGCGCACCGGCGTTGATCCAATCGGCGAGGGCATTGATCTGTTGGTCGGAAAGCCGGGAGTCCCCTGGCGGCATGGAAAGCTCCGAGGTTCCCCTCACTGCACGCACCAACATGCTGGCCGCAGCGTCGCCAGGAATGATGGCGGGCCCCCGCTTGCCGCCAGCGAGCGCGCTCGCTGCGCTGCGAAGGTCAAGCCCAGACATGCGCGCCTGCCCGTGGCAGGCCGTGCAGTGTGTGTCGATGATGGACTTGGCCGCTTCGGCCGGGTCCGCGGGCACCGTTGCCGGGAGCGAGGGCAACGACAAGACGGCCGCGCCGAATGCGTGGCTGGCGATTCGGCACGCCGACAGTTTGAACGAGCCGATGCGCCCCTTGCTCTGACGGTCGGCGAACTGGCTGGGATGCCCCATTCCGCCGTGTTCCCCTACTGCGACAGTATAACGAGTTGATCGGCCGCGAATCACCCGGCGAGTCGACATCCGGCGGTGGCATTGCGGCACGCCCAACCGGTCCGGCCTCTCGCCCACAGCGGCCGGAGACGGTCCCACGGGCGGGCATCGACGAAGCATTCAACTGGCGGCGGACCGGCCCAGCAAATGATCGCAACGTCAGGCCCTTCGCTGACTTCCGATGTGGCGGCCAGCCAGACCCACCCGACGGCATGCGCTTGGATACCATCCGCTATAATGCCGCCTTGAAGCCGGTGTCGGCGGGTCTCAGACAGTGGCTTCCGAGCCTCCGGCTCTCCCTGCAAGGCCGATGCATGCGGACTGGCATCGCCTCCTGCCTCCGCTCCAGTGTCGTTCCGGGCCTGTGCTTGGCGTTGCTTGGAACAGCTCTGTTCCACTTGAGCGCGTCGCGGCTAACGGCTCAGGCTGGGGCGACGACCGGCGTCATTCGCGGTACGGTCCGCGATCCGGCAGGCGATCCGCTGCCTGGCGCCGTGGTCGCTGCCCAGCACTGGGAGACCGATCTGTTGACCCGCGTGGAGACCTCTGCTTCTGGGTCCTTCGTGCGCCCCCTGCTGCCGCCCGGCACCTACGACATCACCGTAACCGCCCCGACACCCGGATTGAGCACCGAGCGCATCGAAGGAGTCGTGCTCCGGGTCGGGGAAACGCTCGACCTGACGATCGACCTCCGGCTCGTGACGACAGAGACCGTCACGGTGGTCAGCGAGCTGCCTTCGACGCTTGACACCGCGGATGTGACCAGTTCGCAACGGATGCGGGAGGACGTTGTCTACGGACTGCCGAGCAACGGCCGCAATTTCATGAACATGACCCTGCTCACGCCGGGCACGGCGATCTCGCAGGGGCCGGACGGCGACGAGTTGAACATCAGCGGCCAGCGGGGCATCTTCAACAACTTCATCGTCGACGGTGCGGACTTCAACAACCCGTTCTTCGGGGAGCAGCGCGGCGGCCAGCGTCCGGCCTTCACGTTCAATCAGGACGCCATCCAGGAGCTGGTGGTGGTCAATCAGGGCGCCACCGCCGAGTTCGGCCGCTCGTCGGGTGGCTTTGTCAACGTGATTACCAAGTCGGGGACCAACGAGGTTAACGGCACGGCCCATTACTTCGGACAGTGGGACGAGATCGCTGCCCCATTCCCCGCGATGCGCGGGGGCGGCCGCCCCGAGTTCTTCCGCAATCAGGTTGGCGCGACCTTGGGCGGTCCCGTCGCGCGGGACCGGGTGTTCTACTTTCTGGCCTATGACCAACAGGCCGGCGCCGAGACCAAGCAGACGAACCGCCGCGTCACCAATCCGGACAACCTGCGCATGCTGGAGGATTTCCTGCAGACGCGCTGGCCCGGCCTGTTCGACGACGAATTCGGGCCGATCCGCCGCACCGACGGCGCGCGAGCGCTGCTGACGAAGCTCGACCTGAATCTCAACGACCGGCACCAAGCCTCGGTCAAGTACAACTACACCTGGTCGGAGCAGGTGAACGGAACATTCGACGTCGATTCGTGGGGTGCATCGGCAAACGGAATCGAACGTGACCACTCGCACGCTGTCAATGGAAGCCTGCGCTCTCTGCTGACCAACGCCTTGTCCAACGAACTCCGCGTGCAGGCGGCGCGCGAAGACCGGCCGCGCTGGTATCAGGGGCCGCTGATTCCCGGGGCGCGGCCGCCGGGACCGCCTCAGTTTGCCGAACTTGGCGGGCGACCCTTTCCGGACATCGCGATGGACTTCGCGGACGGATTCCGTATCGGACTGCCTTTCTTCCTTCCGATCAAGCCGGCGTTCGATACGCGCCTGCAGGTGGTGGACAACGTTTCGTTTGCCACCGGGAGGCACCTCGTAAAGGCCGGGGCGGAGTACAACCGCACTTCCGTCGAGCAGCAGTTCGTCGGATTCGCGAACAGCCGCTACGTGTTCGATTCGGTCCCTGGCTTCGTTGGCTTCGTCACGCACGGCGACAGCTTTGTCACCTGCACCGACGGATCCGCGAGCGCCATCGGAGCATGCCCGCCCGGCTCAGAGGTCAGCGGGCCTGTCTTGCTCTATCTGCAGTCGGCCACGGTTTCCGGAGTCCCTGCCGAGCGCCTCGGGCACCAGTCGTTCCAAGTCCACGAGACAAGTCTGTTCGTGCAGGATTCGTGGCAGCCGCACAAGCGCGTTACGTTGGACCTCGGGCTGCGCTGGGACGGAACGTGGCACCCGGATGTCTTCATCGAACCCGCAGACGCGTTTTTCGCGCCGTACCTCGATGATCCAAGCTTCCCTTCGGACGGCCGGATCCCGGACGACCTCGACAATCTCCAGCCGCGCCTCGGGCTGGCATGGGATCTCTCCGGCAACGGGCGCACCGTGCTGCGCGCTAACGCCGGGTCGTATGTGGCAAGGATTCCGATGCTGGTGTTTGCCCAGCACCGGTCCACCAACGGCGCGTTCCAGCAGACGCTGTTCCGCAGCAGCGCGGCGCCGGGGCTCGGTCCCGTCCCCGCCGTCGACCGCCAGCTCGATGCCTCCGGGGCAGCCCCGTTCTTGCCCGACATCCATGTCGCCGACCGGGACTTGGAGCTGCCTCGAACCTGGTCTTCCAAATTGAGCCTCGAACGCGACGTTGGGCGGGGGATTGCGGCAAGCGTGGGATACATCCACGCTCGCACCGACCACCTGTTCCGCTTCGTCAACCGCAACGACGCGGCGTTCGGAACACCGTTTGGCGTGGGCACGCATCCGTCGGGAGGCGGCATCAACACCCTCACCGTCGCCGAGAGCAGCGCCAGGTCGCGCTACCACGCCCTAGTCGCTGGAGTGCGCGGGCGCGGCAACATCCGGGGACGCCCGGTGGTCCTCGAGGCCCATTACACGTTGGCCTTCGATCGCTCCGACGACGACAACGAGCGTGACCCGTTCATCTTTCGCTACGCTCATGCCGGCAATCTCGGGCCGGAGTTCGGCTGGTCTGACCGGGACCGGCGCCACCAAGTCAGTGGATACTTTCTGACCACTCTGGGCTGGGGGATCCAGCTGAGCCACATCGTCCGCTACCTGTCTGCCTCTCCTGTGTCCGAGCGATGCTCGGATCCGGGCATGAGGGCTGCGCAGCCCGCGGACAGGATCTGCGCGGACGGTTCGATCCTGCGGCGCAATACGCTGCGGCGCCAGAACGAGTTCTTCACATGGGACCTGCGCCTGTCAAAGCGTTTCTCGATCCGCGATCACGCCTTCTTCGAGCCGGTCTTCGAGGTGTTCAACCTGACTAACGCGGACAACTTCGTCGATCCTGCAGTCGGCTCGCTCCTCTTCAATTTCGATGGTTCGTTGCGAAGCGGGCTTGGCGACACTCGACGCGCACAGGTGGGACTCAGAGTGCAGTTCTGACCCGGCGGCGGATTGCCGGGCAGCTCAGGCCGGGGCGTCCGCCGGTCGGGTCGTGTGATCGGCGGTCACTTGCGCCGCCGCGCCATCCAGGCGTCGAGCTCGGCTTGGTCCGCCCCTAGGCCCTTGGCCGTGTTCGGATGCACCGGACGCTCGCCTCGCGTGCCGGGCCAGGCTGGAGGCGGATGGGCGGCATGCCACGACTCCAGCGATCCGGAGAGTTCCCGGATCCGGCCGTCGTCTTCGCTGGCCGGGTTGCTCTCGGAGATATCTTCCCCGATCGCATACAGTTCCGGTTCACGGTCGAGTACGCGCACCAGCTTGTGCTCGGCGGTGCGCGTGGCGAATTGCCCGCCCTCGTCGGAGTGCCAGAACAGTTGCTCGTGCGGCGGTGCGCTCTCGGCGCCGAGCAGGTAGGGCACGAGGTTGACGCCGTCGAGGTTCGCTGGCACCTCGATCCCTGCCGCTGCGACGGCCGTGGGGAAGATGTCCAGCGCGCTCACTGGCGAGTCATAGGTGCTCCCAGCCGGCAGATGACTGGGCCAGGCCAGTACGAAGGGGACGCGCACCCCGCCCTCGTAGACCGTACCCTTGGTAGCCCGCAATGGAGCATTGTCTGAGGCGTTGGCAGGTGTCGGGCCGCCATTGTCGCTCAGAAAGAAGACCATCGTGCCCTCGCTGATGCCGAGCTCCTCGAGCAGCGCGAGCACATCTCCCACGCCGTCATCCAGCGACGTCACCATCGCGGCATACGTTTGGCGCCGTGGGTCGCCGATCGAGTTGACCCGGTCCAGCAATTCCGGCGGTGCCTGCAAGGGACCGTGAGGAGCGTTGTAGGCCAGATACAGGAAGAACGGATTCTCGGCATGTCGCCGGACGAAGTCCAGCGCCGCATCGGTGAGCTGTTCGGTCAGGTAGCCTTGCACGGGGATGGGCTCGCCATGTGCTTCGAGTGGGATCAAGTACTCCCCAGCGTCGGCGCCAGCCGACTTGAAGTAATCGTGACCGCCACCGAGCAAGCCGAAGAATTCGTCAAACCCCCGCTGCAAGGGGTGGTATCGGGGCGCGTCGCCCAGATGCCACTTGCCGACGATGCCGCTCGCGTAGCCGGCCTTGGCGAGGGCTTCAGGCAGCAGCGTCTCGCTCAGCGGCAGGCCTTCCCCGGCGCGGAATTTTGGATTGTGGACGTGGCCGAAGCGGTGCTGGTAGCGCCCTGTCAGCAGCCCGGCGCGTGACGGGCTGCAGTATGGGTGGCTTACGTAGGCGTTTGTGAAGCGGACGCCCCTGTCGGCAAGACGATCAATGTTGGGTGTTGCAAAGTCCCGCAGCCCTTGGAACCCGACATCGGCGTAGCCCAGATCGTCTGCCAGGATGACCACGAAGCTTGGCGGCTGTTGCTCCCCGGCCGGGGCGACACTCGCATCGGGTCCGGAGCAGGCCCCGCACGCCAGGATTGCCAGCAACGCCCTTCGCATGGCCACTAGCATCGCTCAGGCCCTGCCGCCCCGTAAAGGCCGAGCGTGCAAGACCTTGGTCGGGTGACCGAACCGATGTCCGCAACGCAAGAGTTCGAGGGATCCATGCGTCGCGGAGTTTCGGGAAGGGGCCGGAACTCGCTGCAGGTTCCCAGCGCCCGCATCGCGATATTAGAATGACGGCAGTTCCAGCCGCGTTCCTTCTGCTTGATGTTCCGGGACGGTGATGGTCCGGCAGTCATCCCCGCAGGATGTCAGTGCCGCCCGCCGGGGCAGCTGGTCGAGTTTACGGTGCTGGGCACAATCGGAGGCTGCGCGCGGTCAACGCTCTAAGGCACACGGCGGCGCATCCTCCGCAGAGGTATTGCAAGCGAACAATCCGATCCTGGTTGAGAAAAGGAGGTTCCCATGAGGAGTGCCACGATTGCGATTCTGTTGCTCTTGGGAGTGACTTCGAGCGGAGCCGCCCAGCAAGGGGGCAGCTCGGAAGGCGGGCCCGATCCCGCCTTGTTGGAGAAGATTCAGGAGCTGGGCGGGCGGGTCATGCGGGTCGCCGCAGATGATCCCGGGTTGGAGATCGCCTTCCACCTCGGACGGAGTCAGGACGGCCTTCGCCAGGTTGACGCCACGGATTCCGACGGTCCGGAGTCGCCCGCCTTGGACGGCGAGCTCGCGATGTTGAAAGACCTCGGGCAGTTGGTGGCTCTCCATCTGGGAGGAACTGATGTCACTGACGATGGCCTCGTACACCTGGCCGGGCTGACAGCGCTCAAGCGCCTTCACCTAGAGAAGACAGAGGTGTCGGACGCGGGCTTGGCGCATCTCGCCGGCTTGGAAGGCCTGTCGTATCTGAATCTCTACCAGACGGGCGTGACGGATGCCGGGCTCGCTCACTTGGAGGGGCTCAAGAACCTGAAGAGCCTGTACTTGTGGCAAACGCAAGTGACTCCGGAAGGAGCCGAGAAGCTGAGCCAGGCCCTGCCAGACTGCCACATCGATCTCGGCTGGAAGGCGCCTGAAGAATCCGAGGAAGCCGAGGAGTCCGAAGAGGCCGACAAACAGCCGGACGCCGAGAACTGAGCCAGAGCGTCGGCACTGGCGAGCGCGGGGCGGGCAGTGCCGAGGCCAGCTCTCAGCCCCCATGCGCTGGTGGTCTTAGGCGCCGGCGCATGGCTTGCAGCGCGGATGAGGGGTCACGGCACTTGCGAGGATCAATCCGCAGGGATGCCTTTCGCGGCCCAGCCAGGGTCGGGGTCTCCGGCCATTGCCTTCCGGACTTCGGCGCTAGGCGGCCCAGCCGTACCCCATCGGTCGATCTGTTCCGGCACTCGTCTCCAGACTGCGGGTTCGTGCGCTGCTTCGTCTTCGATGTGCTCCATGTCGCTGGAGAACTCGGACACGTAACCGGCCGGATCCTTGTAGTAGCAGAAGATGTTGTTGCCCGGGCCGTGTCGTCCGGGCCCCCAGTCAGGTTCCTGGCCCTGGGCGCGAAGGTTGCTCAGACCTCTCATGACGCCGTCCACGTTCGCCATCACGTACGCAACATGGTTGACCGATGCGTGATCTAGGCGATTGAAGGCGATTACGTGATGTTTCCGGCTGCATCGCAAGAACGCCATCTGGTTCTCGTTCCAGTCCGAGACTCGGAACCCAAGAACGGCGGTGTAGAACTCCACGACGTGGTCGAACCGTGCAGTGTTCAGGACCACATGGCAGAGCCGGCGGGGGCCCCCTCCCTTGGCGGACCAGCCATTCGAGTGTTCGGCAACGTCGGCTGATAGCTCGATGCAGCGGTTCTCCGGGTCCAGGAACCGCAGCCCGTACCCACCACCGGGTGCGTCCAGGTCGCCCGGCCGTGCCACGACGGTGGTTCCCCGGCGCTCCAGTTCGGTTCCCGCCGCGTCGACCGCCTCGCGCCCGTCGAGGCTAAAGGCTAAGTGGTGGAGTCCGCGCCGGTCTGCCGGATGCAGGCTCAGAATGTGGTGCTCGGTCGACGATCCGCGGAAATATTGTGCGTGGCGGTCCTCTCCGGCCGACTGCAGCCCCCAAGCCTCGAGATAGAACTTGGCGTGGGCCGCGATCGCTGGCGACAGCAACCCGACGTGGCGAATGTCCTGAATCTTCATCTGCACGTTCGCAGGCTTGTCGGTCACGACGATTCCGGGCCCTTCGAAGTCATTCAAATCGGATAGTCTCGCGACGGAATGACGAAAGATTTCATCGCTTCGGTGCTGTGCCCTTGCTTCCCGGGCTGGATTCAGGCGTGAATTCGTTCCTAACGCTACCACACTGGTTTCGCGTCCAATTCCACTCCGCTCGACAAGCTTCCGAACGTCCTGCAGTTTCCCCCGGCTCGAACTTTCCTATGCGATTTCGGTTGACTCACCGTCATGCCGGTCGTCGTCCTTTTCTTCGGCATGAAGTTCCAGAGCTCGCGAGAAGTTCTAAGGCCAACCTGTATGCGGGCATCTTCCGCCCGGGCCCGGATCGACGGGCGTGCACGGCCCTGCCTCAGAAGATGGCCCTCCGGGTCAAGTCGATCCGCAAGTCCTGTTGGATGTAGATTTCGATGAACTCACGGAGCCACACCTGCCTTGCAAGATTGAACCGCTCGATCAGCTTCTGCTCGGGCCTGCCCGTCAGGTAAACGATCCGCCACCGGTTAAGGGGTCGCGATTCGTCTCCGTCTGCCGAGTGCTCAACGTGAAAGAGAGGCTGTCTCTTGCCAGCTCGAAGCACGTTCCCGCCCTCATCGAGGAGTTCCGCTGCTCCGATGAAAGTGGCACGCTGCTGCGCCGGGTTGAGGAAGACCTGTTCTAGAACCAACCCGCGCTCTCGTGGCTCAAGCCAGAGACGCTGCTGCGAGGATCGAACGAAGGACTCGGCTCCGTTGGCCGCCGCCCGCTGCTGCCAATAGTGGGCGCTGCCTTTTAGCACAACGGAAGGGATATATCGGTCGGGCCGGTACGCCTTTTTCACCTCCATGTCCCAAAGCATGGTCCGCGTGAAGGTGAGCGGTTCGTTCGTGCGGTAGTACTTGGCGAGGGCAAGGTTGATGTCAACCGGAGGCAGCTCGACTCGGGTGTTGCGTGGGTCGGACCAGGACCTCTCGAACTCTTCTTCGTGATTCAGTTCGTTGACCGGCTTGGTCGCCTCGCCGCGAGAGTCGGCGCTGTCCGCTTCGCCGGATTTCTCGAAGCTTGGTGCGTCCTGCCGGTCGGATTGAATTGGTTCTTGACCAAGGGCACCTGCTGCATTCTCAGAGTTCCATCGTTCGGATCTCACGATGTTCTCTCCGGGCAGTTGTTCGAGCTTCCCAGCTTCTCCAGACACCTGGGATGCCTTGGAATCGTCGGCCTCAATTGGCAGGGCGACAGACCAGCACCACGCGCGTATCATTTTACAGGCGTAGCTTGCTAGAGAGCCCGGAATTTGACGGCGATGCCGTAGACCCTGGCGCTTGCGCAGCTTGCCTGCCCGGGTTGGCCACCGTGCGCATCGAATCCGGGATAGGCGTTTGGGCTGGTGTGGCCTGCACACACACTCCAGGAGTTGCGGCACCGCATGGTTGCCGTCCGATCTACCTCCGGCACCCCGGCCTGCGGCCGTTCGTCACCCCGCCGAAAACGCTTGCATTGCCGGAACCAGGATCATGCTCAGCGCGATCACCACGATCGACGTCAGGACGGTGGCAACGAGGCCGACCCTGAACATGGTCCCGAATCCAACGGCGCCGAACGCGAATGTCGCGGCCGACGCTGGACTGGACCAAGGAAACGCCACCGCTTGGGCCGTGCCCGCGATGATGCGGGCGAGAATCGCGGGATTGTAGCCCAGCGCGTCCGCAATCGGGAAGAGAATCGTCGAAACCATGATCGACGTTGCCGTTCCGCTGGTCAGTTGCGTCAACAGCGGCGTGGCCAGGCCCGCAACCCAGGGCAGCGCCCCGGTGGTAACGCTGCCCGTCAGCAGGCCGGCGAGCCACTCGATCGTGCCCAGTGTCGTCAATATGTCCGCCAGTGCCATCCCGCCGAGCACTAGGTACAGCATGTTCCACGCGACGCCCGTCTGAAAATCCCTGACTCTCAGGGTCATCGCAGAGCGCTGCGCGTCGACTGGCAACAAGAAGAGCAGCACCATGGCCACCGGCGGCACGTACCAGATGTCGAGAAACCCGATCTCGGCGACTGTGGGTAGCGTCCACAGCACCAGCATCAGAATCAGCACGAACAGGACGTTCCTCTCGCCTCGGCTCATCGGTCCCAGCCGCTCGCGTTCCGTCAGAAAGCGCTTGCGGGCATCGGGGATGGCCCGAACTTCGGGTGGCAGCATCAGTCTCAGGATCAGGTAGCAGACCGGGAAGTGGGCCGCCGCCAAGAGGACGCCGGTCGACGTCCACTGTACGAAGCTGACGCTGTAGCCCGTGAGCTGTTCCAGCAGCGACAGGGTCAGCGCATTGAAGACGATGCCTGCGGGCGTTGCCAGCCCTCCGGCCGCAGCGCCGTACAGAACGGCTAGGCTCGCTGCCGCCGACATGCGCGCGGCGCCGGCTGCCACGGAACGCGTGAGCGACAGCGCGACCGGCGTCATCATCACGATGACCGCCAGGTCACTGACCGCCGCGGACATCACCGCGGACACGACCAGGATCGCGAAGATCAAACCAGTGCCGGATCGCGCCACGCCGGGTACGCATAGCGCGGCGAGGGCGATTCTCTTCGCTAGGCCATGTTTTTGGAACGCATGGCCGAAGAGCATGACGCCCATCAGGTAGGGCAGGATCACGTGTCCGTAGCTGTTGGCCACGTCGGAGAAGGGCATCACCCCGGCGAGAGGGAGGATCACGAATGGCAGGAAGCTGGTGACCGCCCACGGCACCGGCGCGGTCACCCACCACGCGACGGTCCAGGCGTACACGCCGAGGGCGAGGTGCGCTTCCGGCGCAAGGCCGGCCAGCGGCGCAGCGCGGACGATGGCGAACGCAGCTGGCCCGGCCAGCACGCGCAACACGAATGCTGTTCGGCCGGTCACGGGTTCAAGAGCCCCCGCGGCGCGTCTCCGGGACTTCCACGTGGACAGTCACGATGTCGAGGTCGTGGAACTGCTGGTGGCGAACGGAGGACGCGATGTGGCGCAGCAGCCGCAGCGAGACCTCGCGCTCCACGGGCACCTCGTCGGGCGTGTCGGCGAGCAGTCCGATCCGGTTCTGAAGGTTCTCCTCGCCGGACGCGGTAACGAACTCAAGCACGGCGCCACCGGTTTCCTTGCGCGCCGTCAGCAGTAGCCGCCGTCTCTCTCGCTTCTCACGGCTTTCATCCTGAGCGATCAGCGTCAGCAACGTTTCCTCGGAGGCGGCGTCGAGGCGATCGACCATCTTCGCCCCCATGCCGTTGCGGGACGCGAACCTGCTGACAAACTCCCTGATCTTCGGCAGCACGGAAGGATTGAGCTCCGCTTCGATCCGGCTGCGGCGCGGTGCCGTCGCCTCCAAGAACAGGGTCATGAGAATCACCACGACACTGCCGGCCGTGATGCCGTTCCGCAGAAGGCCGCCCGCGAATTCCGCAAGCAGCTCGGGGAACAGCAGGTCGTTCTGGCAGCCGACGCCAACCCAGAATGCGACACCGCAAATCAATCCCTTGCGATGATCCATCCCGCCCTGCACCACCTCCGTCATGCCGCGCACGAAGCTCATCGCCAGCACGACAGTCAGATAGGCGACGACGACCGCGCTGGGAATCGCCAGGATCAGGGCTAGGGCCTTGGGCAGGAACGCCAGTACCATCAGTACGCCGCCGGCGGCGATTCCCGCGCGCCGCGCCGCGACTCCCGTGAGCTCGACGATCGCAACGCTGACCGCGATGGTCTGTGTGGGCACGATTGCCGTGAGACCCGACAGCAGCTTGCCTAAGCCGTCTGCAGTCACGGCGCCCTCCACCGCCCGGTAGTCCACGGCCCGCGGCCGGCGCCACGACACACGCTGGATGGTGACCGCAGCAGTAATCGTCTGGATGGCGCCGATGAGAGCTACGAACACGAAGGCAGGGAGAAGCTCCACGAACGCCGGTCCGAGGTCGAGCCCAATCCCAGGCCAGTCGCCCTGCGGCAGACCGATCCAGGGAGCCCGGGCGACTAGGTCCAAGTCATAAAGGCCTAACGAACCGCCAATTGCCGAACCTGAAACGACGCCGATGATTGGAGCCCACAAACGCAGCGTCGTCCCTGCCTTCAGGGAGATGGCGCTGATCACCGCAACCGTTGCCACTGCGGTGAGCGGCGTCGCCAGAGCCGTGTCGTCCGGCGCGCCGGCCAGGCGGCTGAACACGACTGGCAGCACGGTTGCCGGTACGAGCATGTTCACCGTGCCGACGATGGTCGGTGTCAAGAGCCGCCTGAACAGGGCAAGCCGCATCGAAATCACGATCGGAACCAGCGATGACGCGACAACCAGAGTGGCGAGCAGGGACGGGCCGCCCTCGCTGAGCGCACTGACGCAGACCCCGATATAGGCTCCGGCGGGACCCATGAATAGCACGTATCCCGCTCCCACCCGGCCCAGCCGAACCGCTTGCAGCGCCGTGCAGATGCCGCTGACGGTGACCGCGCCGAACACGGCCCAGGACAGGTACGCGTCGGTACCGCCGGCTACCCGGATGACGATCGTGGGGATAAGGATAATGCTGGTGATGCCGAGGACCACGAGCTGCAGGCCCGAACCCAGAGCCAGGGCCGCCGGCGGATTCTCGTCGGGCTCGTAGCGAACGGCTGGTGCGCGCTGCTTGTAACTGTTGCTCAAGAGGCCCCCTAGGCTAGCCCATGCGCGCCTCGTTGATCTTCACGCCCAGAGATGTCCGGACTCCCCGCTGGAGGGATTCGTGTCCCGATGACGACCAGCCCGCCGTTCGTGCGCGATTTCCGGCATGCCTCTGGCGCTGAAGCCTAAGAGAAGCATCCGCACTCGCTCCATGTCAGCTCGAGTTTGACACCCTCCGTCCGGAACGATTCTTTGGCGCATCCGCTGAGGACCTGAAGTGTCGGCGGCACGCAGCGCGTCTAGCCGGGGCGTCCCGTCAACCACTTCCATGCCCGGATGTGGGAATGGGCGAAAATGTCCGCCCCGGCATATGGACTGTCGGCGACAAACGCCCGTGCGGCTTCCAGAGAGGGGGCTTCGAGCACCAATAGCAAGCCGGTAACGGTGTCGTCACTCTCGCCAAGCGTCGGTCCACCATGATGAAGGGTCACGTCAGGATGATGAGTGGGATCGTGGACGTAGTCGGTGAACGCGTCCGACAAACGGAGCCGTTCCGATCCCATTTCCTGCTTGTGAGTCGCGAAGACCACGAAATACATGTATTGCTCTCCTTTGCTCCAAGGCACGTGCGAGACCTCGCTCCAAGCGTGTGCAGCCAGCACGGCCTCTCGTTTCGCTAAGCTCGCATAGCTTGACTGTAGATGTCCACTCACCAAGCCTCGGGCGCGCCAAGACCGGTATGCAGGAACTACACGATCAGTACGGGAACTCTAACACCTATCAGACGCGCACGTCTAGCGCTCAAGCCACATCTCTTGCCGAACACGGTTGCTTGGCGACGCGCCCCACTTAGGACAAGCCGACCTACGCGAGCTCGCCTCGTTTCGCGGCCTCGACCAAGTACTCGGATGCTCGCCGTGCGAGGGCCATCATGGTGAGCGTAGGGTTGACGCAGCCGGTCGTGACAAACGCGGCGCCATCTGTGACGAACAGGTTCTTGACGTCGTGAGCTTGGCCCCACTTGTTGAGCACCGACTTGCGCGGATCATTGCCCATACGCGCCGTGCCGACCTCATGTGTGGCACCGCCGGGCCAGCGCGGTGTTGTGATCTTGCGAATGTCTTCGGCCCCGGCAGCCAGCAACATTTCCTCGCCGGCGTCGGCAGAATAGTTGAACAGGCGCATCTCGTTGTCGCTCCACGTCACGTTCATGTGCAGAGCCGGGATGCCCCAAGCGTCCTTGACGTGGGGATCGAGCTTGACGTAGTTCTCGTAGCGCGCCAGGCACTCGGACGAGGTTCCCAGGCTGAAGCGCCAGTAGGAGTCCGAGTCGCGCACGGCGCGCTTGAAGTCTGCCCCGAAGCCGGGAATGGCCGCAATCGCTCTAGGCGAGCCGTAGCTGGAACCGTTGCGCATCTGAGCGCCGAAGCCGCGGATCATGCCGTTGGTGTGAGGGCGCTCGACGTTCAGGTAGCGCGGCAGATAGAGTCCGTTGGGGCGCTGGGGAGGGCCGGCCCAGCGCTTGTTCTCTTTGACTGGCAGCACGCCCGAGACCCCTCCGTACATGTGGTCCATCACGTAGTGGCCCAGCGCGCCCGAGGAGTTGCAAAAGCCGTCGCCTGAGTTCAGCAGGATGCGGGTCGATTCCAAGGTCGATGCCGAGAGGACCACGACCTTGGCGCGGATGTTCCTCGGCGCGCGAGTCAGGCGATCGTAGTAAGCCACTCCGTCGACTAGGCCGGTGCCATTGTCGGTCGTGACGTGGGAGACAACCGCGTCCGTCAGCACCTCGCAGTTGCCCGACTTTTCGGCGTCTGCGACGGTAGTCCACACGCTGGAGAAGTACGAATGCGTGATGCAGCCGTGTTCGCACGGGCCACAGTAGTGGCATGGCTGGCGGCCGTTGAGCGGCTTGGTCAAGATCGCAGTGCGGCCGATGGTGACGTTGCGATCGAAACGGGCGTTGACCTTCCGCTTGAAGTGATTCTCGCCGCATGTCATCGCCATCGGCGGCTGCATGATGCTGTCCGGGAACTGCATAAGGCCGAGCGGTTCGCCGCTGATGCCGACATAGCGCTCGACCGTCTCGTAGTACGGAACCATTTCCTCGTACGTCACAGGCCAGTTCTCGCCGTAGCCGTCGTGGCTGGCGGCCGAGAAGTCTAGTGGCGACAAACGGTAGCTCTGGCGCGCCCAGGTCAAGGACCGCCCTCCGAGCTGGCGGCCGCGCGTCCACTGGAATGGCTTGTCCGCCGGATAGGTGTAGGGATTGCGGATGTCGTCGACGAACCACTTGAAGTTCGACTCGCGACAGGCGTACTTCATGCTCTGGATCGGACGATTTCGAGCGATCTCAGGGGACTGACCTCGGTACTTGAGGTCGTAGGATTGCAGGTGTTCGGTGAACTCGGCCTCGGTTGTGCGGTGGCCGGCCTCCAGCAGGGCCACCCGCATGCCCGACTCGGCGAGCGTCTTGGCGACCCAGCCGCCCGTCGCGCCCGACCCGACGATGACCGCGTCGAAAATATCGTGATCCTTGCGAATGATCTGCATGGGATTGAGCGGACGGATCAGCTTCGGGAATATTATTGCGCCACTGCATACCCCGGCCGTAGCGGAGTGACCGAGGGCTGTGCGAGCACGGCGTCTATGAAGGCGACTGCGGACGCTACGGAGGTAGGAGGACGAGAGATCTGCGGGTGCGTCAGGGTTCGCAACACGTCGCTCAGCACGAGTTCTGAAACGCCGGCCGGCTCGCGACGTCAAACGGCGGCGTCCAGCCATTCGGGCAGCCGTCGTGATCGGCTGCGGCCTTCTGGGACGCACTCGCCAACACCTGCACGTCAGGACCTTGCGCTCATCAAGTCCTCCAGGGCTGCGTTATCGGCCAGGTCCACGCCCGGCTGCACGCCTAGGCCACAGAAGACTGGAATCGGCGGAGCGTCCGAGAGCTGTCGCGACGAGTCCGACAGCAGCTCCCGCAGGGCCTGCTCCACGACCGCCTCTAGGGTTTTCTGGCTACGTACCGCATAGGACTTGGCTGCCGCCAGTAACGCGTCATCAATGTCGATGGAGGTCCTCATACATAAAGGCATAGCAGGATATGTGTGAATACTGCATTCGTGCCTCAAGAGGCAGAGCCTCCAATCTCCATGGCAGGACTGCGGATCCGGCCGGAAGCCCGCCCAGCGCTTTGCAGCAACCATGAAGGCTGTCGGATTGGCTCTGCGACTCCCGCGATGCCTAGCCGTCGCTGTGGCTCTGTTGAGCACCCCCAGCCACTCGCCGCCGCATCTCGGCGAGCCTGTCGAGGTAGCACTGGCTGTATGCAGCGGGGTCCACCCCGAATGGGATGCTTCCCGCCGCGAAACCGGCCAGGATCTGTTCGGAATCCTCTTCGGCTTGGGGGCGCAGGGCTGCGGCTTCGCTCTCAAACAGATCGACCAAGTGCCCATGCTCGCCCAGCAGCTTCTGCAGGACGTGCACGCCGAACGAAATGTGCCGACTCTCGTCGCGTTGGATGAGCCGGATGCCCTGCCGGAGGCCAGGGAAGCGGCCGCTTCGCTCGAATATGGCTTGGAACACGGTATAACCCGCTTCAGCGCCCACGCCTTCGACGTAGAAGTGGTAAAGCATCACGGCTCGCAACAAGGCCTCAGGGCTGTCGTCTCCCAGCAGTGACTGCATGGCCCGAGGCAAGCGGATGGAGAACATGTCGCCTTGGAGCTCCGGATAGGGGATGTCGACACCGAAGCGGCCCGGCAGCGCCTCGATCAGCCAGCGCTCGAAGAACTGGACGTGCCGAGCCTCTTCATACAGCTGTGCCGAGACGAAGATCTCCTCCTCGATCCAGCCGCGGCGGCGGAACCAAAGCTGCAAGGGGGCCAGTTCGTGGGTCACGCCGCGCTCGCCGACCCGGAAGCCCGAGACCAGGCGCAACAGTAGCTGCCGCTCGTCGTCCGTGAGCGCCAGCCAATCAGACTGCTCCTGTGAGAAGTCAATATCGGCGGGATCCCATGCGCGTCCGTGCGATGCCGTGAACAGTCGCATGGGAAGTGAGCCGTCGTCTATAGGCATCGGAGTGTTCTTCCCCCTATTCACCGACTGTAGCGCGCTGCGTCCGTTGCTTGCCGGGGCGCGTGATCGGCCCGAGCCGGCCTCCCTGAGGCTGTCAGTGTGCGGGGTTCCGGCGAATGCGGTCCGTCGGCATCTCTCGGGCTCCGAGTCCTCGCGCAGGCGGCCGACTAGCCGGGGCCCGGCAGTCTGAAATCAGCGGCGAGGCCGTCCGCAACTCACTGCCAAACCGACTTCAGCTGCCATGCGTCGAGCGACACGACGCGCGCGCCGCCGCCCTTTTCGAAGAGCGACAGTCCTGTGCTGGCCGGGGAAGGGAAGACCCGGTCGGTGATGGCCACCTCCCCCTCGCCTGCAAACACTTCCACCACCGAGCGGTCTACGAGAATCCGCAGGCGGACCTGTCCCTCCGCCGGCGCCAGTCTTGCTGAGTGCCGACCCGCGAAAGAATCGTGGAAATCCACCCTGCCCGACTTGCTGCGGTCGACGTAGACCTCTGCCGGAGCAGCCGTGAATCCGACCAGCGTCTCCTCGCCGGCACCCTCTAGCAAGCGAATTCCGACATCCTTGGCACCGTCCACGGCGACGACGAGCTGGAGCTCGAGCGTATCGCCGGAGAATCCCGCCCGCTCGATCTGGCGGTTCGCCTCGCCGACGGTCAGGTCGCGCAGGCTCAGGCTCTTGCCGCGCAAGTTTTCGATCTCACGAGCGGGCTGCTGGACGAGCCGGAGGCCCTTGTCGAAACGCTTCAGCCGCAGCTCGCGCGCCACGGATTGCGCGCCGCGCCAAGGCGAGGTCGGCTTGTTCCGCGCGTACATCCAATTGCTGATCCAGCCGATCACGAGCCGCCGTCCGTCCTCCTGCGGGACATCGGAATAGGATTGGGCGGCGTAGAAGTCGCGCCCCCAATCCAGCCACAGAGCGGTCTCAGGCGGGTTGTCGTTGATGAACCTCTCGCCGTCGAACTCGCCGACGAAGTACTGGCAGCCCGAACCCAGCCAGGGATGCCCCATCCCGGAATCGACCTGCAGGATCCACTTGCTCGCGCCCGGCTCGCCCTCCACCGGGAGTTCGAACAGGTCCGGGCATTCCCAGTTGCGCACCGGATGCGCCCCTTTTGGCCCGAAATCGCTGAGGAAATTCCAACTCTTCAAGTCGGGCGATCCGAACAGCCGGACCTTGCGCTGGTTGGCCAGCACGACGGCCATGATCCAGCGCTTGGTCTCGGCGTGCCAGAAAACCTTCGGGTCGCGGAAGGCCGGATCGTCGATGTCGATCACCGGATTGCCCTCGTAGTCGGTCCAAGTCCGCCCCTTGTCGGTGCTGTACGCGATGGATTGGGTCTGGTCGCTTTCCGTGCGGCTGGTGTAGATCGCCACCATCGGCGGATCGCTGGCGCTGCCGAAACCGGAGCTGTTGGCGTGATCCACCACGGCGCTGCCAGAGAAGATCATGACCTCGCCAACCTCGGGCAGAGCCACCGGCAGGTGCTTCCAGTGGAACAAGTCCGGGCTCACGGCGTGGCCCCAGCTCATGTGACCCCACAGGTCGCCGAAGGGGTTGTATTGATAGAACAGATGCCACTCGCCGGCGTGGTAGACCAAGCCGTTGGGATCGTTGGTCCAGTTGATGGCGGGCGAGAAGTGGAATTGGGGCCGGTAGGGCTCGTCGTAGGTGGCAGTCTGGGCGAGCGCGGCGGTTGCCAAGCCGAGAGTTGCGACGCAGGTGTGAAGGGCTCGCATGCCGTCAAGCATCATAGCGAGCGGCCGCGGGACGGGATTGCCCCGCTACGGCAGTAAGTGCACCAGCCGATCAATCTCTTCTGCACTGTTGTAGACGTGCGGCGCGACGCGGATCCAGCCCATGCGCTCCGCCACTGACACGTGATCCTGCAGCAGGGTTCGAACAGCTGCAGCGGAATCCACGCTGCGCTTGCGCAACGACACGATACCCGAGCCGTTCTCGTAGGTGCGCTCGGCTGCGGCCTCGTACCCCTTCCCAAGGGCACCCGAAAGCAGCCGCTTGGCCAAGGAGTGGATATGGCGTGACGAGAAGTCCGGACTGATGCGGTTCAGAAGAGCCATCGATGCGCGCAGCCCGGCGCAGCCCGCCGAGTTCAGCGTGCCGCATTCGTATCGGCGAGCATCCGGTTGCAGATCGCCGTCGTGGCGGTATTCCTCGAACCCCTCCAAGCTTGCCCAGCCGTACTCGACCGGGACGACCTGTGACATTAGATCGCGGTCGACATACAGCACGCCGCAGCCCTCGGGTCCGACCAGCCATTTGTGGGCGGATGCCGACAGAGCATGAACGCCGCAAGCCCTGACGTCGATCGGAAACGCTCCCATGCCCTGTACGGCGTCCAGCACGAGCAAACACTCGCGGCGGCGGCAGATCTCCCCGACGGCCGCCAAGTCCCAGCGAAAGCCGGTCAGGAAATGGACATAGCTCAGAGCGGCCAGCCGAGCGCCGCGGCATGCTTGGTCCAAGTCTTCCAACTCCAGCAGGCCGTGGCGCAGCTCCAAGCTGCGGAAGCGCACCCCCCGTCTCTGCTGCAATTCTCGCCAGGGCACGTAGTTGGCCGGGAAGTCGCTGGCGAGTCCGACTACGGTGTCGCCGGTACGCCAGTCGAGCCCGTTGGCGATCGCGCAGAGCCCCTCGGAGGTGTTCTTGGTGATCGCCACCTCGCTGGGAGAGCAACCGAGCATCGCCGCTGTCTCAACGCGCAGCCCGGCGTATTCCTCGGTCCAGCCGTCGTAGCCGTGGACGCCGCGCGATAAGGCGGATTCGACCTGTCCCTGCATCGCCAAGGCGGCCGGCCTCGACAACGGTCCGATGGCGGCGTTGTTGAAATAAGCGTATTGCGCGGTTACGGGGAAATGCGCTCGAATCGTCGCCGTGTCCATGGGTGGCGGAGCAGCCAGACCCACCGCCCGGCTTAATTCCGCTTAGTGTAAAGCGTAACCGGGCACAGAATTTCAAACAGGGCTATACTGAACGTGCCCAGCCAGATCGCAGTTCTGCCCGGCCTCATGGAGGGATGCCAGCCATGACTTGGACGAAACGATGCCTGACGCTCGCGCTCGCGCTGCTCTTTGGCAGCGTGGCGCTTGCCCAACAGGGGAACTCCAACAACAAGCAGCAGAGGCCGAAGTCTGCAAAGAAGGATGTCGAGGCGATCGGCGAGCGCGATGTCGGCAAGGGCGTCAATTTCTATTCGATCGAGAAGGAAATCGCGATGGGCAAACGCATGGCCCAGGATGTCGAGCGGCACTCCAAGATCGTCGACGATCCCGTGATTGCCGAGTACGTCAACCGGGTCGGCCAGAATCTGGTCCGCAACTCAGACGCCAAGGTGCCGTTCACGATCAAGCTCATTGACAGCGCCGACGTCAACGCCTTCGCCCTGCCGGGCGGCTTCTTCTTCGTCAACTCCGGGCTGATGCTTCGGGCCGAGAGCGAGTCCGAGTTGGCTGGCGTGATGGCACACGAGATTGCCCACGTGGCCGCGCGCCACGGCACGCGCCAGGCCACCAAGGGCCAACTGGTCCAGATTGCGTCGATCCCCCTGCTGTTCATCGGCGGCTGGACGGGGTACGGCATCTACCAGGCCAGCAGCTTCCTGATCCCGATGACCTTCCTGAAGTTTTCGCGGGGGATGGAGTCGGAGGCCGACTTCCTGGGCGTGCAGTACCTGTACAAGTCGGGGTACGATCCCACCTCGTTCATCGACTTCTTCGAAAAGATGCTGGCCGACGAGAAGCGCCGGCCCGGCACGATGTCGAAGTTGTTCCGCAGTCACCCGCCGCATGGATCGCGCATCCGGAAGACCCAGAAGAACATTGACCAGCTTTTGCCGAGCAAGGCCGAGTACGTCGTCAACACGTCGGAATTCCTGCAGGTCAAGGCCCGGCTCGAACAGCTCGTGCTGCGTCGCAAGGAAACCTCGGACGATCCCGACAAGCCGCGCTTGCGCCGCACCAGCTCCGGCGGCACGATCCCGACGGACGACATCGACGTGGAGTCGACCGAAGAGGAAGAGGACGAGCGCCCGACGCTCAAGCGCCGCTGAGCGGTCTGGCCCGCGCTCAGTCGGCAGTGATGCTGCGACCCAGGTCGCGCGGCTGGTCCACGTCGCAACCCCGCAGCACGGCCGTGTAGTAGGCCAGCAATTGCAGGGGGGTGTGCGAGACCGCCGATTGCAGCGGCTCGCGCATCACCGGGACGCGGATGACTTCGTGGGCGTATTGGGCGATGCGCGCGTCATCCTCGTTCGCGATGCAGATTGCCCGCCCGTGACGCGCCGTCACCTCGCGCACCTGGGACAGCGTCTTTTCGTAGCGCAGGCGGCTGGAGGGAGAGCTCTCGTCCACCGTTGCGAGCACCACAACGACCATGTCGGAGTCGACCAGTGCCGTGGGGCCGTGGCGCATTTCCCCGGCCGCGCAGGCGTCGGCTTGGATGCGCGACAGCTCCTTGAGCATGCGCGCCGCTTCCAGCGCGATCGGGTAGTGGATGCCTCGCCCGAGGTAGAGGACCTTGTCGGTGTGCGCAAGCTGGCGCGCCACCCGCTCGCAATCTGCGGCCAGCTCGAGAGCTGACTCGACCTTGCTGGGCAGCTCCAGCAAGTCGCGCGCGCATTGTCGCGACGCTTCGCCGGAGAGCGTGTCGCGGGCCTGTCCCAGGTACATCGCGAACAGGTAAAGCGCTGTCAGCTGTGCACTAAAGGCCTTGGTCGAAACGGCCGCCAGTTCCGGGCCCGCGTGGGTGTGAATCGCCCCGCGGGCGTTGTGTGCCATCGTCGAATCGATGGAGTTGCAGATTGCGATGGTCTTGGAGCCCAGCTGGTGCGCCAGCTGTTGCGCGGCCAGGGTGTCCGCGGTTTCGCCGGACTTGCTCACGACGAGCGAGAGCAGGCGGTCGTCGATGACCGGATCGCTGTAGCGGAACTCGCTGCCGAACTCAACCTTGACGTGCACGCGGGCCAGGTGCTCGACCATGTTCTTGGCGATCAAGCCTGCGTGCCAAGAGCTGCCCGAACCGATCACGTTCAACTGGCGCACCGCCCGCAATTCGCGCAGGGTCACGCCCAGCTCGTCGAGCACCACGTTGCCGGTCTCTTCGTCCAAGCGGCCCAGCGCGGTGTCGCGGATGGCTCGCGGCTGCTCGAAGATCTCTTTCAGCACGAAGTGCTTGTAGCCGCTCTTCTCGGCCATCAGCGGGTCCCACAGGACGTGATGCACCGAGCGCGACAGGCGGCGGCCGTCGGAGTCCATCATCTGCACCCCGCGGGCGGTCACGACCGCGATATCGCCGTCCTCGAGCTGGATCATGTCGCGGGTCCTGTGCAGGATGGCGGGCTTGTCAGAGGCGATGAAGTTCTCGTGCTTGCCCAGGCCGATCAGCGTGGGCTGGCCCAGGCGGGCCGCCACGACCTTGCCGGGCTCGTCGTTCGCGATGACCGCGATAGCGCAGATCCCCTCGATGTCGACTATCGAGCGACGGACGGCTTCTTCGAGCGAGTCGCCCTTCTTGCGGTTGCTGTGGATCAGCAGCGCCAGGGCTTCGGGCGTGCTGGTGGCTTCCCGCCGCGCACCGCCGTCCGGCAGGCGCTCCCAAAGAGCGTCGAGGTTGCCGGGGTCGCCGGAAACGGCGACGAGAATGCCCCGTTTGGACAGCTTGGCTGCCGCCGTCGGAGATGGTCGCGCGAGGTGGCGCGCGATCCAACTGGTGTGCCCGACGCCGAACGTGCCGCGAACCGGGTCGAGCCGGACCGCGGTCTCAAGGTTGCGCAGTGTGCCGGTCGTGTGGCGAGACCGCACGCCCTTGGCGGATCCCACGGCGAGCCCGGCCGAGTCGTAGCCGCTGTATTCGAGCCGGCGGAGACCGTCGAGGATGACCGAGGCCGCCTGCTTGCGCCCCGTATATCCGACGATTCCGGCCATAGCGCTTGTCCGGGCTACGGCGCGTCCAGAACGGTCACTTCGTAATCTTCGATCACGGGGTTGGCGAGCACTTCCGCAGCGAGGCGTTCCAGGCGCTCCCGGACCCCTTCGGGGCTGTCCCCTTGCGCAAGTTCAATTTCGAAGAACTTGCCCTGCCGGACGTCGACGATGTCCTCGTGCCCGTGGCCTTGGAGCGCCTTGGTAATGGCGCGTCCCTGCGGGTCCAGCACGGTTTTCTTGGGAGCGACTTGGATGATGGCCTTCAAGTCCCATTATATTTGGCCCTTCAAGTCCCGACACGGTCGCGACGACCGATCGGACTGGAGATCCTCACGCGCAGGTCCGCTGCTACCAAGCGAATGCCGCGCACGCTTCCACTGGCGGCCATCGGCGGCCCGGGGGTCCACCTGCGCGCCGCGCGACGGGACCTATTTGCCGATGCAAAACGTGGAAAAGATCTGGTCAAGGATGTCATCCACCGAAGTCGCTCCAGTGATCGCATCCAGAGGCCCCAGGGCCTCGTAAAGATCGAGCAGCAGCATTTCGTGCGGGACCTCGGCCTGGACGCCGGCCGATGCCCGTTCGAGGGCCTGCAGCGCCTCGCGCAGCAGTTGCTCCTGGCGGATGTTGGTGACCAGCGAGCCCTCGTGCAGGGTGTCCAATCCCGGCAGGGTGCGCTGGCGGATCCGTTTGCGCAAATCCGCGATGCCCTCGCCGGTCTTGGCCGACACGGCAATCAGCTCGTCGGACTTGCTCCGCCGGCAAGGCAGGTCCAGCTTGTTGCCCACCAACAGCGCGGGGCAATCCGAGCTCGCGCGCCGCCACAATTCGTCGTCTTCGTCCGTGTGGGGTTGCGAGAGGTCTACCACGACCAAGGCGCAATCGGCGTCCTGCAAGCTCTGCCACGACCGCTCGACGCCCTCTGACTCGATCGCATCTCCAGTCGCCCGAATGCCCGCCGTGTCCACTAGGTCCACCGGTATCCCGTTGAACGACGCGGTCTCGCTGATTGAGTCCCGAGTTGTGCCCGCGGCGGCATTGACGATCGCCCGCTCGCGCTCCAAGAGGCGGTTGAACAGACTGGACTTGCCGACGTTCGGGCGGCCCACGATGGCGAGCCGCAGGCCGCTGCGCACCACCTTGCCGACGGTGAAGCCTTCAGCCAAAGTGCCGATCCGCCGTCGCATCGGCGCCAACGCCGCCGCAATCGCGGCGCTGCCTTCCACCTCGATGTCGTCTTCGGCGAAGTCGATCCCAGCCTCCAGCCGCGCGATCAGCGTTAGCAGCGACTGCTTGACAGCTCGCAGCCGCTTGGAGAGCGCCCCTGTCGTCTGCCGCGCGGCGATTCGGGCCTGGTAGAGCGTCGCCGAATCGATCAGATCGCGCACTGCCTCGGCTTGGACCAGGTCCATGCGGCCGTTGCGCCAGGCTCGCCGCGTGAATTCGCCCGGCTCGGCCAGGCGGGCGCCCAGCTCGGCGGCTCGCTCGACAGCGTGCCGCAACACGGGGGGAGAGCCGTGACAGGAGATCTCGACCACGTCCTCGCCCGTATAGCTGGAGGGCGCTTGGAACAGCGTTACCAAGACTTGGTCGACCAATGCCCCTTCGGCATCGACCAAGTGGTCTAGGACCGCCTCGCGCGGACGCAAGCGCTGTCGCCGCAAGAGGCCGCGGGCGATCTCAATCGCTTGCCGGCCAGACAGCCTGACCACTCCCACCGCCGAGCGTCCGGCCGGCGTGGCGGGCGCGACGATGGTATCCGCCGCCAGTGCGGACAGATGCGGATCAAGCGGGGGCACGGCCGATTCAAGAGGCTGTCCAAGGCTGGCGATCGCTGGCCGCCGCTAGCTGTCTGCGCTGGTGTTTGGCTCGACTACCGTGTAGCGGTTGGGCGGAGTGCCCTCGGAGAGAGTCGTGATCGCGTCGTCGTCGCTGAGCGTGACATGGACGATGCGCCGCTCGCGAGAGGTCATTGGGCGGAACTTGTACGGCTTGCCGGTCTGCTTGACTTGCTCCGCAGCGGCCTTGGCCTTCAAGCACAGCTCTTCGATGCGGTGCATGCGGTAGTCGTTCACATCGAAGATCAGCCGGTAGCGGTCTTGGTGTGGGATGCGCAGGGCCTCGAGAGTCAGTTGCTCCAAGGCCAGAAGCAGCTCTGCCCGGCGGTGCAGGAGCATGCGCGCGTCGTTTCCCTCGAAATCGACCATCAGCTCAGGGCCGATCACCGCGAGATTGCCCTTCACCTCGAATATGTCGTAGTCGATGTCGAAGTCGGCCGCATCGAGCACGGGGTTGAGAAAGTCATCGATCAGCGGGCCGAGGGATTCAACGGTCCATTCGAAGTCAGCCATGGTCGTTTCGCCGCACTGCTTGGGAACTGCGGCGCACTACTTGCCGCGCTTTTTCCGCTTGCCCCGCTGCGGTTTGCGGTCCAGTTCCAACTGCTCCTGCGGTAGCCGGTTCAGCACGAGTTGCTGGGCTATGCCCACACAATTGCTGGTCAGCCAGTATAGCACTAGGCCGGCTTGGAACTGGTAGAAGATGAATCCGAACACCAGCGGCATGAACTTCATCATGCGGGCCTGCATGGCGTCCCCGGTTGGCGTGGGCGTGAGCGATTGCGACCAGAACTGCGTGGCCACCATGGCCAGCGGCAGCACGCGGATGGCCAGAGTCTCGGGATTGGACAGGTCGGCCACCCACAGCCACTCCGCCTGTCGCATCTCGATCGCCACCGTGAGCAGTTTGTAGAAGGCGAAGAAGAAAGGCATCTGCAGCAGGATCGGAAGGCAGCCGCCCATCGGGTTCGCGTTGTGTTTCTTGTAAAGGGCCTGCAGCTCTTCGTTTTGCTTGGTCTTGCGCGGATCGCGCATAGACACGCCCTTGTAGCGGTTGTTGATCTCTTTCACGAGCGGCTGAAGCTGCTGCATCTTGCGCATCGACTTGGTGCTCTTGTACTTGAGCGGGAACAGGATGGTATTGATTAAGACCGTGACGATCACGATGCTCCAGCCCCAGTTGGAGACGATGTTGGAGTGCACCCAGCGCAACATGATGACCAGCGGCTCGGCGATGAAGGCGAAGAAGCCGTAGTCAACGATGCCGCGAAACGCGTTGCCGACCTCTCCCACCTCGGCCAAGGCCGTGCGGCTCTTCGGGCCCACGTACAGCCGGAAGCGGTTGTCGCTAGCGCCGCCGAAGGCGGCAGCCACGTAGGCTTCCTGGTCGCCGGGCTCGGCTCCCGCCGGCACAATCTCGATAGCGCTGGTCTCGATCCGGATGTCTTGCCCGGGCTCAGGGATGGCGGCCGCGGTGAAGAACAGGTCGGCGATGCCCACGAAAGGGAAGGGGCCGGAATGAGTGATGCGCTCGTCCTCGGCGTCGTCCGCAGGCACGTACTCGATATCGCCGTCCGTATAGTAATAGGTCTGGCTATGCACGGAGTTGCCGGCTTGGGCCGTATCGCCGAAGCCGCCGTCCCAAGACAGCAGGTGGCGCTGCGGACGGCCCGCTTCCAAGACCTGGGTCTCGACCTGCACGACATGGCCGGAACTCTCGAACGCGAAGCGCTTCAAGATCCGTAGGCCGGGCTTCGCATATTCGAAGGTCAGGGTCTCTGGAGCGTTCCGCACGCTCCGGCCGGGGTTGACCGTGAATAGCGCCTTGTCGGCGCCCTCGATCGGGTCGCCGCCGGGCCGCACCAGCCGGAACGGCATGCCGTAGCGCCTGGCTCCGCCAGCGTGGACCAAGTCGAGCGGATTGCCGAGCGCGTCGTTGTATTGCTTAAGTTGCCAACTGGTCACCACGGCCCCGCGGTTGGTGAACTCTACGCGGTAGTTCTCGTTCTCGACCACCACCGTTTGCTCCGCCGCCGCTTCAACATCAGCGTCGTCGGCCTCTTCGGCCGCAGTCGCACGACGCTGCTCGGGCTCGGCTTGGTCGCCCGGTTCGGCGGGTTCTTCGATGCTCTCCTCCTGCACATCCTGCGCAGGTTGCGGGGGAGGTTCGGGGCGCGGAGCCAGATAGATGTACAGGCCCATCACGACGGCCGAAAGGACCGCTGCCATGAGCATTCGGCGTTGGATAAATTGTTCGTCGTTCACGGGCTTAGTGGTCCACTCGCCGGACGGCCTTCGGGACGAGGTCGATTCCGCCGGGCGAGAACGGGTGGCAGCGAATCAGGCGCTTGGCCGCTAGCAGGGCGCCGCGGGCAATCCCGTGACGCTCGATGGCTTCGCGGGCATAGTCCGAGCAGGTCGGGTGGAATCTGCAGGCGGGCGGCACCAGCGGCGAGACGGCCGCCTTGTAGACCCGCAGGATCGCCAGCGCGATGACTTGCGGGACGCTGTGCTGGCGCGGCTCCGACGGCTCAGCCGAGCCTCCGCGCAGCCTTGGGCAGCATTCGGGCAATCTCTCTCTCCACCTCTCGGGCCTGTGCCGTGGCGAGCCCGTAACGGGCGTGCAGCACCACGTCCATGCCGGTCGGCAGCAAGCGCCAGTGCTGGCGAATGGCCTCGCGAAGCAAGCGCTTGCAGCGGTTCCTGACTACGGAGTTGCCGATCTTGCGGGTGACTGTCAGGCCGACACGGGCGGGACGGTCCGCACCGGTTGCCATCGCAAAGACCGTGACTAGCCGAGCCCCGACCCGAACACCTCCATCATAGACTGCTCGGAAGTCCGCGCGCTTGAGGATGCGTCGTTGCCTCGGGAACCCCCTGCCGACGGTCAGATCAGGTGCGAATTCCGCGCTTCTCGTCGCTGACGGTGAGGCGCTTGCGCCCCTTGGCGCGGCGAGCTTTGAGCACACGTCGGCCTCCCGCTGTCCTCATCCGAATGCGGAACCCGTGCGTCTTGGCTCTCTTGCGCCGGTTCGGCTGGTATGTTCTCTTCGGCATTGGCTGCCCCTTCGGTCGGGTGTCTCTTGGGCTGCGGGGTCCCGAAGAGCCTGAAGCCCCAGTCTAGCACAGCGTCGGCGGAGAAATCCGCCGCCGAGCCGGCCTGCGCGTGGACGGCGTAGTCGCTCTATCCCAAGGCGGCCCCACCGGCGCCACCCCGGATCGGTCAGCTACTGCGGTGCGATCTAGAGCGGTGCCAGCCGCGACCCCGGCCAGTGCGAGTTCGTGTTTGCCCAACGCGTGCGGCGGGACGCCGAGCATGACGCCGATCCGGCTGACCCGGGTCTCGATGGATTGACCTGCACCCTGGAGACTGGGCTGGCCCACAAGCGGGTTGGTCGCGCAAGGGCAGAGGTGTCGGCAAGGCAACGCGGCGCCTGACGCTGTGTCAATCTCGGTCCCAGTTCCGAGCGTCACCCGCGATGGCCCTGTCCCGGTGCCCAATCGGCCCCAAGCGGTTTTCGGGGGGGGGGATTTCTCAAGAATTCCCCAAGAGACAGGATTTCTTGGCGTCTTGCCCTTGTCAGAACGCTTTCCAGCGCTTAGGATCATGGTGCGTTCTGAGCGCAGTGGGGTGCCTGCGCGGTGCCCAAAGGGGGAATCTATGAACTCAGGATCACTTGCGGTCCGTCTCGCGCTGGCATTCTTGCTGTGCTCGACGACCGTGATTTGGGGTCAGGTAACGACGGCGACGTTGTATGGGACTGTGCAGGATTCGTCCGGTGCGGTCATTCCGGGTGGTGAGGCGACTCTCACCAACGATGACACGGGGCTTGTGTATCTTGCACCGATCGGTGCGACTGGTGATTTCGTGTTCAACGTCTTGCCGGTTGGCTCCTACACGCTCAAGGTCGAGTCTGATGGCTTCAAGACGTACCAGAGCACTGGGATCGCCTTGATCGCATCGCAGGTTGTGCGCCAGACGCACACCCTCGAAATCGGCAGCCTGACCGAAACCGTAACGGTCGAGGGCCGCCCGCCCTTGGGGGGCGCGCAGGAATAACTTGTCAGTTTGGAGAGGGGGAGATAGTGTAGTTCCA
>JAPPMG010000043.1 GCA_028819215.1 Bryobacterales bacterium
GCGCACGCTCGGATCTGTGAGGGGAGGGGCGCGGTAACGCCCCCTCCTACTCGACATCTATAGGTGGGTCTTCGGTCTTGCCCTTCTTCTGGCTGTGTTCCTGTTGTGGGCGTTCAGGGTCCCGGATGATGGGTTCATCGGCCTGGCTCTCGCTTTCGTCGTCGCCTACCCTTTCGCACTTCTGGTCGTGTCCCTAGTAACGGCGTTCGCCATGTGGGCGTTTGACTTCGCGCTTGACGCGTGGCACCTCCTGCTCTGCGTGCTGGGCCTGCGTGAATGGGACTGAGCAGGAGCCTGGTCTCGGAGCAGGATTGCACACACCATCAAGTCGGTGACGCTGTCTTCGCCCGGCGCCAGAGCTCTCCGTGTGGCACAGGTTGGTCGGGCTACCGTCCGTGCGGGCGGAACTGTTCGTCTGGGTCGTCTGGGACAGATTCGCGAGTGCCGTTCTCGTGGAGCGGATCGCGACGTTCTTATCACATTCGTCGCCTGCCTCGCACATTGGGCGCTGGTCGTGTAGCTCGGCGTTGCGACGTACTGTACAACCGGACTGGTTGTGAATTCATGTTGAACTACACGGACTGCGAGAGCCGTGGCTGATCTACCGCCATCCGTTTGGACTCCTACGCCAGGCCCAAGCAGGGGCCGCCAAAGGGTCTCGAGACTCGGGCTCGGGTCGCCTCAATACAAGTACCGTTGCGGCGCCCGAATCCGAGAGTTCACGAGGTCGATGAACCAGATGTCAACTCCGTGACCAACGGCGATCCCGACCGCCGTGAGGCCGGCTGCCGCCGCCGGGCCGCCGTCCCGGCCGAGGGCCATGCTTCCCGTCCCCGCAATCGTGGTTATGTTTCGCTGCGCATCGATCCGTCGCACCCGACGTCCGTCCGCGACGTAGATGTTGCCTCTCTTGTCAGCGGCGATGTCCTTCGCGGTCAGCGAAGCCTCCGTAGCCGGGCCGCCGTCGCCACTGAAGCCGCTTGCGCCCGTCCCGCCCATGCTGAAGACCGTGCCGTCGGCATCAATCTTCCGGATCCGTTGCCCTGACGCATCGGCGACATAGACGTTGCCGGCTCCATCAAGCGCGACGCTCGACGGCCGGTCGAAACGAGCCGCTCGCGCGGGTCCCCCGTCCCCTTCGAAACCCGTTCCCCCGTCCCTGCGACGGCGGTGATCGCGCCCCTCGAGTCGATCTTGCGAACCCTGTGGTCGCCTGCATCGGCGACGTAGACGTTGCCATGCCCGTCGACCTCGACTGCCAGGGGACCGACAAACACGGCTTCGGCAGCTGGCCCTTCGTCCCCGCCGTTTGCCGGTGGCGGCGCGAAGTGGACCGAGGTGATGATTCCCTCGGGATCGACCCTGCGCACGGCAGAGTTGTCTTGGTCCGCTATCAAGAAAGCGCCGGCCGCCTCGGCCGAACCCGCGCAGTCCGCAGCCTTGAGGGCGCGCACCTCGTCCGGCGACAGCTCTGCCAGCGAAGCCAGCAGGTGGACCATGCGCGTGATCTCGCTGCCGGTTTTTCGGCACAGCTCGAGGTCCAGCACCGTGGGCTCCTGCTGCAGCGTGAGCGACTCGATCTCCGCCCCGGCGACCGCGACCGGCCGCAGCAGACCGATCTCCACAGGGAACTTAACCTTTCCTGCGATCACGTCGCCGGCCCCGTCGCGAGACAGGTCCTCGTACTTCATGGCTTGCGAGTTCCTTCCATCCCCTATTCGACTGCCTGCCTACTCACACCTGGCACGGAAGATCCGCCCCTGCCAACGCGTTCCGGGCTCGCTCCGCTAGCCTCGTCAAGCGGCTTCGTCGGGACAAGGCGCGGGCGCTTAACCTGATGCCACAGAACCGCCCGCCGTATCTGAAGCACCTTGTGTGTCACGCCACCGTCGCCGCGCGGGACTTGGCCTTGGACATCCATCGGAGCGCTGAGGTTACCGAGTTGCGCAACTTGGCCGGGTACCGGCTCTGGAACGGTTCTAGACTGTCCGACATGGCCACTACGCCAGCACGTCGGGATGGAGGTGCATCTTGAGCATTGCTAGGCCGAGGTACGCACGAAAGGCTGCCTGACCGCTGGCCAACTTGAACTCCTGTTGGGCCTCCGCGCTCCGAGTGCGTGCAGCCTAGGCCGACTTGGCCAGCTTCTACGCGAGCGCATCAACACGGGCAGGAGGCTAACGGCTATGCAAGTGCTACCGCCCGGCGACGACCGTGGCAGGCTAGGCGTTGCCCGTGCGTCACCGGCCCGCCGCCGATACGCGACTGTTTAGAAGGGACGCATCATGAGAGCATTGACTCTACCCTCGAACAGCGAGTTTTTCTTCAAGGGCGCACTAAGGGGCAGCGCATTAATAACGTAGTTTGTCTGACGGCTATTTTGCCATGA
>JAPPMG010000052.1 GCA_028819215.1 Bryobacterales bacterium
GCAGAACTCAATCTCTCCGAAACGGCCTCAATCAGGACAAAAAAATGTTCCTGGGGAAATCACACTGCTGGATTCCTGCCCGCCCAGCACCAAGGCACGATGATCCGTGCGGGTCGCGAAAACCCAATACACGACCTGTTCCCACCTGCATCGGCGGACTTTGTCACGCCGGAGAGCGAGCGGGACGGGTTGGCACTGCTTGAGCGGTTGAACCGCCAGCACCTGGCTTCGCGCGGCGGCGACAGCCGCTTGGAAGCTCGCATCCAAGCCTACGAGATGGCCGCGCGGCTGCAGGTGACGGCACCGCAGGTGCTGGACGTCTCGGGCGAGTCGGCCGCTACCAAGGAACTGTACGGAATCGACGAGCCGATTACGCAAGACTTCGGGCTGCGCTGCTTGACGGCCCGTCGCCTCCTCGAGCGCGGGGTGCGCTTCGTGCAGGTCTGGAGTGGCGCCGACAACGGCTTTCCGCGCCGAAACTGGGACAGCCACGAAGACATCCGCAAGGACCACGGCGCGATGGGGACCGAGATGGACAAGCCGGCGGCGGCCCTGATCCGCGACCTACAAGCGCGCGGGCTCTTGGAGGACACGATCGTCTACTGGACGACCGAGTTCGGACGGATGCCCTGCAGCCAAGGGACGCTGGGTCGGGACCACAACCCATTCACGTTCACTTCTTGGCTGGCTGGCGGGGGAGTCCGCGGCGGGACAGTCTACGGATCTAGCGACGAGTGGTCATACAAGGCGGCCGACAAGCCGATCTACTGCTACGACCTGCACGCCACCGTGCTGCACCTGCTCGGCATTGACCACACCCGGCTCACGTTCCGCCACAACGGAATCGACCGGCGCCTGACGGACGTCCACGGCGAAGTGATCAAGGACGTTCTGGCGTAGCGCTCCGAGCTGCCGTCGATCCGCCCGCAGGCACCGCTTGTACGCGCCGGCGGACTGTGCCGGCTCGGTTACTTTGTTGTGAAACCCGACTTCACCGCGGAAGGCTAGACGGGAGTGCGACGCTAGTGACGCTGCAGGCATTACGATCAACAGCCGGACACAGCGGCATGCCCACGATTTGTTCCGGACTCATGGAACTGCCGGACAAGTCCGGCGTGGCAAGATCGAAGAGCTCAAGCGGCTAGGCTAGGGGGAGGGTTGTCCGGCCCGGGAGCCAGCGTGAATCCCAGCAAACAGCAAATCCTCTGGGGCGCGGCAGGGATCCTGTTCGCGCTCGCGAGCCTAAAGATTCACCACGAGGTCAAGGTCGAGATGGAGCATCGCGGGCTTGCAGCCTCCGACCGGATCGGAGACCTCCGAGTGGGAAGCGAGGCGCCCGATTTCTCCGCCACCGACCTGAAAGGGCGACCGGTCGTGCTCTCGGAACTCCGCGGCCGTAAGGCGGTCGTGGTCGACTTCTGGGCAACCTGGTGCGCGCCCTGCCTCGAGTCCATGCCGGCGCTCCAGCAGGTGCAAGAGGAATTCAAGGAGCGCCAAGTCGAGATTGTCGCCGTGAACCTCGGCGAAGATCCCGGAACCGTCAGGGGTTTCGTCGAGCGACATCAGTACACCTTTCGAGTCGTAGCAGACGAGGACCGGGCGATCGGCAGCCGCTTCGGCGTCGCTGCCATTCCCGCGCAGGTCGTCGTCGACGCGAACGGCCTCCTCGCGTGGGTCCAAGTCGGCTATGACTCGGGAAAGGAAGGCGAGTTGCGGCAGTTGCTGGAGAAGCTGGCGCAATAGGACCGGTTCTAGACGGGCGCTGGGGCGAGCGAGAGTTATGTGCGTCATCCGCACCGAAAACCTGTGCAAGACCTACAGGGGCGGCACGCAGGCGCTCTGCGGGCTTGACCTCGAAGTGCGCTCCGGCGAGGTGTTCGGTTTCCTCGGCCCGAACGGCGCCGGTAAGTCAACCACTATCCAGCTCGTGCTGAACTTCATTCGCCCCACCACCGGGACCGCCTCCCTATTCGGAAGGCCCGCAGCGGACCCGCGGACCCGGCAGAGGCTCGGATACTTGCCCGAGTCTGTGAACCTGCACGCCTACTACAGCGGGAGGGGCCTGCTCGAGTTCTACGCCGGACTGCTAGGCGTCGAGCGGGTGGACCGCCGCCGGCGAGCCGAGGAACTGCTCGAGCGGGTGGGCCTGCGGGACGCAGCCGGGCGGAAGATCTCGCAGTACTCCAAGGGAATGCTGCAGCGCCTGGGACTGGCCCAAGCGTTAATCAACGATCCGGAATTGCTGATCCTAGACGAGCCTACGTCGAACCTGGACCCGGTCGCACGCCGCGACTTCCGCGACATCCTGCTCGATCTCAAGGCCGCAGGCACGACAGTATTCATCTGTTCGCACATCCTCTCCGAGGTCGAATCGGTGTGCGACCGCGTGGCTATCCTGCAGCAGGGCGAGCTGAAACGGGCAGGCACCTTAGAGGAGCTTTCGGGCACCGCTGGGGCCACGGTCACGGTCAAGGATCTGCCCGCTGGCGTCATCGAAGCCCTGTCCGCAACGGAGGCACGGCTGACGCTGCGAAAGGGGCAGTCGACCATTGCCTGCGACAGCCAAACCGTGCTCCGGGACGTCGAGCGGGTCCTGGAACAATGGGGCGTCGAGGTCGAGCGGGTCGAAACCCGCATGCAGTCGCTGGAGGAGATCTTCTTCGGCGCGATCGACCCGGAGAGAACCTCATGACCATGACACTCCTGATTGCTGTCGACAGCATTCGCGCGCTGTTACACCAGCGCCTGCTGGTAGCGCTAATGCTGGTCATGCTGGGCTTGACCGCGGCGTTCTCGATGGCAGTGACCGGAATGAAGGAATCGATTCTCCGAGCCGCCGAATCGGCCGCCGAGGCTGAGGGCACCGATCTCGACGAAGAGGGACTGAAGGAGGCGCGCCAGCAAATCGACATGGCAGGATCCTTTTTCCTGGCGGCGTTCTATTGGTTCGCGGCATTTGGAGGCACGGCCGTCACCCTGTTCATCTGCTGCACGGCGGTGGCAAGCGACCTCCGTCGCGGCACCATCCGCATGGTCCTCGCCAAGCCCGTCTCCCGAACGCAGTTCCTCTTGGGGAAGTACTGCGGCGCGATCGCAGTCATGTTTGGCTATTCAATGCTGGCCGGGATCGCGCTCGTGATCTTCACCCGCGGCAACGCCCTGGAACTGGGGGTGGCGGCCCTGTACTCCCCGTGGCTCATGTTCTGCAGCAACCTCATGGTCGGATCCGCCGCCCTGCTGTTCTCGCTCCTGATGCACCCGCTCGTCGCCGCCGTCGTTGCCTTCTTCGCTAGCGCGGGTTTCTTCTCCTCCCCCAATCCCCTCTACTTCATCCTGCCGAGCTACGACCTGTTCAATGTGTCTTCGCTGATCATGCAGGGCCGGCTGATCGCGATGGAGGACATCTTCATGCTTACCCTCTACGCCCTCGATGTCGCCGCAATCTTCCTTCTGCTGGCGCTGTGGCGCTTCCGATCCAAGGAACTGCTGTAGCGCGGCGCCCGCTCGCCAGGGCCGCCAAGACTGCCTGATGCTTGCCTTGGCGCACGAGAATCCCCCAATCATATATAGGTGACCGGGCAATTGCGCGGCCGCCCAATCGCAGGCATGTCGAGTTCTGAGCACCGTACACCAGTGATCGCGGCACGGCTCGCGACCGTGCGGGAACGCATCAAGGCAGCGGCAGAGCGAGTCGGCCGAGACCCAGCCTCGATCGCCGTGATCGCGGTCTCTAAACGCAAGCCCGCCGAAGACATCGTGGCAGCCTACGAGGCCGGCCAGAGAGATTTCGGCGAGAACTACGTCCAAGAATTCGCGGCCAAGCACGAGCTGCTCCCGCCGCTTGACGACGCGCGCTTCCATTTCATCGGCAAGCTGCAAAGCAACAAGGCAGGCAAGGCTGCGGCGCTCTTTTCCACCATCCACACGCTCGATAGCTCCAAGCTTGCCCGGCGGCTGGATCGGTTCGGCAAGCCGCTGGAAGTCTTCTTGGAAGTCAAGCTGAGCGCAGAGGAATCCAAGAGCGGCATGGACCCGGGCCTGCTGGAAGCCGTGCTCGCAGACGTGGCTGCAGCTTCGAACTTGCGGCTCTCTGGCCTAATGACCATGCCACCCTGGAACGCGGATCCAGAACGCGCCAGGCCCTACTTCCGGCAGCTGCGCGAGCTGGCGGAGCGCCACGGAATCGGGGGCCTCTCGATGGGCATGAGCCACGATCTCGAAGTAGCGATCGACGAAGGCGCGACACACCTGCGCATCGGCACGGCGATCTTCGGTCCACGGGACCCACTCCCCGGCTGACCGGGTCGCACATCGTCGACACGCTTCGGGATGCGTTGATCGCGGTCCTTGCCAATAGCGTCGGCTTACCGCACGAAGGCGATGTCGCTGGCGTCAAGCCAGCAGACGCGTCCGTCCGGCAGCTCGACGTGACACCAGCCCGGTCGCTCCTCGAGAACGCTGAATTCGGTGCCGGCGTGCAGCGGCTCCCGGAAGGCCGGCTCGTAACTCGGACCGTCTCCTTGCCTCGCCACCGTGTCAGGCGACACGATCACTCCGGCAAGGCTGCGGGCCTCGGCCAAGCTCTCGTATGCCATCGAGCCGGCCAGCAGCAGTGCTGCCAAGGCCATTCCCGCCGCAATCTCGCGGGGCGCCCAGCGCTGTCCGAATCGCCTGAGCACCAGCACGGCCCACATCAAGACCCACGCAGCGACGAAAATGCGCACGCGCGTGCCCTTTGACCACTCGAAGTGCCAGAAGAGCAGGGTCTTGATGACCTGTCCTCCCGCAGCTGGATCGAGCCTGTCGGAGCGCTTGGTCCGCGCGAACGCCAAGTTTCTCTGCACGTTCCGGTCTCCGGGATCGAGGCGCTCGGCCTTGCGGTAGTTAAGGATCGCCCGTCCGATATCGCCCGCCTGAAAATAGGCGTTGGCCAGATTGCAATACAGCTTGCTGTTGCTGATTCCCCGCTCGCCGAGCAGCCGCTCATAGCGCAGAGCAGCCCGGCGGTAGAGTTCCGCAGCTTGGTCCGGATCGCTGGGCCGAAGCTCGTTCGCCTGGCGAAAGGCATCGTTCGCGTCGGCAAACAGCTCGGCGTCGTCCTGGGCGAACACGGACATGCCCAGCGTGAACAAGGCGGCGGTGGCGAGCCGTGCGGCTAACCTCATCGCAGCGCCTCCTCGATGCGGAGCACGGCAGTGTTCGCGTCATCCACCAGATGCCGCACCCACTCCCTGTCCTGCGCACCGCCGCCGGCGTAGGTGCTGGCTTCGCAGCGCTCGAACACGTTCCGGAGCAGCGCTAGCGAATCGGCATCTAGGGCACTACCGTTGCCATCGCCCCGGCTGAACCTCGCAGCCAGACGAGCCTCGATGTCGGAATACGTCCACGCTGCCGCGCTGCTGGCGCGCCCCTCAAGCCTGGCTCCGAAATACTCGCGCAGCGCCGCAAGTACGGCCTGGGCCGCTTCGGACTCGCTCCACCGCTCGACGACAGACGCTCCGACGGCGTTTCGCCAGCGCGCGTGCGGCGACTTCGAGCGCCACCCGAAGACGCGCTTCGACTGGCCTTGCAGGCTCCCGGCCAGCAGGGCGCCGTACGCCAGCGGCGGCAGGCCCAGCAGCAAGAGCGCGAGCCAGGTCGGGCCGAGTGGCCGCAGCCACGCCCCCGCCCCGCCCTGCATCTGGACCAAGGCGGCCGCATCCGTGTAGCTATGCCCAATGCCTTGCTCGCTGGATTCGACCTCCAACTGGCGGGGCGCACTCGCGCCGAGGCCTTCGGCATCGTCTGCGGTGACGATCCGCGACGGCTCGACGGACAGCGGAATCGGCTGGCTCGTGGCAACCGCGTATTCCCCCAGATCGGGATCAAAGTAGGGAAACTCGATCGGCGGGATTGCGTCGACCGCATCATGCCGGGCGCGCAGCGTCTGGGTGAAGTGCAGGGCACCGTCGCGGCTCTGCCCGGCACCGATCTCGCGGGGAACCCTGAAGTCTCTGGTCAAGGCGGGCTGTTGATCCAAGGCGGGCAGCGGGAGCGTGGACGAGACGCGGGAGCCCTTCACCTGCAAGCGAAGCGTGACGGGCTCTCCGACCTTCACGTCGGCCGGAGCGGCTTCGGCCTGCAGTTCGAACTTACCGATCCAACCGTTGAATCCCCGGGGCCGTCCCGCAGACGGCAGCTCCAACACTTCCAAGCTCGGCCGGCCCGACGGGATCGCCAGCGTTTCCAACACCGGCCCCCTGCCGAATACCCCGGAGAATGCCCCTCCGCCGAAAAAGTCGTCGAACAAGCCCCGGCTGCGCGGCTGGCCCGGCTGCGGCGAGGTGAAGGTGACGGTCGCCTGAGGCAGCCGCATGTTGCCCGCCTCGCGCGGGATGAGCAGCTTCTGGAAGCGCAGCACGGTGTACTGGCGACCATTCAATTGCCCCGGCGACGTTCGGCCTGTAGCGCGACGATCGCCCAGTTGGACTTCAATCTCGTCCTTCGATCCAGCCCCGGAGCCCGCCGCCGGAGGGTCGACGATCTCGAATCGCCGATCCTCCAGCAAGGGCATCGTGAACGAGTACTCCCTGACCTCGCGCGCAAGGTACCACTCCACCGTCAGCGTTACGGGCTGCCCGATATAGGCGCGGGACTCGGACAAGCTGAGCCTGAGCTTGAAGTCGTCGTTTTCTTGCGGCGGCATTACGCGCAGGGCGATGGGAGCCGTGCGGACCGAGCGCCCGCCGGCGCTGATCAGCAGCGCCGGAATCTGCAAGTCGCCCGCCCGGCGAGCGGCCAGCCTGTAATTGAAGTTGTAGCCGCGCTGCACTTGCCGGGTCATGCTCCCGTTGACGATGCTGACCGAGGTGCTGTTGCTCGCACCGCCGCCGGCTTCGCTCACGGTGAAGTCGTCCTCAAGCGGGCTAATGTCCACCGCATCGGGTTGGTCTGTGCCCTGGACTTGGATTTGCAGCAGGAAGTGCTGGCCGACGTAAACCTGTCGGCTCTGCACAGCCGCTGCGGCCTGCAGCGGCTCGTCTTGGGCCAAGGCCTGGCTGGAGACGATGGCCGCTGACGCCAGCAATGCGCCGCCTAGAATGCGCCAGCTCATCTACCAGTCCTTCTCGACCGCCACGACGCCCACGCGCTGCAGCTGCCGGTCGCGCCGATCCTGTTGCTCCTTCGCCAGGATCTGCTCGACGGTCATTTGCTCCGCCGGATCGGTCTGGGTTTGCGCCTCGCCGCCGGCCTGCTCGACCGGCTGATCTCCCGGTTCGGGCTGTTGGGCCTCGTCACTTCCCCTGCCTGCTTCTGCCTGCGCGGCTCGGCGCAGTGCATCGGCCGCCTGGCGCTGTTCATCCTCGGCGGCTCCCGGGCGGTTTTGGTCCAGTTCGGTCTGCGCTTCCTGCTGGTGGCGAGAGGCCTCCTCCACCTGGTCTTGGGCCTCAGGGGCCAGATTCTCCGCTAGCTGCTCCGTGCGCTGGTTGAGCTTCTCCTGCTGGCCGGCCAGGTCTTGGGCGCGTTGCTGCTGCTGGCGGCGGGAATCTTCGTCCGCGTCCTCTTGGCGGTCCCGCTCGAGCTGTTCGCTCGCATCGGCCAGCCGTTCTTGCTCGTCGGCAGCCTGTGAAAGAGCATCGGAGCGATCCTGCTCGGTGGGCTGGGAATCTCCCTGTTCGTCGCCCTGCCCCTGCTGGGACTGCTGGCTGGCTTGGTCGCGCAGTTGCTGGATCAAGCGGCGCGCCAGTTCCAAGTTGTGGGCCGAATCGGATCGTCCTCGGTCTACCCGCAAGGCGTCCGAATAGGCACGCGAGGCGCGCTCCAAGTGATCGACGGCCTGCCCGGGGCTCGTTTGCGCCACCTCCTCCGCCTGGCGGTAAAGCGCGTTGCCCAAGCTGTGCAACCCCGCCGATTCGATTTGCGGCAGGCCTCTCTGTAGGCTCTGGCGGACGGCTGACAAATAGGCATCGGCCGCATCGGCGAACTGGCCGCTGCGGTAGAGCGCCGCTGCCCGGCTCAGAGATGCGTAGGGCGAGCCGGGATCTTGCTCGAGAGCCTGATCGTAGGCCTCCAGCGCTTCGTCGTAGACTTCGGCGCGGTAGGACTCGTTTCCGTCATTCACCAAGCCACGCACGGATGCCGCCGAAGCGATCGCAGGCAGCGCCAGCACGACCAGCAGGTACGGTGCCAAGCCCGGTGCCCGGCGGGTGCCGCGCTCGCGCAGGGCAATATCGAGGAAAAGCAGTAGGACGCACACGACCAAGAAGATCTGGAACTTCTCCTCCACCCTCTCCAAGACCTGGGAGCCGACCTCCTGGCCCTCAGCGGAAGCGATCAGCCGTAAGTACACCTCTCCTAGGTCGACCGCCCCGGTGGCGACATTGAGATAGACGCCTCCGGGGGTAGCGTCGGCCATCTCGCGCAACGTGGCGGCGTCCAGCCGGGACCACACTTCTTGGCCCTGATGCTGCAGGAAGGTCTTCGGCGCGGAGGCACCGGCCTGGTCCCGCATGACGGGAATGCGCTGGCCCACCCGCTCGTCGCCGAGGCCGATGGCGATCAATCGCACGCCCTGTTCGCCGGCCTGCGCGGCTGCCTCCACGGGGAAACTCTCGTGATCCTCCCCGTCGGTGATCAGCACGATGTCGCGGTAGTTGCTGCGCTGCTGGTCGAAGACATCGCTGATCACCTTGCGAATGCCATCGCCGATCAGAGTGCCCCCGCGCGAGACGCTGTACGGCGAAACATCGGCTAGGGCCATGCGGAAGAACCCGTAGTCGAGCGTCAGAGGACACTTCACGACCGTCGAGCCGGCGAACACGGCCAAGGCCACGCGATCCCCCTGCAACTGGTCGACCGTGTCCCGGATGGCCAGCTTGGCCCGTTCCAGGCGATTCGGCGGCAGATCCTGCGCGAGCATGCTGCGGGAAACGTCCAGCAGGAAGACGACATCCCTGCCCCGCTGAACGACCTCCTCCTGCACCTGGTCCCAAGCAGGGCGCGCCAGCGCGACAATCAGGCATCCGAGCGCCGCAAGCAGCAAGGCGGCCTTGAGCACTCGCCGGGCCGGGTCGGCCAGCGCGGGACCACCCGAGCGAGCCAGCAAGCCGGCCTCCACAAACCGCAACAACGCCCGCCTGCGCCGACGCGCCGCGTACAGCATCAGCGCTGCTAGCACAGGCAGCAACCAGAGCCCGTGCAGCATGACCACGTCGCCAAAGCGGAAGTCGCTCACGGATTCGTCCTCAACCACGTTTGACGCAGCAACGCCTCGATCGATAGCAGGGCCAGGGCGGCCAGCGCCCACGGAACGAAGGCTTCCCGGTACTCGGAGTAGCGCACCGTCTCGATCTCGCTTTTTTCCAAGTCATTGATCTCGGCATGAACGGCCTGCAACGCTTCCGAATTGGTGGCGAGCCAGTACTTGCCGCCGGTCAGTTCCGCAACGGAGCGGAGGGCGCGGTCATCGAACCCGGGACGGAGCGGCGCGGTGAGGCGTCCGAACCTGGTGTTGACGCTGCGCTCGTCGCCAACACCGACCGCGTAGACCTTGATGCCCCACTGCTTGCACAGCTCGCCCGCGTCGCGCACGCTGCGATCCCCGGCGTTGTTCTCGCCGTCGGTCAGCAAGATGATGATCTTGCTCTTGATCTGGTAGTCGTGCGCGGCATCGCCGACCCGCTCGAGCGATTCCTCGGCACGCTGCAGCCGCGCTGCCGCCAGCGCGACGGCGTCTCCGATCGCGGTGCCGTCCTCGCGGCGGTCGACGACCAGCTGCACGCTGTCCAAGAGCTGAACCAAGGTCGCGTGCGACAGCGTCAGCGGGCAGACCGAGTCAGCGTACTGCGCGAAGGCTGTCATGCCGATCAAGTCGTTCGGCCGGCCGCCCATGGTGCCTTCGTCCGGGTCGATGAAGTCCCTGAAGACCTGCTTGACCGCCTCGAGGCGGGTCAGGTTGCGACCGGCGTAGCGAATCCGCTCGCCCATGCTGGAGGAGCGGTCTACCACCATCGCGATGGCGATGCCCTGCGAGACATCGCGAACACGCTCCGTGCCGTGCTGCGGCCGCGCCAGCGCGACGACCAAGGCGGCGAGGGCCAGCGTCCGCAGCACCAGCGGCAGCCGCCCCAGCCGGGAGCGCCACGTGGCAGGAATCGCCGCCGCTGTCGCGGTCGACGAGAAGCGCAAGCGGACGCGCTCCTTGAAGCGCCAGGCGACCAAGGCCGCCAAGGGCAGCAGCAAGAGCAACATCCAAGGCGACTCGAACCTAAACATGGCTCGGCTCGAACCTCCATTCTTGCATTGTTGCGGGCGCACGTGCCTGCGCCGAGCCAGAGCTTCGGCGGGAGCAGAGGGGCGTGGCCGATCCTGAAATTTCTTGGAAATCGCCGCTTGACATCGCTGCAGCCGCTTGGTTACACTGTTGGAGACGCGAACTTGATAGCAGCAGCATCAAGTTTCATGAGCAGCGGATCTTCCTGATCCGCGCGCGATCCCAATGCGAACGCTGAATCGGTAGGAGGATTCAATCAGAATGAGTTTGAGACCCTTGCACGACCGCATCCTCGTCGAGCGGCTCGAGGAGTCGGAGCAACAGTCGAGTGGCGGAATTATCATCCCGGACTCGGCCAAGGAGAAGCCGCAGCAGGGGAAGGTCGTCGCAGTCGGCAACGGCAAGAAGAAGGACGACGGCACGGTGGTGCCGCTGGACGTCAGCGTCGGCGACACGATTCTGTTCGGCAAGTACTCCGGAAACGAAGTCAACGTCGACGACAACGAGTATCTGATCATGCGCGAGGATGAGGCCCTCGCCATCATCAGCTAGCAAGAAAGCGAAGAGGAGCTGAAGCAACATGGCTGGAAAGAACATCGTCTACGGCGAAGATTGCCGCCAGGCAATCCTGAGCGGCGTGAATAAGCTCGCCGACACAGTGAAAGTGACGTTGGGCCCGAAGGGCCGCAACGTCGTCCTAGAGAAGAAGTTCGGCGGGCCGAACGTCACCAAGGACGGCGTCACCGTCGCCAAGGAGATCGAGCTGCAGGACAAGCTCGAGAACCTCGGCGCGCAAATGGTGCGCGAAGTCGCATCCAAGACTTCCGATGTCGCGGGCGACGGCACGACCACCGCAACCATCCTGGCCCAAGCGATCTACCGCGACGGCCTCAAGAGTGTCGCCGCCGGGGCCAACCCGATGGCCATCAAGCGCGGCATCGAGCAGGCCACCAACGCCCTGTGCGCCGAACTGCACGGCATTGCCAAGCCTGTCGAGGGCGACGCAGTGGCGCAAGTCGCCGCGATTTCGGCCAACAACGACGGGGCCATCGGCGAGATCATCGCGCAGGCGATGGAAAAGGTCGGCAAGGACGGCGTGATCACGGTCGAGGAAGGCAAGACCATCGACACCGAGCTGGACGTGGTCGAGGGCATGCAGTTCGACCGCGGCTACGCCTCGCCCTACTTCGTCACCGACCAGGACTCGATGGAGTGCGTGCTGGAAAACGCCCTGATCCTGATCCACGAGAAGAAGATCAGCAGCATGAAGGACCTGCTGCCGGTGCTGGAGACGGTCTCGCGGCAGGGCCGGCCGCTGCTGATCATCTCCGAGGAGACCGAGGGCGAGGCGCTGGCCACGCTGGTGGTCAACAAGCTGCGCGGGACGCTGAACGTGGCGGCGGTGAAGGCGCCGGGCTTCGGCGACCGGCGTAAGGCGATGCTGGAAGACATCGCGATCCTGACGGGCGGCCGGGCGCTGATGGAAGAGACCGGGATCAAGCTGGAAGGGGTGCAGGTGGAAGACCTGGGCCAGGCCAGCCGGATCGTGATCGACAAGGACAACACGACGATCGTGGAAGGCGCGGGCAGCAGCGACGCGATCCAAGGACGGGTCAAGCAGTTGCGGGCGCAGATCGAGGAGACGACGTCGGACTACGACCGGGAGAAGCTGCAGGAGCGGCTGGCGAAGCTGGTCGGGGGCGTGGCGGTGATCAAGGTCGGCGCCGCGACCGAGACGGAGATGAAGGAGAAGAAGGCGCGGGTAGAGGACGCCATGCACGCCACGCGGGCGGCTGTCGAGGAAGGCATCGTGCCCGGCGGCGGCGTCGCGCTGCTGCGGGCCGCGGCCGTCCTAGAGGGTCTCAGCGGTGCCAACGAGGACGAGCAGATCGGCATCAACATCGTCGGGCGTGCCATCGAGTCCCCGCTGCGCTGGATCGCCCAGAACGCCGGACAGGAGGGAGCGATCGTCGCCGAGCGCGTGCGCAACGGCGAGAGCGACACCTTCGGCTACAACGCGTCGACGGACTCCTACGAGGACTTGGTCGGGGCCGGTGTCATCGACCCCGTGAAGGTCACGCGAACTGCCCTGCAGAACGCGGCCTCGATCTCCAGCTTGATGCTGACCACCGAGGCCACCGTGCACGAGATCCCCGAGAAGACTCCGCCCCCGCCGCCCGATCCGCACGGCGGCGGCGAGTTCTAGCCACCTAGCGGGCACTCGCCCGCTGCTGAAAGGGCCCCGCGCGGGCGGGGCCACTGTCGGCTTGGGGTTCCAAGCCATTCCGCCCCCGTTGGCCAGCGAGCCAGCGGGGGTTTTGCCTTTGGCTCAGTTAGCGAACCGTGTGCGCGGCTGAGTGGAGGCAGCTGTCAGCTGGGCCCGCAGAGATGTCGGGCGGCAGGGGCCGAGCCGCTCGAAGCAGTGCGGGGAGCTGTCCAGATCCTCCGTCGCGATACCGCCAAACGCCATCAGCAGGAGCTTGAACAGGCTGATTACGGTCTCCGGGCGGTAGCCCGGCACCAGCGATTCGACCGCGGCCTTGTGGCTGTGCCGCAAGTCGATCTCGTAGGCTTCCGCCAAGCCTTGCAGTGCCTGAACTCACTGGCCTGCCCGGGCCTGCGCATGTGCAATCTGCGCCGGATCCAGCAATCTCCGGCTCGCGATCAGTGCTGTCCGAGCCGGGCGAGCAGGGCGTCTCCGCTGTCGCAAACCAACAGCCATTCGCCGATCTCCTCCAAGCGCTCCGCGTCAGCAATCCCTTCCAGCCTTGTGGCAAGGCTGCGCGCCAGTGCCTCGCCGAAACGGATCCGTGCTTGCCGCAGCAGCAGCTTCCGCTCGCCCTCGCGCCGGCCTTCGTCACGGCCCTGCTCACGGCCCTGCTCACGGCCTTCGGCCCGCATGCGGTCGGCCCATGTCAGGCTCTCGGTTTCCAGCATGTCGAGTACCCCTCTTAGATCATAGCCCTTGGTTGCGTCCGGCACGCCCAGATCCGGGATTAGCACCTCCGAGATCCAGACCGCGAAGGCCCGGCCCAGCGCACCCTGGCTCTCGCTATCAGGCCACCTCTTCAGCGGCTCCGCAGCCGCCCGCAATGCTTCGGGACTGTCACAGCGTTGCAGCCGCCCCAGCAGCACCGCGAGGTTCTCCTCCCCGCCCGGGTCCTCACATCGCCACAGCTCCAGCACCGGGCACTCCATCCTCGGGATGTCTCGCTCCTCCTGCAAGCTGCGCGACCGGATCGCCTGCCCCACCTCCTCGGCCGCCGTCCAGGGCCGCTTGCCGCTGTAGATGATCAGATGCTTCACGCGCGGCACCCACCCGGCCGCATAGCCGGACTCCCGTAATGGGTTCTGGCTCTGGATCAGATACATGCCTGCCACCGCGTGCAGCATTCTGAACGGCATCGACGGGTCGATCTCGGCTTGGCATTCGATCAGCAGGTAGGCGATCTCGCCATCGGCTAGCGTCAAGCGCCAAACGGCGTCGGCCAAGCGCTGCCCTTGGCCGCCGGCAGCGACCAGGTTGGCGTTGCCGGCTTCAATCGCCACGACCTCGCGTTCGTCGATGCCCGCCAGTGGATAGGCCCTCAGCAGATGGCGGATGAAGCTTTGGTGGTGCACGAAGAGCTTGAAGGCGGAATCGCGCCGGAGGCCCTGATCGACGGCGGTCATGGTGGGTTGCAGGAGTTTGGCCGGTACGAGCCCGACAACGCCGGAAACGGCCGCAGAAAGCGGGATTGTAGCGCACCATGGGACCTTGCGCGAGAACCTGGGAGGCCCGGTTCCGACAGCAATTCCGAGGCCTGTTTCTGTCCCCGCGCAGGCCGTTGAGCGCAGCTCTGGCGTCGCGCGGAGTACTGTTGCCCGGGGAGCGATGTCAGGGCTGTGTGCCCCGGCGACGGGCAATGTATCTCCAGACCCGCCCGAGAGCGACCGCGCCGCCCGCAGGCCGCATAGGCCAGACATACACTGCGTCTGCCGTGTACTGGGCACCACATCCAACAGCCCAGTTGGACTGCTGCCTACGGCCGCTCCAAGCGGTAGACCGTTCCAGCGATTCCTGTCCGCGGGCCTGCTCGCGACTTCCGCTGATGGATTGCGCATACGGTTCGCGTGCTGAGGTTTACCTTTCCGTCACTGCGCTGAAGCGTTCGCTACGCTGAAGGAGTGAGGGCCTTCGCCGCATGGAAGCTCGCCTTGAAGCTAGCTTGGCGCGACCTGGGCACGAGCAAGGCCAAGTTCCTGTTCGCGGTGCTCGCCGTGAGCGCAGGCGTCGCGGCCCTGAGCGGCGTGCGCGGATATTGCGCGGCCTTCCAGGAGATGCTTCTCAGCGACGCCCGCATGCTGCTCGCGGGAGATCTCAGCATCAGGCTCAGCCGCGCGCCCGAACCCGAAGAGAGTGCGGTTCTCGACGCACTGGCATCCCAGGGGGCGGAGGTCACTCCGATCACCGAAATGATGACCATGGTCGCGGGCGGCTCGCAGGGACGGCCGCTACCCGTCAATCTCAAAGCGGTAGACACCGCGGCCTACCCGTTCTATGGCGAGGTCGAACTCTCGACCGGGCAGGCGCTGCCAGAAGCCCTCAAGGAGGACGCCGTTCTCGCATCACAGGATCTGCTGGTCAGGCTGAGAGCGGATGTCGGAGACACCGTCCGTCTCGGCAGCGCTGACTTCCGCATCGCGTCGATCGTGGTGGTGGAGCCGGACCGCATGACCGGCGCGGTGAACTTCGGCCCGCGCGCGATGGTCTCGCAGAGCGGCCTCGAGCGGACCGGCCTGGTACAGTTCGGCAGCCGTGTCTCGCATCGCTTCTTATTGCGGCTGCCTGACGAGGGCCTGACGGTCGATCAGGCCCGAAACGCGCTGCGCGCGGGCATTCCCGAAGCTCGGATCACGGATTACAGGGAGACCAACCCGCGCATCCAGCGCGGCTTGGACCGCACCACCGGCTTTCTCAGCCTAGTCAGCCTGCTGGCAATGGCCATCGGGGGGCTTGGCGTTGCGATGGTGGTCTATTCGCACTTGCAGCAGCGCCTGGACACGATCGCAATCATGAAGTGCTACGGCGCGACCTCGGCCGTGATCATGCGCGTCTTCATGCTGCAAGCGCTGGCGCTAGGAGTACTGGGAAGCGCGGTAGGCGTAGCGCTGGGCTTCTTGCTCCAAGGCGTCGCCCCGTCTTTCGTAGCTGACTACTTCCCGCAAGCGCCGGCCTTCGATTGGCAGACGGGGCCGATCCTGCAGGCCTCGCTGATCGGCATCCTCACGGTCGTGATGTTCTCTCTGCCGACGCTGCTGGGGATTCGCAAGGTAGCGCCGGCGCTGATCTTCCGCCGCGATGTTTCCAGCCAATTCGAGCGGACCGCCTCCGAGCGGAGGCAGGAGCGCCTGCGCCAGCTCGGCACGGTCGCTGTAATGCTGGGCGGCGTCGGACTGCTGGCGATATGGCTGGGCGACTCGGTCCGCCTCGGCGGATGGTTCGTAGGCGGCCTGGCGGTCAGCCTGGCCGCACTCGCGGTGACATCAGAGGCGCTAATGCACATCCTGAGGGCGGCGCCGCGCCGCATTCCGTTCCGGCTGCCAGTGGCGCTTCGCCACGGCATCGCGAACCTGTACAGGCCCGGAATGCACGCAGACATCATTCTGGTCGCGCTCGGCGTTGGCGTGACGTTCATGCTCACGGTGTACCTGCTTCAGACCACGGTCCTGTCGCAGCTGGCTCTGAGCGCTCCGCCGGGAATGCCGAACGTGTACCTGAGCAACATCATGGCCAGCGAGAGTGCCGCGGTCCGAGAATTCCTGGCCAAGCAGCCGGGCATCGAGGGTGAAGTCACGCTAGTGCCGCGGATCTCGGCGCGGATTACGACAATCGACGGCGACCCTCTGAGCGAGCGCGGGCCGGGACAGCCGGGCGAACGGGGCTCGCGGGAAGGCAGCAGCCGCAGGCGGCGCACGATTGACATCACTTGGGCTGACCAGCCGCCCGCGGGCTTCGAAATCGTGCGCGGCCGCTGGTGGGATGCAAGCGAGACAAGAACCGTTGTATCAGTCATGGATCATGTCGCGGAGCGCCTGCGAGTCGGGCTCGGCTCGCGGATCCAATGGCAGGCCGGCGGCCAAGACGTCAGCGCCACGGTAGTCGCGATCCACGACTACGAGGGCGAACCGGATTGGATCTACGACTTCGTGCTGAGCAGAAACGCGTTAGAGGGGATGCCGGCCACTTATATCGGCGGAGTTCGCGTGCGGCCCGAGTACAGCCTGGAGGTCACGCGCGCGGCGTTCGAAGCGTTCCCGTCGGTGCTGTTCGTCAACGCGGTGGACTTTTTCGAGACCGTGCAGGAAGTCGTCGACCAGATCGCGTTCGTGATCCGATTCGTGTCGGGCTTTGCGATCGTGGCGGGGGTGATCATCTTGGTCTCCAGCGTGGCCGCCACGCGGTTTCGCAGGCTGCGCGAAGTCGCCGTGCTCAAGACACTGGGAGCTACTCACAACAGGCTGGCCCGTATCTTCTCGGTCGAGTTCCTTGTCTTGGGCGGCGTCGCGGGATTGGCCGGGAGCATCCTTGCCGTGTCGTACTCGGCCTTGCTGACGAGGGATATCTTGGACCTAGATGCTGTCGTGGAATGGCCCGCGATCCTCGCCACGGTCGCCGGAACGGCTCTCCTCGCGACCACGGCGGGTTGGGGCGCGAGCCTGCGGATCCTGGGGAGCAAGCCGCTCGAGATCTTACGGGACGAGTAGGCTGGTCGGAACGTGAGCGGGATGCCACCGCTTCGGCCGGCTGCTAGCCGCACTGGCACCCTGCGAATCCCAGGTAGATCGCTTAGCGGGGCAGCCTGCGGACGCGACTGCCGGAATGCCTACTGGTCCGGTTCGGTGATCGCCAAGATCTGATTCGCGCGGACATTCTCGAACTGTCGCACGTCCCCGTTCGGCCACACGATTCTCACCAAGGCTGCGTGCGAGGAGCGCCCCTATCCAAGTGGAATCGGCAATCGGGGCAATACGCATCTGCCCGACTGAGAGGCGGTCTAGGAGCGGTTCCAGTCCATGCGCTGGCACGAAGGCCCGGACTACCCGGACTTAGACTCGCGGGGTCCAGTCGGGAATCGATCGCAAGATGAGATGGATTCGCTTGTAAGTTGCTGCAATCTATTGGGTTGTGGGAAGCCCTAATGGAATGAGATCTGAATCCTGATACCTTCATGGCATATGGCGTGGCGGCTTGCTGGACGGGCATGGACAAGAGACGATGACCGGATACCGGGTCAAGCTGTCGCTCCAGACTCGGCGGGACAGCGCGGACTGGGTGGTTTGGTGTCCCGTCATCGATGTAGCGACACAGGCACGAACCAAGAAACAGGCCCTTGAGAACCTAAGGGAGGCCGTCGAGCTTTGGTTCGAGTCATGCGTCAGTCGAGGTGTTCTCGACCAGGCTCTGCAAGAGTCCGGGTTCCGTAAGGTCTCAAGTGCTACGGATACCCAGAATGCGCGTAACTGCGTTACGGTCCGAACGAGGCAGACGCCCGATCAGGCAGTCTCGATTACGGATACGATCCGATTCCAAATCCCGAAGGATCACGGAGACAACTGCCTCGAAGGGTTTATGCCCGCATTGCTTGCCGAGGGTGAGCTGGGAAGTTTCAATCGTGCGTCCGTTTGACTGGAGGGAACTTAGAGATCTCGCAGTAGGAAAAGGTTGCAGATTCGATCGGCATCGCGGTGATCACTTCGTGATGACCAAGCCTAGGGCCAGCAGGGAGTTGTAGTTTCGATGAAGAAGCAACTCAAGGAGAGGTTCGTTTTCACCGTTGCTAGCACAATCGGTATGGACAGGTTGGACCTGGAGAAATACAATCGCAGTCCCAAGAACCGTCGAGGTCGCTAGTGAATAGTGCGACCGACAGCGGACGCGAGCGGGGAGGCGATTTGGCACCACGCCGTTGATCGAGAACCGTCCCCGCCGAGGCCAAGAAACGGCCACCGGATTTGACAGGACCGTTCGCGTTTGCGATGATGCGAACAGTCAGATTGCTCCTCAGTAGCTCAATGGTAGAGCATCCGGCTGTTAACCGGAGGGTTGTAGGTTCGAGTCCTACCTGAGGAGCCAATCCTTTCGTGTAACGAGTTGAATTAAAACGGTTTATCCAAAATCTGGCACTTTCCCTACCACTTCGTTTACCACTTCTGTGAGTGATCGTGGTGTCGCACGGAAACACCGATCAATCGAGTGTGGCGCGAAATCCGGGGCGCGGCTTCCTTCTCGAGTACCTTGCGAGCCCTAGAAACCCTTGAACCGGGCCGAACGGCTTACGGCACAAACAAGCTGGGCAGGCCGGGATACTTGCCTTGGACGCTGCCCCAACACACTCCACCGAATTGACGGCCGAGGAGGGCCCCACACGAAGGCGAACCAGTGCTTCGGGGAAATCGCACCAACGAAGCAATTCCGGGGCGCCTAGGGAGCCCTGAGCGAAGCACATGCCGCTAGCCTAACTCCTTGCATGGAAGTGAGTTATTCAGATGGCCGGGACGAATGGGATCCCTTACGCGAAGCATTCGCGGGGCGGGAGCGACCCCCCCGAAAACGGCCCTCGCTTGTGCAAACGGGCCTTTCCGGAAGGTCGCTCCCGAGATCTTTCCTTGCAGGAAGGCCGTGCGGCTGCGGGGCTGCCGAGGTGCTCAACGGGGATGTCTGCAGGGCCCCAAAATCGCTATCCAAGTTCAATACCTTGTCTCGGTCAAGAGTCCCGCCGTCACCCGGCTCATTGCCACCGCAACATACGCCGCTCGGTCGTATCCGAGGGAAGTGTCATTGAATCATGCTTCTCATCTAAAGCTATCCCATTCTCGCCGTACCAGGCAGTCTCCTTACCACGCCGCCGGCTTCCGGATGTTGGTGCCAGGAATGGGGTCTGGCAGTTGTGATCGCATTAAGCCGTTGGCTCGGATGTGGCGCACGAAGTCGGCGTGTTTTCTAAGCTGCTGCGAGGTTCTCCTCGCTCCCGGCGTTATCAGCCCAATCCGCTTGTCATGCTGTTTTCGCACGAGACGCATCGCTTCGGCAACGTCGCTGTCGTTGCTCACCACCACTCCGCAGTCGTAAGCATCGAGCCAACTGTCGTTCAGCAGATGCACGGCGAGATTGACGTCCGATCCCTTCTCCTCGGTCCGGATCACCTCCGCCGTGTGCCGCCCCGCCAGCGGCTGTGAAAGTGGCGCTCGCACCCTGTGCGTGAGAAAATGCCCAAAATGCACCTCTACCTCTGGTCGAAAGCGCTGGAGAGCTCGGAGGTAGACGTTCTGTCTCAGCGGCTGGGCCTCGTCGGTGGGCGCGCCCGAGACTCTTGCGGTAAAGTACTTGACCTTAAGGATGTCGTGATGCTGCCGCAGAACAATTCGAAACAGAGCGACTAAGTCCAGCCACTTCCATGCAGTTCCCTTGAGGGCACCGTAGTAGAGATTGAACCCGTCAACATAAACATACGTACGCATCACTGCGCCACCCCAAAAGCAAGGGCCTCCGAAGAGGCCCTGCGCCCTGCGCTCGAAACCGCAGGGGGAGTACCTCAAAGTATAGCGCAAACACGCAACGAAGTTCAAGAGTCGTTAAAGAGTCGTTAGAGAGAATCATGATTCCGGAGTGCATCATCAGGGCGCACATTGCGGAATCCGTACAGCGCATCATCCGTGATGGGTTTCCACCGCAAAGGTGGCGGCGAGGCTACTGGCTGGTGGTGAAGGGCAACCATTGGCTACCGAAGTACGCGATCTCGGTAGCTCATCGAATTCGTGTTCAGCCATGCTGGATCTGGCTAACTGCTCCGCTCGTGACGTAGTCCGTCCAATCCCGCATTAGCGTTCGTCGTCGCTCGAACAGGTCGCTTCGGGCGTAGGCGCTCTCTGTCTTGTTCGCGATCGCATGCGCTAGAGCAGCTTCAGCGACCTCACGAGGCTGTCCCGTCTCGCCGCACCAATCCCGGAACGAGCTACGGAACCCGTGCGGTACCGCCTTGATTCCGTTCTCGCGGACTAGCTTGCTGATCGTCGAATCTGACAGAAGCCGACCGGTCGGAGACGGGAAAACCAATCCGCTCTCATCGGAGATCAATTGCGCCTCGGCTAGCAACTCAAGCACCCGGCCGGACAACGGCACACGATGTTCCCGCTTCATCTTCATGCGCTCGGCGGGCACGCTCCAGATCCGAGCTTCCAGATCAATCTCGGACCATCGCGTTCCCCGTACTTCGCTCGAGCGACAAACCGTCAACACCAAGTACTCGAAGGCCAGCTTCGTGGCCAGCCACGCATTCGACGCCCGGACCTTTGCGAGCGCCAGTCCGACCTCGGCGTGTGGGAGAGCCCGGTGATGCACGGTCACCTTGCCGTTGCGGGGAAGGGCGGCGTTCAGCGCGTCGACTGGATTCTGCTCCATGTGTCCTTGCGTGACACACCACTTGCATACCATCGACAGGCGCTGCCGGAGTTTCTTCGCCGTCTCAGCCTTCTCAATCGACAGCGGTGCCAGAATGGCCAGCAATTGCGCCGCCGTGATCTTGTCGACCGGCTTCGAGCCGATCTTTGGGTAGACGTATTTCGTGAAGATGGACCTCCACTGCTTCTCAGTCCTTGAGCCCTTCTTCCAGTTCAAGACGTGAATCGCAATTGTCTTCTCGGTCGTTTCGCGGAACGTCGGAACCCTTGCCCCGCGCTCGAGCGGGTTGTGGCCCTCTTCGACCGCTATGCAGTTCGCAAGCGCCTTCGACCTGGCGCGTGCTAGTGAGACTACCGGATAGCTGCCTAGGCCGGTGTCTCGGAGGCTGCCGTCAACCCGGAGGCGCTGCGCCCACGTCTTCGACCATCCGCCGGCAGCCATCGGCTTGACCAGCAGGCTGAGTCCGTGGCCGCCGCGGCCGTCGCCGTAGCGGCCTGGCCGGTTGACCGACTTGACGAATGTGGCGTTCAAGCGCTTCGGACGTTTCACCGATGCTATTCTATTCGATACCATCTCAGTTACCACTGATATGACAAGTATGCACGAGTCTCTTCATTCGCGCCAAGTGGCTTCTCTCGTTCTTATCTCTTATTGAATCAATCACTTAGATTGGGACACCCTGAGACATCAGGTGACCGGGACACACCTCTAAACGGCTCTTACCTGAGGAGCCAATCCTCACCTAACTGACTGATACGAAAGTCGTTTTCCTATCTCAAACTCGCTACTATTCGGCCTATCAGTTGTCTGCATGAGGAACCTGCGCGTCAATGCACGCCAAAAAGCAAGGGCCTCCGGAGAGGCCCTGCGCCCTGCGCTCGAAACCGCAAGGGGAGTAGCGCAAGTCTAGCTCAAGTCGGCGGCGAAGTTCGAGAATCTTTGTGGATCTGCTTGTGCAACAAACCCTGCGCTTCTCTCCTCAACTGGCAACTCAGCTAGACCTGCGGCAATCAGGACGAAACCCGGATATCGAGGCTGTGTTTCGACACTCGGCTCGCGGCCGGAGCCGGGGCAGAGCGAGGTAGCAGCTAGGATCCATTAGTTTTCTCACTGGGACAGTGATGTCGGGCTACCTCTTCTCGGTCAGCCGCCCGGAGAGGTACTTGTGGATAACACTGGAAAGCAGTGTCTGATATGCAATCCCTTCCTCTCTGGCCCTAGCTCTAGCCAGGCGGAAGTCACGCTCGGTGACCCGCAGATTCACACGCTTGGTCTTGTTGAATGTATTGCGAGCCGCCTCAACAGCCAACTCAACTTCTCGTTCAACGGCGCGAGCAGAGCGCAATTCACCTCGCTCGAATCTGTCCAGAATGTCAACCTCTTCTGCGCTCATGTCTTTGGTCACGATTGCGGTCTCCTCCGGTACGTTCGCGGCTCCTTCCGACTCGGAGCAATCGTCTTCAGAAAGCGAGTGCCGTCAGTCTGCATTATGAAGGGCACGAGGTGAATATACTCGTCGGCCTCCGTACATAGATCATCTGACCGGTGAATCGCTCCTGATTCGGCTGCTCTAGCATGTCCGTCAATCCACCCTGCTGTATGGCGGAGACAACACTCTCGAACGAGATTCCTCGCTGCGGGGGAGGAGGCTCGTGCCGACGGTACGTACCGCTATTGCCGTCGCCGGCGGCGCTGTCACCTAGTTCCTGATGCTGAACTATGCATCCTGGCCAGCACGGGGTGGACGGGGCTTTCTGAGTTCATCCAATCAATCAGCGTGGCCAACAGGATCAGTACGTCGTGCTCTGCAGGTAGCGTGTACGCGACTTCGCCAGTGGCCGTATTGACCAAGTAGTTCTGTCAATGCCGTGTATCTACGTAAATTGCCGCCCGCCCGGGACATTGAAAGCCGGACTTGTCCATATGCGGGTTGAGCTGGGAAGTCATTGTTTTCCGGGTGAATCGCTTGCCACAACAAGCACATTCATAGATGTAGCGCAGTCCGGTGGACCAACCCGCCCGGCTGGGTCTACTTGGTGTCGAGCGTCTCGGCTGACGAGGCCGCGCCACCGATCCTGACTGGGTTGCACTCGGCACGATGGCAACACGACCTTGTGGGCTCAATTCCACCGCATAGCGTGGGACATAACTCTGGCCGGTGGTCTGAACGCCCTCGATGCGGTCAATTCGGTAGCTTCGGTGCTTACCATCGGATGCCCTTATCGCGTGCAAGACGATATTTCCATCCTGGGTGCGCCGCAGGGAATAGGGCTCAATTCGCCGAACAGACCCCTGATACTGCAAGTCCACGCACAAGCGGTTGACGCCGGAGAAACGGATGATCTCTAGGTGCGAGCGGGCAGTGGCGGGGACAGCTAGACGTAGCGTAGGTTCCCTGAGGACAGTCTCACCGGCCGTCATCCGGTAGGAGGTTGGCATGCTAGGCGGTACGCCGGTCTCAAGCCAAGCAAAGAATTCTGGAAGTGCGTTCCAGTAGGACTCGACAGGTGGTAGGGCCTGAAGTTGGTGCCCCAGCATCGGTTGCCAAGAACCTTCGAGATCACCCTTATGCTTCTCTAACTCGGCGAGCGTTGGCACTGCGAGGTGGCGATGACCACACTTTCGCCGTAGGACATCGTGCATAACAGCCGAATTCGGCCGTGCGTCAGTATTGCGAAATAGATTGATCACATCATAGAGGTCGCGGGGCCGAGCGCGGTCGCCCAATGCACGAGCCTTTTCAGCGAAGGCCTCCTCATAGGCGTAGCACCTGACCATGATCCCCTCTGCCGGCGCATCGCTGTAATCGTGGAAGATGACACGCTCTACCGACGGCAGCACTAGGAGTTCATCGAGCGTCAGGTCAAGCTTGATGCGAGGCAGACCCCCCGAGTGTGGAGCGATCGGACCGCGATAGCTAAGCTTGCCTTGGCACGATACCGAGCCGCGTGGGTTTTCGAAGAGGTCGAAGTTCTGCAGAACCTGCGGGATCTCGATGCCAGTTCGCTCGTAGACCCAATGACCAATTTCGCCGAATACGGCACCCAGGAATTCCTGATTTATGAGGGAGGTGTCGGTGACGGTAAAGTCGAGGTCCTCGGAGAATCGGTAGGTCTCGAAGTAGCATTTCTTGAGGCAGGTTCCCCCTTTGAAGATCCATGTATCCCTTAGGGCGGTGTGCTGATAAGTTCCGGCAAGTACCCAGCCGAGAACGTAGTCCTTTTCAACAACTTGGGGACGCAATCCAAACGTATTCGCAGAATCGCGGATTTCGCGTCGGTCAATCACACCGACACTGCCCTCGCCCAGCTCTCAGGCACAACAAGCCGCCAGCGGGATATTACGCGGCGACAGGAGAGTGCTGGGTCAAGTTTGGCGTTACCTTGGGTCATATGCGCCAGGCAGGTCTGAATAAGCTTGGTAGATCTGGACCCGTGTTCAGCCAAGAACCCTAGCCGCTTGAATACTGCGCCGTTGCCGAGCCGCACTGCATACGCGATCAGCTTGTCATCGTCTCTTTCCTTGAGGCTGAAATAAGTTGCGACGCAGTCGGCGACATGCTGAATGCCGCCTCCTATCTCGGGATCGTCGAGCATGTCGACGACCGTACGGTGAACGTCTGACACGGCGATCTGGGTTCGTCCGCGCCAGACAGTGCTTGTTCCAAAGAGAGTGTGCCTCTGAACGTGCTTCAGCGTAAAGTTCGCCCCATGCCGTTGCTGGTTCCTGGCGCGTACAGTTCGTGCGGTCATCACAACAATATCGAGGAAGATCTGCTCTGTTAAGTCCCAGTGTTCGGCGGCGGTCCGGCCGCCGACGTAAGCCGGGCCATATAGCGACGGCACCAATACCCAAGGATCGTCAAGAACCCGATCGCTGGTCAGCGAGGCTAGTTCAACGGGTGCATAGGCACCCGGTCCGACCCGCCGTAACCAACCCTGACCCGTCCATCGGGAGAGCAGCTTGGCCGCTTCGGAATGGCCAATGTCTAAGGCTCGTTCGGCATCAGCGATATTGATGATATCTCCGGCCGCCCGGATCACGGCTGACAGCCTCCGACGTCCCCGAGGGATGAGAATCTCCCGATCCACTGTATAGGATATTATATAAGAGAAAACTCGCACTTTCAGAGAATTTTTGCATCTACAGTATTCTAGACCTGAATTTCTTACGCGAAAATTCCCAAGTATCGAGAATATTCGTAGCTCCACTATTCGCAACTCTCGACGTCCGCGGATCGTCTCTTGTTCGTGGTAACACTAACCAGATCGAACAGTATCGCTGGGCGGTATCGCTAGCAGTCTGTCAACCGGACAGCGGCACCCGACTGTTGAACATCGGTCAGGCGATCACACTCCACCGTCGGAGTGATGCCATGAGTCCTGTTGCCCATCTCCCTGACGTCGAAACCACCGGGCGTCAAGTAGATAGCAACGAAAGGGGCTTATATACGAGAGTAACGTCATGCAGCCCTCGCATACGATTCTGGAGCGACGCACGGCCCAACGGCCCACGTTGACGCTCCGGCGGCAACAACCCCGGC
>JAPPMG010000020.1 GCA_028819215.1 Bryobacterales bacterium
ATCGCCGTTCATCGAGTCGGGGGTGGTAGACACCTCGGGAGCGAACCATATATTGCCGCTGGGAGTGGCTGTTCGGAATCGAGAACCGCGCCAAGATCTTCCCAATTCACGGTAGTGCCAAGTTCAATCCCGTCATCGTCCAGAAGGGCGGCGCGACCGAGGCGATTCAGACGGCCTTCATGCGCCGGGACCTGGCGGACTGGGAGCGCGCAGAGGAGTTGGCCACTTCGTATTCGCTTGCGCAGGTGGAGCGCTTCAGTCCCAAGAGCCGGGCGATTCTTGAGATCCAGTCGCAGCGAGATCTAGAAATCTTGGAGAAGATCTACGACAACTCCGTGTTGCTCGGCGACGAGGGGCCGAACGGGTGGGGGCTCAAGTACGCCTGTGAGTTCCACATGACTGGAGACTCCAAGCTCTTTCCGCCTCGTCCGAAGTGGGAGGAGAAGGGCTTCCGCCCCGACGAGTACAGCCGCTGGCTGAAGGGCAAGTGGCGACCCATCGGGGAACTTTGGGCAGAACTGGGAGTGGATCCCCAAGAGCCGATGCCGACCGGAGTCGAGTTGGAGGATTGGCTGTTCGATTCGAGCGCAGGCCCCGATCGACGCGAAGCGGAAGCGCGGTACGTGCACGGCCACTTGCTGAAGCCAGGTGACGTGGCGCGGACAGGCTGGTCTGTGCGCTGCGCGCAACCGCCGTACGACATCCTTCCTCTGCCTCGGGCGAAGATTCCGCCCGGGATCATCCTGTCGCGTGACGGTACGGAGTGGATCCAGGAGGGAATTGGGGTCGAAGACGTGGCGCTTCCCTTGTACGAGGGGCGGATGATTGGCCAGTTCGACTTCAGCGAGAAGGGATGGGTGAGCGGAAAGGGCCGAAGTGCTGTTTGGCGCGAGATCCCATGGGATCAGAAGCAGATCGAGCCGCAATACTTAATGGGGTTGCAGGATTACCAATCGTCCTCCAAGGCGCAGCGCGTCTCGAAGGTCGCATACATGCGAATAAGTTCAACCACCAACACGCGCACAACCATATCGTCGTATCTGGGCAGCTATCCCGCAGGGGACAGCGTGTTCTTTTTTGTGCCTCATCCCCCCTCACTCGCACGTGCTGTCGCCGTCTCGGCCGTGTTCTCCACGATCGCGTTCGACTGGGCAGTGAGACAGCGACTCGTTGGTCTCAACATGAGCGAGTTCGTCATGCTCGAAACGCCGTTGCCGCCTCGTGAATCGAGCCTTGCTGATGTGTTGTTGACACTCGCGGGGGATCTCAATTTCGGAATCCGATCGCTGGTGATTGAGCGATTGCTGGCCTCACCACGATCTCGTGCCAAGCCTTCTGCGTTGACCCTTCGTCGGCGGATTGAGCGGACCGCAATGGTGGACGCCATCATCGCGGTCACATTGGGGCTGGAGGAGCAGGACATGCGCCACATGCTCTCGGATTGTGATCGGCCGAGAGGCGATCGCGCCAGATCCAGTGCGAAAGGGTTCTGGCGTGTCGACAAAGAGAAAGATCCCGAACTGCGTCGGACCGTCCTTGCCTTAATCGCATTCTTGGATCTTCAGTCGAGGATCGTGACTGCGGTAGACCGCCACGAGGGAATCAACTCCTTCGTTGACCAGAACGAGGGTGAGGGTTGGTTGATTCCCGAAACCCTGCGCCTCGCCGACTACGGCCTAGGTCACGACGAGCGGGCCCAATTTCCTCAACCGGTGGCTCCTCGGCTGGGCCCCAGGTTCTACGACTGGCAACTTGCCTCAACTTCAGCCGAATTCGTACGCGAGACCCAACTCCACGCCCGAAACCTCCTTGGCCCCGCAGAATACGCTCAGTTCATCAACAGTCATCCCATTCCTGAAGAACCGAGACGGACGAGTCCCAATCTTGCCGAGCGTCACGTCCCAGCGACGTCCGAGGCAATTGTCGGCCCCATGCATGCCGTCTATCCAGAGCCCGCGTCGTCTCCGACACGCGAGGACGAAAGAGAGCCAACAGATTCGCAGATGAGTCTGTTCGACTAGATTGCGCTGTAAGCGGCGGTCAGGCAAGAGATCCCAGCGCTTCAGTTGCTAGCAGGCACTTCCTCCGGTTTGCATCCTTCGGCTCACCCCTAGCACCATCTCGTATCTCCGGTCTGACTGCCCTCAGTGCATAATGGCCAGACCAGCTAACATCGTTGCGAACCTATGGCTCTTAACCCCGTCGCCTACATCGAGAACGTCGCGAAGAGCTTTCTCCGCTACCAACTCACCGCCTACCCGTTCTCTGACCCCGATCTACTAGCGCAGATGCGAAGATTGCTCTCGCTTGACCACACCCGGAAATCACCGCTTCTACGCGGACCCTATGTCAGCCTGTCGCGCCCCTTCAGGGCCGGAGCCTCAGTCGAGCGGATGGTCGAGGAAGATCTCATCCATCCGCACTTGCGGGATCGGTTGCCTCCCGAGATCACGCACCTCTATAGCCACCAAGAGCGTGCGATCCGTGCAATCGCTAATGGTCACACAACACTCATCTCCACCGGCACCGGGTCGGGAAAGACCGAGTGCTTCCTATACCCCGCGGTTAGCCGGGCGCTCGCATTGCAGGGCGCGGCAGAGGCATCTGGAATCAGCACCGTCATCGTCTACCCGATGAATGCGTTAGCGGAGGACCAGCTGATGCGGATTCGCGGACTGCTTGCGGGCTCGGGCGTGCCTTTCGGGATATACGTCGGGAAGACGCCAGAGCATGAGGCCGGAGTGAGCGGAACGCGTCTTCCCGCAGGGGCTTCGCGAGCGGACTACTTTGCGCGGGTCGAGAGGGCTCGTAGCGAGGGTACGGGGGAGACCGTGTACCCGCCCGAGGAAGTCTGCTCTCGACAGGTTATGCGGACTGCGGGCAAGCAGCCGCGCATACTCCTTACCAATGTCAAGCAACTTGAACTGCTTCTCACGCGACAGCAGGACTTCGAACTCTTCTCCGGTGCGCGCCTCGACTACTTGGTGTTCGATGAAGCCCACACCTTCACCGGTGCGATGGGGGCAGAGTCGGCCTGCCTGATTCGTCGCCTCAGGGCTTTCTGCAATGTCGACCCAGCCCATTCCACGTGCGTCGCTACTTCAGCAACAATTGTCGACCCTAGTGAGCCTAATGCGGCCCGCAACTTTGCAGCACGGTTTTTCGGCGTGCCCAGTGAAGAAGTCGTTACGGTCGGAGAAGACTACGAATCCGAAACGTGGCAGGAGGACCGTTTCTCTCCGCCGATCCCAACAGGAGACTCTTCGGCCATCCTAGAGCAATGCGTCGCGGCCGTGGGTAGCGAACAAGGATCGATCTCGGAGGTCGATGCGGTGTACAGGTCCTTGTCTGGCGGTTCACTGCCGGTCACAGGCGCGTCCGACTGGCATAGCAGTTTGCACGCCGGACTCTCCCGCAACGAACTGGTATTCCGCCTAAATGAGGCACTGGACAGGCCGCGCCCGCTATATGAACTTCCGGGCGAGCTCGAAAAGCATCTCGGTCGCGCAGTGAGCGAGCCGGAGATCCTGGCTTGGCTGACCCTTGGGGCAGCCGCCCGAGAAGGCGAGCGCCCTCTTTTGCGGCCGGTGATTCACGGGTTTGTCCGTGGTATTGGCGGAGCCGTGGTGTCGTTTCCAGATGATGCGAAAGGCGCACACCTCTGGCTAACGGCGAAAGACTCCCATTCCGATGGCCGAAACAAGGGTCGCGCGCACCTTTCCGTTACCACTTGTACAGTCTGTGGCCAGCACTATTACATCGCGTTCCTAAAGGACTTCTCATTCACCACCAAGCGGCCGGGAGGCGGTGAGGCAGTCGCAGACCATCACTATTGGGCACCACTAGCCGAGGTGAATGGCGGCAAGCGCTTGGTGCTAGTCGACCGACTGATCGGTGAGTCGGACCTAGAGGGCGAGTCGACAGAATCGTCAGGGACTGTTCCGCTCCACTTCTGTCGCCGCTGCACGGCTGCGCATCCGGCTCAACCGGACCACTGCCTCTCGTGTGGTCATTCTGGAGACACGATCCAACTTCGAGTTATCAGGCAAAGTGCCAAGAATCCGGGAAGACTGACCCGCTGTCTATCGTGCGGCTCCAGTGGACGCACTGTTCTTGGCCGCCACCGCGAGCCTGCGCGACCCGTACGAGCGGTCACGGTGGCTGATGTTCACGTCCTTAGCCAAGACATGGTTCGCCACGCAGAACGGCCGCGGCTGCTGGTGTTTTGTGACAACCGTCAGGACGCCGCCTTCCAGGCTGGTTGGATGAAAGATCACGCTCGGCGCTTCCGATTGCGAGCGCTTATTGCCGAGGGCCTACAGTCGAGTCCGGGCACATCGATCGGTGACCTAACCGGCTTTCTCGAGGATCGCATCGAGAAGGATCAGGTGCTCTCCCGTGCACTCATTCCCGAGGTCTGGCAGTTAGCGCGACGCGAGGGATCCGGTGGCCTTCACATGCAGTTGCGGCGAAAATTCTTGCGCATTCAGGTACTGAGAGAGGTCACGCTGTCCCCCCGGCAGGCGCTTGGACTCGAGCCATGGGGCCGGTTGAAGGTGCAATATGACGCGCTCTCGCCCTCGCTTCCTTGGATTCAGAAGCAGGCGTTCCGCCTTGGCCTACCGGCCGACCGGCTTTGTGATGGTGTCGCTAGCGTCCTGGACTACTTCAGGCGTCGGGGAGCATTGCTGGATCCGGAATACAAGGTGTTTACCAAGTATTGGAGCGATGGGTCCGCTGAGGTCCAACAAGGGTTCATTCCTAGCTTCATCAAGCCGATGGGAATCAAGCTGCGCCGCCTACCAGCCGAGAAGAAGGAACTAGTAACGCAATGGCTGAGCAGTTCCGGAGACACGACCATGCGCCAAGTCGCCGGAAAATGGGGCGAGCCCGCCGATTCCGTCGTTCCATTCTTGGAAGGCCTCTTCGAATTCTTGCTGCAGCAGAAACTCCTTCGGCCCGTGCGCCTTCTCGGAGAAAAGGGCAGGCCACTTCCCAACCTCGAGGAAGTCTACCAGGTCTCTGCTGATGCCCTTCGCCTGTACCCGAATACCGGTGTGGCTCGCTGCAAGAGCTGTCGACGCACGATCACTCGCGAAGTTCCGCACGGTCTCTGTCCGGCGTGGCGGTGCAAGGGTGAACTCGAATGGATTAGGGAGAACCCAGATGACTACAACCTCCAGCTGCTCGAATCAGGTCATGCGATGCTCCGGCCGGAAGAGCATACGGCAATGGTGCCGCACGAGCGCCGCGAGCAGCTCGAAAACTGGTTCAAGGACGATTCCGAGATCGTCAACGCTCTCGTATGCACTCCGACTCTCGAACTTGGAATCGACATCGGCCGTCTCGACTCGGTCCTAATGCGAAACGTCCCGCCGCTACCCGCAAACTACTGGCAGCGCGCTGGAAGAGCCGGACGAAGGAACCGCATGGCCGTGAATCTGACCTACTGTCGCCCGCTATCGCACGACCGGGCCTACTTCGTAGAGCCCACGAAGCTGTTGGGTGGCAGGATCGATCCCCCTTCATTCAATCTTCGCAACGAAGTCATGGTCGGGAAGCACGTCAACGCCACGGTCATCTCAACCCTATATCGTTTCTCTCGTCAGCAGAGTAGATCGGAGAAAGAGCGGCAGCGGATGTGCAAAGTGCTCGAAACTTGCCTGCCTCGAAAGGTCACGCCCTACCTCTTTGATGGAGCAGTCCTGAGGTTGGGAGGTTTCGACTTTGATCCGTTGCGCAAACTCGTCCGCCAGAACAGGAATGACTTGATTGACAGTGTGAGCTCCGTTTTCAGGCAGGGATGGCCGGCCGCCGATTCGGAAGTTATTGCACCCGAATCGCTTCGAATGCATGTCGATACTTTCGCAGATCAGCTCGAAGAGGTTGTCAAGCGACTCCGGCGACGGCTTCGGTGGGCGATGGATCAGATCAAGCGCCTCAACTCTGTACGGCATGAGCAAGGGACATTGAAAGCCGAGGACGAAACACTGTTCAAGCGCTGTGTCCGCCTCGTCGCAAGACTGAAGGGTGAGGTGCCCGATCGCAAGCACGCCGAGGGACACGATTCGTCAATCACCTTCAGCGTCTTGGCAGCGGAGGGGTTTCTGCCTGGCTACGGATTGGACACTGGCTACGTAGTGGCGTGGGCGGAGATCCCGTTCTGGCTTGACGGCGCAATGGACTTTGCTCTCCCCAGACCGCCGGCGACCGCCTTGCGCGAGTATGTGCCAGGCAACCTCATCTACGCCAACGGACATCGCTTCACTGTCCGCCGCCTCCATCCAGATTTCAGCGACGAGCGCACAGAAATGCCTGAGTACGAAGTGTCTGCTGAGTATCAAGCGGTCAAGGAGGTGGCCACTGGCGTTTCGGCATCACTCGGCGGGAAAGCAATTCGAGCGATGGCGGTCTGCGACCTCGACCTAGTTCACACTTCCCAAATCTCCGACGAGGAAGAGTTGCGGTTCCAATTGGGAGTCGCGGTGTTCGGCCTTGAACTTGGGCAACACAGCGGAGGCACGGCCTACCGATGGGGAGAGATGACGGTCCTGCTGAGGCGGGGAGTGCGTATGCGCCTCGTCAATGTGGGAGCTTCAGAGATCACCAAACGTTCAGGCGAATTCGGCTATCCAGTGTGTACCATTTGCGGACAAAGCGTCTCGCCCCTGTCATCGCAACTTCAGCAAGAGAAGTTCCGAAAGTCTCACCGCGAACGCTGCGGCCAGACGCCCGACCGGATAGGGTTCTTCGCTGACCTTGCAGCCGATGCACTCAGTTTGTCCACGTGCAAGCACGCAACTCAGGCCTACAGTGTCCTTGAGGCCCTAAGGATCGGCGCGACAAGAATCCTTGAAATGCACATGGAGGATCTCCAGATCCTAGTGATCGGCGAGATTGGAAACGAGGGCGTAAAGGGAATACTGTGGGATCCAATGCCGGGAGGATCTGGCCTGTTGGAACGTATTCGAGAGCGCTTTGCCGAGGTTGTAGTGGCTGCCCTCGACGTGGTTGAAGGCTGTCCCGCCGGTTGTGAGCCGTCGTGTATCGACTGCCTCCAAACCTTCCGGAACGCCTATTACCACGACCGCCTCGACCGCAAGGTTGCCCAAGACGCACTAAAGGACTGGGGTTCGGAGCTTGAATTCAAGCATGCGATTCCGTCCAAACAGCCGACTTCATCTTCGGCTGAGATGGATGTCCCAGTAAACCAAGCCGAGACCAAACTCCTTCACCTGTTGCTGGCTGCCGGCTTTGAGCAAGGTGAACGTGGCAAACAGATCTCACTAGGAGGCGCCCTCGGAACGACGACTCCAGACGTCATCTACCACGACCCCGAGGGATTCCATAGAGGAGTGTGCATCTATCTGGATGGTATGAGCAATCACCTTCACGGGAATCCGACGACAGCGGGAAGAGACCGGGAAATTCGGGAGTGGCTCAGAGGCAGTGACTACGAGGTCATATCGATCCCGGCCAACGAACTTGATGACGAAGGCGCGATGACAAGGCACCTCGGTCGCTTGGCAAGGTATCTTGGTCAACAAGGCATCGGGCAGAAGTTAGCTGAGGATCGGAGTTGGTTCAACCACCCAATCGAAGTCACGAAGGCAAACTGAGAGTGCTCGCATGGAAGTCGAAGGTGGCCGAACCTGCCGACAACGTGGAACCCCGTGACCAATCGAGTGACACATCAGGATCGCTCCCTGTACGCCCGCTCCATCAGAATCAGGGCCCTTTCGGCTCCTTCCCAATCTTGAACGCGCATGTTGAAGTAACCGGTTGTCTGGATAAACGGGTCCCCAGCATCCTCCAAGTCGCTGCAGGATGCCCTTCCGTTTCGAGTACGTACGTACATACGAATGAGATCTTCCTTCTTCAAAACGCGCACGTACCCGAATATGTTCTGCGAACTCTCACCCCTCCGATATACCGCATAGTGCGGATGCGGCTTTGTATCCCTGTCGTGGGCACTCTCAAAGTTCAGAATCTTCCTTGAAATTCTCTCGAACAGCCCGTTCATGGGATGGTTGCCCAATGACTCGGCATGAAGCGCCGAGCTAGATTCCACTTCGTAAACTCGCATGTTGCTCGTCTCCGTCCGCCTAATCGATGTCAGCGGACATGATGCCGTCACGGGAGTGTGCGCTCATTGAAACTGTAAAGGGCACGATACCCGCCGGACTCGACTGCGTAACGGCGTTTTCCACTCCGGTCCGTTCTTGCCCACGCTGCCTGAGCCAACGCTCGAACGAGGGGACTGAGCAGCGTTGTGCTCGATACCAGTCGTGCAGCCCCTCGTGCGTCATCCCAGCGCTCTCGGCACTGATCCGATCTCGGATCTCCCGCACCATGTTGACGCACTCAAACTCCCTATGGCATTCTTCCTCAGGCATCGTAAACCAGCCGAGTCCTGATGTTTAGCATAAGTTGTCCCATTACTCGATTGATCTGATGGTGAGCGCGGATGCGCCGGAAGTCGGCAATTCGACTATTGCGTCGGCGGCTTCCAGTTCGGATGTGCGACGTGGGCCTCTTCCATCATGCCTTCGATCTCTTTCACTACTTCGGGATGATTTCGCGCAATGTCGTATTTCTCGGCCTGATCACGCGTCACGTCATAGAGTTCGATGCGGCCTGTCAGCATCGGCTTGCGCACGCCCTTCCACTCGCGTGTCCGCACTGCTTGCGCCGAGCCACCCTCATAAAACTCCCAATACAGGTAGTTGTGCTCGTCCTGCTCGCCGAGCCTACCGGTCAGCGTGGGTGCAAAGCTCACCGAGTCGGTGTTTTCTGGCAAGTCCGCACCGGACAGTTCCGCTGTAGTTGCCATTAGGTCCCCGAAGTAGCCGATATGGTCAGAAACCCGGCCGGGCTGTATCGTACCCGGCCACCAAGCGAGGAACGGGACCCTGATGCCGCCGTCATAGAGAGCCCTCTTGGTGCCCCGCAGGGGTCCGGACGGATTGAACCTGAGCAGGTCATGGTTGGCTTCGTTATGCGGGCCGTTGTCGGACGAGAACATCACCAAGGTGTCTTCGGCGACGCCCAGTTCACTTAGTCTGTCGAGCAGTCGCCCGACATCTCGGTCCATGTGGGAGATCATCGCCGCCTGCCCCTTGTCCGGATCCGGCCAGTCCATGCCGGAATAGATCCCGTGATCGGGAATCTCAGCACCGTCGCCCGTGCCGCGCGTGCCCTCGTTGTTGGCATGCGGAATCGTGAGTGCCAGGTACATGAAGAACGGCGCGTCTCCCCGATCCTCCAGCCAGGCCATCGCCTCGCGCATGATCACGTCGTGGGAGTACTCGTTGCGCTCCGTCGCCCAGCCACCTGTAAATCCTCCGTAAGTGCGCGATACACGCTGGACTTTGTTGCGCAACGGCATTCTCTCCAGCCCCTTCCACAGGAACTCTGGGTAGTAGTTGTGCGCGTGGACTTGATTCAGGTAGCCGAAAAACGTGTCGAAGCCTTGCTTGAGCGGGTGACCCTGCAAGTCCACCTCGCCAAGGCCCCACTTGCCGAACAGGGCCGTAGAGTAACCGGCCGCCTTGAGCACCTCGGCCACGGTGACATCGACATCCCGCAAGGACTGGGCATCCATCCGCGGGCCGGAGGCGTTGCCGCGCACGTGCGTGTGTCCCATATGCTGCCCGGTCATCAACACGCTCCGTGACGGGGCGCACACAGTGGCTCCCGCATAGAACTGCGTGAAGCGGATTCCCTCGGCAGCCATGCGGTCGAGTTCGGGCGTTTGGATGACGGTCTGTCCGTACGAGCCGAGATCGCCGTACCCTAGGTCATCGGCCAAGATGAAGATGATGTTCGGGCGTGTGTCCTGCTGCCCGGCGGCTGGAGACGCCAGCAGTGCAACCAAACAGAGAGTTGGAAAAATTCGATTCATCGGATCACCACGAAAACTAGATTCTAGCCCGCCCGCTGCTTGACTCGCTTGAGGAGGCCCGGCTCCTCGAAATTGCAGCACTTCGAAACCGTTGGCACCGCCAGCGTGCGTACCCTTGCTTCGGGAGGTCTCAGAGAATCTCCCAGCCAGCTCCATCCACAATTACAGTCCGACAGAAAATAAAATACGAAAAAACTAGGATATTTACTTGACATTGCATCCAATAATCCGAAATACTGCCAGAAAAGCTTGCATGGAAGGCCCTGCGATCCGTCGCGAGCAACATCCGTTCGGCGATCGATCGGCAGGGCTGGGGGAAACCGATGACACTTGATCCAGAAACCCTGACCACGGTGCGGGCGGCGCTGCTCGCCAGTGCCGCCGTTCTAGCGATTGCCAAGATCTCCAGGCACTCCAGCGCCGAGGGCCTGCGCCGCCGACTCCGTGCCATAGAACTGGAGCTGTTCGAATTCGCCCGTCTCGGCCAAGTCGGATTCAGGGAGCCGGCCTACGTGCTGCTGCGGGACAGCCTTCGCAGCATTGGCTGGGCCTCGCAGGATTTCAGCCTGACGCGCGCCGGCCTGGCGCTGCTGCGAGGGCACGACGTCTGGCGGTCCGCGAACCTCCAGCGGGAAACCCGAGTCTGGGACGAAGCGCTCGACCAAGTCGCAGACTGGCGCTCCAAAGCGGCGATTGCCTACATGCATCGGCAGATGCTGAGGGCATTCTGGGCCTACCTGACCCTCGGCGCCATTCCGTTCGCCGCGTGGTTCTGCCACAGCGTCGTTCCTGCCTTCGCTCGCCTCAACGGGCACGGGGCACCGACGCGCAAGACGCGCCTGCTCGAAGCCTACGCCTGTACTTTGACCGGGCTGCCGATTCGCTAGCCTGCTTCGTCGCAGTCGAAAGGTCCCGCAACCTCGATGGCAGCCGCCACATCCGCTTTACGGGCGCCGGAGGATGAGCCGGCACTTCAAGCGGGAGGGCTGGCGGTAGTCGGCAACAGTTACGATGGTCGGCGGCGCCTCATTCATGCAGCGTTCCATGGGTCGAGTATTTCGATCCCCATGTCCTCGAAGCCTCGTACGTTACGCGTTGCCACCGCCATGCCACGCGCGCAGGCAATCGCTGCAATCTGGCAGTCCGCCTGAGAAACCGGACGCCCAAGGACACGGCGCGCCGAGACGATCTCCGCATAGGCGCGGGCTGCGCCACTATCAAATGGCAACACTCGTCCGGCAAACAAGCTGCCGAATGCCCGCTCGCAAGCCTCCCCAAGTCCGCGACGGCGTCTACCCTCCGGCAGCACCGCGATGCCCGTGCGAACCTCCGCCTCCGTTATCGCCGTCACGAACAGCTCTCGTGCCGGCCGGTCGTCCATCCAAGCCAGCACTACCGTGCTCGGCTCCGAGCGCATCAGCTCCGAAACGATATTGGTATCGATGACCACCATCGCCGCCGCCTCACTCGAAGCGCGGCGGATCGCGCATCGGTTCGCGGGGCGGTAGTTTCAACTCAACGCCGCCGAAGGACTTGAACAGCTCGTGGATTGCCGTCCCTAGCCCCTCCACCGGAGCGGGCTCCCGATTCACCGCCTCGGCTAGGGCCAGTCGTGCTTCCTCTTCCATCGACCGGCCGTTGGCGGAGGCGCGAACCCGAAGACGAGCCTTTACCTCGTCGTCCAGATTGCGAATCGTTATGCTTGCCATTGTCGCTCCTTCCTCTGGGAACATAGCTTATACGATGATTGCGTTGCAATCAAGGACGGTCCTGTCGGTGTGCAGCAAAGCCAAGCCGCGATTACCGATCAGTTCCAGCCAAGACTGGGAGGCGGCAGAACCATTGGCCCACTGATCAACCCCACCTTCCCGTAGGCGCCATTCCGTTGGCCGCCCGATGCGGCCACGGCCTCATTCCTGCCTTGGCTCGACTCGGGGCACGCGGGGCACTGATACGCAAGACGCGCCTGCTCGAAGCCTACGCCTGCACGCTGAGCGGGCTACCGATCCGCTAGCCAGCTTCGCCGCGATCACTTGGGCCAGCGACCGCGAAGGTGCCGATGCCGAAGATGCCCGGGACTGCAAAGGGCAGCGAACCCAGCTCTCTTCGATAGAGATCCTCGAGATCGTCGGCGGCACATGCATCGACAGGCTCGAATCCGCTCCTTCGCATCAGGGCGTCCATCTGGTCAAGCGAGTATTCGCTCCGCATCGGTTCGCCGCAATCTTCGACAAGCTCTAAGAGATTGCTGCGGACGCTACTGCTGGCCGGAGCGGATGATGCTTGGTCCAGCAGGTAGTCGACGACGATGCAGCTTCCGGGTGACAGCCTTGCTGCAATCGATCGGGCCGTGGCTTCCAAGGCGTCAGGGGTGAGGTAATAGGCCACTCCCAGCAGAGACAGGAAAGCCGGCTTAGCGGTGTTAAAGCTGGATGACACAAGCGCGTCGACCACGGTGACTTCCGTGAGGTCGGCACCGATGAAGTGGTGCGTTGACGAGATATCAAGTCCCGCTTTGTGAATCCGCTCCAACTTCCTGCGTTGCACAGCTGGGTGATCGATCTCGTAGATTTCAACTCGCTCCGCCAGATCCGGGCGCCGAAACGCAAACGAATCCATCCCGGCGCCGACCATGACGTACTGGGTGACGCCCTGCTCGAGTGCGTCCTCAAGCGCTTGCTCGGCGTAGCGAGCCCGGATGACCACCACCATGCTGGCGGGCATGATGCGGCCGAGTTCGACTCGCGCCACATACCAGCCCAATGGCCGCAATCGAGCTGCCAGTCCGAGCAACTGGCCACACAGCAGCCTGGCGTAAGGGTCCTCCAGCACCGGCGGGTAGGCACGCTGGTGCCACGCCCGCTCGAACGCCACGATGTCCGCAGTCGAGAGATTCTGCAACAGCGATGGCAGCCGTCGCAGCAGCGGAATCACAACCTCGTCGATCAACCGCACCAGTCGCTGCGCCTCCAACCGAGCGCACGTCAAGTCAGTCGGACTGGTCCACGACCTCGAAAGTCCCGAAACCGAAAAGGCCGGGGATTTCGAAGGTAAGTTCACCAAATTCCTCGCGATAGCTCGGTTCCAAGTCGGTGATCGCGAAGTTCTCGACCGGCTTGAAACCACTGTCCGCCATCAGTGCGTTCATCTCGGCCAACGAGTACGAGCTGCGCATGGGCTCTCCCCTTCCCTCAACAAACTTGAGCAGCCTCTCCCGCAGTGGTTGCGTAGCCGGGTCGCATGATTCTTCGTCCAAGAGATAGTCGATTACCAGCCGCGTGCCCGGACGCAAACCTTGCGAGATGGATCTCGCAGTCTCCGCCAGAGTTTCGGGAGTCAGGTAGTAGGCGACGCCCAGCAAGGAGAGAAACGTGGGCTTGGATATGTCGAAGGCCGTTCCGGCCAAGGCTTCCACGATGGAGACGACTGACAAGTCCGCGGCAATGAAGTGGTGGTTCGCCGGTACCGTGAACGTAGCCTTGGCAATGCGATCCAACTTCTTCCGCTGGGTCACAGGGTGGTCGACCTCAAACGCATTGATCACTTCCAGCAGATCCGGCCGGCGGAATGCGAAAGAGTCCATGCCGGCGCCGAGGATGACGTATTGCCGAACGCCTTCCTCAACTGCTTGCCCGAGACCTTGCTCGGCGTAGCGAGCTCGCATGACCACGCACATGCTGACGGGCATCAAGGGGGCCAGCACGACCTTGAACAGCAACCATTCGAACGGGCGAAACCTCAGAGCCAGGCCAAGCACTGGCCCGCACAGCCTCTTCGCATAGGGATCGTCAAAGATCGGCGTCGGGTGGCGCATGTGCCACCCACGGGCAGAGGCGACTAGATCCGCGGTCGATACTTTGTTAACGGGCAGCGACATTCGCGCACAGCGCCAACTGACCCATTATCGCCCGCAGCACGATCGCGCCCGGGCCGGTCTAGGACGGGCAGTTGCGTGTCGCAGCGCTAGGCCGCCAGCTGACCCGAGGCCCACTAAACTGTAGAGCGCGATGCCCGAAGTTCCCCGCAATACCCTGATTGCAGCGACCCTAGCCGCCACGGCGCTGGCCGCGGCGGCGTTCGGCCAGCCAGCCGACCCGCCGCGGCCGGTGCGCAACGACCCGCCCAGAGAAGGGACGGAGATCCTCGTCCTGCGCCACCAGAAGTTTCACAAGGGAGGACACGACGCCTACCTCCGGCTGAGCCGGGAGGGTGTCTGGCCTTGGTTCGAGAAGATCGGAAGCCGCATTGTCGGGCAGTGGATGGTGGTCCACCCAGACGGCTCCAATGAGGATCCTGCGTTCGACCATGGGTATCGCTTAGCCCGCTACGCCAGCTACGAGCATTGGAAGGCAACCCGCCAGGGCCACCTGCTGCTAGGCGGGAACGGCCCCGACTACCGGCGCAACCGCGAGGCCCTCAGCGCCCGCAACCACTATGTGGCGGGCTCGAACGGTGCATATTTCCTCGCGGGCATGACCGCGACCACGCAGGTCTATTACATGCCCGCATTGGACGAAACCTATGTGCCGGCCGAGGCGTTACCGGAAGGCGGACCGCACCCTGTCCGCAACGACCGGAATTGGCCGGCTCACGAGATCATCGCTCTGACGAAACGGCGGGTGGAGAAAGGCACGGCGGACGACCTGCTGGGAAGCAGCGCCGCGAGGATCTGGCCGTACCTCGAAAAAGTCGGAGCCCGCATCGTCGGCCAGTGGAAGGCTGTCTATCCGCCGGAGAGTGGATTCAAGGAAAGCTCGGCGTACGACGAGGTGTTCTTGATGGTGCGCTACGCCGGCTACGAGCACTGGAAGGCGGCCCGCCCGGATCGAATCGTGGCCATGGGTGGGGACGGTCCTGACTACTCGGCCTACAAGGCTGGCTTGGATGCGCTTGCAAGGGTGAGCCGAAGCCAGTCCGTGACGTTTCTCGAGGGCTACCTGTACCAGAGCCCGCCCAAATTCCTCCCCGGCCTGCCCGAAGCGTACAGCACGATCGAGTAAGGCAGTTCTGACACCAATGACATCAGAATGACTGGCGCATTGCCTCATTGAGTCTGATACCCGAGCAGCATCGCTGCTTCATAGTTCCTGAACTACGGAGGGAGGCACGATATCGAAGAGCAGGCCCGCCCCTCCAACTGCAATCGCGAGGCGCTACCGTCCGGAGCATCGGAGCGTCACCGGAGGTAGCCGACTGGCCTCAGCGCCTAGCGGCAAAGGTGGACGCAATGGCCCCAAACATATAAGTGCTCCAATGTTTGACTTTCCTGTGCTCAATTTGGTCTCATGGTCGCGTGGACGAAGCCCGACCTGATTGTCGTGGGGGAAGTTACTGATGAGTGGGCGTTCGCAACGCTCACTGATGCGAATTGTGGAACAGAAGCCAAGCCCCAACGGATGTGTCCGATTCGTATGTAAAGTCGCCTGTTCCGATAGGAGTGCGTATTCGGCACGTCGAGGCGCTGACTTTGCCTCTTGACATGAGACCAATGATTTCGCTGAGACCAACTGAACCAGATCAAGGACCTGGGGATGACTGAACTGTCAACTGGACCGGGCAAGCTGCGGCTCGCAAACAGGCAGCGACACTTGCTTGGACTGCTTGACCTACTTGGAGGGCAAGTTGGCAACCTAGACTTCCAAAAGCTGCTATTCCTCTATTGCAAAGAACCCAGCGTGCCACAAATCTATGACTTCGTTCCATATCGCTTCGGCGCGTTCTCATTCACTTCATATGCCGATCGTAGGAAACTTGTCGTTCTCCAACTACTGAACGACATCGACGGACGCTGGATCCTCTCGGACAAGGGACGGATCATTGCAGTTCGCGCACACGAGCCGCACATGACGGAATTCGTCCGAAGGAATCGGAATCTTCGTGGCGACGACTTGATCGCGGCAACCTACCGCCAGTTCCCGTACTTCGCAATTCGCAGTGAGATCGCACACGAGATTCTCCGTGATGACAACTTCGCGTTACAAAAGATCGAGTCTGCTCGCTCAATCGCAACTCCCGTTCCCTTAGCCACGATTGGTTACGAGGGGCGGACCATCGAGAGCTACTTGAATGCGTTGCTCTTGGCGGGGGTGACTCTGCTTTGCGACGTGCGGAGGAATGCGATCAGCCGCAAGTATGGTTTTTCCAAGAAGACTCTTGCACATGCCTGCACTGGTGTTGGAATTCGATACGAGCACTTGCCCCAATTGGGAGTGCCAGGGGAACATCGCAGAAATCTCAGGTCGCAGGCGGACTACGATCGGCTGTTCGACAGGTACAGGAGGGAGGTCTTGCCTCAGCAAGAACATGGAATTTTGACGATTCGGAACTGGATCAATTCTGGCGAGCGTGTTGCCCTTACGTGCTTCGAGCAATTGCCAAACTGCTGTCATCGGAGCTGCGTCGCAAGCGCGATAGGAATCGATGGCGGAGCACTGGCAAGAGTCAAGCACCTGTGAGCCAACATGAAGAGTGAACGCTTATTGATCACCGTGAAGACGTACCCCACGCTCTCGAGGAAGTACGGGGAAACTGTCTGTACTGCTGGTGTTCGTGAAGATGGCACTTGGGTTCGCCTCTACCCGGTTCCGTTTAGGCGACTCGATGAATCGGACCAGTACAGCTTGTTTGATTGGGTCGAGGCACGCCTGAAGCGAAACCAGTCGGATCCAAGACCGGAGACTTTTCGGCCAATCGATCCAGCTTCGATTCATCCAGTGGAACACGTGAGCACCGCCCACAACTGGAGGGAACGTAGGCGGATCCTTCTACACAACGCTGACGTCCATGACTCGTTGGCGGAGATCATCAATGCAGCAAAGGCCAACGAGATGTCGCTAACGGTGTTCAAGCCGAATAAGGTCCTCGATTTCACATGGGAAGAAGACACTCCGGATTGGGATCAGGAGAAGTTGCGGCAAATGAGGAACCATTACAGCCAGTACGATCTATTCGATGACAATTCATGGCGAGAGACTTTCGAGATCATCCCAAAGCTGCCCTACAACTTTTCTTATCGGTTTGAGGATGTTCACGGCAAGACGAGCGAACTTCAGATTCTCGAGTGGCAGATTGGAGCCCTCTACTGGAACTGCCTAAGGGACTCTGGGGGTGACCAAGAACGAGCGCTCGAGAAGGTTCGGCAGAAGTACCTCAATGAATTCATCAAGACTGATTTGCATTTTTTCTTGGGGACAACACAGCAATTTCATTTCGTCGCGCCTAATCCTTGGGTAATCATCGGCGTATTCCCGATACCTAGGGACTTCCAGCAGGAACTGGCATTTTGACGCGTCGGCTTAATACGTTGACCACCTGCCGCTCCACACCCTCCATCGCTATGTGCAGTGCTCGCAGAGCGATACTCTCAGGTGCTTCCAGACCTTGTGGGCTGGTCGGGATGACCGAACGACGCGCTATTGGCACCTTCTTCTACGATATGGACAAAGAGATCACGGCGTTGGAGGGCCGCGTCGACAAGAACCGCGCCATCAAGCTGGGCATGATGCAGCAACTCCTTGCCAGTTCCATCCGGGTGCCGATCCTAGATGTCCCCGTCAAGGGGTGGCCAGTCCGGTGACCCCGATCCGCATCTTCATTAGCAGTGTCCAGCGCGAGTTCGTGCAAGAGCGGAAACATCTGCGCGACTATCTGCGCGGCGACCCTCTCATGCGGCGGTTCTTTAAGGTGTTTCTCTTCGAGGACGTGCCAGCTGCCGACCGGCGCCCGAGCGAGGTTTACTTAGAGGAAGTCGAGCGGTGCGAGATCTATGTTGGCTTGTTCGGGCTGGAGTACGGTTTGGAGGACGCGGAGGGTGTTTCGCCGAGCGAACGGGAGTTCGACCGCGCCACTGAGCTGGAGAAGCACCGACTCATCTTCGTCCGTGGTGCCGACGAGGGCCGGCACGCAAAGATGCGGATGCTCGTCGGCAGGGCACAGGCTAGTTTGGCGAGAAGGCGTTTCGCTACGGTAGCCGAGTTGGTAGCGGGGCTATACGCCGCGCTGTTGCAATACCTTGAATCGAAGGAGCTGTTGCGCTTCGGACCGTTTGACGCGGCCCAGTGTTCTGGGGCCACGATCGACGACCTAGACGTCGAGAGCATGTACCGCTTCATTCGTATAGCGCGCAGAGCGCGACAGTTCCCCCTGCCGGAAGAAACGCCTCCCGCCGATTTGCTCAGGCACTTGAACCTGTTGAACAGCGGAAGACTGACCAATGCCGCAGTGCTGTTGTTCGGAAGAGCGCCGCAACGCTTTCTGATCTCGTCCGAGATCAAGTGCGGGCACTTCCACGGTACCGACGTCGCAAAGCCAATTCCCTCCTACCAGATTTACAAGGGAACGGTCTTCGAGTTGGTGGATCAGGCGGTGGACTTCGTCTTAGGCAAGATCGCTCTTTCGGTCGGCACGAGGGCGGAGAGCGTACAAGCACCGGTGGCCTACGAGATACCAATGGAGGTGGTCACGGAGGCCATCGTCAACGCGGTAGCACACAGGGACTACACCGACAACAGCAGCGTTCAGGTCATGCTCTTCGCAGACCGGTTGGAAGTCATGAATTCCGGTCGGCTTCCCTCGCCGCTCACAGTGGAGAAGTTGCGCGTGGCACACCAATCGTTGCCCAGCAATCCCCTGCTTGCTGAGTCAATGTACCTGCTGCGCTACATCGAGAAGATGGGAACTGGAACGGTGGACATGATCCGACGTTGCGTCGGATCAGGCCTTCCAGAACCCGAGTTCGAGGCGGGAGCGGGCTTCCTTGCGAAGATTTGGAGGCCGAGCGACTCCAACGAAAAGCACGGTTCCATCCGGAACACTACCCGGGGGAATAGGGACTCCGCCCGACTAGCAACTCAGGTAACCGAGGAGGCTACCCAGCGAACTGCCAGAAAACCACCAGAAAATAGGCCGATCCACGACAAAACAGCCAGAAAACAGCCAGAGACCGTGGGCTGGCAATCAAGACAGGACCAGAAATCCGATATATCCGGCGAAACACCGCCAGGAACAGCCCCAATCCCCGATCAGATCCTCTCGCTCCTCTCCTCGAAACCCTCCGCCGGTCGTCGCGAGATCGCCGCCGCTCTCGCCAGCACGGAGTCTACGATTCGATACCACATGGACAAGCTGCGTGCAGCCGGAAGGATCGAACGCGTGGGTCCCGACAAAGGCGGCCATTGGAGGGTGCAGGACGACTCGAGCGCCAGTCCCCAGAACGATCAATCATAGCCCCCACCGGTGGCCTTGAAGTCCAGAGCCAGCGGCCGGTCATCGCCTTTCCGTGACCGCCTCCGCGACGAGTATCTCGGCAACTGGCACTAACGCGAAGAAACTCGTCGGCTAGCGCGCCAGTCTGGGTCGAGCGGCGGAGGGATGCAGCCACGCAAGCCTCTACAATCGAAGCTTAGCTATTCGGAGAATTGTCCTGATGCGTTATTCCAGCGCCGTCCCATCGGCACGGCTCGTCGTGTTGGCCTGTCTGGCAGCTGCGCTGTCACCGGCCGCCCCACCCAACGTCGTCTTCTTCTTGGCCGACGATCTTGGCTGGCGTGACCTAGGCTGCTACGGCAGCCAGTTCTACGAAACGCCCAACATCGACGGACTGGCTCGATCCGGCGCCCGCTTCACCCAGGCCTACGCGGCCTGTCCGGTCTGCTCCCCGACCCGCGCCAGCATCATGACCGGCAAGTACCCGGTTCGCTTGCGCGTCACCGACTACATCAGCCCAAGCGGGGGCAACCAGCCGGAACAGTGGAACCGCAACACCATCCTGCTGCCGTCCAGCTACTCGGACCGCATGCCTCTTGAAGAGGTCACCATGGCCGAAGCCTTCCGGGAGAGCGGGTACGCCACATTCTTCGCCGGCAAGTGGCATATGGGCCCGGAGGGCTATTGGCCCGAAGACCAAGGCTTCGACCAGAACGAGGGCGGCTGGGAGCACGGCGGTCCGTGGGGCGGCGACAACTACTTCTCTCCGTACGGCAATCCCAACCTAGACGACGGCCCTGAGCGCGAGTACCTGCCCCTGCGGTTGGCCAGGGAGACCCGCCGGTTCATCTCTGCGCAGCGCGACTCGCCCTTTTTCGCTTACCTGTCGTTCTATTCCGTGCACACGCCGCTCATGACAACCCAAGAGTTGGAGGACAAGTACGCGGCCAAGGCAGCGAAATTCTCCTTCGCCGGCCCTCGCTTCCTAGAGGAAGGGTTCCGAGAGGCGCGGCAGGTGCAGGATCACGCCGTCTACGGCGGCATGGTCGAGGCACTGGACACGGCTGTCGGGATGGTGTTGGACGCATTGGAGGAAAACGGGCTCGCTTCAAAGACCATCGTGGTGTTCATGTCGGATAACGGGGGGCTGAGCACCTCCGAAGGCTCGCCCACGGCGAATCTGCCGTTGCGCGGCGGCAAGGGGTGGATGTACGAAGGCGGAATCCGCGAGCCCATGCTGATTCGAGCGCCCGGCGTGACCGAGCCCGGGGTGACCATTGACGCACCGGTGACAAGCGTGGACTTCTACCCGACCCTGCTCGAATTGGCGGGGCTCCGCAAGCGTCCCGATCAGCACGTTGACGGAACCAGCCTGGTCCCGGCGCTGCGCGGCGAGCCGTTCAACAGAGCGCCACTGTACTGGCACTACCCGCACTACGGCAACCAAGGCGGGGCGCCGAGCGGTGCATTGAGGGCCGGGGACTGGAAGCTCATCAAGTGGTACGAGGACAGCTCGATCGAGGTCTACAACCTCGCCAACGATCCCGGCGAGCGCTACAACCTCGCAGGCTTGCTCCCGGAACGGTCAAAGTCCCTTCAGGAGCGTCTTGAGGCATGGCTGGGGGACGTTGACGCGAACATGCCTGCGAAGAACCCGAAATACGACCCCGATGAGCCGTCCGGACGCTACCCCCCGGACCGGCGATAGCAGGTTCCGGCCAGATCTGCGCAATCGCGCGGCCGCGGCTACGGTCTGAGCGCCCATGGCAGCTCAGGCAGGGTCCGCCCAAGGCTCGCCGGGGTGCCAGCCCGCCAAGCTGTCCTTCCACGCTTGGCGGCGGCTGCGCAGGCGCTCGAGTTCGTTCTGGTGGTCTGCAGAGTTCGCTAGGTTCGTCTCTTCCTCTGGGTCCGCCTCGAGATCGTAGAGTTCCTCGTAGCCGGGCTGTCCGTCGAGGTACACGTTGTACTTCCAGCGCTCCGAGCGGATACCCTCCGTGCGCGGGATCGGAATGCCCTCGCGTTGCCACAGGAACTCGTAGAACCACTCGGTGCGCCATGGGGGCGACGCGCCATCCAACAGCGGCACCACGCTCATTCCGTTCGTCGAAGGATCGATCTCAAGCCCAGCCAATTCCAAGACCGTGGGCGCGATGTCAAGGTTGAGCGTCATCTCCGTGCAGCGGCGCCCCATTCTCTTCCGGCTGCGCGGGTCCCAAACGATCAGTGGCGCTCGGATGGACTCCTCGTGGATGAAGTACTTGCCTGCCCAACCGCGCTCGCCCAGGAAGAACCCGTTGTCAGAAGTGAAGACGATCACGGTATTGCCTCCTAGGCCGCTCTCGTCAAGCCAGGCCAGAATTCGCCCGACCTGCACGTCGACACCGGTAATGAGCCGGTAGTAGCGCTTCATGGCAGCCTGCCACGTCTCCGCTGTCGGGAAGCGGCGCTGCTGACGGACGCGACCCTCGTACCCGTCCTTGAGGAAGTCGGGCAAGCCCTCAAAATAGCGAGGATCGAGCTTCTTGAAAGGTGGTATCTCGACATCCTCGTACAGCTCGTCAAATTCGGGATCGTTGATGAAGAACGGCGCGACCCTGTCTTGGACGTGCGGCGCTTTGAAGCTCACCGACAGGCAGAACGGTGTCTCGCCGTCACAGGTCTCCAAGAATTCAAGCGCTTGGTCCCCGATCATCCCGGTTAGGTGCCGGGACTCGCCCTCCACCTCGTGCAGGTACTGCCCTTGCCCGGAAAAACCCTCGAAGTAGCTGAACTTGTCTTGCGGCAAGGTTCGGCCGACACCATACTTGCCGACAAAGCCTGTACGGTAGCCGGCCGCGCGCAGGCGTCCGGGATAGCTGCGCTCGTGGAGATCCTCCGACATCGGTGTTGCGAAGTCGTGCGTGCCATGGCAACTCGCGTAAAGGCCGGTGAAGATCGACGTCCGCGACGGAGCGCACAGCGACGTGGTGACAAAGTGGTTCTGGAACAACACCCCTTCCGTGGCCAAGCGGTCCATGTGCGGGGTCTGGATCAGCGGGTTTCCGGCCGCGCCGAGCATGTCCCAGCGCTGGTCGTCCGTTACCAACACGATGATGTTGGGCGGCTGTGCCGGAGAAGGGTTGTCCGCGGCGCATCCAGCCAATCCGATCGCCGACGAAATCAGGGCCGAGGACTTCAACAGGTCGCGCCGCGAGAACTCAGACATCGGGAGGCTCGGCCAATCAGGGTAGCAGCTAGAGACGACGCTCCAGATCAAGCGAGGACAGTAGCCGCGGGACTATTTTCGTCTGGGTCCGTGCGGCAGGCCGTAGATGATGAGGGCTATGGGTGGGGCCATCGAATAAGCGACACAGTCGGCTGTAGCGGTCCGGCCGAGCAGACAGGGCCGGACATTTTCTTCTCGATTTGTCAGATTGGGTGTGCCTTACGTTGCGGTTAACCATGCGAAGCCCCAGCCTAGAACTGGGCGGTGTCTGGGCGTGCTTGACCTCGGGTGCGGAAGAGTAGTGCCTCTTTGGCCTTCGGAAGACACTGAACCTGTCGCACGCAGTAATATCCCGATCTCACCGACTCAGAGTCTCAGCTTGCACCCCCTGATAGTCGTTACTGCTGTCTTGTCCTCTTATATAGCCTGTATCGATCTTGGGAGCCTGCTTCCACACTTGCAGGCCGGATCGTTCGATGATCTTCCGCAGAGCGAGCACGCTTGGTAATACAGCTTCTCACGCACTTGATACGGCGGAGGGTGATGGCGGACGTCAAAATAACATGGGTCATATTCGTACAGGAACTCGCCAGGTACTAGTGAAGGATCGTCGCGTGCCGAAACGTTGCTGCGGATGCTGACCGAGCCTACTCGCGTCGCTGAGTCTGTACGAAGTGGTACATCGTCGCTTTGTCCCCCTGGTGAATCCGGTGTAGTGGCGGGCGCACCTGCTGGAAGCCTCAATCCGAACTCCAAGTTGTGGACCTCACCTCGGTCTTCATCGCGACGATTAAGTGAACGTGCATGAGCTTGCAGGATAAGATCATCGTTGATCTGAACGTCGAGTTCTAACCGTTCGTGAAACGCTTGTGCCTTATCGTCGACGCCGATAGTGACATTCTGCACGTTAACCCTTGGTTCGTTCGGAAGCACTGATGCCCCCGGGCGTCTTGGCGTACAGAGTTGGAACTTCGCAATGCCGTCTCGCGGGTCCGTGCAGTACAAGTGGAATCGCTCGTGTTGGATCTCTCCTTCCTTCGGCATTTCAGTACCCGCCTTGACGAGGGGCAAGTACGAATTCCGTGCTAGTTCAAGCTCGATGTTCTTCGCAAGCTGCAAGCCCGCACGGTCGGCAGCAATCCATGCAGCACCTTCCGCAATTAGCGTTGAAGTGTCTTCTGGTACGTGAACGCGGTCAGGTCCGAATAGTTCATGGAGGCGTCTCCTGATCGCCGGCATGGCAGACATGCCGCCCGTCGCCAAACAGAGCGCAACCTGCTCAGGGGAGTAGCCAGCGTCGTCCAAAAGTCGAGCGATGCGCTTTAGGCCTTTATCGACCAAGGGGCGGACGATCGTCTCAAGCTCTTGGTCGTCGAGATCGTAGTCGAACTCCTCTTCGGGAATACCGCGAAAGAAACTGCCTAAATAAATGGTGACGCGAGACCGGGAAGATAGATCGATTTTCGCGCGCTCACAACGATCAATTAGGCGAGCCTCAGCCCCCTGATGCGTCTCGACTGTAGCGCCAAGATCGCGTCGTTCTCGAGTGTCTTGGATGAGACGATTCATTATCGTCTCGTCGAATACATCACCGCCTACTTCCTCCGTACCGTCATTCATCAGTTGGACTATCGTGTTGCCAGACGGACGACAAAGCGTAAGGTCTAGGGTACCGCCCCCCCAGTCGAACACAAGAATGAGTTTCTTGTCATATCGCCGCAACGTGGCCTCAAGGTCGTGAGTTCTGAAAAAGCCGTACAGTGCGGCTAAGGGCTCATGTACGAACTGAACGATTGGCATGCCTGCCCGTCTAAATGCGTCTCGCAAGGCTCGACGTTGATAGCCTTGCATGTCTACCGGGATGGTGACAACTGCACCGGTGACAGCGTCGAGGCCTTGTCGTTTCAAGGCCGTCCGGTGGACATGCTGGACAACGTCCGATACGATCTCGACGGGGTGTCGTTCTGTACCCTCAATGAAGACGCTGTCGCGACCCAAGTACATTTTTGGGGAGCGAATAATATTGCCATGAATGCCTAGTCCAGCTTGGGCGAGACGCTCCCTAGCGTCTCGCCCAACAATGGTTTGTGCGCCTTCATAGCAGACGACGGACGGGATCGGACGTTGGTCCTCATCAAGGAAGTTGATGGTGCGGCCACCCCGTACCAACGAAATCAAGCTGTTGGTAGTCCCGAAGTCGAATCCAACAACGGTCATGCTTCACGCCCCTCCCTTAGCCTATCGATCTCAAGTCGCAGGCCATCGATGACCCGGTCAGCGTGGTCAACCATGACGTGGACACGCGGTGGATCGCGCTGTAAGGCGTGCAGCCCTTCTTCCATTAGGGCCAACTCGTCCTTCAGGCGGCGGAGGACCGTCCCGCGTAAGCGCTCGTACTCGTCCTTAAGGTGAGCTCGCTCGTCGGCATGCGTGGTTTTCTGGTTCGCGAGTTCTTGATCCAAAAGTTCCCCTCGCCCGACACTTGCAGCGTACTCGCCCTGAAGCTGCTCTACCTGCATTGTGAGCCGCTCTGCGTTAGCAGCTGCTCTCCCCTCGGCTCGCTTTGCTGCATCAGCACGGTAAATCTGTTGGGTGAGCTGGGTCTCTAGCAAGTCGGAGATGATGAAGGCCACCGATGCGCTAGCTTGCTTTGCGCTTAGGAGTGTACGGAACTGGTCCGCCGCAGACTTGTGGCGCTGGGCATAGGTCGACCAAACGTGCTGTTGAAGGAGTTGACGACTGAACGACCACCGACTGAAAGTCGGTGGGTTCGAGTGCGACTGAAAGTCGCT
>JAPPMG010000017.1 GCA_028819215.1 Bryobacterales bacterium
GGGGTGTGGCTGCCGGATCCTCGCTGTTATCCGGTATGCCACACCCCGACCCTGCCGCGCCAGCGTTTCACTCTGAACGCTCCGCGTTCGCCGGGCGCGGGGGCCGGACTAGAATCAGCGAAATCTTGCGACCGTAGCGATCACTGAGCGTGCCGGATGCGGCCGCCCCGATGACGCTTCCCAGCAAGGCGGAGCTGACCGTCCATCCGAGGAGAGCTGCGCCCAACCTGAATTGCCGTTCCAGTGGGCCCACCGTTCCGGAGATGACGGCGGTGTCGAAGCCGAACAGGAAACCGCCGAACGCCCCAGTGCCGCAGACCAGAACCAAGTAGGTGGCCGGGGAGGAAGGTGGTGTCACGAATCCCCACATTGGGCGCCCAGTAACCCGCGCCACACCGGTGCGGCCGCTAGCTTCGGTAACAGCCCAGCAAAACTGTCGCAAATTCGGGCGTTGCTCCAAGCACGACCAGCCACCGAATCGAGACCCGCCAGCCACCCGATTGTCTCAGCCGGCGGCTGCGGGCCGCACCCCGAGAATCCCGGTCAACCCTCAGAACAGCAGCCGTAGGCCGAACTGGAACTGTCGGGCGCTGTTGATCTGGTCGCTTATCGTGCCGAAGTCCGGGCTGCCGAAAGCGGTGTTCGGTGGGCCGAACTGCGGGGTGTTCGTGAAGTTGAAGAACTCGGCCCGGATCTGCAGCCTCACGTCCTCCGTGAATGTGAGAACCTTGAAAATCGACAGATCCAGATTGTTGACCGTGTCCCCGCGCACTTCGCCTGTCCAGCGTTCGGCGTTGCCCGGCACCTGCGCCGGTGGCGCCGAGAACGCCGATTCGTCGAAGCGGATTCCTCGTCCGTCCACGACGTTGTCGATCCCCGCTCCGAGGATGGAACCGGTAATGTTTGGCCTCTGGCTGCCATCTGCCAGCTCGGGGGCGGCATAGGAGAGGCCCAGCGGCAGTCCGGACTGGAAGGTGAGGAAACCGTTGATCTGCCAACCGCCGAACACAGCCTGGAGGCCGGGGCTCCAGTCGCGCCCCACGGCCTTGCCCCTGCCCACCGGCAGTTCATAACTCCAGCCGAACACCAGGCGGTGGGGAGTGTCCGAACCGCCCAGGCCGTGCTCCAAGTGTAGGTTCGTGGGATCCTGGATTGGCACCCTGTTCCCGAGCCACGAGTTATTTCCCGCAGACGAATCGTCTGTCAACCTGGAGTAGGCGTAGCTCCCGACGAAGTTGATTCCGTTGGAGTAGCGCTTCTCGGTGCGGACCTGCAACGCATGGTAGCGGGCACTGGCCCGCGGCTGGTGGCTTCCCGCGAAGGGCCCATCGAACTGCGGAAACGGGCGCAAGAGATTGATTCGGGGGATTTCCTCGCCGTTGTATGCCGAGGATGGTTCCTGGAAGATGGCTTGAGGGCCCCGGAACAGAGGTAGGAACGGGTTCGAAACCTCCTCGGCCAACCCTTCGGCGCCGTACTGCTCGCGTGTCTCGCGGCTGACAAAATTCCGATTGTCCGTTCCATTGAACATCAGGTGCGTGCTGCGGCTCCCGGAATACCCGATCTCGAGCACCATCTGCCCCGGGAGTTCTTTTTGCACGCCAAGGCTCCATTGGTAGATCTCGGCGTTCCTGAACTCCGAAAACAGGGCGCCGCTGGATTCGTATCCCCATTGGCTCGCGGATCCGTACCGGTCCCCTTGTGGCAGGGGAACACCGTCTGGGTAGGGGTTCGACAGGGTCGCGTAGGGCGAGAAGCCGAAGTCCCTTGTGGGTTGCCAAATCGCTGTCGAGCGAAAGGCGGGACCGCTGTATTGCGTGTTCGTGGCTGGCGAGACCCCGTAATAGACACCCACTCCGCCTCGAACGACGGTCGTGCCGCTTGCCTTGTAGGCGAATCCGAATCGCGGAGCGATGTTGTTCGCGTCGATGTTGGGGCGGCGCCGCCCGGGCGACGCGAACACGTTCGCGCCCCGGATTGCTCCCAGGCCCTCCACGCTGACACCGGAGTCGACATCCAATTCGGCGAACTGGATGCGGTTGTAGCGCTCGGTGAGCGGCGTGCTCCATTCGTATCGCAGGCCTAAATTGAAGGTGAGCCGTTGGGTGACCCGCCAGTCATCCTGTGCGTAGAAGGATGTTTCCTGCGAACGGGTCGCCATGGCCGGCGCAACGCTCAGGCCTCCCCAGGAGAACGGATGGCCCGCCCCTGCCAGCAGGGAGGCGATCGAGTCCCCAGTCCTCGGGCTGCCCCCGAAGACCCGGTTGCGCGTGGGATTGGGTACATGCTGAAACCAGCCCGCCGGGAAGCCCGGCTGCCAGAAGTTCACAAGCGGAACGCGCACCTCCGCCCCGATCTTGAGATTGTGGTTGCCAGCGACCTTCGACAGCGAACTGCTGAGCATCCACTGCGTGTGGGCGTTCACCGTGTCTGTCCAGCCATTGGTTCCCAGCGAAGCATATCCGCTGGCCGTCACCCGCGGAAATATGGTGGAGTCGTTGATGTCGACAAGAACGTCCGGGAATCCGATCGATGTCGGATCGAACGAGAGCGACCGCGTGTCGATGATCGCCCTGTCGACCCCCACGCGATTCACCCACACGGTCGAGGGACCCACTGTCCAGGAGTGCTCTAGCACGGAGTTACGCACGGTCCCGTCCGTCTTGCTGGCGTTGTCGGCAGGGTTGCCGTAGACCAGCGGCGCCGAGGACTGGAGTGCGCGCTGGCTGTAGCGGAATACCAAGCGGGAATTGGGCCGGATGACCTGATCGAGCTTGATATCGAACTGGCGGAACGGTGCTGAGCCGGTGGCCGTGCCCGTGAAGTTGTCGCGCCCGGTCACCGGGTTACCCGCCGTATTGGCTTCGGGATAGAAGGCCATAAGGTTGCGAGCCACGGGCTCCTGCGCGCTCAACGGAATGACGTTGTCAGGAAACGGGTGCCTCCGGGCGCCCCTCCTGAAGAAAATCTCGTACGGCTGATGGATGAGCACGAGCGAACCGTCCTGGTTGAACGTCTGGGAAAAGTCTCCCATGCGCTGCAACGCGCTCGGGACGGTTGTGGTTAACGTGCGCGGAAAGTTATTGCGAACGTTGTCGATGTTGAAGAAGAAGAACGTGCGGTCCCGCACGAGCGGCCCGCCGACCGCGCCGCCGTACTGGTCGCGGTTGAAGTCCGCCTTGGGATTGCCGGCCCGGTTCGCGAAGAAGTTGTTGGCGTCAAGGGCCGGACGCCGGGCGAACCAGTAGGCGCTTCCATGAAATTCGTTGGAGCCGGACTTCGACACGATGTTGATGACGGTGCCGCCGTTGCTGCCCCACTCGGCGGAGAAGCCGTTGTTCTGCACCTTGAATTCCTGGACCGCCTCGACGGAGGGCTGGTAATACGCCTGCGTGGTTGACCCCTCGCCCGTTTCGGGCGCTGTGGTCAGGCCGCCGTCGAGCCGAATCTCAGCCGTCGAGTTGCGCTGGCCATTGGAGACGAAGTTCGTGCCCGTCTGACCGGCCGAGATTTGGCTGCCGGATTGCCCGCCGCTTCCGCCGACTTGGGTAACGCCCGGAGCGAGGAACGCGAGGTTCGTGACGTTGCGGTCGAAGAGGGGCACTTCGGTGACGTACCGGTTCGTGACTTCCTGGCCCAGTGCGCTGCTCACTGAATTCAGCAACGGCGCTCGTCCGGTCACTTCGACCGTAGTCGTGACATCGCCGATTTCCAGCACGATGTCGAGGTCTGTCTGCTGGTCCACCCGCAGCACGACGTTGGCCTGGCTGACCGACACGAAGCCTTCCGCCCGGACTCGGATGGTATAGGCGGTGGGTCGCAGGCTGTTGAACAGGAAACGTCCGAACTCGTCGGTTCTGGTTGAGCCGGAGACGCCCGTGGCGTCGCTGGTGATCTCCACCCCGGCATCCGGGATCACCGCCCCGGATGGATCGGACACCGTGCCCCGGAGCTGCGCCGCGCCGGCGGCGGCTGGCGAAAGAGCCAAAGCGAGCAGGGAACAGAGAACGATCAATTGCGTTTGGGTGTAGACCGGCTTCGAAACTGACATTACGACTCACCTCCGAATGATAGATGATCGATCTTCGACAAAATGCTATCATCCCACTACGATGAAGTCAAGGATTCTCCCGACGGTCCGAGGACATTGCCTAGGGCCGGGCGGGCGGAATCTGCGGACGGGGAGAGCATGCACCTGGCGGGGTGGGCTGCTGCAGTGCTTCTGACAGCGTGCCCCTGCGCCAGCCTGCTGGCCCAGGAGCCCCCGAGACCGGCCAGCCTCGGGTCTTCCAGCCAACTGCGCCAGCAGAAGCTGGATGCCCGTCGCCTGCTTGACGCAGACCCGAGCAACGCCTCGGCGTGGTCGGCGCTCGGACAGGCCAGGCTTGGTTTGAACGAGCATGACCTAGCGGTCGAGGCCTTCGAGCGCGCGGTCGCGATCGGACTGCAAGACCCAAGCCCGTACCTGAACCTCGGATTGCTGTATGCGTCGCGCGGCCAGCTCGAATCGGCCCTCGAAGCGTTCGAACTGGGCTTGGAGCGAGATCCGAGCAACCGGTCCGCCCGATTCAACCACGCCCGAGTGTTGCTTGGCCTGGGACGCGCTCGCGAAGCCGTGCTGGAGCTGGAGCGCCTTACCGCCGTTGCACCCGAGGACTGGGAAGCGGCGGTAGCCCTGGTCGATGCCCGCCTGCTCGCAGGCCAGCGGGATAGTGCCCTCGGTGACGCTCTGGAGCTGGCCGCCACAGCTCCCGATGCGCCTGCGCTAGTCTCGTTGGGCAAGATCCTCACCCGGGAAGGCGAACTTGCACCGGCTGCAGACATTCTCGAGCAGGCGTTGGCAATGTCCGGGGACGACATGGCGGTTTGGATCGAACTGTCGCGCCTCAGGCAGAAAGAGGGCGACTCGGAACGAGCGGTACGGGCCGCCGAGCGTGCCGTGCAATTGGCTCCGGGCAAACCAGAGGCCATCCTCGGCTACGCAGAGGCCCTGATCAGCTCGAGGCGCCACCAGCGGGCGCTTGAGTTCCTGACCGGCGTGAGCCAGCGGATGGACCACCGGCCCGGATTCCACCACACTTTGGGCGTGGCCTACTTCGGATTGCACCGGTTCATCGAAGCCGCCGCTGCCTTCGGCCGCGCCACCGAACTGGACCCGGCATGGGACACGCCATATTTCCTGCTCGGCACGAGCCGACTCGCATCCGGTGACTCGCTCGGTGCGGCCGAGGCCTATCGCCAAGCCATCGCCGCCAATCCGCACAACCCCCTCCCATTCGTGTACCTCGTGCGCGCCTACGACCGGTTGGGGCCGGACTTCGACGCATTGGGCGTCGAGGCAGCGCGTCGGGCACTGGAGCTTGATCCACAGAACGTGGAGTGCAGCATCAGGCTGGCCAGGCACGTGCTTGAGCAAGGCAGGCTGCAAGAGGCTCGCGCGGCGCTCGAGGGAATCGTCAGGTCCCATCCCGACATCCTCAAGTCGCGGATCCTGCTGGCACGGACCTACAACCGTCTCGGGATGCCGGAAGAGGCCGCGGCGCAAAGGGACGCAGTGAACGCCCTGAATATCCAGCAGGACGCCAGAGACGCTACACGGGGCGAGGATGGAGGCTCCGACCGGACACCTTCGCCCGGCCTCGGGCTGGGCGCGTGGGACGAGCGATGAGCGCTCTCAGATTCGTGGTACTCGCTGCCGGGCTCGCCGGGGTCCCCTTGGCAGTCGGCCAGGTCGGGAGTCACTCGGCCGAGGTCAGTGCGCTGACAAGTCGGGCGATGTCGCTCGCCCGAGCAGGCAGGGCAGCCGAGTCCGAGTCCCTGATCAATCGGGCGTTGCGGCTGCAACCCGGGGACCCTGCGCTGCTGGCAATGTTGGGAAACGTCTTGGGCATGCAGGGGAGAGGCGAGGAAGCCAACGATGCGTTCTCGAGGGCGGTTCTTCTCAATCCGGATGACCAAGCGACCCGCCGCAGCCTAGCGGCCAGCCAGTGGCAGTCCGGTCGACTGTCGGAAGCGCGGGAGAACATTGAGATCGTCCTGGCCGCGAGCCCGAGTGATCCGACCAGCCTGCTGTTGGCTGGGATGATCGCCGAGAACATGGGTGACTACACCGCAGCCGTCGCGCGGCTTGAGCCAGCGAGGCATCTGGTCTACCAGCGAGCGGAGACTGTTCTGGCGCTCGCTCGCGCCCTGTACTCGCTGGAGCGCGTCGAAGACGCTCGCCATACCATGCGTCAGCTTGACTCGCTGCGCGCGTCGATATCGGACGTCGAATCGGCCGGAACGATCGCCTTTGATTCCCAAGACTACGAGTCTGCCAGCAAGTTCTTCGACGCCGCCAGAGCCGGCCACCTTGAATGGGGCCGATTGACGTTCAACATGGCGTTGAGCCTATACCGGATGAACCGGTTCCGGGCGGCGCGCCACGCAATCGAAGAACTTCTGGATCGCGAACCGTACACCGGCGAGGCTTGGAACCTGCTTGGATGGTGTCTTGAGAAAAGTGGCGAGAGCGACCGGGCGGCGGCGGCACTAGAGCGGGCCGTCGCACTCGAACCGGAGAGCGAAAAGCATCACTTGGATCTCGGATTGGTCCTCGCGGGGCGGCGCGGGACTTGGCACTTGGCAATGGAGGCGGCGGAGCGGGCCGTCAAGCGATTTCCAGACTCGTTCCGCTCGCACCAGCTCAAGGGGCTGGTCCATGTCCGGCAGCAGCACTTCCTCGACGCGGTCAATGCGTACCAGCGCGCCCTAGACCTTAGTCCAAACTCGGCCGAGGTGCGGCTAGGCCTGACAGTGGCGCTGTGGGCATCCGGGCAGGACGAAAGGGCGCTCGAAATGGCCCGTGAGAGTACCGTCACGTTCCCCGGCGACGCCGCTCTGCGCCACCAGCTCGCGCGCATGTACCTCGACCGGGCGGAGAGGGGGGATCGGTCAGGCGAGGAGGGCGGTCTTGCCCTGCTGCAGGAAACGCTTGCCCTGGACCCCGGCCTAGCCGAGGCGCATTACGATCTCGGAAGCCTGCTCCTCCGACGAGGCGAACTCCAGCAGGCGCTCGCCAGCCTTCGGCGAGCGGCGGAGCTGGATCCATCAAGCAGACGGACTCACTATGCCTTGGCGCGATGCTGGCGGCGCTTGGGTCGCAGCGCTGAAGCGGCGCGGGCGATGGAGGCATTCCGGCAACTCGCCGAGCCAGAGGCAGCTGCGGAACGCGTGGGGGCTACGCGATGAATCGCCGCCGGATCCCGGGAAGGGCTGTCGGCCCCGGCTTGGGTAGCCGAGCCCTGCAACTCTTCTGTTTGGCGGGAATGTGCGCGGTGTCCGCCACCGGCCAGCCTCGCGGGGCATTCGAGGACGTGACCCAGCAGGCTGGAATCGATTGGTCGCACTTCAACGGCGAGTCGCAGGATCGCCATCTGATCGAGGCGACGACCGGCGGACTGGGCTTTCTCGACTATGACAACGACGGGCTGCTTGATCTGTTCCTAGTCAACGGGGGAGAGACGCCGCGGGGCACAAGCGAGCGGCCGGTCCACCATGCCCTGTACCGCAACATGGGGAACGGCCGATTCCGAGATGTCGCCCAAGAGGCAGGTGTCGCGCGAACACCCTTCTACGGAATGGGGATCGCGGCGGCGGACTACGACAATGACGGCGACCAGGACATCTACGTGACGGGCTACCCGGAATCTGCCCTGTTCCGCAACGACCGCGGGGTGTTCGCCCAGGTAACGTGGGCGGCGGGCGTGCGGAATCAGGGGCGCTGGGGAGCTGGCGCGGCTTGGTTCGACTTCGACCGTGACGGCCTGCTCGACCTGTTCGTCTGCAACTACGCCGAACTGTCCTTCGAGCACCCTAAGCGCTGCGCCTATGCAGGCGAACCGACGTATTGCGAGCAGAAAATCTACCCGGGCCAAGTCTCAGCACTGTTCCGGAATCGCGGAGACGGGTCATTCGAGGACGCGACCGCCAAGGCGGGCATCGATGGACTGGCAGGCCGAGCCCTGGGAGTCGTGGCGGTCGATGTGAACAATGACGGCTGGACGGATCTCTACGTGGCCCGCGATGGTTCGCCCGACCAGCTGCTGCTGAACAAGCGCAACGGAACGCTTGCGGACGTCGGCCTCGAGGCAGAGATCTCCTACGACCCGGACGGCGCGGCACTAGCGGGCATGGGTGTGGATGCGGGCGATGTCGACGGGGACGGCTGGCCCGATCTGGCGGTCACCAATTTCCATGACGAGTACCACACCCTGTGGCGTCATTCGGGAGGGTTCCCGTTCGACAACCTCACGCATTCCTCCGGCTTAGCCCGCCACACGCGGCCCTATGTCGGCTGGGGCGTGCGCATGCTCGACTTCGACAACGACAGTGATCTCGACTTAATGATCGTCAACGGCCATGTCAACCGGATGATCGAACTCACGCGCAGGGATGTGACCTACAGGGAACCGCCGCTGCTGCTCGCCAACGATGGCCATGGAACATTTGAGAACATCAGTTCCGAGGCGGGGCCAGTCTTCCAGCAGGGGCACGTGGCACGCGGGCTTGCGGCGGGTGATTTCGACAACGATGGGGACGAGGATGTGGCGTTCATGCGCTTGGGAGAACGTCCTTTCCTTCTCCGCAACAGGGTCGGCCAAGACGCCAGTTGGATCGGCCTCTCACTGCGCGGAACGATCAGCAATCGGGATGCGATCGGGGCTCGCGTCGTGTTGCGCACGAGCCGGCGGCAGCAGCTGCGCTGGGTCCTGGGCGGGGGCGGGTTCCTAGCCTCCCATGACCGCAGGATCGTTTTCGGATTGGGGCCGGGCGAGCCTCCCAGTTCGGTTACGGTCGAAATCCGCTGGCCGAACGGGTCCTTCGATAGATTCTCGGATCTGGCTCCAAACCGCTATCATCGGCTCGTCGAGTCCGCACCGGCACACGATCAGTCGACACGATGATCCCGGCGCGGGATTCTTGTGACGATTCCGGGGTTTGTTCGGGCACGCATGGGGCAGTCCGAACCCGCGCAAACCCGGTCGAGTTCGTGGCCGAGAGGGGACCGACGCGCCCCCGGATCAAGCCAGCGGGCCAACACTGCGCGTTGATGCAGGCGGTGCCGTCGGCACTGCGGATTCCCGTGACTCGCGCTCAAAGACGCCAATGCGCAGATTGACCAGCCAGTCTTTCACCGCGATATCGAACTCCCGCCGGGATCGTTCGGCGTCGTTGGCCTTAATGGCCTCGAGCAGCGTCGAGTGCGACTGGGCGTCATGGGTCAGGTCCATGGCGCTTCGGTCAGCCACTAGGCGAATCATGACAAATGCGAACAATGGACTGTTGACGCGCCGCAACGCAGCCTGCAGATACTCGTTGCCGGTGATTCCCCAGATCTTGGCGTGAAGGTCGAGGTCCGTGGTGATGAAGTCGGCCTCGCGCTTCCCGCGGGCCGCGTCGAGAAGCCTGAAATAGGCCTTGTCCAATTCGGCAGCATGTTCGGGTGAGCATTTGCGCGCAGCTAGTTCCACGGCGTGGCGTTCCAGAACCCGGCGTACGTCGAAGAGTTTCTCGGTATCTTCCAACGTCAGCTTGGTCACGTGGGTCGCAGCATTCGGTGTCTTGGTCACGAAGCCGTCCCCCTCCAGCACGATGAGGGCCTCGCGCACGGCGGTAAGGCTGGTGGCGAACTGACTGGCGAGCCGGCGTTCGACCAGCTTGCTGCCCGCTTTCAGCGTGCCATCCAAGATGGCCATGCGGATGTGCTCGGAAATTCTGCCCCGCAGGGTGGGGTTTTCGATTCGTTCGAACGAGTGCATGTGGTCGCATCAAGCAGATTGGATGCTGGATGATCGAGTGTAATTCCTATTGTGGCTTCATCTTCCGGCCCTGCGCAACCAACGCGACGGGCCAGAATCCGCTAGGGCAAGGAGAGGCGAGATAGGAGCCCGCCATCGACGATCAATGTCGCGCCAGTGATGTAGCCGGCATTCCGCGAAGCCAGGAACAGGACGGCCTGCGCAACCTGCTCGGGCTCTCCGACCCTTCCGAGCGGAATGTTCCGCTCGAGATTCCGAAGAGCCTCCTGGCGGCCGCCAACGCCCTCCGCCACGTCTGCGAGCATTCCCGTCCGGATCGCTCCGGGGCAGACGGCATTGACGCGGACCCCGTCGGATGCGAAATCGACAGCCATGCCCCGGGTCAGTGCCAGCAGCGCCGCCTTGGTCGCCGCGTAGACGGAAATGTGCGATTCGTTGGCGTAGGCCTGCACGGACGAAATGTTGACGATCGCCCCTCCCTTCTCGCGCAGAGAGGGATAGGCGTGCTGGGCGCACAGGAACGCTCCGCGCAGATTGGTGTCGACGATGGCGCTGAACTCTTCGGCAGTGTACTCGTCGGCGCGCCGGTAGTACTCGATGCCCGCGTTGTTAACCAGGACGTCGACGCCGCCGAAGCGTCGCGCGACCTCATCGATGGCGTCGCGCACGTCGCAGCTCTTCCGTACGTCCGCAGCGATTCCGAGCGCCGTGCCTCCTTCCTGCTCGATCAGTTCGACTGTCCGGGCTCCAGAATCGGCACGAAGATCGACAACTGCAGCGCGGTATCCCGTGCGGGCGAAGAGCAGAGCGGTTGACCGGCCGATCCCGGAGCCAGCGCCAGTGATGAGTGCAACCCGCTCTTTCGCGCCTTGCTCTGTCATCGCACAGCGGTCAGACCGCCGTCCGCCTGGATGGGCCCGGGATGCGCGGGAGCCACTGGCTGGCAGCTCCTCGGAGACCTCGCGAGTCGCTCCGCCGCAGACTTGAATTCGGCGAGCGCCTCGCGATTCAACTCAACACCCAGACCAGGTTTTCGGGGTAGCGGAATCGACCCGTTCTCCATGCGCAACTCCTCCTTTACCAATCGCTTCCGCAGTGCGGACGCGCACAGGTCGGCCGGCAGGAATTCGATGAACGGGCACTGGGGGGTCAGCGCGGCCAGATGAGCTGCGGCCGCGATCGAAATCCCAGTCTTCCAGATGTGGGGGACCACCGTCAGGCCACGTTCGCCAGCGAGTTCGCAGACCCGCATCGCCTCCGTCAGCCCCCCCACCCGCCCGATGTCGGGCTGCACGACCGCGACCTTGCCCCGGTCCATCAGGTCGACGAACTCGTGGCGCGTCGTAAGCCACTCGCCCGCAGCGATCGGGATGCCCTGCTCGCTCGACAGCCGGGCATAGCCATCGAGGTCATCGGCGGGAAGCGGTGCCTCGAGGAAGAACAGGTTGTAGCGTTCCCAGCCCCGAATCGTGCGCAGGCAAGTGTCCGCGTCAGGAAAAGCGTATTGGACGTCGACCATCAAGACGAAGTCGTCCCCCACGGAGTTCCGAACAGCCGCTACCGCCTCGCCCATCCGTTCGCTGGACGCGCGCAGGCCTTTGTGCGCGTACGGGCCGGAAGGGGTGATCTCCAGCTTCGCCGCAGAAAAACCAAGCTCCTTGGCCATCACCGCCCACTCGACCATCGTCTGCAGGTAAAGGTCAAAACTGGAGACATCCGGCTGCAGCGAAGCGTATGGCGTGATCGTGTCGCGGCACGCCCTTCCGAGCACCGCGTGGCACGGCATGTCGAGAGTCTTGCCACGAAGATCGTGGAGCGCCATGTCCAATGCTCCGAGGGCGCAGACCAGTGCCCCTCGCCGCCCGTTCATGGCCGAGCCTTCATACAGGCGGTCCCAGATTTCCGCGATCTCCGCGGGATCCGAGTCTAGGAGCATCTCAGCCAGCCCCAGCCCCATCGTGTGGGTGCCGGGTGCCTCGATGCAGGCCCGTGCAATCCACGGATTGACATCCGTTTCGCCAATGCCCGTGATGCCCGCATTCGTGTGAATCTCGACGACCAGGTCGTCCTGTGCGGATGAGGTAGCGCCGGCGTCGAACGCGGGGTCCAGCAGGACGTGGCAATCGATCCCAGAAATCCGCATGCGAGTGTTCGCTCAACTCTCCGACTTCGGAGTGCGGAATCCACGACGAAATCGTACAATGCCGGAACAGTTGAGCGATGATCGATGATCAGAATACACGAGCCGTGCCCCACCGTCAAGACTGGCCGCCTTCCCGCTTGGTCCCGGTCTGTGTCGAAGCCCCGACTGAGGGGGCCATTGCTGCGGAGCTAAGGATGTGGTCTGGCTGGCGGGTGCCGACTCGGTTGCCGGAGTGGTCAATCTATCTACGGAACTGGGGTTCCCGCAGGTCGAATTGGCGCTTCGACCCATCGTAGTGCTCCGCATCGAGTACCGTCTGACCGCTGGCTGCCGGTGAGCTGGGCTTCCCGATTCCATGATATTATGATCGATCATTCGCCTGTGGGTAGGCATTGCGACCCCATCGCTCCGAGTGCTTCCGCTACGCGGTGCACGCTCGTTCTCGTTTCGGAGGGATGGCAAGCGGCTCGGCTCTCGCGGAGAGCCGCAGGTGAATGTTGGCTTGCGTGTCCCGTTCGGAATCAACCTCGGCATTGGCGATCTTGGTAGGCGTTGCGTGCCTGGCAGTTGGCGGTTGCCGGCAGGAGCCCGCAACGCCGCCATCAGAAACGGGTGTTGCGGCGCGGCCAATTAGCTACTGGGACGAGCCCCGAGTCGGGGTGAACTGCTTCAACGAGATTCCCACGCGGGAGTGGTTTCTCGCGGCATCGACCGCAAATGTCCGATTGGTCCGGCTCGCGTACGGAAAGTGGGATGGCGAGCGGCGGGACTTCCTACTCGGGAGCGCCGACGATTACAGTGCGCTAGTCGACGAGGACCTGCGCAAGCTCCGGCAGTATCTGGACCTAGCCGAGTCTCTCGGCATCAGCGTCGTGCTGGCCCCGCTGAGTCTTCCCGGCGCCCGATTCCGGCAATTCAACGATGGACAGCGTGACAGCCGGCTGTGGACCGATCCGCAGTATCTTTCGCAAGCGGCCCAGTTCTGGAAGGACCTGGCGAACGCCATGAAGGATCATGCCGCCGTCGCGGGCTACGATCTCCTCAATGAACCGCACCCTGAATGGTTCCACGGGAAACGCGAGTTCTGGGACCGAGGCTTCGGGCAGTGGTACGAGCAGGTCAAGGGTACGGCAGGGGACTTGAACCGCTTCAACAGGGTGGTCACCGCAAGCATCAGAGCGGTGGATCCCGATACGCCGATCATCGTGGAATCCGGCCTCTATGCAACGCCTTGGGCATTCGAATACTTGGAGTCCGTGGCGGATCCAAACGTCCTGTATTCGTTTCACATGTATGAGCCCTACAAGTACACAACCCGCCGGATCAACCAAGGCCGGTATTCCTATCCGGGAATCATCCCGATCGACAGCTTGGGGGTGGACCTCAGATTCGACTTTGCCTCGCTCGACGCCTTCTTCGATCCGGTTCGTGAGTGGGCTCGGCGCAATGGAATTCCTGCTTCCCGCATTTTCGTCGGCGAGTTCGGATGCGAGCGCATGGCCTCGGGCGCGGCCCGATATCTCGCAGACCTCATTCGAGTCTTCAACCGCGAGGGCTGGCACTGGGCGTTCTATGCCTACAGGGAAGACTCCTGGCCGCACATGGACTACGAACTGGGAACTGACAGGCCGGGTGAGACATACTGGGCCGCGGTCGAGGAAGGCGATTTGCCGCAGCGGTACTCCGAGATCTACGACCCGCGACAGGCCAATCCGCTGTGGACGCTGCTGAAAGGGGAACTCGCGCGGCGGCGCCAGCCTTCCAGCAGCCGGTAGAGGTAGGATCCATGGCGGCAGGCCCGCTCCAACACGTCGGCTGCCTCCTGCTGGCCGCAACCACCTGGGCCTGTGGCGGTGGGCCTGTGCCGGATGAACCCGCCTGGGGCGTTCGAGGCCGCCACCTGACGCTCGATGGTAAGCCGGTATTCCTGAGTGGCGTGAACTATGTCCCGTCGAGGGGCTGGCTGACCCACTTGGATGCTTGGGACGCTGACGCAGTCGACCGCGACTTTGAGGCGTTGCAGCGGGTGGGTGTGAAGGCAATCCGGTACCTGCCGTTATGGCACCAACTCCAACCCACACCGCAACGCGCCGATCCGACAGCGCTAGCACGGCTCGACAAGGTGATTGAACTCGCCGAGCGACACGGTCTCTTCGTGCAGTTGGGGATCCTGAACAGCTGGATGTCCGGTGGGACCTTCCTCCCGTCCTGGGCGAACGGAAACCTCTTCAAGGATCCGGCGATCGTCGCCGGGGAGCTGTCACTCGTGCGTGACATTGCGCAACGCTACGCTGGCCGCCGCATCTTGCAGGGATACGACATCGGAAACGAGCTCAACGTGCTCGAGGGCCGCATGAATCTGGACCTCGATTCCAGCGCTGTCGAAGAGTGGCAGGCTCAGATCGTCGATTCGATCCGCCGGCATGCTCCCCGGTCACTGATCGTGAATGGCGTTGGGACCGGATATACGGAGAGCTTCAACATCAATTCCATTGCCCAGTCCACCGACTATATGGCGGCGCACTCGTACCCATATTTTCACGGCACGTCCCGACTCGATCCCTGGCTAGGCCAGCGAACGACCTACAGCACGAACTACATCATCTCCTGGGCAGAGATGACTGGAAAGCCGGTCCTGATGCAGGAGTTGGGAGCCTCGCAGCAGTGGGTGCATCCCGGCAACGTCCCCAAGTACCTCAGGCTCACCTTCCTCAGCAACTGGCTGGAAGGGGCCGCCGGATACTTGTGGTGGTGCTCCCACGACATCGATCCAAGCTTCGCCGTTCCCGACGAGGGCCTGTACAAGGAGTATTCGACAGCTCGCGTGCAGCAGGAGAACAAGTTCAGCGAATTGAACTATGACATGGGGATACTGGACTACGACAATCTTCCGAAGCCCGCGGCGGAAGCGTTCGAACACGCGACGGGCATCGTGGAAGAACTTGGCGTGGATTGGACGAACAGGCTGCCGGTCTGCTATGTGCTGGCACCCGAAGGCTTCGACTACGAATCCACGATGATCCAGTTGATCACGCCCTTCGTGCTCGCCAAACAAGTCCATATGGACGTCAAGCTCCTGATCGAGGGTGCGGCCGTTCCACACGATGCAGCTGCGCTCGTAATCGCGGGCTTCCGATTGTCACCGGACGGGCGAGGCCAGGTCGAGAGGTACTTGAGCGCTGGAGGCACCGTGTACCAGTCGTATTTCGCGGACTTCGGCGATTCCTTGACGGTAGCTGACGAAGAGATTGCGCTCGACCATCCAAGACTTGTCGTGACACGGCGGGCCGGCGCGATGGAGTTGGAGCAGCAACTCGTTGTCGGAGCCAGACTTCGCGTGCGGGCCGTCTCAGCCTCGGGCAATACAGAGACGATCCTTTCGATGCCGAAGCAGGGTCAGGTCAGGCTGGAGCGGAAAGAGCCGGACACTAGCCCCTTCGGTGCGAGAGATGGGCAAGGAGTGCTGTTTCGAACACGGCACGGTTCCGGAGTCTATTACTACTTGGCGGCGGATCTCGAACAGGCGCTGGGGGACACGTTCGATCCGTGGAAAGATGACGATTCGGACTTGATCTATTCGGTTCTCCGGCCGCAACATCCCGTCGATGTGAGCTCAAAGCATCTCGAGCTGCACCACAAGTCCCGCAACGGTGAGGAGCTAGTCGCCTTGCTCAATCATTCGCCCGGGTTCGTCGAAGCAATGCTCCATCTGGGAAGGCGCGTTCGAGCGGTGGACGCGTTTACGGGACAGGTTCAGGGGGGTGATGCTGAGACTGCAGTTCGATTGGAACCGGCCGGCGTGAAGCTCCTACTGCTGCGAACGCGGTGAGTGCAACCAATTCCGCGCCAAAGGTGTCCGTACCAGGCCCGTGTCCAAGATTGAACGGCAAGCCTCGGAACTGAACAGCGCGGCAGCTGCCAGACTGTTGCCTCCGCCGGGCGAGTCGGATTCCGAATCGTCATTGCGACCTTGGCGCATTCACTGCCTGTAGCAATCAGTTGCCTGCTCTGGTTCCAGTGAGGCCTGCGGATTAGTGCGCGAGGCATCCCTCCGTAGCTGCTTGGTGGCCCCAATGACACCCAAATGCATACGTTTCGCCCATTGCGCTAACAGGGAGTGTTAAATAAATACTTAGAATGTAAAAAACTTCTTGACGTATGCCTTGGGTGGCGATAAGCTACAGACTCCACCGGATGGCAGGACAGGAGGACGAAATGAAACGAAAGACTGAAGCAGCATTGCTGCCTGGGATTGCGGCCACCGCTCTGGCGGCCGCTTTACTGTGGTCTGGCCCGGTATACGGTCAGGTCTGTCAGATTGAGTACAAGATGTGGAACAAGGATCGAAAGGTTGTGGGTTCAGTGAATGAGGAGTGCGGGCGGCCCGGTGATACGGGCTCGGCTCCATTCGGAAACTGGGGAGTCGAGACGGAAACGAGTAGTCGTGAGGACGGTTTCCAGTTCGCGGGTTGGTGTCGCGACCATACGGCGTGCAAGACCAATGACCCGGATGACTGTTCCGTGATGTGCCGAGACAAATGGTACGAATGGAACACGTGCACTTCAGACAAGCCCGCGTGGCGAGCGCAGAATACTACGCTCTACAACGACCAGAACGGTTGGCGTCAGAAATCGGCCAACACGGACGCCGTGAATTCGCACGGCGTGGGTACGCAAGACCGTTGGTGTGAACTGTCCTGTCGATAACGATGGCGACTTCTATCCGGACTCAGGTGGGTGCCTGGATGCCCTGAGGGCCGCGTTCTCGTTGTCCGGTCACGAGATGGAATTCTGGGAGTTGGATCACCGGAGATCGCGGGATGACGAAATAGGATCGATTTCGTTCCCAAACCTTTCGGCTCCGACAGACGATGCTAACTGCAATGCTTGCGGATGCGACGGGAATGATATCGGATCCTACCGCGCCAAGTCTTCGGGAATAAGCAGTGTCTCGGCTTCAGCAGCCATTCAAATGACGGGCGCGACGTTCATCGACAAGGACGGTGTGTGCTGCGATCTCATGGACGAAGAATGCGAAAACTGATTGCAGTGTTCCTGCTGGTCGCGTTCCCGGTTTCCGCGAAGCCGACCGTGATCAATCTCGAATGGGCCGAATTCCGGGAAATCACTGGGCTCATTCGGTTTCGCCCGAAGGTTACGGTCTTCATGGGGAAGGACGGCCATGAAAAGATCCGCATGAAGCTCGAGCGGGTCTCGGATTCGGGAATCACGCTGTCGCGGCAAGGCCGCAGGGTCTTGGCTAGGCGTGAGGATGTGCATTCCGTTCGTATCTCGCCAAGGTTCGGAAATCCGTTGAAGTGGAGGCTCATTGCTGCAGCAGCAGCGTACCCGCTTTGGCTCGGTGGTCTGACTCTCGGTCTTGCGATTCCGGGCGGTATTCCGGAAGGCCGCTGGCACAGCAACAGGAACACGGGACAGGGAATGATCGTGGGATTCGGCCTTCCCGCAGCGGTTTATCTTCTGGCCCAGCGTGCGGACCGGCGCGACGGGTCGATCATCGTCAATCTAATCGAAGCAAAGGAGGATCCGAAATGAACACACTCGAACGAATCATCGTCGTTCTCGCACTGGTCGGAACCCCTGCTTATGGCGCAACCATGAAGGGCACCGTCCGGACGGCAGACGGAGCTCCTATTGCCGCAACCGTTACGGTCTTGTACAGTTCGCAGGGGGTCTCGGTTAATATGCATCCAACGGACGAGATCAGGATGTGCCCAATTCGACCATCCGACTCTCCGGGCTATGGTCTCTCTGCGCGTGTGGTGAGCATTCTCGCCTTCGGGAGGCAGCGCTCACCGATGCTTGAGTAACTTTCCCGGTCGGCTGCTTGAGTAACTTTCCCGGTCGGCGGCGCGGAAGCAGGGTCTGAACCGCATCGAGGTCTTGCTGCAAGGTCCGACAGCCCTGTTGGCGAAAGTAGAATCCCAGCCATCCCACCGATCAGGGCTTGTGCCTGCGGAGTACCTGGGCAGTTACCTCTCTTGGAGGACTGCCGTCGCTCCCGTCCGTCTCTCGCAGGATGCGAAGGCACCGCCTGTCAAGCGCTCTCCCGGCTAACCGTCTACGGCAATTCTCTCGCATCGAGTGACGTGCCTAGCTTCCGAACGGCTGCGACGCGAGTTCAAGCGCTGACGAGCACCAAGTGTGCCACTCTGAAACCGATGCGTTTGGTCCCTGATCCCGAGGACTCTGGAACCCGGCTTGACCGCTTCCTGTGCGGCCGGATCGAGGGCGCAACCCGCTCGCTGGTCTCGCAATGGATTCGCTCTGGCAACGTGCAAGTCGACGGAAGCGTCGAATCCAAGGCATCCCGCAAGGTCCGTCTCGGCGAGGCGATCGAGGTCGAGCCGACTCAGCGGCCTCCGTTGCGGGCCGAGCCCGAAGCGATCGACCTTGAAGTCCTTTACGAAGATGGCGACTTGGCAGTCATCAACAAGCCCTCGGGGATGACAGTCCATGCCGGCGCCGGTGCCGCCTCCGGCACCTTGGTCAACGCACTGCTGCACCGCATGGAATCGCTATCGGGCGCTCAGGGCCAGCTTCGCCCCGGTATCGTTCACCGCCTCGATCGGTTCACCTCCGGGGCGATGGTAGTGGCCAAACACGACCGTTCCCACCAGCGGCTACAGGAACAGTTCCAGAAGCGCAACGTGCTCAAGCTCTACTGGGCCGCGGTCGAGCGCCCGATGCCCGAAGATCCGCACGATGATCGCACGATGCTCCGCCACGGCTACCCGGTCAAGCAGGACGGCGCCTGGTGGCTGCGAACGGAGATGCCGATACGCAGGGACAGCCGCAACCGCATCAAGATGGCCGTGGCGTTGAGCGGCCGCGAGTCGCAAAGCGATGTCCGCTGCTTGCGCAGTTCGGCAAGGTACTCTCTGGTCGAGGTTCGCATCCACACCGGGCGCACCCACCAGGTTCGGGTACATCTCGCCGCGTTGGGGCATCCGGTCGTGGGCGATTCGCTCTATGGCGCCCGCAAGGCACTGCCAGAAATCGGCACGCCCGCAGGTTATCTGCTGCACGCAAGAGTGCTGGAATTCGACCACCCCAAGAGTCGCGAGCGCATGCGGCACGAGGCCCCCCTATCGACCGATTTCAAGGCTCATCTGGCTCTGCTCGGTCTATAATGCGAGCATGCTTCTGCGTTGTTCGGCCCTACTGGCGGCGGTCGGATTGTTCGCTGCAGCAGGAGCCCAAGAAAGCGGCACGGCCGAGTTCGAGCCTGTCTACGCAGGCCAGGAGTCGGACATCATTAGGATCGACGTCGCGCGCGTGCCCCTCCTGTTCACGGTCACTGACCGCAGGAACCGCTTCATCACCGACCTCGGGAGAGAGGATTTCCGGGTCTTCGATGACGGCTGGGAGCAGGAGATCCGCGAGTTCGACCGCGAGAGCGACCTGCCTCTGCGGATCGGCGTGATCCTCGACACGAGCAACTCAATCCGAGCGCGCTTCAAGTTCGAGCAGGAAGCCGCCATCGAGTTCCTGCAGGGAGTGCTCGCCGAAGAGCACGATCGCGCATTCTTGGTGAGTTTCGACACACGCGCGGAGCTGATTGTAGACTACACCAACAACATCGACGACCTAGCCGATGGCGTCCGCCGGCTGCGAGCTGGCGGCGGAACGGCGCTCTACGACGCGATTTACTACGCCTGCCGGGACAAGTTGCCCGAGGACCAGCCCAAGGAGCAATTCCGGAGGGCGCTGGTCGTGATCGGCGATGGCGCCGACAACCGCAGCACGGTGACCCGCGAAGACGCCCTCGAGATGGCGCACAAGGCCGAAACGGTGGTGTACACCATTTCGACCAACCGCACCGGGACGGCCGAATCCGGCGACAAGACGCTACGGCGCTTCGCCCGGGAGACCGGCGGGGTCGCGTTCCATCCGTTCCAAGCTCGCGACCTGCAGCAGTCGTTTGCGAACATCGCCAACGAGCTGCGCCACCAGTACTTCATCCTGTACTCTCCCAGCCAGTTCGTCAACGACGGCTCGTTCCACACGGTGGAGGTTCGCACCAGGCACCGCAATGCCACAGTTCGCGTCCGCCGCGGCTACTACGCACCGCTCCCGGGCGAGTCCAACTAGCCGGCGAGCCGCAATTCGATGGCCCGAGCCCAGCTTCTCGCGGCCCTGAGAAAAAAGTTGATCTTATTGCTTGAAATTCGTTATTTTATCGCTATGATTAAATTAAGTAGTTGGTCAATCAACCTAAGAAAAGGAGCTTCCCAGTGAAACAAGCAACACAGCACAATCTTGACGCAGCGCTGCGCCAGATCGAGAAGGACCACGGCAAGGGCGCCATCCTCCGCATGGGAGAACGGGATGCGGGCATCGCCGCTGACGTGATCCCGACTGGCGCCGTGTCGGTGGACGCCGCGCTCGGCATCGGAGGCCTGCCCAAGGGCCGCATCGTCGAGATCTACGGACCGGAGTCGTCGGGCAAGACCACGCTCGCGCTGCAGGCGGTCGCGCAAGCGCAAAAGGCCGCAGGCATGGCGGCCTTCATTGACGCCGAGCACGCACTCGATCCGATCTACGCCGCCAAACTCGGCGTAAACCTCGACGACCTGCTGATTTCGCAGCCCGATTCGGGCGAGCAGGCGCTACAGATCGTGGAAGTGCTGGTGCGCTCGGGCGCGATCGACGTCGTGGTCGTAGACTCGGTGGCGGCACTGGTGCCGCGCGCCGAGTTGCAGGGCGAAATGGGCGACAGCCATGTCGGGCTGCAGGCGCGACTGATGTCCCAAGCCCTGCGGAAGCTGACCGGCCCGCTGTCGAAGTCAAACTGCTGCATCATCTTCATCAACCAGATCCGCGAGAAGATCGGGGTGATGTTCGGCAGCCCGGAAACGACCACGGGGGGTCGGGCGCTGAAGTTCTACTCGTCGGTGCGCATCGACATCCGCCGGATCAGCTCGATCAAGGACGGCGATTCCGTAATCGGCAACCGCACCAAGATCAAGGTGGTCAAGAACAAGATGGCCCCGCCATTCAAGCTGGCCGAGTTCGACATCATGTACGGCGAGGGCGTCTCACGCGAGGGCGACCTGCTGGACCTCGGAGTGGACCACCGACTGGTCCAAAAGAGCGGCTCGTGGTTTTCGTATGAGGGCGAGCGCATCGGCCAAGGCCGCGAGCGCGCCAAAGAGTTTCTCAAGAGGAACATCGACGTACGCGACAGGCTGGAGCGTGCCGTGCGCCTGAAACTCCACCTTCCGGTCGCCGACGAGCCGGCAGCGGGGAGCGCCAACGGCTCGCCCGCACCCGGCGCGAGCGCGCAGGCGAACTGAAAGAGCGATTGCGGCCGGCCGGGCACCGGCCGCAGTCGACTCCATCTAGCCGAACGTCTCGCGGAACCCTGCGCACGACGCCCGGAACCCGTCTTCGAAGGAGCCGCCCGAGGGACGGTACACGCTCTCGAGGGACACCGCCCCAGCATAGACGTCGTCCGCAAGGGCGGCGGCGATTTCGGCGAAGAACGGGGCCATGTGGCCATGGCCGAAGCGCACCTGCTGCACGGTAGCCTTGGGGATGTCCACGAGCAAGTCCTTGACGTGAACGTGACCGAGACAGCCGCGCAACGCTTCGTAGCCGTCCGGATAGGCGGCTTCGGCGCAATACAGGCTGTTGCCCGGATCCCACAGCACGCGCAGGTGCCGCGAGCCCATCTCGTCGACAAGCCTACGGGCTAGCTGCCCAGAAGTGACCATCGCGTTGTTGCCGGTCTCGACAACCAGCGTCACACCGGAGTCCTCCGCCAGCTGCACGGCGGGTCCGAGCAAGAGCTTCAGCTTGTCCCAAGCGCCCGTGGCGACATTCCACTGCTCCGCCCCGCCAGAACCGAACAAGATCATCTCCTTGCGGAAGCTCATGATCCGGACCAGCCCGCAATCGAGCGCCTTGGCCGTGTCGATGCAGCGGCGCAAGGCGTCCAATTGACGCCCGTGCTCACTGTCGCCGACCTCAGTCTGTCCGACTGGCAGGCCGGCGAAGACGTGCCGTGAAACGCAGGTCACCTCCATGTCGCGGTTGCGGACCAGATCTTGGACGCGGCCAATCTGGAGATCGCTCAGGTCCCCGACTTCCCTGTCCCACAAGTACTGCAGCTCGGCGTGGCGCAGGCCGTGCTCATGCATGACGTCGAGCGCGCGCTCGAAATCCCGGCTGATGCCGTCCGTGATCACGCCAAGCCTTGCCAACGCCTCCCCCTACCAGCCGACCTCCGTGCCGGCAATCTCTTCCAGCCACTTCGCCACGACCCAGTTGTCTCCGTCCGGATAGCGCGAAATGCCTGCCTGGAACATCTCGTAAGCCGCGCTGGTGGCGAACATCGCGGCTCCAGCTTCGCGGGCCACGCTCATCGAGATCCCAAGGTCCTTGTACATAGTGCCGATCTGGCTGCCCGTGTTCTCGAAGCTGCGATCCAGCAGGTGGCGCGCACAAGTCTCGATCAATGGACTGCCAGCCGCGCTCGAGCGGATCACATCGAAGAGCGTCTCGCCCTTGACACCGGACTTCGCCCCCAGCACGAACGCCTCGAACGTGGCCGCGAAGATGCACCCGATCAACGATTGCAGGGAAGCCTTGACGATCTGGCCCTGCCCGATCTGCTCGCCCACATGGAAGGTTCGTTTAGAAATGGCGTCCAGGGCGGCGCGGTTGCGTTGAAGCACCTCGGTCCGGCCCGCGGCCATTAGGGTCAGAGCCCCCCCATCGGCCCCGGCCTTGCCGCCGCTGACGGGCGAGTCGATCAAGTCGATGCCGCGCTCGGCCAGCGGCCCCTCCAAGGCCTGCACCTCCGATGGCAGGACGGTGGCCGTGACGATGACGGTCGATCCGGGGGCAAGGCCTTCCACCGCACCCCGCTCGCCGAAGAGCGCGTCTCTCGCCTGGCGGCCGTTCATTACCATCACGAACAGCGCGTCTGATCCTGCCCCGGCCTCAGCGCAGCTCTGGGCGACAACGCCACCAGCGGCTTGTAAGAGCGCTCCCCGCTCGGCTCGCAGGTCGAAGCCGGTCGTGGGGAAGCCGCTGCGCGCTAGATTGCGGGCGATGCCGATACCCATCTGCCCAAGGCCGATTACTCCGACTGGTCGCATACTCCGTCCGTTCGCTGGGAGCCTGAGGGGAAACTGTCTCGCTGCTCAGGTGCTCTGCGCCGCTAGAACCCACCGCCAGCCATGCTGCGCATAGCCAACGGAAGCAGTTGATCGCGAAGCTAGACTATAATATTGCTTTGCGCACACCCCCTGCGATGTCGGCTCAGAGCCCGGTCCAGCTCGCTCCGTAACGCGCACTGTGAAGGCTGTATCGGGTTCCCGACCAAGATGCTGGAGTGGCGGAATTGGCAGACGCACTGGACTCAAAATCCAGCGCCCCTTACCGGGCGTGAGGGTTCGACCCCCTCCTCCAGCACCATGTCACGAATCTCACGCAGCAGTGCAATCCTGCTCGGCGATCACAGCTGGTCGGCGTGGACGTGGCTGGCCGCGGTCGGAATCGCGCTCGTCACGCCAGCGGTCGCCGTCGCACAGGCCCAGAGCACAGCTCCGGCTGAGCCGAAATACACGCTCCGCCACGGCATCGGCGACGGCATGCCGGAATGGCTGTCGCTCGGCGGGGAGTTCCGCTTTCGCGGCGAGGTCCGCCGCGGCCTGGGATTCGCTGCTGACAGCAACGATGGCTACAGCTTGTGGCGGGTGCGCGTCGATATCGGAATCCAGCCAGTCGATTGGCTGAAGTTCGGGTTTCAAGGACAAGATGCGCGTGCGCCCGGGATCCGCGATGGCCTCCCCAACATCGGCGCTTTCAGCGACGGCTTCGACATACGCCTGGCGTACACGCAGCTAGGCAGGGACGATTCGCCGGTCACTGTGACGGTCGGACGGCAGCTGTTGGCCTACGGCGACCAGCGCTTGGTGGGAGCCCTTGACTGGGCCAACACGGCTAGGGTGTTCGACGCCGTCAAGGTCCGGATTCAAGGGTCGGGTTCCGAACTCGATATCTTTTCCGCATCGGTGGTCCAGAACGACCCCGGCCGCAGGATCAACCAATCTGCGGAGGGAAACAACCTGCACGGCTTCTACGGATCCTTCAAGAGAGTGATCCCGAACGTGATCTTGGAACCGTACGTCCTGTGGCAGACCACCCCTTCGGCCACGAACGAACTCAACATTCGCGGCGACCTAGACAGATACACAGCGGGCATGCGGGTCTGGAACGATGATTTGGGGCCGTGGGACTACGGCGCTGCGTTCGTGCGTCAGTGGGGCGACTTGGCCGGGGCCCCGATCGAGGCGTGGGGCTACTACGCCGAACTCGGCCACACGCTCGACGCCTCGCTGTCGCCGCGCCTGTTCGCGGAATACACATTCGGGTCGGGTGACGAGGACCCCGCCGACGGCAAGGTCGGCGGCTTCGTGGATATCTACCCGACAGCCCACCGCTGGTACGGCTACAACGACCTCGTCGGGTGGCGCAATGTCAAGAACATCCGGCTCGGCACGCAATTGTGGCCCAGCCCCAAGGTCAGGCTACAGTTCGACTTTCACTCCTTTTGGCTCGCCAGCAGGCGCGATGCCCTGTACAACGTCGGCGGGCGACTATCAGTGAGGGCGCCCGAGGGAGGGGCGGCCGAGACGAAGATCGGGGACGAATTGAACGCTACCTTGACCTATGATCCGAGCAAAGTGTTTGGCATAGAGGCTGTTGCGGGCTACATGTTTCCGGGTCCGTTCCTGAAAGCCAACAGCCCCGGGCACGGCAATACGTTCGTCTATCTTTCGTTCATCTACAGGTTCTGATTTCGCGGCAACGTCTCCAGACAGCGATTGCGGCAAAGTCAGCAAGTCAGCAGGGCTTTTCAATGTTCGTAGTTAGGGGCTGATCAGCGAAGAAGTTAGGGCAA
>JAPPMG010000001.1 GCA_028819215.1 Bryobacterales bacterium
CAGCGTTTCACTCTGAACGCTCCGCGTTCGCAGGGCGCGGGGGCCGGACTAGAATGAATACTTGCACCGCCTTCTCACGCTGTTGCTATTGCTCGCGGGCGTGCTCCCAGGCCAAGACTTCTTCCCTATCGAGCAGGTGCAGGCCGGCCAGCGGGGTGTCGGCCGCACGGTCTTCTCGGGCACCGAGGTCGAGGAGTTCGATGTCGAGATCCTGGGCGTGCTGAAGAACTTCTCGGGCCCGAAGACGTCGGTCATCTTCGCGCGCCTTGAAGGCGGGCCGCTCGTCGATACGGGCGTGCTGGCTGGCATGAGCGGCAGCCCGGTCTATATCGACGGGCGCTTGGCGGGCGCGGTGGCCTTCATGTATCCGTTCTCGACCGAGCCGCTGGCCGGAATTCGACCGATTGGCGAGATGGTCCGCGACGTCCCGTCCGAGAGCCAGGCCGGCGCCACGCCGCTGGAAGCATGGCGCGAGATCGCGGGGCTTCCACGTCGCCGCCCGGAAGAGCCTGGCGAGCGCTCCCGGCGGTTCCAGCCGATCGCCACTCCGGTGGCGCTCGGAGGGTTCTCAGAGCGCACCTTGGATGTGTTTCGGGACGAGTTCCGGCGGCTTGGCTTGCAGCCGATACAGGGCGCCGGGGGGGCGGTCGAGGTCGAGGCCGGACAGCCCCCCGTGCCCGGTTCCATGATCAGCGTCGGGCTCATCCGCGGCGACATGGACTTCTCGGCTTCCGGGACTGTCACCCATGTGCAAGGCGACACGGTGTTTGCACTCGGCCACCGGTTTCTCTCCGCCGGCACCACCGAGATGCCCATGATGCAGGCTGCGGTGATGGCGCTGGTGCCGAACCTCAACTCGTCGTTCAAGCTCAGCGGCACCGGGCCGTTGATCGGCAAGGTCACGCTGGACCGCGAGGCGGGCATCGCCGGCCAGCTAGGACCCGGTCCGTCCATGGTGCCCTGCACGATCCGGCTGCGGCAGTCGGGCGGACAGCCCGCGGACTATTCCATGGAACTCGTGCGCGACGCTCAGCTCACGCCTTTCCTGTTACAGATCGCCCTGTTTTCCTCCATCAGCGTGAGCGAGCGTTCGCTCGGGCCCCTGACAGTGCGAGTCCGCGGCGGAGTGGAGTTCAAGCACGGCCTTCCGCGCCTGGTGCTGGACGATATTTACACGGGCAGCGGTGGCGTGGGCCAGGTGGCTGCGCTGTCCACGGCCGTTCCCCTGGCGTATCTGCTGGAGACGGGCCACGCCGGGCTGGAGATCGACTCGATCGACGTAGAGATCGAGGCCGAGCCTGCCGACCGCTATACCGACTTGGTGAGGGGCTGGCTGTCGCACGAGGAGGTGAGGCCGGGCGAGACGGTAGAAATTCGCATCGCCGCCAAGCAGCCCGATGGCAGCGAGCGGACGCACTCTGTCCCTTACGACGTGCCGGCCTCGCTCTCCGCCGGCCCAGTGCGGGTCACCATAGGCGATGCGTTCACGGCGAACCTGCAAAGGTGGCGCGGCTTGTTCGCTGGCCGCAAGGTGCGCGACGCCGCGTCCACGATTCGATTCTTGAACAGCCTGCGCGGAAGCGACCAGGCCTACCTGCGCGTATGGCGGCGCAAGCGCTCGTTGTGGCTGCACTCCGATCACTTGAATTCGCCCCCGGCTTCTCTGCGCGCCGTCCTGTCGACAACCTCAGGCCGAGCCGCGGGTGCCCTCGATGCACTCTCGACCACGATCGAAGACAGAAAGATCGAAGGATTCGGGGGCGTGGTCCGCGGACGCCTTAGCCTCCAGTTCGTGGTCACGGGCAGCTGACGGAACCTGGGATGCGCTGGCTCGCCTTTCCGTTGCTGGTTGCGCTGCAAGCCGGCGTGGTTTCGGGCGCGGCCACGCAGAGCTGGGAGCTGTCGACCTACGGGGAGTTCTTGGCGGGCACGTTCACGAATATCGCCCTGGAGCGCGAGGGCGTCGTGCACGTAGCCCCGTCGCTCGACGTCGTGCACGAGTCTGAACAGGCCGTGGTCTGGTCGATGGCGCGCTCTCCGGACGGCAGCGTCTACTACGGGACTGGCCATCAGGGTGCGGTGTTTCGCGTTTCGCCGGACGGTTCCGGACAGATGCTATGGAAGGCTCCGGAAATCGAGGTCTTCGCCCTCGCGGTTGGAGCGGACGGAGTCCTGTACGTCGGCACCTCTCCCAAGGGCAAGGTGTACAAGGTTGCTGCGGACGGGACCGCCAGCGAGTTCTTCGACCCTGGCGATGAGTACATCTGGTCGCTGGCGGTTGACGCGCTGGGGCGCCTCTTCGTGGGTACGGGCGCCGGCGGCAAGGTCTATCGCGTGACGCCGGACGGCGCGGGCCGGGCTTGGTTCGAATCCGGCCAGCGCCACGTGACGAGCCTTGCGCTCGATTCCGCCGGCAACGTGCTTGTCGGCACTGACCCCGACGGCATTCTCTACCGGGTCTCGCCGGACGGCAGGGCGTTCGCGCTGCACGATTCGGATCTGCCCGAAGTGAGGGCGATCGCGGTCGGCGAAGAGGGTGCGATCTTCTTCGCTGCGATGGGAGGCGGCATGGATCGCATCTTGCAGGCCATACCCGATCAGCAGGCCCCCGTCGCCGGTACGGCCACGATCGCACCGGCAGGTGCCGCGGTCGCTGTTCAGGGGGTTTCGTCGGTCGTCAGCTATGCGCAGCAGCCTCAGGTGGTCTACGCCGGAGAGCGCTCGGCGCTGATGAAGATCGTTGATGGACAGGCTGTGGAAAAGCTGTGGACGTCCAACGAAGAGCAGCTCTTGGGCATGGCGCTGGGCGCTGGCAGCGATGCGGGCGTGCTGTTCGCGACGGATCGCGGAGGGCGCATCTACCGGACTGGATCGGACCGGCGGCTGAGCTTGGTCTCGCAGACCGGAAAGTCCCAGATGACGGTGCTGATGGGCGGCGGCGATGGAACGCTCGCCGGATCCGCCCATGGAGGAGCCCTCTACCGGTTGAACTCCCGGCCGGCCGCGAGTGGTGTCTACGAGACCGCCCCGCGCGACACCGGCGGGGTCTCGTCTTGGGGGCAGCTGTCTTGGCGCGCCAGTGTTCCCGATGGTTCGCAGCTGGAGATTCGCACCCGCAGCGGGAACGTGCACCGGCCCGGCCCTGGGTGGAGCCCGTGGTCCGAGCCGCTGCCCGACAGTGACGGTTCTCCGATATCTTCGCCCCCGGCGAGATTCTTGCAGTGGCAGGCGACCTTGCGCGGCGACGTGAGGTTGAGCTCGGTGCGCGTGCACTTCCTGCCCCAAAATTCTGCCCCGGTCGTGCGCTCGGTCAACGTGGTGCCCGAGACCGTCGATGCGGACTCGGCGTCCGACAGCCAGTCCTCAAGTGCCACCAGCAGTTACAGCATCACCGTCTCGGCCTCTGGCGAGTCGTCTCCTCCCACGCCCACGCCCCAGCAGACCGGCTCGGGGTCGGTGCGCAAGCTGGCCGTGATCTGGAGCGCTCAAGATCCCGACGGCGACAAGCTCCGCGCCGAAGTGTCGTTTCGCGGCGAGGGGGAAACCGTTTGGAAGACCATCCGCAAGGACCTGCCGGGACCGAAGCTCTCGATTGACAGCGATGCGCTTGCCGACGGCCGCTATGAATTCCGCGTGCGCGTGGACGACGGCCTGGTCAATCCCGCCGAGCGGTCGCTGAGCGCCGACAGGATCAGCAGCCCAGTGCTGGTGGACCAGACGCCTCCCAGCGTCACCGAGCTGGCTTCAGGCGCCGGCGGCGAACCGCGCTTTCGGGCCAGTGACGCGGCTTCGGCCATTCGAGTCGCCGAGTATTCGGTCGATGCTGGCGACTGGAGGCCCGTTCTCTCCGATGACGGGATCCTAGATGCTCGGACCGAGACCTTCACGCTGCGGCTGGGGGACTTGGAGCCGGGCGAGCACTTGGTCGTTCTGCGCGTGCGCGACAGGGCGGGCAACACCGCACTAGGCAAGGCGCTTCTGCGCTGAGGCCCACGCCCTCGCGCGCCATTGTTACCGAACTGTTACACACGGCGAATCGACGCGCTGGTATCGTGGGCATTCTCGGGTCGCATCCCGATGCGGCTGCTGCCGCTTCGTCGCACCTGAGGTTCCCGCCAGCGAGCGTTGGAGGCCTGAGCTACGTGAACGATTCCCCGCAGATGCCTGCCTTGAATTTCGGCGACCGGTCGAGACTGAACATGGTCACGACGATCGCGCTGGGCCTCTTTCACGTGGGCGCGCTGGCCGCGCTGTTCTTCTTCACGTGGACGAACTTGGCCGTGGCGATCGGGCTGTACTGGGTGTCAATGAGCTGGGGCATCGGAATGGGCTACCACCGCTTGCACACGCACCGCGGCTACAAGGTTCCCAAGCCATTGGAGTACTTCCTGGCGGTCTGCGGCACGCTGGCACTGGAGGGCGGCCCGATCTACTGGGTGGCGGCGCACCGCTGCCACCACCAGCACTCGGACACAGATCATGATCCCCACACTCCGCGGCACGGCGGATTCTGGGCACACATGGGCTGGATCCTGTTCGGCGAGACGATGCATTCCAGCACAGCGCTAGCGGACAAGTATGCTCCCGATCTGGGCAAGGACCGGTTTTACCGAGTGCTTAGTGCCTGGCATTGGGTCCCGCTGACAGTCCTAGGTGTTGCGATCTTGCTGCTTGGAGGCGTCGGGATGATGCTGTGGGCCATTCCGCTGCGGGTGGTTGCCGGCTTGCATGCGACATGGCTGGTCAACTCGGCCACGCACATGTGGGGCAGGCGCCGGTTCGAGACCACGGATGACTCGCGCAACCTATGGTGGGTGGCGCTTGTCTCGTTCGGCGAGGGCTGGCACAACAACCACCATGCCAATCCGGTCTCGGCGCGGCACGGGGTTGCTTGGTACGAGCTGGATCTGACCTTTTGGCAGATTCGCTTGCTTGAGAAGCTGGGCATCGCCAAGTCGGTCTACGCGCCCGGCTTGGCGGAACTGGAGAGTCCGCAGCAAAAGGGCGTGGTGCCCGGCCTGAAGGCGGCCGCGTAAGCTCCCTCGGGGTGCTTTCGTTGATCGCGGCTCGCGGGGTTCCGCGCTACGTTCGCGCCCCGGCTTCGCGGGTGCCGTCGTTGGCATCGGCGGGCTGATTCCCGTACGGCCGGCGCGGGCCGTCCTGCTCGCGGCGTCGGGCTGCGCGCTCAGGTCGCTTCGCCGGGGGGATTGTCGCGTGAGATATGCTTACCGCATGCGACTGATTCTGGCTTTCCTCTTTGCGTCGTCTGGATTGCTGGCCGGTATCACCGAGACGCTCGCGGGCACCAGCGTTTCCGGCGCCACGGGAGATGGCGGTCAGGCGACCGCCGCCCGGGTCGGCAATCCCTACGGCCTCACGTTGGGCCCGGACGGCGCGCTGTACGTTTGCGAGATCGACACTGACCGGATCCGGCGCGTTGACATGGGTGACGGCACGATTTCGACGGTTGTCGGGACGGGGGAGGCCGGATACTCCGGCGACGGCGGACTGGCTCTTGAGGCCAAGCTCAATGACCCGTATGAAGTCCGCTTCGATGACGATGGCAACATGTACTTCGTCGAGATGCTCAGTGCGGTGGTCCGAAGGGTCGATGCCGATGACGGCACGATCACGACGATCGCCGGCACTGGAGAGCGCGGGTTCTCCGGCGACGGCGGCCCGGCGGTGGAGGCGACATTCAACCGTCCGCACTCGATCGCACTGGATGGCAACGGCTCCTTGTATGTCGCTGACATCGGCAATCACAGGATCCGGCGGGTCGACCTTGCAACTGGCACCGTGACTACGTTTGCCGGCACGGGCCAGCGCGAGCCTACGCCGGACGGCGCACCGCTGGCCGGAACGCCGCTCAACGGCCCGCGCGCGCTCGCGTTCGCGCCCGACGGAGACATGTACATCGCCCTGCGCGAGGGCAATGCGGTGTATCGGCTGGACATGAAGGCGAAGCGCCTCCACCACGTCGCCGGGACGGGCGCCAAGGGCTACACCGGCGACGGGGGGCCTGCAACCGAGGCCACCCTGGCGGGCCCGAAGGGCATTGAGGTCGGCCCCGACCTGGCTGTCTATCTTGCCGATACCGAGAATCACGCGATTCGCCGGATCGATGCGGCGAGCGGCGTTATCTCAACGGTGGCGGGCGACGGCACGGTCCACGACGGCCCGGACGGCGATCCGCTCAAGTGCGGCCTGGCGCGGCCCCACGGTGTCTACGTGGACCGAGCCGGCAACGTCTACATCGGGGACAGCGAGAACCATCGGGTTCGCATCGTGCGCCCCTAGTTCCGGCGCTGCGGGTGTGCCATCATGGCGGCGCGGCGCGCCCATGCGCGGCTGTGCGCGGGAGGGACGATATGCGCGGAATAGCACTGGTCTTTCTGGCCGTCTGCCTGGTGTTGCCAACGGTGGCCCAGCGCGCCTTCGATATCGATGGCCCGGTGGAATTGCACATCTGGATGACGGCCAAGAGCGGCCAGTCCGAACAACTCGAGAAGACGTTCGCCGAAGTGTTCTACCCGGCCGTGAGCAGCATGCCCGGCTTCAGGAGCGCGCTCTTGATGCGCAAGCCTGCGACATCCGAGTTCACAATGCGTCTAAGCTTTGACACCGAGGAGCAGCGGATGGAATGGGTTGCCTCGGACAAGCATCAGCAGGCTTGGCCTGCACTCTCATCGCACTCGCGGGAGACACGCTACGACGGCTTTGCGGTCGTGCACCCGAAATAGTCCGGTGCCGCGTGGTGGGCGTCAGCGTTCGTTCTGCGGGCCGGACTGGCCCGACTCGACATCGTCGGGATCGGAGGCCTCGACGAACCCGTTCAGGATGCCGTTCATGAACCGCGTGGAAGCGTCGCCGTCATAGCGCTTGCCGATCTCGAGGGTCTCGTTGATGACGATCGCGGGCGGCGTCTCGCCGCCGCGCAGTTCTGCCAGCGCCAGCCTCAGCAGGTGTCGCACGACCGGTTCGATGCGACTCGGCTGCCAGCGCTCGGCGCTGTGCCGCGCGATGATCGCGTCCAGCTCGGCGACGTTGTTTGCGGCATCGCGAAACAGCTGCTCGGCAAAGGCGTCCACCGGCTGCGGATCATCGGCCGCGAGGCGACCGAAGAAGTCCGCGACAACTTGGTCCGGATCCCCCCCACCAGCATCCCACTGGTAGATCATCTGCAAGGCGCACTCGCGCGATCGGCGGCGGGAGGGCATGGCAGGACTTTGCGACCGCAGAGGTCACATCGAGCGGATCTCGCTCAGCAGGCGGGCCATTTCGATCGCTGACTCGGCAGCTTGGTAGCCAGCGTTGTTTCCATCGTCACCGGAGCGATCGAGCGCCTGTTGTTGCCTATCGCAGGTCAGCACGCCGAAGGTGGTCGGCACACCGGTCTCCGGTCCGATACGCGCGATCTGGCTCGCCGCCCCGGAGGCCACGTGCTCATAATGCGCAGTCTCCCCGCGGATCACGGCTCCTAGGCAAATCAAGGCATCGAAGTTGCCGCTCTGTACCAAGGCCCGGGCGGCGGTTGCCAGCTCTAGCGAACCGGGCACGCGGGCGATGACGACTTGGTCTGCGCGGCCGCCGTGATAGCGGATGGCCTTCAGGGCCCCTTCGAGCAGCCGGTCCGTGATGACGCTGTTGAATCTCGACACGACGCAGCCCAAGCGTAAGTCTTCTGCCGCGTGAAAGCCTTCCAGCTTCGTGTATCCTTGGCGCGACATTGCAGGCGCAACTTCATCCTATGGGACTTGTAAGGTTGACTTGACATAGCCAAGTCTCGCGTACGGTTCTGGCACAACCGACGGCCCAACGGCCCACGTTAGCGTACCGGCGGCTAAAGTCCCGGCCGCCAAGGGATTAGCTCTAGCTTCTCCCCTCCCACCTTCAGCATACCAGACCCGAGCACCAAATCAGCGTAATCAGCCCTATCCGAACGCGGCCGCGTCGAGCTTGGACGCGACCGTCTTAGCGGCGCAGGGCTTCCGGCACGCGGGTACGATCGTGCTGCTCGAATTGGATCGTCCATTCCAAGGGCACGGTTGTCGGCAGGTAGCAGACCTTGTCGTCGCACGCTTGGTAGCGCAGGCTCCCGCGAATCTTCAGCGCGCCGTCTTCGACCAGATCGCCGAGTTCCCTCTGCTGGCCGATCATGATGTCGCGCACCAGCCGGAACCTGCCCTCGTAGACAGGCACGCGCTCGTCGATCGCCGGAAGGTGCAGGGTCTTCGCGTCAGGAAACTCCGCGTCGTAGAGGGTCACGCCAGAGGCTGCGTCCATGTTCCAGGCGATGGGGATGTATCCCTCGACCTCCGGGGCGTAGACATGCATCTTCTCGTTGAGGTCGATGTCGAGCACCAGGGCGAATCGATTGCCGCCGCGCACGGACTCGTCGCTCGCCCAGCTGGTCACCTTCAAGTGCGAAGTCCGCTGCTGGGTCCGCGCGCCGCCCGCGTCCGAGCCCAGCTGGCGGACCAAGATGCGGCCGGCGGTGAAGCGATCCCTGTAATTTGCCTCGTGAAACTTCTCCGCCACGGTCCGGTCGGGACGCAGCAGGAATTCGACCGGATGCGGGATGCCGTAGAACTGGTGGGTCTGGGGCACGTCCTCGTTCAGCACTCCGAAAGCGCGGATGATTTCCGAGTCAGGGTCGGAAAGCAGCGGGAATCCGATTCCGGCCCGCTCCGCGAAATTGCTCAGGGCTTCGCGCTTGTCGTTGCTGATGGCGGCGATATTGACGCCATGCCCTTCGAGCGCTTGGCGCTTGCGTTCCAGCTGCACGAGCTGGCCCTTGCAGAACGGTCACCAGTCCGCCGAGCGGAAAAACAGCAGCAGCAGTCCTTGCTCCCCCGCCAGGCTGGCAAAATCCCGGGCGTTGCCCGATTGATCGATGGCCTCGAATGCCGGGACGCTCTCCCCGACTTCCGGGCCGGCAGCGAGACCTGAAGCCGGAGCGGACACTAGGAACAATGACACCGCTAGGCCAAAGGCCCAGTCTCGTCGGCGTGACCCGGGTCGAAACATTTGTTCAGTGTACGTCAGGCTGCATTCTCGTGTTCCTGATTGTTTGGCGGGATTGGCCTCGTGATTCGCCCGGCCGGCGGCGCGCCCGCGCCGCCGGAGCGCGTTCCACCGGCTGCCCGTAGCCGCCCTTTCCCGGCCGTTGCAGGTGGCTGTTAGGGTGAGAATTGGTGTGCGCCTCTCAGGCACGCCGCTAGGTCAGCGATGGCAACACACGTGATGGACGTCGCACAGGGCATCGTTCCCGGCCAGGTGCTTCGGGAGCTATACGAGAAGATGCTCCAGTGCTACTACGTCGAGGAGCGCGCCAAGGTCTTCTTGAAGCAGGGCAGGCTGGCATTTTACGCCTCGACTCGCGGGCACGAGCAGGTTCAGGTCGGCGTGCCGATGCTGATGCGCCCGGGCCATGACTGGTTCTACACCTACTACCGCGAGAAGAGCGTGGCCGTGACGCTAGGACTGCCGTACAAGGACATCTTCCTTGGCCTGCTCAGTCGTGACGGGGACCCCAATTCCGGGGGCGTGAACATGCCCGAGCAGTGGTCCTGCCGCGATCTCAAGCTGGTGGCCCAGAGCGCCGCGACCGGCACGCAGTACCTGCCCGCCGTCGGCGTTGCTCGCGCCATGCGTCACGACGGCTCCGACGCGATTGTCTATGTCTCCTCCGGCGAGGGTGCCACCAGCGAGGGGGAGTTCTTCGAGGCGCTCAACTGGGCCGCTCGCGAGAGCCTGCCGGCGCTGTTCGTCGTGCAGAACAACGGCTACGCCATCAGCGTGCCGCAGAAGTACCAGACGGCTTCCAAGGTCCACAGGATCGCCGAGGGGTTCGGCCTGCCCGCGTACGAACTGGACGGCACTGGCAGCTTCGACGAGATCTACCGGCTCGTGCCCGGCCTGATCCGCGAAATCCGCGCGGGCAAGGGGCCGGCGCTGATCGAGTTCAACGTGGTCCGCTTGGATCATCACTCGTCCTCCGATGACCAGCGCAAGTACCGCAGCGAGTCCGAGATCGAGTTGGCCGCGTCGCGCGATCCGGTGTTGCGGGCCGAGCGGCAGGTGCTGGACGCCGGCATCATGACCCCGGCCCAGATCAAGGAGTTGCGCGCCCGCACCAAGGCAGAGGTCGACCAAGCTGCGGACGAGGCTAGCAGCCATCCGCATCCGCAGCACTACGACGTCATGCGGCACGTCTTCTCGGATCAGCTGCCGGTGGCCGAGGAATCGCAGCCGAACTTCATAAAGCCCAAAGTCTCGATGGTCCAGGCCATCAATTCCGCGTTGCGCGAGGAGATGTCGCGCAACCCCAAGATCGTAATGTGGGGCGAGGATATCGAAGATCCGAAGGGCGGGGTGTTCGGTGCGACCAAGGGCCTGACCGACGAATTCGGCCAGAGCCGCTGCGCGAACGCCGCCCTGGCCGAAGCCTCGATCCTGGGAATTGCCGGCGGCATGGGCACGGCGGGCTACATGCCGATCGTGGAGATCCAGTTCGCGGATTACATCTGGCCAGCCTTCATGCAGATGCGTGACGAGATCGCGCCGATGCGCTGGCGCAGCTCCGGCGCTTGGCACTGCCCGATGGTCTGCCGCGTCGCTGTGGGCGGCTACATCAAGGGCGGCCCGTGGCACTCGGCCAACATCGAGGGGTTCTTCGCCAACGTGCCCGGCTGGTACGTCGCCTACCCTTGCTGCGCGCAGGATGCCAAGGGCCTGCTCAAGACGGCGGCGCGGATGCAGGACCCGGTCCTGTTCCTCGAGCACAAGGGCCTCTACCGCGCGATGTCGGCGCGGACGCCGGAACCGGACGAGAACTATCTGATCCCGTTCGGCAAGGCTTCGACGCGGCGTCCCGGCAGCGATCTGACGGTTGTTGCCTGGGGCTACACGGTGCACCAGGCCGAGGCGGCCGCCAACGCACTGGCCGAGGAAGGCACCGGCTCTGTGGAAGTGATCGACCTGCGCACCATCATCCCGTGGGACAAGCAGGCCGTGTTCGCGAGCGTCCGGCGCACCAACCGCGTCTTGGTGGCCCACGAAGACAGCCTTACCATGGGATTCGGGGCCGAGGTTGCCGCCGAGATCTCGCAGCATTGCTTCGACCACCTCGACGCTCCTGTCGCCCGCGTCGGGGCAAAGGATTGCTTCGTCCCGTCGGCGGCCAGTCTCGAGCGCGAGACCCTGCCCTCGGAGGAATCCGTCAAGCTTGCCATGGAGCGGCTGCTAAAGTACTAGGCCCGCATGCTACTGCGCGGACAGCGCGCTGCGCCTCGCCTCGGTCTCCCGGCCTTGGTGCCGTCGGCGATTCTTGCTCTGGTCCTGTCGGCCGCTTGCAGCGGGCCGCCGCCGGCGGTCGCGCCCGGCGCGGGGCAGGCGCAGCTCCCGACCACCGAGGTCACGCTGCCCGACGGAGCGCTCATCGAGGCCGAATTGGCGATTTCGTCCGCAGAGCAGGCGCGCGGGTTGATGTTCCGCGCCGAGCTGCCGCCGGACCGCGGCATGCTGTTTGTCAGCAGCCGCTCGGCGCAGCGTTCGTTTTGGATGTATCAGTGCCTGATTGCGCTGGACATCATCTGGATGGACGGCGCGCACCGCATCGTCGAGATCGTCCGCTCTGCGCCGCCTTGCGGCTCGAGCGATCCGGACGGCTGCCCGAGCTACGGCGGCAATGCGAACTCGGTTTACGTGCTGGAGCTGGCTGCCGGCCAGTCCGACGCCCATGGGCTGCGTCTTGGCGATCGGCTAGACTTCTAGTCGTAACCCCACCGGCAGGTAATCCGCCATTCTTAACCAAGGGGCGGTGCGTCCACTCGCCCCGCAGACTATGTCCAAGAAGCGCATCATCGCCATCCTGTTCGGCATCGCGATCGTCTACTTGGTGGGCAGCAGGGTTTACGAGGCCAACCAGCTGGCGAACGCTCCTGCCAAGAAGAAGGCCGGCGGCCGTGTCATCAACGTCGACGTGACCGAGGCCCGCATCGGGTCAATCCGGGAGGAGCTGCTGCTGACCGGCTCGCTGAAGCCGAAAGAGACCGTCGACATCAACCCGAAGATCACCGGGCGCATCGAGAGGATCAACTTCTTGGTTGGCGACTTGGTGGAGCTGGGCGCGGTCGTCGCGGAAATCGAAGTCGACGAGTTGGAGCAGCAGGTCAGGCGCTCGGAAGCGTCCTATTCGGTGAGCGAGGCAAACATCTCCGCCCGCAAGGCCGAGCTGGCCAGCTCCAAGGCGGATCTTGACCGCGCCAAGCTGCTCTTCGACGAAGACCTGCTCTCGCCCCAGGAATACCAGCAGTCCCAGACTTCGCTGGAGGTGCTGGAGGCCCAGGTCGAACTCGCAGAGGCCCAGCTCGAACAATCCACCGCCGAACTGACCGAGCTGCGCATCCGGCTCGAGCAGGCCAAGATCTACGCGCCGATGAGCGGCTTGGTGTCGGCCCGCTATGTCGACCCGGGCGCGCTCGTGACCCCGGGCAGCCCGATCATCCAGATCGTGAACCTGTCGACCATGGTCACGCGCGGCAACGTGCCCGAGCGAAACATCGACAAGCTGGCGGTCGGCGCCACGGCGGCTGTGCACGTCGATGCCATCCCCGGGCAAGAATTCGAAGGCCGCATCGCCCGCATCGCGCCGGTGCTCGACGCGGCGACCCGCAGCGCGATCATCGAAATCGACATCCGCAACCCAGAGTCGGTACTCAAGGCCGAGATGTTCGCCCGCATCACGCTGGACTTGGGCTCGACTCGCGAGGCCACCCTGATCCCGCGGGACGGCTTGGTCTATCGCGGCCAGCAGCCGGGCGTCTATATCGTCCCTGACGAGCAGGACCGGCCGGTATTTCGCGTCATTGAGACGGGGCTCACCCGCGAGGGCCAGATCGAGGTCCTGGCGAACTTGGACGCTGGCACGCGCATCGTTGGCCGCGGGGCAACCATGCTGCGCGATGGCGACCGCATTAGCACCGGTGCGGGCGGCGGGCGCGGGGGTGGCGGCGGCCCTGGCGGTGGCCCGGGCGGCGGTGCCGGCGCGACCAAGAAGGCCGCGACCAAGAGCGCAAGCTAGGTGTTTTGTGGCCGGCCGGCCGATCTTCCCGGCTCAAGCGCCTGTTGCGGCGCAACGTGATCTTCCTCGCGAGTCTTGAGCGAGCTATGATTGGGCAGGGTGAGTTGTGAACTTTAGCCTCTCGACTGCATCCATCCAGCGCCCTGTGACCGTCTTGATGGCGTGCCTGGTCGCCATCCTGCTCGGCGCGGTTGCGTTCGTCAACATCCCCGTCGACTTGATGCCGGAGACCGTCTACCCGACGATCAGCGTAAGGGCCGAGTACCCCGGAGTCGCCCCCGAAGAGATGGAGACGCTGGTGGTGCGCCCGCTCGAAGAGGCGTTCTCGTCGGCCCCGCACGTGGAGCGCATTTCCAGTTCCGTATATGAGGGCCTGTGCTACGTTCGCGTCGGCTTTGACTACGGGGTCGACATCGACGAAGCGGCCAATGAGCTGCGCACCCGGCTGGACCGCAGGCGCCGCTACTTGCCGGAGGAGATGGATCCGCCGACCATGTACAAGTACGACTCCTCGCAGTACCCCATCATGTACTTGGCGGTTTCGGCCCGCGACATGGGTCCGAAGGATTTGCGGCATTACGTTGAGAAGCAGATCCAGCCCCGACTCGAGCGCGTGCCGGGAGTCGCCGCGTTCACGGTCCGCGGGGGTTTGCGCCGCGAGATTCACGTCGATCTGGATCTGAAGAAGCTGCGGGCGCTCGACCTTTCGATCCCGCGCGTGGTCCAGACCCTGCGGCAGGAGAACATGAATCGTCCGGTCGGCCCGGTCGACGAGGGCCGTTTCGAGGTGCTGCTGCGCACGCGCGGCGAGTTCCAGAGCCTTGAGGAGATTCGTGACGTCGTGCTGACAACGCGCAACAACGTGCCGGTGCACGTGCGCGACATCGCCACGGTCGACGATAGCCACGAGGACGTCGACTATATGGTGAGCGTGGACGGCCAGCCCGGCGTGCGCATGTACGTCTACAAGCAGGCCGGGGCGAACACGGTCCAGGTCTCTGACGGTCTGTGGGTCGAAGTGGATCGCATCCACGAGGCCTTCCCCAACATCCGCATCGAGAAGACCCGCGACAGCGCCGACTTCATCCGCGCCTCGATCGACAACGTTCGGGGCGCCATGTTGCAGGGCGCCGGCCTGGCGGTAGTGGTGCTGCTGTTCTTTCTGCGCAGCGTGTCCAGCACTCTGATCATCGGGATGGCGATCCCGATCTCAGTCATCGCCACGTTCGCGCTGATGTTCTTCAACGGATTCACGCTCAACACCGTCTCGTTCGGAGGGCTGGCGCTGGGAGTGGGGATGCTGGTTGACAACGCGATCGTGGTGCTGGAGAACGTCTACCGCCATCGCGAAGGAGGCAAGTCCGCGTTCAACGCGGCGGTTGATGGCAGCCGCGAGGTGTCGATGGCGATTTCCGCCTCCACGCTGACGACGGTGGCGGTCTTCGTGCCGGTGCTGTTCATCGGAGGACTCGCCGCTCAGACCTTCAAGCAGCTCGCCTACGTGGTCAGCTTCGCGTTGTTGTGCTCGCTGGTGGTCGCGCTGACTGTGGTGCCGGGCTTGTGCGCCAAGCTGGCCAGCGGCCGCAAGCCTAGCGCGCAGGTCACGCAGCTCAATCATCTGGCGCGCACATGGCAGCGCAACATGGCCGCCGCCTATGGCGGAGCGCTGCAATGGTCGCTCGGCCACAAGGCCCCGGTGGTCCTGGTAGCGGCGCTGCTGCTCGCGCTGGCGGTGTACTTGGTGCCGTACCTAGGCGTCGAGTTGCAGCCGGAAGTCGACGAGGGCGAGGTCCGTGTCAGTGTAGAGCTCGAGCCAGGCACGCGCGTTGAGGTCACCGACAGCGTGATGCAGCATCTGCGCGTGGTCGCGATGGAAGCCGCGCCGGAGATTGCCACGGCCATGGTGACGGCGGGCGGCAGCTCGCGTAGCAGCGGGTCTGGTGCCCACCTTGGCGAGTTGCGCCTGAACCTCGTGCCCAAGGCCGAGCGCGGCCGGTCGGCTCGCGACGTGGCCAACGAGCTGCGCGCGCTCTTGCAGATCCAGCCGGGCATGATGGTCAGGACCCGCGTGTCCGGCGGAATGTTCCGGAACTGGGGCAGCGACTCCGACGACGACCGCCTCTCGGTCGAGATTCGCGGGCACAACATCGACACGGCGGCCCAGCTGGCCGAGACCATACGCGAGGTCATGGAGCGCACTCCGGGAATCGCCGAGCCCGCGATCAGCCAGCGCCCCGGGATGCCGGAAATGCTGGTCGAGGTGGATCGCGTGCGCGCTTCCGACATGGGCCTGAATGTGTCCGAGATCGCTCTCACCCTGGAAACGGCGATTGGCGGTGCGCGCAGCTCGATGTACCGCAAGGAGGGCGACGAGTACAACATCTTGGTGCGTCTCCGCGAGGAGGATCGGCTCGATCTGGGCAATGTGGGGCAGATCCCCCTGACGACGCCCCTGGGCACGACCATCACGGCCGGTAGCGTCATCGAATTGCGCCGCCAAGAAGGCCCGACCTACATCAGCCGGGTGAATCAGGAGCGGCGGCTGTTCGTCTCAGGAGCGCTGTCGGACCGCGACTTGGGGAGCGTCGTAGACGATCTGGCGACGCAGTTCGGGGAGCTGGCGATGCCCGAGGGCTTCTCGATCGAGTACGGGGGCGAGTACGAGGAGCAGCAGGAGACCTTCCGCAACCTCTTCTTCGCCTCTGTCTTGGCCCTGATCTTGGTCTACATGGTCATGGCGGCGCAGTTCGAATCGCTCAGGGACCCCTTCCTGATCCTGTTCTCGGTGCCGCTGGCGGCCATCGGCGTTGTCTTGGCGCTCTTGCTCACCGAAACGACTTTCAACCAACAGGCCTTCTTGGGCGTGATCGTCCTTCTCGGCATCGTGGTCAACAACGCGATCGTGCTCGTGGACTACACCAACTTGTTGCGCCGCGATCAGGGCTTGGGCCTGCACCGTGCCGCCGTGACGGCCGGCATGCGCCGGATGCGCCCGATCTTGATGACTACCATAACGACGGTGCTGGGCCTCGCGCCGATGGCGCTCGGTCTCGGCGCGGGCTCGGAATTGCAGGCGCCGATGGCTCGCGTCGTCATTGGCGGGTTGGTGACATCCACGGTCATCACGCTGGTGTTCATCCCAGTCATGTATGTCGCGTTCGAGGAGCTGTTCTCCGGACGGCGGGTGCCTCGGCCGGTCATGCGACCCGCCGAGTCCACCGCGGGCGACTGATTTGCGCAGGGGTAACCGCGCACCGTTAAGGTTGCGCCATATACATTGGGTCAGCCGGGCCTGCCCGGCGTGCCAGCCGACGTAAATTGCGGCGGCCATTGCGAGGAATCACAGATGAGCCTTCCTGAGTTTTCGATCAAGCGGCCGGTTACCGTGCTGATGGCAGTGATGGTCTGCCTGTTGCTTGGCTTCATCGCATTCACCGAGATCCCGGTCGATCTGATGCCGGAGGTGAACTATCCCACGCTGAGCGTCACTACCGACTACGAGGGCGTCGGCCCAGAGGAGATTGAGACGCTCATCAGCCGGCCGATGGAGCAGATCGTTTCCGCAGCCCCGGGCGTGGAGCGGGTCACCTCTACCTCTAGCGAGGGCCGCTCCTCGGTGCGCATCGAGTTCGTCTTCGGCACTGACATCGAGGTTGCCGCTGACGAGGTGCGCTCGCGCTTGGACCGGGGGCGCCGGTCGCTGCCGGACGAGATCGAACCACCGACGATCTTCAAGTTCGACGTGACGCAGTTCCCGATCATGTTCCTGACGGTGGCCACCGAGGAAATGGATGCGCGCGAGCTGCGGATGTTCACCGAGAAGAACATCCTGTACCGCTTCGAGCGCATCAAGGGGGTCGGCCAGGTGCGCGTCGGCGGCGGCCTGCGCCGCGAGATTCACATCGATCTGAACTTGGAGAAGCTGCGCGCCCTCGACATGTCGGTGGCCCAGGTGGTCAACACGGTGCGCGACGAGAACCTCAACCGCCCGGTCGGTCCGGTGAAGGAGGGTCGCTTCGACGTTCTGCTGCGAACTAGCGGCGAGTTTGAGAATGTCAACCAACTCCTGGATGTGGCGCTGACCACCCGGGACGGCGTCCCCGTCTATGTGCGTGACATCGCGGAAGTCGACGATTCACACCCTGATATCCGCCATTACGTGGGCGTCAACGGTTCCCCGGCGCTGCGACTGATCATGTTCAAGCAGTCCGGTTCCAACACGGTCAAGGTCTCCGATGCGGTCTGGGAAGAGGTTGCCGAGATCCACCACGACTATCCGCACATCAAGATCGACAAGACTATGGACACCGCGGACTTCATCACCGCCGCGATCCGGAATGTCCAGACCGCGGCCGCCGTCGGCGCGGTCCTGGCGGTGGTCGTGCTGCTGCTGTTCCTGCGCAGCCTGTCCAGCACCCTGATCATCGGTGCGGCGATACCGATCTCGGTGGTCTCGACCTTCGCACTGATGTACTTCAACGGCTTCACGCTCAATACCGTTTCCTTCGGCGGGCTGGCCCTCGGAGTGGGCATGCTTGTCGACAACGCCATCGTGGTGCTGGAGAACATCTACCGCCATCGCGAGGAGGGCACCGCGTCCCGCCAGGCCGCACTCGTGGGAAGCCGCGAGGTGGCGATGGCGATCACGGCGTCCACCCTGACGACGATCGCCGTGTTCGTGCCGGTGATGTTCATCGGCGGCTACGCTGCGCAGACGTTCCAGCAGCTGGCATACGTGGTCAGCTTCTCGCTGCTGTGCTCGCTGATCGTGGCGCTGACAGTCGTGCCCGCGCTGTGCTCGCGCCGCAAGGGCACAGCCAGTGGCGGCATACGCATCCTGCGCCATGCCGAGCGGGCCATGTCCGGGCTGTCCCGGAACTACTCGGAGCTGATCCGTTGGGCGCTGGCCAACCGGCTTGTGGTGACGGGAGCGGCCGTCGCGCTGTTTGTCTGCGCGATCTGGCTGACCGGCTACATCGGCGTCGAGTTGGAACCGCAGGTTGACGAGGGCCAGATCCGCATCAACCTGGAATCCGAGCCTGGCACGCGGGCGGAGGTGACCAAGGAGATCGTCGACCGCATGGAGGCGATCGTCATGCGCGACGTGCCCGAGGTCGACTACATCATGACCGAGGCCGGCAGCGACAGCCCGTTCCGCTCGATCGCCACCCACATCGGAGAACTGCGGATCACGCTGGTGGACCAGAGCCAGCGCGACCGCACGGCTCGCGAGATCACCAACATGCTCAGGCCCAAGCTGATGGCGGTGGCACCCGGCGTGCAGCTCCGCACGCGCATCTCCAGCGGCAACTTCGGGCGGCGGCGCGGCGGCGGCGATAACAGCGACGACCGCCTGCAAGTCACGATCCGCGGCTATGCGCCCGAGACTACGGCCGCCCTCGCCCTGCAGGTGCGCGACGCCATGTTGTCCGTGGACGGCGTGGAGGAGGCGCAGGTCAGCCGTCGGCCCGGCTCGCCGGAGATGCTGGTCCGTGTCGACAGGCTCAAGGCCGCCAGCATGGGCATGTCGGTTGCGGAAGTGGCGGCTACTCTCGAGACCGCCGTCGGCGGGCGCCGCTCGACCTTTTATCGCGAAGAGGGCGACGAGTACGACATCGTGGTGCGCCTGCGCGAGGAGGACCGGCTCCAGCTGGGCCAGGTCGGGCGCATACCGCTGCGGACGCCGAGCGGCGACCTCATCTATGCCAACGACGTGGTTCGGCTGAACCGCCAAGAGGGCCCGGTCGAAATCAACCGGGTCGACCAAGAGCGCATCGTCTACGTTACGGGTACGATCGGTGACCGCAGCTTGGGTGAGGTCATTGCCGACCTGCGCGTCGAGGTTGAGCAGATCAACCGGCCCGACGGCTATGAGATCCGTTTTGGCGGAGAGTGGGAGGACCAGCAGGAATCTTTCCGGCAGTTGACATTCGCGGCCATCTTGGCGCTGCTGCTGGTGTACATGGTGATGGCGGCGCAGTTCGAGTCGCTGCGCGACCCGTTCATCATCCTGTTCTCGATCCCGCTGGCGGCCATCGGGATCGTCACCATGCTGGTGATCACCGACACCACCTTCAACATGCAGGGATTCCTGGGCGTGATTGTGTTGGTGGGTATCGTCGTCAACAACGCGATTGTGCTGATTGACTACACGAACCAGCTGCGCCGCGACCACGGGTACGGAATCATGGACTCGGTCATAACAGCCGGAGGCCGGCGCCTGCGGCCGATCCTGATGACCACGATCACGACCATCCTGGGCCTGACGCCGATGGCGCTCGGCCTAGGGGAGGGGTCGGAATTGCAAGTGCCCATGGCGCGCGTGGTGATCGGCGGGCTGCTGACCTCCACGCTGATCACGCTCGTGTTCATCCCCGTGGTGTATGCCACCTTGGAGGAGATCGCAGAAAAGCTGACAAGGCGCCGCAAGGGCTTCGTGCACGAGCCTTTGCAGCCTGCCGAGGGCGATTAATCTGCGGGGCGGGCGGTTTCTTTCAGATCCGGCTCGCGATCTGATCGCTGCATTGTGTAGAATCAATGGTGCCCGACCAGCCTCGGGCGTGAAGATTCACTGAAGGAGTACCAATCATGAGAACAATCCGTCTGGCCAGCCTAGCAGTTCTCTGCCTCGCTCTGACGGCTGGAGCGCTTTCCGCTGCCACGCTGTCCGGTCCCGAGATCCGCGGCAGCTACATCGAATCGCGCAACGCCGAGATTTACGCCTCGCATTGCTTCGCCAATAGCGAAGTCGGTATCACCGGCGATCTCGCGGTGATGGCGTGGGACATTGAGCAGGGCAGCTTCAGGGGGGTGTCCCTGGCGAACACGAGGGTTGTGGCCGTGGTCAACGCGACGTCCACCATCGGCAATCCGTTCGGCGACCCGCTCCCGGCGAAATCGATGCTGATCTTCGACGAAGCCACCTCCGTGCTGCAGCGCGGGGCCTTGGCGGCGTTCGTCAAGGCGCAGGCCGGCCCGCTGGTGGCCAACGTGGTCCACACCGACACGGCCCCGATCGAGATCGATTTCCACGGAAGCCTGCATGACCGCGTGGCGACCCTTCGCGCGGGGGAGATTGTCTCGCTGGAGACGCGGGAGATCCGCGGCAGCGATTCGCTCTGCCACCTTGACGACATCTACTACGAGCCCCTGGTCGCGCTGGATCACGCCATGCCTGCGTTCGCCATCGAGCAGTCCTTCCGCGGCGACGGCCTCGGCCACCAGATGCGCGAGTACCGGCGCTCGAGTGCCTATCTGGGCACTTTCGCCGTAAGCGGAAGCTAGGCCTCCCGCCACACAGGCTGGATAGGTTCCGTGCCGGGGCCGCCACCGTTGGCGGCTCCGGCTTATCCCCTTTTTCAAGTGCCGGCCGGCCCGGCCGGCAGAGTTCGCGAGGAGACTTGGATGCGACGCTGCTGCAGCTTTGCGATGGTTCTTGGGGCGCTTGCCCTGCTGCCAGCGGTGCTGGCCCAGAAGTACACGGCCGAGAGCGGTGCGCCGCTGCCCGACAGCGTGCCGCAAGCGACGCGCGAGCTGGTCACCGGCGAAGGTGTCGCTGTCAAGTCTGGCGATGCGGTGGTGATGCGCTTCTGGATGCGCACCGCGCCGTTCGAGGGAGACCCCGCCAGCGGTTTCGGAGTGCGCTTCGACAACGTCCCCGAGGGCGCGTTCCTGGGCGTGCTGGAGTTCGTGGGGCAGGGCTCGGATTTCCGCGAGCAGTCCGTGCCTGCGGGCGTGTACACGCTGCGCTTCGGCCTCCACCCGGAGGACGGCAATCACATGGGCGTCGCCGCGAGCCGCGACTTCGGACTGCTGGCCCCTGTGGGGAAGGACCTGGAGGTCACTCGCAACTTCGACTTTGACGGCATCGTGGAACTGAGCGCCGATGTCGGCAACCCGCACCCCACCGTGGCGCGCATTGAGCTGCCCGAGGGCGATCAGGGGCCGCACCTTTGGGAGAACGACTACGAGCATTGGGTGCTCGACGTGCCGGTGGCCGACACTGTCGTCGGGATCGTGGTGGACGGTCACGCCGAGGAGTAGGGTGCTGTCGCGAGCGGTCTGACCTGAGCAGCGGTTTCGCACCCGGCCGCAGGCTGCCATGTGCTAGTCTGAAGGGACGGCGTCGCGAGTGGACCCCGCTCGCCGGGGAGCAGTCTTCGGGCAGCGCTTGACCGCCGCGCGCGCGACCCTATATGATGGATTGAGGAAGTGATTAGAACGCGTTCGCGGGGTTCCGATTCCGAACCGGAGCCGCGGGAGCGTGTCAGCGCTTGTAGCGTACCGGCCGATCCCGCGGGGCGAGTCCCTTAGGTGCTTGGGCCGGGGGTTGGACGGGGCCCGCAGCCGGGCCTCGGGGGGTGCCGCCCCGCGCGAGCCGATGCCGAGAAGGTCCCAGCCGGGACTCGTTATGGCGGAGCGAGCAGGGGCTCAACTTAGCTTTGCGAATGCGCGGGGAGCGCGTGCGTCATGCATGCGCTCCGCGGCGGACGTGGCGGGCGTGGCCGGAGACATCGCGGGGAGGTAGCCAGGATCGTGCCGACATTCAGCCAATTGGTCCGCAAGGGCCGCAAGGCGCCGAAGTACAAGACGTCTTCGCCCGCCCTGCAAAAGTGCCCCCAGAAGCGCGGCGTCTGCACGCGCGTGTACACGGTCACACCCAAGAAGCCGAATTCCGCGCTGCGCAAGGTCGCCCGCGTGCGGCTGACCAACAGCATCGAAGTCACCACTTACATCCCGGGTGTCGGCCACAACCTGCAGGAGCACTCGATCGTGCTCATTCGCGGTGGCCGCGTCAAGGACCTGCCCGGCGTCCGCTACCACGTGGTGCGCGGGACGCTGGACGCTTCCGGCGTCGAGGACCGGCGCCAAGCGCGCAGCAAGTACGGCGCCAAGCGCCCGAAGAAGTGAGCTAGGGAGGAACAGCAGCCATGCCGCGCAGGCGAGAAGTTCCCGTTCGCGTCCCGGTGCCGGACCCGGTCTTCAACTCGACCTTGGTGTCGAAGTTCATCAACTGCATGATGTGGGACGGCAAGAAGTCCGTCTCGGAGCGCATCTTCTACGAGGCGATGGAGAGGATCCGCAGCAGCACCGGCGAGGACCCGCTGCCAATCTTCAAGAAGGCGGTGGAGAATGCCAAGCCGGTCGTCGAGGTGAAGTCGCGCCGCGTGGGCGGAGCGAACTACCAGGTGCCGATCGAGGTCAGGCCGAACCGCCGCCAGTCGCTCGCGCTGCGCTGGCTGATCGGAAACGCCCGCAATCGCAGCGAGAACCGCATGGCAGACCGCCTCGGTTACGAGCTGCTGGAAGCCGCGCAGGGGCGCGGCACCACCATCAAGAAGAAGGACGACGTCCACCGCATGGCAGAGGCCAACAAGGCCTTCGCGCACTTCCGCTGGTAGCCCCGATCCCCGAGTTCAGAGCAAGTTCCGATGCCCCGCACCGTCCCAGTCGAGCGCTACCGCAACATCGGCATCGCCGCGCACATCGATGCCGGCAAGACCACCACCACGGAGCGCATCCTGTACTACACCGGGCGCCTGCACCGCATGGGCGAGGTGCATGACGGCACCGCGACCATGGACTACATGGAGCAGGAGCAGGAGCGCGGGATCACGATCACATCGGCCGCCACGACCTGCTTCTGGCGCGATCACCAGGTCAACATCATCGACACGCCGGGCCATGTCGACTTCACCGCGGAGGTCGAGCGCTCGCTGCGCGTGCTCGACGGTGCCATCGCGCTGTTCGACGCTGTCGCCGGCGTCCAGCCCCAGTCGGAGACGGTCTGGCGCCAGGCCGACAAGTACCAGGTTCCGCGCCTCGCGTTCATCAACAAGATGGACCGGGTCGGTGCCAACTTCGACTACGCCGTGCAGACGATGGTGGATCGACTCAAGGCCAACCCGGTCGCAATCCAGCTTCCGATCGGTTCGGAAGACCGCCTGCGCGGGGTGGTTGACCTCGTCGAAATGCGCGGCATTTTCTGGAAGGACGAGACGCTCGGCGCGGAGTACGAGGTCGGCGAGATTCCCGCGGACCTGGCCGCCGAGGCGGCGGACCGGCGCAAGAAGATGATCGAGAAGGTCGCTGAGGACGACGAGCGGCTGTTCGACCTGTACGTCGAAGAGGGGGGGCAGGTCGATGTCGGCGAGCTCAAGGCGGCGATCCGGCGCGCGACCATTGCGATGCGCATCACGCCCGTGCTGTGCGGCTCGGCCTTCAAGTACAAGGGAGTGCAGCGGCTGCTCGACGCGGTCGTGGACTACTTGCCGTCCCCGACCGACGTCCCGCCGGTGCAAGGCAGGAGCCTAGACGGCCGCGAGCCGGTCAGCCGCGAGGCCCGCGACGACGCCCCGTTCTCCGCCCTGGTCTTCAAGATCCTCACGGATCCGTTCGTTGGCCAGCTCGCGTTCCTGCGGGTCTATTCCGGGGAATTCCGGGCCGGGGGCAACGTCTACAACGTGTCCAAGGGGCGCAAGGAGCGCGTGGGCCGGCTGTTGCGCATGCACGCCAACAAGCGCGAGGACGTGACCGACGCCCAGTCCGGCGAGATCCTTGCGGTGGTCGGCCTCAAGACAGTCCAGACGGGTGACACCATCTGTGACGCGGAGCAGCCGGTCGTGCTCGAGCAGATCGAGTTCCCCAACCCGGTTCTGTCGCTGGCGGTGGAGCCCAAGACGAAGGCCGACCAGCAGAAGATCGGCATGGCACTGACCAAGCTGTCGCAGGAGGACCCCACCTTCCGCGTGCAGTCCGATGCCGAGACGGGCCAGACGATCCTGTCGGGCATGGGCGAGCTGCACCTGGAGATCTTGGTCGACCGTCTCTTGCGCGAGTTCCGGGTGGCCGCAGACATCGGCCGGCCGCAGGTCGCCTACCGCGAGACCATCCGCAAGGCGGCCGACGGGGAGGGCCGCTTCGTGCGCCAGACCGGCGGGCGCGGCCAGTACGGCCATTGCAAGATCCGGATCGAGCCGATCGAGGGCGGCGAGGTCGAATTCGAGAGCGAGATTTTCGGAGGCGCGATTCCGAAGGAGTTCGTGACCGCCGTGGAAAAGGGCGTCCGGGAGGCGCTCGGCAACGGACTGCTGGCGGGCTACGAGACGGTCGGCGTGCGGATCTGCCTGTATGACGGATCGACGCACGATGTGGACAGTTCGGAGGTGGCCTTCAAGGTCGCCGGCTCGATGGCTTGGAAGGACGCGGCCCAGCGGGCCAAGCCGGCCCTGCTCGAGCCTGTCATGGCCATCGAGGTCGTCGTCCCGGAGGAGTACGTCGGCGACGTGATGGCCGACATCAACTCGCGGCGCGGCCGGATCGAGGGCATGGACCTGCGCGGTTCCACCCAGGTCATACGCGGCTTCGTGCCGCTGGCAGAGATGTTCGGGTACGCCACGGACCTGCGCTCGAAGACGCAGGGCCGCGGCAGCTACACCATGCATCTGCACACCTACGAGCTGGCGCCGTCGGCTGTGCAGGACGAGATCGTCAGCCGCATGCGCGGCAGTGTCATCAACTGAGTCTACGAGCACATCGACGAGGAGAGGGAAACCATGGCAAAGGAAAAGTTTGATCGCTCGAAGCCGCACGTGAACGTGGGCACGATC
>JAPPMG010000015.1 GCA_028819215.1 Bryobacterales bacterium
TTAGCCGCAGCAACCCGCCTCAGAACTCGTTCACGAGGGGAGGATCCCTGAGCCTGCTACGGCGATCGTGTGTAGATCAGCACGTTCTTGCGCCGGAATCAGCAGTTGGGCGAGGTCATTTGCTGCGTGAGCTTCGGGTGCCATCTAGCCGAGTCGCATATCGTAGCCGTGCAGCAGCGATCGTCAGTGACCTGCCTTGCCATAATGGGGCCGACAGCCATGTCGAAACTGCCATTTCTGCTTATCGTTCTTGCGGGTTCCGCGATCGCCCAAACGGATCGCCCGAACGTCCTTTTTGCAATCTCGGACGACCAGTCGGCGATGCACGCCGGAGCGTATGGCGATACTTCCAACAAGACCCCCGCCTTCGACCGGATCGCTCGTGAGGGCGTGTTGTTCAGCTATGCGGCGACAGCTGCCCCGTCCTGTGCCCCGTCGCGCAGCGCGATCCTGACCGGACGGAACATCTGGGAAGTCGAGGAAGGCGGGATCCTGCTCGGGATCCTGCGGTCGAAGTTCACGGTGTTCCCGCTGCTCTTGGCGGATGCGGGCTACGAGCTCGGTGCCACCGGTAAGACTTGGGGGCCCGGCAGGCTGGACGGCTGGGATCGTGACATCTTCGGAAGACGAATCACCACGCACAAGCTTCCGGAAGCGGATCGCCGTCCCGGGCTGAACGAACTTGACTACGCGGCCAACTTCGAGGAGTTCTTCGCCAATCGCGATCAGGGCAAGCCGTTCTTCTTCTGGCTGGGAACTTCCGAACCCCACCAGCGGTACGACATCGGAGCGTGGCAGCGGGCCGGCAAGAGACTCGAGGACGCAAGGCTGCCCGGCGCATTGCCCGACCGTCCAGAAGTGCGCGGCGAAATCTTGGACTACGGGATCGAGATCGAGCATTTCGATCGCCACTTGGCCCGTGCTCTGAAAACGCTTGAGGATGCGGGCGAGCTCGACAACACCCTCGTGATCGTCACGAGCGACCACGGCAATCCGCTGCCGCGCTCGAAGTGCAACTTATATGACTCTGGAATCCAGGTGCCGCTCGCCATGCGTCTTCCGGGCGTGATTCCCGGCGGTCGCAAGGTGGACGACTTGGCCAGTTTGGTGGATCTTGCGCCCACGATCCTGGACGCTGCGGCGGTACCCGTGCCGGAGGTAATGTCGGGGCGCAGCCTGTGGCGCATCGCCCGCTCTGAGAAGTCGGGTCTGGTTGATGCCTCGCGGGATTTCGTGGTGGTCGCCTTTGAGCGCCACACGATCGCCAGGCGAGGCGGCGTGGGCTATCCGATGAGGGCCATCCGCACCCACAAATACGCCTACATACGCAACTACGAGCCGGACCGCTGGCCAGCTGGCGACCCTGACTACAATGCTCCGCCGCAGGGCTTCTTCGGCGATGTGGATCGCGGCGTGACGAAGGCGTTCCTTATGGCCAACGCGTTGGATCCAGAGATCCGGCCCTATTACCTAATGGCCTACGGGCGCCGTCCGGCGGAGGAACTGTACGACATCCAGAGCGACCCAGACCAGTTGCGCAACATCGCGGCCGATCCCTCCTGGGCCCGGATCAAGCAGGAACTGCAGTGGAAACTCAACGCCTACCTGCAGGAACACGGGGATCCGCGCCAGCGGGGCGAGGCGCCGTGGGACACGTATCCCTTCGTCGGGTCTTGGAGTCTGCTGGACAATCCCAATTGGAAGCTCGAGGGGATGCCGGCCCCGCTGCCATGAAGCCGGACTCGGAGAGGCTGAATTGACAGTAGGTGCCCTATTCGGGCCTTGATGCCGACATGTCGAACACGGCGGCGCGCCCCGCTGCGCGATCAGCGCCGTGCTCCTTCAATCCGTGCTCTGTGTTCCACGCGGCCACTTCGTTCTCGGCGGCACGTGCGAACCAGTTGTCGTAGAACGGGCGCTCGGCCTCGTCCATCCAGCGGTCCAGCCGCGCCCAGAGCTGTTTTCGAGTATCGAGGTGCAAGGGATCACCGAGCAGGTTGTCGGCCTGATAGCCGTCGGAGTTCGCCCACAGGCGGTGCTCGCCCTCGGTCGTGACCGCATATGTGAAGTCATCGGTGACCACGGCGCGCCAGATGATCTCATGGCGGCTGCCGCGGTTGTTCATGTTCGAGGGGTGTGCCAGAAACACCGAGTCGGGCCGGGGTGCCGACGGCTCGTCGCGCAACAGTCCCGCCAGGTCGGTGCCCGGCAGCGAGTTGACGTATGCGGCAGAGGGCCCCAAGTCGTTATCGCTCAGACCCGCCAGCGACACCAGCGTTGGGAAGACGTCAATCGTTGAGGTCGGCGCTTCCAGCGTGACATCAGCGGGAATGCGGCCAGGCCAGCGCGCGACAAAGGGGATCCTCGCCGATTCGTCGTTGGGGTGGCGCTTCTGCCCGTAGGCCACGCCATCGATACCCGTCATACCGCCGTGGTCGGATGTATAGACAAGGAGGGTCGAGTCCGCTAGGCCTAGTTCGTCTAGGCGTTCCACCACCGTGCCGACATCGCGGTCCATGCCGCTGATCAGGGCGTGGTAGTCACGGTGCTGCTCGAAGTCCCGCGTGATGTCCAGCGGGTGGAACGGAAGTGCCTGCTCGTCCGGGTACAGGGCCTTCATGTCGTCGGGGGCATCGTGGAACGGACCGTGCGGGGGATTCACCGAGATGATTGCGAAGAACGGCCTGCCCTGGCTGGAAACCTGCTCGATCCATTCCAGCGCTTGAGCCGATGTGTCAGTGGAATTCGACAGGCCCTCCCATTGCACTGCTTCGCCGCCGTCGACTGCATAGCTGCACTTGCGGTGGTTGTTAGTGCCCAACCAGACGATCGACTTATCGAATCCGAACGGCCGCGCGTCCCGGCCGCCGAGATGCCACTTGCCGAAGTGCCCGGTGGCATAACCCGCATCGCGAAACGCCCACGCGACAGTTCCCTTGGTCGATTCGCCTTCCGGCATGTCAACGCGTTCGGCCAGAGACATGTGGTTGGCCATCAACCCTTGCTGGTAGGGCCAGCGCCCGGTCATCAGGATTGCCCTGAACGGCGTGCAGATCGGCAGGTTGACGTAGTGGCGGTCGAGCGATACGCCCTGCCTCCTCAGAGCGTCGAGGTTCGGCGTCTGAACTTCAGGCGTCTGCGTGAAAGACATCGCGCCCCAGCGGTGCGTGTCGCTGACGAACACGATCACGTTGGGGTGGCTGTCGTCTTGCTCCGCTGCCGGGGAGCATGCCAAGAGCAATGGCACGAGTGCGAGCCAGAGGCGCGGGTTGAACAGCATGAAAGGAATTGTAGTGCAGGCCGGTATTGGCTTCAGCCGGATCGAGCCGTCGGGTGTCTTCGCACTTGTACTATGCTGGGACTTGCGTCGGATCCGGGGTGCTCCGCCGACGCGTCCCCCGAGTTGGAACCCACGGAGGAGTTCTGTGCGCACGCCCGTTGTTGCCGGAAACTGGAAGATGAACAAGACCGCCGCCGAAGCGGCGGCGTTCGTAGATGAAGTCAGCCCGCTCATTGTTGGCAGCAGTGGCCGCGAGGTCATCATCGCCCCGACCTTTCCAGCGCTGGCCGCGACAGTCGCCGCCGCCCGCGGTAGCAACATCCGCGTCAGCGCCCAGAACCTGCACTGGGAGGCCAGCGGCGCATACACGGGCGAGGTCTCGGCGGGCATGCTGGTCGAGATCGGCTGCACTCACGTGATCATTGGCCACAGCGAGCGGCGGCAGTACTTTGGCGAGAACGATGGCACTGTACATCTCAAGACGCTGGCCGCATTGGACGCCGGCCTGACGCCCATCGTGTGCGTTGGCGAGACGCTGGAACAGCGTGAGGCAGGGAACACCGAAGCAGTCCTGACGGAGCAGTTCACGGCCGGGGTCGGCGCATTGCAGCCCGAGCAGTTCGCCGAGCTGATCTTGGCCTACGAGCCGGTCTGGGCGATTGGCACCGGGCGCACGGCCACCCCAGAGATCGCCGAGGCGGCGCACCGAGAGATCCGTGCCCTGGCTGCCGAGTGCTTCGGGGAGACGACTGCCGGGAACGTGCGCATCCTGTACGGCGGCAGCGTCAAGCCGTCCAACTTCACCGGCCTGTTGGGCTGTCCCAACATTGACGGCGGCCTTGTCGGCGGCGCCAGCTTGGATCCGCAGTCCTTCGCGGCGCTTGTTCGAGCGTAGCCGGGAGCCCCGGGGCATAATGGAAGGGACATGGTTATCCTGCTGACAACGCTGCACATCTTGGTGAGTTTCTTTCTCATCATCGTGGTGCTCCTGCAGAGCGGCAAGGCGGCCGATCTAGCCGGCGCGTTCGGCGGCATGGGGTCACAGACCGCCTTCGGTCCTAGGGGTGCTGCCACAGTCTTGTCCAAGGCGACGACCACTGCGGCCGTGCTGTTCATGCTGACGTCGATCACGCTCGGAATCTGGCAGGGGCGCAACATCGCCGGCCAGTCGGTGATCGACCGCAGTGGAGTCGGCAGCGAAGCGCCGGCGGAAGAGACCGCTCCGGCCGAGACCGAGCCGCTCGTCCCGGCGACTTCGGAGCCTGCGCCGGCTGAATCGGAAGCAGACGGCGGCGAGCAGTAGGTGCCGACCGCGCCCGCGACGAACTGGGAACAGCCAGCGCAGGGCGGTTGTCGAGATGCGGAGGTGGCGGAACTGGCAGACGCGCTAGCTTGAGGTGCTAGTGGGAGCAATCCCTTGGGGGTTCGAGTCCCCCTCTCCGCACCACGCCCTGCAGCTTGGCTGTGGGGCCGGGTTCCGCTCGATCATTGATTCGGTGCCGCCCTCGCGCTCGGCCTAACCGCCTCGTCCCCGTGTCCAGCGAGATCTCGCCAAGCGTACAATCGTCGTCGTGATCGTGGCGCCCCGGATTGGTCGGAATGCCGAAGCGGCGCCATCCAGAGGGATGGATACGAAATGAGACGTGCCGAACTGTTCCTGCTTCTGGCGGGGATTGCGCTGCTTCTGCCGGGCTGTTCCGGCGGCGAAACGGAGCCTTCCGCCGAGCCGATCTTCTCCGACGAGCCCATCTGGAGTAGTGGCACCCAGACTTCAGGCGGGGATGGGATTGCCCGCTTCGTTGATGTGGACCGCGATGGCGACCTTGACTTCGTCACGAGCGCTCCCGAACCGCGCCGCTGGGTGTCTTACCGCAACGAGTCTGGGACGATTGCCGCAGAACCGTTTTGGCAGTCTCACGAGACCACCGACTGCGATCACATCGATGTGCTCGACTTCAACCAAGATGGCTGGATGGATCTAGCCGGCACGCACGAGAGCTATTGCACGCTGTACTTCAACCACTCCGGAGAGTTCAATCAAGCCCCTGACTGGGAGACGGGCTTGATCGCTAACGCGAACCAGATCGACTTCGGTGACTTCGATCAGGACGGCGATCTGGACATGGTGATGGCGGCGGGGGAGCCAATCGACGGCGTCGCCCTGTTCGTGAACGAGTCTGGTACGCCTGACCGGCAGGTGTCCGCAAAGCTGGGCCACGAAGAGTACTCCGAGTCGGCCATATTCGCCGACTCCGACGGCGACGGCGACCTAGACATCACCGCGGCCTACCGAGGCGGGAAGATCGTGCTGTTTGAGAACTCGAACGGCGAGTTCGACGGGGGAACCACGATCTTTGAGGATCTGGAGAGTCCGTGGACACAGCGGCTGTACTGGCGCGATCTAGATGGCGATGGTGCAATGGAGCTGTTCTGTGCCAAGGGGCCGTGGAGGGACGAACTTGGGACGAGCGTGCAGTTGGTCCTGCAAGAGGGCGGCGCCACGGCCGAAGTCCGCTGGCAAAGCAGCCCCGACACGGCGTTTCACGCCTTCGAATTCGCAGATGTGGACGGAGATGGCGATCTTGACGTGATCGCATCCGACTACGCCCACGGAGGGAGCGTGGCTCTCTATCTCAACAGTGCAGAGGGACTGGCCAGCGAGCCTGCTTGGAGTGTGGGAACCAGCGGGCCGGCCCACGAAGCTGTCTTCGGAGACATCGATCAAGACGGCGATCTTGACCTGGCCGTCGGCTGCAGGGACCAAGCCCATGTTTTCGAGAATCAGTTGGCGGACGGTGATTGACAGTCCGTCGGATTCGTCGAATCTAGCCGTGCCGGGTGGAGAGCCCAACGGCCCAAGTTGACACTCGGGTGGCGAGAGTCTTGGCCGCCAAGATATTGGCCGCAGCTTCGACGCCGAGATCGATCGCCAGCTGGAGCTTTTCGGGTTTACGCCGAAGCGCAGACAGCTATCTGCTGGTGCAATGGCATGTTCAATAGATGTATACTCTACAAATGCGGCGTATACAGATTTATATCCCAGAGAGTCTGGACGATACACTTCAAGTCGAAGCGGCTAAGCGCAAGCGCTCCAAGGCTTCGCTGATCCGGGAGTGTGTCTCAGCTCGCTATGGCGAGAAGGTGCAGGCCGACAATGATCCGCTAACAGCTTTGATCGGTACCGTCGATATCGATCCTGAAGATGTCGACGATGTGGTCTACGGAGCATGAGATTCGTCGACACTGGCTTCTGGGTCGCGCTGCTAGTACCTCGTGATCGGCATCACGTCGAAGCAACGAAGATTTGGCACGAAGACCAGAGCTTGCTGCTGTGCAGTAATCACATCGTCGGAGAAACTTGGACATTCTTGCGCCGACGGGCAGGGCACGAAGTAGCTGTGAGCTTTCTCGATGCATTGGATCGGTCCCCGCGTGTGGCTGTGGTCCATGTAGACCCGGACGTCGAAGAAGAGGCTCGTCGCTGGTTGCGCCGGCACGACGAACGTGCGTATTCGTTCGTCGATGCAGTGAGCTTCGAGGTCATGCGAAGACGACGACTTAATGAAGCGCTCACATTTGATGGAGACTTCGCGGCGGCGGGCTACGTCGAAGTGCGACGCTCGTAAATCCGCCATTCGTGCGCCATTGATGCCATCGGGGTATCGCGCCGAGCGCGACGACGATCTTGAAATAGTCCGTCGGATTCGTCGGATCTAGCTGAACTGTTCATAGCGAGAGAACCGGGGAGCGCCGCAGCGGCCTAGGCAGCCGTCTAGCGAGAGCCTGGTGGGGGCGGGGAATACCCCAGAAGAGCCGACAACACTTCGACGCACTGCTGGAGGGAAACGTGGCCTGACAGCACTTGCATCCCGAACGAGACTAGGCTATTCTATGTAATCGAAAAAAATACGAACAATGAACGCATATAAATCATCTACAGCGGACATCCGCTCTCTCAGTGCCCTGATCCGCGAGCACGGCTTGGGCCATACCCTACCGCAGCAAGCTCAACCTCGCCATGCGGCGGCCCCGACCGGGATCGAGGAATTCGACATTCGGCTGGGCGGAGGTCTTCTGCGCGGTGCGATTTGCGAGGTCATCGGGTCGTGCTCGTCTGGACGCACTGGACTGTTGCTGTCGGTACTGGCTCGCTCGACCCGAGCAGGTGAGATCGCGGCGTATGTTGATGCCACGGATTGTCTCGACCAGCGCTCGGCCGAGCAGGCTGGGGTCGAGCTGGAAAGGCTGCTGTGGATCCGTTGCAACGCAGAAGGGGGTCTGCGCGGGCCACAGGGAGCGTGGGGCCATGCACCATCTGACGAAGCGTGGCAGGCAGCGAACCTAGTCGCGGCGGCGGGCGGGTTCGGTGTTGTCGCGATCGATCTCGGAGGACTTTCCAAACGCCAGCTGGGCCGCTGGCAGGGGCGGGCTTGGATGCGGCTTAAGCACGCGGTGGAGGGCTCTTCCACCACCTTGGTCGTGCTTGCCGAGAGACATGTTGCCGGCAGCGCTGCGGGCATGGTACTGCGACTGCGACGTCAGCGCACCGCATGGGAGGGCCTGCTGGGAGGGATCGACCTGCAGGTCGAAGTAGTCAAGGACAGGGCGCACAGAGCGGACGGCAAAGCTGCGGGGAGAGCCGCATGAAGGCAGGGGTTTCCGGCGGGAGAGCGCAGCCAGCGTCTCTGTACGCGTCGCTATGCGTCCCTGACTTCTCGGTCGCGGCGCTGCAGCGAGGGGAGCAGCGGCCAGGCCCGACGGCAGTTGCTTGCGGGCAGCCCCCTAATCGGTTTGTGCATGCCGCAGATGCTGGCGTCAGGCGGTGCGGGGTGCGTGTCGGTATGGTCTTGGCCGCAGCACAGGCGCGATACGCCAGCGCTGGGAAACTGCAGCCGTTGCGGGTATTGGATCGTGACGAGAAGGAAGAACAGCGGGTGCAGGGCCTGTTGCTGGAACTGGCGGAGAAGTCGACGCCGCGCTTTGAGGAGGTTGCGCCGGGGTTGCTCGCCCTCGATTTCAAGGGTCTGAGCGATCCGTACGCGGTGGCCGAGGATCTGGCATCCGGCGCGGCTGAGCTTGGCCTGAAGGCCAATGTCGCCGTTGCCGCGAATCGCCTTGTCGCCCTTAGCGCGGCGCGCACGCAGCCAGGCGTTACCCATGTCTACCCAGGCCAAGAGGAGGGTTTCCTGCAAGCTCTGCCGCTCGACACCCTGCTGCTGGACGACGGGGAACTCAAGACGCTCAAACGCTGGGGGCTGCGCGCGGTGGGGGAGTTGGCGCGGCTGCCGCCTGAACAGTTGTCCGAGCGGTTCGGCGAGCGCGGGGCTTGCATGGCGCGGCTGGCACGGGGCAAGGAGAGTTCGACGCTGCAGGTCTACCAGCCGCCGGCAAGGCTGGAGATGAGCCGGGACTTTGACTGGGAGATCGAGGCGCTCGAGCCGCTCATGCTGGCCATGGCTGACATGCTGGAGCAGCTTTGCATCAGGCTGCATGACCTTGACTGGGCGGTGGCGGGCCTGACCACGCGTTTGCGGCTGGTCGATGGCGGAGAGTTTGAGCGCACGATTGAGCTGCCGTCCCCGCTGAGCGACGCGCACGTTCTGCTGACGCTTGTACGGATTGATTTGGCGGCACATCCGCCGCCGGCTGCGGTTGAGGGTGCGTGTGTGTTGGCCAAGCCCGTGGAGTGCCCCCCCCAGCGGCGGGCCCTGTTCGGGCCGGAATCGGCCAGCCCGGAGCGCATGGCGGTGATGTTGGCACGTCTGGGCGGCTTGGTCGGAAGCGAGCGAGTCGGTGCGCCGAGCGTGCCGGACACGTACAGACCGGGCGTGGCAGCGCTGAAGCTATTCCGGCCGACGCCAGAGAGGGCGAAGGCAAGGCGCAGGGCAGCGTCCGTCCGGGCATTGGCTACTTCCGAACCGATCGCTGCGCGGTCTTCTCGGCCCGCGCCGGCCTGTCCCCCCACGCCCCCAAGAACTGCTTTGGTCTTTCGCTGCTACCGGCCGTCCCATCCGGCAAGGGTGGTCCTGCACGAAGATCGGCCGGCTCAATTCGAAGCGCAGGGCGTGCGCGGTCCCGTGACAGCGTGCGCCGGCCCGTGGCACGTTTCGGGCGAGTGGTGGACGCCAGACGGCTGGCAGTACCAGGAATGGGATGTGGAAATTGCGGGCGGGCTCTACCGCGCTTGCTGCGAGCGCACGACCGGGGAGTGGTTCCTCGTGGGGGAGTACGACTGATCTTGGCGCTGTGCCCGGCGTGGGTAGGTTGCGTATGTACATTGAGCTGCACAGTGCGTCAGGGTTCAGCTTCTTGGAAGGGGCGTCGGACCCGGAGGACTTGGTCGGGACGGCCGCGAGTCTCGGGCACGGGGCCTTGGCGCTGTGCGACCGGGATTCGGTTTCCGGAGCGCCGCGCTTGTTCCAAGCCGCGCGCGCCGCCGGCGTGCGCGCGCTGGTCGGCTGCGAAGTCTCGCTCGAACAGCAGGGGGTCAAGAAGGGGACGCCGAACGCGATTCTGGATCGGCGGCTGACGGTCTTGGTGCAAAGCCGCGTCGGGTACCGCAACCTCTGTCGCCTGCTCACCGGCATGAACCTGCGTGCGCCCAAGGGCGAGGGGCGGGCGCGCTGGCAGGACATTGAGGAACATTCCGCAGGGCTCGTCGCCTTGCTGCACGATTTGCGGGACGAGGATGCGGTGCGTGGCATCTTCGGGCCCGGCAATGTGTACGTCGAACTGCAGCGCCATTTGATCCGCGAGCAGGAATGTGCCAATCGCGCCCGCATCGAATTTGCGCGGGCACATGGCCTGCCCTTGCTTGCCACGAACGGTGTCCGCTATGACACTGCGGACCGCAAGCACCTTTTCGACGCGCTGACCTGCCTCCGTTTCAAGCGCAAGCTGGACAACGCGGGGCGATTGCTCGACGCTAACGCCGAGCGCTGCCTGAAGTCCTCTCGCGAGATGGAGCGCCTCTTCGCAGATTTTCCGGAAGCGGTGGCGGAGACGGCTGAGCTGAGCCGGCGGCTCAGCTTCACGCTGGAGGACCTGGGCTACGAGTTTCCGCGCTACCCCTTGCCGCCGGGCGAGACGGCGGCTTCCTACTTGCGCGAGCAGACCTTGCGCGGCGCGTCCGAGCGCTATCGCAAAGCGTCTCATCGCGCCAAGGCATTGCGCCAGATCGACCGCGAGCTGGCGGTGATCCGCAAGCTCGAGCTGGAAGGCTACTTTCTGATCGTTTGGGACTTGGTCGAATTCGCCCGCCGCAGCGGCATCCTGTGCCAAGGCCGGGGCTCGGCCGCCAACTCTGCCGTCTGCTACGCGCTCGGCATTACGGCCGTCGATCCGGTCGGGATGGACCTGCTCTTCGAGCGGTTTCTCTCGGAGGAGCGGGGGGAGTGGCCCGACATCGACCTCGACCTGCCGTCCGGAGAGCAGCGCGAGCGCGTCATCCAGCACGTCTACGCGCGTTACGGGGAGCGCGGGGCCGCCATGACCGCCAATGTGATCACCTATCGCGGCCGCAGCGCCGTGCGCGAGACGGGCAAGGTGCTGGGGTTCCCGGACGAGATGATCGCAGAGCTGGCAAGGTCCTTCAGCAGATTTGAATATCTCGACAGTCATGACGGCCTGTTCCAGCACGCGTCGGAGGCAGGGCTGGATCGCAGTGACCCGCGCGTGGCCCATTGGCTGAGACTGTGCCTGGACATTCGGGGGCTGCCGCGCCATCTGGGGCAGCACTCCGGCGGGATGGTCGTCTGCCAGGGCGACCTCGACGCAGTCGTGCCGCTGGAAAATGCCCGCATGCAAGACCGGGTAGTCGTCCAGTGGGACAAGGAGGACTGCGCCGACCTCGGCATCGTGAAGGTGGACTTGCTGGGCTTAGGCATGATGGCGGTGCTAGAGGAAGCAACGGCGACTATCCGCTCTAGGGGGGGCGAGTTCGACATGGCCCGCATCCCTGACAAGGACCCCAAGACGTATCAGATGATCCAACGGGCGGACACCGTGGGAGTCTTTCAGATCGAGAGCCGTGCCCAGATGGCGACCTTGCCGCGCATCCGCCCGGCCTGCTTCTACGATCTGGTCGTCGAGGTGGCCATCATCCGCCCCGGCCCGATCACGGGCAACATGGTGCATCCCTATATCAACAGGCGGCTCGGGCGCGAGCCGGTCCGCTACCCCCATCCGTCGCTCGAGCCGATTCTCAAGCGAACGCTAGGCGTGCCGCTGTTTCAAGAGCAGCTGTTGCGCATGGCGATGACGGCGGCGGGATTCACTGGCGGGCAGGCCGAGCAGTTGCGGAGGGCGATGGGGTTCAAGCGCTCGGTGGAGCGCATGGGCGAGCTGGAGGGGCGGCTCCTCCAAGGCCTTGCCCGCAACGGCATCGAAGGGGCGGCGGCCGCTGAGATCGTGAAGTCGATTTCGTCATTTGCGCTGTACGGCTTTCCCGAGTCGCACTCGGCTAGCTTCGCCCTGCTGGCGTATGCCAGTTCGTACTTGAAGGCGCACTATCCGGCGGAATTCCTGGCGGCCCTGCTCAACTGCCAGCCGATGGGCTTCTATTCGCCGGCCGTCTTGGTCAAGGACGCTCAGCGGCACGGCGTGCGCGTGCTGCCGATCGATGTCAATGCGTCGGACGTGCGCTGCACCGTGGTCGACCTGCCCGCGGCGGAGGCCAGCAGTGCTGCTGGCGTGCGCTTGGGGCTGGCGTATGTCAGTGAATTGCGCTCCGAGGCGGCTGCGAAGATCGTTGCGGACCGGGCCGAGCGATCTGCCTTCCGGTCGATTGGCGAGTTTTCTCGGCGCGTCCGGCTGCAGAAGAACGAACTCGACACGCTGGCCGAGATCGGTGCCCTGAACTCTCTCGGCGCCGGCCTGCACCGGCGCGAGGCAATGTGGCAGGTGGAGGGCGCTTGGCGCCCGAAGGGACCTCTCTTCGACGCTCAGGACGACAGCTTGCCCGAGCCCGGCCCGCTTGCTCCGATGGAGCCCCTGGAGCGTCTCGAGTCGGACTACCGCGGGGCCGGCCTGACGGTTGGCAAGCATCCGATGCACTACTTGCGCGGACAGTTGGCGAGTGAGGGCGTGCTGTCCTCGCGGGATCTCGAGGCGACCCCCAACGGGCAGCGCGTGCGGGCGGCCGGAGCCGTCATCACCCGGCAGCGGCCGGGCACGGCCAAAGGCTTTTGCTTTGTCACGCTCGAGGACGAGCTGGGCGTGGCGAACCTCATCCTGACGCCGCAGGTGTTTCAAGCGAATCGGTTCACGGTGATGCACGAGCCGTTCCTGTTGGCGGAGGGTGTGCTGCAGAACGCGGAGGGCACGGTCTCGGTGAAAGTGGACGCCTTGAAGCCGCTGACCGCACCGGCGCTGGGCCTTCAGTCACACGACTTCCACTGAGCCCGCAGCCGCTGGCGGTCGGCGCATCTAGGCACTGACACTCTGCGCGCGCCCCATAGTCGGCACAGTTCTTGCCCGTGCTACGGTAACTGCCTGCATGTCTGAAACTCTGACGCTTCGCTACCGGAAACTCCGTGAGTCCGCGATTGCGCCTGAGTTCGCCCACGGGGCCGCGGAAGACGCTGGAATGGACTTGTATTCGTCCGAGGAGGTCGAGCTGCCGCCCTCCGAGTGGCGCAACGTCGGAACCGGGATCTGCATCGAGATACCGCCAGGTTTCGAAGGCCAGCTTCGGCCGCGCAGCGGTTTGGCGCGCCGGCACGGTCTCACGCTGCTGAACAGCCCGGCCACGATCGATCCCGGCTATCGCGGCGAACTGCGTGTCACGCTGATCAACTTTGGCAAGGAGCCGTATCAGATCCGGCCCGGAGACCGGATCGCCCAGCTAGTTATCGCAAGGTATGCCAGCGTGCGCTGGGAGCTTGCCGAGTCCCTTGAAGCGAGTCGGCGCGGGCCGGGAGGGTTCGGGTCCACGGGCCGCTGAAGACCGGGTCGGAGCCCAAGCCCCGCACTATTGCCGGTACAAGAACTCGTTGAGGTTGAAGAGCGTCTGGCAGAGGTCGACCAACCCTGTCGGCGTGCTGCCGACGAAGGCCAGCGCCTTGTTCATCTCGGTTTCGCTGGGCTTGCGCGCCAAGGCCAGTTCAAAGGCGTGGTTGACTTGGGCTCTCGCTTTGTGCCCCGCTTCCAGCGCCACGCGCTGGGCGAAGTGCTTGGCGTGCAACAGCACTTCGGCGTTGTTCATCAGCAGCAGGGATTGCGGCGCCACCGTCGAGCGGGTGCGCTGGCTACACGACGAGACCATGTCCGGCTGGTCAAACGCCTCGAACATCGGATAGCGGATCGATCGCTTCGAGAACACGTAGATGCTGCGGCGCCAACTCTCCGGATCGCCGATTGCCAGTCCCAGCCAGGTCCGGTCGGTGCTGGACTGGAACAGTGTCGGGTCGATGTATGGCCGGACCGCCGGTCCTCCCACCTTCAGATCCAGCGTGCCCGCGACCGATAGGATCTGGTCGCGGATGATTTCCGCCTCGTGGCGGTTGCGGCTTTGCCGCCAGAAGTACTTGTTATCGCTGTCCTTGGCGAGGTTCTCCGGCAGATCCCGGCTGGCCATGCGATAGGCATCCGAAGTCAGCATCAGGCGGTGCAGGTGCTTGATCGACCAGCCCGAGTCGATGAACTCAAGTGCCAGCCAATCCAGCAGCTCGGGATGGCTGGGCAGCATGCCGGTCTTGCCGAAGTTGCTCGTCGTGCGCACGATGCCCTCGCCGAAATGGTGTTGCCAGATGCGGTTGACCATTACGCGAGCGGTGAGGGGGTTGGTATCCGATGCGATCCATTCGGCGAAGTGCTTGCGGCGCCAACTCGTCTTGGCCGACGGGGGAGGGGCAGGGAATTGCGGTTCGATGCGGGCCGCGACAGTCAGCACTCCGGGCTGCATCAGCGATCCCTTGCTGCCCGGGTCCCCGCGGTGAAGGAAGTACGACGGCAGAGGATCACGGGCGTCTTCGGTGACGGTTCGGGCCGTAGGGTAAGGATCGGGCCGCTCGGTCTCGAGATCCTTGATCTGCAACTGGGTGTCGCGGTGCTCGGAGGCTTCGCTGGCGTCCATTCGCGCCAGCATGTCCTCGACACTGATTTGCTTGAAGAGCGCCTCTACCTGCCGGGCGTTGAGGCGCTGGGACTTGGTCCGCTCTTCCGCAGGCGTCTCCCAAGCTGTCCGGTAGTACCTCGGCAGAGTGTCAAGCTTGGCTTCGAACAACGCCTTGCGGTGCGGCTCTTGCAGTTGCGCCAAGCGTTCCCTGAGGGGCTTTTGCTGGGCAGTGACCCTCTTGTTGAGCGCTTCGTGCTCGGCAACAATCTCCGGGGCTACGAGCGGGAAGTCGATCTCCTTGGTCGAGAAGAACACCGCCTGCATCTGGTAGTAGTCCTTCTGCGCGATCGGGTCGAACTTATGGTTGTGACAGCGCGCGCACTGCGCGGTCACCGCCAGGAACGTCTGCGCCGTCGTGGCGACGTTGTCGTCGAGCTCGTCCATCCGGGTGCGCTCGTCCTTGATGTTGTTGTCGAGCACCATCCTCAGGTAGCCGGTTGCGACATTGGATTCCCGCGAGTCGGGCGCGATCTCGTCACCGGCGATCTGCTCCTTGATGAACAGGTCGAACGGCTTGTCGTTGTTAAACGCATCGACGACATAGTCGCGGTAGCGCCACATGGTGGGCCAGTCGAAGTCACGCTCGTAGCCTCCCGAGTCGGCGTAGTGGACAAGGTCGAGCCAGTGGCGGCCCCAGCGCTCGCCGTAGTGCGGCGACTCCAGCAGTCGTTCGACGAGCGAAGCCCAGGCTCCGGCAGATTCGTCGGCCAGGAAGTCGCGAACCTGTTGAAGAGTTGGGGGCAGACCGGTCAGATCCAGGTAGAGACGGCGAACCAGGGTCCGACGGTTGGCCGGAGGGCTCTTGGCCAGCCCCTGCTCGCGGATGCTGGCGTCCAAGAATGCGTCGATGGGATTTCCGCTCCCGTCGCCGGGCACCGGATGCCTTACGGGACCCACGAAGGCCCACCACGCGCGCTCCTCGTCGGTGATGGGACGTTCCTCCAGTTTGCTCAGGGCTTCGAGCCGCTCCGCTTCCTCGTCGGAGACCGCGCCTTCGGGCATCGGTGCGCCGGCCATGATCCACTTGCGCAGCACCTCGATCTTTTCGTCGGACAGCTTGCTGCCGGGAGGCATGTGCGGCTTGGTCTGGTGGTTCACCAAGCGCCACAGCCAGCTCAATCGGAGGTTTGAGCCCACCACCGCGGCCCCGCGCTCGCCACCGGTGAGGATCTTCTCGCGCGTGCGCAGATCCAAGCCGGACTGCTGGATCGCCGCGCCGTGGCACATCTGGCAGTCCTGCTTCAGGATCGCGTTGGCCTCGTCTGCCAAGTCGTTCGCTGCCGCTAAGGCCGGTATGGCGACTAGCAGTGCAAGGGTGCGGAGGTTCATCTTTTTGACCATTGTCGTTTCAACCGACCGCAGTTGCAACTGAAGCGTGGAGACAGTCTAGGTCTTGGCAGTCAGTGCCCATGAGACGCCCAGTGGGCCCGACATCCGGGCAGGGGCAGCGGTGCGCCTGCCCGGCGGTGTCAGAGCGAAAGCGCCAGTTCGAGAACCGAAACGGTAGCCTACGATATCGATAGGGGCGGCACGAGATGCTGCGCCTAGGCTAGGGACGCCGATGAGACGTTGCTACTTCGACCACAACGCGACCACACCTGTGGATCCCGGTGTCCTGGAAGCGATGCTGCCGTACTACGGGCCCGAGTACGGCAACGCATCCAGCTTGCACAGCTTCGGACAAGACGCGCGCCAAGGGGTGGAGTCCGCTCGACGCCAGGTTGCGGCCCAGCTTGGATGTGACGCGAAGGATGTCGTGTTCACCAGCGGAGGGACGGAAGCCGATAACCTAGCAGTCTTTGGCACGGTCCGGTCGACATCCGGGCCATCGCGCCATGTCGTGACGACGCAGATCGAGCACCCGGCGGTGCTCAACGCCTGCGAGCAACTCGAGCGCGAAGGCGTGGACGTGACCTACCTGCCGGTGTCCGGCGAGGGCATCGTCGCGCCAGACGACGTGCGTGCAGCTGTGCGCTCCGCCACCGTGCTCATCACGGTCATGCATGCCAACAACGAACTCGGCACAGTGCAGCCGATCGATGAGATCGGCTCGATCGCTCGCGACGCAGGTGTTCTGTTTCACACCGACGGCGTGCAGAGCTTCGGCAAGGTCCCGACCCGGGTCGAGGAACTCGGGGTGGACTTCTTCAGCTTGAGCGCTCACAAGATCTACGGCCCGAAGGGTGCCGGGGCGCTCTATGTGCGGCGGGGCGTTCAACTCGCCAAGGTGCAGTACGGCGGCAGTCACGAGCGGGACCGCCGTCCGGGCACCGAGAACGTACCGGGGATCGTCGGCCTTGGCGCGGCCGCCGAGTTGGTGGGAGCGGACCGCGATGAGGAGAACGCAAGGGTGGGCCGGTTGCGAGACCGGTTCGAGCGCGAATTGCTAGGCGCCATTCCGGACGCGCACGTGCATGCGCTGAATTCTCCGCGCCTGCCGACCACATCGAGCGTGCGGTTCGACCATGCCGACTCGGAACCGCTGCTGATTTCCCTCGACCTGCAGGGATTCGCGGTCTCCAGTGGATCAGCCTGCTCCAGCGGGGCGGTGAAGCCGTCTCACGTGCTCACCGCCATTGGCCTGAGCCGCGATCAGGCCAAATCGACGCTGCGCTTCTCCCTAGGGAGACAGACGGACGAAGAGCAGGTGGACGCACTACTGGCGGCGCTGCCCGGAATGGTGGAACGCCTGAGGATCCTCTCCCCGAGCTGGGCCGGGACCGCTTGACCGCGCCCGGCCCGGCAGCTCACTCGAACAGCCCGAACGCGAATACTCCGGCTTTTGTTGTGATCGCGACATATTGACGGCCGCCAGCTTCAAACGTGACCGGGGAAGCTCGGATCGTCCCGCCCGTATTGAAGTGCCATAGAACGTCGCCTGTATTGGCGTCGGCGGCCATGAAGCTACCGTCGCGGCTCCCGAAGAACACCAGTCCTCCCGCCGTTGCCATCGCGCCCGCGAACATCACCTCTTCACTCTCTACGCCGAGCAGCGGAACTTCCCACGCAAGCTCCCCGGTCGCGACCTCGATCGCCCGCAGGTAGTTTCTTGCACCGGTCTCTTGGTGATTGATGCTGTGACCCGTGCGGTAGTAGACGCCGCACGCATCTCGCGACATCACATACAGCATGCCCGTGCCGGGATGATAGGTCGGCGACTGCCAGTTGGTGCCGCCGTGGATGTCGGGGCAGACATAAGACCCGCTGGGGTTGGGAGCGCTTCCTGGCTTGGGGATCGGGCGGCCTTCTGGCGTGAATTTCTCCAACCATGTCTCCTTGGCGAAGGCGGTGCCACGCAAGAACTTCCCGGTCGCTCGGTCCAACACGTACAGGAATGCGTTCCGGTTGGCGTGTAGCAGCAGTTTGCGCGTTTCGCCGTCCCATTCAGCGTCGACCAAAACCGGCGTCTGGTTGGCATCCCAGTCGTGCTCGTCATGCGGCGTGTACTGGAAGTGCCATACGAGTTCCCCGTCGTCCGGGCGCAGGGCCAGCAGGCTAGCCGTGTAGAGGTTGTCGCCCAAACGGTCGCGTCCGTCGAAATCCTTGGGACCCGGATTGCCGGTCGGCCAGTAGAGCAGGTCCAACTCAGGATCGTACGTTCCGCTCGTCCAAGGCGTTCCGCCGCCGGCCTTCCATGAATCGTTCTCCGGCCACGTCTCCGAGCCGGGCTCTCCCGGGGCGGGAACCGAGTAGAAACGCCACTCTCGCTTGCCGGTTTCGGCGTTGAATGCGTCCAGGTAGCCGCGGATGCGTCCCGTGTCGCCGCCCCGTATGCCCATCATGACCCGATTCTTGGCGATGATCGGTGCCCCGGTGGACCCAAAGCAGGGTTGCTCGTCCGGGTCGGTCACCTGCGAGCGCCACAACATTGCTCCGTTCCGGCTGTCGAGCGAAACCACGTAGCAGTCAGGTGTGCCGAGAAAGAGGCGGTTGCCCGAAATACCGAAGCCTCGGGTCCAGTTCGGGGTGGGACCGTCATTGCTGCGGCTGTAGGGATAGTCGAAGCGCCAGATCGAGCGCCCGGAAGTCGCGTCGATTGCAAAGGCCCGCATTCCGCCGGCCGTGAGATACATCACGCCGTCGCGGACGAGCGGCGTGGCCTCGGTGCGAGGCTGCGGCGGGCTGTATTGGAAGACCCACTTGGGCACGAGGCGGGCGACGTTTTCGCGGTTGATCTCGTCCAGTTCCGAATAGCGCCGCCCGCTATTGTCGCGGTCGTAGCTGAGCCAGTTCGCTGGGTTCTTGTAGCGCTCTTGCAGCACTTGGGCCGAGGCGCTGGCCGGCACAAGCAATGCGAGCAACAGCAGCGGTGCTGTTACGCGGGGAACGATCCGAGTCGAGCGCATTGCAGGATCACTCAGTAGTTTCCGAAGCCGCGCCGTACGGGTACAAACGGATCCCGCTGGCGGTCTAGGAAAGCTAGCAGGTCTTGCACCTCTTCGGGCCTGAGACGCTGCCCGTAGTCTGCGGGCATCTTCGACCGTTGTGGCGTGTGCACCGAGCGCAGCTGCTTCCGCTGGAACGTCTTGACGTCGCCATCGGCGGTCAGCACTAGCAGCGTAAACGAGTCTTCGTTCTTCAGAACTCCTTCCAGCGTTTCGCCTCCCGCTGTTTCGATTACCACGGTGCCAAAGCCCTCGGCCAGTTCGGCGCTTGGGTCCAGCAAATCCTCTCGGATCTTGTCGCTATTGTGGCGGACGCCGATCGAGTCCAAGGGCGGCCCGAGGAAGCCGCCCGCACCGTTGACGATGTGGCAGCCCGCGCAGCCGACTCGTTGAAAGATTGCTTGTCCGGCCGCAACGTCTCCCTGGACCGGGGGCTGCTCGGCGGGATGAGCCAAGCTGCGAAGGTAGGAAACGAGCTGCCAGAGGCGCTCTTCGGGCAGGTCAGGCTGAGGCGGCATCTCCGTGCCGGGAATGCCGGCGCGGATCAGCTTGAACAGGCCAGCCTCGGAGCCTCTGCTCACGCTCCTAGCGACTACGAGATTAGACGCCATGGCACCCTCTGCCTGCTGGCCGTGGCACACCGCGCAGCGCTCGTGAAACAATGCGTTCCCAGCTTCAACGGCCGCAGCATCACGCCCCAAGGGGTTGCGCAGCTCGCTCTGCGCCTGAGCGGACCGTTGCGCTGCAGTGGGAGCCAACGCTAGTGGTATGGCGAGTGACGCCAGTGCTGCGATTCGCGCCCGCGCCCGCAGCCTAGCGCGCTTGCGAGATCTTTGCGGGCTCACGATGGACAGGGGTGCGCCCGTTCTACCTATGTTCGGTGCGCTTGCTCCGGCTGGAGCAACTGTGGCGAGGAGCGTCGCCAGCCGGCCAACACCTTTCCCGGGCAAACGATCCACTGCATGAGGATACCAATGCTCGACTCTGCACAGAGGGCGTGACGAGGGGTTTGGCTGCTGGCCGCCGCATTCATTGTCTTTTCCTCGGGTATGGCCGAAGCCTCTCGCCCCTTAGCACAGGCCACGTGATATAGTTAGCGGCGGCTAGTTCCGGGGCAGGGGTGCCCATCGATCTAGCAGCGTGTCATTCGCGGTCGGACAACGTCGCTTTCGAGGGGCCTGTTCGCCACAGGTGTTGAGGTGATTCAAAATGCGACCTGAAAAGAAGTCCTCCCTCGGATTCGTGATTGCCGTCGTCGCCATCGCGATGATCGGCCTTGCCACGGCACCGCCTCTGGAGGCGCAGATCCTCTATGGCAGCATCGTCGGCAATGTGTCAGATAGCACTGGGGCTGTGATTCCCGGTGCGCAGGTAAGCATCACGCACGAAGAGACTGGCGCTTCCCGTAGCGGCGAGTCTAACGAAGCAGGTGCGTACAGCTTCTCGACGGTGGCGACCGGGACGTATCGAGTCGAGGTCCGATCCGATGGATTCAGCAGCAGCACTACAACGGGTGTCGCCGTCACGGTGAATAACGTCACCCGTGTGGATGTGGACCTCGCGATCGGCCAAGTAACCGAGGTCATCGAAGTTACTGCCAATTCCGTGCAACTACAGACGGATCGGGCCGAGGTCCGGGCCGAAGTAAGCAAGGATGACTTGCAGGAGGTGCCGGTGCCGCTGGGCCGCAACTACCAGATGCTGCTCCAAACGCTACCTGGCTTCTCGCCCCCTGCCAATGCTCACTCAGTGCCCGCGAACCCGACCCGCGCAGTGCGCTACACGGTCAATGGCACTACCGACAAGTCCAACAACGTCCGTATCGACGGAGCGTCGAGCTATAACCCCAACCTGACCCACATGTCGGGCATCAACCCCTCGTTGGAGTCGATCGAGGTGGTCAATGTGGTCACCAGTTCGTTTGACGCCGAGCAGGGACTTGCTGGCGGTGCCGCGATCAACCTGCAGATCAAGAGCGGCACGAACGAAGTGCACGGCTCGGGCTTCTGGTACCACAACAACCAGCACATGCAGGCCTATCCGTACTTCAGCGACCGCAACAACGCCAGGCCCAAGTTCATCTACAACCAGGCAGGCGGCACGATCGGCGGGCCGATCAAGAAGAACAAGGCCTTCTACTTCATTAGCTACGAGCGCACTTCGGAGAACTCCAACGTCACGAAGTTCATCAAGGTGCCGACAGTGGCGATGCGCGCCGGAGATTTCTCCGGTTCGCCCCTGCCGATCTTCGACCCAATGTCCGCCGCTATCGGGGACGAGGGCAACCGCACACCATTCGCGAACAACATGATCCCGGAAGCGCGCATCGCACGGGCTAGCCGCATCTTGGCCGACAACCCTGATTGGAGCATCCCCGACCGGCAGGGCGTCGGATCCCTCGGGCTGAATCGCAACAAGCTCGCCAGCGACAGCTATTTCTTTCACCGCAACCAGATCGACAGCAAGGCCAACTTCAACCTCTCCGACAAGTGGACGATGTTTGCTCGGCTCAGCTTCTTCTACTACAAGCAGTGGAATCCCGCGGCGTTCGGCGACCTTTCCGGTATCCACCTGCACCCCACAAACTTCCGTACCGACAACGGATTCGGGCCGACCTATAGCGGCACGATCTCCACGACCTACGTTGCGACTCCGAACTTGGTGTTTGACGCCTACTTCGGCTCGACCTTGGTTGATAGCAATGCTTTTGCTGGAAACCTCGAGCAGCGGATTGGCTTGGACGTGCTGGGGATTCCCGGCACGAATGGCGACGGCACTCCTGGCGGGGGAGGCACGTTCTACGGTGGCATGCCGCGCATGCGCTTCGACGCGGGCTATGGCAATCTCGGCTACCGCGCCACATCGCCGTTCATCGGGCACGACTACCTGCACCAGATCGTGTTCAACGGTAACTGGACGAGGCGGAATCACGAGATCCGCTTCGGAACCGACACATTCCTGACGCACATCAACCAAGAGGTGGCCAACTTTCCCGGAGGCGACGCTCCGGCGGGCGGCTTCCGCTTTCGCAACAACACGACGAGCCGAGCCGGCACGAGGACGAACGACTACAACGCGATTGCCTCCTTCATGCTGGGGCTGCCGCGCGAAGCGGCACGCAACTTCCTGAACGGCAAGAACCTGCAGACACGTTCGAGCCAGTATTCGTTGTACATCCGTGACCGCTGGCAGGTTCGCCCCGATCTGACGCTCTCCTATGGCACCCGCTGGGAGTACTTCCCGTTCCCGGTGCGCCCCAATCGCGGATTGGAGCGCTTCGACATTGCCGAGAACGTCATGCTGGTGTGCGGCATCGGCTCGGTACCCCGCAACTGCGGCCTGCCGCAGAGCAAGACCCAGTTCGCACCCCGCGTCGGCATTGCTTGGAGGGCCACCGACACCTTCGTCATACGCGCGGGCTACGGGATGACTTGGGATCCATTCAATCTCGGACGCGACCTCCGGGGGAACCTGCCGACGCAGTTCTCGCAGCGCCTGCCCGCCCCGAACAACCGCTCGTGGGCCACGACTTTGGATCAGGGTTTTCCGGCGATTCCTCCGATCCCGACCGACGACCGGATCGAGATGCCGCTCAGGGCGAACGTCGCCACGGCGGACGAGAACTACGTGCGCGGATACATCCAGTCTTGGAATTTCACGCTTGAGAAGCAGGTGGGCGATTGGATAGGCACGGCCTCCTACGTCGCGACTCGGTCGACGCGCCAGAGTTCTCGCATCGAAGCCAACTGGTCAGGCCTAGGCGAGGGCAATGCCGGGCGTGTCCTGCGCAAGCTCTACGGGCGTACTGCGAACACGCTGTTCTGGGGCACCATTGGCACCCCGATGTACGATTCGCTACAGGTCAAGCTGGTTCGGCGCAGTCGCTCCGGACATTCGTTCAACTTGGCCTACACATGGGCGCATGGGCGCGGATACACCTCCGAGTCGTCCACGGCTCAGCCGCGTGTGAGGCATCCGGAATACTACTGGAAGAACCGCGGGCCCCTCAACAACGACATCCGGCATAACTTGGTCGTCTCGAATTCATACGAGCTGCCGTTCGGCAGGGGCAAGAACTTCGCGCAGACCGGCGTACCGGCGGCGATTCTGGGCGGCTGGCAGATCAACGCACTGGCGTCGCTCTACACAGGTCGCCCAGCCACGCCCACCGCTCCTGGTGGGTCATTGAACAGCGTCGGTTCGGGACAGTTCGCTGACTGCCTGTCTGCTCCGATCAAGCTGGGCTCGCCGGATGGCTGGTGGGATCCTTCGACATTGGCTGATCCTGACGAGGCGAACGACCCGCCACGCTTCGGCACATGCGGTTCGAATGTGTTGCGCGGGCCGGGCCTGATCAACATGGACATCGGTATCTTCCGCAAGTTCCAGCCGACTGAGAGGTTCAGCATCCAATTCCGTGGGGAAATCTTCAACGTGTCGAACACTCCCCACTTCCGCAATCCGAACTCCAACATTGCCAGCAGTGGTTTCGGTGTCGTCACCGACGTGGCGAATACCGGGCGCGAGGGCCTTGACCAGCGTGTGTTCCGAATGGGCTTGCGCTTGGCCTTCTGATCGCGTTCAGACAACGAGGCGGCGGCATGCCGCCGCCTCGCCCTCCCTCGTGCTTCTCCCGGCACTTGGCGAAGGCGCGCCTCGGGGCAGCGCTGCTTCGAAACTTGGCCGCCCGGGTGTGCAAGTGAGGCGGTAGGATAGTCGCCGACGAGGCGTAGAGTCGGAAAGCTCGCTTTTGCGTCCCGTTCGCTGAGGCCATACTGTGCGAACCCGCGCCATTCTCCCATTCTTGGCTGCCGCGGCCCTGGCCGGCTGTGGCCGAACCGACACGGATTCTATCGATCAGATCACAGTTCCCGAGGGGTTCGAGATCGAGCTGGCAGCCGGCCCGCCGTTAGTCGAGCGCCCGATGATCGTGGACATGGACGACCAAGGCCGGCTGTACGTGGCCGAGTCGTCGGGATCAAACGCCCCCGTTCGGCAGCAACTTGCGGAGCGGCCCCACAGCATCCTTCGCTTGGAAGACATTGATGGCGATGGCCGCTACGACACGCGCACCGTCTTCGCGGACAAGATGATGCTCCCCGAAGGCGTGCTCTGGCACGCTGGCTCGGTTTACGTGACCGCGCCGCCAAGCATCTGGAAGCTGACCGACACCGACGGCGACGGCGTCGCGGACGAGCGGGTGGAATGGTTCGATGCCAAGACCCTGACCAATTGCGCCAATGACCTGCACGGGCCCTATCTCGGGCTTGACGGTCGGATCTACTGGACCAAGGGCGCGTTTGCGGAGCAGACCTATGAGCAGCCCGGCCGCGAACCGTTCGTGACCCGAGCGGCGCACATCTTCCGCCGACGAGTCGAAGGCGGGCCTGTCGAACACGTCCTGACTGGCGGCATGGACAATCCGATCGAGGTGGCCTTCACGCCGCAAGGCGAGAGACTGCTGACATCGACCTTCCTGATCCATCCGCAGCTCGGCAAGCGCGACGGCATTCTGCACGCCGTATACGGGGGAGTGTATGGCAAGGCCAATGGCGTGACCGACAGCCACCCGATGACCGGCGGCTACCTGTCGATCATGACCCACATGGGAGGCGCTGCCACGGTCGGGCTGGAGAGCTACGAGTCAGGCGCGTTCGGCGAGGATTACCGGGGCCGCCTGTTCGCAACGTCGTTCAACCTGCGCAAGGTCTCATCTCACAAGCTTGTGCCGAAGGGCGCGACGTTCGAGACCGAAGACGCCGATTTCCTCGTGTCGGAGAGCCGCGATTTCCACCCCACCGACGTGATGGAGGACGCCGACGGCAGCTTGCTCGTGGTCGACACGGGCGCTTGGTACAAGCTCTGCTGCCCGACCGCCCAGTTGCCCAAGCCCGACCTGCTCGGTGCCATCTACCGCATTCGCAAGACGGGCGCTGTCACGCCTGAGGATCCTCTGGGGCAGGCGCTTGATTGGCAGACGGCCAGCCCGGATTCGCTCGTCGAATTGCTCAACGACCCGCGCCCGGCGGTACGCGAGCGGGCCTTGGCTGCCCTAGCCACAGACGAAGCGGTCGACGCACTCAAGCATGCATTAGAAGCCAGCCCGTCTGCCGACGTGCGGCGCAATGCTGTGTGGGCCCTAACCCGCATCGAGACCGACACGGCGCGCTCGGCAGTGCGCGAAGCGCTGTCCGACAAGCAAGCAGGCGTGCGACAGGCGGCGCTGCATTCGGTAGCGTTGCACCGTGATGGCAATGCGGTCGCCGAGGCCGTGCAGCAGCTGCTGGATCCCTCCGATGCAGTCAAGCGCGTCGCGGCGGAAGCCCTAGGGCGCATGTCGGACCCGGCCGCTGTAGGTCCGCTCTTGGAGGCGGCTGCTCTGACGGAGGGCGAGGTGCTGACGCATTCACTGATCTACGCGCTTATCGAGATCGCCGATGTCAGCGGCACACGACGGGGACTGCAATCTGCTTCGGCAAGAACGCAGCGGGCCGCAATGATTGCGCTGGATCAGATGCGTCCGGCGGCGCTGAGTCCCAGCCAAGTGCTGTCGAGGCTGGATTCGGAGAGCGAGCCGGTAGCTGACGCGGCCCGCTGGATCGCATCGCGCCACCCTGAATGGGGCGGCCACCTAGCCGGCTACTTGGAACGCCTGATAGCTGGCTTGGACGAATCAAATACCGAGGAGGTGCTGCAGCAACTCAGCCGTTTCTCCGGCAACGAGGCTGTCCAAGATCTGCTGGCCCGGACGGTGCGGGGAAGCGCCTCCGAGACCGCGAAGACTACGGCGCTGGAGGCCATGGCGGCTGCTTCCGTGGAAGTCCTGCCAGAGAGCTGGTCCGACGCCATCGCCTATGCGTTAGGGCAGGGACAGATCCGCCATGCCGCGCTACGGGTCTCACGCACCTTGCAGCGGCCCGAGCAAGGTCTGCCGGGATTGGACCGGGCGTTGCTTGCAGTTGCCCGCGACGACGGCATTGAGCCCGGATCGCGAGTCCAGGCGTTAGATGCCGGACGAGCGTCGCTCGAGGCACTTGATTCGCAGCTGTTCGAGGTGGCCCGGAGTCAGGTCTTGCCAGACAAGCCGGTCGATTCGAGAACGGCGGCGGCCAGGGTGCTTGCCACCGTGCCGCTGGCAGACGGCCAACTAACCGAGCTGGCCGCCCTGCTGCCAGAGATAGGCCCGATGGAGTTGCCGCGCATTGTGGAGGCGTTCGGCCAGTCGCAGGACGCTGAACTCGGGACCCTCCTGCTGAACGGACTGTCGCAGGCCAAGGGACTGGCAAACTTGCGCGCCGACATCCTTCGGACCGCGGTCGAGGGCTACCAACCCGACGTGCGTTCAGCAATCGATGCGCTGATCGAGGGGGGAGTGGCAGGGCTGGAGGAACAGCAGGCCAAGATCGAAGGACTGCTAACAGCGCTGCCCCAGGGTGACGTTGTGCGAGGGCAGGCTGTCTTCAACAGCACCGAGACCGCCTGCCTGTCTTGTCACACCATTGGCTATGACGGCGGCCGGATCGGGCCGGACTTGACGCGAATCGGAGAAATCCGCGAGCGCCGGGACTTGCTTGAGGCGATTGTCTTTCCCAGCGCGAGTTTCGTGCGGAGCTACGAGCCCATCGTGGCAGTAGCGAACGGAGAGAGTATCAACGGAGTGCCCATAGAGGAGAGCGAGACGCATCTGCTGTTAGCTGTGAGCGCGGACGAACAGGTGCGAATCCCCCGGGCCAGCGTCGAGGAGGTGCGTCCCGGGACAGTCTCGGTGATGCCTGCTGGGCTCGACGACCAGTTGAGCACAGGGCAGCTAGCTGACTTGCTAGCTTTTCTCGAGGCAACCCAATGGGGCCCCAATCGCAGCAGACCGTAGCCTCTGAGATCATCAGCCACTCGCTCCGCCGCCCGCCGCACTGGACCCGAATGCCAGCCATATCAAACGGGCCGCCAATCGACTCGCTAGCGATCTAGTCGGGTGATTCAGGAAGGACGTGCCGGTGTACTCGGTCTACAACGAGTCGAGCTGCAGCACGTGCTTCCTTGGCATCGTCCTCCCGGTAAAAGTCTGATGGGGTGAGGTCTTCCGCGCCATAAAACGCGAGCTCTCGGTCGCGCCTAAGGGTCCTTGAAGCCGCCGCCAACTGGTCGACTTCACCGGCCAGGCCGGAAGGCAGTCGACTGCGCTCTGCCTTCAGGACGTCGCCCACGTCGTGCACGCGCGGTGGGTCAACGCCCGCGGCGCGGAGCAGCCCTTTTAGCGCGAGTTCTACAACCTCCTGTGATTCACGAACCACGTCGGCCCAGCTACCGGCCTCGAACAAGACATCTACCGCATGCAGCCGAGCCGCAGCGCGCTTGACATAGTCTGCGGCGAGAGTGCTATTCCGCATTTAGGCGGCCTCCTTCCAATAGGGGTGTCCGTGAACTACCCGTCGTACCACGCGTCCGGCGGCGATGGCCCGCCGGACACGCGCCAAATGCGCCGACAGCTTCCAATCGCGGTCGAGCAACACCATCCCATCGAGCGCGACTTCCGCCCACAATCCGCTGATCTCCCCGTCTTCAACCAGGTGCACGAAGTGCGGATCCAAGCGGCGGCCGCGCCACTCAATGATCGGTGCTGAGTCCCATGCGCTATACAAGGCTCGGTTCAACTCGACATCGCTGCCCACCACGATGAGGGCGTCGACGTCGGAATTAGGAGTGGCTTCTCCGCGGATCCAGGAACCATGTAGAACGATCCCAGTGAGTGCATCGCCGACCACCGCGTGGGCGCGGCCGACGAGAGATGTGACGTCTTTGTCACCAACGATACCGAGCCCTGAAGTCGCGAGATGCCGAACGCAATACGTGTTGAGCGAGAGTCCACTCGCCCGCGCGGCGCCTTCCAGCGCGGCGTGCAGCGCTGACGACATTCGCAGGACAAAGCGACCCGACTTCGGCCGCCCAGTTTCTGATATCATCGTGACCTCATTAATAGTATACATTATTTGTATTTTGACATCAGACTTAGTCCTAATGATCGCGCTCAGTTGCACAGGGAGCTTCGTCGGTGGGTCCGGAGAGTGCGGGTCGAGTTCCGCATGCTAAGGCGGGAGGTCGTGCGCTGGTTGCATTCGCCGTTGCAGTAGCGAGTCCTCACGCATGGTCCCTTGGCCCACGCATTGTGTGGGTGGGGCCAGTGCCGCGACACACACGGTTGGCTGTCTGAGGGGTGTCCAATTTGACGAGGACGTAGGAAAGGTGCCTCGGCAAAGCCGGCGCCATCGCCCCCACGGCGCGCCCGCCGCGGATCAGTCTGCGTTGCCAGGTCTGGTGCTTGCTCTCCCGCGCAGCCATTCCACCGTTCCGAGGAGGATTAGCGCCAACATGACCAAGAACGTAGCGACCGCTAGGATCTCCGGGCTGATCTCCTCGCGAATTCCCGTCCACATCTGCCGCGGAACGGTCCGTTGTTGGAGGCCGCCGAGGAACAGCACCGCGACGACCTCGTCGAATGACGCGGCGAATGCGAACAGAGCCCCTGAAATCACGCCGGGAGCGATCAGCGGCAGCTGGATCCGGCGGAAGACAAGGAACGGTCCGCCACCGAGGCTTGCGCCCGCTTTGACGAGATTGTGGTCGAACCCGACGAGCGTGGCGGTCACGCTAATGACGACGAACGGCGTACCGAAGACGGCATGGGCAAGGATCACGCCGAGATGCGTCTGTGCGATTCCTAGCTTCGAGTAGAAGAAGAACATGCCCGCTGCCGAAATGATGATCGGCGTGACCATCGGCGAGATGAGCAGGCTGGTGACAAATCCGCGTCCCGGCATTGCGGGATTCGCTAGGCCGAGCGCCGCGAGGACGCCGAGCGTTGTGGCGATGGCGGTTGCCGCGATGCCGATGACAATGCTGTTGACCAGAGCCAGCCGCCATTCGGCGTCCTCGATAACGCCGCGATACCAGCGCAGCGAATAGGCGTCCGAGTCAAGGCGCAGCATGCCCTCGGTGAACGTGAAGTACGGCTCGGCATTGAAGCTGAGCGGAATCACGACCAGCATGGGCGCAACCAGAAACACCAGCACGGCTCCGCAAACCGCCAGGTGAACGGCGCGTCCGACGCGCTCGCTGAATTCGAAGCTCGCCGCTGCGTGCCTCATCACGACAGCCTCATCCTTTCGATGCCGACAAGCCGGTTGTAGACGAGGTAGAGCGACATCACGGTGACAAGCAGGATCACGCCGAGCGCCGCAGCAAGCCCCCAGTTCAGTGACTCCTGCATGTGGTACGCGATCATGTTCGAGATCAGTTGGCCGGTTCGCCCGCCCACCAAGGCCGGCGTGATGTAGTAACCGATCGACAGGATGAAGACCAGCAGCGAGCCGGCGGCGACGCCTGGCAGCGATTGGGGCCAGTAGACGCGCACGAAGCCCTGCGGGAAAGTTGCGCCGAGGCTCGATGCTGCCCTCAGATACGTGGGCGATATCGAGCGCATCACCGCATACAGCGGGAGGATCATGAATGGCAGCAGGACCTGCGTCATGGCCACGAGCGTGCCGACCATGTTGTAGACGAGGGCGAGGCGGCCGTCGTCGCCGATGACGCCGACTGCGACCAGCAGGTCATTGACAACGCCTTGGTTCTGGAGAAGCACGATCCAGGACGTGGTCCGCACCAAGAGCGACGTCCAGAACGGCACCAGCACCAAGAGCAGCAGCAGGTTTGACCTGCCCGGCGAGGCGTTCGCGATCAGGTACGCGACCGGGTAGCCCAGAATCAGACAGATGACCGTGATGGCGAGGCTGACCCCGAGTGTTCGCAGGAGCAGCGGCAGGTAGATCCGCCGTTCCGGAGACTGAGCAACGATGTTTCCCGACGGATCCCTGTCCAAGTCGAGCGCGTTCAGGTAGTGGCGCATCGTATAGCGCTCGCCAGCGCGCCGCACGGCCCGCCATGCTTCCTCTGTGCCCCAAGCCGGGTCGGCGGCTGTCATGGCTTCGCGCCAAGAGTCCGGCTCGGCGTCGCGCAGCGCCCGCGCCGTATCCATGATCGCGCTGCGCATTCCGCCCTCCAGGCGGTTGATGCGTGTCGCCACGCCGCCTAGCTTGCGCTGTTGGTCCAGTAGGCGGAGTTCGGTTGCCAGAATCCGGAACGTGTTCTCGTCCGGAACCGAGGATCCATCCCACGCTCGCAGCGATTCCAGCGTCTGGGGCAGCGCGTCGGCCACGTGAGGCTCGTAGAAGCTCCTGACCAGCATCGAGCCGAGCGGCGCCATGAAGGTCACGGCGACAAAGGCGAGAAGCGGAAGGGTAAGTGCCGCCGCCCGGAGACGGGCGCCGCTCAGCGGGCGAGCCATGCGCTGAAGCGCTCGGTCAACTCTTCGGCATGGTTCGTCCACCAAACCGCGTCGTTGCGGAGGGCGCGAGTCAGGTTCTCGGGAGCGCTCGGCATGTGAGGGCGCATCTCGACGCCGGTTTCGGCGTGCGTACTGATCAGGCTCATGCCGGACCGGCGGGTGGGGCTGTAGGCGATGTAGCGCCCGATCTCCGCAATCGATTCGACGCGAGAGGCGAACATGAGGAACTGCTTGGCCGCCTCGAGCCTGGGAGTTCCGGCAACAATGGCGGCTTGGCCGTAGTCTAGGAGCTGACCATCCCACACGATCGTAAAGGGCTGGCCCTCCAGTACTTGGGCATTGAATATGCGGCCGTTGTAGGCCGTGCTCATCACAACTTCCTGATCCGCTAGCATCTGCGGCGGCTGCGCTCCGGCCTCCCACCAGACAACCTCGGCCTTGATCGTGTCGAGCTTGCGGAACGCGCGATCCACCCCTTCGGACGTGCTCAGCACGGCGTATACCTCCTCGGTGGGCACGCCATCGGCCATCAGGGCCATCTCGAGGTTTACGAGCGGCACCCGACGCATCCCGCGACGGCCGGGAAACTTTGCGAGGTCGAAGAAGTCTTCGATCGTCGAGGGCCGCTCTCCTGGGAAGCTTTCGCGGTTATAGGCATAGGCGGTCGAATAGTAGACCATCCCTCCGCCACACTCGGAATAGGTGCCCTCGAAGTAGTCATCGCGGGCCGGAGTGCCGTCCGGAGCCGGCGGGAGTTCATCAATGTCGATGAGTTCCAACAACCCTTCGTCACACCCTTTCACAGCGTCGGCGAACTCCAAGTCAACGACGTCCCAATGGACGTTGCCGGTCTCAACCTGGGCGCGGATCTGTGCCAGCCCGCCGTTGTAGCTCTCCACATGCACTGCGATGCCGGTCTCGGCGGTGAAGGGTTCGAAGAGGGCTTTTCTTGCCGCTGCTTCGTACGACCCACCCCACGAAACCACGGTGATCCCTTCGCTGCCGCATCCGCTGGTCCCGACAGCGAGCGCAGTCACGAATACTGCGAATAGGACCCTTTCTTGGTTGCGGGCGAGCACCCTCCAATCACCTCGATTTCCCATCATGGCACGACTCCTCGACGTGCCTCTTGATTGTCTCCGCTGTTCGGGGCTCGCGGATGGACTGGCGTAGCCGAGGGCGAACCCGCTGGAGCGGGCAGGTCGCTTGCGTGCGAGTCGTGCGCTCACGCGCCAAGCTCTGCCTCGGGACTCTCCTCAAGACCGTCAAGGGGCAGGGCGCGGCAGTCGGTCACCGCCCAGCCGACGGAAACTCGATCTCCTGTCAACAGGGCGCCGTGGCCGACGATGTTCGGAATCTTGACGATGAAGTCCGAGTTGCCACAGAGATTGAGGCGCAGCCGCAAGTGGTCGCCAATGAACAGGATGCCGTCGACACGCGCTTCGAACTCGTTACTGAACAGTCCGGGCTTGGCTAGGCCTACCCGCTCCGGACGAATGGCGAGGACAGCGTCTTGGCCCGGCCGACACTCGCCCACCGGAAACGCCTTGACGATTCCATCTGGGGTCTCTACCTCGCAGATCCCGCGGCCGACGGAAGTGATCCGCCCGCGAAAGATATTGTTATCGCCGATGAAACCGGCGACGAACTCTCGCTCGGGTTCCTCGTACAGAACCTCCGGTTCCGCAACCTGCTGCACCCGGCCGTGATGGAACACGGCCACTCGCGAGGACATGGACATCGCTTCCTGCTGGTCGTGGGTGACGTATACAACGGTGACGCCGAGATCCTGTTGGATCCGGCGGATCTCGAACTGCATCTCCTCTCGCAGTCGCCGGTCGAGCGCTCCGAGGGGCTCGTCCATGAGCACTAGGTTCGGTTCGAACACTAACGCGCGAGCGATCGCCACGCGCTGTTGCTGCCCTCCCGAGAGCTCGCTCGGGCGACGCCCTTCAAAGCCCTCTAGGCGCACGATCTCAAGCACTCGCTGGATGCGTTCGGATTGTTGGTCCGCGGGGACGCCGCGCACCTCGAGCGGAAAGGCGAGGTTGCGCCTCACAGTCATGTGCGGAAACAGGGCGTAGTTCTGAAATACGACGCCGATGCCGCGCTTTCGGGGGGGTATGTTCTGAACGGGCCGGCCGTCGATCGAGATCTCCCCGGCCGTGGGCACCTCGAACCCAGCCAGCATCATCAGGCAGGTCGTCTTGCCCGAGCCGGACGGCCCTAGGAGCGTGAAGAACTCGCCCTTCCTCACGCTGAGATCGAGATCCCGGACGACCATCGTTCGGCCGTCGTAGGTCTTGCTCACGCCCCGAAACTCGACGTGCGTCTCGGTGCCTGTATCCGCCATTCCGCTCAGCCGACGTTCGCGTGCCGTCGTCGATCCCGACCGGGAGACTGAGGCCAGTTGGAGTTGCAAGAGTACCACAAGGTGTCTGCAGTCCCCGCACTCGAAGCGTCCCCTAGCGGAGGTAGGGGTTGCGGTCGCCCGAGACCAGTCGCACGCGGTAATGGGCCAATCTGGCGCGGGGCGTGCGTCGGGCTCCGCTCAGGCGTTAGCTTTGCCCCGAGAGTCCTCAGCCGTTTGGGTGCGTGTGTCCTGCACCGAGTCGTGCTCCGCGCCTTGTGGACCGTTCCAATCGTTCTATGCTGGTTGCGCTATGTCTAGCTTCGTCCTCCGCGTCGCAGTATTGGCGTCCATCGCCGGCGGCATCCCGAGCGCAGTCCAGGCGGAGGAGCACGCCTTCCGAGTCCGCTTCGGCCTAACGGACATCGAGCCCACGGCTTGGGACGGCAGCGTGAGCGTTGCGGGCGGCGAGGTCGTCGCGCTCCGCAGTTGGAGACCCAGAGCCGCAGACCGCATCGGCGATTCATCATGGAGCCTAGCGACTGCGCCTGGCGTGCAGTTCCGCTATCGCAACTGGGAGCCAGAGCCGTCCACGCCGGTGCTCGCGTACCTGAACATTCCGGGGCTGATCCTGACCGTGCAGGCTTTGGGAGATGCGCGGGTGGACTTGGACACCGGAGGCGGAAATCTCTCGTTCCGTCTCTCCGAGATGCCCCCGGGCAAGCGCGTGGCCCACCTGGGCGGCGCTGTCAGCGTGGAACGTGCGGCAAGCGTCGGCTCTGTCTCTGACCAGGGCTACCACAACGGCTTCGCAGATATCGCGGCTACTGCCGAGGGTGCCTATTGGGTGGCTTGGGTGGGCTACCGCGACTGGGCAAACCACGTATTCGTACGCCACTTCGATGGCGAGCGCTTGGGTGCGATCCAAGAACTCACCGAAGGCCCCTCCGACGCTTACTATGTGCGGCTCGAAGCCGATGGCGAAGGCCGCGTGGTGGCCGTTTGGGCCGACCGCAAAGAAGGTAATTTCGACCTCTATGGGCGTGTTCTCGACGGCGGTTCATGGTCCGCCATCACCCAGCTCACCGATACGCCCCAACCCGACATCCACCATGCCCTGTCCACCGACGCCGACGGACACGTGTGGCTGGTCTGGCAGGGCTTCCGCAACGGTCGCTCCGACATCTTCGCGCGACGCTGGGATGGGCAAGCTTGGTCGCCCGCCACCCAAGTGTCGCAATCGCCGTCCGACGACTGGCACCCGGCTGTTGCCACTGATTCAAAGGGATCGGTCTATGTCGCCTGGGAGACTTACGAGAACAACGACTACGACATCCGCATGCGCAGCTATGCGGGAGGCTCATGGTCAGATATCGAGCCGGTTGCGGACACATTGCGCTACGAAGCCTACCCCAGCCTTGCGTGCGACTCCGAGGATCGCCTGTGGGTGGCATGGAACGAGAGCGGATTGCAATGGGGCAAGGACACGGGCTTCCTGCTGAATCGTCCCGCCACGCAGCTGTATCAGTCCCGCACCGTGGCAGTCGCAGTCTACGATGGCGGCGCGTGGCAGCGGCCCGCTCGCAGATTCGAAGCGTCAATGCCGCCCGACTTGCGCGGGTTCAACGACTTTCCGCGCCTCCGAAGCGATAAGGATGGACGGATTTGGGTGCTGTTTCGGCACCGCCACTTGCGTCAGCGCGAGGTTCCGCACACTGCTGCCGCGCATAGGGCTGCATGGGAGACGTATGCGACGGCCTTCGATGGCCGCGAGTGGCTCAATCCGATCCCGGTTCCCGCTACGGCTGGGCGTTCCGACGCCGGCCACGGGTTCAGCGCGGCCGGGGACGGCAGGCTGTACGCCGCTTGGGCGACCGACAACCGAATCTATGACGAGTACTTCTACGAGCGCGGCGAAGTACTGGTCGCCGAGGTACCCGTTCCGGATGCGCCTGTCTACGAGGCTCGACTGGTCGAGCGACAGCGGGACGAGCTGCGCCGGTTCATGAAGCACCCCAACGAGCAGCAGGATTTGGCGCGCATCCGCGGCTATGAGATCAGGTCGCAGGGCAAGACCTACCGCATCTACCGCGGAGACACCCACCGGCATACCGAGTATTCAGGGGACGGCAACAACGACGGCGCCCAGAACGACACCTACCGCTATGCCATGAACGTGGCAGAGCTGGACTATCTGGGAATGAGCGAGCACCACACCAGCGGCGGCCCCAACATCGAGTACATCAACTGGCTGCTCCAGCAGCGGGTCGATGTGTTTCACGTATCGGGGCGCTTTGTCCCGCTGTTCGGCTACGAGCGCAGCCTGGGCTACCCCAACGGCCACCGCAACGTATTTTTCGCCAAGCGCGGCAATCCGACCTTCCCGACACAGCCCAATGAAGGCGAGACATCTAGCGCCGCAGTAGGGTTGTTTGACTACCTCAAGCGCTACGACGGGATCTCGATCCCGCATACTCCGGCGACCGGAATGGGAACAGACTGGCGCGACAACGATCCAGACGTCGAGCCGCTGGTGGAAATCTACCAAGGCGACCGCGTGTCAGCCGAGTACGAAGGCGCACCGAAGGCCGCGACCGAGGAGGATCTGACCAACCAGGCGGGAGGGTTCCGCCCCAAGGGATACGTGTGGAACGCATGGGCCAAGGGCTACAAGATCGGCGTGCAGGCGAGTTCGGACCATCTATCGACGCATATCTCTTACGCCTGTACGATTGCCGAAGAGTTCACGCGGGAGGGCCTGCTCGACGCGATGCGCAAGCGCCACAACTACGCCGCAACAGACAACATCGTGCTCGACTACCGCATGCGCGCCGGCGGCAGGGAATACCTGCAAGGCGATGTCGTGCCCGGTGTGGCGCCGGACTTCGAGCTGACGGTCAAGGTCTTGGGAACAGCCCCGGTCAAACAGATCGATGTGATCCGCGGGCAGGATTTCGTCTATACGTTGCAGAACCAGACCGACGATGTTTCGTTTAGCTTCGTTGACGAAGAGCCGGTTTCGGGCGAGATGCACTATTACGTGCGCGTGCAGCAAGCCGACGGACAGATGGCTTGGTCCAGTCCGATTTGGGTCAATTCTCGATGAGGCCCGCCACTCGGCTGGTGCCATAGGTGTCAATTCGGCGCAGGGTCACCGCAGAATTGAGGACGTTGCTACTGTCCGGACGTAACCGAGATTGCACGGTTGACGTAATCCTGATTGACTAGTTCTGCGACGAGGAAAGCGGCAAGATCTGCGCGCGGGATCGTCTTGATGGGGCCGGCGTTTGAGGCGACCATACGACCAGTGGCAGGTTTGTTCGTCAAGACCGCCGCTCGCACCGCCGTCCAATCCAGTGCGCTGGACGCGAAAATCTCTTCCTCGCGGGTATGTTCCTCGAAGATGGTCCTCAGCATGGCGCGACACACCAGCTTCAAATACCACGGCATCTGCTTCCAGCTCTCGCCCACACCCGCCGCCGAGATGAAGACGACTCGCCGAACGCCATGGGCCTGCATCGCCGAGGCGATATTGGCGGCCCCTTCGCTAAGCGTGCTCTGGTCTTTGGTGCTGGCCGGGCCGAGGCAGACCAGCACGGCATCTTGTGCTTCGATGGCCTTCGACACCGCGTCGGCATCCAGCACGTCGCCTTGGACTTTCGCCACCGGTTCATCGGCATAGCGCCGCTCGACCGAGCGACCGAAGGCGGTTACGTCATGACCCGCTTCCAAGAGCAGCTTCCAAGCATGCTCTCCGGTCTTGCCAGTGGCTCCAAAGACGACGACTCGCAAGTCTCACCCTATCTCTTCATGGATGCCCGCGACAAAGAGGTTTCGCGAAGCCCTTAGTGCCTGCTGACGCATGCTCTGCTCCCCTACGGTTCCATCACCTTGGCTGAAACTGGCACGTGGCGAGTCCGCATACAGTGTTACCGTACTAGCATTCGAACGCATCGTTCTAACACGTGCCGACGTGCGAGATCCATGCTGGCGCTGTGGACTGGAGGTAGAGTCCAATGATTCAAAATTCTCGCCTAGCGATCACACTGTTGCTCGCTCCGCTATTCTTGGCCACGACCTTGTGGGGTCAGGGCGTTTCCGGCAGCGCCGCGGTAGCCGGCACCGTAACAGACGCCAGCGGAGCGGTCATTCCAGGCGCTTCAGTTGTCCTGATCAACGTGGAGCGCGGCTCCGAGATGGAGGTCACGACGAACGCATCCGGCAATTACGCCTACCCGGACGTAACGCCGGGCGTGTACACGGTCCGTGTCTCGAGCGAAGGTTTTGCTACGCAAGAAGTGTCGGATCTGGCCGTGCAAGTGGGCCAGCGTGCGGCGGTCAACGTAGAGCTGGAGATTGGCCAGATCACTGATGTCGTTACGGTGGAGGCCGCGGCCGTGCTGCTGGAGACCGAGTCCAACGTCATCGGCACCGTGGTCGAGCGCGAGCGAGTGGACGAGCTGCCGCTGAACGGGCGCAACTTCCTACAGTTGGCGCTCTTGGCGGGCGGCACGGCGCCGTCCGAAGGGCGCGCTTCTTTCGCAGGTCAAATCGGGCATCCCGGCCGCTTCGTGGTCATAGGCGGTGTCAAGGCAGCCAACAACAGTTACACCATCAACGGCATCCAGGTGCGTGGAGCGCGCGGCGGCGAGCTGGCCGTGAACGTGTCGGTGGCGAACGTGGACCAGTTCAAAGTCCAGTCGAGCTTCTTCATGCCCGACCAAGGCCCGAACCCGGCCATGGTCAACTTGACCACCATCGGCGGAACCAACGAGTTCCACGGCCAGGCTTTCGAATTCGTGCGCAACACCGTGCTGGATGCCCGCAGCTACTTCGCGCGCGAACCGGAGGAGCTCAAGCGCAACCAGTTCGGGTTTGCCGTGGGCGGCCCGATCAAGCGGGACAGGATGTGGTTCCGGGCGGGCTATGAGGGGATGCGCGAGCGCGTGGCATTCACGCGGGGTGTCTTCACGCCCACGCAGGCGATGTTCGGCGGTGACTTCTCCGCGGATCCGTTCGTCATCCACGATCCGAACACCCTTAACGAGGCTGCCGGCACTCGTGATCCGTTCCCGCAGCAGGAGGTCCCGCGCTCGCGCTTCAATTCCGTATCGGAGAATCTGTTGCAGTACTATCTGCCGGGCTCGGACTTCCACACCCGCCCGAACAATCTCTTCGTCCACCCGCGCAACACGGTCGAGGACGACCAGTTCAACGTGCGCATCGACACGCAGCTGACCGACAAGCAGACCCTGTTTTCGCAGTTCATCAATTCCGACAGCTCCGCCGTGCGCCCAGGGGCTTTTCCGCTCAGCGGCGCGTTCTACCCGAATCAGATGTGGATGTGGATGGCCCAGCACACTTACACGATTTCGCCCAAGCTCGTGAGCACGTTCCGGCTTGGCGTCTCGCGCAACCAGGCCCTGTTTAGCAACGAGGCGCGCGAGGTGGGCGACATTCTCACCCCGCTCGGCATCACTGGCACGTTCGACACGCGGGGCGTGTTCGCGCAGCGCATGCAGGGCTTCACCGGCTTCGGCCGTTCCAACGGAGACCTCGGCAACATCGACAACAACTACCAGTTCGATCCGGGCTTCAGCTATATCACCGGCAACCACCAGTACCGCTTCGGCGCTACCATCCGGTACCGCAGGACGTGGCAGCAGAACGCCAATGCCGGCGCTCACGGCAGCTTGATTTACAACCGGGTCTACACCGCGCAGCTCACGACGAACGCCGCAGGGAACTTGGTGCCCGACGGCCGCAACTCGGGCAACGCGTTCGCCGACTACCTGTTGGGCACGCCCGACCGCGGCAGCACGCGCGGGCTGCCAATGCTTCAATATCGGCACACGCAGTACAGCCCCTACATCCAAGACACGTGGAAGGTCAGGCGCAATCTCACGCTGAATTGGGGCGTGACATGGTTTAAGGACACGATTCCGAATCCGCAGGGCCGGGCGGCCGAGTATCCGCACGGGTTCGATGCGGCCACTGGCCTGCTGGAGTTCGCAGTCTTGGGGCAGGTCGATCCGCGCGTGATCCAGCCTGACAGCGACAACATCGCTCCACGCTTCGGGATCGCTTGGCAGGTCGACGACAAGACCGTCGTGCGCGCCGGTGGCGGCACGTACTTCTCGGACATGCAGCTGATCGAGCTGCAGTTTGCGGCTGTCGGGCCGCCGTTCACCAACAGCGTGGACGCAATCAACACGGGCAAGCTCATGCCGGAGTTCATTCCTGGTGTCAACATCTTCCCGGTCATTCCGCTGCCGCCGATCGATGAGAATTTTGCGAGCAACCTGCCAGCCGGAATCACGCCCTTCACGCTCCAAGAGGAAGGCAGGACGCCCTATGTGAACCAATGGAACTTCTCGATCCAGCGCACGTTGAGCGATAACGACCTGTTGGAGCTCACCTATCAGGGCAACAGCGGCCATCGGCAGCAGAACCGCTACGACTTCAATCAGTGCAGGGTCGGCTCGGATCTGCGCTGCGATCGGGCGACCCGGCCGTATCTGCAGTACCGGGCGATCCTGCAGTCGGACTTCAACGCCAACTCGAACTACAACGCGCTGATCGCTCGCTACCACCACCGCATGTCGCACGGCATCGACCTGCGCGCCGAATACACGTTTTCCAAGGCGCTCTACGACGGTTGGGAACTCGGCGGTGCGACCAACAACCAGATCGCCACCAACCGGGCTCTGGACAAGGGGCCGACCTCGTTCAACGTCAAGCACAGGGCCGTGCTGAGCGCCTTGTGGGAGCTGCCCTTCGGGCGTGGCAGGACGTTTGGCTCGTCGATGTCGAAGGCAGCCGACTATGTCGTGGGCGGCTGGAGGCTGACGACCATCGCGACGTTTTCCAACGGCTTGCCGATCTTTATCACGGTGCCCAACCGCACGGGCAGCCCGTTCGTCGGCCACCGCCCCAACCGGACCTGCAGCGGGGAATTGTCGGGCGCGAACCTGCGCCAGAGCTTCCAATTCATCGACACGAAGTGCTTCCAGGACACCGAGCGGGGCTTCTTCGGAGATTCCGCGCGAGCACCGATCAGCGGTCCGGGCCTGAACCAGTTCGACATTGGGATTCAAAAGGACTTCCCCGTGACGGAGGGCAGATACTTCCAATTCCGCATGGAGATGTTCAATGCCTTCAACCACGCCCAGTTCCGAAACCCCAACGGCAACGTCGCCAATCGCAACTTCGGCTTAGTCAGTGGTGTCCGTCCGCCACGGCTGATTCAGATGGGGTTGAAGTTCGTCTTCTAGCCTCGTAGCGGCCCGCCGTCACGCACGGCGGGCCTCGGCTGCATCGGTGCCGGTAGCTTGTGCGAGGTTGCGCGCGTCGGTACGATGAGTGCGGAAGGGTCCTGGCCCATGATCCGTCGCTCCTTCATCGCCACCGGGCTGGCAGCGCCGCTGGCGGCCTCGGCCAAGCCCGTGCGCATCGGTTACTTAGGAGCCAGCCATTCTCACGGGACCGGCAAGATCCGCGTCACGGCAGCGTCGCCGGATTTCGAGATCGCGGGCCTGTGGGACGACGACGCCGAGGTTCGAACGAAGCACGAATCGCAAGGGCTGGCGATCCGCCATCCGGATGAGCTCTTGCGAGATCCGTCGATTGATGTCATCGCTGTCGAGGGCCCGGTAGCCGATCATGCCCGGGACGGGCTGCGGGTCGTGCGGGCGGGCAAGCATCTGCACCTCGAAAAGCCGCCCGCGCTGGACGTCGAATCCCTGCGCGACATCCTCAGCGTGGCCAGATCCCAGGGTTTGGTCGTGCAGCAAGGGTACATGTGGCGCTATCACCCCGGCTTCAATCGCATGCTTGAAGCCGCGCGGCGCGGATGGCTCGGCGATATCCACTTGGTCCAAGCGGCGATCCACAAGACGCTCGCACCTGCCGCGCGGGTTCCGTGGGCGCAGTTCCGCGGAGGCCAGATGTTCGAACTCGGCCCGCACGTCATCGACCCGCTGGTCCGCCTTCTGGGCCGCCCCAACCGGGTCACGCCCTATCTCAACAAGCACGGCGAGTTCGACGACACTCTCGCGGACAACACGCTGGCGGTGTTCGAGTATTCCGGAGCTCTCGGCATCGTGGCCGGGGCCGCGCTGGCCGCCAACGGCAGCCGCTATCGCAGCTTCGAGGTGCACGGCACGAACGGAGTGGCCACGCTGCGCCCGATCGAGGCCCCGCGGCTGGTCTTCGATCTGGCGGAGGCCGCCGGCCCCTATCCGAAGGGTCCGCACCGCGTCGAGCTGCCCCCCTACCGACGCTATGTCGGGGACATGGCCGCTCTGGCCCGCGCCGTGCGGAGCGAAGAGCCGCTGCACGTGTCGTTCGACGAGGACATCGTCGTGCAGGAAGCGCTGATCAAGGCGTCCGGCATGTAAGCTTGTGATGATTGAGGCGGTCGGGCGCAGTATCCAATGAGAGCCAGCATGCAGGTCCGACAGGTAGCGCGCGCTGCCGTGCGGCGCGGAGCAGCGCTCCTGCTCGCTCTGCCCCTCGCGGCGCTCGCGGCCGAGCTGCCGCCGGCAGAAGCTGGCGAGGTCGATTTCAACGCAGAAATCCGCCCGCTGTTCGAGGGGCGCTGCACTGTTTGCCACGGGCCCGCCAATGCCATGAACGGCCTCCGTCTGGACCGCAAGGCGGATGCGCTCGCCGGTGGCCACTCGGGGCCGGCCATTATTCCGGGCAACTCCGCCGAGAGCCGCCTGATCCACCTCGTGGCGGGATATCGGGTGAAAGTGGTCATGCCCCCGACCGGGGAACCGCTAGGCCGGGCCGAGATCGGCAAGCTGCGCGCCTGGATTGACCAAGGTGCGCAGTGGCCGGACCCGGCCGAAGCGGCCGCGGCCGCTTCCTCGCCGGGCGAGTCGGGGCATTGGGCTTTCCGGCCGATTGTCCGGCCAGACGTGCCGGCACCGAGCAATCCGATCGACCATTTCGTGCGCGAACGCCTGCGGGCGGAGGGAGTCGAGCCGGCGCCGCGCGCCGACCGGGACACGTTGTTGACGCGCGTGTCTCTGGATCTGACCGGGCTCCCTCCGACCCGCGAGGAACAGAGCGCCTTCAACGAGGATTCGGGGGAGGCCGCCTACGAGCGAGTGGTGGAGCGGTTGCTAGCCTCGGAGCACTTCGGTGAGAAGCAGGCCATGCACTGGCTGGACCAAGTGCGCTATGCCGACTCGGACGGCTACGCCAAGGATTATGTGCGGCCGCACGCTTGGCGCTATCGACACTGGGTCGTCAACGCGCTCAATTCGGGCATGCGGTTTGACCGCTTCTCGATCGAGCAGATCGCCGGGGACCGGTTGCCCCGCGCGACGGTGGAGCAGCGCGTCGCAACCGGCTTCCACCGCAACACGCTGCGCAATCGAGAAGGCGGTGTGAACCCCGCCCAATATGCCTTCGAGGAAACAGTGGACCGGGCGAGCACATTCGGAACGGTGTGGCTCGGCATGACCGTCGGCTGCGCCCAGTGCCACGACCACAAGTACGATCCCGTCTCGCAGCGGGAGTTCTACGAGCTATTCGCCTTCTTCGACAACCTCGAAGAGGGGCGCATTTACGCGCCGCTGCAGGGAGAGCTTGGCCCGTATTTGCGCACGGTCAACGAGTACCGGGGCAAGCACCAAGCGATCTTGGACGAGTACAACGTGCCTGCCCTGCAGGCCGAATGGGAAGAGCGCTGCATTCAAGCGGGCGAGTCGCCGGGCGTGTACTTGGACTACGACCTGGCTTGGCAGGAACTGGGCCTGAACACAGATGGCGGACAAGAGATCGTGCGTATCCCGCCGGGCGAGCGGACGTGGCGCCAAGCCAACATGGTGACGTACTACTTCCTGCGTGCCTACGGCTTGGTCGTCGGATCGGCGAAGCAGAAGGAATTCGGCTTTCCCGAAGCTCTACGCAAGATCAAGGAGCTGAACCGAGCCTATCCGCAGCGTAGCGAGGCGCGCATCGTGTACGAGAGCCCCCAAGCGAATCCGACGTTTCTGCGCGTGCGCGGCAGTTGGGACCGGCGCGGCATCGAAGTCAGGCCGGGCACGCCCGGCGCTCTGCCCGGATCCCCGGGGACAGGTGCGGGACGGCTAGAACTGGCACGCTGGCTGTTCGCCGACGACAATCCATTGACGGCGCGCGTCGCCGTCAACCGTATCTGGCAGGAGTACTTCGGACGGGGCTTGGTGGCGACTTCCGAGGACTTCGGAACGCAAGGCGAACGCCCGAGCCATCCGCGACTGCTGGACTGGCTCGCTTCTGAGTTTCGCGATTCCGGCTGGGACGTCCGGCACATGCATCGCCTGATCGTCACTTCGGAAACCTACAAGCAGTCCTCGCGCGGTTCGCAGCAGCAAGTCGAGCGCGATCCCAACAATGCATTGCTCGGGCGGCAGGTCAGGCTGCGCCTGCCGGCCGAACTGATCTGGGACCGAGCCCTGGGCGCGGCCGGGCTGCTGCACCACGACGTGGGCGGCCGGAGCTTCCGACCAGCCATGCCTCCCGGCACCACCGGCTTCAAGGCGGGCGGGACAGACTGGCAGCCCAGTTCCGGTTCGGAGCGGTACAAGCGCGGCATGTACATCCAGTTCCAGCGCACGCAGCCGTTTCCGTTCCTGATGAACTTCGATTCGCCGGAATTCCGCGAGCCTGCCTGCCGCCGCGAGCGATCCAACACTCCCCTGCAGGCGCTGAACCTGCTCAACGACTCGATGTTCGCGGAGGCTTGGCAGTCGCTCGCCGTGCGGGTCTTGTCCGACGCCCCGGACCCATCCTTCGCGGGGCGGCTTCGGTACGCCTTCCGCCTCGCGCTCGGGCGCGAGCCGACCGCTGTTGAGACGGAGCGCTTCGGCGCATACTTGAAAGAGCGCACCGCCGCAGTGTCCGCGCCAGAAAGTTTCCAGCACCTGCCCGAGGTCGAAGGGCTGGACCAGTCCGCGCTGCTTGCTTGGACCGGCGTTGGCAGAGTCCTGATGAACCTTGACGAATTCGTGACGCGGCCATGAACCTGCACTCGTTCAACCCGTTCCTGTCCCGCAGGGACTTTCTCGACAACACCCTGTACGGGCTGGGCTTGGGCGCACTCTCCCACTTGCTCGGAATCGAAGGCCGCACCGCCGAGCCCGATGCGCTGGCACCGCGCAAGCCGCACTTCGCACCGCGTGCGAAGAACGTGATCTTCCTCTTCCAGGCTGGCGCGCCCAGCCAGATTGACCTGTTCGATCCAAAGCCCAAGCTGCACGAGTGGAACGGCCAGCCCCTGCCGGAATCGCTGGCCAAGCAGTTGCAGCTGGCGTTCATCCAGCCTACGGCGAAGGTGCTGGCGAGCCGCAGGCAGTTCCAGCCCGCCGGGCAGTCGGGCATCGAGCTTTCGGAGTGGCTGCCGCACACGGCGACCATCGCGGACGAGCTTTGTCTGGTCCGATCAGTGCGGGGGGATTCGGTCAACCACCACCCGGGGCAGGCACTGCTGATGACGGGCAGTCCGCTGCCAGGACGGCCCACAGTGGGTTCGTGGATCACCTACGGGTTGGGTAGCGAGTCCCGCGACCTTCCCGGATTCGTCGTGCTCAAGACGGGCAGTTCGACACAGGGCAGCACCGGCAATTGGACCAACGGGTTCTTGCCTTCGAACTACCAGGGCGTCTTGCTGCGCAGCGAGGGCGATGCGATTCTGCATCTGTCCAACCCCGCTGGCGTCACGTCGGACGTGCAGCGAGCGGACCTGGATTTGATCCGGGAGCTCAACCTCGAACAGCTGGCGCGCACCGGGGACCAAGAGATTGCGGCGCGCATCGCGTCCTATGAACTGGCGTTCCGCATGCAGGCGTCGGCCCCCAGCCTGATCGACGTTTCGGACGAGCCGGAGCGGATGCGCGAAATGTACGGGCTGAATTCCGACGAGACCCGGGACTACGGCATGACCTGCCTGCTGGCGCGCCGCCTGATCGAGCGTGGCGTGCGATTTGTGCTGAACCAGCACGCGCAATGGGACCACCATTCGAACTTGGACAAGGGGCTCAGCCAGAAGTGTCGGGTCACAGACAAGCCCGTGGCAGCCTTGGTGAAGGATCTCAAGCAGCGGGGCCTGCTGGACGAGACGCTAGTCATCTGGGCCGGGGAGTTCGGGCGCACCTCGTTGGCGGAATGGCGAAATCCTTCCGACCCGGCCAACATAGGCCGGGATCACCATGCCGACGGGTTCAGCGTGTGGATGGCCGGCGGCGGTATCAAGGGCGGCCAGGTCATCGGGAGCACGGACGAGCTGGGCCTGACAGTGGAAGACGACCCGGTACATGTCCACGACCTGCAGGCTACCGTCCTGCACTGTCTGGGCCTCGACCATGAGCGCTTGACGTACAGGCATGCTGGACGCGACTTCAGGCTCACTGACGTAGGCGGGACCGTGGTGGAGCCCATGCTGGCCTAGCCTGCAACAGCCTCATACCGCTGGGAGTGTGCCGGGCATCGCTACCGACCAACGCTCCCGACCGATCACAGCACATTGTGCAGGATGCAAACCATCGACTGGCAGGCGGTCCGCCGAGCGGCCGTAGCGATAAGCTTGGCCGCCTGCTCGGCGGTCGCAGTCAGCGCTCAGGTGAGGGTGCGCGGATCGGTCTTGGATCGAGGCGAGAACCCGGTCCACCAGGCCCGGCTCGTCATCGAGATGGTCGATGGTCCCAGCGAGCGGGCCGAGACTCAGTCTGACGAGCACGGGTCGTTCCGCTTCGACCTGAGCCGCGCGGGAGAGTACCGGCTCACGGTGACACACGCCGAGTTCTTTCGAATCAAGGCCAAGCCAATCGAACTCGTCGAAGGCGACAACGTGGCCAGGATCGAGCTAATTCGCGCAAGGGCTGCGGGGACCGTCATCGATGTCCGTTCCGAACAGCGCCCACCGAAGGACGAAATAGCTGTGTCGCGCGAGCTCGTCGAAGAGGAGATCGACTCCCTGCCCATGACCCGCTCGACCAAGCAGCGCATCCAGGGCGTGGCGGCCGTGCTCCCGGGCGTGGTCAGGACGGCGTACGGGGACCTCCACCTCAACGGCAGCCCGGCGCGAGAGACGAATTGGTCGCTGGACGGCTTCAACCTCGCAGACCCTGCCTCGGGTGAGCTCGAGATGACCCTAGGCGTCGAATCGGTGAAGTCCATGGACCTCCAGTCAGCGCAGTACTCCGCGGCGCTGGGCAAGGGCGCGGGCGGCGCGATGGTGCTCGACTCCAGCATGGGGGGCGATGAGTTCAGCCACCGGTTCACGAATTTCGTGCCAGGCGTGGAGCTGAACCGAGGACTGAGGTTCCGGGACTGGCGGCCCCGCTACACCCTGTCTGGCCCGCTGGCCTCCGAGCGTGCCCGGTTCTTCAACGCCCTCGACGTGCTCTACGAGGAGAATCTCATCCCCGAATTGCCCCGGGGGCAGGATAGCAACCGCTACTGGTCGATCAACAACAGCTTCCGGGTACAAGCCCAAGTGAGCCGCCGACAGACCCTTACTTCGGGTCTGGTGACTGACTACTTTGGCGCGCCGAGGTCCGGACTGTCGCCCCTCAGCCCGATCGAGACCACGCTGGATCAGCGCGCCCGGAGGCATTTCTTCAACGTGAAGGATCAAGTCGCGCTGTCTGCCGTCAGCGTCCTTGACATCGGGTATGCCGCCTACCGCTCGTCCTACCGAGGGGTGCCCCAGGGAAACGCGCCCTACAAGATCACGGCCGAAGGTAGGGCCGGGAACTATCCCATCAACATGCACCTGCTCACCGGCCGGGATGAGTTCCGGGCAAATCTGCTCTCCTCGCGGAAGTGGCTTGGGACCCACGAGTTGAGAGCCGGACTGAATTTCAGCCACAGCGAGTACTCGCAAGACATTGACCGAAGCCCGATCGAGTACTACCGTGTCGACAACACGCGGTCGAGCCGGCTGGCGTTTGCGGGGAGCGGCCGGCTCTCCGAATCGAACCTTGAGAGCGGCGCCTATCTGCAAGACCGGTGGACGATCCGCTCGCGACTAGTGGCGGAGATGGGCCTTCGCATGGACCGAGACCGGATCGTCGCAGCCGGAGCCGTCACACCACGCTTCAGTTTGGCCTTCGCGCCGCCCAAGCTAGACGGCTCAAGGCTCTCGGCCGGTGTCGCCTGGATGCCATCGACGACCTATTTTCGAATCTTCACGAGGCATCGGGACCAGCACTCCGTCTACACGACTTTCGCCCCGGACGGAGAGACACCTCTGGGGCCTCCGGACATCCGATTCTTTGAACTGGACCGCGAGCTCCTGGCCATTCCCAGCACTAGGAACGTCAGCGCCGGCTGGCAGCAGCGGCTTCTTGGTGCGACCGCCTTAAGCGTCAACTACCTTCGGAAGCGCTTGAGCAACGGATACGGCCAATTTCCGACTTCCGCCCTGGCTCTGGATGACGACCGCCCGCGCTTGGGCGGCGAAGCCGTCCGCTTCCGCCTTCAGAACTCGAGGCAGGATTCGTACGACTCCGTGGAACTCTCACTGGCCAGGCCACTGCTTGGCGCCGAGCGATGGTTCGTCAGCTACACATACTCGAGATCGTGGTCGAACGCCGCCTTGGAGGTGGAGACAAACGACCCCATCTTGTTCTCCGACACCGAGGGCCGCCTTGCTTGGGACGTCCCCCACCGGCTGGTCTCGTGGGCATCCTTCCCGATCGGCGAGAAGATGTCAGTTGCCTACCTGTGCGAATGGCGCGACGGCCTCCCGTTCAGCGTGCACGACGACAACGGCAAGCAGGTGGGCCGTGTCAACAGCTGGCGGCTCCCGCGATTCTTCAGCCTCAACGTACACGTCGAGAGAAAGCTGTCATTCTTGGGGCACCGCTGGGCGCTGAGGCCCGGCGTCGACAACCTGACGAACCGGCCCAACTACAGGTTTGTGAACAACAACGTGGACTCCCCCGAGTTCCTTGATCTGTCTGGGCGCTCGCCGATCAAGCTTGTCATCCGCGTGCGCTGGCTCGGCAAGTCGTCGAACTAGCGGGCGAGGCCGGAGTGCGCGGACTCGTGGCCGGCATCACCATGCCCACGGGGTCACCGTGTGGAAGTCCGGCCGCTGTTCCAAACGCGGCCGGATTCTTGGGGGCACGGGCGAATCGGGCCTGACTGTGGAAATCAGCCCCGTACGTATCCGCGCCCTGCAGGCAGCCGCTGTGCGTCGTCTCGGCGTTAACCACTTGCCAACGCGCTCTCTATAGCAAGAGCGCCTTGCATCCGGCTACACCTTGCAGACATCGTATTCGTTCGGCAAGTCCCTTGATGAACGATCGCGCTCAGCGCCCGGCCAGGCAGGTCGCCAGAATCCCCTCGGCCCCCACTCGGGCGAGAAGTCCCCGCCCGGTTTCGACCAGAACTAAATCTCGCGTCCCCCGCTTTTTGGAGAAACACCGGTGCCGGAGGATCACGTGTGGCTCAAGTCGCTCTGCGCTACGATTTCTAGGCGCGCCGTATCGGTCTCCTAGATCATGGTCAGATGGCGCTCAGAATGGTGGGTCTAGGAAGCAACCAGCGGAAACCACTTGGACTTCTTCGAGCCGTCCTGCTTGCTGCGCTGGCGGGAGCGTTGTCGGTGTGCCAGCACGCGCCACTGGCCTCAGATCCGCCCAACATCGTCTTCATCTTGGCTGACGACCTCGGTTACGGTGATCTCAGTTCCTACGGGGCGACGGCAATCCAGACTCCGAACATCGATCGTCTGGCGAGCGAAGGCATGCTCTTCACCGACGCCCATAGCCCGTCGTCGGTGTGCACCCCCACTCGATATGGCTTGCTGACAGGGCGATATTGCTGGCGGACGTGGCTGACGCGAAGCGCTCTGAGTTCGGATGCGCCGTTGTTGATCGAGGAGAACCGCCCGACAGTGGCTTCTGTGCTGAAATCTGCCGGCTACTACACCGCCCACATCGGAAAGTGGCACTTGGGATTCGGCCGCGAGGACGATTACGCCAACGACCGAGAGGGGCAGGGCGAGCCGAATTCTTGGCGGAGCAGGAAGGGTGGCCCCGACTGGAACGGAGAACTCAAGCCGGGCCCGCTCGAGGTTGGCTTCGACTACTATTTCGGGATCCCCATTGTGAACTCGTACCCGCCGTACGTCTTCGTGGAGAATCACCGTGTCGCAGGACTGGATCAGGACGACCCGATCGGCCAGATGGAGTCTCGCTATTTGGGGGAGATGCAAGGCGGCAAGGCCGCCCGTTGGACGGACAATGCACTCGCAACGGAGCTGAGTGCAAGAACGGTCTCCCTGTTGGAGCGACTCGCGAACCAAGACCAGCCGTTCTTCCTGTACTACGCTCCGCACCAGCCCCACAGGCCGTTCACACCGAACGTCCGGTTCAAGGGCGCAAGTCAGTTCGGCGTATATGGCGACTTCATCCAGGAGCTGGACTGGTCGGTGGGCGAGGTGCTCGACGCGCTGGAAAGTCTGGAGTTGGCGGAAAGCACACTGGTGGTCTTCTCGAGCGACAACGGTGGGCTGACGGACCCGGCCTCCAGCAATGCACAGAGGGGCGCCGGCTATGGTGACGGAGAGGCGCCTGCCACGCCGGAGGTCGAACACCAGGCCAACGGGCCCGTTCTCCGTGGCGGCAAGGGCGATATTTGGGAAGGCGGTCACCGCATTCCCTTCCTTGCCCGGTGGCCCGGAAAGATCAAGGCTGGGACACGGTCCGAGGAGACGATCAGCCTGACAGACATGCTGGCCACGTTCGCGGCACTCGCCGGACAGGAGCTGACGGATGATGCCGGCCCGGACAGCTTCAACGTGCTGCCCGCTCTGCTTGAGGGAGAGCTTGACGATTCTCTGCGCCGCCCAAGGGTCATGCAGAGCGGCGGCATCAGCGGGATGCTCTCTATTCGCGATGGTCCTTGGAAATTGATTGACGGCCAGGGTGGCGGCGGGTATCGCGACGGCAGAGCTGAGCCTGGCGAGCCACCGCAACTGTACAACTTGAGCCAAGACCTTGGGGAAGACACGGACGTTTACGGCCAGCATCCAGACCTCGCTAGGCGGCTGCGGCAGCTCTTGCACAAGATCAAGGCGGAGGGACGCAGTCGATGATCCATCGCGAGAGGCCGTCGCGCATCGGCCGGAGACGACCAATGAATTGTGTAATGCGAACTCACTTATGGGCGATGCTATCGCTCTCGCTCATCCTGACCGGATGCCAATCGTTCCGGGCGGATCGTCCGAATATCCTGTGGATCTCGCTCTAAGACATCACGCCGATGATGGGTGCATTCGGAGACGAGTACGCTCGCACGCCAGTTTTTGACAGCCTTGCCGCAGAGGGCATCCGCTATGACAAGGCTTACTCGGTGTCCCCGGTGTGCTCCCCGTCACGGTCGAGCGTGATTACGGGCATGTATCCGAATTCGCTGGGAAGCATGCATCACCGAAGCAATACAAGACGGCCAGAGTTCTCAGAGATGCTCCCGAATCTCTTCCGCGAGTCAGGCTATTACACGACCAACAACCGCAAGAGAGACTACAACATGGGAGGCGATGACTGGCACGAGAGCAGCGATGGGGCCCATTGGAGGAATCGACCCACTAACGACCAGCCGTTCTTCGCCGTGTTCAACCTTGGAGAGTGCCATTCGAGCATAACGAAGATTCCGGAAGACGAGATCGTCGAGGCGCGATTGTCTCGCCTCAAGCCAGAGGATTTCCACGACCCGACGGAGGCTCCGATTCCGCCGTACCACCCCGATGTGCCGCAGTTTCGCAGGGCGTGGGCGCGCTACTACGATGCGGTCACACAGGTTGACTATCGAGCCGGCGAACTGATCGACCAGCTAAAGGAGGACGGCCTCTGGGAGGACACGATCGTCTTCGTGTGGTCCGATCACGGCGTGGGCATGCCTCGGGGAAAACATACGGCATGGGAACAGGGCCTCCACGTTCCCTTGATTGCGCGCTTCCCGGAGAAGTATCAGCACCTCGCTCCCGCCGACCCGGGATCGGTGATTGGTGGGCTGGTGACGTTGATGGATCTGGGCCCTTCAGCTTTGTCGCTGGCGGGGATCGATCCACCCGAATACATGCATGGCAGGCCGCTATTTTCCAAACGCAACGGCGATGGCGAGTACAGGGACTACGTTTTCGCGATGCGTGACCGGCTTGACACCCGGTCTGAGATGGTCCGCACCGTGCGCGACCAACGATATCGCTACCACAGAAACTTCTACCCGCAGCTTCCATTCAAGCCCTTCGAGGACTATGAGTTTGATGCAGTGGTGGTTCGGCATTGGGTCGAGCTGGCGCGCCAGGGGAAGCTCACCGGCCCCCAGGAAATGCTAGCCATGCGGTTCAAGCCGCTCGAGGAGCTCTACGACTCGGAGAACGATCCTCACATGGTCAGAAACGTGGCCGGCGATCCCGAGTACGCCGAAGTTCTCCAAAGAATGCGCGGCCGGCTCAGCGATTGGATGCTGGAAACGCGGGACCTCGGCCTGCTCGACGAGACGGAAATGCTCGAGCGCGAGAATGCAACGGCATCCCCGTGGGATCTCGGACAGTCGCTCGAGAACTATGAGCGGATCCTCGAGACGGCCGACCTGCAGGTTCAGGGGCCGACGGCGATCCCCGAATTGATCGCCCGAACCGAAGATCCCGACTCGGCGGTCCGTTTCTGGGCGGCGCTCGGCCTGGCGGTCGCAGGACGAATCGGTGGATCGGAAAGTGTTTCGAACGTGGCGCCGGCCTTGGAGGCGGCCTTGCAGGATGAGTCAGTCAGCGTGCGCCTCACTGCGGCCGAAGGCCTCTTCGACCTCGGACGCTACGAGAAAGGCCTGCCGATCCTCGTCGAGGCCTTGAATCATCCCAGCGTCGATGCTCAGATTCGGGCCGGCTGCATTCTCGATTCTCAGCCGCCGGACGCAAACGAAGAACTCCAGCCCGCTATAGAACCACTCCAACGGACCGTGGAAAGATTCGAACAACAATCACGTTTCGGGTCAACCAATAACCCGTTCAAGCGAGCCCTCAAGGCCATCAGTGGTGAAGAGACGTATTACCGATGGGGTCCGGGCGCGTCGGGATCACCTCCCGACAAACCGGAGGCTGGTAGCGGGGCCTAAACCGGGTTCAGGAGCAGCGGATGCGCAGGGAATTCGTTAGCCTCACCCGAACGGCGGTCGTCGGATCGGCCCTCGGAGGCGCGCTGCTGGCGTGGGCGTGTGCGTGCGGGGAGGCCCGCGACAAACCCAACATCGTGCTAATCCTCGCCGACGACTTGGGGTACGGCGACCTCAGTTCCTACGGTGCCACGAAGATCCGGACTCCAAACATCGACAGCCTCGCCACTCAGGGCGTGCTCTTTACCGACGCCCACACGGAAGCCTCGACATGCACGCCTACGCGATACGGACTGATGACCGGCCGATATAGCTGGCGGACCTGGCTGAAGTACAGCGCCTTGAGTACCAGCGCGCCGCTGTTGATCGAAGAAGATCGGATGACAGTTGCTTCTCTTCTGAAGTCCGCGGGTTACTCGACGTCGATCGTGGGCAAGTGGCACCTCGGTTTCGGACGCGAAGACGGGTTCGGAGAGAACCGGGGCAACACGCCGCCCAACTACTGGGAGACTAGGGCCAGCGGTCCTGACTGGAACGGCGAACTCAAGCCCGGGCCGTTGGAGGTTGGATTTGACTACTCCTACGTGATTCCCGTAGCGAACAGTTTTCCGCCATACGTGTTCGTTGAGAATCACCACGTCGCAGGTCTCCGCGCGGAAAGCCCGATCGGAAAACTGGAGTCGAGGAATTACGGAAGAATGGACGGCGGCGACGGAGCCCGCTGGACAGACGAAGAACTTATCGACCAGTTTGCCGGCAAAGTCGTGTCACAACTGGAGAGTCTCGCGAAGCAGCAGCCGTTCTTCTTGTATTACACGCCCACTCATCCTCACATTGGGTCCCGCAACGTCAATGGGCAGGTGCACTGGCCGAGTGGCCGCTTTCAAGGGACAAGCCAGGCTGGTCCGTTCGGCGACGTGATTCACGAACTGGATTGGTCCGTCGGCGAGATTCTGAACACGCTGGATCGGCTTGGGATCGCCGAGGATACGTTGGTGATATTTTCCAGCGACAACGGCGGGTATACTCGCGACTTCAACGGGCACAGGCCGAATGGTCCCATCCTCCGGGGCGGCAAAGGGGATCTGGTCGAGGGCGGGCACCGCGTGCCGTTCCTCGCGCGATGGCCGGGCAAGATCAAGCCGGGCACACGCTCAGGCGAAACGATCTCATTGACCGACATGCTGGCCACTGTTGCGGCAATAGTCGGCGAGGAACTGCCGCTCGGTGCCGGGCCGGACAGCTGCAACGTGCTGCCTGCTCTTCTTGGGCAGGAGCTGGCAGACCGCGATCGCCCGATGGTGATGCTGAGCGGCGGGATGGGAGCGCTCGCGATCCGGGCGGGGAAGTGGAAGCTCATTGCCGGACAAGGCAATTGCGGTTATGCACATTTCCGCGCCGGGAAGCCAATGCCGGCGCCCCAATCCGGAGACCCCCCGGCGCAACTGTACGACTTGGAGGAAGACGTCGGCGAGAGGAACAACCTCTATGACGAACACCCGGAAATCGTGCAGCGCCTCGAGGAACTCCTGCAACAGGTCAAGGACGAAGAGCTTAGCCGAACCCCGTGATCTGTTTCTGTGACAACGAGCGGACAACGAAGGAGCAAACCATGAAACGATTCGTGCTCGGTTGGTTGACGGCCATCCTGCTACTTCTCACGCCACTGCCGACAGGGGCGGAGATTTGGATCGGCGTGCACTACGAGTATCCTTTCGGCGGCATGATGGCAGACCGGCCGGAATGGATTCCCAAAGGCGAGAAAGACTGGCGTCGTGACTTGGAGATGATCAAGGACACCGGCTTCAACCTGATCCGCATCCGCGTCGGGCTGGATTCCGACATCGACGACATCGCGACGTTGCTCGACATCTCCCAGGAACTCGGCATCAGGGTGGAATTCGGCAGTGCCATGTTCTATGTGTCCAACGAGTTCGTCACGACGCACCCCGACTCTAAGATGATCATGCCCGATGGCGAAAAGATCCCTCGGGACGAGTTGGACTACCGCTGGCCGCGGGCCTGCATTCACCACCCTGAGTTTCGCCGCCAGCGAGATGAGTTCTTTGACGCGTGCGCCCAGCGATTCAGGGACCATCCCGCTGTCATCGCTTGGGATGTTCACAATGAACCGTCCTTTCGCGACTGCCGTTCTGACAACACGCTGGCCGAGTATCGACGCACCGTCGAGAGGGAATTCGGTGACGTTGGGCAATACAACCGGCGGTTCAGCACCTCGTTTTCGAGCTTGAATGACGTGGTGCCGCCGAACGAGCGTTCCGAGAACGTCGAGGCACACCGTCACTGGCGGGCGTTTCTGACCTCGGAACTCAATCGGTATCTCAACGAGCTGCGAGACATTGTCCGCAGGCACGTGCCTGAATTGCCGATTACGTACAACCCGACGAACCCGTTTGGCGTTAGCCGCACGTCGCAGGACTGGTGGAACCTCCAGAGCTACGACCTGATGTCTGCCAGTCACTACGCCGCTTCCGGAGAAGATACGCAGAGCAAGTCCGTCCAGCTGGCGATGATGAAGGCCCTCGGGCCGGGAAAAGATTGGTGGATCGCCGAGTTCCAAGGCGGCCCATTCATCCTTGGTGACCGCGACACGCTTTACAACGGCAAGCAGATGGTGCTGGAACTGAATGCCGCCCTAGCCCACAACATGCAAGGGGTCATCTTCTATCGCTGGGACCCGTTGCTGAACGGTCCGGAGCCTTGGATCAACGCAATTATCGGTGCGGACACTTACGACACGGAACGGCGTCTGACGTTGAAGAAGGGCATCGCCGAGTTGCGGGAGTATCGCGATGTCCTCGAGCGAGGCAGGAGCATCGCCCCCAGTGTCGGCATCTATCTCCGAAGGGACCACGCCGTTCACAGCAGCGAAATGGGCTACGACCTCCAACAAGCAATGTACGGCAACTATTCGATGCTCAGTGCACTGGGATATGAAGCCGCAGTCGTGTTGGATGAGTTCGACCCTGCCGACTGCCCCTACGATGCGATGATCTTCCCGTATACGTACATCGACACGGAGCTGGCAGCGGCCATCCGGCAGTACGCCAGATCAGGAAAACGAGCCATTGTCGAACTGCCGGTCGAGGACATCGACGCGGCTAAGGCGATTGGCGAGCAGTACGGAGTGCAGGTCGTCGACCACGAAGAGCCTATCTATTGGTTCAATGGCTGGGACCTGCGGGGCACCGGTGAGGAGCCGGGAGCGCAGGAGGGCCAGTTCGCCGGCTTTGGCGCCCACGAGCGGCTATTGTTGGATGCCCCCGGGCAACAGGTGTTGTTGACCTACGGCCTGGATGGCAGCCCCGCCGTCATCGCACCCGCGGGATTCGGCGGCAATGTACTGCTCTTCGGCTTCCCCTTGGGCAGGACTCACGCCACGATGCTGCACCAAGACCTAAGGGGCTTCGTGGGGAGATTCATCGGAGGGAAAGTTCAGCCCGATATCGTCCTCAAGGGCGTCCCCGACGAATATCGGTCGATGGTCGAGACTCGGGTGATCGAGACCGATGACGAGGGCCTGCTGTTCGTCATCAACCGTGGCTTGTACGACCATGAACTGCAAGTCGCTGTGAAGGGTTACAAGCCAATCACGACGAGAGTCGGGATGTACAGCGTAACCAAGCAGCTGCTGAATTGACATACTGCACGCGGGACAACAATCGTGTCCAAGAGTTCGTTCCGGCCTTCGGAGCACGTTCTGGCGGCGCTCTTGGTCACCGTCACCGCATGTGGAGTGGATCGGACGGGCCCCACGTCATCCCGCGCTGGGCGGGCCCCCACGCCTGCAGATAAGCCCAACATCATCGTTTTCTTGGTCGATGACATGGGGCTGATGGACACTTCAGTGCCTATGCTGACCGATGACGACGGCAGGCCGCAGCGCCATCCGCTCAACGACTGGTATCGCACGCCGAATATGGAACGGCTCGCCGCGACAGGCACCCGGTTCAGCAACTTCTACTCCCACAGCGTCTGCTCGCCGACACGCATCTCGATCATGACCGGGCAGAACGCCGCCCGCCACCGAACTACCGACTACATCAATCCCTGGCAGGACAATCGCACGCTAGACAACCAGGCGTTCCCGCTGGCGGTGTCGCAGCGGGGCCCGCCCGAGTGGAACTGGGCCGGCCTGAAGCGGCGCGATCTGACCATGGCAATGCTCTTGAGACAGGTTGGATACACGACCATCCATGTCGGCAAGGCGCATTTTGCTCCCTTTGATCATGAAGGCGCTGACCCACTGAATCTCGGGTTCGATGTGAATGTCGCGGGCTCCGCCATCGGAGCGCCGGGTTCTTATCAGGGCCAGGACGATTACGGGAAAGAGTCCACGAGACTGTTGGCGCGCCCGGTTCCCGGCCTCGACAAGTATCACGGCACGGACACCTTCTTGACCGAAGCCCTGACTCTGGAAGCTGTGAGCGAAGTAGACAGAGCGCTGGATGAGCAGAAACCGTTTTTCCTACATATGTCCCACTACGCGGTGCACTCGCCCTTCCACTCCGATGCTCGTTTCGCGGCGCGTTACCGAGACCGAGGCAGGAGTAGTCCAGCCCAGAACTACGCGACCCTGATCGAAGGCATCGACAAGTCGCTGGGAGACCTGATGGATCACCTTGAATCAAAGGGCATCGCGGAGAACACGCTGATCATTTTCCTTGGGGACAACGGAGGAGATGCCCCGCTGGCGGGCACGGATGACATCTCGTCCAGCGCGCCCTTGCGGGGCCGGAAGGGCAGCAAGTGGGAGGGCGGCGTGCGGGTTCCTTTCATTGCCGCCTGGGGCAAGCCCCATGCGAACAATCGGTGGCAGAAGAAACTACCAATCCCCGTGGGCGGCATTCGCCAGGAGGTCGGAGTCTGTTACGACCTGTTTCCGACCATTCTGGATCTGGTCGACGCGCCGGTCCCTGCAGGCCACCCAGTCGATGGCCGCAATCTCAGGCTGTTACTGGCTGGGCAATCGGATCCGAAATATCGAAACGCGTTCCTGAACCACTATCCCCACCCGCGTCGCGGAGAGAGCCATTTCTTCACCACCTGGCGTAAGGGCGACTGGAAGGTGCGTTATGAGTATCTTGCTGAAGGTGACAAGCGTTACGCCCTCTACAACTTGGCAGAGGATCCCAGCGAGTCACGGAACCTCGCGTCGGAAAATCCCGAACAGCTAGCGAGCATGATGCAGGACATGGTCAACGAACTGGAATCCATGGAGGCGGTGTATCCGTTGCAGGCCGGGCGCCCGTTGGAACCAGTCATTCCGAATTCGCCTTGAACCGCAGAGACCTGCCGCGGAGCAGATGCTATCCAGCGTTGGCTCCGGCAACCGACCAAGAGGTCGGCGCGTCGGGAAAACACCCGGACCTATGGCAGGACCTGCAGGCCTTCCAACTCTGCCGCCAGCGCCAGCTTCCTGTCAAAGCAGAGGAACTCCAAGGGCCCCGCCACATGATCCTGAACCAGCAACGCCGCGCCAAGCTGACCTGCATCGGCGGCGCGAATCGGATGTCGCGCCAGCAGATTGATGGCCCGTGAACGCACGGCGACCGCGTCGGCTACCTCGTCCCAACTCTCGGCAAGAGAATCTAGCCGGGCAAGGACTTGGCGACGCTGCAAGCGAGACAGGCTGCCTTCTCTCGTTCTATGTTCAATCGCAGACGCAAGTTCGGTTCGTGTCCACAGCCACGTAACGATCTGCCCGTCCTGTTCTAGCCACTCAAGCGAGGCGTTGCTTCCCTCTTCCGACACCTGTAGCGGCGCGAGTGCCGATGCGTCCCACTGGCTCATAGCCGGTCGTCCCGATCTTCCAGCAGCGCATCGAGAATACTCACGCGAAGCTCTAAAGGAGGTGCTTTGAGAACCGCACACGGATCGCCTTTGCCAGGCCTGATCAATCCTCGGCTGACAAGCCTCTCAAGTGCCTTGGGATCATCTCCAGCAGTGGCAGGGACAAGTCTTGCGACTGGCATCCCGCGATCGAGGATTTGGACCTCACCGCCACGACGAACTTCATCGACTTAGCGCCACAGATTCGCCTTCAGCTGGGAGATCGATGTGGTTGTCACTAAGTCCATTCTGATTCGTCGCACTAGACAAGTCTCGGGAGGGTGCGAGATTTCTGTATTCCCGATGCTGGACCTTTGATTGAATCTTGAGAATCTCTGTACGCGAATAGATCGAGGCTGCCCGCGTCGGATTCCCTGCCTGCCACGGAAGAGCGCCGCCCCAAGACCCAGCACGCCGGGCTAACGCTTGAGCCCGCAACGCAAGCCGAGTCGAGCATGGCCTGTACGATGGGAGCGTGGCGTTGCCCGCGCGAATCTGCGTTTTCTGCGGCTCCAGCAGCGGCCTTAGTCGGACTTATGCAGACGCTGCCGTGGCCCTCGGCAGATGCTTGGCCGAACACAGGGTCGATCTGGTCTATGGAGGAGCTTCGGTCGGTCTGATGGGCGTCTTGGCTGACACTGTCCTAGCATCGGGAGGCGACGTCGTGGGGGTAATCCCTAAGGCTCTCGCTGAAAAGGAGGTAGCGCACAAACACTTGACCGAGCTGCGTGTCGTAGGTTCGATGCATGAACGCAAGGCGCTCATGGCGGAACTCTCGGAGGCTTTCGTTGCCCTGCCTGGGGGATTCGGCACGGTAGAAGAGCTCTGCGAGATCATTACGTGGGGACAGCTTGGATTCCACCGGAAGCCGATCGGACTGCTAAATGTTGACGGCTATTTCGACTCGTTGCTGGCGTTCTTCGACCGGGCTGTGCACGATCGGTTCGTCCATTCGGCGCATCGCGGGCTCGTGATTGACAGCACGAGTCCCGCAGAGATCCTAGAGGCGTTCAGCAATCACCGGACCGCTTCCGTGAGCAAGTGGGTGCTGAGCAAGTCCTCAGATCGACCCAAGCGGGGACAGATCACCTAAGGAGTACGTCTCTCCCGGGGCGGTTGCAATCGTACGAACCTCTTTCGCGCCTGCAACACGCACGCGACACTGCTTGCCGAGCCTCGACAGGATCTCCGCCTTCTGTAGCCTGCCGTCAACCCACGACATCGAGACCTCGAATCCGCCACGAGCCTTCAGCCCGGTCACCGAGCCGCGGCTCCATTGAGCCGGCAATGCAGGTAGCAGGTGGAGTTCCCCGGCGTGCGACTGCAAGAGCATTTCCGCGATAGCAGCAGTGCCGCCGAAATTGCCGTCGATCTGAAACGGAGGGTGGGTGTCGAACAGGTTGTCGAGCGTTGACTTGGCGAGCAGGGCATGCAGGTTCTCGTAGGCATTCTCCGCGTCTTCGAGGCGTGCCCAGAGGTTAATGAGCCAGGCGCGGCTCCACCCTGTGTGACCGCCGCCGTTGGCGAGGCGGTGCTCGATTGACTTGCGGACGGCCTCGGCGAGAGCGGGCGTGCCGCGAAGCGTGAACTGCTCTCCGGGATGGAGGCCGAACGCGTGCGAGATGTGGCGGTGCCCCGGTTCCGCCTCCGCGAATTCCTCGCGCCATTCCATCAAGCGACCATCGCTTCCGATCTGCGGGCCGGCTAGGTTGGACAGCGCTTCGCGGGCCTCGGCGGTGAAATCGTCGGTGACCCCGAGTTCGTCCGCGGCGGCAAGGACGCTAGTAAGAAGATCCCAGACGATTTGCTGGTCCATCGCGGGACCCATCGTGATCCGGGCTCGTTCCATGTCCTTGGTGAGAAAGATATTTTCCGGGGATGTCGACGGCCCGCTGACAAGTTCGCCCGTGCGAGGGTCTTCGACAAGCCAATCTAAGAAAAATTCCGCAGCTTCCTTCAGCACAGGATAGGCCCGCTCGCGCAGGAAGGCCTTGTCTTGATTGAACTGATAGGCCTCCCAGAGATGCCGCGAAGTCCAGGCTGCGCCGGCCGGCCACATGCCGTACTGAGCACGTCCGATCGGGCTGGTCCACCACCAAGCATCGGTCGTATGGTGAGCGACGAACCCGCGCGCGTTGTAGTGATCTCGCGCGGTCTTTCGGCCTCGCACGCGAAGGTTGTCGAGCAGATCCCACAGGGGCTCTTGCATCTCGGACAGATTCGTCACGTCTGCCGGCCAGTAGTTCATCTGGATGTTGATATTGATGTGGTAGTCGGAATTCCAAGGAGGCGCGATCTTGTCGTTCCAGATGCCCTGTAGATTTGCGGGCATTGTGCCCGGCCGCGACGATCCCATCAGCAGGTAGCGACCGAATTGGAAGTAGGTTGCCAGAAGGTCCGGATCGGACCCGCCCGCCCGGACGGCCTGCAGGCGCTGATCGATCGGGTTCTGGCGCTTCTCCTTCCCGCCCAGGTCGAGCGCAACGCGATCGAAAATCGCTCTGTGATCCGTTACGTGCGAATCGCGAAGTACGGCGAAACCGGCGTCCACCGCCGTCTTGAGTCTTCCAGTCGTCTCGTCGCTCGGCTTGTGCCCTCGGTAATCTGTTGCGGCGGCGAGAATCAGAGTGATCGCATCCGCAGCAGTGATTTGCAAGGACTGGCCGTCGACCCGGATAGCGCCGCCTTTGGCATCGGCTCTCAGCCGCGCTTCGAAACGGACCCCGATCTGCTGTCCTTCGTGGCTGGCCCGGCCCTGCATGAGAAGCTCGCTGCCTGCGGCCGTTGTCGTGGCATCGACCGGCCGGTCTAGGCTTACCCTCGTTGAGATCGCCCCCGGCTGGTCCGCTTCGATGCGAACCACAAGGACATCGTGCGGCGCGCTCGAAAACACCTCTCGGCTGTAGCTGACGCCGCCTTCTGTCCACTCGGTCCGCGCGATGCCGGTTTCCAGGTCGAGTTCCCGCCGATAGCTGTCCGGGCTCGGTGAATGGGCCGAATCGATTCGCAAGTCTCCGAGGGTCTGGTAGCCCTTCGGGAAGATCCGCTCTCCCATGATCGTTTCCTCGATCATGCGCTCGGCCTCGACATACTTGCCGTCGAAGAGCATCTTGCGGATCTCAGGGAGGTGGCGGAACGCTCCCGCGATATCGCGTTCCTGCGGTGCGCCGGCCCAGAGCGTGTCTTCGTTGAGTTGGATTCGCTCGTTTCCTGTGTCGCCGAACACCATTCCTCCGAGCCGTCCATTGCCGACGGGAAGAGCTTCGACCCATTCTGCGGCCGGGCTGGAATACCACAGCAGCGGCTCGGACGAGAGTGGGAGAGCAAAGAGGAAGGCGAGAGCGGACAATCTCATAAGAGACTTGGAGAATACCAACGTTGGCGGCTCTATGCTGTGATGGCGCGCCCAGTTCAGTACAATCTCCAGCACAGGAGACCCCATCATGATTCGATTCGTTGCCCTTGCGCTGCTCTCCGTCGCACTCTGCGGAGCCCAGCAACTCAAAATTGTCGTGGCCGGGCAAAATCCGGAAACGATTGCCGACTGGCAGACGGCCTCCGACAAGGTGAAGCTCGTGCGCGTGACCTCAGAGACCGCGATGGGCGAGATTGCGGATGCGGATGCCTACATCGGCAACATCTCGCCCGAGCTTGTGAAAGCGGGCAAGAAGCTGCGATGGGTGCAAACCCTCAGCGCCGGCGTGGAGCAGGTGCTGCACAAGACCGGCTCGGATGCGCTGGCCAAGAGCGACATCGTCTTGACGAACAACCAGATCGTACAAGGACCCGAGATCGCCGATCACGCCATGGCGCTGCTGCTGGCCCACACGCGCTTCCTTCCGACCTATATGCAACGTCAGGCCGATGAGAACTGGCAGGGTAGGCCCTATACCCTTGTAGAGCTGAACGGCAAGAATGCCCTAGTCATAGGCATGGGCGGTATCGGACTCCAAATCGCCATCAGGGCCTGGGCGCACGGGATGAACGTCGTTGGCGTCGATCCGGAGGACATCGCCTATCTGCCGTATGTCGACAAGATCGTCAAGCCGGACATGCTCGACAGTGTGATCGGCGATGCCGACGTGGTCTTCATGGCAGCGCCCCATACCCCTGCCAGCCACAAGATGATTGGCCCAAGCCAGTTCGATGCCATGAAGCAGGGAGCTTACTTCATCGCCGTGAGTCGTGGCGGCACATATGACCTCAATTCGTTGGTCAAGGCGCTGGATTCCAAGAAACTCGCCGGCGCGGGGGTTGATGTCACGGATCCCGAGCCGCTGCCGAAGGGTCACGCCCTGTGGAAGATGGACAACGTCATCATCACGCCCCACATCGCCGGGCGCTCCGACATGGATCGCGGGCGCATGCTGGGCATCGTCAAGTCCAATATCAAGCGCTTCGCAGACGGGAAGCGGCTTCACAACGTCGTGGACAAGCAAAAAGGGTATTAGCTGACCGAGCATGGTGCCGGCCTAAGCTGGATCGATCCAATGTCTCTGCGCACTCAATCGCAAGTCCTGGCTGCATGCGTTGCAGCCGCGTGGCTGAGTTGTGGCACGGTTCCTTCGCAACCGGTGCCGCCTAATGTCGTTCTGATCATTTCGGATGACCACGGGTGGACTGACTACGGGTTCATGGGCCACGACACCGTCGAAACGCCTGCCATTGACCGTCTCGCGTCGCAGTCGATGGTCTACACGCGCGGGTATCTTCCGTCACCGCTGTGTCGTCCGAGCCTGGCGACGATTGCGACTGGACTGTATCCGCACCAGCACGGCATCACCGGGAACGATCCTCCAGGCAAATGGCCAGAGGGCGCTCGGAACCCCGAAACCCGAGCCGCCATGGAGCAAGTGTTTGCCCAAAACGCGAACGTGATGGAACTTCTGGCGCGATCCGGGTATGTCAGCCATCAGTCCGGCAAGTGGTGGGAAGGAAATCCGCTTGATCACGGCTTCACTGCCGCGATGACCCACGGGGACGTGACTCGCCGGGGCCGGCACGGTGACGAAGGTCTTGTGATCGGCCGCGAGGGATTGGACCCGATCTTCGATTTCGTCAGCGGACGGGACCAACTTGCTGCGGGCCAAGATTCCACTCCTCCGCCATTCTTCCTGTGGTACGCGCCGTTCCTGCCCCACACGCCGCACAACCCTCCGGAACGCTTGCTGGCCAAGTATCGGTCTCCGGACCGAGCCGAGTCGGTGGCGAAGTACTACGCCATGGTGGAGTGGCTCGACGAGACCGTCGGTGAGCTGTGTGACTACCTCGACACGAACGGACTGTCCGAGAACACGGTGGTCATCTACTTGGCAGATAACGGCTGGATATCCGCCGAAGACAGTACCGAGCAGCCGAAGATGCGGGCCAAGATGTCGCCCTACGACATGGGTGTCAGGACGCCCCTCATGATTCGCTGGCCGGGCAGGGTCGCTCCCGGTCGCGACGACACCACTTTGGTCAGCAGCATTGACATCGTGCCCACCGTACTGAGTGCAGCCGGCGTAGCAATTCCCGACAATCTTCCGGGAGTGAGCCTCTTGGATGACGGGGCGCGGTCCGGTCGCGACCATATCTTCGGGGCTACGTTCGCCCACACGGCGGTGGACGTTGCGAGCCCGGTCGCAAACCTCAAGTACCGCAGCGTGGTGCGTGAGGACGGTTGGAAGCTCATCCTTCCGTACGCGCCCAATCAGGACGTGACGTTGATGATCCGCGGGACGATAGCCGATTGGATGCGATTCGATCCCGAACTGTACAACTTGGCCGAGGATCCGTTCGAGACAGCGGACTTGGCGGGGGAGCGGCCGGAATTGGTAGATGCCTTGCACGCGAGCCTACAAGAGTGGTGGGAAGTGCCCGAGTAGCCGGGACGGGCGGACGAGTCCGGTCCATCGACGTGCGTTCGCCGAGGGCCGGCTTCGCGTCAATATGGGGCCACAGGCTCAAGTTGTGGTCTGCGGCCTCCTGATGATGGCGCTCTAGTTGCTGGGCCTGACCCGTCGCGCGGAGCAGGCCGCTGCAAGCAATGCTAGGCGCGGTGTCTGCGACCTGTGGGGAAGCGGACCGGATCCGTCGGTCTTGGTGACGTTCTTCGCCTGCTATGTGGCGCGTTGCTATGAGCCCACAACGCAACACCGGCCGGTTTGCGTCAGATGTTGCCGTCGGCGGTCTACGCTGTGGTCCCGCAGAAGGTTGCGCAACAAAACGCCTCTTCCGCAACTTAGAGCTGCGCAAGGGAATCGATGTTGCGCAAGCCGACCAAGGGCAGAGTTAGGCTGTCCGAGCGCACTGGCTCGCGAGCAACCAAGCTCCGGGGATATCGCTCTTGGCATACCGCAAATGGACGATAAACTCCTCTGTCTGTAGTCCGGTGTGCTTCGCAGCCGTGTCAACACCAACCCTTACGCAACTTCAGGAGCATTGCGCAATATAAAGGCCGCGAATCTTTCCAATATTGCGCATGAACTGCTATAATTGCGTAAGACCCCCTTGGGGACATGCGGAAGGCAGATGTCGAAGTCAATACCTGAGATAGAACTGAGTGCGATCGAAGCGGTGATCCGCAGCCATGCGGAACCAATCTCTGCTCGGGAAATTGCGAACCGCCTAACGTCGGCTCCTTCGCATCGCACGCTGCAGTTCCGATTGAAGCGTCTGGTAGAGGAAGGACGCCTCGTGAGGCATGGAGCGAGGAGTCACGCCAAGTACTCTCTGCCACCACGGGCACAGCGATCAGCCCCGGCCGAAATTACTATCCCCCTTTCGGAACGGAGCTCTAGGCTAGAGACGCGCTTGGAGAGCCCTCCGCACCTCAGAACTCCTGTTGGCTACGACCGACAGTTTCTCGATTCCTACCGACCGAACTCAAGTGCCTATCTTGATCTGGGGAGTCGAATCGAGCTTGGGAAAGTGGGCCGGCCCAAAGCGGGAACGCACCCTGCCGGGACATTCGCGACGAGAATCCTGCAACGGCTGCTTATCGATCTGTCTTGGAACTCAAGCCGCCTCGAAGGGAACACCTACTCGCTTCTCGAGACACAGCGCTTGATCGAATTAGGAACAGCGGCAGAGGGCAGAAACGCCTTCGAAACACAAATGATCCTCAATCACAAGGAGGCGATTCGCTTCCTTGTTGAGGGAATCGATGAAATCGGCTTCAATCGCTACACAATCTGCAACCTCCATGCGGTCCTTTCGAGCAACCTTCTGCCCGACGAACGAGCGGCGGGCAGATTGAGGCACATTCCCGTCGGAATCGAAGGATCGGTGTTCCGTCCGGTTGAGGTGCCTCAAGTCATCGAGGAATGCTTCGACCTGCTTCTTGGCAAGGCTGAAGCCATCCGGGATCCGTTCGAGCAGGCCTTCTTCTTGATGGTCCAGCTGCCTTACTTGCAGCCGTTCGACGACGTCAACAAGCACGTCTCACGGCTTGCCGCGAACATCTCTCTGATTCGAGCCAACCTCTCTCCCATTTCGTTCGTGGATGTACCGCGATCCCTTTACACGCAGGCTCTGCTCGCCGTCTACGAATTGAAGGACGTCAGCCTCCTCAGGGATGTTTTTCTGTGGGCCTATAGGCGATCTGCAGCCCGCTATGCGGCCGTCCGGCAGTCGCTTGGTGAGCCTGACCCGATGCGCCTTCGCTACCGCGACGCCCTCCGCGAAGTCGTTAGCCAGATCATTAGGATGCGCATGAACCAGGAATTGGCGACCGCATACATCCAACGACAGACAGAGGCGAGCGTCGACCCCGAGATGAGAGAGCGCTTTCGTCAGGCGGTCGAGAGCGACCTGATCGCGTTGAATCGAGACAATGTCGCGCGCTTCCGCGTGCGACTCTCAGAATTCGAGGCTTGGTGGCAGGTCTGGAATGGTGAGGCTGATTCAGGAGTCGAGTGATCCGGGGATGTGCCAATACGACCGCCAGTCACATCGTGCTGCGCTGTCAGGGTGATGCCTTGCCGGCGGCTGCGGGTTGCCGGATGACGATCAGACCACCTGCTTGGCCGGAGATTGCCTGAGTGGACCCATCCGGCCACGACACGTGCACGCGCTCGGCCCGACCGCTTTCCCCAAGGCCGAAATATAGGTCGTCCGCGTTTGACGAGAGATAGCTCCCCGCGCTCGCGCGAAACGCATGCTGCTCCATCCCGTCCTCTGTGCGGACGCGAACTGAAGCCCCGATTGCATCGCGATTCGAGCCTGCTCCCTCGAGCCGGATCGTGACGCTGTGACCTGCGTCTGATTGATTGCGCAGGATCAACGCGTCACCATCGTTGACGTTGACCACCGCATCTACCCTGCCATCTCCGTCCAGATCGCCGAAGGCTACCCCCCTGGCAGCTAGGCGTCGCTCGAGGGCCGGGCCAGCCTTCGAGGAAACGTCGAAGAATCTGCCGAACAGATTGCGCGCGAGCAGCATCGGTTCCTCGTGCGCGAGGGACTCGTCTGAGTGCTCGATGTCATCCATCACATGGCCCTGCCCCACGAACAGGTCCCGCCAGCCGTCGTTGTCGAAGTCGACCAGTCCCATGCCCCAGCCGGAGCGCAGTTCTGAGAGCGCCGCGATCCCGCTCAGTTCCGATACTGATTCAAAGCGGTCGCCCAGGTGTCGGTAGAGCCAATACCCCTGTCGGCCGAGGGCATTCACGAGCAAGTCCGGCCGCAGGTCACGGTCGAAGTCTTGCCAGACCACGCCCATGCCCGCATAGTCGCGCCCCTCCGTGTCGTATGCAGCGCCGAGCCGGATCGCCACCTCCTCGAATCTCGCCCCGCGCTCGTTGAGAAAGAGCTGCTGCGGGTGCGAATCATTCGCGACGAAGACATCGACCCAGCCATCTCCGTCGAAATCGTTCAGGGCCACGCCAAGGCCCTTCCCGGGATAGTCCGCAACGCCCATCCGGGCTGAGACATCTTCAAAGCGCCCGTCGCCGAGGTTGCGGTAAACCCTGTGCGCAACCGGGCGGAATTCCCGCGGATGGCAATACGAGAGTCGATCCGGTCGACCTTCCCCGCAGGGCTTGCTGGTCTCGAAGCTCCAGTCGAGGTACTGCGCCACAAATAGGTCCAAGTGCCCGTCGTTGTCTAGGTCTGCAAAGGCTGCACCGGCGGACCATCCTCCGCCCGTGATACCTGCCGCTGCGGACACCTCTGTAAACTTGCCGCTGCCATCGTTCCGGTAGAGAAGGTCCGGGCCGAAGTTCGTTACGAACAGATCCGAGTCTCCGTCACCGTCGTAGTCGGCCACGGCGGCACCCATGCCATAGCCGCGGCCAGCCACGCCTGCCGATTCGGTCACATCTTCGAACCGCCAATCTCCCAAATTCTTGTAGAGGCGATTCCAGAAACGCCCGGCGGCCTTCTCAGGGCCCGTGCCCTCGCTCACGTTCGACAGGTCGGCACCGTTGACAAAGTACAGGTCCCATAGTCCGTCACTGTCGTAGTCGATCAGGGCGACTCCGGCACCCATCGTTTCGACGAGGAACTTCGGTTGCTGCTTCGATGCGGCGTGGTGAAAGGCGACGCCGGACTCGCTGGAAACGTCTCGAAACTTCAGATCCGCGCTCATGACGCATGGCAAGAGGCCGATCAGCGGCAATCGCAGGAGCAACGTCGCGAACCAGTCGCTGAAGTTGGCAGTGTTCACGGTGTCTGGGAGCGATGGAGGTCGGACAAGGATCTAGGCAAGACCTATGGCCGTGCTTGCAACACGGCGACCCTCGAGACCGATAAAGCTCGGGCCACGAGATCGAGGCCAGCTCGCCCCAACGCTCAATGCTCGCCAATCCGACCTGAAAGCGCAAGCACGCAGGGGCCTAGCTCAGACTGAGGAAATGCTTGCGTGGCGCTGGCAGCGCGTCGCCTAAGGTCGACCCTGGCCCAGCCGCAGATCGAGGATGGCTTAGACTGGGTTCTTCGCGTTCGCGGAGCGTACTCGCCGATGGATTGGGCATTGCGATGCGTGCGCGGCGGTTGCTTGGCGGCATTCGGGGCCGCGATGCTGTGTGTAGCGCCGTCCGCCCACGCAGCCGAGACCCTGGTGGCAGTTGCGGCCAACTTCCGCGATGCCTGCGCCGAGATCGGCCGAGCATTCGGCGAGGCGACCAGTCACCGTGCGGTGTTTAGCTTCGGACCCACAGGGCAGCTCTACGCACAGATCGCACAAGGGGCACCATACGACGTCTTTCTTGCTGCTGACCGAGCTAGGGTCGAGCGCGCCCTAGCAGAGGGTCTCGCAGTCGAGGGCAGCAGGCAGACCTACGCCTCAGGCCGGCTCGTGCTGTTCAGCATGGACACTTCCTTGGTAACCGGCCCTGAAACGCTCACTGCAGCGGGATTCGAGAGATTGGCAGTTGCAGAGCCTGAGATCGCGCCATACGGCTCCGCTGCGATCCAAGTGCTGCGCGCCCTAGCCGTGCATGACCGGATCAGGGACAGGCTCGTGCGTGGACAGAGCGTGACGCAGGCCTACCAATTCGTCCATAGCTCTAACGCCGATCTCGGCTTGGTGGCTCTGTCTCAGGTCGTCTCGCACCAGAAGGGTTCGCGCTGGCTCGTCCCGGAACACCTGCACGAGCCGATCCTGCAGGATGCGGTCTTGTTGCGCCGCGGCGCTGCCAATGCTGCAGCAAAGGCGTTCCTGGAATTCCTGCGCAGTCCCCAAGCGGATGCAGTGCGGACGCGCTTCGGCTACGGCTTGGCACGGTGAGTGGCTTGACGGATCCGAGTAGCCTCTGGCCGCCGATTTGGCTGACTCTCAAGCTGGCCGCTTGCTCCACAATCCTGCTGTTGCTGATCGGCACGCCGATTGCTTGGTGGCTGGCGCGCACGCGAGCTCGCTGGAAGGAAGCCATCGCCGCTTTCGTCGCTCTACCGCTAGTCCTGCCTCCCACAGTCCTGGGCTTCTACTTGCTGATCGCGCTTGGACCGGCCGGGCCGGGGGGCTGGTTGGCCGGGCTAGCTGGTGCGCGCACGCTCGCGTTCTCGTTCCTCGGGATCGTAGTCGGCTCGGTGGTCTACTCGCTGCCCTTCGTTGTGCAGCCCATTCGCAACAGCTTCGAATCATCTGGAGACAGGCCGCTTGAAGTGGCGGCGACGCTCGGCGCAACGCCCTGGGATGCGTTCTGGTCCGTGGCCGTTCCGCTCGCACGGCCGGGCTTCATTACCGGTGCAGTGCTTGGCTTCGCGCACACGGTCGGCGAATTCGGCGTGGTCTTGATGATTGGCGGCAACATCCCGGGCGAGACCAAGGTGCTCTCGATCGCAGTCTACGAATTGGTCGAAACTCTCCGATGGACCGAAGCGCACCTGCTGGCTGGTGGCATGCTCGCGTTTTCGTTCGCGGTGATCCTGTCGATGATGGTCCTGCAAAAGAGGATGGGAAGCGGGGGGTCATAGTGTCGGGCTCGGACTCCATCGAGGCGGCCTTCCGAGGGCAACTCGGCGCGTTCCGCTTGGATGTCGAGTTCGTGGCGCCACTGCGAGGCATCACTGCATTGTTCGGGCCCTCAGGCTGCGGCAAGACTACGATCCTGCGCTGCTTGGCTGGCCTGCGAAGAATGCCGGGACGACTCAGCGTGTCTGGGCAGACTTGGCAAGATGATGCTTCCGGCGTATTTCTCCACCCCCACCAGCGTTCCGTGGGGTACGTGTTCCAAGAGGCCAGCCTCTTTCCGCACCTCTCCGTGCGCGACAACCTGATGTATGGCTGGTTGCGGTCTTCTCGAGCCGGATCGCATCCGGTTCTGGACTTCGGTGAGGTCGTGGAGTTGATGGGTCTCGCAGCCTTGCTGGGTCGTTCGCCGTCTGCGCTGTCGGGCGGCGAACGGCAGCGGGTTGCTCTGGCCCGGGCCTTGCTTGCTCAGCCGCGACTGCTGCTGATGGACGAGCCGCTGGCAGGCCTGGATCAAATCGCCAAGGAAGAGATCCTGCCCTACATCGAGACGCTGCACGAGAAGCTGTCGGTGCCGGTTCTCTATGTAAGCCACGATTTGCGCGAGGTCGCCCGGCTAGCTGACTCGATGATCGTGCTCTCGGCTGGGCGCAAAGTCTGCGATGGCCCGGTGCAGGAGATTCTAGAGCGCTTGGACTTGGATCCCGGTGACGGGGAGTTTGAAGCCGGTGTGATTTTGGAGGCACGCGTATCTGGTCACGACTCTGAGTTCCGCATGACTCGGTTGGACCATCACGGCCAGCGAATCGTGATCCCCGGCATTGACTTGGCTGTCGGAGAATACGTCCGCTTGCGCATCCGCGCCCGCGATGTCGCGCTGGCCGTGGCCAAGCCTGCCGCCATCAGCGTCCGTAACATCCTTGCGGGCACGGTATTGGATAGGGCGCAGGACCCGGACACGGCGTTTGCCGAGGTCTTGGTGGATGTCGGCGGCGGGCGGCTCCGCGCGCGAATCACGCGAGACGCCCTTCAGGACTTGGGCTTGGTGGCGGGCAGCCCCGTCTATGCGCTGATCAAGAGCATTTCCTTTGATCGCCCCGTGATCGGGCGAGTCGCCCACGATTCCTGAACCGGCGCGATGCGCGCTCAGTCTGCGCTGACCCGCCTGAGCGCGGCCCGCGTCGCGTCAAGCTCTGCCTTGTGGCTCTGCTCGTAGTGCTGGCGCAGCAGATCCTTGCCGTAGTCGTTCCCGTTGGGCGTGCGCGTCACCGAGTGGATGTGCTGCCGCGTAGGCCGGCGCGGAAGGTGGCGCAGGAAGATTGGGCGCTGGTGGTCGAATTCGATCAGGATGACGGGGCTGTGGACACGGTAGTAAAAGGTGCTCTCCGGGCCGAATTCGCCGATCCAGGCGAAATAGGTCTGGCCTAGGTGCTGCTCTACCTCGGCCATTTTCACCTTGGCGTGACCGTCGGACATGTTCCCGACATATTCCGCCACCAGAGCGAGAAGCAGCTCGCGCTGCTCCGGGCTGAGCTTGCTGGCCCGCAGCCCGGCGTAGTCCAGAACGACGTTGTCGCTGAACGCCTCGGCCGCTGCGTTGTTGCCGGTCTTGGTGTTGGCAAGCACCGCCTCGGCCCGTTGCTCGTCAGTCAGCGACTGCACGAGCTCGAGACCCCGTCGCTGCTCGTCTTGCATCACCGACACGCCCTTGTACTTGCCGGAGTCGGCGATCACCGGCTCGGAACCCATGAAGGTCGGCGTCATCACGACTTGGTCGCCCAATACGAAGTAGTTGACGATCAGGTGGTGGCCGTCGAGCTGCCAGCCCCACGGTTTGCCCTCGGACGGCTCACCCATGAACGTGAAGTAGTAGAACCACTCGTCCAGTTCCTCGAAGTTGGAGGTGATCTCGCCCAGCGTGTAGTTCAAGCGCATGATGTCGCGGCTTCGTTCGAAGCCCTTGGCGCTCAGGGCCGCCTTCATCAGGGCGTACGCAGCCTCGCGTTGCCCCTCGTCCAGCTCCGTGAACGACACGCCCTGCCGGGGCAGGGAGTGCTGGTTCGCCCAGCGGCGCCACTCCGGGTCGTCGACCGGGAATTGGGCCTTGCCGCGCTGCTCGTCAGTCAGGGCCGCCAAGAACGCTCGGGCGGCATCAAGTACGGGCTCGGTCGAGATTCCACTCGAGCGGATAGAAAAGAGTCCCGTTTGCACGCTTCCATTCGTGGTCGCACCAACGAATGGATGGGCGATCGCCGCTCGCTCGGCCTGGGCGAAACGGTTGCCAGCGTAGCGTCGCTGGGGCAGGGCGGTGGTGACTACCAGCCCGGTTGCCACTAGTGCTACGAAGGCGCTTGCGAGGTGGAATCGACGTGAGCGCAGAAGTGCCATGATGCCCTACAACGATACAAGACCGTTCGCTGCTTTGGTGCGGCGCGCTGGATACCGCCGGTTACGTTCCGTTCGGGCCGATCGCATCGCTTGCGCGCGATTTGCCACTACCCCGGCATCTTCGCACTAGATCGCGCAGGGCGACAGGCGCGTGCGAATACCGCTATTGACCCGTGCGGTCAGGGAGATTTGCCGATTTCACGCTCCAACCCTAGGTTCACATTGCTAGGCTAAATGACCGTGAGAGTCCTGATTGCCACACTGTTTGCCCTTGCCATGCCTCTGGCTGCTGACCAGCGGCTCGGCGTGATCGAGTTCCCCAACAGCGGACCTGCAGAGGCACAGGATCACTTCCTAACCGGTGTCCTGCTCATGCACAACTTCGAGTATGACGACGCGGCCGCTGCCTTCCAGCGGGCACACGAGACGGACCCGAGTTTCGGGATGGCTTACTGGGGTGAGGCGTTGTCGCACTACCGCCCGGTTTGGGGCCGCGAGGACTTGCCCAAGGGGCGGGATGCGCTGGCTGGTGTTGCCAAGGCGAAGCGGCTGACAGAGCGAGAGCGCGGCTACATCGACGCAGCTCGGATTGTGTTCGGGGAAGGCGAGAAGGAAGATCGCTGGCAGCGGTACTCCGATGCCATGGAGCAGCTGTATCGAGCGCATCCCGGGGATCTCGAGGCAGCCAGCTTCTATGCTGTATCCCTGTTCGGAACGACAGGCAGGGTGCGCGACACCCGCACCTACATGCGGATCGCGTCGATTGCTGAGGACGTCTATCTCGAGAATCCGGACCACCCGGGCGCTCTGCACTACCTGATCCATTCCTTCGATGATCCAGTCCACGCCCCTCTGGGGCTGCGATATGCCCGCCGCTACTCCAAGGTCGCCTCGTCGGCGCCGCACGCCCAACACATGCCGACCCACATCTTTTTGGCACTCGGGATGTGGGAGGAGTGCGTTTCGTCGAACATTGACTCTTGGGAGTCGTCCGAGGCTCGGATCAAGCGCTTGGGTCTTGACAGCGATGATCGGGGCTACCATGCGCTCTGGTGGATGCAATACGGCTATCTGCAGATGGGCCGCTTCGACGAAGCGCGCCAGCGGCTGGCCGTGATCGAGCATGACGCCAAGGTTTCGGGTACCCGATTGGCCCGCGGCCATCACGCCTATATGCGTTCGCAGTTCTTGATCGATACCGAGCAGTGGGACTTGGACTTGATGCCGGTCGATGCGGACGGCATCGATGCCCGGGGATGGGGTTCTAACGCCTTGGCGGAGGGGATGCGCGCTGTCAAGACCGGTGACGCAGCGGCTGCCGAGCGCTGGCTCGCCAGGCTGCGCGACTATTCCTCCGAGCACGCCGACCGCTCGCGCTCGCTGCCGATCGTGGTGCTGGAACTCGAAGGTTTGCTCTTGCTTGAGAAGAAGCCAAAGGCCGCATTGGAGAAGCTCCGCGAGGCGGCTGCGATGGAGGAAAAGACCGCATTCGGCTACGGCCCGCCGTTTCCCGCCAAGCCTGCCTTCGAGTTGCTTGGCGACGCGCTGCTCGGCTTGGACCGGCCCGCAGAGGCGGCCCAAGCGTATCAGTCCTCGCTGGATCGCGCTCCGCGGCGGGCACTGTCCCTGAAGGGGTTGCGCGAAGCTGCCATGGCGACTGGAGATGGCGCGACTGTTGCACGTATGGATGCCGAACTCAAGGGCTACGGGCAAGGCAAGTCGTGATCCGAGGTATCGGTGACATGGCCGAGTCCCGCCTCATGTCGGCAGGGTGGGCGAGAGCGCGTTCGTAACTTATTCACAGGAAGAGAGTTAATGAGAACCCGCCAATTGGCGGACGGCGACTTTCGTGACGGATGCTCTGTCCCCCAAGTCGGGCGGAGTCGGGCCAGCGACAACCAACCCTGGGCCGGTGTGAGCGGCCCCGTCATCCATCAGTCAGGCTATTCGTCGCCTGCCGTTTCGATCGCTCGCGGACGGTCGAGGTCAATCCCCGGGCGCGGGCCATTGCCGCCAACGGTGATCAGCCGAAACGGCCTCGTCGCTGCGGAGGGCGTCCGATGCTTGATTGCGTCGTCCAGCGTAGCGGCGATGGAGTCGCTCACACTGACACCTCTGGTGGCTGCTTCGCGGCGCACCCGTGCCGCAAGCCGGTCTACAAGCCGGATCGTTGTTCGCATACATGCACAGCTTAGTGTTTGGACATCACATCACCAGTAGTTGCTAGCCCCTGCGCGTGTGGCACTACTTGCCGCTACGTGGTGAGGAGGTGGCTGTAGCGATTGCGGAAGCCGAGGTAGGGTTGCAGCGGAGCGAGTGAGTTTCAGGGCACCTCTTCGCTGGTCCGAATTGGGCCCCCTCAGGCGTGGCGCTGCGAACGCACGCCGGCATCAACCTTATCGCTTTCCAGCGTGGATTCAGCGAGGCTGATCCGATCTTGCACGTGGTCGGAGTCCTCTCGAGAGGCATTGATGGCTGCTGTTGGCAACGTGGTATGGTTTTCCATATGAAGACGACGCTCAATATCGATGACTCGGTCATGCAGCGACTGCGGGAGGAGGCGGCGCGGCGGGGAACGACGATGTCAGCTCTAGTCGAAGCGGGACTTCGCCGGGTGCTCGCCTCACCGAGCGGCACAGGGGCGCCCTCTGCTTCTTTGCCGCCATTGCCGACCTGGGACAGCGGCGGGCATCTGGTCGACATCGATGACCGTGATGCGCTGTATCGCGTGATGGAACGAGATTAATTGCTGGTTTTTGACACCAACGTTCTCCTTCACGCTGCGGACGAGCGCTCGGATCTCGGCTTGTCTTGCCGCAAACGCCTCGATGACGCACGGAGAGACTCTGCGCCTGCGTTCCTCACGTGGAACGTCTGCTATGAGTTTCTGAGGGTTAGCACGCACGCCCGTGTGTTCCGGTCACCGTGGACGTCTTCAGCCGCTTGGAGTTTCATCGAGCACCTACTGGCCGCACCCGGATTCGAAGTGCTGGTGGGAACGCCGCGGCACAGTGCCGTACTGGCGCAGACCTTGGCAGAGTTGCCGGACCTCCGGGGAAACGTGATGCACGACCTGCACACCGCGGTTCTCATGCGCGAGCACGGAGTCAGCCGCATCTGCACCCGTGACGCGGACTTCCGTCACTTCCCTTTCTTGAGTGTCTTGGATCCACTTGGAGAGTGGTGACCTCCTCCACAGGCATGGCTCACGGGCCAGCCGGACGGTATGGCTGGAGGGTATTGGGTGATTCGCAATCCTGTCAGCATCCGCAGTGAGATTCGACACGGTATCTCGCGAAATGTATACCGCGACGAGACGGCTGTTCGTACTTAGATCAGCCGTAGTTGCTGACCGCTGCGCGTTTGCCACGGCTTGCCGGTGTGTGGCGCTTGCGGCCGCAACGGTCGTGGAAGCCGAAGTCGTGTTGCGGCCGAACACGTGTGTCCATGAGCCCGCCTCGTCCTGTCCTGTTCGCTCCGTCGCCACAGAAAGAACCGCGGCGACGGTTTACTATGCTTGAGCGACTCCGGCGCTCGGCGGGCTGGACTAACGAAGGTGCAAGGCTCCACGGCCGTGCCCACCGAAGAGGCTAGCGTGAGGGGCTATTTCGATCTCGTCAGCAGAACGCTGGTTCTTGGTGCCACGCTGGCAACGGTACTGATTCTCGTTCTCGCGGTGTTCCCGGCTCTACCCATCGGGGGTGAGATGCTCGACGTGAAAGCGGGATACACCTACCCGGAGGTTATCGCCGCGATGGAAAGCTACGGCGAGCAGGGGAGGCGGGTGTATGCCTGGTCTAGCGGGACTCTGGACACATTGCTGCCGCTCGTCTATGTCAGCCTGCTGGCAGGATTCCTCTACCGGTTCCGACCAACGGAACGGCTTTGGAAGCTAGCGTACTTGCCTCTGGCAGCGGGCGCGCTGGATCTTGGCGAGAATGGCCTGATTATCTTCATGCTGACTCGGTATCCCAAGGTGTCTTCCTACCAGGCCGCAACGGCGTCGTTCGTCACCGTGTCGAAAGGGTATGCGATATCCGGCTGCTTGGTGCTGGCGGTCGCGTCGGCATCCACTACGGCGGTTCGCGCTCTCCGGCAGAGAATTGGCCGGGCCTCGTAGGCGTCTGCCGAGCGGGGCGTTCCCGGAGTCAAGAGGACCATCCACTCGCTCTTGGGACCACTCCGCATCGGCAGTTCGTCCACCACCTCGATCGCAACCGCCGCACGCGGCACTGTAGCGACCAGCTCTCCCGAGGGTCCTGGCCCTCCGGTGTCAGTCAAGGCAGCGCGAACGCCCAAAACCCCATTCCGGATGCGATGGCGACAAACTGCCTGCCACCAACCATGAATGTCATCGGCGATGCCTTCCAGTCCTGATTGGCTTGGAAGTGCCAGAGGGGTTTTCCTGTCTCGGCATCAAGGGCGGCGAAAGCGCCGCTGTCTTCGCCGAAGAACACCAAGCCCCCTGTGGTGGAAAGGACGCCTGAATAGGTCGTGGAGGCTCCGGTCTGGGGGTAGTTCCAAACGGTCTCGCCAGTCTGAATGTCGAGGGCCCGAATATGGCGCTGATTGGGAGATCCATCTGCAAGGCGAAACGTCCCGCCCAGCCACGACTGCCCGCGCCGCCACGGTGTATCGCCCTTGATATAGAGCATGCACGATTCGTGGACCATCATGTAGAACAGCTTCGTTACCGGACTGTAGGCCGAGGCCCACCAGTTGGTGGCACCGCGGATCGCCGGGCAGACCGCACTGCCCTCCACCGTTGGGTCACTTCCCGGGCGGACGATAGGGCGGCCGTTCTCGTCCAAGCCCTCGGCCCAGGTCTGATCGATAAATGGCTCACCTAGCAGGAACTCTCCCGTGACGCGATCCAGAACGTATAGGAAGCCGTTGCGATTGGCCTGCACGAGCAGCTTGCGCGGCTCGCCCCGGAATTCCTCGTCGACCAGCAGCAATGGCTCTTGAGCGTCCCAATCGTGTGTGTCGTGGGGAGTGAACTGGAAGTACCACAGAAGCTCGCCAGTCTCCGGCGTCAGGGCTAGCACTGAGTTCGTGTACAAGTTGTCGCCAGGCCTGCGGTCGCCGTTGAGGTCAGGACAGGGATTGCCGGTCGGCCAGTAGAGGACATTGAGTTCGGGATCGTAGCTGCCGGTCAGCCAAGTGGCCCCGCAGCCCTTCTCTAGTACCTCAGGATCACCCCACGTCTCCGATCCCGGCTCGCCAGGCGCGGGGATGGTCCAGAAGCGCCAGGCCCGTTCTCCGGTGGCGGCATTGTAGGCGTCCAGAAAGCCCCGCAGGCCGGTATCACCTCCGGAGATGCCGAAGAACACCAGCTCTCCGACTACCAACGGTGCCGCGATCGCCCCATAGTGGTCATGGGAGTCGGCCATTTCGACGTCCCAAACAAGTTCGCCGGTCCAGCGGTTGAGGGCGATGGCGTGGGCGTGGTCCGTCACGGTGAATAGTAGGTCGCCGCGGATCGCCACGCCCCGGTTTAGGCCAATGGCAGCGTCTCCCACCAATCCGGTGTTGCGGGGCTGCTTGTACTCCCAGATTTGCCGGCCGGTCGCCGCGTCCAGAGCGAAGACTTGGTTCACTCCGGTGATATACATCACTCCATCGATCACGACTGGCGTGCCCTCGATCATGCGCTGGCCGGGCACGGGGAAGAACCATTCGGCGGCCAGCCGGCTGACATTGCCGCGGTTGATCTGGTCCAGCGGGCTATGGCGGTTGGCCGTATTGCTGCCGTGATACGTCGGCCAACCGACGTTCGGCTCAACAGCTGCCGATACGTATGCCTCACCCTTGCGTCGGAGGAGGTGAATCCGCCCATCAGAGGTGCGGACCTGAGCGTCGAATCCGCTCTGGTTGAGCAGCTCGCCGCGCAGCATCCTTCCATCGGCGAGTTCAAACTGCTCTTCTTGGCTGTCGCTCGGCGCGTCTTCGTCCGGTAGCAGCGTGGCGAGAAATCCTACCAGCTGGTCGATCTGCTCGTCCGGGAACGCGAACGCTGGCATGCCCTTGTCGGGTACTCCGACTCGCAGGAACTGCGCTACTTCGCTTGGTTCGCGGGCGCTGACGAACTCGAGGATGCTGGGCCCGCGATTGGTGCCCTTGCCATCGCCTGCGTGGCACAGCACGCAGTTGTTGATAAAGGCATCCGATCCAGCGCTGGTTGGCTGCTGACCGGCGGAGCTGTGCCCAAGCGCGAGCAGGCAGAGTGCGATGAAAGCCATTCGCCGCAAGTCGGCGCAGATGCAAGATCGTTGGCTCGCAGTGACAGAGAGAGACATACGGGAGCGGTCCTCCTAGCATACGAACCGATTTCGGCTTTGCCTCGAGCCAGCCGCGCAGGCCGTCATGGCACCGTAGAACCCGGCCCCTGTCGAAGCCATCCGGGGACTCTGTCTACGCTCAGTGACGTACTGCACGTGCGGCACAAACACTACACTGGGCGGAGACAGGGCCGATGCCAGTCGCTGGCATCGGGATGAACGTCTCACGACCCTGGAAATTCTAAAGTGGGTGACTGTTCGCGCAACTACCGAATCGCGCCCATCGCCGTCGGCATATTGGTCGCGGCGGGTGCTCTGTCCTGCGGTCCCAGCAGCCGCGACCAAGCCGAGCCGGAAGAGCGAAGCAACCGGTATCTCTTGCTCGATTCCCGCATTGTCGAGTCCACGTCAAACGCCCAGCTGCGCATCGGCTCTGTGAGCAAGCACGAGCAGAATCCGCTGCTGCGTGAGGACAAGCCGTGGGAGCCCCGATTCGACAACGTCTACGCCAATGTGATCTACGACGAACAGGAAGAGGTCTACAAGTGCTGGTATAGCCCGTTCATTGTCGACGAGCGGACGACATCCACCCCGATCGATGAGCGCACGCCACAGCGTCACCACTACATGTCAGTCAGGCCGCGCTCTCGGGAGATGGGCGTCTGCTACGCGGTCTCCAGGGACGGCATTGAGTGGACCAAGCCGGAACTGGGCTTGGTCGAGTTTGAAGGCAGCACCGCGAACAACATTGTCATGCGCGGCGAAGACATGCGCGGCATGTTCTATGGCCCTCACGGGGCCGGTGTTATCAAGGACATGCGAGAACCCGACCCAGCGCGCAGGTACAAGATGTTCTTTCGCGCACAGGAGATGGCCGTGGCTTTCTCCGCAGATGGCGTGCGTTGGAGTGCGCCGATCCTAGCTCCCCAGATCGAGGCACCCGGAGATACCCACAACATTGCGTTTTGGGATCCGCGATTGCACAAGTACATTGGGTTCACGCGCTTGAAGTACGGCCGTCCCTCCGTGCGCCAAGTGGCCAGAACGGAATCAGCCGACTTCCTGGACTGGACGAAGGCCGAGGTCGTCTTGGAGGGTGTGGAAAGACGTCTGCAAACCCACGATATGGTTGTCTTCCCAGCGGCCGGTGTGTACATCGGATTGCTCGGCATGATGGAATTCCCGGATGCTGACGACAATGCCAGCACCAAGCAGCACATCGAGTTGGCGTGGAGTCCGGACAGCAGGCAGTGGCATCGCATCGAGCCCGGCAGGGCATTCATAGATCACTCCGATGCTACGGAGATCGAGTACGACCGGACACCATACGACTGGGGCAACCTCTTTGCTTCCGCACCGATCTTCCATTCGGACGAGACACGGATCTACTACGGTTCGAGCGATTGGTATTTCTTCGATTGGAGGAAAGGCTACCTTGCACTGGCCACGATGCGCCCCGATGGCTGGGCCGGATATGAGCCAATCGAGCGAACCGAGCAGGCGTCCGTCACGACAGTTCCGCTGCCCTGGAGCGGCAGAACGCCCAGGCTCACGGCGGATATCGGCCCGAATGGATCTGTCATAGTGACAGCCCTTCACGCTTCAGGCCCTGCCGAGACGGAAAGTGCGCCTATCCTCGAATCAGTCACAGATGGTGAGGTGCGGGGGTTAGAGGACTTGGCCGAAGAGGTCGAGTCCGGCGAGCCGGTGAGGCTTCGGTTCGACCTGCAAGACGCCAAGCTCTACTCGTTTCGCTTTGCAGATGAGTGATTCGAACGATGCATCTGCGGGCATCGCCACGGAACTCGCGCCTGCGGGCGTCTTGAAAGTCGCCCGAGCAGAGGCTAAGATAGAGTCGTACCAGTCGTTTCCGGTAGCGGGTATCCGGGGCGAGTGATGTAGGGCTATGCGAACGCGCGTGAGCCGCTCGATCCTGCGACAGGTTTTCTCCGCCCCTGTGCGGAACGTAGCCATTGGATTGGCTCTGATCGCGCCGGCTTCGGCCGCCCCGTCCCCAGAAGATCTGTTTGTCGAGACCATCCAGCCGACGCTGAAGCAGCAGTGCCTAGGCTGCCACGGCGAGGCGAACACATTCGCCAAACTGGACTTGCGGACGCGCGAAGGGGCCATCACGGGCGGACAGCGCGGTCCCGCGATCATTAGCGGTGATCCGGCTTCGAGCCTGCTCATCGCGGCCATCGACCACGCGGGCGAGCTGCAGATGCCACCCGGAGGGACTGAAAAGAGGCTATCCCCCGACGTGCGACTCGCGTTTCGCGAGTGGATCCGTTCTGGCGCGCCGTACGTACAGGCCGAGGCGGCCGCGGACTGGGACTTCGACGAGGCAGATCTTTGGGCTTTCCGACCTGTCGAAGAAGTCATGCTGCCGACAGCTGGCGTGGACCCGGCGCTGGTACAGACAAGCGTCGATAGCTTCATCTTGGCGAAACTCGCGGAAGCGAGCGTCGCACCTGCCCCTGCGGCTGACAGGGTCACGCTGATCCGGCGCGTGACATACGATCTGACCGGCCTGCCGCCAACGCCCGAAGAGGTCGATGCGTTTGTCAATGACGATTCGCCCAACGCCTACAAGGCGCTGGTCGAACGGCTGCTTGATTCCCCCCGCTATGGCGAGCGCTGGGGGCGGCACTGGCTGGACGTGACCCGCTACGCCGACACGTCGGGCTACTCCAATGACTTCGAGCGCCCCAATGCGTGGCGCTACCGGGACTACGTTATCCGTAGCTTCAATCACGACAAGCCCTATGACCAGTTCGTGCTCGAGCAGGTGGCCGGCGACGAGCTCTTTCCCGATAACCCCGACGCGATCATCGCCACGGGGTTCCTGCGAAGCGGTCCTTGGGAGCACACTGGCATGGCCGTGGCGGCTGTCTCGCGGCAGCTTTTCCTTGACGACGTCACCCACCATGTCGGTCAGTCCTTCCTGGGCCTGACGCTGGGCTGTGCTCGCTGCCACGACCACAAGTTCGATCCGATTCCAACGCAGGACTACTACCGCATTCAGGCCGTTTTCGCCAGCACGGCATTCGCCCGGCGGCCTCTGGACTTCTTGCCCCACGAGTCCACTGCCGGTTTCGAGGTTGGCCGTCGCCCGTTCGAGGATCGCATCGCCACCCTCGAGCGCCGGATGCACGACCTGCACGAGGCTGCCCGCGTACGCCTGGCCGAGGCCAAGGGAAGAGAGGAAGCCGCCAACGCCAACAGCTCGATCCTTCAGCGGTACATGGACAAGGAAGAGGCCGAGCTGCTCAAGCTGCTCCGCAAGCGGGTCACGATGCACAAACTGTCGGTCTTAAGGTTCGAGCCTCTGGCCATGACGGTCAGCAACGGCTTAGTACGGGAGTGGGACGCCGTCGCCTCGCGCAACAGCTACATGCAGCCCGCCGAATACCAGGAGGCTCAGACGCACGTGCTGGTTGGTGGCGACATCCAGTCGCCCGCGCAAGAGGTCACACCCGGCGTGCTGGAAGCGGTGGAGCGCTACGCGGGCTTTCCATCGCCCAAGATCCCGGAGGGGATAGAGGGTCGGCGCGCAGAATTGGCGAAGTGGATCGTGAACCCGCGCAATCCCCTCACTGCCCGGGTCATGGTCAACCGCATCTGGCAGTACCACTTCGGGCGGGGCTTGGCGGCCAATCCAAACAACTTCGGCAAGATGGGCAAGAAGCCGTCCCACCCCGAACTGCTGGACTGGCTGGCGGGCTTCTTCGTCGATCAGGCTTGGAGCGTCAAGGCGGTCCATCGCGTGATCTTGCTCTCGGCCGCCTACCAGCGCGCCAGTGCTCATCCGAACCAGGCCGAGGTGAACGCCAAGGATCCCGAGAACCTTTACGTGTCGCACTTCTCTCCCAGGCGGCTCGAAGCTGAGGAACTGCGCGATAGCATCATCTCGGTCGCGGGCGAATTGAGCGACATGACCGGCGGTCCGGGCACATACCCCCAGATCAATACCGACGTCGCCCTGCAGCCGCGCCACGCTATGGGCACGCTGCGGCCGATATACGAGCCGGAACCTACGCGGCGGCGGCGCAACCGCAGATCCGTCTACAGCTTCCAGCAGCGCAGCTTGATCGATCCGATGGTGGAAGTGTTCAACGGTGCCAACCCGGACCTTACCTGCGAGCGCCGCGAGTCCTCGACTGTTCCAACGCAGGCCTTCGCTCTGCTGAATTCCGAACAATCCAGGGACATGGCCCTGATCATGGGGGAGCGCTTGGCGGAGATTCCACCGGCTGACCGCATCGATGCGGCATTCCGGCTGGCTTTCGGGCGTCGGGCGGACGATAATGAACTGGCCTGGACAAAAGAGTTCCTTGAGGAGATGACGAACTACCACGGCCGAAATCCGGCACAGCCGCGCCGGCCCCCCGACGATGTTGTGCACCACATCACGAGCGAGCTGACCGGGGAGAAGTTCGAATTCGTGCAACCCGCCTACAGCGGTCCGTACGAGCACAATCCGCATCCCAGCGAGTCCTCGCCCGAGGCACGCGCTCTGGCGGATCTGGCGCTCGCGCTCTTCAATTCCAACGAGTTCGTCTACATGTACTGAAGATGAAACGCCGAATCCTCACCGCCAGCCCCTCCCGGCGCGAGTTCCTGTACCACTCCGGTATGGGACTCGGTGCCATCGCGCTGTCGGGATTGTTGCACCAAGAACGCGCCAGAGCCGGCGAGCTGGCCCCCCGGCGCGGTCACCATGCGGCCAAGGCCAAGAGCTGCATCTTCTTGCTGATGGAGGGCGGGCCGAGCCACATCGACACGTTCGATCCCAAGTCCAAGCTGGTCGACCTCCACATGACGGAGTTCGTCAAGGAGCGCAACAAGTTCGAGGCGAGCATGAACACGGGCAAGCGCTACTTTGTGCGCAGCCCGTTCGAATTCCGCCGCGCAGGTCAGCTGGGAATCGAGATCAACGCCAAGCTGCGCAACTTTGCCGACTGCGTCGACGACGTCTGCTTCTACAGGGGCTTGCAGGCCACTTCGGTGAACCACCCGACAGCCCTGTACCACCTCAATACCGGCAACCGCTTCGGCGGGGATCCCGCGATAGGTTCGTGGGTTACCTATGGACTTGGGACGGAAAACCAGAACCTGCCGGGGTTCGTCGTGCTGCCGGACCTGGCCTACCCGCAGGGCGGCGCCGGGAACTGGTCCAACGGATTCCTGCCCGCGCACTACCAAGGCACGCCGCTGCGCTCGCAAGGCGCCCCCGTGCTGGATATGACGCCGCCGGAATACGTCACGCAGAAACAGCAGGAAACGACGCTTGATTACCTCGGCCGGCTGAACAAGAGGCACATGCAGCGCCACCCCGGTCACGCAGAACTCGCTGCTCGCATCGAGAGCTACGAGCTAGCGTTCCGGATGCAGGCCGAGATGCCGGAGGCGATCAATCTGGATGCCGAGCCGCAGGAGACGAAAGCCTTGTACGGCGTCGGTTCGGACGATTCAGAGGTGGACTCGATCGGCAGGCGCTGCCTGCTGGCGCGCCGCTTGGTGGAGCGCGGCGTGCGCTTCGTGCAGGTGATCGTGTCCGGTTGGGATTCCCACGACTACATCGAAAAGGCCCACGGGACGCGCCTCGATTCGATCGACCGTCCGATCGCCGGGCTGCTCAAGGATCTCAAGCGCACGGGCCTGCTCGACGAGACCTTGGTCGTGTGGGCCGGGGAATTCGGGCGCTCTCCGGACAACGGCATCCGCGGCGGAGGGACCGCTTGGGGACGCGACCACAACGCGCCCGCGATGGCGTGCTGGATGGCAGGCGGGGACGCTCCGCGCGGCCAGATCGTCGGGGCCACGGACGAGACCGGGCGGACGGCGGTCGAGGTCGTGCATCCGATCCAGAACATGCACGTCACGCTCCTGCACCTGCTGGGATTGGACGACGCCAAGCTCACCTATTTCGCGCAGGGCAGGGACAAGCAGCTCAGCCAGACCGGCGGCGAGCTGATCAGGGAACTGGTGGCGTAGCCGCGCGAATTGCCGCGCCGCCGATCGCGCCGCTGCCCGGCCCTGTACCCGCGTGCGGAACTGATCGCGTCTGACGGTTTAGTAGGTTCAATCTCATGCGCCGGACGTCCCGACGCCGCTGGCTCTCCCGGAAGCCGTGTTGGATAGCCTCCTCGACACCAAACACTGGAAATGATCCACGTTCTTGCTAGGCTGATTGTGCGCATGAATCAGCTGCCTCTAAGGCACGGACTTCGCTCCGATTGTCCGGCCCTAGCTGGAGTTGTGCTTGCGGGATTGGTGTCGTTGCAGGCACCGCTCCTGGCGCAGGGCGCGGGCCATCCGATCATCGGCCAAGCGTACATCGTCGGCTCCGAAGGCGAGCATTTCGGCGTTCCCGGTGCGGTGATCGAACTGCATTCTGTCTCCGTGGAAGAGCTCGCGGCCGGTGACGCGGCCGGCCCGGCCACCGCCGAGACGGACGAACTCGGCCTGTACCGCTTCGATGCCGTGGCCGAAGGCTGCTACTTCCTCAGCGCGACTTCTGCCGGATTGAGCGGCCAGAGCGACATCGTATGCGTGCCTACCGAGGATGAAGCGCTTCGGGCCGACATCGCCATGGAGGTCGAGACCGTGGTCGAGTCGGTGAATGTCACCGCGTCGGTGATCGAGATCGACCCGACCGAGACGACCTCGTCCGGTTCGGTGGGCATCTCGACGCTGGACAACGCGCCGAAAGCGAACCGCAGCGTCGAGGACGTGATGCCGCTGATCCCGGGCGTGCTGCGGGGGCGCGCCGGCGAGATCAACATGAACGGGGTGCGGGCGACCCAGAGCGGCTCGCAGCTCAACAACATCGACGTGACCGATCCCGTGTCCCGCATCTCCGAAATGACGCTGCCCCTGAGCGTCGTCTCGAGTGTCGAAGTGCTGTCCAGTCCGTACGATGCGCAGTACGGAGGGTTTGCCGGCGCCCTGTCCACGGTCGAGACCACGCCGGCGGACGCATCGGAGTTTCATTTCGAGCTCCAGAACTTCACCCCTCGCATCCGCCGCCGGGCGGGGCGTGTCTCGGGCATCGAATCGAGCACACCGCGGCTGACGCTCAACATTCCCCTGATCTCCAACCGCGTGGCTTGGCTGCATGCCACCGAGTACCAGTACGTGCGGGCCGACCAGGAGGATGCCAACCTGCCGCTCTACGAGCGCGACGTCGAGCGGGAGATGCTGACGATCTTCAACCAGTTCGACGTGTCGGTGTCTGAGAAGAACCGTGCCTCGCTGACCGCCCTGGTATATCCCGAGAAATTCAGTTACTTCGGGCTCAACGCGTTCACGCCGCAGCCGTCCACGGCAGACTTGCGCAAGCGCGCATTCCTGTACACGGTCAAGGACTCGCACGAGTTCGGCGCGGGCGGCATCCTGCTTTCCCACTTTTCGATCCAAGATCTCGAGAACGATGTCAAGCCGCTCGGCTACGAACCCAGCGTCATCGGCATTGACCGAGTATCGGGCTCGTTCTTCAATCGACAGGCCCGGGCGACGACGCGCCGCAAGCTTTCCGAGCTGTACCACTTCCGCCCTCTGGGGGACCACCAGCTCAAGGCCGGCGCTGACTTGGGCTGGGAGTCGTACTCGGGCGAACAGATCTTCAATCCTGTCACCTGGCTGGGAGCGGCGGGCCAGCCGGTGCTGAACCTGGCCTACACCGATCCTGCAATGGTGCAGGGGAGAAAGGTCGACTTCGCGACCTTCGTGCAAAACAAGTGGAGAGTCAGCGACTCCCTGACGCTTGATATGGGCGGCAGGCTGGAGCGGGATTCCCTGTCTTCGCAGTGGAATCCCTCGTATCGGCTCGGCTTCGCCTATGCACTCGGTGCCGCTGCGCGCACCGTCGTGCGAGGCGGCTCCGGGCTATTCGTCGACCGCATCAGCCTGTTGGTGCCGACGTTCGAGCAGTTGCCCCTGCGCATCGAGACGAGGTTCGATCCCTTTGGCGACGTGCTGTACCAGCGCAACCTGCTGTCGCGGCTGGACGGACCGTTGCGCAATGCGAAGAGCATCGGCTGGAACCTCCAGCTGGACCACGAGCTGATCGACAACCTGTTCGTGCGCACCGGCTACCAGTTCCGGCGGACCACGAGCAACTTCCTAGTGAACCCGGTGTATGGGGGCAGCCTCGGAGAGGACGATCCCGTGCTGACCATGAGTAACGACGGCGCCGACCTCTACCGTGAGTTCCAGCTCTCCGTGCGCTACCGGCTCAGCGGGACCGGGCATATCACCGTCTCCTACGTCAACTCGAGTTCGTACGGTGACTTGAACGACTTGGGATCGATCTACGGGCCGACGCCATCCAGCCTGATCCTGCCGAACGAACGAGCGCCGTTGCGCTTTGACGTGCCCCACCGGATGCTGACTTGGACCGAGTTCAACCTCCCTTGGGGCTTCAAGACGATCCCCGTGTGGGACATACGCAGCGGGTTCCCCTATTCCAGGACCAACGAGTACCGGGATTTCGTCGGGGCGCGCAACCGCGCCGGGCGCTTCCCCATGTTCAACGCCCTCGACTTGCAGGTCACCAAGATGATCGACATCGAGTTCAAAGGGAAGAATCGCCGGATCCGCGCCGGATTCCGGCTCTTCAACCTGCTCAACAACTTCAACCCGCAAGACGTGCAGGAGAACATGGCGAGCGCATACCATGGTGTGTTTTACCGCGGTGTGAAGCGCAAGATCCGCGCCGTGTTCGAGATCGAATACTGATCTGCGGCGGTTGCCGAAGATCACCCGCGCGCCGCATTGGCGGTGCCACAGGCGCTTTGCGACGGGTTCGCTGACGCGTCGGTTGGGTATACTCAGGACGAAATGTCGCTAGCGGCTGGCCGCCACTCAACGCGGCGACAGTTTGTCAGTTCCCTCTGCGGCGGTTTCGGGGCCGTCGGGCTCTCGGCGATGCTGCAAGAGCAGCTTGGCGCTGCGGTTTCCGGCCCGGTAGGGCCGCACTTCGCCCCTCGCGCCAAGCACATCATTTTCCTCTTCATGACGGGCGGGCCGTCGCACATGGATCTATTCGATCCCAAGCCCGCCTTGCGGACCCACGCCGGCGAGCGGCCCGAGACCGTTGATCTGCGCACGGAGCGCATGACTGGCGGCCTGCTGCCGTCGCCGTTCGAGTTCCACCGCCGCGGCCAGAGCGGCATTGAGGTCAGCGAGCTACTGCCCGATCTCGGTGCGGTCGTTGACGATTTGTGCGTCATCCGGTCGATGTACACGTTCAATCCGACGCACACCCCTGCGCGCAATCTGATTCACTCGGGCAACATCGCTTCTACCAGACCCTCGCTCGGCGCTTGGGTCTCCTACGGTCTCGGGACCGAGAATCGCAATCTGCCGGGCTTCGTGGTGTTGAGCCCCGGCGCGCGGGGCGGTGACCTGTGGCGCGCGGGATTCCTGCCCGCCGAGCACCAGGGCACGCACTTCAACCATGCCGAGACCGATCCGGACCGGATGATCCGCTACCTGCGCAACGACACGCTGGGGGCTGAGGCACAGCGCCGCCAGCTCGACCTGATGCAGGCGTTGAACCGGGATCACCAGTCCCGAGTCGGCGGCGATGCCTATCTCGACGCGCGCATACGGGCCATGGAGACCGCTTACCGGATGCAATTCGAAGCTCTCGATGTCTTCGATGTGCGCAAGGAGCCAGCGTCGGTTCGCGAGGAGTACGGTGAGACGCCGTTCGCCAATGGCTGCCTGCTATCCCGCAGACTCGTCGAACAGGGCGTCCGATACGTCCACCTCTACTACGGACCCGGCCAGCCTTGGGACGACCACATAGACATCAACAAGAATCTCCGCGAGCGCTGCCCCGACATGGACAGAGCGTCAGCGGCCCTGATCCGCGATCTGAAACGCCGCGGCCTGCTGGACGAGACGCTGGTGATTTGGGGCGGCGAATTCGGCCGCACTCCGGTTTCGGAGGCGGGAGACGGCCGCGACCACAACCCCTACGGCTTCACCATGTGGATGGCCGGCGGAGGAGTCAAGGGCGGCGTAGCATACGGCGCGACGGACGAATTCGGCTTCCAGGCCGTTGAGAATCGGGTGAGCATCCACGACCTGCACGCGACCATCCTGAACCAGCTCGGATTCGATCACGAGCGGCTCACTTATCGCTATGCGGGCAGGGACTTCCGCCTGACAGATGTGCACGGCACAGTGCTGCGGGAACTGCTGGCATGAGACTGACCGCGCTGCTGCTCGGGGGCGCCGTAGTGGCGCTGGCGCAGAGCCCGGAGATCGAGTTTTTCGAGCGCCGCATCCGGCCTGTGCTGGTCGAGCAGTGCGAGGTCTGCCATTCGTCACGCTTGGCGGAGCCCATGGGCGGGCTGGTAGTCGATAGCCGCGACGGCCTGCTCTCGGGAGGGTCGACGGGCCCGGCACTGGTGCCGGGCAACGCCGACGCCAGCCTGTTGCTGAAGGCTCTGCGCTACCTCGACCCGGTGCTGAAGATGCCTCCTACTGGCAAGCTGCCAGACCGCGTGATTGAGGACTTTCAGGCTTGGATCGCTAGCGGCGCTAGCGATCCGCGGGGCGCACCACCCGAGGCTGTGAGCGAGGATGCCAGCGAATCCGGCCCCGGAACCCCGATCGAAGAGGGCCGCAGTTGGTGGGCTTTCCAGCCGCTGAGCGAACGCCTGGCCCCCGATGTCTCCGACCCTGGGTGGACCCTGCGCAAAGTCGACGCGTTCGTGCTCGCCAAGCTGGACGAGCACGGTATGCAGCCATCGCCCGCGGCGGATCCGAGGACATTGATCCGCAGGGCATACCTTGACCTGACGGGCTTGCCGCCGAGCTTCGAGGAGACCGAAGCGTTTGCAGATGATCCGTCCATGGACGCCTACGGCGAACTGATCGATGGCTTGCTGCGCTCGCCCCGCTACGGGGAACGCTGGGGGCGGTACTGGCTGGATGTGGCGAGGTGGGCAGAGGACCACCCGACCAGCGAGGCGACGAATCGGCCGTTCCAGCACGCGTGGCGCTACCGCGACTGGGTGATCGAGGCCATCAACAAGGACATTCCCTACGACCGCTTCATCCGCATGCAGTTTGCCGCCGACTTGCTGCCCGGGTTCGAGCCAGCGGACATGCGCGCTCTGGGCTATCTAGGGAATGCGCCCGTGTATCACAAGGATCGGCGTTTGTCGCGTGACGTGATCGAGACAATCGCCAGCGACGATTGGGACGAGCGCGTCGATGCTGTGTCGCGAGGCCTGCTCGGCCTGACGGTCGCCTGCGCCCGCTGCCATGACCACAAGTTCGACCCCATCACGGCCAAGGACTACTACGCGCTGGCTGGGGTGTTCGCCAGCACTTGGCAAGTCAACCGGCCGATGGTCGCGCTTGACGCCGAACGGGCCAGCTGGCTGACTTGGAAACACGAGGAGCTTTATCGCACCAAGGGAGTGTTCGGCAACCTGAAGGATCTGGACACGGTTGCGGAGGAGTTGCACGCCGAGATCCTGGCCATGAAGCCGGCGTACGAGCGGCTGGAGCTGGAACTGTCGGCGTATGAAGTGCCCATGACGCCCGCCGTCGTCGATTGCGGCGTATGGGTGGACGGCTCGACGCCCACCGTGACGCGGATGGACCTGCGCCCAGGCCAGCCGCGCGACCTGCCGGTCTTCGTCCGCGGCAACGTTGCCAATCCGGGCGAGATCGTGCCGCGGCGGTTTCTGAGCGTGTTCGAGCCGGGCGAGCCGACTGCCTTCAAGCAAGGGTCGGGACGCATGGAGCTTGCCGAAAAGATTGTCGGAGAGGCCGGTCCGCTGGCCGCGCGGGTCTGGGTCAACCGGGTCTGGGGCTGGCACTTCGGCAAGCACCTCGTGCGGACTCCGTCTGACTTTGGCACGCAGGGGCAGGAGCCGACCCATCCCGCCTTGCTCGAGGACTTGGCCGCGCGCTTTGTGGTCAACGGCAGGTCCTTGAAATGGTTGCACCGGGAGATCATGCTCTCCGCGGCGTACCGCCAGAGCAGTCGCGACGATCCAGAGGCCGATGCGGCCGATCCTACCAACCGACTGCTTTGGAGGATGAATCCGCGCCGGCTTGAGGTAGAGGCATGGCGCGACTCCATCCTGTCGGCGTCGGGCGAGCTGAACCTTGCCGGAGGAGGCCCCTCGAGCGAAGTCGACTCCCCCGACGTTACGCGGAGGTCGGTCTATTCGCGCATCAGCCGGGGCAGGCTACATCCCGTGTTGCAACTCTATGACTTCCCGGTCGCGACGCAGCACAGCCCGTTCCGGCAAGTGACGACCACCCCTTTGCAGCAGCTCTTCGTGCTCAATAGCGGCTGGATGCAGGCCCGCGGGCGCAGTCTGGCCGAGGCAGTGGGATCGGTGAGCGATCGTGCCGTACGCATCAGGGCCATGTACCGTCGCGCCTACGGACGAGAACCGAGTGCCGTGGAAGTGGAGCTTGGCCTCGGGTATTTGGATGAACGGCGTGCCGTCATCGGGCGCGAGCCTTGGGACGAGTACGCCCACACCCTGCTTGCTGCGAACGAGATCAGCTTCCTGAACTGATCCGGAACACCAGCCGATCCTGCTTGGATTCGATCTTGCCGGTGTCGATGCCCGGCACCGCCAGCAGCTCCTTCAGAGACTTGAACGGGCCGTGCTCGTCGCGGTGGCGCAGGATTGCCGCCGCTTCGGAGCGTTTCAGGGAGAGACGGCTCTCCAGCTGGATCGCACGGGCTGCATTGACGTCCAGCGGCGGCAGCTCGCCGGCCGGATAGTGCTTGGCCAGGTATTCGACCAAGACGCCCAGCTCATCGTCGCTGGCCTTGACGCCGAAGCCGACCATCTTCATCAGCGTGGCGCTCCAGCCGTTGCGGTCCTGACGCAAGGAAACAGATTGCGAGATATCGTGGCAGCCCTGGCACAAGCGCTCCGTTTCGGCCCTGCCCGGACCTGCGGGAAGCTCGGCTTGCACCGGCAGCGCAAATATCAATGCCAGCGAGGCTTGAGCCAATAGAGCGGCGAGGGCTGTTCTCATCTAGTGCTCCATCGGGATACCGAATGCGTAGACCGCGTTGTCCATTGCGGTCAGATACACGTGGCTGGGGCCGGAGGACAACGTGTGCCCCCTGGCCGGCGCCTTAATGGAATCCGCACTGTCCCACAGGGCCGTCCCGGTCGTGCCCTCGAATGCGTGCAGCGTCGCTCGCCCTGCAGCCTCGCCCCCGTCTAGGACGAACACCACTCCGTTGACCACGATTGGCGGCAGCGGCGCGATCATCGCGGCAGACTCCCAAGCCTTTTCCAGCGAGGTCGCGCCAGCGCTTCCGGCCAGCTTCCAGGCAGCGACCGACGTGCCCGTCGACACCAAGATCCAATTCGTTCCAGACTCGTGTCTCCAGACTGCGAGCGCGGTATCGTCTTGCGTACTTCCAGACCTAGCCGTGGCAGCGGCGACTGCCACTGCGAGGCTATCGGCGGCGTAGACCTGCAGGCTGCCATTGCTGGCGAGCACGGCCAAGTGGTCGGATCCGTTGAAATCGAATACCACCGGCGAAGAACGGAATCCGGTGGAGCGGCTCTTCTGCACGAGGTTTAGCGAGCGGGATTCGAGCGCGACCAGCGCTCCCTCCCTGGTCGCGGCGTAAAGCATGCCGTCTGGTGCGAAGGCTGTCCCGGCTGCCCCCGCGATCGAACCCCCATCGGATTCCCAAGCCCGTACCGTGCCGCTCTCAAGGTCCAGTGACCACACTCCGTCCGGTGTGCCGCCACAGCGATTGACGGTTGTGACAAATGCGGTGTTTTCGACCACGATCAGCCCGCGGGCGTGTGAATTGGCTGGCAGGAACGGCATTGGGGGGCGGTGGTCGCGACCGTTCGAAACGTAGAGACCGTGCAGCATCCCGTCGTTGGACAGGACGTGGAGCAGATTTACGCCCCGCAGCGACGACCGCGCCGGCGGCCGTGTTCGCGCGGCTGGCCGGGGCTGCTGCGGTCTGGCCGTCGGCGCCGGCAGGACCTCTGCTAGGGTGACCGCGCCCGCGCCAGGCTGGCCGACGCCACTCAGCGCCGGCGAGCGGCGGCCGCGGGCAACGAATCCCAGCATCGAGGGCATCTTGACCGACGTGTTCCTGCTGACGTTTGCCGTCATGCCGCCCGGACACTCGGCCGAACTCTGGCTGGGGCCCGCAGCGAAGTGCCGATCCCATTCCATCCGAGCCAAGTCCGTGTCCATGGTGTAGACCCCGCCGGAACTTCCGCCCACGAACGCAAGGGAGCGGAAACCACGATGGCTAATGAGAAAATCCAGCAATACCGGTGCCGTCAGCGCTGCGCCGCTGCGGTTCTCGTTCGACGTTTGCATGCGCCACAGGAGCTGGAACTCCGGGCCAGCCACGGTCTCTGGCGAGACCTTGCGGTCGCTGCGCACCCATGACGAGCGCTGGGCGTCCATTCCTACCGTCGTCCAGTCGTCCGAGAACGCTGGCAGCGCGGCCAGCAGAGCGGCGGCGATGGAAACCGCGAGGGGTGCATTTCGTGTGCGCATGGGGTGATGAGGCGGGGCGTGACGGCCCGAAACAGCCGTCCGAACAATCATACCGTTCGGCAAACTAGAATAGTGCAACGACCATGTCTGCGATGAGACCCGCCCTGCTGTTGATCCCCCTCACGCTGCTGGCAGCCGCCGCCTTCGGTGCGGACTGGCTGACGGACGGGGGCAATCCGCAGCGCACCGCCTGGCAAGAGGACGAGACCATATTCACGACTGACAACGTCGCCCAGACGAAGCTGCTGTGGAAGATCAAGCTCGACAACGAGCCGCGCCAGATGCACGCGCTGCTGCCGGCGTTGATCGCCGAGAACGTGCGGACAGCAGGCGGCCCCAAGGAGGTTGTCTTGGTATCGGGCGTCTCTGACAACCTCTTCGCCATCGATGCTGCGAACGGGCAGCTGATGTGGTCCAAGCAGTTCGACCGCGACTGGGCGCCGAGTCCGGGAATGCGGCCGCCATACCTGTTGTGCCCGGGCGGCATGACGGCGACGCCGGTGATTGGGCCCGGGTCCCAAGACGGTGAGTACGTCGTCTATGCCGCTTCCTGGGACGGCCGGCTGCGCCGGCTCGACCTGGCCGATGGCGAGGACTTGGCACCCCCGGCCAAGTTCATGCCTCCCAATGGCAAGCCCTACGCCCTGAACCTAGTGGACAACGTCATCTACACCCATTCGGCCCAGCGTTGCGGCGGCAATCCGAATATGGGCTATGTCTACGACCTGAAGACGGACAGGGTGGGCAGTTGGGGGCCCGCTGGTGGTGGCATGTGGGGTCGCACTGGACCCGCGATCAGTTCCAAGAAAGTGATGTACACGGGCACCGGCGATGGTGTCTGGGACCCGGAGAACGGCGTCTTTGGCAACGGCATCATTGGAATGCAGCTGGACCCCGGAACCGGCAAGCTGGAGCTCTATGACTACTACGGACCGACCAACGCGGAGTGGCTGTTCAAGCGCGATCTGGATATGCAGGTGACTCCGGCGATCTTCTTCTATGAGGGTAGGGAGCTGATGGTGGACGCCGGCAAGGAGTGCGTGATCTACCTGATGGATCTCGAATCGATCGGTGGCGACGACCACCGCACTCCGCTATACCGATCCCCGTTGGTCTGCAACGAAGAGGTCAACTTCGCCTCCGCGGGCGTGTGGGGCGCGATGGCCAGTTGGAAGGACGATGACGGTAGCGTATGGGTGCTGGCGCCCATCTGGGGGCCCAAGCACTCCAAGTTCCATGCCGCCATCGAGCATGGCGAGGTCACCGAGGGCGCGATCGTCGCGTTCAAGGTTGCGGAGCGCGAAGACGGCAGCCTGTGGCTGGCGCCGGAATGGATTTCGCGGGACATGAACAGGGCGGAGCCTCCTGTGGTCGCCAATGGCATCGTCTTCGCTTACGGCAACGGCGAGGACACGCACCAAGCGATGCCGGACGTGGGCCTCACCAACACGGCCGAGGAGCGAATCGCGGGCTCGACCAACGCGGTGCTGTATGCGTTGGACGCGCGAACGGGCAGGGAATTGTGGAATAGCGGCGACCAGATCGCCAGTTGGAATCATTGGGGAGGAATCTCCATTGCCAACGGACGGGTCTACATCGGCACGTTCGATGGCTATCTTTACGCCTTTGGAATCGAGCGATAGCGCGCTGAGAGCTCGGCTAGGAACAGTGTGTGATACAGCGGCCACGCCGAGTGTGGGCCTGCAGTCTTTGGTGGATGCAAGTGGGGCAAGAGAGCACTTTTATCGAGATACAACTGCACATCTCTCGCACTTTATCCGTCATCCAAGTGTCGACGCTCAGAGCTTGCGAGCCTGTGCAGTTACGGCGAAGCGTACTTGCGAGGCTGGGTCTGCACTTGAATCGGGTCAGACAGCCCAGCATCGCCGCGGAATTCATCGCGATCACTTGGTGCACCGCCAGCGTCAAGTGGCGTATTGTCCGGCACACCGGTATGCGGACCCGTGGAAGTCACAGCAAGTCCCCGATCAGCGACGTGGACCGCACTGCCTAGTGGACTGGATCCTGTTGCTGCTTTGGATTCGGGATGGGCATCTGTGCTCCCACGCGCCCGCGCCAAGCCTCAAGGTCGGCTTTCAACCGCTCTGCGATCTCCGGGCGAGAACCGGTCAAGTCGCGGCTCTCGGAGATGTCCTCGGCTAGGTCGAAGAGTTCGTATTCGCGACCAGAACCGGCAACGGTCCCTTCGAACCATTCGATCAGCTTATATTTCCCCCGGCGGACGGCCCCTGCCGGGACCATGCCCGATCCCACGTGGTAATGCGGGTAGTGCCAGTAGAGCGTCCGTTCCGTCCGCGATGCCTGTCCTCTGAGGACATCTAAGAAGCTCTCGCCATCGAGATCGTCAGGAGCGTCCTCGTCGTCGAGGAGTTCTAGGAAAGTCGGAAAGAAGTCCACCGTCGTCATCAAGTGATCGGTTGTAGAGCCGGGATCGGTGTGTCCTGGCCAGCGGATCATCAACGGCACGCGCACGCCGCCCTCATAGAGCCATCCCTTGCCCGAGCGCAGCGGGTCTTGGCGGGCGAAGGTCTCCTTGCCGCCATTGTCCGAGTAGAAAATCACCATCGTGTTGTCACGCAGGCCGAGTTGATCGAGCTTTGACAACACCTGGCCGACTCCATCGTCTAGCCGCTCAACGATCGCCGCGATGGTTGGCATGATCTTCAGGCGCTTCAGCAGGGGATTTCCGATGTACGGAGAGATGCGCGTGCGGCTCTCAATCACCGGCTCGTGGATCGAATTGTGCGGCAGGTAGAGGAAGAACGGTTCCGAGCCGTGACTCTCCAAGAATCGCAAGGCGTTGTCGGTGATGGACTGCACGTTGTGCGGATCCACCTCCGGATCGCTCTCCCCAATGATCGGCTTATAGGTGACCAAGACGTCATCAAACCCCTGCTTGTCAGGGTTGTAGGGCAGGCTGGCAGGCGGTCGCTTGTCTTGGCTTAGGTGCCACTTGCCGAAATGAGCGGTTCGATAGCCGTTGCGGCGAAAGACTTCGGCGATCGTCGTGACCTCAAGGTCGAGGCGCTTGTGCCACTCGGGCTGCAGCAGCGGCTTTCCCTTCGGATTCGACCCCTTGATGTGATCCGTCAGGTGCAGCCTGGCCGGGTAGAGCCCACTCATCAGTGCAGCTCTTGTCGGCGAGCAGACCGCCGCTGACGAGTACGCGCTGGTGAAGCGCATGCCCTCGCTGGCGAGGCGATCGATGTGGGGTGTTCGGTACGCTTGCCCGCCGTTAGCCCCGATCTGGCTCCATCCGAGATCGTCAGCCAGGATCAGAACGACGTTCGGCCTTTGTTCTGCGGCACCCAATGCCATCGCCAAGAGCATCAGTGCGGCGACTCTCATGGCGTTGAGTATAGGACTCGGCCACGCCGTGCCAGCGCCTTGGCCAGCTCGACTATCGATTCGGATCGCGAGCGCTTGGCCGTCGACGCTCGCCAAGACGATGCCCTACAGTGCGTCGAATCGCAGATCCAAGCAGAGATAGCGCGTGCTATTGGCGGACAATTTCGACATGCCAGACTCCTTGAGGCTCAGTTCCCTCCACCAATCTGGCCTCGAACGAGCCTTCGCCGGTGGCCAGCGTGACTGCCTCGAAGCGTACGCTCTCCGTGCCGGCCGAGACTGCCATTGACTCTTCTGTTCCCTGAAATGCAATCGTAGCTGTCGCCGCGGCTCGAGCTGGATTGGCGAAGGTCACCGCCACGTTGTAAGGTCCTTCGGAAGCCACCTCGACTTCCCACTTGCCCAAGACCTTTTCGCTCCGCCCCCAGCCGTCCGGGGTCTCCATGCGCCAGTCTTGGCGCGTCAGTGTCACACGCTCTTGCTCGTCGCTGCCGATCGTAAACCGTACCGCATCGAAGCCCCGGCCGGACGACACGTCGTCAAACCACTCGTCATAGCCTGTCTTGAGGCGCTCGACCACATCGGGCATGTCTGCGGCAAGATCGGTCTCTTCCCCCGGATCGGCCTCCAGGTCATAGAGTTCGAACGCGGCGTCTTCCGGCGGCGCCTCGCGGAAGCTCAGCGGCTGCACCAACTTGTACCGCTGTTCGACTGCAGCGAATGCGCGGTAGCGCTGGGGCGAGTTGCCGCGGTGAGCTTGCACGAAGTACGTCCGCTCGGGCAGTTGCGACACCTCGCCGTCCCACAGAGGAAGCAGATTGATCCCGTCGAGATCCACACCGGATTGCGGGGCCACCCCAGCTGCTGCGAGCAGCGTCGGCGTCACGTCGACATGGGCTCCTAGCGATTCGACCTTGCGCGGTTCGAGGCGGTCAGGCCAGCGGACTAGGAACGGCACGCGGATTCCGCCTTCGTAAACGGTCCCCTTCTGAGCCCGGAGCCCGGCATGGTACAGGCGCGTCGTCGGGCCGTTGTCGGTCATGAAGATGAAGATCGTGTTGCCTGCCAGCCGCTGTGCCTCGAGATGGTCCAGCAGTCGCCCGACATTGTCATCGATGTTCGTAATCATGCCGTAGATGCGGGCGTCCTTGTCCGAAAGGCCTTGGGCGGCGTAGGGTTCTCGGTAGGAATCGGGCACCAGATATGGAGAGTGCGGCGCATTGGTGGGGATGTAGACGAAGAACGGCGCGCCGCTCCCGTCACCGATCCAGCGGATCGCCTCGTCGAAGTAGACGTCGGTGCAGTAGCCCTCGAACGATTCCTGCTCGCCGTTGCGGAACAAGATCGGATCGAAGTAGTCCGATCCGGGCGGATCGGAGGGCTGTCCGATGCCGCCGCCCTTGTGAACCACGGACGTTTGGAAGCCTTGGTCGATGGTGCGTTGTGGGTAGTTGTCCCCTAAGTGCCACTTGCCGAAGATGCCGGTGCGGTAGCCGGAGTCTCCGAGCATCTCGGCGACGGTCACTTCGTCCGGCGCCATCATGGCACGGCCCAAGTAGGTGTCGACGACGCCCGTCCGGTAGTTGTAGCGACCGGTCATCAGGGCGGCCCGAGTCGGGGCGCACACTGGCGATACGTAGAAGCGCGTCATTTCGACGCTCTCTGCCGCGAGCGCGTCAAGGCGGGGAGTCTGCAGGACCGGATCGCCGTGCGAACCGAGCTGGGCCCAGCCCTGATCGTCAGTCATGATCAGGACGATGTTGGGCTTGTCGGTGAGTTCGCCGGCAGGCTGGCAGGCCAAGGCCAGCAAGATCAGCGGAATGAGGGCGAGAACTCGAGCTGACACGTTGAGTTCGTTGCAGGCGATCATCGCTACCCGGGTAAGGCTCGGAGATCTAAGGCTGGCGGCCATCGGCTCGCGATCGGGTCGATTCGTTGATGTCAAGGTAGTTCGGTTCCTCACTTCCAAGTCACCTCCATCGCGAAGAAGTGGTCGAAGACCTCGCGATTCGGGTGATTGGCATCGTTCGTTTCGGGGCTGCGGATGTAGAAATCAAGCTGCTGCAGCGCCGGATTTACAGCGCCGGCCTCGGATGTCTTGCTGTCCAGCGGGTAGTGTGCCACGAGGTTGCGGTCGCGCATGCCCTGCGTGACCATGAAGTGGATCTCGTAGTCGCTATAGAGCGGCTCGCCATTGAGCGTTGCCGAGCCCATGCCCCAGCCGGCGACGTAGAGCAGGCTCTTGGGCCAGTTTGCATCGCCGCAGCCTGAATCGCCATGCTCGAAGAGGAAGGCGGCGATCCCTCCGTCTTGGCAAGGCGAGAACTCCTTGATCTCCTCGAGGTCGATGACGTACCTGCCCTCCGGCAGCTCAAGCTCGGCGCGGAACGTGCCCGTATTGGCGATCTCGTCGACATCAATCTCGGCCGTTCCCCCGACAGGGCGGAGCGTCTTGCCGTCATTGCCCATGTGGTCCCATGGGCTGGCGTCGTTCAGAGTTCCGACCTGGTAGATGCGTGCGCCGGAGATAACGAAGCGTCCGTCGTAGAGGTCATGCTGCCCCGGCTCGTAAAGGCCCATCGCCGTGCCCGGCTGAGTGCGAGGCCCGCGCTCGGGCTCCTGCGTCGTCGCGGAATCCCCGGGAGCCTCGGCCGAGCAGCCAACCAGCGAGACAACAAGCAGAGCAGCGCTCACAGCAAGCGCGAGGCTTGCTGCACATCGGGAAGGGTCTCGGAGCGGAGCGAAATTGCGCCGTTCGGGTCCGAGACGGTGCGCGGTTGAAAGTGATTGACTGGTGCGCTGCATACGTGGAAGCCTAACACGGACGGCCCTGCGCACGGGCATCTAGAGCGAACAGCCCTTCCACAGGAACAGCGAGCAACGCGGAAGCGGATCCGGCTGCCCTCCGGCTCTCAGTCCGACTGGATTACACAACTCGTCGAATCTCCGCGCCGAACAGGTGATGACGAGTGCGGGCTATGCCGGGCCTCGGTCACCCCACCGATCAATCTTCGATCAAGCGCATCGAAGAGCCCCCGCATGAGGGACATGCGAAGTTGGATGCACAGTCGGTCTCAGACCGATCGCGGAGCGGTCGGCTCGGCAAGCCGGGCGTCCACTGTTCGCATGACGGCGTCTACCATGCCCTCGAGCCAAGCCTCCGCTTCCGCAGCATAGGTGTCGGCTATCTTCAGTGACGCCACGTAGCCTTCACCCGACGCCCTAGCCTCCCCGTAGGCTTGCAAGAACCGCGTCGGGGGAGGCTGCGCCTTGACCGGTTGCTGTAGCGTGTTCCGCAGGTCGGGCCAGCTTCGGACAAGCTGTCGATGCTCAGATCGGATCCAGTTCGAAGAGGACGGCGCTCCGGCCTCGAGCTTGGCAACGATTTTGGCTAGCCGGTCGACGCGCTCTTGCGCCTGGACGCCGACCCTCTTCATGGCGAATTCGTAGAGATGCCGTTCACGGAGTGGCGCGTGGGGCAGCCGCACTAGTTTGTACCAAGCCTCCAGCGCTCGGAGCGTGGCCACGAGTTTGGCGGTCACCCTGAACTGCCGCCTGAGGCTGCCGTAGGCCGTTCGATCGAAGTTCGGGATGCTAATGGCTCGATCATCGGTCGACACCAATGTGTTCGCGGGCACGTCCTTGCGGATCGTGCAGTTCGCCGCCGTGACTGCTCCCAAGCCCACTTCCAGAGGACCGACCAGACCACATGTCCCGCCGATGAAGACCGGGTCGGACCGCAAGAGCACACCGCGAATACTGCCGAGCAAACTGCCCCACTTGTCGCCGCGCGGGTCGAAGTTGTAGTGAATCGCCCCCGAGCCGATTTCGGTGTGATCCTTGCGTGACGTTCCTCCGGTAAGGAAGAGGTCGCAGAAGTTGATCAGCGACCCCGCCACGCAGCAGGCTGTAAACGTGGTGTTCTTCAACGCGACCGAGTGGGCGAGGTCAACTTCCTCCTCCAGCAGCGTTTCGGGGCGTATCTCGGCGAAGCCGCGAACCTTGACTCCGTTGAGCAGGGTTGCTCCCTGGTACAGCCCGGCACCCAACTCCGCATTGGGACCGATCTGGCAATCGCTCACTTCAGCATGGCCCGAAGTGCCGATCACCGCCCCAGCGGCGATGCTGAGATCCTTGCCGGACAGCGTGGCCTGTCGAATGACGGCCGTGGCTTCGATCGCGTCCAGGTCGACGTCAGCGCTGACGTACACGCGTTCAGGCCCCCACACATCTACCCCTCTCCGCTGCAGGCTTTCCACCCGCGCGCGGTTGCCGCTATCGTCAAACGCCATCTTCAAACTAGTGTGGCATGGCGTCCCAATTCTCCCCGCAGGGCGCGTCGGCGCTGGAGATCGAGTCGCCGACAGGCTGGGTAGACATACCCGCGTTGGCTGTGTGAAGATCGTCTTGCAGACAGGCCCGCAGCGAAGTTTCCGGGGCCCGTTGCGCCACCCTCCGAGAATCCATGGCAGCGGTCCATCCCTCGGCCAAGATCGCATCCACGGCGCGGATCGCTCCCAGCGCGGAGATTGGCGCCGGGAGCGTGATCGGCGAGTACTGCATTGTTGAGGACGACGTGCTGATAGGCGCCCGCTGTCGAATCGATTCGCATGCGGTCGTGAAGCGCTGGACGACCTTGGGCGATGACAACGTGTTGTCGGCTGGCGTGGTGCTGGGGTCGGATCCGCTGGACAAGGCCTTCACGGGAGAGCGTTCCTACTTGAGGATCGGCAACCGCAACACCATCCGAGAGCACTTCACCGTTTCTCGCGGCACGGAGCCGGAGTCCGAAACTGTCATCGGCGACGGCAATTTCATCATGACTTCCGGGCACATAGCCCACAACTGCCGGATAGGCAACGAGACCGTGATCGCCAGCACGACGCTGATCTCCGGATATGTTGAAATCGAAGACCGGGCCTTTGTGTCTGGAGGGATCGGTGTCCAGCAACATGTGCGCATCGGCGAACTGGCAATGGTCGGGGGCATGACCAGGGTGAATCAGGACGTGACGCCGTACTTGACACATGTCGGGCCGACGATGGCCGTGCACGGATTGAACCTTGTGGGCCTGCGGCGCGCTGGGCTAGTGGCGGAAGAAATCGACCGGATTCGCGCAGCGTATCGGATTCTGTTCCGGTCTGCACTACCGCTCGACGAGGCGCTGGAGAAGGTGGAGACTGAGGTCGCGGGGCGGCATGCCCGCCACATGGTTGAGTTCATCCGCGCGTCCAAGCGCGGAGTCTGCCGCCGCAAAGGGCGGACAAAGGAAGAGGACTACTGATGTACAACGGAATCGAGCACACGGCCATCGCCACCAAGGATCCTGAAGCCTTGGCGGGCTGGTACGAGCAAAACTTGGATATGCCGATCGTCCACCGCTATGGCGGCAACGTCTTCGTGCGGGCGAACGACGGCACCATGCTGGAGATGATCCCGTCCGAGGGGGAGGGGGTCGAGACTGGGATGCGGACTCCCGGAATTCGCCACTTGGCCATCAAGGCCGATGACTTCGACGAGGGCGTCAAGGACTTGGAAGGCAAGGGCATCGAGATCGTCCAATTCGTCGAGGCCGGCCCCAACAGGCTGGCGTTCTTCTTGGATCCGGAAGGCAACATCCTTCACCTGATCGATCGCGGCGACACGCCGATCTAGTGCCCGCGCTTGAGGCGAATCCGCGCCGCGACCGCTGCGGCGCAGGGTGCCCGCTTGCACCGCCTTGGCCGGGCCTACCAGTTTGTAATCGACCCGTCCGGCCGCTCCAGCAAGCGGATCGGCTGCGAGCGCTCTGTAACTTCAAATTCGAGCTGTGCGCGGCTCGCATCGAACTCCACGCCGAGGCCCGGCCGGCTGTTGGGCCACATCTTGCCGTTGCGGAAGTCGTAGTGGACTGGCAGGTGCGGATGCACCTTGGCGTCCTTGCCCGTCATTTCCATGATCACGGGACCCGGCAGTGCAGCGCAGCAGTGTACGAGCGCAGCTTCCGAAACCGGTCCGGTGAAGTGCGGGATCAGTCCGACATAGTGGGTCTCGCACAGCGCTGCGAGCTTCATGAACTCGGTGATGCCGCCACAATTGGGGATTGACACGCGCGAATAGTCGATCAGCTGATTCTCGATCAACACGTTGGCATCCCAGCGGTCCCCGAAATGTTCCCCGACTGCGATCGGAACCTTAACCATCGGGCGGAGCGTCCGGTAGACCTCCGGGTTTTCCGAGCGCACCAGATCTTCGCAGAAGATCGGGCGCAACGGCTCGAGCAGGGACGACAGCCGCACCGCGTCCGGCAGATCGAATCGGGTGTGGTAGTCGATGGCCCAGTCTCCGTCTTCGCCGACGCCTTCGCGGATCTCCCGGCACATGGCAAACGTCTCGTCGACGGCTTGGCGATGGCGGTACGGCTCTTGGCCGCCGGAACCGGACCCGCCCGTCCGAAAGGCGCGGAAGCCCGCCTCGATACAGGCCCGGGCGGTTTCACGCAGCGAGCCGGCACTGGGAAAGCCCGTCGAGTAGCATTCGACGTGCTCGCGCGTGAGTCCGCCGAGCAGATGCCAGATCGGCACGTCCAGAGCCTTCCCCTTGATGTCCCACAAGGCCAGGTCGAGGGCTCCGAGCGCATGGATCTTCTCGCGTCCGGGTGGATAGAAGTAGCCCCGGTACATCAGCTGCCACAAGTGTTCAGTGCGAAACGGGCTCTCGCCGATCAGGAGGCCGGCCAGTTGCTCGACGGTGTCCGGGGAGCCGCCCTCGCCGATGCCAGTGATGCCGGCGTCCGTCTCGACGGTGACGATGTGACCGCTCTGGTTGAAGATCGGACGAGAGTCCGAGACACGGAAAAAGCGGATCCGCGTGATCTTGGCCCCGGGCAACGAAGCTCGCGCAGGTGGCGGGAGGATAGGTGCCGCCAAGCCCAACAGAGAGTAACGGAACAAGTCGCGGCGTCGCATGGCGGATCGAATTATACGAGAATCTGGCGGGCGCTCCCCTGTAGGAGTGAGACGGGATCGTCGTCCCAGTCTGCGCTAATCTGTTCGGCGTGCGAATTGCTTGGGCCGGGCTACTGTTGTTCGTGGGATGTGTGGAAGAGGTTCCGCCGCTTCCCTATGTCGTCGAGCGCGCTGCGAGCGTGGATGCCTCCGCCGTCGAACTGATCGTTCTACGGGACGAGGCGGGTGGCATTGAGGCGGCGGTCGCCCCTGCGAAGGGTGGGGAGCTCAGCGGGCTGAGAGTCCGGCACGACGGGCAGTGGATCGAGACTCTGCAACTTGCGCGGGACTACGCTCCGCGTGAGGGGTTCGCCGGCAAAGGACCCTTCCTATGGCCAGCTACCGGCCGGAATTTCCCGCCCGACTTGGAGGAGCGACGCCAGGAGGGCGAAGCATTCGACGCCGGCGCGTACGAGCATGGCGGCGTGCGCCGCAGCATGCCGATCCACGGGTTCGCGCGGGATCTTCCCTGGACGCTGGAGGAGACCTCCGCGACGCAAGAGATGGCGCGGGTTCTGTTGAGCCTGGGCGACAATCCGGCGACCCGCGAAATGTACCCGTTCGGATTCAGGTGCTCGGTCGAGTATGTCGTATCTGGCGGCACGCTGACCCTGCGCTATGTGGTGCGAGCGAGCGCGCAGAACCCGGAGCCGATGTTTTTCTCGATCGGCAACCACATCACTTTCGTCGCGCCACTGCTGGAGGGCAGCGACCCGGACGAGATGGTGCTGGCGACTCCGGCCACGCTCGAACTGCTGAAGACTGACTACGGCATCCCGACTGGGGAGACCCGGCCGGCTGCGTTTGCCGGTGGCATGCGCCTTGGCGAATACCCGCCCTTGGTGCCGACATCCCTGAGCGGCTATCCCGACGGGGCAGACCCCCACATCGAGTACGGCGATCCGGCAGGCCTCACGATTCGGATCTCCCACCGCGCCGACCGCATCCCGGAGCAGCCGGTGATCCTGTTCAATCTTTGGGGCGATGTTCGCAACGGCTTCTTTAGCCCCGAGCCTTGGGTCGGCCTGCAGAACTCTCTAGTACAACGCCAAGGCTTGGTATTCGTGGACCCAGGCGAGGAATTCGTGTGGATCATACGGATCGAGCACGAATCGAGTCCCTAGCAGTAGTTCCATCGGGGCCTCGGGCACGCGCGAGCTTCCGGGGCAGCGGGACTAGTATGCCCAGGGCGTGTCGTCGGCCCTGCGGATGGTTGGGCGAAGCCTGCGCTTATACGGGCGCTTGCGGGCCTCGTCTTCGTTCACGTCGATCCCGAGGCCGGGCATGTCATGGATGCTGATGTAGCCGTCTTCAAATACGGGACTCGCTGAGAAGACCGCCCTTACGCCGTCCCCCCAGCCCACCGCGAATTCTTGGATCCCGAAATTCGGAACCGAGTAGCTGACGTGGCAGTGCGCCATGTGCGAGACCGGCGAGATATTGCCTGGCCCGTGAAACGCGGTCTCGATGCCGTAAGGCTCGCAGAGCGCTGCGACCTTGCGCAGAGTCGAGATCCCGCCGACGTGGGCGATATCGTGGCGGGCGTAGTCGATCAGGTGGTCGGTGATCAGTTGCAGGCCCTCCCAAGCGCCTGTGTAGACCTCTCCCATGGCGAGCGGTGTGCTGCACTGCTGGCGGATGATGGCGTAGGTGTCGAGGTGCTCGGGGCGCAGCACGTCCTCTAGGTAGAACAGGTCGTATTCCTCTAGGGCCTTGGCGAGCCGGATTGCTTGGCTGGGCGTGACGCGCTCGTGAACGTCGTGCAACAGACCGACTTGATCTCCGACGGTCTTCCGCAGATGGGCGAACAGCTTGGGCAGGATTCGGACGTACGGCTCGGGCTCCCAGAGTTGCGACGGCGGCACGCCGCGGTCGTAGGCTGCCTGCGTTTCAGCTTGGACTCGCTCGGACGATGGCACGGCGTAGCCAGACTCCGCTCCGGGAGCGGCGACTTGTACCTTGACCACCTTGTAGCCTCGCTCCATCAGGGCCCGAGCCCCGTCTTCGACTTCTTCGATAGAAGCGCCGCCAGCGCTGCGATACGTCAGCAGGCGCTCGCGCATCTTGCCGCCCAGCAACTCGTATACCGGTAGGCCGGCGACCTTGCCCTTGATGTCCCACAACGCCATGTCGATGCCGCTCATGGCCGACATGTGGACCGAGCCGGACCGATAGTACGGCAGGTGGTACAGGGTCTGCCAGAGGTTGCCGATCTGCATCGGGTCTCGGCCGATCAGGGCTGGAGCGAGATGCTCCTCGAGCATCGTCGCCACAGCCATCTCGCTGCCCGAGCAGGTGGCGTCCCCCCATCCGTACAGGCCGGGTTCGCTGGTCGTGATCTTGACGAGCACGTAGTTGCCTAGGGGGCGCTCGTCAGGGTTGGTGACCACGACGTCGACGGCTTCGATTCGAAGGTTCTTCGGCGTCCGATTCGCATCAAACTGTGCCGCTAGCGGAGTCGTTGCGAGAACCGGCAACGCCAGGAAGCTGCGGCGGTCGAGAACGGGTGCTGACATGGGAGGCCTCGCTGCCTCATGCTAGCGCAGGAACCTGCGCCCCAAGCGATCAAGTTCGACGCGAGGAGGCGCCCGCAGATTCTAGTCGGCGCGCTGGCGATTGGTAAAATTAGTGTGAGAAACCGAGCCGATGACGCGCGGTGAACTGGCATCCGGCCCGAGGACGCTGGCCATTGACATCGGCGGATCGGGCCTCAAGATGATGGTTCTCGGCCCGGGCGGGGAGCCGATCAATGAGCGGCTCCGCGAGCGCACGCCCGGCCTGCCCACGCCCAGCGAGATCCTGCCTATATTGGAGCGCATGGTTGCTGCCCAGCCGCCGTTTGACCGAGTCGCAGCCGGCTTCCCGGGCGTTGTGTCAAACGGTGTCACCATGACCGCCGTGAACCTGCACGAGGACTGGGTCGGGCTCGACTTCGCCGCGGTCCTGGAGCGGATGACCGGCACTCCGACTCGCGTCGCAAATGACGCTGACGTGCAGGGCTTGGCCGTGATCGACGGGGTCGGCGTCGAGTTGGTGCTGACGCTGGGTACCGGTCTGGGGTCAGGGCTATACGTGGACTGCAAGCTGGTGCCCAATCTCGAGATCGCGCATCACGTGTACCGCAAGGGGAACACGTACGAGGATGTGCTCGGAAGCGCAGCGCTCGAACGGCTGGGGCGCGAGAAGTGGAGTCGTCATTTGGAACGTGCCGTGCGACAGCTTCAGGCGGCGTTCAACTACCGGCGGCTGTTCCTCGGCGGCGGCAACTCGCGCAAGGCGGAGCAGGCCGACCTCCCCGACAACGTGTGCATAGTGTCCAATCGGGCGGGTCTGCTCGGCTGTATCCATCTTTGGGACTCTGTCGGCGGCATGTGCTAGCGAGGCTGGCGCGCGGACGCTCGGCCTCGAGACGCCCAATAGACCTGCACATCCGGGTAATGAGTCAGCAGGGCTTCGGAACGATCGCGGCCCAGGGCCAGCAGGGCAGTGGCGAGGCCGTCTGCGTCGAGCCCGCTCGAAGCCACCACGCTGACGGCGGTTGACACATCCGTGCAGCTAGCGTCGTCCCGGACGACGACGTGAGAGCATATCTGACCTCCCAGCAGGAAATAGCGCTCGCGACTGCCGGAAGTTGACACCGCTTGGTGCCGCAGCAACAGCTGGATCTCGGCGTCGCCGCGGTCGCCGATTTGGTCAATTGCAACGCTCCAGCCCGGCTTTCCGGGCGGTGGCGCCCCCGCCGCGATATCACCACCCACCGAGACCAGCGCTTGGGAAATGCCGCCCGATTGCAAAGCCTCGAGCGTCTCGTCCGCTACGAAGCCCTTGGCGATTCCGCCCAAGTCGAGCTGCAGGCCGCTCCGCCGAAGGAACACTGTCCCCGCCTCCGGGTCCAGTTCGACATGCCGCCAGCCTGTGAGTTTCCAAGCGCCTTCAAGGGCTGATGGCCCGGGCACTGCCGCACCCCAACCTCCCGCGCGCACCAGCCTTGTCACGCGCCCCAGCGTCGGATCGAAGGCGCCGTCGGAGTGCCGCGCCAATTCGATGGCGTGCCCGAGCACGCGCGCGAAATCCGCAGAGACCGGAGTGCGCGACTGCCGGGCCTTGCGCTCGACCTGGCGCAATTCTGAATCGTCGCGATAGCTGGACAGCCTCTGTGCAAGGTCTTCGACGCGGTCGAAAGCCGCGCGAAACGCTCGCGCCGGGTTGACCCCGGCCGGCGCGTATGCCTCGATCCGGACCACCACACCCATGTGAGGCTCTTCCGCCACCAGCCTCAGCGGCTCGGAGTTTCCGCCGGAGGCGCATGCGAACAATGCGATCGCGACGCTTGGCGGGAGTCGCCGACTACTTGGCGCCCGCGGCGGAGTTCCAATAGGCATGCATCATCTCGGCGGTCGGCACCAATCGCGGGCGGACCAAGCGAAACCCCAGCCACTGGGCATCGGTGTGGTACCAGATGCTCTTCGGCAGTTGCGGGTCCTGCATCTTCCAGTCTTCCGACGAAGCCTTGCGTGCGCCGCAGCGCAGCGCGGGAGCGTCGTCCATCCACGATCCGCCCCGCACCACGCGGGGGTATAGTCGGCGCGCCTGGGCCCACGGGTTGTCGAGGGGCTGCTCGCTCGCAGTGTAGTGCGGCTCGTAGCGATCGAGCGTCCACTCCCAGACGTTTCCGTGCATGTCGTGCAAGCCCCACGCGTTGGGCGCTTTGCTGCCGATCGGTCTGTACTGCGCGTCGCTGTTCTCCCAGTACCAACCGTGCTCGTCGAGTCCATCCGCTTCGTTTCCAAAGGAGTATGCCGTGGTGCTGCCGGCCCGGCAAGCGTATTCCCATTCCGCCTCTGTCGGCAGGCGGTAGAAGTGGCCGGTCTTGGCACTGAGCCACTGGGCGTACTTGCTGGCTGCGTGCTGGGTCATGCTGATCGCGGGATAGCCGGTGATCCCCATGCCGAAGCTCATCTCGACATAAGGCGGTGTCGGGCTCGACACGGCTGCCGCCACCCTGTCCGGATCGACGCGGGCATCGGCTTCACGCAGCATGAAGCGCCGGAAGGCGTCCCAGCTCACTTCGTGGGCTGCCATCCAAAACCCGTCGATCGCGACCCGAACTTGGGGGCCTTCGTCGTCACCGCGGCCGGCCTCCTCCAAAGCCGTTCCGAGCGCGAACTCGCCGGCCGGGATCGGCATCATTTCGAGTGATACATCGGTGCCGGGAACGGCTTCGCTGTAGGGCTCGAAGCTTTCGTCCGACTCGGTTCTGGCACGGGATGCGATCAGCGCATGGATGCTCCGCGCCAGCGCCATCTCGGAGTCATCGGCGGGTGCGACGGGCTTGTCACCCGCTATCTTCACAGGAACGGTCCATGTCGCGCCTTGGGCGATCCACGAGCGCACCGCTGCCAGGTCCGCCGATGACACTCTCGGCCCCGTGGGAGGCATCGCTCCAGCCGAGTCTGCCGGGAGTATCATGCGAGCCAGCAGCGGGCTCCGGTCAGGCTGGCCAGCCACGATGGACGGCCCGGCCGCGCCGCCTTGAAGCGCGTCCTGGAGGGTCTCGAGGCTCAAGCCTCCCAGCCTGTTCGACTCTTGGTGGCAGCTCAGGCACTTGGCGCGAATCAACGGGCGGACTTCGCTGTCGAAGTCCGCAGCCGGAAGCGCGGCCGCTGCCGCTAGCAATGACAGGAGCAGATTCCTCGCCATCAGACGAACTTCGTCACCCCCGGGCGTGCCAGCGGAGGAACGTCCAGGGGCATGTCCCACTGCAGGTTCTCGGGGAATCGCCTTTCTTGGGACGCCATGCCCCGTTCCCATGTAAGTTCTTGGCCGGTGTAGGCCGCCGTGCGGCCGAGGATGGCCAACTGTGTGCTGGTGGCCATGCGCACGCCATCGTTGATCGGCTCGCCGCGCCGGATGGAGCGGAAAAGCACATCGTGCTCTTCCTGGTACATGTTGCGCTGCTGGCCGCGAAAGACCCACGGATTCTCGCCTTCGATGCGGGGCATCAGGCCGCGCCCGATCGTCAGTCGGCCCTTGCTGCCGAGGATGTAGTCGGCATTCTCGCGATGGCAGCCGCTGATCTGACGGCAACCCATAAAGGCTCGCACGCCATTGGGGTACAGGTAGTTGATCTCGAAGTGGTCGAAGATGTTCCCGTCGTGCGCGGGGATCTGCCTGCCGCCGACTGCCACGCAGCTCTCGGGCGGCTCGTCACCGAAGGCCCAAGCAATCTTGTCAACGCTGTGGACGGCCTGCTCGACCAACCCATCGCCGCAAAGCCATACGAAGTTGTACCAGTTTCGGATCTGCCACTCGACGTCACTCATGCCCAAGGGCCGCTCGTAGGCTGGAGGCATGGGCTTGACCGGGTTGGTGTAGTAGGTCGCGTAGTAGGCCAAGATGTCGCCGATCTCTCCGGAATGCACCCTGTCCATGGCCTCGATGATCATGTTGTTGTAGCGCCAGCAGAACCCGGCTACGAGTGACAGGCGCTTGCTGCCGGCCAGCTTGGCGGTCTCCAGCACGGAGCGCACCCCGGGCGCGTCAACGGCCATCGGTTTTTCGCAGAACACGTGCTTGCCTCCATCGATGCAGGCCTTGAGGTGCTGGGGGCGAAATCCTGGCGGCGTTGCCAGCAACACCACATCGACACCACTGTCGATCACCCCTTGAAACGCGTCGAGCCCCAAGAATTGGTGACGTTTTCCCACGCGCACCTTGCGCTTGCCCTCGTGGCGTCCCTCCACCGCTTCCAGGCAGCGATCGATCCGCTCCTGCTCGACATCCGCCACAGCTGTCAGCACGGCGAAGTCATCGGCTTGCAGGGCTTGAGCGGCTGCGCCGGTCCCACGGCCACCACAGCCAACCAAGCCGACCTTTATCTCTTGGCTGCCTTCTGCGGCGGTCAGCAGCGAGGCCGTTCCGGCCGCCGTAGCGGCATCTCGCATGAATGTGCGTCGCGATCGAGTTTGACGCTGTGCGGCGGTGGAATCTGACATGCTTCTCGCATTGTCGCCCACCGCTGAACGAATTGCATGCGGCGGCAGAGTTCGATGCCCATCGGGCGCAGTGAGACCGGTGGCCCGGACGTACCATGAGAAACAGGTGCAAGGGCTGATCGCGAGTATTGTCGCTGTCGCGGGCCTGGCATGGCGCGGCAGAGCCGCTGTCGCAGCGCTTGCGGCGCTGGTGCTGACGCTGGCCCAGGCGGTGCCCTTAACGGCGCAGTCTTCCGATCTTGGCGACGAGGCCGAAGCGGGTCTGGCGCTGGTCAACTTGGACCTGCTGGATAGGCGGGATGGCTATGCGATCCCCGCCGACAGCCGATTCCTCCCGGGCGAGACGATCCACGTCTATTTCCAGATTGGCGGCTATCAGGTTGGCCGGGAATTCCGCATCTCGCTCAGCTACGAGACAAGAGCCTTGGACCCCGACGGACAGTCGTTCTTCGCGGCCGAGGGGGGCAAGATCGATACCGAACTCGCCCCGCAAGACGAGAATTGGATGCCGGTCGTGCGGTATTCGCCGCGCATCCCCGATCATGCTGGCGGCGGCACGTATTCGATCCAGATCATCGTGCGCGACGAATTGGCTCAGACGAGCGTCACTGCGCGACTGCCAATTGCGGTCGACGGCAGCCGCGTGCAGAGAGCGGATCAGTTGCTAGTCCGGAACTTCGGATTCTCCCGCGCCGAGGGTGGCGACTTGCTGGAGGATCCCGTCTTTGACGCCGGAGAAGAGATTTGGGCCGACTTCTTCATCACCGGCTACAAGACTAGGGAGGACAACACCTACCAAGTTGAATCCGATGCTTGGGTCGAGGATGCTGAGGGAGAGAAGTTGTTCGACTTCAAGCCCGCTGGCGAGGCCGGCAGCCCGTTCTACCCACGGTTGTGGCTGCCTGCCAGGCTTCGGCTGCAGCTCGACGAGTCGATTCCGCCCGGCCGCTATGCGGTGGTATTGCGCCTGCGCGACATGGTGGGCGGAGTCGATGCCATCGAGCACCACGACTTCAGGATTCGCTGACTGGTTTGGCGGCGGTATAATCGCCTCGTGTCTCTCACAGAATCTACGATGCTGCCGCTCGGTACGGCGGCACCCGACTTTTCGCTCCCTGATGTGGTTTCCGGCCGGAACCTTTCGCTAGCGGATGTCTCCACAGGCCGGGACGGCCTGTTGGTGATGTTCATCTGCGCGCATTGCCCGTTCGTGCTGCATGTCGAAGACGAACTCGCTCGGCTGGGCAAGGACTACGCCGGTTCGGCAGGACTCGGAATCGTCGCGATCTCTTCCAACAGCATCGAAACGCATCCGGAGGACGCGCCCGACAAGCTGAGGGCCATGGCGGGCAGGCTCGGCTTCAACTTCCCCTATTTGTACGACGAATCCCAACAGGCGGCGAAGGACTATACCGCCGCATGCACGCCCGACTTTTTCCTCTTCGACGGCCTTGGCCAGCTTGTCTACCGTGGCCGGCTGGATGGCAGCCGTCCCGGCAACGGCGTGCCGCTGGACGGCCGCGACCTGCGCGGGGCGATCGATGCCCTGCTGGCTGGCGGACCGGTGCCGGAGGAGCAGGTGCCGAGTGCAGGCTGCAACATCAAGTGGGCACCCGGCAACGCTCCCGCGTATTTCGGATAGCCTGTTCGATGGTGCTGTCGCACCTTGGATCGATCTCGCGGGTTCCTGCGGGAGCCGCTGCGCGCTCGACACACAACGGCGCAATCGCCCTCGCGATCTTGCTCGTTTCCGCCAGCGTCGCGGCAGGCCAGGGAACTGCCGACCTAGAGGCCGGACAGGCGGCGTTCGAGACCTACTGCGGCAGCTGCCACGGCGGTGACGGCCGTGGCGGTGAGTACGCGCCGGACATTGTCACGCCCGGCGTTACTGTCGGCCGCAGCGACGAGCAGGTCAGGGAAATCATCCAGGCGGGCTTGCCGGAACGGGGCATGCCCGCGATCAGCGTTCCGGATCCGCAGCTCGACCAGCTCTTGAGCTTTTATGGCTCGCTGACGAAGCCGGCCTCGCGGAGCGTCGTGGCCGGAAATGTCGAATCCGGCGCGGAGATCTTCAGGCAGCGCGGCTGCGCCGACTGCCACGTGCCTGGCCCTGCGGTACGCATCCGAGGCCCGGATCTCGCCAGGATCGGGGCGGAGCAGACGCTGGAGCAGATCCGCCAGTCCATCACCGATCCGTCGTCGCACATCGCTGCCGGCTATGCCGCTGTCCAAGTGCGTCTAGGCAGCGGCGAATCGATCGAAGGCTTCGCCAGAAATCGAAGCGCCCTAGACCTGCAACTGCAAACGTTCGATGGAGAGTTCCGCTTCCTTGCCCTTGACCAAGTGGCGGCGATTGACGAGCGCGCGGATTCCCTGATGCCGAAAATCGATCTGGACCCGGACGCACAGGCCGACCTGCTGGCGTTCCTGAGCCGGCAGGACGGCAGCGGAGCGCTGGCCCATGCGGCAGCGGGTCACGGTTCGGACTCGGGCATTGAGTTCGAGCGCATCCTCCACCCGAGGCCCGGAGAATGGCCCAGCTACAACGGCCGGCTCGACGGCAACCGCCATAGCCAGCTGGACCAGATTCACCAGCGCAATGTGAATCGGCTAGAGCTGGCTTGGATGTATCCGCTGGATTCGCCGAACCTGCTGGAAACCACCCCTGTTGTTGTGGACGGCGTGATGTACGTCACGTTCTCGAACGAGATCCATGCCCTCGATGCGCTGCACGGACGTCGCATCTGGAGCTATAGCCAGCCCCGCACGCCCGACATTCTCGGGGCCGCGGCTCGCGCCGCGAATCGGGGCGTGGCGGTGCTCGGGGAGCGGGTCTTCATGGTGACGGATCATGCCCATTTGCTGGCCTTCGACAGAGTGAGCGGACGCAAGCTTTGGGATGTCGAAATGGCCGATTACCGAGAGAACTACAACGCGACGATGGCTCCCCTCATCGTCAGGGACATGGTGATTTCCGGCATCTCGGGAGGTGACCAGGGCGTGCGCGGATTCTTGGCCGCATACGATCCCGAGACCGGGCGGCGGCTGTGGCGCTTCTGGACCGTCCCGCTGCCGGGCGAGCCGCTTGCCGAGACTTGGCAGGGCTCGGTGCTGCCGCATGGCTGTGGCACGACTTGGCTGACCGGGAGTTACGACGCGGATCTGGAATTGCTCTACTGGCCGACCGGCAATCCCTGTCCCGACATGAACGGCGACGAGCGGCTCGGAGACAACCTCTATTCCAATTCCATGCTCGCGTTGCGCCCGGACACCGGAGCGCTGGTATGGCACTTCCAGTACACCCCGCACGACGAGCACGACTGGGACTCGGTGCAGACTCCAGTTCTAGCGGACATCGAGTGGCATGGCGAGCGCCGCAAGCTGCTGCTGCACGCGAATCGCAACGGGTTCTTCTACGTCTTGGACCGAGAAGATGGTGAACTGCTGCTGGCCGAGCCGTTCGTGCGCAAGCTGACTTGGGCCGAGCGCGTCGGCGCCGATGGCCGCCCGGTGCTGGTCCCCGGCAAGCGACCCACGCGCGGCGGGAATCTAGTCTGCCCCGGGTTGCAAGGCGCGACCAACTGGCCCTCCAAGTCGTTCGACCCCGCAACCGGGCTGTTCTATACGATGGCGTCAGAGTTCTGCCACGTCTTCACGAAGCGAGACGAGACGTGGCAGGCTGGCAAGACCTACTATGGCGGCTCGGCTCGCGAGCCGAGCGGCGAACCGGGCGAACGCTACCTGCGCGCGATCGACGTGCTGACTGGCGACATTGCTTGGGAGCGCAAGCTGGGTGACTCGATCCGCGACAATTGGTCGGGCGTGGTCTCCACGGCAGCCGGGCTCATATTCTTCGCCGACAACTCCGGGACGCTCTCCGCCGCCCGGTCGGCGGATGGCGAGCTGCTTTGGAGCCGCCACCTGAACGCCCGGGTGCGCGCCTCTCCTATGACCTACATGCTCGGCGGCAGGCAATTCGTAACGATCGCCGCCGGCAAGAACATTCTCACATTCGCGCTACCCCCTGTCGAGCTTCCGTGACGGAAGCGGACCGAGGGCAGCGCAAGGCTCTACCTCTAGCCGGGAGCGAACTCCCCGCGGGAGCGGTGCGACCGCTGTGCGGCCTGTGTTCGCGCAGGTCCGTTTAGGCAGCGCGCACGAAGTCGCCCGATTGGTGGGAGACGCCGGAGCAGTCGTACTCGTCTTGGCAGTAGACGCACAGCGTGGTCCACGGGATCGCCTCGAGACGTTGTGGGTTGATCTCCGCCCCGCAGTCCTGGCAGATGCCGTACTCGTCTTCGTCAAGCAGCCTGAGCGCGGTCTGAACAGCCTTGCGGGTCTCGAAATCGTTGTTGATCACGCTGATGGTGAGGTCCATCTCGAACCGCGTCTGCATTTGGTCCATGGGATCGTTGCAGCGGTCGCGGATCAATTCGTCCCGGCTATTGCGCCGGGTCAGCGCGTCGAGTTTCGCCAGCAGCTGCTGGCGCACAACTTCTTTTTCTAGAGTGACCATGTGAGTGTTTCTCCTTGCAGAAGATCTAGAGCGCAGTTGCTGACTCCGGCCCGCCTGCAATAACGGTCCGGCTATGTGCCCGGATCGATCTTCTTAACTAGTAGAGTATAGATGAAAACCACCGTCAAGTGGTTGCACCTTGTAAAGAAAATTTTTTTCCATGGACAATAAACGAGCTTCTAAACGTCGGAAAAGATCCCCTTGGCTGTTTGTAAGACATTGATCAGCATGGACTTAGTGAGGCGTCCCGTCTGTGTATTCTGGCGGCTGGGGTGGTAGCTGCACAGCAGATCCGGCTCATTGTCCGGACAAAAAAAGTGGCGTCCGTGCGAGAACGGGTAGTCACGAGCGCGCACTGAGGCGTCGCGAGCGCGCAAAACCGCCAGCCACGAGTCATGCGCTAGACGCCCTAGAGTGACCACTGCGCGGAGCCGCGGAAGCATGCTCACCTCACGCTCTAGGAAAGGGCGGCAAGCGGCGAACTCGTTCGGAAGGGGCCTGTTCTGGGGCGGTGCACAGCGCACTGCCGAGGTGATGTAACAGTCGCGCAGCACCAGGCCGTCGTCTCTGGACGTCGCTCGCGGCTGCGACGCAAATCCCGTCTGAAACAAGGCGTCGTAGAGGAAATCGCCCGACCCGTCACCGGTGAACATCCTGCCCGTGCGGTTGGCGCCATGAGCCCCCGGCGCCAATCCGACCAACAGCAGGCGTGCGCCGGGATCCCCGAACGAAGGCACTGGCCGGCCCCAGTACTCCCAATCGAGATAGGCGCGGCGCTTCACGCGGGCGACGTTCTGGCAGTGCTCCGCCAAGCGCGCGCAGCGGCGACAGTCCACGATTTCGGTCTGCAGGGCCGCTAAGCGGCGGGAGGTGCCGCTGTCCATGTTGTGTCGAAGTCTAGCAGGCCCTCGGAGAGAAGCGACGGTTCTGAAGCGCCACAATCCCACGCACGCGGCCGCGCGCCGCTGTCGCCGCGACACGCTGTCGCCGCGCCGCTTGCCAACGCTTGACTGATCTGTTATAAATTCGCACACGCTTCAAGCGGGTTGGTTCGGCACTACCGCCGAGACGCTGCCCGCTGCGTCTGGCGAAGCGGTGGCTCATGCCAAGCAAGGCCCAGATCGGAAAGGGAGCTGAGACTTCGCCGGCCCCCGGCCCGATCACTCCAGCTCCTGCGGTGCGCTCGGGCAGCACAAAGCGCCCGGTCAGCAAGGAGCGCCTTGCCGAGGAGCGGCAGCAGGAGCACTTCACGCTGGGAACGGAACTGTTCCAGTCGCGCAAGTTTGGCGCGGCGCGGCGGATGTTGGAGAAGGTGCGCGCGGGACCCAATGTCGGGCTGAGCCACCGGGCCGGCGTATTCATCGAGATCTGCCGCAAGCGCTCCGAGCGCAAGCGCCCGTTGCTCGAGTCCGTGGAGGACTACTACAACCACGGCGTTCAGCTGGTCAACAACGGCCAGTTCGCGGAGGCTGTGCGGGTCCTGAACCGAGGCTTGGTCAAGGATGCCGAGGCCGCCCACCTGCACTACGTGAAGGGCGTGGCCAAAGTTCTGGCAGGCGACCACACTTCGGCTAGCAAGTCGATTCGCAAGGCTATCGAGCTAGACTCCGAGATTCGAATCCTGGCTAGGCGCGACCCTGACTTGCGCTCGGTAATCCGGTCGGCGCCATTCGCCGATCTGCTCGCGGACAAGCCAGCCTGAACGCGCGGTCAGCCGCCGGCAGGCGTGAAGATGATCACATGCTGGGAGGGCAGGAACTCCAGCACTTCCACGAGATCGAATCCGGCGGGTTCGATCTCTGATCTGACCTCGGCAACGCTCATCTTGTGGAGAGGGTGGATATTCACCCCCGGCTGGCCCTTGCGGTATTCGACGACGACGAGCCGTCCCGTGGGCTTGAGCGATCGCGAGATGTGGGCGAGCGTGAGGGCGGGGTGGGCAAGTTCGTGATACACGTCCACAAGCAGGACAAGGTCAACTGCGGCTTGCGGCAGGCGGGGGTCCTGGGGCGTTGCGAGGACCGTCTCGACGTTCTCGATGCCGCGCTCGCGCAGGTTGACCGCGAGCATGTCGAGCATTTCCTGCTGGATATCGACCGCGATCACCTTGCCCGCACGTCCCACCTTCCTTGCCAGCCGCCATGTGAAGTAGCCCACTCCGGCGCCGAGATCGACCACCGTCGCGCCAGGCTGGATGTCGAGCGAGTTGACGAGCCTGTCGGGCTGCTCTTCGCGCTGGCGCTCCGGGCGGGTGAGCCAGTCGGCATAGACCCAGCTCATCGCCGGGGCGATCTGCCTTGGTCTGGGCGCGTCAGGGTTAGGGTCTTGTTGAGCGCTCAGCCGCTGCCATGGTGTGGCGCAGAGCAGGCCGGCCAAGACAGCCGCGAGTACACTCGCGCTGCGGGCGGCGCGCATCGGGCTTGCATTAGGCAGCGAGCAGGCCATGGCGTTCCATCAGGGAGCGCAAGTCTTCCTTGTCAGCAGCGTCCATGGCCACCAACGGTGGCCGCACGCCCCCTGCCGGGATGCCGGCCAGTGACATCGCAGTCTTGATCATCGAGACCTTGTAGCCGGGCCGGCGATTGCGCAGCTCGTACATCGGCAGCACCAGATCGTCCAGGATGCCGTTGACGTCGGCGAAGTTGCCTGCGCGCGCCAGTTCGCGGATGCGCAGCGTCGTGTTGGGCATGAAGCAGGCTAGGCCCGACGTGAAGGTCTCGACGCCCAGCTTCCAATAGCTGGGCACGAACGGCTCGGCCATTCCGTTGATCCAGTGGAAGCGGTCGCCGAAATGGCGGCGGACCTGAAGGTAGTGGGACAAGTCCCCGTTCTCGTCCTTGACCATGCAGATGTTTTCCACCCGGGCCAGCCTCTCGAGCAGGGCAAGAGGCACCGTGCCGCTCCACTTCGTCTGGTACAAGATGACGCCAATGCCCGCAGCGTCGGCCACGGAGCGATAGTAGTCGGCGAGGCCGCCTTCATTGGGGTCGGCCATGTAGGGCGCGATGCACAGCACGGCCTGCGCCCCGGCGCGCCGGGCGTAGACGGCCTGCGTGCAGGCTGTGCGCCAGCTCTGGCCGACGCCGAAGATCAAGTACGCGCGCTGCGCTGCCAGTTCGCCGGCGATCTCGCATACCCTTTCGTACTCTGGCAGGCCTAGGGCGTGTAGTTCCCCGTTGCTGCCGCAGAACGAGAGCGCGTCCAGTCCGGACGCGAGCATGCGTTCGGCGTGAGCTCGCAAGGCCGCCTCGTCGAGCCGCAGGTCTGCGTCCCACGGCGTGACGGGGAACCCGATCGTGCCTTGCGGAAATAGGTTCGCCTGCGACATCTGCCCGGCGCTGTCAACGGCCGATGCGTTCCACGATAGCAGCACCAGCCTTAGCTGCTCATGTCCGAACGCCTCGGGAGCAGAATCCGACGAGAAGTGTGTTTGGGCGCGGTGCCCACACTCAGAACGGGGAGGCCTAGCCAAGGACACGGTGCTCTCTTGGCAGCGTCCTCGCGCACGTGCGGGTGATCCGTTGCGCACCTCACCTCAGACCGCCGCTTCAATCTGGCTATAATAGCCATATGAAACGAGCCAGTGTTAGCCAAGCGAAGAATGACCTCAGCGCCCTCCTCGCCGAGGTGCGTGGTGGCGAGAAGGTGCTTGTCACGCTTCGTGGCAAGCCTGTCGCCGAGATTAGGCCCTTCGACGCAGACTCGCTGGTCGACGAAGAGGCTGCCGACTTGATCGAAGAAGGCATCGCCGCTCCCCCCAGGGCTCGCCTCGACCTCTCCTCGTTTCTGGCCGCACCTAGGCCACGCCTTCCGTCCGGGCACAGCGCGAGCCAGCTAGTCGCCGCGGAACGCGATGAGAAGCGATGAAGTACTGGGACTCTTCAGCCTTGGTGTCGCTGCTGGTTGAAGAGGCCGAAACTGCAGGCCGGCTCGACCTGCTCGAAGGCGATCCTTCAATCATTACGTGGTGGGGAAGCCAGGTCGAGTGCGCTTCGGCACTGAATCGACTGCATCGAGAAAGGGCAATTGACGCCGTTGAATTGGGTCAGAGGCTGGAACGGCTTCGATTCTTCGCTGCAACGTGGGTGGAGATCGCGGCTCGCGAGCGCGTGCGTGCCCGCGCTCTTCGCCTGTTGCGCATCCATCCCCTGCGAAGCGCCGACGCAATGCAGCTAGCCGCCGCTTTGGTCGCATGCAGGGAGGATCCAGCAACGCTCGACTTTGTCTGCTCCGACGCCCGGCTCTTGCAAGCCGCGCGCCGGGAGGGCTTCCCGGTCGCCTGATTCACTGGAACGCGCTGCGGCGACCAACTATGTTGGCAGGCGATCGGACGGTGCGGCACAACATTGGCCCATAGAAGGTGCCCGAAAGCCGCCAGTTGGGCGAGTGCTTTGCGACAGCGGAGACTGTTGCCTCGCAGTGTCTGTGTCTAGGCCTGCGCCCAGCGGCTGTCAACGTGCCCGGAGCGGGGTAATGAGGCTCAGTTGCGGATATCGGTCCGACGAAGTAGACAGACTGCGTTCGCCAACGAATTGCAAAGCACCGGAGCCGTCTAGAGCTACCAGAAGTTCATCCGCTGTTTGCCTGCGCTCCCAGAATCCTCGTACCTGCGCTCGCCCGCAACCGCGGAAATGCTAGGCGCAGCGGAACTTCGGGCAGGCTTCGTACGGGAATGTGCCTTGTGATAGATTGGAAGTTTAGAGGAGCCGGCAGCACCGCAGCTGCCAGCCCTCCCATCCGACCGTCTCCAGCAGGGCCCGGGCGCGCCGACGCTTGCGGTTCTCACGTGCGGCTCCCATGGACCGAGCAGTTGCCAATCGCTACGTTTCAGCCCTTGCTGAAGTCGTCACGCAGCGGGACTCCGAGCTCTCCGGGGAAGCCGCGCTGGAACAATTGGAGGCCTTCGGCGAGCTGCTGGAAGGATCTGCCGACCTAGCTGCCGTGCTGCGCGCGCCCTCGATCCTGCCCGGTGACAAGCGCCGCCTGATCGAGCAGGTCGGCAGCCGCCTCGGACTCGCCCCGCTCATGGTCAACTTTCTCTCCGTTGTCACGGACCACCGTCGTATCGGGCATTTCTCCCTGATTGCCGACGGATTCCGCACGTGGCTTGACAGCCATCGCGGCAGAGTCGAGGTCCAGGTGCGCTCTGCCGGCCGGATCGGCCCTGAGCAGAGAGCGGAGCTCGAAGGCCGCTTCCGGGAGCTGACCGGCAAGGACATCCGGGCGACCTATGCGGAGGATCCCAGCCTGCTCGGCGGCGGCGCGGTGCAGGTGGGCTCGACGCTGTACGACGGATCGCTGCGGGCGGCTTTGGGGTCGCTGGCGGCCAGGCTGGCGGCTGGTGACCGCTAGCCGCTCGTGGTAAAGGAACGATTCGAATGGCCAAGATGAACGCATCGGAAATCACGAAGCTGATCCGCGACCGGATCCAGAACTACGAATCCGCCGTGGAAGTCGCCGAGGTGGGATCGGTGATCTCGCTCGGGGACGGCATCGCTCGCCTGCACGGCCTGGAGAGCGTCATGGCGGGCGAGCTGCTCGACTTTCGCAACGGCATCTCCGGTATCGCCATGAACCTCGAGGAGGACCAGGTCGGGGCGGTGCTGCTCGGTGACTACACCAGCCTCAAGGAAGGTGACGAGGTGCGCCGCACGGGACGGATCATCTCGATTCCGGTGTCTGACGCAATGCTGGGCCGCGTGGTCAACGCTCTCGGTGAACCGCTGGACGGCAAGGGCCCGATCGAGGCGACCGACTACAACCCGATCGAGCGGCTGGCACCGGGCGTGATCGACCGCGAGCCGGTCAAGCAGCCGATGCAGACCGGCCTCAAGGCCATCGACGCCATGATCCCGATCGGCCGCGGGCAGCGCGAACTGATCATCGGGGACCGCCAGACGGGCAAGACCGCCATTGCCATCGACACCATCCTGAACCAGAAGGGCGGCGATGTGATCTGCATCTATGTCGCCATCGGCCAGAAGCGCTCGACTGTCGCGCAGGTGCTCAAGACCTTGGAACAGCAGGGGGCGATGGAGTACAGCATTGTCGTCGTGGCATCGGCGTCGGATCCGGCGCCGATGCAGTACTTGGCACCGTTCACCGGCGCGGCGATCGGCGAGTACTTCCGGGACTCTGCGCGTCACGCGCTGTGCGTCTACGACGATCTGTCCAAGCATGCCGCCGCCTACCGCGAGATCTCGCTGCTGCTGCGGCGACCGCCCGGGCGCGAGGCCTATCCCGGCGACGTGTTCTACCTGCATTCGCGCCTGCTGGAGCGCGCGGCCAAGTTGAACGAGCAGCTCGGCGGCGGATCGCTGACAGCACTGCCGTTCATCGAGACCCAGGCTGGCGATGTGTCCGCCTACATTCCGACGAACGTGATCTCGATCACCGATGGCCAGATCTACCTTCAGGCTGACCTCTTCAATGCCAACGTGCGCCCGGCCGTGGACGTGGGCATCTCGGTCAGCCGCGTCGGCGGCAATGCCCAGATCAAGGCAATGAAGTCAGTGGCCGGCACGCTGCGGCTCGATCTGGCGCAATACCGGGCGCTGTCGGCGTTCGCGCAGTTCGGCTCGGATCTCGACAAGGCCTCGCAGCAGCAGTTGCATCGCGGCGATCGGCTGGTCGAGGTGCTGAAGCAGAAGCAGTACGATCCGCTTCCGGTCGAGAAGCAGGTTGCGATCATATTCGCCGGCACAAAAGGCTATCTCGATGACTTGGAATTGTCTCAAGTCGCTGACTTCGAGGCTGGGCTGTACGACTATCTCGAGCGCGAGGGCGAGGATGGAGCGCTGGCGCAGATCCGGGCTCGGCGCGTGCTCGACGAAGAGGTCACCAAGGCACTTCAGGACGCCATCGGCGCCTATAAGCAGCAGTTCGAGGCGCTCCATCCCGTGGCCAAGGCGAGCTAGCGATGCCTTCCCTCATCGACCTGCGCCGGCGGATCCGCTCCGTCAAGAACACCGAGCAGATCACCAAGGCCATGAAGATGGTCTCGGCGGCCAAGCTGCGCCGGGCACAGCAGGCGGTGGTCGGCGCACGACCGTATGCAGGGCTGCTCGAAGACATGCTCGGCAGCGTGCTGGCAACTGATGTAGAGGAAGAGGCCGCGTTTTCACATCCGCTGCTGGAGCGCAGGGTGTGCCGCAATGTGCAGCTACTAGTGCTGGCTGGAGAGAAGGGACTGTGCGGCTCCTTCAACAGTAATGTGTTCAAGGCGGTCCAAGGGTTTGTGGACGGGCGCCCCGGACAGCAGGTGGATCTGGAACTACTGGGCCGCAAGGCGGTGGATTTCTACCAGCGTCGGAACTTGGCCGTGAGCGGCAGGTGGGAGCAGGTTCTCGGCAGAGTCGAGGTCGAGACGGCCCAAGCGGTAGCCGAGAAGGCGATGGAGCGGTTTTCTACGGGCCAGGCGGACGAAGTCTGGATCGCCTACAACCGGTTCAAGGGCGTGCTGAGCCAGCAACCTGTCGTTGAGCAGGTGCTGCCGATCATTCCGCCTGAGGGAACAGTCGATGGCGGCGGCGCCTACGAGTACGAACAGCCTGCGGAGCAATTGCTCGGGGCGCTGTTGCCCAAGCGGGTCGTGACGCAGGTGTTCTTGGCGATGCTTGAGTCGGCATCCGCAGAGCACGCCGCGCGCATGACCGCCATGGACGCAGCCACGCGCAATGCGGGAGAAGTGCTGGAAAAGCTCACGCTGCACCTGAACCGCGTGCGGCAGGCCAGCATTACGACGGAAATCATTGAAATCGTTTCGGGTACGGCTGCGCAAGAGTAACGGCTGACGACGCCAAAGAGGACGCGAGAAGATGCAGATCGCAGGAAAAGTCATTCAGGTCGCCGGTCCGGCGGTCGACGTGCAGTTCGAGGGCGGAAACTTGCCCAAGATTTTCAATGCCGTGAAAGTGACCAGCGAGGGGTTCGACGTGCCCCAGCCGATCGACGTCACCTGCGAGGTGCAGCAATACCTCGGCGAGGGGCGGGTCCGCACCGTCGCGATGCAGCCGACGGAGGGCATGGTGCGCGGCATGCCCGTTGTGGACACCGGCAAGGCCATCTCCGTGCCGGTCGGCCCGCAGGTGCTGGGCCGTGTGCTCAACGTGTTGGGCGAGCCGGTCGACGAGCGCGGCCCCGTTGAGACCGAGACGAGCTTTCCGATCCACCGCGACGCCCCGCTGCTGGAGGACCAGTCGACAGAGTCCGAGATTCTCGAGACAGGGATCAAGGTGATTGACTTGATCGAGCCGTACCTCAAGGGCGGCAAGATCGGGCTGTTCGGGGGCGCGGGCGTCGGCAAGACCGTGATCATCATGGAACTGATCAACAACATCGCGCTCCAGCACGGCGGCGTGTCGGTCTTCGCGGGCGTTGGCGAGCGCACAAGGGAAGGCAACGACCTGTGGCTTGAAATGCAGGAGTCGGGAGTGGTGAACCCCGACGACTACACCAAGTCGAAGACCGCCTTGATCTACGGCCAGATGACCGAGCCGCCGGGCGCCCGGCTGCGTGTCGGGTTGACCGGGCTGACCGTTGCCGAGTACTTCCGCGACGTGGAAGGACAGGACACGCTGCTGTTCATCGACAACATCTTCCGCTTCACCCAGGCGGGCTCGGAAGTGTCGGCGCTGCTGGGGCGCATGCCGTCGGCGGTGGGCTACCAGCCGAACCTGGCGACTGAGATGGGTGCATTGGAAGAGCGGATCACTTCGACCAAGAAGGGGTCCATCACATCGGTGCAAGCGATCTACGTGCCGGCGGACGACTACACGGATCCGGCGCCGGCGACGACCTTCACCCACTTGGATGCGACGACCAACCTGTCGCGCGAAATCGCCTCGTTGGGCATTTATCCGGCGGTGGACCCGCTGACCTCGACCTCGCGCATTTTGGATCCGAACGTCGTGGGCAACGACCACTACGACGTGGCCCAAGCGGTGAAGCGCGTGCTGCAGCGCAACAAGGAGCTGCAGGACATCATCGCGATCTTGGGCGTGGAGGAGTTGTCCGAGGAGGACAAGCTGATCGTTTCGCGGGCGCGCAAGATCCAGCGCTTCCTGTCGCAGCCGTTCCACGTGGCCGAGCAGTTCACTGGCACCAAGGGGTGCTATGTGAAGCTTTCGGACACTATCCGCGGTTTTCGCGAGATTGTCGATGGCCAGCATGACGACCTACCGGAACAGGCGTTTTACATGGTCGGGACGATCGAAGAGGCGCTGGAGCGCGGCCGCGAGCTGGCCGCATGAGTTAGCCGGCAGTCTTTGCAAGCGGCTTCGGCTAGCGGCGGATGGCTGGGCGAGGCTTCAGGCTTGGTGTTTCCGCGTTCAATCCGTAGAGCAACCGCAAACGCTCGAAGCGCCGGACTCAAGTTGTCCAACGCCCCCGGCATCTGCTCACGCGACCTCAGGTTGCGGCAGCGTCTGGAGGAACTGGAGCGGGGTGCGGGCCTGCACATGCATCGTGGCAACAGCGGCAAGCCGCCGTCGAGCGACGGGCTGGTCAAGCCAGCTGCCGGACGGCGGACCCGCAGCCAGCGCGGTCGATCGGGCAAGCGCAGTGGCGGGCAGCGCGGGCACACGGGCACGACGCTGCGCCAGATGGAGACGCCGGACCGGATCGAGAGCCACCTGCTCCTGCGCGGCCTGCGGCGAGGTGACTCGGGCCGCGTTTCCGGAGGCGTGAACGGGCCGGTACACTACGGTGGGCGTATCCCGGCCACGGCCGTGTACCACCAAACCGCGCAGTTTCTGCCCAAGCACCGTTTGGCGGAACTGCTGCCGACGGTCGTTGTAAGGGTGAATCGTCCTTGCAGTGGAGGCCGACAGAGCAGGCCCGTTGGCAGTCCCTCGGCTGTTTGGCAGTCGGGGCTCGATTTACTGAGCGTCCTGGGCATGGACCGGCATGCTACGGGGCTCGAAAGGGCGCGGCGGCGTCAGTTTAGACAACGAGGTCGCGGGCGCGACCCCTACCACCACTCTGAAGTCCGATCTTGTGCCCGCCTCCGCCAACCGCAACAATAGGCGACCGCTGGCAGACCCACCGATTGCAGCGCCTCGGCCGTTTCATGCCTACGGGGTGGCTGCGTGCGACCATGAGTGTTTAGCACCGGACAGTCGGACGCTTTCGGCAGGCCCCAAACGGACTGAGTTCCCACGATAGCGATGATCACACCCGAACGCGATCTTGAAGAGTCCCTTCTCACGAAGCTACGGGACCTCAGGTACGAATACCGCCCCGACATCCGCGATCGAGCCAAGCTTGAAGCGAACTTTAGGGAAAAGTTCGAGGCACTCAACCGTGTCAACCTCACCGACGGAGAGTTCCGGCGGCTCCTCGACGAGATCGTCACACCAGATGTGAACGAAGCCGCACGCTCGCTCCGGAACCGGGAAGCGTTCATCCGTGACGATGGCACGCCGCTCAATTACACCCTCGTCAACATCAAGGACTGGTGCAAGAACACCTTCGAGGTTGTTAATCAGCTCCGCATCAATACGGACAACAGCCATCACCGCTACGACGTCATACTCCTGATCAACGGCATCCCCGCTGTCCAGATCGAGCTCAAGACGCTGGGAATCAGCCCCCGTCGTGCAATGGAGCAGATCGTCAACTACAAGAAGGACCCCGGCAACGGATACGCGAAGACGCTCCTGTGCTTCGTCCAGATCTTCATCGTCAGCAACCGCACGGACACGTGGTACTTCGCCAACAACAACGCGCGGC
>JAPPMG010000083.1 GCA_028819215.1 Bryobacterales bacterium
CAGAGGGAAACCGATGATCGCAGCGGCTAGCGACGAACAAAAAAATAGCCCTGTAGCGGTTGCCGATAGTCCGGCGCGGTTCCGAAAACGTCTTCCCACACGTCCGACAGCGATGGCGGCGAGTGCCGCTGCGGTTGTGAGCGTGTGGAACGCTTCGCCCCGAAGACTCGGGGCATTTCATGGTTGAACTCCTTCCTGCGAACCTTCGGTTGCGCGGGATGAGTTGATCCCTGCAACCCGCCCTGCCGGCAGTTGCTACCGCTCGGCAGAGCATCTTGTTGAATGCTGGAGCAAGCGGTTTCAATTACGGCTCCAAACGATTCGACGGACGTAAATTCAAATGTCGTTGAGCAAGCACCAGCGTTTCACTCTGAACGCTCCGCGTTGGCAGGCCGCGGGGGCCGGACTAGAATGGCTTCGATGAAGGGGTGCCTGTGGCTGGTTGCTTGCCTGTGCATCTGGACCGCCTGCTCCGGCCCAGATCTGGGACCGATCCCTGAGATTGCGCTGGAAGACCTCGGGCCGAACCTGGCGAACCAGCTCGGCCCTCAACTCGAAGCGCTGCGAGCCAACTCCGGCGACGTCAATGCGGCGGGAAACGCAGGCATGCTGCTGCACGCCTACGGGCGGCACGACTTGGCCGTCGCCTTGCTCAGCAGGGCAGGCGAGCTTGACCCGAACCAGTTGCGCTGGCCCTACTATCGCGGGATCTCACTGGCCAAGCTCGGTCGCGGAGCGGAGGCTGCGGAGGCGTTCCGCGAGTGCATCCGCCGTGACGCGGGGTATCGCCCGGCCAGACAGCGCTTGGCCGATGTGCTGCTTGCCGATGACGAGATCGATCGCAGCCGCGATGTTTTCCGTGAGCTCGTCGCAGCCAATCCCGATGACGCCCGCGCGCTGCACGGCTTGGGCAAGGCGGAAGCCGCAGCCGGGCAGTTGGAAGCCGCCGTCCAGCATCTGCGCCGCGCCGTCCAGTTGGCACCCGCGTTCGGCCAAGCGCACTACGCTCTGGCTCTGGCCTACCGGGAATTGGGGGAGGAGGAGAAATCCTCGGAGCATCTCGATCTGTACGTGCGCCACCGCGAATCGGGGCCTGCCGCTGACGACCCGCTGGCCAGCGCCGTCGCCGGGTTGCGCGTTAGTGCCGCCGAATACCTCAAGCGGGGCGTGGAGGCAATGGATGCGGGACGCCCCGGCGACGCGGTGGCCCTGCACGTCAAGGCCTTGCAAGAAGATCCCTCGCTCACGCAAGCGCATGTCAACTTGGTGATCCTGTACGGCTCGATGAGGCGGTCTGAGGATGCCGCCGCGCAGTATCGCTCGGCTGTGGACGCCGGTCTCGCAAGCGCGGAGCTGCACTACAACTACGGCGTTGTAGCCTACCGCGAGAACGAGGCAGGAGCGGCGCGACTGGCCTTCGAAGCGGCCCTAGAGATCAACCCCGACCACGCGCTGGCCAATCACAACCTCGGACAGATGCTGGAGGAGGAGGGCCGCTTCGGCGAGGCGCGCGCCCACTACGAGCGAGCGTTGGCCAGTCGTCCGGACCATGCGCTCTCGCACTATAAGCTGGGCCTGCTATGGATGCGCGAGTTCAATGCGACCAAGGCTGTGCAGGCCTTCCGCCAAGCGATCCGGGACCAATCCGACCGCACTCCGACCTATCTCTTCTCGCTGGCCGCCGCGTTGCTGGCTTCGGGCGACCGAGACGCCGCCGTGGCCAGATTTCGCGAAGCCCGCGAACAAGCCGCAAGACTTTCGCAGGCCGAGCTCGTCGCGCAGATCGATGAGACGCTGCGCAAGCTTGAGGCCGACGGCCGCTAGAGCGAACTCACCTGACAGCGGCGCGCCGGCCCGCTCGGAGCGAGAATTCCGTACCTGCCAGCGGAACACCCGGGCTCGCTTGACAGCCGCCCTGAAATGTGTAATTATGCATTATCATGCATATTCATTCAGAAGTGGCCGCACGGCCGCAGCCTGCGCCGGCGCGTCACTTCCTAAGGGATGCTGACCTTTCGGCCGGCGAATTGCGCGAGGTCTTGGACCTCGCCGCGAGCGTCAAGGCTGACCCGGGCCGGTTCCGGCGGGTTTTGCAAGACCGCTCGATCGTGATGTTGTTCGAGAAGCCGTCGTTGCGCACTCGAATGACCTTCGAGCTTGCCGCCGCGCAGCTGGGAGGCTTCGCTGTGTTCCAAGACCACCGTGACGGCCGGATCGGCCAGCGCGAGCCCGCGCCCGACATCTCGCGCAACTTGGACAGGTGGTTTGACGCGATCGTGGCGCGCACGTTCTCGCAGAAGACCTTGGAACTGCTCGCCAAATGGTCCAGCGTTCCGGTGATCAACGCGCTGAGCGAGGCGTTTCACCCGTGCCAGGCGCTGGCGGACTACCTGACACTGCTAGAGCGCTTCGGCTCTTTTGACGGGCTCAAGCTGGCCTACGTGGGAGATGCCAACAATGTCGCGCACTCGCTGTTGCACTGCGGTCCGCAGCTCGGCGTGTCAGTTTCGATTTGCGGCCCTGCGGCCTACGGGCCGCGCCCGGACGACCTTGCCAAGGCGCGGCAAGTGGCCGAGCGGAACGGTTGTGTGGTCGAGGTGGTGGAAGACATCCGCCAAGCAGTGCAGGGCGCGGCGGCGGTGTACACCGACGTGTGGACCAGCATGGGCTGGGAGGCCGAGACGCAGCAGCGCAGGATCGCGTTCGCCGACTACAAAGTCGATAGCGCGATGATGCGACTGGCCGAGAAACGCGCGGTATTCATGCATTGCCTGCCGGCGCAGCGAGGCGCGGAGGTGACTGACGCGGTCATCGAGTCGCCCCAGTCGGTCGTTTTCGACCAGGCCGAGAACCGACTGCACGCCCACAAGGCGATTCTGATCAAGATGATGGAGGATAAGCATGGCTAGGCATCCCAAGAAGGTGGCCCTCGCCTATTCGGGCGGGCTCGACACGTCGATCATCATTCCTTGGCTGCGGGAAAGCTACGGCTCTGACGTCGTGGCCGTCTGCGGCGACGTCGGACAGGGCAGCGAGGAGCTCGCCGGCCTCGAGCAGAAGGCGCTCGCTAGCGGCGCCTGTGAGGTGTACGTCGAGGATCTGCGCGAGGAGTTCGTGCGGGAGTATGTCTGGCCGATGGTCCGCTCAGGCGCGGTGTACGAGCACAAGTACCTGCTGGGCACCTCGATCGCCCGTCCCCTGCTGGCCAAGCTGCAGGTGAGGGTGGCCCTCGAGTCGGGTTGCGACGCGCTGGCGCATGGCGCGACGGGCAAGGGCAACGATCAGGTGCGCTTCGAGCTGACCTACAAGGCCCTGGCTCCGCATTTGCCTGTGATCGCTCCCTGGCGCGAATGGGATATCGTCTCCCGCGAAGACGCCGTCGACTACGCCGAGCGCCACCACGTGCCGATCCAGCAGAGCAAGGAGAAAATCTATAGCCGCGACGCGAACCTGTGGCACATTTCCCACGAAGGCGCAGAGCTTGAAGATCCGGCGAACGAGCCCGGGCCGGCCGTATGGACGCTGACGGCAGATCCGGCGAGCGCTCCGGCCGACGGCACTCAGGTAGGCATCGAGTTCGAAGCCGGAACGCCGGTCGGCTTGGACGGCGAGCGCATGAGTCCCGCAAGCATTGTGGAGGCGCTTAACGCTCTGGGCCGCAGGCACGGCATCGGCCGGATCGACTTGGTCGAGAACCGCTTCGTTGGCATGAAGTCTCGCGGCTGCTACGAAACGCCGGGAGGCACCATCCTGATGGCTGCGCATGCCGAGCTGGAAGCTCTGACTCTGGACCGCGCTACCCAGCACTACAAGCAGAAACTGGCCATCGACTATGCGGAGCTGGTCTACGACGGCAAGTGGTTCACGCCGCTGCGCGAGGCTATGGACGGGTTCGTGGACGTCACCCAGCGGCACGTCACCGGAACGGTCGTAGTGCACCTCTGCCAGGGCCGCATCTCTCCGCTCAGCCGCACGTCGCCGTACTCGCTCTACGCTCCCGAGATCGCGAGTTTTACGATGGGCGGCGAGTATGACCAGCGCGATGCCGAGGGTTTCATCAATCTCACCGGCCTGCCGATCCGAGTGCATGCCGCGGTCCAGGGTGGACTCCGGGAAGCAGAAGGCGGTTCCGAATGAAACTCTGGGGGGGCCGGTTCGAATCCGGCCCGGCGGAACTCTTTGAGCGCTACTCGGGCTCGCTGGACTTTGACCGGAAGCTGTTCGAGGCCGATGTGGTCGGCTCGAAGGCGTTCGCGAACGCCCTCTGCGGAGTCGGCATCCTGACTGCTGCGGAAAGGGACAAGATCAATGCGGCTTTCGACGGCATGCTGTCGGAGGCAGGCGAGCCGGGCTACTTCGACGCCGACGACGAGGACATCCACACCTTTGTCATCCGCAAGCTCGGAGAGGCGGTGGGAGAGCTGGCGGAAAAGATCCACACCGGGCGCAGCCGCAACGAGCAGATTGCGACCGATTTCCGCCTTTGGATGAAGGCTGCGATTCGACGCGTGCAAGCGCAGTTGGAAACGTTGATGAACTCCCTGCTGCGGCTGGCGGAGCAGGAGTCCGACGCGCTGCTGCCCGGCTACACGCATCTCCGTCGCGCCCAGGCCGTGCTCTTCGCGCACTACCTGCTGGCGTACTTCGAAATGTTCCTGCGCGACTGGCAGCGCATGCAGCAGGCGTACGAGCGCACCGACGTGTTGCCGCTCGGCAGCGGTGCGCTCGCAGGCAGCGGGTTTGCGTTCGATCGGGGGGCGATGGCCGCCGATCTGGGATTCGCCGCGATCTCGGCCAACAGCATGGACGCAGTGTCGGACCGTGACTTCGCGCTCGACTTTCTGTACGCCGCGTCGGTCGCGATGTTGCATGCCAGCCGGCTGGCAGAGGATTGGATCCTCTACAGCAGCGAGGAGTTCGGATTTCTCGAACTCGGCGACGAGGTCACGACCGGCTCGAGCTTGATGCCGCAGAAGCGCAATCCGGACGCGCTCGAGCTGTTGCGCGGCAAGGCGGGGCGCGTCTGTGGCAGCTTGCAGTCGCTGATGATGACCTTGAAGGGGCTGCCTCTGACATACAACCGGGACCTGCAAGAGGACAAGGAGGGCGTGTTTGACAGCGCTGCCCAGGTGACGGACTCGCTGGCGATCCTGGCGCTGTGTGTCGATTCCGCCCAGCTCAAGCGTCCGGCGATGGAGCAGGCCGCCGACGAAGGTTGGGTTTCGGCCACGGCCTTGGCGGAGGTCCTGGCCCGCCGGGGCATTGCGTTTCATCGGGCGCACCACATCGTGGGCGGCATCGTGCTCGCCAGCGTCCAGCAGGGCAAGCGGCCAGCGGAGTGGACGTTGGACGAGCTGCGTGAGTTCGCACCCGAGCTTGACGAGTCGGTTCTGGCGGCCCTCGTTCCCCGCAACGCCTTGGAAAACCACAAGCTGCCGGGCGGCACGGCTAGAGATCGGGTTAGGGAAGCCTTGGCGGCGGCTAAAGCGAGATTGGCCGGTCTGGCCCGGACGGCGGAAGGCGAGGGATCCGGAGCGGCGTGAAGTCCCGGCGGCAGCGAGAGATTCTCAGCCTGATTGAGTCTCAGGCGTTCCGTACCCATGGGCGACTCGCGGAAGCGCTTGCCGAGCGTGGAATCGCTGCCAGCCAGGGCACGCTCTCACGCGATCTGCGCCAACTGGGTGTGGTCAAGACTGCTGCCGGCTATGCCGCGCCGGCACAAAGCCAGGGCGAGGACGCCGCCAGAGCCGTCCTGCGGCAGCTCGTCGGACAGTTCTTGGTGAGGATCGAAACGGCTCAGAACCTCGTGATCCTGCGCACCGAGCCGGGCGGTGCGAATGCGCTCGCTCAAGGGCTCGACGGAGCGCACCTGTCCGAGATCATCGGCACGCTGGCCGGGGACGACACCATTTTTGTCGCCACGGCGGATAGAGGCGCCGCGAGCCGAGTGCGGGCCATGCTGGAGGAACTCTAGACGCAGGCCGGCCAGCTCCGCCTTGCTATTCTAGGCGTCTCGGGAACTGGTCGGCATTCCCGTGCAAGGTTGAATATGAGCACCATTTCGTTAGAGGGCCACGTCGCCGTGGTCACGGGCGCCAGCAAGGGTCTCGGGCGTGAAATGGCGGAAGCCCTTGCCGGGGCGGGGGCGAAGGTGGCCTTGGTGGCGCGGAATGAGGAACTGCTCTCCGAGGTGGTGCGGGGGATTCGCGCCCGTGGCGGCACAGCCGAGTACATCATGGCGGATGTCACTGACGAGACTGCCGCGGCGGAAGTGGACCAGATGGTCAAGGAAGCGTTCGGCGTCTGCGACATCCTGATCAACAACGCAGGCATCAACAATCGCAAACCGATCGAGGAGATGTCCCTAGACGAGTGGCACGAGATCCTCGAGGTCAATCTGACCGGTCCGTTCTCGATGTCGCGCACCTTCGTGCCGGGTATGAAGGGACTGCGCTGGGGCAGGATCATCAACATGACCTCGATCATGTCGCACGTCTCGCTGCCGAACCGCACGGGCTATTCGACAACGAAGTCCGGCCTGCTGGGCTTCACACGGGCGCTGGCGCTCGAGCTGGCTCCGTACAACATCACGGTCAATGGCATCAGTCCCGGCCCGTTCGCAACCGAGATGAATCGGCCGCTCATCGAGGATCCCGAGAAGAACAGCCAGTTCCTCGCCAGCATTCCTGTGGGACGCTGGGGCAAGGTCGAGGAGATCGGCAGCCTCGCCGTGTACATGTGCTCCGAGGGAGCGGGCTTCCTGACCGGCACAGATGTCGTGATCGACGGCGGCTGGACTGCCCGCTAGTTGCTAGTCCTCCGCTTCCCAGCCGGGGACCCGGACAAAGCGATGGCCGCGCCGGCGCAGGTGCGGCACGATCTGCTTGAGCGCTTCGAGGCTCTCTGATCTGTCCGCGTGGGGCCGCGTTGCGTGCCCGTCGTGTAGGCACACGATGCCGCGTCCCCGGACCCTGTCCAGAACGCGGTGCGCAATGCGCGCGGCATCCCACTTCCAATCGTTGCCGATGACCGTCCAGTGGACTGAGGTCAGGCCGGCGGCGGGTAGCGCGGTTGCCAGGAAGGGCGAGCGCAGGCCGTAGGGTGGCCGAAATAGCTTGACGGTACGGCCTGTGGCAGTACCGATGGCGTCTTGCGTCGAGAGGACTTCCTCGAGCACAGCCGCCCGGGAGCACAGGGGCAGGCAGGGATGCGAGAACGTGTGATTGCCGAGCGCATGGCCGGCTTCGACGATCGCGCGCGCGACGCTTGGGCTGCGTTCCACGTTTGCGCCGCAAGCGAAGAATGTCGCTTTGACGCCCAGCTCGTCGAGCGCCTCCAGGAAACGGGGCGTCTCGTTGCTAGGGCCGTCGTCGAACGTTAGGGCGATTTCGTCCGGCGGACCCTCCAGCTGGCATCTGCTGGGACCCCAAAGCTGCGCGCGCGGGTGTGCCGCCGCGTAGGCCGCGTAGCCCACGGCCGGCAACGTCAATGCGAGCGGCAGCCACACCATCCAGATTCTAGCGAGGGCGGGCGAACGACAGATTTCAATGTCACCTTCGCTCCGAATCGCGCCATTGAGTCGGGCATCGAAATCTAGGCTTGTGCTGGCGTCGGAACGGCCCCTATACTAGTTCTTTCGGCTCGAATCGGGCTGCCGGAAGGAGCACAGTGCCGGGCACCAAGGAGCGGGAGTTCCAAGCGCCGCATCACGAGGCGGCGATGTTCTTCGGCCTGTTCCTGCGGGGGCATCCGGTTGCGCTGTTGCGACAGCAGATCGACATCCCGCCGACGGTATTCAGGAAGCTGATGCGTCACCGAGAGTATGACGCCGATTTCCGAGAACAGCTGCGGCGGACCTATCGCTACCGCAAGCAGGTGCTGACGATCTTCAACTCGCTGGTGACATCCGCGCAGACCCAGAGCGCCTGCCAGTGACGCGCGTTTCCGCGGGCCGCCCAGCGCGTTCGGTTTGAGGGCGGGCCGGACAGAATCAGCTAAAGAAATCTCAATGGATCTCTACCACCCCTCCGAAAGCTTCGTGGACCGGGCCAATGTGAAGCCGGGCGAGCCGTACGAAGCGCTTATCGCAAAGGCGTCCGCAGATCCGGAGGCCTTTTGGTCCGATCTCGCCGAGAGCGAGCTGCACTGGTTTCGCAAGTGGGACAAGGTGCTGGACGAGTCGGAAGCGCCGTTCTACAAGTGGTTCACCGGTGCGACGACAAACATGTCGTACAACTGCTTGGATCGCCACTGCAAGACTTGGCGCAAGAATCGTGCCGCGATCGTCTGGGAGGGAGAGCCGGGCGACCAGCGCACCCTGACGTACCAAGAGCTGTTGCGGGCGGTAGAGCGCTTTGCCGCCGTGCTCAAGGCACAGGGGTTTCGGGCGGGCGACCGGGCGATTCTGTACATGCCGATGGTGCCCGAGCTACCGGTGGCGATGTTGGCGTGCGCCCGCTTGGGCATCACGCACAGCGTAGTCTTCGCGGGCTTCTCGGCCGAGGCGCTCAAGACCCGGATCCTAGATCTTGACGCAGGATTGGTGGTTACCGCCGACGGCGGCTGGCGAAGGGGCAACATTGTTCCGCTCAAGCAGGCGGTCGACGATGCGCTTGGAGACTGCCCCGGTGTCAGGAGCGTGATTGTATATCGCCGTACCGGAAACGAGGTCGAAATGACGCCCGGGCGGGACGCCTGGTGGCATGATCTCGAGGCCGATGTCACCGCCGGTTGCCCGGCGGAGAGACTGGATGCCGAGCATCCGCTCTACGTGCTCTACACCTCCGGCACGACGGGCAAGCCGAAGGGGATCGTGCATTCCACCGGCGGGTACCAGTTGCAGGTCTCGATGGCGATGCGCTGGGTGTTCGACATCAAGGACGAAGACACCTACTGGTGCGCGGCAGATGTGGGCTGGGTGACCGGCCACAGCTACATCGTCTATGGCCCGCTGCTGGTCGGCACGACCACCGTGATGTACGAGGGAGCGCCCGACTTCCCCGAGCCGGACAGATTCTGGAGCTTGGTGGACAAGTACAAGGTGAACGTCTTTTACACCTCGCCTACGGCGATCCGGGCATTCATCAAGTTCGGAACCGAATATCCCGAGCGCCACGACCTGTCCAGCCTCCGGCTGCTGGGCTCGGTAGGCGAGCCGATCAACCCCTCGGCATGGGAGTGGTACCACAGCGTGATCGGCGGAGGGCGCTGCCCGATCGTCGATACTTGGTGGCAGACCGAGACGGGATCCATCATGATCTCGCCGTTGCCGGGAGTGACTGCGCTCAAGCCCGGATCGGGGACATTCCCCCTGCCTGGAATCGCCGCGGACGTGGTAGATCTCGAAGGCAACTCGGTGGCGCCGGGAGGAGAGGGCTACTTGGTGGTCCGCAAGCCGTGGCCCTCGATGTTTCGCACGCTTTGGGGTGATCCCGAGCGCTTCCGAGAGACGTACTGGAGCCAGATCCCTGGAATCTATTTCGTGGGGGACGCAGCCCGCAAGGATGAAGACGGGTATTTCTGGGTGCTTGGGCGCGTAGATGACGTGATGAACGTCAGCGGGCACCGCATGTCCACCGCCGAACTGGAATCGACGCTGGTGCGCCACGCAGCCGTGGCCGAGGCAGCCGTGGTCGGCATGCCCGATGAGCTGACCGGCCAGGCGGTAATCGCCTTTGTCACTCCGATCCAGGGGAACGATCCCACCGACGAGCTGGCTGCCGAGCTCCGCGAATGGGTCGCTCAGCAGATCGGCAAGTTCGCGCGGCCGAAGCAGATCCGTTTCAGCGATGCCTTGCCCAAGACCCGTTCCGGCAAGATCATGCGGCGCCTGCTGCGCGAGATCGTGACGACCCACAAGGTCAGCGGCGACATCACCACGTTGGAAGACCTCTCGGTCGTCAACCGGCTCGCGGCGCAGCAGGACGAGGACTGAGCGCGATCCCGGGCGACGCCCGCTGGTGTCCGAGGCGAGAGGCTGTGACTGGCTACACCGACGAACACGCCGCAGCCGGGATGGACGCGGAGCTTCCAGCGATCGAGACTTGGCCGAACCACTACCAGGGCAGGGAGTACACCATCGAGATTACCTGTCCGGAGTTCACTTCGGTCTGTCCCAAGACAGGCCTGCCGGACTTCGGGACCCTGCATGTCAGGTATCAGCCTGCAGGCCGGTGTATCGAGCTGAAGTCATTCAAACTCTACCTGCACGCGTACCGCAATCTCGGCATCTTTCAGGAGAATATCGTCAACAGGGTCCTGGAAGACCTGGTCAAGGCGGCCAGTCCGGTGGAGGCCACGGTAGAGGGAAATTTCGCAGCGCGGGGCGGGCTCACCACCTACGTGGAGGCCTCCTACAGCCGAGAGTCGGGATTCGCGGGAGGTTGACCAAGGGCTGTTCCGCCGCAAGCGGCTGATCGCTCGAGACCAGGTTTTCCATGTTCTCCCGCACGCCTTGTCGATCTGCGTTCGAGCACAACCATGGCTAACAGTCGTCCCGACCCCATGCGCACTCCGATCTGTGGCGCTATTGGCATCGACTTCCCCGTCTTGCAGGCCGGGATGGGAATGATCGCGCAGGCCGAACTCGCCGCAGCGGTCTCCGAGGCGGGCGGCTTGGGTGTGATCGGCACTGGCCTCAGCATGCGCCCCAACGAGCTCAGGGAGCAGATTCACGCTGTCCGTAGCATCACCAACAAGCCGTTTGGTGTCGACATTCTGTTTGCGACGGTGCGCGCCAAGGGAAGCTCGGTCGCGCCCTATACCGACAACGTTCAGGGCTTGATCAGTGTGACCCTGGAAGAGCGCGTATCTGTCCTGATTTCGGGCCTGGGAAGCCCCAAGGCAGCAGTCCCCGAAGCCCATGATCGAGGGATCTATGTCATCTCCGTGATCGGGGCCGAACGACACGCTCTGAAGGCCGTCAGCGACGGGGTAGACGCTGTGATTGCTTCCGGGCGGGACGGCGGCGGGCACGTGGGAGAAGTCGGCACGGCCGCCCTAGTCCCGTCCGTGGTGGCTGCGGTGGACGTGCCCGTGATCGCGGCCGGAGGATTGGCCGACGGACCCGGTTTGGCAGCTGCCCTGATGTGGGGGGCCCAAGGCGTCTGGCTTGGGACGCGCTTCATCGCGACCGAGGAGGCGGGAGCCCACCGCAACTACAAGGCGAAGATCGTTGACACCGGTTCGTCCGGCACGGTCGTGACCCGGGCTCACAGCGGCAAGCCGTGCCGCATGATCCGAAATGACTTTACGGACTACTGGGCGGAGCGGGAGAGCGAGATCCAACCCTACCCTCGCCAGGCGCTGGAAGTTGGCAATCCGGCGTCTGCCAGGGGACGGCTGGAGGGTGACGCAGAGCGTGGCGTGCTGCCGGCCGGGCAGAGCGTGGGAGTCATTAGCGCGGTCGAACCGGCTGGAGACGTCGTGCGCGCCATCGTCGATCAAGCTAGGGCCGCGATCGCGGCTGCGGCCAGGCTCTGAATTGAACTCTCGGTCCGTCCAACGCGGGCCTAGGCTGGCTTACCGCCATCCGGTCATGGGATTCACGCGGGCTCGGGACGCCGAATCGCCGACGGCTCATCTGCCTTGACCTTGGGTTTCGAGAAGAGACCCGAGAAGGACGAACCCGATCTCCCGCACTAGCGCCATGAGCCTGGCTCAAGTGCTCCCCCTCATTCGCCATTCCAGAGCGCGGCTCGGTTGAAGGTGCTCCGGGCCAGAGGGTGCCTCAGAGCGCAATTTCGGTTAACTTAGCTTCCGCGAAACTGCCAAGAGTGAGGAAGCTCGTAGGGCCTTCTTCAGGGGCGGTCGGAGTATTCCATTCGGAGTCCTGACTGGTCGATCACCGGGCAACAGCGAGCACATCGACGACAGCCGCCGTGGAGCGTGGCTCAGGCACTGGCTCATGGTGTTCTCGCAAGCTCTCGATGTGGAGCTGGATCGCCTCTCGGATCTCATCGATCACCTCCGCCTCGGAAGTGCCGGTGGCGACGCACCCCGGCAGGTCGGGAACGTAGGCCGCGTAGTTCTGTGGCGATTTCTCGATGACGATCGTGTAACGCATCGTTCCGATTACCTCTTTTTCACTCCGGCTTGCTTCATAATGCTGGACCAAGTGCCCTTCGTCAGGTCGTCGCCCAGTTTACCGGCAATTGTCACAGTGCCCGGCTTGTCCGAGTGGCGGTACTGACGGTGGCTCCCCCTCGTGCGAACCAGCAACCAGCCATCTTGCCGGATTTGGCGAATTGCGTCTCGGACCTTAGGCAGGGATTTCTCCGTCGCGGTCTTGGGCGGAACCGAGCATTTCCGCGCCGACTTTGCGGTCGCGATCCTTGAGGAAGCCCCCCGCCAAGCCTCCGCAAACCTTGTCGCGTGATGGGCCGGGGCGTTCTACGCACGACTGGTCCCACGCGAAGAGCCGCAGCGCAGCTTTCAGGATCTGCCCAGCCCCCTCCACTCTCAAGCCGTTAGCCTATCGCATTGGCACGTGTGCGTGTTGCGTGCCCTGCGGCAGCTTGATCGCCTGGCGCGGACTACTCCCGACGAAACGCGAGAAACGGAGAAGGGAAGTCCCAACGCTTAGCCCCAACTTACCCGGTCCACTTTTTGTGCCCTAGGGCTTTGCGGCCCTGAAGTCCGGCAGCTAACCTCTTTACTTTCAACCGGTTAGCCCACATGCACGGCTGACAGCCCTCTCAATTTGCCCCAAATGACGCTTCAGGTCTCGGATTTCCTAGTCATACATTTATTTTGCATGTCTTGACACTTGTTCAGCTATTTGCTATTATCATCACACTACAGGCCCGCCTGTTCCTAGTCAGACAATGCACATCACCTCCACCTTCGCCCGCAAGTCCCCTTGCCATCTCTTGCGCGAATCCTACTGGCACAACGGCAAGGTCAAAAAGCGCACCCTCGCCAATCTCTCTGCCCTCCCCCAGCCCCTCATCGACCTGCTCAAGGCCGCCCTCGACCGCCAACTCCCCCTCGGCAGCTCCGGCTCTCCGGCCCAAGTCGGCCGCGTCCGCCAACACGGCGCCGTCTCCGCCCTGCTCGGCTTGGCCCACAGTCTCCGCTTCGACCGCCTGCTCTTTCACAAGCCCTGCCGCCAGCGCTCGCTGGCCCTCGCCCTGATCCTGGCGCGCCTGCTCAAGCCCGGTGCCAAGCTGCGTCTGGAGCGAGAACTCGGACCCACCGGCCAAACCACCCTCGCACCCCTGCTCGACATCGCCGACACCCCCGTCGACGATCTCTACGAGGCGATGGACTGGCTGCTCCAGCGCCAGCCCGCCATCGAGCGCAAGCTCGCCCAACGCCACCTGTGCGAGGGCGGCCTGGCTCTGTACGACCTCTCTTCGAGCTATTTCGAAGGCTCCCGCTGCGCGCTCGCCCGGCGCGGCTATTCGCGCGATCACCGTTCCGACCGACCCCAGATCACCTACGGCCTGCTGTGCAACGCCGACGGCTGCCCGGTCGCGGTCGAGGTCTTCCCCGGCAACAGCGCCGATCCCGCCACGCTCAGCGCGCAAGTCAACAAGCTGCGCCAGCGCTTCGGCTTGCAGCGTCTGGCCGTGGTCGGCGACCGCGGCATGCTGGCCCAGACGCGTATCGCGGCCGACCTCGGAGCGGCCGACTTGGACTGGATCACGGCCCTGCGCCACGACAGCATTCGCAAGCTGGCCGAGCAGGGCTGCTTCCAGCCCTCGCTGTTCGACACCCACGGGCTAGCCTCGATCACCTCGCAGGACTACCCCGACGAGCGCCTGCTGGTCTGCTACAACCCGCTGGTGGCGGCCGAGCGGCGCCGCAAGCGCATGGACCTGCTGGCCAGCACCGAGGCCGACTTGGCGCTGATGGCGAGTTCCTACGCGGTCGGCAAGATCGACCGCGACGAGCTCAACCGACGCCTGGGCACGCTGCGGCGGCGCAAGATGGGCAAGCACCTGCAGTGGTCGTTCGACGAGCACAGCGAGGCCTTCTCCTCGACGCGCAACGAGGAATCGATCGCGGCCGAGGGACGGCTGGACGGCTTCTACATCGTGCGCACCAGCTTGGCCGAGCAGGATCTGGACGATGCCGGCGTGGTGCGTGCCTACAAGAGCCTGGCGCGCGTTGAGCGGGCCTTCCGGTCGCTGAAGACGAATGGGCTGCGGGTGCGGCCGATCTGCCACTGGAAGGCCGAGCGGGTGCGGGCGCATTTGCTGCTGTGCATGTTGGCGTATTACTTGGAATGGCACCTGCGGCACCAGCTGGCGCCGCTGTTGTTCAGCGAGGAAGGCGAGCCGCAGCATGCGGGCGGGCCGGTGGGGCCGCTGCAGCGAAGTGCCGCCGCCCAGCGCAAGGATTGCACGCGCCAGACGGAGGATGGGAGCCTGCCCCTGCAGAGCTTGGCGGACCTTTTGGCGGGGCTGGGCACGCTCTCCGCGGTGGAGTTGCAATACGAGCAAGTGCCCGGCTATGCGGTGCCCACGCTGAGCCAGTTGGAGCCGTTGCACGAACGCGTGTTCGAACTGCTGGGTTTCCAGCCCCACCCGGCACCGGCGCTGAGCCCGCCGCCAGACAGCGGCGGCGCTGAGTCGACCAAGGCACCAACCTAGTCACCAACGGCCTGTTCGGAATGCGCACAATCGCGCCTGCGGAGAGAACTTGAACAAGTCACTTAAGTGCCTGTTTGACTGTGAGTTACATCGATTCAGGGCTGTAATTCCCTTGGCGTACAACTCCAACGTAGTTGGGGTAAGTTGGGTCTAAGCCTTGGAATGGGAATAACATCGAACTTCAACGTCGGTGCCGGCTAGGAAGCCCGCTGATTCGCGATCGGTGTCGCGAGCCGTACGTTAGCTCAACAGCTGCGGGATCACTTCGCCATGCACGTCTGTCAGGCGCATGTGCCGGCCGTTGAAGAAGTAGGTCAGCCGCTTGTGGTCCATTCCCAGCATGTGCAGCATGGTCGCGTGGATGTCGTGGTACGACAGCACCTGCTCCTCGGCCTTGTAGCCGAACTCGTCCGTGGCGCCGATCGACTGGCCGCCGCGAATGCCCGCGCCAGCCATCCAGGCGGTCATCGCGTGCGGGTTGTGGTCGCGGCCCAGCCCGCGCTGCGAGATCGGCATGCGCCCGAACTCGGAGTGCCAGACCACTAGGGTGTCATCCAGCAGCCCCGTCCGCTTGAGATCCTTCAACAGCCCCGCGATGGGCCTGTCGACCTCGCCCGCATGCAGCGTATGGTTCTCGATCAGATTGCTGTGCGCGTCCCACGTGTCGATGTTCTGCTGCCGCAGCGCGCCGCTGTAAAGCTGCACGAAGCGCACTCCGCGCTCGACCAGCCGGCGCGCCAGCAGGCATTGCCGCCCGAACGGCTCGGTGACCGGATCGTCCATGCCGTACAGGGCCTTCGTCTGCTCGGATTCCTGGGAGATGTCGACCGCTTCCGGAGCGCAGCCCTGCATCCTGTAGGCCAGCTCATACGAGGCGATCCGCGCCGCCAGCTCCGTCGATCCCGGATGCAGCTTGGCGTGTTCTTCGTTCAGAGTCGCCAAGTGGTCCAGGCGTGCGCGCTGCTGCTCATGGGAGAGCAGCTCGCTGGGCGGGCGCAGGTCGAGGATGGGGTCTCCCTGCGAGCGGAACACGGTTCCTTGGTAGGTCGCCGGCAGGTAGCCGCTGCTCCAGTTGGAGGGGCCTGAGAACGGCCCTCCGCGATGGTCGTAAACCACCACGAAGCCCGGCAAGCTCTGGTTCTCGGAGCCAAGTCCGTAGGTCACCCAACTGCCCACGCTGGGGTGCCCCATCAGGACCGAACCGGTGTTCCATTCGTAATGCGCCAACACGTGGTCGTTTGAGCGCCCTTTGCAGGAATGCACGAACGCCAGATCGTCCACCATCGCGCCCATGTGCGGGAAGAGCTCGGAGACGAGCTTGCCGCACTCGCCGTAGCGCTGGAACTTGAACGGGCTGCGCATGAGCGGTCCGGGGTAGCCCTGTCGCACGCGCACGTTGCCCTTGCCCGTCAAGGGCTGGCCGTGATGCTTTTCGAGCATCGGCTTGTGGTCAAACGTGTCCACGTGGCTGACGCCGCCACTCATGAACAGCGAGATGACCGCCTTGGCGCGCGGCTTGAAGTGCGGCTCGCGCGGCGCGGTCGGCGATGTGATTCCCAGTGCATCGCAGGCAGTCTCAGACGCCAGCAGGCCTTCCTGCTGGAGCATGTGCGCCAGCGCTATGCCGCTGATGCCCTCGCCGGCGCGAAACAGGAAGTCTCGGCGTGAAACGAATCGTTCGTTAGCTGACATAGAGAAACTCGTTCAGGTTCAGGATCACGTCACAGAGGTCGGTCAATGCCTTGAGGGCGTCGCCCCGATGGTATTCCCGCTGGCGCCGCAGGAATTCCAGGTTCGCATCCATCTCGCTCTGCGTCGGTTCGCGGCTGAGCGCGATGGCGTAGGCAGCGCGCACGCGCCCCTCATCACTGCCAGCCAGGCCCGCGACGCGCTCTGCGTAGGCGCTCGCTTGGCGCAGCGCGAACTCGTTGTTGAGCAGTGTCAAAGCCTGGGTCGGCACTGTGGTCGTAGTGCGCTGCTCGCAGGTGACGTTCATGTTGGGCTGGTCGAAGACCTCGAACAGGGGATAGCGCAGGCCGCGCTTCGCGTAGGCGTAGACGCTCCGGCGCCAATTGACCGGTCCGGGCTCGCTCATGTCCCACTTGCCCTTCGGGAAGGACTCGCGCACTTCGTCGGGAATCGGGGGGAAGAATCCCGGGCCGCCGGCCTGGAGATTCAGATTGCCGGACGCATCTAGGATGATGTCGCGGATGACCTCGCCCTCAAGGCGGCGTTGCCGGTAGCGCCACAGCAGGGCGTTGTCCGGATCGGCTTTGGCCGCTACGGGATCGCTGTGCGCCGAGGCCATCTGGTAGCTGTCCGAGCTCATGATGAGACGGTGCATCGCCTTGATGCTCCAGCCCCTGTCCACGAACTCGGTCGCCAGCCAATCCAAGAGCTTCGGATGGGTGGGACGGGTGCCCATGCTGCCGAAGTTGCTGGCCGTGCGCACGATGCCCTCGCCGAAATGATGCATCCAGATGCGATTGACCATCACCCGCGCGGCGAGGGGATTGTCGGGCGCGGTGATCCACTGGGCCAAGGCAAGGCGGCGTCCGGTCGAGATCCGGTGCTGGGGCGAGGCGGGCTCGAACGCCCCCTTGCCTGCCAATGCTTCGATGACGCCCGGCTCGACCACGTCTCCCAAGGTTCGGTAGTCGGCGTTGGGCATGAAGCGCGCTTGGGGCGGCTTGTAGCCGCTGACAGGCAGCCACGTACCTTCGATGCCGCTGAAGTCCTGCCGGTCGCCCTTGCCCGGCTGGGGCTCGTCACCCAAGCCATCAGGAGCAAACCTGTAGTCGCCGTCTCGGACGCCCATCGCCATGGGCAGGGGGGCCGGCAGTTGTTCTTCGAGCTTGCCGACCTGGGCCTTGAGCTCTGCGATCAGCTTGGCATCGGATTCCGAGACCAGGTCCTCGTACCCGCTGACCCCCACCGACTGGACTTGGGCGGCCAGCAGCTGCTGGCCTTTCGTCCGCCGGTCTTCCGGCGTTCGCACTGCGACTTGGATTTCCTCGGGATATTCCTCCAGCGCTCTTTCGCGGGCTAGCTTCTTGTAAGGAGCCTGCACTTTCGCGATCCGACGCTTGAGCGGCTCGATCTGAACCTCGATCTTCGCGGTTGCCGCCTCGTGGCGCTTGACGGTCTCCGGGTCGGCCAGAGGGAACTCGTAGCGCACGTAAGGGAAGAACACGGCCATGGTGCGGTAGTAGTCCGTTTGCGAAATGGCGTCGAACTTGTGGTCGTGACAGCGTGCGCAGTCAACAGTTAGGCCAAGGAACACCCGCCCGGTCGTCGCGATAATGTCGTCGAGGTAGTTGTAGCGGTACTGGGGATTGTCCTTCTCGCGGAACAGCACGCGCGGCCCGATCCGCAGCATTCCGGTCGCAATCAGCGTGTCGAAGCTCGGATCTTCGACCTCATCTCCGGCGAGTTGTTCGTGGACGAAGCGATCGTAGGGCTTGTCCTCGTTGAAAGCCCGGATCACGTAGTCGCGGTAGCGCCAGGCATGCGGCTGATCGTAGTCGTGTTCATAGCCGGAAGAGTCCGCGTAACGCACTGCATCCAGCCAGTGCCGCCCCCAGCGCTCGCCGTACCGGGGCGAGTCGAGCAGATCATCTACCAGGCGTACGAAGGCCTCCTTCGACGGATCCTCTTCGAACGCGGCAACTACGTCGGGCGGCGGCAGCAATCCGACCAGATCGAGGTAGGCCCGCCTCACTAGCGTCCGCGGGTCCGCGCGCGGCGCGCGCGCCACACCCTCTTCGCTCTGGCGGGCGGAGAGGAACGCATCGATCGGGTGTGCCTCGCCTGCGGGCAGATCGTGCCGCTCGGGGTTCTTGAAGGCCCACCAGACCTTTTCCTCCGCGGCTGCTTGCGCGGCGGCCTCCCATGGGGCGCCGGCATCAATCCAGCGCTTCAAGGTGTCGATTTCGTTGCTGTCGAGAGTGCTGCCAAAGGGCATGCGCGGCTCGGCGGTACCCGACACGTGGCGGTAGAGCAGGCTCTCGGCGGCATTGCCGGGCTCTAGGGACGGGCCCCTCGAACCGCCCTGTAGCAGCGCCTCCCTGCTATCGACCCGCAAGCCCGACAGCTGCTGCTTGTCGCCATGGCATTGGACGCAGCGCTGCTCGAAGATCGGCGCGATCTCCTCCGCATAGTTCGGGGCGGCGGCCTCGGCCGCAACCGGCGCTGAGAGCCACGTGCAGGCTACGATCACCGAAACTACGAGCGCAACGCGAAACATGCTTACTGTTCTCCGCCGCTAGCAGTGTACTTTACTGGCGCGGTATCGGACAAGGGGCTAGTGGCCGATATATATTGTCGGGGACCGAAATCACCGCTGTTCTGAGCGCTGTTGGCTCGCTGCGGGTCTCGTGACGAAGTCCACGCAGCAAGCGGCGCTGCAAGGCGCAGCATTCAATGGGGCCCGGAGTGACCGAAGGCGCGCCGCCCGGTTACCGGACACAGCGCACGGGGCGCGAGGGGCCCTCTTCCCCGGAACCCTCACTGTTGTCGCAGCGCGCAAGCGGGGATCGGATCGTCGAGGCGCGCGAGATGCGGACGGGCGAACTCGTGCCGTGGCAGGATCGAGTGCTCGGTGAGAGCGGGGCCCTGGCGATCAGAAGTACCAAACCAGGAGGGCCCCAACACTGACCGAATCCGGGGTCAGGTCGAGTGGCACCGAGACGAAGACCTCATCGAATGGAACCACTCTCCCGCCCTTGGAGTAGTCGGTGAACCGCACCTCGCCGCGAAGCGAGAAAGCTCCGATTTTCTGTTCTATGCCGCCGCCAATCGACAATCCGCTGAAACTCTCTCTGAAGGTGTCCGAGCCCGACCAGAACTGGTCAGGTTCCGTGCAGGGTGTGGCTTCGAAACATCCTGTGGAGGTTGCCCGGAAGTCGGCCGCGAGGCGACGCATTCCGACAAGCCCGTAGACGCTCGGTCCGAACCAAGTGCCGATGAGAGGAATTCCGACACCCAACCGGCCTGTGAGGCCGAAGGTCCGGTTGTTCTGGAAAGTCCAGTCCTCAGCCCAAACCTCGCCAAGCTGGTTTCTCGTTTCTGAGGTCCCGGTGCCGGCAAGACGCCCGGTCGCGATGCCGCCGTGGCGGAGCATCTCGGCTTCCAAGGCTACGTAAATGCCGGATATGCTCAGCGGGACCTTGTATCCCGCCAAGAATCCGTAGCTGTACCCCAACTTGGCCGCAGACGCCTCGTCCCTGACTCGGAGGCCTTGGTTCAGCGAAGTGTTCTGCGGGTTCGAATTGTCGACGACTTTTTCGTAAAGCACGTTCAGGCGGTCGGCTGAGGCGGAAGCCCCGATATAGAAGTCCCCGCCCGCCGCCGGAACTGTCCCCGCGACGTTGGCGGCAAGCAGGGCTACAACGAAGCGGGCAAGCTGCCCGGGACTCATCGAGCGCATACGGCACTAGCTCCTCGAAGGAGAGGCGCACCAGTATAACAACCAGCGGACCTAGCGATTCACGACCGGAAGCGGTAGGCCTCTGGGTCGCGAGAAGTAACTCGATTCCCGGACGGACCTTAACTGATTGTCTGCACTAGCGATGTCCCGGCTCCGCTGTCATGGCGATCGAGAGCCCGGAAGCGACTCGGCCCGTAGCGTACAAGGCCCTCCGTTGGGCTCGCTTTCGCCCGGGCTCTGCAGGCTGTGGCATCGCGGATCTTCGACGTGCCGGTCGCGCTCGTCCTTGCGAAGGCTCGGATCGCCACGTGCGGCATCTCTCGCTGCTGGCGCGTTGGGTATGATGAGCGCCATGCCGAACTTGTTGGGGATGTTTGGATTCTTTGCCGCAGCGGTCCTGGGATTTGCCGAGACTCCCGTTTCCGTCGACCTGGACGACTACCGCGGCGGCCCGGTCTCGGCCGAGGTGAGCGACGAACTCCTGATCGTGACTTGGCCGGACTCCTCGGGCGAGACTTGGCAAGCGAGTTTCAATCGCGATCCCTCCAAGCCGCTACTGGAGTCGGTGGCCAGCGGCGACGTGCAGGTGCTGCGCGAGGCGCGTCCGATTTATCGCGTTGAGACCGGCGTGCGCTCGAAGGGATGGAACGCCTTCTTCGACTATCCTCCGGCCCACCCGCAGGGAACGACGGCGTTCATCGGCGAAGTGGCCTTGGATTCGCTGCGTGTCGAGACGGCGGGCAGTCGGGTCCGCGTGCATTGCGGCGGCTTCAGCGCGGGGCCGTTCGAAGGATCGCTGGTCTACACGTTCTTTGCCGGCTCCCGCTTGATCCAACAACAGGCCGTCGCCGTCACGAGCCAAGAGAACGTTGCCTACTTCTATGACGCCGGAATCGAATTCAGCGGCGAGGAGCAGGTCCAGCCCGGACGCAACATGGTCACACCACTGGCCTACTACGACACCGAGGGCCAGCTTCAAAGCGAATCGGCCAATGGCTTGCAGCCCGAGCGCGTGCCCTTCAAGGTCCGCTACCGCGCCCTGTCCACGACTGCGGGGCAGGGCAGCGTAGCCGCTTTTCCCGCTCCGCACCAGTTCTTCTTCCCCCGCGACTTCACATCGAACCTGTCGCACAACTGGCACCGCTCGTGGCGCGGACGCGTGTCGCTCGGCATCCGCCAGATCCGCGACACCAACTGGCGATTCTATCCGTGGGCCAATGCACCGCCCGGCAGCCGTCAGGCAATGTCGCTGTTCCTGCTCGTGGGCGCCTCGTCGTCGGAAGCGGTTCTGGAGGATGCCCTGCGCTACACCAACCGGGACACGTTTCCGGAACTGGACGGGTTCAAGACGCTGGCCTCGCACTTCCACCTCGCCTACACGGTGCAGGCTCTGGAGAAGGGGATGGACTGGACTCCGCCCTTCAAGACCGTGCTCAGCGAAATGGGCGTCAACGCCGCGATCATCATGGACTTTCACGGCGACGGGCACCCTCGGGACCTCACTGAGCTCCGCCTGAGAGAGCTGGCGAGCTTCTTCGAGGCGTGCAAGGCGCAATCCGGCAAGGACTTCCTGCTGATCCCTTCCGAGGAGGCCAATGTCCACCTTGGGGGCCACTGGGGCTTGGTCTTTCCCAAGCCGATCTATTGGTGGATGAACCGCCCGGAAGGCGGCGCTTTCGTGTCCAAACACAAGCGCTATGGCACCGTCTATAGCACCGCGGATGCGGAGGAAATGCTCGAGCTGGTGCGCAAGGAGGATGGCTGGATGTACCAGACCCATGCCCGCACCAAGGGGTCGACGGGGTATCCGGACGCGATTCGCGACACGGAGCACTTCCGCGACCAGCGCTACTTCGGGGCTGGCTGGAAAGCCATGCCGACGGATTACTCCTCGCCGCGCCTTGGCGAGCGCACGCTCAGGCTGCTAGACGACTTGCAGAACTGGGGCATGGACAAGCGCCTGGTCGGCGAGGTGGATGTGTTCCAGTTCGACCACACGCACGAAGTCTACGCCCACATGAACGTCAACTACCTCAAAGTGGACCGTCTTCCAAGTTTCGACCGCTACGGCGAGCTGCTCGCGCCATTGCGCCGGGGCGAGTTCTTCGTCACTACGGGCGAGGTCCTGCTTCCGTCGTGGGAAATCGGCGGCAGCGAATCCGAAGTCGAGATCGCGGCGGACGTGCGGGCGACGTTTCCCTTGCAGTTCGCCGAAGTCGTGTGGGGGGATGGCGAGGGCACGAAGCGTCAAGTCATCGACCTGTCGGCCACTTCCGAGTTTCACCGGGGATCCTACAGCTGGAAACTGTCGGCACCTGGCTGGACTTGGGCCCGCCTAGCGGTTTGGGATGTGGCCGCTAACGGCGCATTCGTGAACCCGGTCCGGCGCTGACGAAGTTAGGCTTGGCGGCTTTTCCTGCAATGCGACATAGGGGGTGCTAATGCAACGGGTCTTGGTTTCAGAGACAGCTATGGAGTTGTCGAGGGTCTGCCTCGGCACCATGACCTTCGGCTCGCAGGTCACGGAGGCGGAAGCCGCCCGGATGGTCGACTTCGCGCTCGACCGCGACGTCAACTTCATCGACACGGCGAACGTCTACAACGCCGGGCTCTCTGAAGAGATCACTGGCCGGATCCTAGGGGCGCGCCGCTCGCAGATCGTGCTCGCTACGAAGGTCCGAGGGAACATGGGAGCGGGACAGGATGCGTACGGAGGGCTGAGCCGCGAGGCCATCTTTCGTGCTGTCGACGACAGCCTCAAGCGCTTGGGGACGGACTATATCGACATTTACTACCTGCACCAGCCGGACCATTCCGTCGACATCTACGAGACGATCAGGGCGATGAACGAGTTGGTGACGTCAGGGAAGATCCGCTGGATCGGCACCTCGAACTACGCTGCCTGGCAAATGGCGGAGATGGCCGAGATCTCCGAGAATCTGGAATTCCAAGCGCCTAAGGTGGCACAGCCGATGTACAACGCGCTGGCCCGCGGCATCGAGCAGGAGTACCTGGCCTGCACACAGCGGTACAACGTGACCAACGTCTGCTACAACCCGCTGGCCGGCGGATTGCTGAGCGGCAAGCACTCGCTGGACCGGGGTCCATTGCCAGGCGGGCGCTTCGACGGAAACCAGCGGTACTTGAAGCGGTTCTGGCACCAGGAGTACTTTCAGGCAGTCGAGGCTCTCAAGCGCGTTGCCGATGGTCTGGGGATCGCTCTGGCGGCGATGGCCCTGCGCTGGCTCTGCCATCGGGAGGGAGCTGACTGCGTGATCCTCGGTGCTTCGAAGTTCGCCCACCTCGAGCAGAACATGGAGGCGTCGCAGGCGGGGCCGTTACCCGATGACGCACTCAGGGCGTGCGACGAGGTTTGGGGCGCTTTGCGGGGGCCCACGCCACAGTACAACCGCTGATCCCACAGTCGCGATCGTTGTCAGCGAACTTGCCTCGCGACCGGTGGGGGCGGCAGACATGGCGGGAGCGTGTCTCCGGATCCGCAAGAGGCCGATGGTGCCGACGCGGGAAGCCGGAATCCGTCAATTCCGCGGCAGGCCGACGCCTGTGATGCGGCAATCTGCCCAGCCCGGCAGGGGATCCAGTATCAGCAGTGGTACGCCCGGCAGGATTCGAACCTGCGGCCTCTTGCTCCGGAGGCAAGCGCTCTATCCAGCTGAGCTACGGGCGCAGCGACTCGTGCCTCCATGATACAGCAGGGCCAAGTTCGTGAAACGCATGAGTGGTTGAGCGGCAGGAACATTTTTTTGTCCTGATTGAGGCCGTTTCGGAGAGATTGAGTTCTGC
>JAPPMG010000039.1 GCA_028819215.1 Bryobacterales bacterium
GTCCACTGTGGCCACCGTCGTGTCGGCAACGGCCAGCGTGACCGTAACGTCCGCTGAAGGCTGCTTGTTCAGATGTACCGTCTGCGCGAACGTGCCGCCGGTCTCGTCGAGGCCGAATAGACTGTCCCTCACCCGTATAAAATAGGACCTGCTGTTGTCCAGCACCTCCACGGGGACGCTCGCCGTCACCCCGTCGTAGCCGCCGCCCGACGCAGTATGGACCAGACTCACACTATCGTCCATCTGGTCGACGTCCCACGCTGCCGAGACCGTCACCGTCTGCACCGTCTGCCAGTTCGTGGTCGTGAACGTCAGGCTCGCCGAGGCGGGATCCAGCGTCAAGTCCGTACCCGCATGACCCGTGATCGCCACCGTCACCGTATCTGTGGGCTTCGCCGCCAACCGGACCGTGTAGAACGCGCTCCCCCCCTCAGTCGGTTTCAGGTCGAACCCTTGGAATGTCGGCCAAAACACCAGTCCTGCTGTCTGGCCGTGTGCCGGCGAAGGCAAGACTCCTCCCAGCAGAAGCAGTGCACAACAACAGAGGAGTCCAGTACGCCAAGCATCGAAGACGTGATTCGCCAAGGGGTATTTTAGCCCTGAGCCTTTTGCACAATCCCCGTAGTAGCGGATTTTAGGGTTGAGGGGCCTGGGCCGCTGAGGCGCTGGGCCGGGTGGAAACAAGTCCACTCTCTCCGTTGGATGATGGAAGTTCACAAGCAAGCCATCAAGGCAACAGAGGAGAGCGGACTTGTCCCTGCAAGACACCCTATCACAGTACTGGCTGAGCTTCCAGCGCGGGCTGTTCCCGTGGCTGGCCGAGGAACTCGGCCCGCTCAGCGAGCGGCACAAACGCTTGGTGCAGGTGATGGAGTTCGTGCGCGTGGAAGAGCTGCTGCCCGGCACGCGGGGCGGCGGGGCGGGTCGCCCGCCGGAGAGCCGGGCCGCCTTGGCGCGGGCCTTTCTGGCCAAGGCGGTGTTCGCTGTGCCCACGACCCGGGCGCTGGTCGAGCGGCTGCGCAACGACCCGACCCTGCGCCGGCTGTGCGGCTGGCAGAGTGTTGGCGCGCGAGCAGCCGGTGCGTAAGTCCAAGCCAGTCAAGCAGAAACGCAAGCGTGGCCGACCGCGCAAGGGGGAGGAGCGCCCACCACAGCCGACACGCTTGCAACGGCAGGGGTCGATGACGTTGGAAGAGCTGCTGGCAGATTTGCCGAAGGTGTGCGACACGGGCGTGAAGCGCAACGCGCAGGGCTACCAAGAGAAATGGAACGGTTACAAGTTGCACATCGACGCGATCGACGGCGGGCTGCCGGTGAGTTGCCTGCTCACGTCGGCGTCGCTGCACGACAGCCAAGCCGCGATTCCGCTGGCACAACTGACCGCGGGGCGGGTGGACAACTTGTACGATCTGATGGACAGCGCCTATGACGCGGCCGAGATCCGGGCCTGCAGCGAGCGGCTGGGGCACGTGCCGATCATCGATCCCAACCCGCGGCGGGACGCGCACAAGCAGGCCGAGTTGAAGCGGGAGGCGCTGGCGCGGCGCAGCATCGGTCAACTCACGCCGCAGGCGCGGCGCTACCGCGAGCGCTTGACGGTAGAGCGCGTCAACGGGCGGCTCAAGGACGAGTTCGGAGGGCGGCACGTGCGCGTGCGCGGCCACGCCAAGGTGCTCTGCCACCTGATGTTTGGCATCGTCGCGCTGCTGGTGGACCAGTTGATGCGCCTGACGTTGTGAGCGCAGCGTCGGAATCCAGCAAGCAGTCCGGGATCGCATCGGCTGGCAAGGCCGGGAGAGCAGAACTGCGTCTGGCTGCGGCACTGGCCGAGGCGAATTCGCTCAATCATGAGCGCTGCCTATTGTGATTTCCAAATCTATTGAAGTCCCTAATCAGTTACTGAGGAAGCCTCACATTCTGAACTCGCTTGCGGCACGCCAGTCGGAATTATGCAAGAGCCTCGGTCGAACTGTCCATTCCCGTCTCGGCAGCCGAAGTAGCCCGTTCCGATCTGCCAAATCAGCTCGCCTCCGTGCAGGTGGCAGTCCGCGATCCCGCCCTCGCCGGTGCCTTGTAGGCAGTTCGCAAGTTTCGCTCCTTTGTTCAGCGCTTCGACAGCACTGCTGCTCAGGGAGCCGAAGCTCATGCCGCTGATGTTCACAAGGGATCGCGGCCGGAACCGCTTTGCTCTCTCGCGGAACCCACCCAGCACCGTCGAGCACGGCAGAGGGTAATCGGGCGGATCCCCTTGTGCAGGGGCTTGCACTGGGAAAGCCGAGTGCTTGATCAGTATGTAATTGCTCGCACTGTCGAGCAGGTTATCGGTGCCGAACCCGAAATTGGAGTTCTCCCGTTTGGCAGTGCTGTAGACCCACCTGCGCTCGTCGCGGCTGAAGGGGCGCTCCTCGTCGTTGCTAGTGACGATGTACTGCCTAAGCTCTGGGCCGACTGACTCGAGCAGGTACCGGAAGTGCCCGATGATCGGTAAGTTCCGGACTACGGCGTGCTTCTTCTGGAAGATGTCGTACAGGACGATTGCGGCCAAGACTGCGGCAATGCCCACAAGTGTCGTCAGCGAATCGGCAAACTACGCTTCGAAGGGCTGGCCGGACGCCACCTTGGACGGCTGGATATCGACCCTGCTGGTGAAATGGCAGGCCACCGCTACATCCGATTCCCGTTCCATGCCGCCGTTCTCCCCGTCAATCGAGCTTGTTGGAAAATTCCCAAAGTAGCGGATTCTAGGTTCGAGGGGACTGGGGCGCTAGGTCGGGTGGAAAGATGTTCGTTCTTCGTCGAATGATGGAAATCCCCGACCATGCCATCTAGGCAACGGAGAGCGAACTCTCGTCCCTGAGAGACACCGTATCACAGTGTTGGTTCACCTTCCAGCAGCAGGACCGCAGGGTCTGTTCCCGTGGATGGCCGCGGAACTCGGGCCGGCCGGTGAGCGGCAGAAGCGCTGGGCGCGCGTCCTGGAGTTGGTCCGTGTTGAAGAGCTGGCGTCCGGCACGCGGGGCAGCAGCCCGAGTCGCCCACCGGAGAGCCGGGCCACCTTGGTGCTGGTTTTTGACAAGGCGGGGTTCGCTGTGCTCACGACCGGCGCTCTGGTTGAGCGACTGCGCAACGACATGGCCCTGCGCCGGATCCGCGGCTGGGAGAATGTCGGCTCGATGCATAGCGAGTGCCAAGTTCCCGCGCGCGCTCGCGGGCTTTGCGACAAGCGAGTTGGCCGTGCGCTTCCAAGAGGCCTTGGTCGGGCGGACGCGCCGCAGAGCCACCTCTTGGGGCACGTCTCGCGCGACTCGACGGCGATTTCGACGCGCGAGCAGCCGGTGCTTTAGTCCAAGCCAGCAAAGCAGAGGATGGCGAAGGCCGCGGCCCAAACACGAATGCCGGTCTTGGCGGCCGTGTCCGATTCGGGCGGCATGACCGACGGGGGCACTGCCAGCGCGAGCCCGCAGAGCCAGCGCCGGCCCCGTCTTCCCCATGTGGGGCAAGGATAGGCTCGCATCCCTCGGCATGGGTTGGGGGAGGCCGAGCGGTTCGTCCGCCGCAGTCGTGACTTGCTGGGTAGGGTGGCCGGCATCGAGACGTCGGTGTTCCCATCGGCGACCTACGACATCCGCAGCGTCATGACGAGCCTGGCCGCCTCGGAAGATCCGGGCGCCTCGTCAGCAGTCTCACGATCCTCCAGCGACTATTGTCTGTGGGACGCACTCACCGGGCCCTGCTGGGCTGGCAGAATTCGCCCACTGGAACTCCGATGCCTCTCTTGTGTGGATGCACGCGGCAGGGAATCAGGAAGGGATTTGTGGACCCGCTTTCATTGACTTTGCCAGCGGACACCGCCCGAGCGAATCCGATGCTGCCAGCCCAAATCCGGCTAGGCGAACTGTGGCTTCACGCGGACAGAGCAGTCTTGTTCGGGCCCCGCTGTCACGCAACCTTCGGAACACGCCTAGTCCGTGCGCTCGGCAGGCTTGCTCATCGGAGCATACTTGCCCTGCCACTCGTCGAGGTGTGTCTTTTCCCAGAGCGGGACACCCAAGCGGTAGGCCGCGCGGGCTATCGCATGCGCGGCGACTGGTGCCGTAGACAAGAGAAAAACAATCGCCAGCAGCGACACGGTGATGCTGGCCGGGTCCCGGAAATGAACCGCGGCAGCGACAAACACCAGCCCGGCGCCAAGGGCGCCGGCCTTAGTGAGAGCATGCATGCGCACGATCACGTCCGGCAGGCGCAGTACGCCGAGACTAGCCACGAACAGGAAGAAGCCGCCCGACACCAAAACCATGGATGTGATCCAGTCCCGCAACGAGCCCATCTCCGCCATTATTCGCCCTCCTTAGGCCGACCCGGCGTCGTCTTGGACTCAATCTGGTCGGCGCGCCGGTTCGCGAACCAAGCGAACGCCACCGTCGCCAAGAACGCGATCAAGGCCGTGGCAACCGCGACATCGAGAATGGCCGAGTGGCCGCTGGCGATACCGAACAATCCCGCCACCGCCACCGCCAAAACCGTGATCAGGTCCACCGAAACCACCCGATCGACCAGAGTCGGCCCTTTCACCATGCGCACGAAAGCGATCAAGATCGCCAGCAGCGCCAGCGCGGCGCAGATATCGATCCCCCACGCAAGGATCACCGAATGTTCCCCCATTCCGCTCATTGCAGCGCCTCCATCACACGCCGCTCCAGACCCGACTTGACCTCCCGCCGGACCTCGTCCGGATCATCGACGAACATGACATGCACGTACAGCGTCTTGTGATCCGGGCTCACGTCAAGGCTTAGCGAGCCAGGAGTGAGCGAGATCAGGTTCGCGAGGGTAACGATCTGTATCGGATCTCTAACCGAGAGCGGGATCGCCACGATCGCGGGCCGCGCTTTATGGACGGGCCTTAGGACATCCCATGCGACGCGAACGCAGGAAGCGATGAACACGCGCATGAAATAGAGCAGCAAACGGGTGAGATTGAAGATCCGATCGTAGTAGCGCATGCGGCCGAACATCGGGCTGGAAATGCTGAGCGCAATGCCCCCGATCACGAAGCCCACTGCGAGATCGGCCACAGTGAGTCGGCCCATCAGCGCGCACCAGCCCACGGCCAGCAACAGGTTGTAGTGGAACGGGTTCCTCACTCCACCACCCCCCCGCCAGCGCCAAGAGCAGCGGTTTCGCTCGATCCCAAGACTGCTTGGACATAGTTGGATGGGTCCATGAGCTCGTGGCCGGCACGCTCGGCCAGGTCATAGAGCGGCCCAGGCCACAGACCGATCGCGAGCGTCATGGCCGCGAGGCAGATCATCGGGCCCAGCAATAGCGCGCGATTGGGCCGTGACAGCGGCGGAGGCTTCTCAGCGGAGGCAGGCCGCGCCTTCCAAATCCCGTTGACCCAGATCTTGGTCATCGAATACATCGTTAGCAGCCCCACGGCCAATGCCACCGCAGCAATCCAGTACTGCTGGCTCGCCAACGACGCCTTGATCACCAATAGCTTCGCCCAGAACCCGGACAGCGGCGGGAAGCCAGCCAGCGAAAAGGCCGGCACGAAGAACAGCGCCGCCAGCAGCGGCTGCTCGCGATACACTCCGCCCAGGGTCTTCAGATCACTCGACCCCGACAACCGCTCGGCGGCTCCCGCCACGAAGAACAGATTGGCCTTGACGATGATGTGATGCAAGATGTAGAACACCGCGCCCACCAAGGCCAGCGGGGTGAACAGGGCCAGCCCCAGGACCATATACCCGATTTGGCTGATGATGTGGAACGAGAGAATGCGCCTGAGCTCATTGTGCGAAGCCGCGCCCAGCACACCGGTCACCATCGTCAGGCCGGCGGTCCAAAGCAAGATGCCGTGCGTATAGCCGACATCGTGAGTGAAGATCAGCGTGAATACACGGATCATCGAATACACACCCACCTTGGTCAGCAGTCCCGCGAAGATCGCCGAAACCGCCACTTTCGGCGTGTGGTAGCTGGCGGGCAACCAGAAGAACAAAGGGAACACCGCCGCCTTGATGCCGAACGCGACGATGAATAGGATCGCCACGACCGAGAGCAACCCTTGGTTCTCGACCTGCTGCACGCGCAAGTGCAGGTCGGCCATGTTGAGTGTGCCGGTCATGCCGTACAGCAGTCCGATGCCACTGAGGAGCAGAGTGGTGGCGACCAGGCTCAGCGCGGCATAGCGCACCGCGCCGTCCAACTGCGCCTTGCGCCCCCCGGAAATCAGCAGCGCCAAGGAAGCGATCAGCATCACCTCGAACCAGACGTATAGGTTGAAGATGTCCCCGGTGAGAAAGGCGCCGCAGACGGCCCCGATCAAAGCTTGTAGGGGAGGGTGAAAGTCCTTGACGAGCGATCTCTGGTCGATGTCGCAGAGGGCGTACACGATTGTCGCCACGCCCATGATAGCGGTGATCAGCACCATGGCGGAGCTGAAGTGGTCGGCGACCAGCGTGATCCCGAACGGAGCCGGCCACCCGCCGACCTGCGCCACCAGGATGCCGTCGCTCCACACCTTCACCAACAGCGCGGTCGCGATCCCTAGATGCCCAATGCCCGCCACAAGGCTGACCATCTGCTGCATGGCGCGGTGGGGCCGCAGGGACAGGCCCAATACTCCGCAGGCCAGCGGCAACACGATGGCACCGGCCAGGAGCCAGCTCATTGCGGATCTCCAGATACCGAGCGGTCCGTTCCGGCCTCGGCCGGCACTGGCTCGGCAGAGCGCATCGAGTCGGGATCTACGGTTTCCAAGCGCTGGTAGGTCCGGAAGGCCAGCACCAGCAGGAAGGCGAACACGCTAAATGAAATCACAATCGCAGTGAGCATCAGCGCTTGTGGCAGGGCGTTCGCGGCACCCGCCCCCGGTACCAACTCTCCAGGAGGAACCAGCGGCGGAAACGTGCCCTGCAGGCCGCCGGAGGAGAAGATCAATAGATTCGCGGTGTGCGAGATCAGGGCCAAGCCCAAGACGAAGCGCACCAAGTTCCGGCGTAGCATCAGATACACGCTCGAGGCCATCAAGACCCCTACCAAGACTGCGATAACCGTTTCCATCAGAGCGCTCTGATCATTTCTCGCTGTCGGGCGGAGGCACGGCACCTGGCTCCTTGATCTCAAGCACGAAGGTGAGAACTGCTCCCACAACCACCAAGTAGACCCCGAAGTCAAAAAGGAGCGGCGTGCCGATCTCGACACCACCGATCTCAGCCCACTCTCCAGAAAGAAACGGACGGCCTCCCAGCAGGATTCCGATCAACCCCGAGAGGATCGCAAGCGCGAGCCCTGCGGCCGCAGTCTTGAGCGGGTCGGTCCGAACCAAGCGGCGCACGTCCTTCGCGTCGGCCACGAAGACATAGAGGCAACATGCGGTCGACGCGATCAGCCCACCTACAAAGCCGCCGCCCGGGGCGTCGTGACCGCGCAAGAGCGTTGCCACCGAGAAAACGAGAATCAGCGTGAAGAGCACGCGCGTGGTCTCGCGCAGGATCAGCGTATTCATGCGTCCTCCTCGGACGCCCGGGCGCCGCCCGGACCTGCCGCGTACCTGCGCTGGAGCCTTTGGAAGCGATCAATGCGGTAGCGCGTCCGGCGTCGGAGCAGGGCGCAGACCGCAGCGGCGGCTATCACCAAGACCGAGATCTCGCCCAGCGTGTCCATTGCGCGGAAATCGACGAGTATGTCATTGACAACGTTGTGCCCATGGGCGCCTGGAACCGCCATCGACTCGAAATACTCGGTCAGCGCCAGCTGCGGCGGCTCGGTGGTGACCGCGAGGAGTACAAGGGTGGTCACAGTGCCAACCGCGACAGCGATGGCCGCGTCACGCCAGCGTTCCGAGAGCGGCTGGCGAATCTCATTCCGGAAATCGGGGAGCTTGAGCAAGACGATCGCGACGATCACAACCACCAGAGTCTCGACAATCAGCTGAGTCATGGCCACGTCAGGCGCCCCGCGCAGCAAGAAGACTAGGCTGATGGCCGTGCCGACTACTCCCAGCGCACAGATCGCCAACAAGCGGGACTTGCTCAGAATCACGGTGAGAACGGACGCTGAGATCACGGCCACCAAGGTCCACTCCCCGAAAGTCACGCTGGGCATCTGGGAAGGCAAGTGAATTGCGTCCTTGGCCACTAGGGTTGCGCCGACGCTCAGAGCCAGGGTGGCGAAGACCGCCAGGATGTAGCGGCTCTGGATGCCGGGCTGCATGCGGCGGGTCAGCGCGGTCGAGAACCGCGCGATGCCATCCATGGTCGCGTCATAGACCCGGTCGCCGGTGACTGGCAAACGGTCGAGCAGCGCCCCCGGCACCGACAGCATGTAAGGTCGCAGCCAGAAGACGAACGCCCCAGTGGCCCAAGTAGCGAGCGACAGCAGCAACAACGAGTTGAAGCCGTGCCAGAGCCCGGGCTCAAAGTGCTCCGGCACGGGTGCGATCGCCGCAGCTGCGGGCAATACCAGACCGTGAAACACGGGAGTGGTCGCAACTCCTGCGACCAAGCCGAGCAGGCCCAGCAGCAAGGGACCGATCCACAGTTGCCACGTAACGGGGTGTGCGTCCCGAGCGGATTGCTTCATCGTTCCGAAGAACGGCACCACGGCCACCAGCATGGCGGCCGTCACGATGAGCACGCTAGCGGCGACGATGGCGAATAGGGCAAACCCGCCGAATGCTGATTCATACGCGCTCGAATACAGCAGTTCCTTGCCGACAAAGCCGATGAACGGTGGCAAGCCGGCCATCGAAACAGCTGCGAGTGCCGTGCCCACGAACGTCGGGCCAAGCACGTGGCGCAAACCACCGTGGCGGGCAATGTCCCGAGTGCCTGTTGAGTGTTCGATCGTACCGACAGCCATGAACAATGCCGCCTTGTACAAGGCATGCACGAGGATGAAGGCCATGGCCGCGACAGCGGCGGTGGAATGCGCCGCGCCTGCCGCTTCTCCCGGCAGGCCGAGAAACATCACACATGTGCCCAGTGCCATCACGGTGGTGTAAGCCAAGACCTGCTTGAGATCCGTGCGCGTCACTGAAGCCAACGCCGAATAGACGGCGGTCACCGCGCCAAAGCCAACCAGCGTCACGCTCCACGCCTCGGTTCCGCCGAGCACGGGCGACATCCGGGCCAGCAGGAACACCCCGGCCTTGACCATCGTGGCCGAGTGAAGATAGGCCGACACAGGGGTCGGTGCCACCATCGCGTTGGGCAGCCAGAAATGAAGAGGGAACTGCGCGGACTTGGTGAAGGCACCAGCCAAGACCAACGCCAAGATCCAAGGATAGTTCGACGCGCCTGCCAGGCTCGCGTCCCCGGCGAGCAATTCCCGCAAGCTGTACGTGCCGGCCGCCTCGCCCAGCAGCACGAAACCGGCAAGCATCGCCAACGCGCCCACTCCAGTGACCAGCAGGGCTTGCAGTGCGGCGCGCCGCGCGGTCGCGTCCTCGTGCTGGTAGCCGATCAACAGGAACGATGTCAGGCCGGTCAGTTCCCAGAAGATGAACAGGGCGATCAGGTTGTCCGCCAGCACCACCCCCAGCATCGACAGCATGAAGGCTAGGAGAAACGCGGTAAAGCGCGGCAACTGCGGGCGGCCCCGCATGTACTCGCTCGCGTAATGCACGATCAGCGTGCCGATTCCTGTGATGACCAAGGCGAACAGCAGGCTCAGCCCGTCGACAAAGAAGCTCAGCGCGATGCCTTGCTGCGGGATCCAGCCGATCTCCCAATGCAGCGTCTCGCCGGACGAGACACGCGGCACTAGCGAACAGAACCAAGCGAAGAGGGCGGCAGGCAGCGCTACCGATGCCCGCAGTAGGAGCGGCACTCTTGCCGTCGGAATGCCAAGTGCAGCCATGGCCAGAAATCCGGCCTCGGCGCGATTTGGTGCCTGCGACCCGGACTAGAGACTCAAGTTAGCATCATCCCGCCGCGCAACGCCACGAGCAGACGGGGCCTGCCCACCTCTCGCGAATGGCGGTCGGGTTGCCGCAGTGGCGACAATGGTAGCTTCAGCGAGCTCATGCCACAGGCGCGATCCACCCGAACGGATACATCTCTGCCCATGCGGCGCACCCTACTTGCAACGATCGGAGCCATCCTGCTAGCCGCGGCGATCGCGTCCTGCAATACGGCCGCGCCGACCGATACGCGGCCTCCGAACATCGTGCTCATACTCGCCGACGACCTCGGGTATGGAGATCTGTCCATTCAGGGCCACCCTCTGATTCGAACACCGAACATCGACCGAATCGCCCGGGAGGGCCAGCGCTGGACCTCGTTTTACGCCTCCGCGCCGATGTGCAATCCCAGCCGCGTCGCCCTGGTGACCGGGAGAATGCCGATCCGGATCCACCGCAACGGCAAGAATCTGTGGGCTGACCTGCCCGACGCGGAGGTCACCATGGCAGAAATGCTCAAGCAGCGCGGCTACGCGACGGCCTATGTCGGAAAGTGGGGCCTGAGCGGGCGCTTCAACTACCAAGGCTCGCATCCCAACGACCAGGGCTTCGACGCATTCTTCGGACTCGTCGGCAGCAACGACGCGCCGCTGCGGGAAGGCTTCGAGCGGACATACGAAAACATCAAGAACGCCACGAGCGCGGACTTCCCGATCTCGCTGTACCGCCAGAAGGAGGCCGTCGAGACACCGGCCTACCAGCCCACGCTGACAAAGCGATATACGGAGGAAGCGGTGCGCTGGATTAGCGAGCAGGCCGACCAACCTTTCATGCTCTTCATCGGCCACAGCATGCCGCACGTGCCCATCTTCCGCTCGTCGGACTTCGAAGGGCACAGCGACGCGGGGCTCTATGGCGACGTAATCGAAGAGCTCGACTGGTCGGTCGGCGAGGTTGTTAGCGCTCTGGAGCGAGCCGGAGTGGCCGAAGACACTCTGATTTGGTTCAGTAGCGACAACGGCCCTTGGCTAACGTATTTCGACCTCGGCGGCTCGCCCGGCGGGCTGCGGGACGGAAAACTCACCGGCTGGGATGGCGGACTGCGCGTGCCGGGCATCTTCTACTGGCCGGGAACGATCCGGCCCGCCGTGGTCGACGGGATCGGCGTCAACGTGGACTTGATGACCACGGTCGCGACGTTGACGGGCGCAAGCCTTCCAGACGGCAGGGAGTTCGACTCGATCGATCTCTCAGGCACCCTGCTGCGGGGCGAGCCGAGCCCGCGACACGAGTGGTTCTACTATGGCCGGCCCGGAAATCTGTGGGCGGCCCGCGTAAACGAATTCAAGCTGGTCCTGGAGTCCTGGGAATCCTTGGGCACGGAGAAGCAGATCGGCTGGCGAGGTTACGCCAACCACACGAAGCACCGCTCGCCGCAGCTGTTCGATCTCAGCACCGATATCGGCGAAAGATGGAACGTCGCCGACCGCTATCCAGAAGTGGTGGCGGAGATCCAAGCGGCCATTAAACGGCAGCGGGAATTGATGGCTCCCGAAAGAGATGCCGATCAGCGATAGCAGGATGTCCATATAATGGGTCTCGTGGGCCGGGCGTTGACCGAATCGCTGGCCACTGCGGCGATCTGTCTAGGCGCATCGCTAGGGCTTACTCCCCTGAATGCGGCCGGCACCTCGGAAGCATCCAGCCAGTACTGGTCGTTCCGCCCGCCGACACGGCCCGAGCCGCTCGCGGACCAGACCGCTTGGGCCAGCAATCCGATCGATGTCTTTATTCGGCTAGCGCTGCGAGAGCAGCGCTTGGAACCGTCGCCTGAGGCAAGCAGGGAACGCTTGCTGCGTCGGGTCTGCCTCGACTTGACGGGCCTGCCGCCAACGCCCGAGCAAGCGGCTTCGTTCCTCTCTGATCCGTCGCCACACGCCTACGAGCGTTTGGTCGATTCCCTCCTGGCGTCGCCGCACTACGGCGAGCGCTGGGCGCAAAAGTGGCTTGACGTGGTCCGTTTCGCCGACACGGACGGCTTCGAGCGCGATGGCTACAGGGAGCACGGCTGGCGCTACCGAGACTATGTGGTCCGCGCGTTCAATACAGACAAGCCCTACGACCGCTTCGTGCGGGAGCAGGTGGCCGGCGACGAGCTCTTTCCGACCAGCAACGAGTCTCTGGTAGCGACCGGATTTCACGGTGCGGGGCCGCGCCATGTCACCTCCGGAAATCAGGACAAGGAAGAGGCCCGCCAGGAGGTGCTGACAGAAATGGCGCTTGGCGTAGGACAGGGCCTGCTGGGGCTAACGGTACAGTGCGCGCGCTGCCACGACCACAAGTTCGACCCGATAAGCCAAGAGGACTACTACCGCTTGGAGTCCTTCTTCGGAGCGACAGAACTCAAGGATCTGCCTATCGCGAGCGAGGAGCAGATCGCCGCCCAGGAAAAGGCCCTTGCCGAGCACGAAGCCCGGGTTGAGCCGCTCAAGGCCCGGCTCAAGGAGATCGAAGAGCCGTTCAATACCCAGGTCCGGGAACGCAAGCGGGCAGCTCTCGAGGCAGCCTTTGCTGCGGCGCTCGAGATTGCCAAAGACGACCGCACCGAGGAGCAAGCTCGCTTGGCCAAGGAAGCCGAGTCGCAGATCAAACCGGTCTGGTACGAGATCGTTCCGCTGATGCCCCCAGACACCCGGCAGCGTCGGGCTGCCCTGAGGCAGAAGCTGCACGCTCTGGAACTGCATCGGCCCGATCCCCCTGCGGCGGCCTTCGCCGTGGCCAACGTTGAGGAAGTGCCGCCCAGCCACATCCTGCAAGGGGGCGACTACCGCCGCAAGGGCAAGGTCGTGACGCCCGGATTCCCGCAAGTGGTCGGAGCTCTCGGCTTGGAAGCGCCGTCCGCCGGCCCCGGACGCAGGTCCGCCTTGGCACGGTGGCTGACCTCGGAGCAGAATCCTCTGGTAGCGCGCGTGATGGTCAACCGCATCTGGGAATTCCGCATGGGCCGGGGCCTGATGCAGGATCCGAACAATTTCGGTCTGCTCGGCGGCATGCCGACACACCCGGAGCTACTCGACGCCCTGGCGTTGCGCTTTGCCGGCGAAGGCTGGAGCGTCAAGGCCATCGACCGATTGATCGTCCTCTCGAGCGCGTATCGGCAGTCCTCCGAGATCGACCCGAAGCAGGCCGCGATCGATCCGGACAACCGCTGGTATTGGCGCGCCCATCGCCGGCGCTTGTCCGGCGAAGCGATCCGCGACAGCGCGCTGGCGGCCTCCGGCCGCCTCAACCGCTCGCTGACTGGCCGGCCGGTGCGCATCCCGATCGAAAGGGAGGTCTATGACCTGATCTTCACCGAGGCCGAGCCGGACAACCTCTGGCCCGTCACCCCCGACCGTCACCAGCACGACAGGCGGAGCCTGTATCTGCTGAACAAGCGCACGGTGCGCCTGCCCTTCCTCGCCAACTTTGACCAGCCCGACACGATGACATCGTGCTCCGTACGACAAACATCGACTCACGCCCTGCAATCGCTGAGCCTGCTCAACAGCGACTTCATGCAGGATCAATCCCGCTCCCTCGCCGGCCGCATCCTGCAGCATTGCGGCGAGTACGATACCGATTGCCAGGTCAGGCGCGGATTCGAGTTCACGCTGGCCCGCCAGCCCACTCCGGCCGAGCGCGCTCTGGCCGGCAGCTTTCTCCGGTCGGAATCCGGCGCGCTGCACGACTTCGCGCTCGTCTTGCTGAACCGCAATGAATTCGTCTACCGACCTTAGCAACGCAGCCACCCTCGGCGCGACTTCGCGGCGCGACCTGTTGTTCCGCGCGGCCAACGGATTCGGCGCGCTCGCACTACAGCACTTGCTGGCCCGGACCGCGCTGGCCGAGGCCGCGGCGAATCCGCTCCGCGCCAAGCGGCCGCACTTCGGGGCTACGGCCGACGCGGTCATCTTCATCTTCAACGTCGGCGCGCCCAGTTCGATGGACACGTTCGATCCCAAGCCGATGCTCAACCGGCGCGCGGGCGAGCCGCTGCCGGAGAGCTTCGGCTCGGTCGGAGGCCAGTTCACGGACGGCACGAACCCGATCTTGGGCACACCGTGGCAATTCCGACGCCACGGCCAGAGCGGCTTGCCCGTCTCGGAGCTATTCCCGAACGTTGCCCGCCACGTCGATGAAATCTGCTTCGTCAGATCGTTCGTCACACACAGCGTCGTGCACGCTCCCGCGATGTACGAAGTTCATAATGGGCGCCTGTTCGCCACCCACCCCAGCATCGGCTCGTGGGTGACATACGGCCTGGGGTCGGAGTCGGAAAACCTGCCCGCGTACGTGGTCATGCCCCAGCCCGAGGGCACGCCGGAAGGCGGCACTTCGTGCTGGAGCCAAGGCTTCCTGCCGTCGGTCTATCAGGGCACCCTATTGCGGCCCGGACCCAACCCGATCCTCCACTTGAAGCGCCCCGCCGGGATGAGCGAGGCCCGCCAGCGCGACATGCTGGACCTGCTGCAGGCGATGAACGAAATCGACAGCGGTCCGCTGGATAGCGAGATGCAGGCTCGCATCGCCGCCTACGAACTGGCGTTCCGCATGCAGTCCCACGCACCGGAGGCCGTCGACCTGACCAAGGAGACCGACGCGACCAAGCGCTCATATGGGCTGGAACAGGACCACACCAGGGAGTTCGGCACGCGACTGCTGCTGGCGCGGCGGCTCGTGGAGCGCGGCGTCCGCTTCATCCAGATCTACTCCGGCGGCGGCCCACTGAGCATGCAGTGGGACGCGCACAAGCACCTGAAGCAGAACCACGAAAAGATGGCCGGACACAGTGATGTGCCGATCGCGGCGCTGCTGCAGGATCTCAAGCAGAGGGGCCTGCTGGAGCGGACGCTCGTGATCTGGGGCGCGGAGTTCGGGCGGCTGCCCACGTCCCAGGATGGCAACGGCCGCGACCACAACCCACACGGCTATACCATGTGGTTTGCGGGAGGCGGAGTGCGGGGCGGCCAGGCCATCGGTGCCACGGACGAGTTCGGACTGCACGCCGTCGACCGGCCCTTCATCATGCGTGATTTTCACGCCAGCATCTTGCACGCGCTCGGCTTGGACCAGAACCAGCTCTGGTACTTGCACAATGGCCGCCATGAGAAGCTGACCGACTTTGGCGGGACGGTCATACAGGATCTGTTCGCGTGATCGCTCTGCTGGGCGCTACGGTCCTGTTGGCAGCCCTTATGCCGGCTGCGGCGGAAGCGCAGCCGCCCAACATAGTCCTGCTGCTGGCCGACAACCTCGGCTACGGCGACATCGAGCCGTTCGGTTCGCGCCACCACCGGACGCCAAGCCTGAACCGGATGGCCCGGGAAGGCCGCAAGCTGACGCACTTCTATGCCAGCGCGGGTGTATGCACGCCGTCGCGCGCCAGCCTAATGACGGGCTGCTACGCGCAGCGCATCGGCCTGCACACGAACCCGCGGGACGGCCTGGTCCTGCGCCCGATCTCTCCCTACGGACTGCACGCGGATGAGCTCACGATCGCCGAACTGCTGCGGTCCGCAGGTTACGCCACGGCCATCATCGGCAAGTGGCACCTGGGCGACCAACCGGAATTCCTGCCCACTAGGCATGGCTTCGATTCGTACTTCGGCATTCCCTACAGCGACGACATGACGCGCCGGTTGGGCGTCCGGAATCGCCAGCGCTTCGACGGGGATGAATGGCCGCCCCTGCCACTGCTGCGGGACGAGTCCGTGATCGAGGCACCGGTTGACCGCGACCTGCTCACCAAGCGCTACACCGAAGAAGCGTTGCGCTACATTGACGAGCACGCTGATCGACCGTTCTTCCTGTATCTGGCGCACGCCATGCCCGGCAGCACCGCGGCACCGTTCGCCAGCGAGGCCTTCCGTGGCAACAGTTCCAACGGCCCGTGGGGAGATTCGGTCGAGGAACTCGACTGGTCGACCGGCCGGATCCTTGACAAGCTCGTCCGGACCGGACTCAGCTCCACGACGCTTGTCTTGTGGACGTCGGATAACGGCGCTCCGCTGGCACCCGATCCGAGCAGTCCCGCGCGTGGCAGCAACCTGCCGCTCCACGGGCGTGGCTACAGCACTGCCGAGGGAGGATTCCGCGTTCCAGCCATCGCCTGGTGGCCGGGCACGATCCCGGCAGGCACCCAGTCCGCCGAACTGATGAGCATGCTCGACCTGCTCCCGACGCTTGCCGCACTGGCGGCCACGGAAGTGCCCGAAGATCGCGACATCGACGGGGTGGACGTTGGCGCCGCATTGCTTGGCAGTGGTGATGCACGATCTCCGAGAGAGGAGCTGTACTACTTCCAGCAAGACGAGCTTCAGGCCGTTCGCTCGGGCAAGTGGAAGCTGTTTGTCCCGCTCCCGGAACCCGCCAGCCGGCACCCCCACTTCGGTACGGCGGGATCGAGCAGCCCGCTTCTCTTCGATCTGGAAGCGGACATCGGGAGCCAGCGAGACCTCGCGTCGCAGTACCCGCAGGTGGTCAGCCGCCTGATGCGCCTTGCCGCCAAGGCCCGCGCAGAACTCGGGGACCGCGGCGTGGCTGGCTCGAAGCAACGGCCACGTGGCCAAGTCGCGGATCCGCAGCCCGCACTGCTGCGTCACTGAGGCCACCGGCGGCCACAGCCGAGCACGAGGGAGCCCGAGCCATCGGGCACTCTATGTGAACGAGTTCGCGAATCGCTACCGGACACTCGGGGGAGGCATGAACCGCCAGATGTCCCTTTCTGTCGAACACATGTACGCCGAGAGATTGCATCACGCGGAGTTGGCGACGTTAGTTGTCCCGGCTTCCAATTCGCGGAGAAGCCGAAGCGGACGAAAGGTGAGGCGTCTATCCAAACGAAGTTGTAAGAGCAAGTTGGCGAACCGTCGGCTGCCTGCATTTCTGGATGCCTTTCTTGATCGCAACCAGAACCCGCGCCTCCTTGGATAGCCACTTCAGCGAACCCGCCGCGCTACGGCGGCCTCGGCCCGCTCGAGGATCTGCTCGTGCGACCGCCGCCATCAGGCGTTTGATCTTCAAGTGCTTCATGATCGAGCTGCTACCCCGTAGAGCTGCGTGCATGCGACACCAGCCATAGGAGGAGGGATCGCTTCGATTACCTATTGGGCGCTGGCAAAGGAGATAGCCCAAGTTCCTTCAGAAACGCGTTGTGTTTCGCCGTTGTGTCCTGAATCTGCTTGTCGATCTCGACCAACTCCTGATGCGTCACCGACAGATCGATAGCGACCTCCTGCTCGGCCGTGCTGACATACCGCGAGATGTTCAGGTTGCAGTCGTTGGCCTCAATCTCGCCCATCTCCACTCGTCTGGCGTACTGATCTACACTCTCTGGACGTTGCTGGTAGGTGTGGATGATCTTCTCAATATGCTCGTCGGAAAGGTAGTTCTGCCGCTTGCCCTTCTCGAAATGCTCGGACGCGTTGATGAACAGGACATCATCGGGCTTCTTGCACTTCTTAAGCACGAGGATGCAGACCGGGATGCCGGTCGAGTAGAACAAGTTCGCCGGCAGGCCGATGACGGTGTCGATGTGTCCGTCGTCAAGGAGCTTGCGGCGGACCGCCGCCTCCGCGCCGCCACGGAACAGCACGCCGTGCGGCAGGATGATCGCCATCACACCGTCATCCTTGAGGTAGTGAAACCCGTGCAGCAGGAACGCGAAGTCGGCCGCCGATTTCGGGGCTAGTCCGTGGTTCTTAAAGCGCACATCCTCGCCTAAGGCCTCGTTAGGGTCCCAGCGGTAGCTGAACGGCGGATTCGCAACCACGGCGTCAAAGTGGGGCTTTTTGGCTGGGTTCGTCTCGCGGAGCAAGTCCCAGTCGTTGGTCAGCGTGTCACCGTGATAGATCTCGAATTCTGAGAGCTTCAGCCCATGCAGCAGCATGTTCATCCGCGCAAGGTTGTAGGTGGTGATGTTCTTCTCCTGACCGTAGATCCTTCCGATGCCGTGCGCCCCCATGCGCTTGCGCACATTAAGGAGCAGCGAGCCCGAGCCGCAGGCGAAGTCCATCACGCTGGCGAGGTGCTTCCGCTTGCCGGTCTTCGGCTCCTGGCTGTCGAGCACGATGATCGCGGAGAGGATGTCCGAGATCCGCTGCGGCGTGTAGAACTCACCGGCCTTCTTACCCGAACCGGCGGCGAACTGGCCGATCAGGTACTCATAGGCGTCGCCGAGGGCGTCACTGTCCGTGGAGAACTCCGCGAGGCCCTCGGCTATCTTGGTGATGATCGCGCAGAGCTTCTCGTTCCGGTCTGCGTAGGTCTTCCCAAGCTTTTCAGAGCCGAGATTGATTTCCGAGAAGAGCCCTGAAAGGGTGCTCTGGAACGATTCGTTCTCGATGTACCTGAAGCCTGCCTGGAGCGTGTCGAGCAACTCACCGTCTTGGGTGCGGGCTAGGTGGGCGATGCTGGCCCAGAGGTGTTCGGGGCGAATGACATAGTGCGCCTTGAGCCGCATCTGCCTCTCGAAGGCCGACACATCTTCGGGGTTCTGCTCGTACCAGAGAGACAGTGAGGACCGCCCGCCGTTGCTGATGGCGTTCGGGTCGGGATAGTCGCGTCCTAGTTCCTTTTTCGCAGCCCGCTCGTAGTTGTCCGAGATGTAGCGGAGGAACAGGAACACGAGCATGTAGTCGCGGAAGTCGTCTGCGTTCATCGCTCCGCGGAGTTGGTCGGCGATGGACCAGAGCGTCTTGCCAAGCTGTTTCTGGTTTTTCGCTGTCATCGTTTAGCTCGCACGAATGACGAAGGCGTACCGCGTGTTCAGCTTCTCATAAATCTCGTCAAACAGCGCCAAGCTATCCGGAACGAGGAGGTCGGATTCGTAGTAGTAAACATTCTTGTGGGCGAGGGCGTTCACGATTCGGGTGATCTCCTCCGCGTCCTCGAAGCCGATGCGTTCGAGTGCGTAGCTGATCCGACCAACACCAAGGAACGATGACACGCTCTCCAGCAGCTGACGAAGAAGGGCCAAGTGGTATGCACGGACATCGTTCTCCTTCCGAGCTTGCTCCAGCAGCTGAAGGACTCGAAGGTGATAGAGGAACACGTCGCTCTGGTGGGTTTCCAGCGAGACTTCGCCGCGCTTACCGCTCAGGATGCTCGCTCTTGTCTTCTTTTTGTACTTGCCGCTCTTGTCGCCCTTCATCAACCAATCGGACAGGATCGAGAACATCCCGACATGATGAGTGGCAATGATGATCTTCCGTTCGCCGAAATGCTTCTCGATCAGGTCGTACAGCGTCGATGCGGTTACGAAGATATTGTGGTCATCGAGGCTTGAGACTGGATCGTCGATGAATAGATGGCGAGGCCGCCTATCCGCCCAACCTTCCACTTCCATCATCGCCAAAAAGAAGCACCAGACAAACACTCGCTCCTCGCCGCGCGAGATCTTTATCGCCGGAACGTCTCCGGGCTGAGTACCTGCGGGAAAAAATGAAATCGACTCGATTCCCTTCTCCGCATCTGCGTGCATGATGAAGCGGAAGTCGAAGCTCGGTCTGTATGGCTTCAGCTTCGCGTGGACGTCAAGTTCGTTGAGATCAGCGTGAAGGCTGCTGAGACTGCTGGGGAGGATGGTGAGTCGGATGTTGGCCTGATCGTTCTCGATGTCATTGTTCCAGACAAAGAGATCCTCGCTGTACGCGTTGTAGCAAATGCCCGTGTGCCTTCCTTCGGCGTCTCGTGTCGCGTTCTGGTACGCGACCGACAGCCGCGTCTTGCCCACCGAATTGAAAGCGTAGAGCAACTGAACTGGGGCAGCGTCGGCGCACAGTTCTGAAGCAATGTCTTGGATGGTTTTCATTTCGTCACCAGACTTGGAAAAAGCTGTTGTAGCAAGCCCTGCTTTTGCTGCCTAAGGGTGTCGATCTTCCGGGCCTGTGCGGCGAGCACATCTTCCAGTGAGCCGAGGCAGTCGGCGATCTTCTGCTGCTCGCCTGACTTCGTATCGGGAAAGAAAACCACTCTATCCTTCAATGCAGAGAAGTGCCGTTTGTACCCTTCCATTACCACTGGTCGGTACTTCAACTGGTGATAGAGGAACAAGGTCGACACGTGTCTCCTTGCCGTGAGAATCTTGACGCCGTCCGCCCCCTGTGCGAATGTCCGATTGACGAACTTCAGCACGCAGGTGTGATCGCCGAAGACGATGACCGGAAGCGGCCTCGTGATGACAGCCTCGTTGTCGTTCGTCCACCCGCAGATGTAGTTCTGCGACTGGTCGATGATCGGAAAACGACCATCAGGAAGGTATGTGGAAGTCGTCAGCTTCCTTGGCGGAGTGACCGTCTCAACAAGATCAGCAACGGTGGCGTGGTCCCAGACTGGGCCATGTGCAAACTCCGGAAACCGTAGCCGTGGAATGGTTTCGCCTGCTTGGGGGAACAACTGCTGCATCAGTCCTAACTTGTGCTGCCACAGGGCTTCGAGCTTCCGGCCCTCCGCCGCGATGAGGTCGTCCAGCGAGCCGAGGCAGTCGGCGATCTTATGCTGCTCTGGTTTCCGCGGTAGTGCCACGCGAATAGATGCAAGAGCCGAGGGATTGATCGAAGGATAGTTAGAGCCTGTACATCGTGCCAAGACGCTGTTCACAAACGAGTCCGTGTGAAGTAGCTGATACAGGAACTCTGGACATTCATGTGCTCGAAGCTGTGCATAGCCCGTTGAAGCTACATACTCGTACCCGTCGTCAATGTCGAACAAGAGGTTGTTGCGTTGATAGGGTCGAACGGTCTGGTAAATGATGTCTTTGCGACTCAGGAGTCGCTGAGCACGGCTCGGTGCAGCGTCTCGGCTGATCTCTTTGCGTCCGATCAGCATGCTGCTCTTGACAGACTCAAGGTCGATATAGATGAAGAACTCTGGCAACCCGTCATTTGATGGGTTCACATCGCTGGCGGATGACAGAGTCAGCAAGTCCCATCTGGGTCCGTTTCGAAACTCTGGAAACCGCAGGGTGGGCACCAAGGGCACCGGCATGTCGGCTCTCATCGCGCCGTCCCCGACTCGTAGGCGTTGAGTCCCGAGATGTCCCGGCCGTGGGCACGCTTGTTCAGGAGCGGGACAAGATCGGCCATGAACCTGAGTTCGCGCTCGCGACGATCGCGCCAGCCGAGGCCGAGCGGCTCCATCAGGTCGGTGAGCTGCTCGCCGTCAAAGATCATGCGCTGGAGGACGGTGTTGACGAAGGACGATAGCGACTCGGTCGTCAGGCCATGGGCCTGGGCGAGGCATTCGATTTCCTTGGCCTGCTTCTCGGCCTTGAACTGCTCGTAGCCGGCGCGGATCGCGGCCTCGTCGAGGCCTTCGCCCTCCTTGAGTGAGCGGACGTACTCTGTGATCTCCTCCCGCTCGTCCAGAAACTTGGCGTCGGATTCGATCAGGCCGATGAGCTGCTCGCGGCTGATCGTGAGCTTCTTCGGGTCTTGACCCGAGTATTTGGCGATCAGCTTCATGATGTAGTCGTAGTCGATGACGGCGGAGGCGAAGAGGACGAACTCGAAGTCGAGCTGGTCGACTTGGAGGTTGGTCGGCGCGCCGCTCATTCCGGGCGCGCCCTGCTGCTCCTTCAGTCGCTGGGCGGTTTCCAGATAGGCACCGCGGAAAGCGCGGATGTCGTCCTTGGGTAGAACCTGCTCAATCTGCTCGCGCTGTTCGTCGGTAAGGTCGGTGTACTGGTCGATCTGGGTCTGGAGGCGCTGGATCACCTTGAACCGCTTGATGAACTGGGCACGGGCGTCGTCGCCCTTCAAGTTGTTCACCTGATCGGGTGTGGCTTCGAGGCCCTGCGACAGCATGAACTCTCCGAGATCGGCGACGGCCTGCTTGAAGTTGTCGATGACGACGGGAGCCTTGTCGACCAGCCAAATCTCGCGAGCCCGGTCAGCCTGCGCACCGGAGAAGAGAGCAATGGCGTTGTCGACGCTGTCTTGCTGCTGGCGGAAGTCGAGGATGTGACCGTAGGGCTTGGTCGCGTTGAAAACGCGGTTGGTGCGGGAGAAGGCTTGGATCAGGCCGTGATGCTTGAGGTTCTTGTCGACGTAGAGCGTGTTTAGGCACACGGCATCAAAACCAGTGAGGAGCATGTCGACGACTATGGTGATGTCGATCTTTTCGGCGCCCTTGTCGGGCAAGTCGCGATTGGGGAATTGCTGGTCCTTGATGCGTTGCTGGACATCTTGGTAGTAGAGGTCGAAGTTGTTGATGTCGTGGTTCGTGCCATACATCTGGTTGTAGTCGGCAATTATGGCCTTGAGCGCGGTCTTCTTCCCCTCCGGGTCGTGCCGGTTGTCCTCCTTCTCCTGGGGGAGGTCCTCTTGGATCTGCTGGACGTCCTTGTTGCCCTCCGCTGGCGGCGAGAAGACAGCAGCGACATTGAAGGGGACGAACTCGGGGTCGTCGGCTTGGCGTTGGGCTTGAAGCTGCTTGAAGACCTTGTAGTACTCGATGGCGTCGTTGATCGAGGCAGTGGCCAGCAGCGCGTTGAAGCGTCGACCTCCGGTCGCGGCGTCGTGCTTGTCGAGGATAGCTTGAGCAACCGCCTGCTTGGCGAGGGATTGCCCGGGCTTTAGGGCAGGGGCGTCCTTCGGCCTGTAGTAGTCGACGTGGAAACGGAGGACATTCCGATCCTCGATCGCGTGGGTGATGGTGTAGGCGTGAAGTTCCTTCTGGAAGAGGTCCTTGGTAGTTCGCAGTGTGGCGACGGCTCCCTCGACTTGCTTGACGGTCGCGTTGTCCCCGAAGATCGGAGTGCCGGTGAAGCCGAAGAGCTGGGAGTTCGGGAAGAACTCCTTGATGGCCTTGTGGTTCTCGCCGAACTGCGAACGGTGGCACTCGTCGAAGATGAAGACCATCCGCTTGTCTCGGAGCTGTTCAAGCCGCTGCTTGAACGTCGACCGGCCCTGAGCGATGTTCTGCTTGTTATGCCTGCTGTTCTCGTCGAGGGCAAGCCCGAGCTTCTGGATCGTCGTGACGATGACCTTGTCCGCGTAGTCGTTGGACTGGAGGCGACGGACAAGCGCCGCAGTGTTGGTGTTTTCCTCGACGCAGTTCTCTTGGAACCGGTTGAACTCCTCACGGGTCTGGCGGTCGAGGTCCTTGCGGTCGACGACGAACAGACACTTGTGGATGCCCTCGTGGGTCTTGAGTAGCGTCGAGGCTTTGAAAGCGGTGAGTGTCTTGCCCGAGCCGGTCGTGTGCCAGATGTAGCCGTTTCCGCAGTTCTGGTCGATGCAGTCGACGATGGCCTTCACAGCGTAGATCTGGTACGGGCGCATCATTAGGAGCTTCTGCTCGCTGGCGATGAGGACCATGTACTTACTGATCATCTGGCCGAGCGTGCACTTAGCTAGAAATCGTTCCGCGAAGTCGTCGAGGTGGGTGATCTTCGTGTTGTCCTTGGCGGCAAATTGGTAGATGGGAAGGAACCGCTCGTCAGCGTCGAAGGCGAAATGCCGCGCGTTGTTGTTGGCGAAGTACCACGTGTCCGTGCGGTTGCTGACGATGAA
>JAPPMG010000070.1:0-17977 GCA_028819215.1 Bryobacterales bacterium
CATCTGCTTGAAACACAACAGGTTGTTCTCAAATTCCCTTCAGAACTTCAGGTTAAGGCGAACTCGCTTTCGGCCCATCGCCGCCGTCGGGAGGCCGCTCGTGAAGGGATTCGGTCAGTAGATGATTCCACAGCCGCTCGTGCACAACAGCTTTGTCCTAGTCGTGCAGTCGTAACTTCCAGCCCGATAGATGTCCGTAGCCCGGTAAATCTCGTCTTCGCCGACGGGATTCCGGATGTGTAGGATGATCTGCTTGGTCGCCCCCTTGTCCGAATAGGTTGGCTCCCAGATGCGAGGTGGCTTGCCGTGCCAGGCCCATTCGGTAGCATTCGAATCGTTGGTCAGGTCGCGCTCGTCCTCCGGAAAATTTGAATCTTCAGACTTCCGGGGAAGCTTGGACAGAATTGCCTGATCAGTCCAGACGTAGCCGGGCCAAGAAGCCCCAAATTCCGCCGCTTCGCGCCGCAGTATCGATGCCGACAGGTAGGACCACGGACTCCCGTCACCCTCGACCGCTTGCATCAACGCTACGGCATGCAGTGGCTTCGGAGGACATGACCGCGCGTATTCGGCCGATTCACATGCGTTCGCAATGACAAACGAGGCCTCGGTCGGTACCGCCCAGATGGCGCCATTCTCGCTCCTATTTTCCGGGAACTGATCTACATAGAGGCCGAAACCCGGCTTGAGCCGCAAGGTGTCGAAGACACCGATCAGCCTGTCGGCATTGTAGGCGCTGGCGAGCCAACCACTGTCTCGGCTCTGTCTAGCCCGCTCCGCGGCGCGTCGGAGCCGTGTGACGCTTGTGATCGGAAACGTGACGGACTTCATCAACTCTCCAGGCCACGCTGGTCGTGTCTCGAACAAACGGTCCATGACCTGCTTCGTTATCGATTCGCCTTTCCCGCCGTAACAAGGACGAACTCGGGCAGACGCGACGAGGCCGCAATCCCGGGCCCGCTAGCCCAGCACCGCTGCCACGGAGTCCCCCAAGATGCTGGCCATGCGGTCCAGTTCGTCCTGCGTCGTCACGAACGGCGGTGCCAGGCAGAAGACGTCTCCGCGCAGGCGGCTGAACAGGCCGCGCTTCTGGACCTCAGCGTTGAGCCTTTCTCCGACCCGCTCTGCCGGGTCAAACTCGGCCTTCGTCGCCCGGTCCTTGACGAACTCCACCGCGCACATCAAGCCCTTACCGCGAATCTCGCCCACATGTGGATGGTTACCCAATGCCGCCCGCAATCTAGTCAGGAGATACGCTCCCTTTTCCGCCGCTTGAGACGGAAGCCCCTCGCGCTCGAGGATGTCGAGATTGCGCAATGCTACGGCGCAACCCACCGGATGCGCGCTGTAGGTGTAAGCGTGCATCCACGGCGTTTCGCTCTCGTCCAGAGCCGCCGCGATCTTCTCGGTGCAGCCGACCCCTCCGAAGGGGAAATAGCCGGAAGTAATCGCCTTGGCAAATTGCATGATGTCGGGCTGCACGCCCCAATGCTCCAGCGCGAACCATTTGCCCGTGCGCCCGAATCCGGTAATGACCTCGTCCGCCACGAAGAGCACGTCGTACTTGTCGCAGATCTGGCGGATGCGGGGGAAATAGTCGTCCTGGGGAACGATCACCCCGCCAGCACCCTGCACGGGCTCGGCCAAGAACATAGCGACAGTGTCGGGCCCTTCGCGCAGGATCGCCCGCTCCAGTTCGTCCGCGGCCGCGACACCTTGGCTTGGGCCGGCGGGTGCCTCGTAGCGATACGGGTATGGTGACGGGATATGCACAAAGCCGGGCACCCGCGGTTCGAACTGAGGCCAGTACCCCGAAATTCCGGTGGCGCTCATCGCCGCCAGCGTCACACCGTGATAGCCCCACTGGCGCGAAATCACTTTCGTCTTGTGGGAGTAGCCTTTGATCTTCCAATACGAGCGCGCCAGCTTGAAGCTCGTTTCGCTGGCTTCCCCGCCCCCGGATGTGAAGAAGAATCGCGAGATTGACGGGTAAGTCAGCTCGGCCAGCCGCGTGGCTAGTTCAATCGCTCGTTCGTTGGAACTTCCTGCATAGCCGGAGCAATAGGCCAACTCGCTCATCTGACGCTGAGCGGCCTCGGCCAGTTCCGTCCTGCCGTGGCCAGCTACTACGTTCCACAGCCCAGACAGGCCGTCAAGGTACCCTCGCCCGTCGGCATCATAGATGAAGGCTCCGCGGCCTCGTACCCAAACGTGGCCGCCTCGATGGGTCCTGCGACTGTGCAGCGGGTGGACGAGGTGGTCAAGGTCTTGCGCGAGCAGTGCTGGCTTGGTGTCAACCATGGGGGATCTCCCTTGCAGCACTGGCGCTAGGCGCGATGCGCGCTCTTGTCCGTGCCAACAGATACCTGCCTTCCAATCGCACCAGCCACCTCCGGCTATCGCGTCGTCACCCAGATAGGCGAGGACCAAGCTACGTTGTCGTCTTCTTGGACCACGCGCACATAGTAGTAGTCCTCTCCCGGCTGCTTGCCTTTGTCGACGAACGTGAACGTGGAATCCTGCGGGAGTTTCTGACGGGTGTGCAGAAACTGCTGGTTCTTGATCAGATCCACCTGTCGCAACGGCGTTGTTCCGATGATGCGGATTTTCAGCTCGAAGCCATCCTCGGTTTCGACGATATCGCCCTGCAGGTGCTCCGTTCCGTCGGGCGTCTCCAAGCGGTAATCGAGAATAATGTTGTCGGTCGCGCCATAGCTGTGACGCTGCTTCATTGCGTCCATCATGCCCTCGCGTGTGAACTCCTCGGCAATAGTGCAAGCGTAGGAATAGTGCGTCGAGAGATGATCGGAGGCGGCTTGAACACCTAGCTTGTAGCCCTTGCCCCAGGCGTTCCAGACATACCCAGCCGGCCGGAACCCCCCGATCTGGGACGTGATGTTCTCGCTGTTGGCCGCCAATGGCGCTCCCTCGTACTCGGCCGAAACGCGATCGCCTTGGAAGATCTCCACTAGCGGTTCGACCTCGGGGTCGTTGTCGCGCCAGTCCGTGCCCATGTTGGTAGCGGAAGTATGCGAGATGGCGATGCCATCGTAGCGTCTCAAGTACTCGTACAGCCGGCCCGCCCCCTGCTCGCTGCGAACCTCCTCCGGCAGCATTGGAAGCGTTGGGTTGCCCCGCTTGGCGAACAGGATGTTGCGGTGACCCGCCGGGTAGCGGATGGATCTCTCGTAGCCGTAGTACGGCTGAAACGCGCCGGCGTACGAGAAGACATCCACGGTCTGCTGCAGAAGCCAGTTGATGTACTCATTGTTGGGGCCACCCAGGTGGTTATGCTCGCTTGCAAGCAAGTAGTCGAGCGACGCGACATCGACCGCGTAGCGGTAGGTCTGCAACAGCGAGCCGTCGTTGTTGCCGTCCATCGAGAACTCAGTATGGCGGTGTGTGTCGCCGCGGTAGATCTTGTACGTCTTGCCTTCGCTGTTGATTTCGTATCCGCGTAGGCGGGACAAGTCCGCCGGCTCGGTCGGTGCCATGTCGTAGAAGAACAGTTCTGGCTCGGCCCGAGTCCGTAGCACTGGCGCAGCAGTACTGCGCTCGAGTTTCGGCAGTTTGGCGGCGTAGACGTCTTCGTGCTGGTACAGAAAGTCCTCGAAGTCCCGGTTGTCCATAGACCAAGCCGCAAAAAGGTTGCCGTTGCCGTCGGACGCAACGCCCCAGCGCACATCCTGCCGGCTGGCGCTGAAGGGAAACTCCACCGGCCTGATCCAGCGCTCCCCGTCCAATGTCGAGCCCCAGATTTCCCAACAGGCGCGGTGCAGCGGAGTCTCGTTGGGCATGTCGCGCTGGCGGATCGTGCGGTGGCGTCCGAACAGCCACATACGGCCTTCGGCATCTAGCGCGAGTTGCGGAAAGTCATTGTGGCGCTGGTCGATGTGCTCGGGCAGCGACTCGTTGATGTCTCCGACCGGCGCTTTCCAATCCGCGCCGTCCAAGATCGCTACTCGCGTGCGGCGATAGTCGTAGAGACGCGTGCCCTGTATGTTCGGCAGGAACCCTGTGTCCTTGCCCCAGTTCATTCCGCTCTCGTTGTAGGCAGCCCACAACCGGTTGCTAGCGTCGACCGCCAGCGACACGTGCGCCTCGTACAACTTGGTGGCGGCGACGGGTCGCACATCGCTCCACTTGGCACCGTCCCACGTCCGGAGCAAGACGTCGTAGTCACCCTTGTCGTACGTGTCCCAAGCGATGTGGACCTCTCCGTCGAGTCCTGCGGCGATTACCGGTTCCCAGTCATTGGCGGGAGAGTTCGAAACCCTCTCCTCGGCGCTCCAGGTCTCGCCGTCGTAACGCCTCGCATAGATGTCGTTACCGCCGGAGCGGAAGCTCTGCCAGACCAGCCAAAGATTGCCTTCCGAATCGGTAGCTAGGTTGTGGAAGGCATCGGGGCCGGGCGTCTCGGTAAGACGGAGGATCGGCGTCAAGGAACTGCTCTTCAACGAGCGCGCGTACAAGTCGAAGTTGCCGTCGACCTGATTCGACCAAACGAACCACGGCGCGCCCGCCTTGTCCCTCCCCAGCTTTACCAGATAGGCATCGCTGGCCTCGTCGCTGATTCGCTGGACATCTCCCCAGCCCGAACCGTCGTGTCGCCGGGCGAGAATGTGATTCGCCCCGTCGGTGTAGGCCACCCACGCGACCCAGACGTCGCCGCCGTCACCGCCAAGGATCGCCACGAAGTCGTCCTCGTACTCGTCTCCGCTGAGCTTCTCGGCGGGCGGCACCCGTTCCACAACCGCAGAGCCGCCCAAGAAGCTCTGCGGCTCGCTGAGGGGGACATCCCTGCTCCGAAAGTCGAAGTTGCCCTGCGCCGTCTCGATGCGCACATTCACGCTATCGCCGCCACGCACGTCCACGACGACGCCCGGCGTCCAGTAGTACTCCTGCACGCCCGTGTCCGGCGGGTGCAGGTAATTGGCAACGCGGTAGTTGACCCCCTTGTGCGTGGACAACTGCCATCGGTCCGGAGGAATGATTTCGTTTTCCGGCCGCGGGTGCCAGTCGCGCAGCTGGACAAGCTCGCCGCTCGACACAGAAACCGACCCGTCCCAGACGGTCTCGGTCGTGTCGTTGAGACCGAATCGGACTCGGAACGAAGCGATGTCGTCTCCGCTGAGTTCCGGAGCGGCCATCAACGGGACCGCCACGAGCGCGAATAGCAGCACTACCAGCATCGTTTCACCTCCAATGCGAGGTTCGGGCATTGAGATTCTAGCAAGGCATCCGCTTGCCTTCGCACGGCTTGGCCGGACATGCGCAGTACCAAGGGCGCTCTCGCGCTGCTGATATGCTTGCTAGTGCATGCCAAATCCAGACCTTCGCTACTGGCTGGTAAAGTCCGAGCCCTTCAAGTACTCCTGGGGGGATCTCGTCAAGGACGGCTGGACATATTGGGATGGGGTGCGAAACTACGAGGCCCGCAACAACATTCGCTCAATGGCAGTTGGCGACCAATTACTCTTCTATCACTCGAACGAAGATCGTGCAGTTGTTGGAATTGCAGAGGTTATCCGCGAGCACTACCAAGATCCAACGACGGATGACGACCGCTGGAGCGTGGTCGACATCAAGCCGCTGCAAGCCCTCTCCTCCCCTGTCACCCTTGCCGAGATCAAGCGCGAGCCGAGACTGAGCAACATGCAGCTGGTGACGCGCGGCAGGCTGTCGGTATCGCCGGTCAGCGCGGACGAGTTCGGGGTGATCGTTGCGATGGGCGGCCTAGACTAGCCGGCCTCGACGCAGCGGCCTCGCACTACGCCTGCATTCGCATTCCGCCACCTTAGTGGACGATCGTGCGCTGCCCACCGTAGAGCTTGCCGGCCTCTTCATCGACGAGCCGTACCTGGACCTGATGCGCAGTAAGCTCCTCGTCCACCGAACTGGGGTAGTAGCCCACGATGTACTCGGTCTCCGCAAGGTCTGCCAGCGAACCGAGGATCTTCCGAATCACTAGGTTGTTGAGAACCTCCGGGTCGAAACTCTGGCCACCCGTCCGGGGCCCGACGTCCGCGAAGATCGCCTGCCGCGATTCTCGGTCACGTATGTTCGATTGCCGGCGGAGCAGGCCGGCAGGATTGCGTGATCCGCCCGGTATCTGACTGCGGCGCTGCCCCGGAGTCGGCTGCCGCGGCTGCCGCCATGCACCGCCCCCGCCACCTTGGTTGTATCGCTCAGTGAGTTCGTTGTGCCCCAGGATCACCGGATAGATCGGAATCGCCAAGGCGTTTGCCACTTGGACGACGATGTCGGGGCTCAGGCCCGTGGTGCTGAAGCCATCGGAAAACACGAGCATCATCCGCGAGACGTTGCCCCCGCGATTGGAAGCGTCGCGAGCGGTCTGGATGATCGCCTCGTACACGCGGCTGCCGAGCGCTTCGGACTCATAGGTCAGCTCGATTGCGCGCTTCAACTTGGCGAAATCGCGGGTCGGGCCGGTGAAGCGCTTGAGCGAATCAGCGAAACCATAGACCGAGATCATCACGTCCTTGCGGAGCCCTTCGAGCAGGGTGGTACGGATGCTGGTGAAATCCAGCAAGTTCCGCATCATCACACTGAGGCTGAAATCGATCAGAAAGATGATTTCTGTCGGCACGCTTCGGGCGGTACCTTCCGGCGCACCCTCGACGGCCGGCCCCTCGACGAATGCGATGTCCTGCTTGACGCCGTCCTCAAATAGCTCGAAGGACTCTTTGCCCAAGCCGTTGACGGACTGCCTCTTCTGATACACGTGCAGCGGAACCACGACGAGGTTCGATTCGGTCCGAATCACAAAGCCCGAATCTTCGACCGGGGCATCCGTATCCTGCCCGAAAGCCAGCGCGCTGGCCAACACGAGGCCCGCTAGCAGCCGCACCGTAGCCTTCATGGTTTCGGCACCTCAAATACGCCTTCGAGCACCAACTCGTAGTTGGCCAAGTTCAACACTGGCTGAAGGTTAGCACGGAACACTCCGTCATTTGTCGAAAATTGCGGTCGTCACGACATTGCAGCAACGATCCCGCGTGCCCAACATACGGCGGTCACCTCCGGAGGCCGGGGCACGAACGCGTATATGGGCGGTTGCCCTCGACTCAGATGCGGGCTCTGTCGTGCTTGAGAAGCAACCTCCCGATATGCGTTAGTATGGTCCAAAGCGCAATCGTGGCCTTGCCTATCGGCTCGCAAGCTCGGCGCAACCCGAGCCATCTGATGGCAGGCCGGCTAATGCCCACCGCTGAAGTGAGAACCTTATGACCAAACCAGATCAGTTCACTCGCAGATCCTTCATTTCGTCCGCCGCATCGACCTCGCTTGGAATCACCATCGTGCCGGCTTCCGTGCTGGCTAAGCCCGCTCCCAGCGACCGCCTGAATTTCGGGCACATCGGCCTTGGGGGCCGTGGGAGGCGATTCCTCAGGCCGCTGTCGCGCGTAGACCAGAAGGTTGTGCCGTGGGAAAACCTCGGCGGCGCCGGCGACCGCTACATGCGCTCCGCTCTTTCCACCGCGCTGTGCGACGTGGACTCCAGCCGACTCGACATGTCGGCCACCATGGTCGGTGGCAGGCCGCGCTTGTTCAAGGACTTCCGGCGCATGCTCGAGCTGAAAGACCTCGACGCTGTCTTCATCGCCTCACCCGACCACTGGCACGCCTTGATGACCATCATGGCCTGTCAGGCTGGCAAGGACGTATACGTGGAGAAGCCTGCCGCCAAGACCGTGGAAGAGGGCCGCGCGATGGTCACTGCGGCCGAGCGCTACGGGCGCGTCGTGCAGGTGGGCTCGCAAGGTCGTTCTCAAGAAGCGGCCTACTACGCCAAGAACTACATCAACAACGGGCAGATCGGAACCGTCTCCGAGGTCAAGTGCTGGCACTACGAGAACCCGCGCGGCACTTGGACACCTGACGAGGAGGCACCCTCGGGGCTGGACTATGACAAATGGATAGGTCCGGCCCGGGAAGTTCCGTATAACAAGACCCGCACGCACGGCAGCTTCCGCTGGATGCTGGACTTCGGTGGCGGCCAGATCCGCGACCGGGGCGCTCATGTGATGAGCGTGGCCCAATGGATCATGAACGCCGACAACACCGGCCCGGTCAGCGTGGAGGCCACCGGCGAGCCACACCACGGCGGAATCTACGACACGCCGATGCACATGACGGTGACCTACAAGTACAAGGACCCCGACTGGACCCTGATCTGGGCTCAGCCTGGCGAGCCATCGCAGGAGCTTGATGCCCGCTACGGTGCCGTGTACTGGGGCGACAAGGGCCACTTGACCGTGACCTACGGCGACCGCAACACGACCGCCACGGAGCAGCAGGCCCTGGAGTACGAGACGCCCTACGGCGGGGTCGAAGTGTTCAAGAGCCCGGGGCACGGCGAGAATTTCGAAGACTGCATCATGTCCCGCGAAAAGCCCATCATGGACATCGAATCCGCGCACCGCGTGTCGATCCTGTGCATCCTCGGCAACATCTCCTACCGGTTGCGTCGTAAGCTCGACTGGGACCCGGTCAACGAACGCGTGCGAAACGACGAGGAAGCCAACCGCATGCTGAGCCGCCCGGGACGAGGGCCTTGGCACCTGTAGAGGACGCTGCCATGACAAGCCCACTGAAATCAAGCATCAACGGAGAGAACAGCGCGATGACAGACGCATCCACGAAGCACACCGCATCCGTGATGGCCGCGGGGCTTGCCACGGCCGCGATGGCGGGTTCCGCCAAAGCCGCCGAGGCCGAGGACAACTTCCTAGCGGGCATCCGAAGCGATGACGAGGACGAAAACTACGCGGCCTGGTCCACTGCCGATCAGGTTGATCCCAGCGTCATACCGGCGCTGGCCGAGCTGCTCACGTCGAAGAAGCTGAATGTTCGAAAGGGCGCAGAGGAGGCGCTCAAGAACATAGTGCATTCGGTCGGCAAGGTGATCAACGCCTCTGGATTGGGCGCGAACACCGGTCGCCCGGACGACCCGGGACGAATGGATGAGCGTCAGGCGGTCGTCATGCAGCTGCACTCGGTAGTCTCCGGCAAGGGCAGCGAGACGGCTAAGATCACTGCCCTCCGTCACCTGTCGCTCATCGGCACTACCGATGACGTAGGCAGAGTCGCGCCCCTGCTCCACGACGCCAGGCTCAGGGAAGAAGCCGCGTTTTGCTTGGAGAGGATTCCCGGCAAGGCGTCCGAGGAGGCCTTGCTGGCCGCCCTGCCATCCGCCGCAGACGATTTCAAGCCGCGCATTCTGGCCGCGCTGGGACACCGCCAAGCAGACGAGGCAGCAGGTGCGGCCATCGAGGCGATGCGCTCTTCCGACAGCACGTTGGCCATGGCTGGAATGAAGGCGTGGGCAAGGATCGGCACGTCCGGAGGGATGGATGTCACCTTCCCTGAGACCGACAGCCTCAGCGAGTGGCAGATGACCGAGTTTGACGACAGCCAGCTCCGGTACGCAGACGCGCAACTCGAACGGGGGAATGCGGACGAAGCCCAAGCGATCTACATGGAGGCCTTGGGGCGCGACGAAGAGCACTTGCAGTGCGCCGCGATCATCGGCCTCGCCAACGTCGCAAGCGCCGAAGCAGCCGCCGCGATCTACCCCAAGCTTTCCAGCGATGACAACACCGTGCGTCTGACCGCGCGACAGGCGTGGGGCAGGCTGGCTGCGGGTGACGATTCGTAGGCTTGCGGCTGCGGCCACGAACAGTGCTTATGCAACTCTGATCCACGAGACGGGGACGCACGGGATCATTGCACCCGAATTGCAATCTCCGTTCCGAGTAGCGTCCTCCTTGAGAGAATTCTCAAATGCTATGAAAGCTTGGCGGTGCTGGAACCAACGCAGATCATGTAGAAGAACCGTCGATCAAGATGCAGGGTTCCGCCCAGTAGCAGCCAAAACGAAAAGGGGTTCAGAACTCCATGCCAATCCCTGACTACCAGTCACTCATGCTCCCAACCCTTAAGGCTCTATCTGAGGGCGCGGAGACCAAGATTTCGGTTGTGCGCCAGCGCGTAGTCGATGCCGAGGGCCTAACTTCCGAGCAATTGGAAGAGCTGCTTCCTAGCGGCCAGCAGACGGTGTTTGCAAATCGTGTTAGCTGGGCAATGATGTACATGCAAAAGGCCGGTCTTGCTACGCGGGTGCGCCGGGGAGTCTATCAGCTGAGCGCTGACGGCAGCAGTCTGCTGGCGCAACCACCGCCCAAGATCGATCTGAACGTGCTTCAGGAGTATCCGGCGTTCCGCGAATGGAGGTCCCAAAATCAAAAGCAGGCAGGAACTGTGGCTAGTCCACCAGCTTCACCGGCGGATACGCCGGAGGAAGCATTGGAGGGTGCCGCCAGACACTTGAGTGATCTGCTGGAAGCCGATGTGCTGGACCGGATTCGCAATTCGGACCCGGCGTTCTTGGAATCTGTGGTGGTCGACCTCTTGATTGCTATGGGCTACGGCGGGGGTGACGCGGCCAAGGGTCAGGTGACGGGCAAGTCGGGAGATGGCGGTATTGATGGAACGATCCGTGAGGACGCTCTCGGCTTGGATGAGGTTTACGTGCAAGCGAAGAAATACGCGGCGGATAACTCCGTAGGTGAAGGCGACCTGCGCAACTTCGCTGGAGCGATCGATGCGGCGGGTACAACTAAGGGGGTCTTTGTCACGACCTCGAGTTTCACGAAAGCCGCCCGGAACTACTTGACGCGTAGTCCAAAGCGCATCGTCCTGATCGACGGAAGAGAATTTGCGCGCCTCATGGTGCGGCACAACATCGGCGTGCGAACCAAGATGAACCTTGCGATCAAGCGTATCGATGAAGACTATTTCCAGTCGGAAGACAACTAACTCACGTCCAACTCGCAGTGCGAGGTGTACTTCCTCAGCACAATGGTCTCCAAGAGTGGCACCCGCAGCTACCCAAGAATCAGACCCTGCTACCCATTGATCGGCAGTCACCGGCAGTTATCCACATCATCGACGAGCTGGCCACGGACGACTAGGGCGACGGGCTTGCCGGGGTGCGCCTGACACGGCGCCCAGGAGAGAACCCCACGGTTGCTGTCACGCCGATTTCAACCTGCAACAGGGTAGCGGCGCAATGCGAATATTGACCGGCCGAAGAGACAGGCCGCTACGAGCAGAATGAGCAGCGAGGCACCGCCCACGCGGCTCCCGACGATGTTGTCAGGTTCGCGCTGGTAGACGAAGCGCGGCAACTCGTCGAGGCCCGCCGCTGTGAATTCGGCGCGCCGGTAGACCTGGGGCAGAAAGTGCGCCTTCCACGCGCTGGCGAAGCGCTCGGTTTCGCGCTGAAAATGCGCGTAGCGCGCGTAGCTTGTCCCGGCCAGATCGTTCAGCGACTGCTGCGTCAGCACAGCAGGGGACAGATACTGCAGCTTGGACACGACCGCCTGCTGACCGCGAATCTGAGCCTCGAAGCGACCGCTGAGGGGAGCGATCAGCTTGGAGACTTCTTCCTCGACGACGTACTTGCGCGAATAGTAGTCGCCCGCGTCGATCTCACCCTCGGGAGCCAGCTCCGGATGATCGGCGAAATAGGCGCCGAGAAGTTGGGCGCCGCGGGCCGATGCGTCTTGGGTTGCCGTGCGAACGCTCTGGATCATCTCGACGCGCGAGGGAACGGGATAGAGCGTCGAGGCGAGCAGTGCGACCGTGGACGGAATCACCAGCGCCAATACCAGCCACGCCCCGGCCAGCACCATCGCGTTCGTCGCCGAACCGCGCCCGAACGAGTTGACCAGAAGTGCCAGGCTGAACCAGAAGATACCGTAGACGGCCGTGACGCCAAAGAAGGCAGCCAAAGCGGCGGCCGCGCCGGGCGAGCCGAGATCGACTCCGGCGCCCAGCGCTCCTAGCAAGGTGAAGACGCAGGTCAGCCCGAAGGCGACCGCCCCGCGCACCAAAATCTTCGCCGCCGCCACTTGGGCAAGCGACACCGGTTGCGACAGCGTCAGGGCAAGCGTTCCGTTCTCCTTTTCCCCCGAGAGCAGGTTGTAGCTCAAAGCCAGAATCACGAGCGGGTACAAGAACACGATCACGAACGCGACGTCGAAGCTTCCCGTGAGCAGGTTGGAGGGATTCTCGAGCTCGTCGCCGGCGAACAGCGCTTCCCGGGCGTCCAGCGTCACCTTGTAGTAGCTCGGAAGCAGGTCGCTCTGCCCCACGGATAGCGGCGCCAAGGGGGCTCGGGGAAGCAAGGCGTAGGGAGCGGCGAAAGTCTGGCCGACCTGAGCGGGATTGCGCGGATTGAAGAAGCGTCGCCCGGCCGTCCCGCCAGCGGGGTCCTCGAGCAGCTTGTCGCGCGTGTCGGCGATGCGCTCCTGCTGCTCGGCCATCAGTTCGCCTTGCCGATCCGCTTGCAGGGCCGACCAGCGCGCCCCGTTGAAGGCGCCGAAGAACAGCACCGAGGCGAGCAGCGCCGCGACCGCCCAGAGCGTTCGGTCAGCAGTCAAGCCGCGCCATTCATTGCGCGAGACTTGCCTGAGCATGGCTAGATTGCCTCCAAGCGGAGGGCACCACGCCAAGCCCAGACTCCGGCGACCAAGAACCACGCCAGCAGGGCAGCCAGCGAGGCGGACTCGCCAGCCAAGGCCCAGCCGGCATCAGGCGCGTCGTATGCGAATACCGGCGCCTGTACCCAAAACCCCTCCGTCTGGGTATAGCCGAAGCCCCGCGGACCCGCGTTGTCGCGCAAGTCACCGTTCAGGAAGGCAACCAGTTCGCGGCGGTACAGCTCGGCCTGCTCGGCAAAGCGTCGGAAATGCGAGAAGTCTGTGCCGGCCAGCGCCATCGAAACCGATCGAACTGCCAGAAGCGGTGCCACAAAGCCAGCCCTCTGCCGCAACCCGTCCTGTGCCTCGAACTGGTCCCACAGGTGGGCGTAGTGCCGGTCGAAGAACTGGTTCGCGTACTCTTCGCTGACTTGGAGGCGCCATCCGTTGTAGTTGATCGGCAAATCCTCTATGCGCTCAGCCTCGTACTCGGCGAGCAACTCCGTCTTGCGGAGTTCTAGGTAGTCGTCGTAATTCACGCCTTGGATGCCGTCTTCCCGGTCTTCCGCCAAGGCCGCAGCGAACTCGTGCGCCGAAGGCGTGGGATGCAGGCTCCGAGCGAGGTCCGTGGCCGCCCGAGGCGCCATCAGACAGACGAAGACCCAAACCGCGAGCAGGGTGACCAAGGCGAATTGGGAGGACCGCGCCCGCGCCGAGACCGCCAGCGTGACGCCGACGAACGAGCCTAGGTAGATCAGGTAGGTACCCGCCATCGCCAAGGCACGCAACAGGCCGCCCGAGGCCGCGTCAGCCTGCGCGGAAGCCAGCGCCGCCGAGCCGAGCAACGTGGCGGGAACGAGCAGCAAGCCCAGCGCGGCCGCGACACCCAAGGCCTTCCCGAGCGCTAGGTCCCGCCGCCTGACGCCCAGGCTCAGCACTTGGCGTAATGTCCCCGACTCGCGCTCCCCTGCGAACGTCGAGAACGCCAGCAGGATGATCAACAGGGGGATCAGCAACTGCAGCACCGCGGCGGCGGTCAACTCGCCGAACCGCTGCAGCGTGTTGCCGTCCCGTGCCGGACGGTAGAGAAACTGGTTCTGCTTGTGCCCTTCAAGGAATACTGTGACGCCGGTGTAGGCTTCCGTGCCGGGATCGACGAACGCGAGGCGACCGGTCGGCTTGAAGGCGTAGACCCCGTAGTGCGCGGCTGAATGGGGGTTCTTCTCCCCTTGCGACTCCCAAATCTGCCGCTCTTGGGCAATGGCGGTCTGGTGCGCCTCAGTCACCTCGCCGTGACGCTGCCAGCCCAACCCAAGCGAAGTCAGCAGGAGCGCAAGCACTATGCCTCCGGCGATCCGGAAGCGCCCGTCGCGGGCCATCTCGAGGAACTCCTTGCGAGCGATGCGAAGCAGCATGGTTGGTCGTTCTCCTATCCGCGCATGTGTTCGAGGTAGAGGCGCTCGAGATCGGCGTGGCCGATCTCTTCGGCGGCGAGCCGCTCGACGAGGCGGCCCTCCTTCATGATTCCGATGTGGGTTCCCGTTTCCTTGGCGCGGAACAGGTCGTGCGTCGCCATCAGGACCGCCACGCCCTCTCCCCGCAGCCGCTCGAGCAACTCGGAGAACTCGTTCGACGCCTTGGGGTCAAGCCCCGAGGTCGGCTCGTCCAAGAGCAGCGCCCCGGCTTGCTTGGCGACAGCGATGACGATGCCGACCTTCTGGCGCATGCCCTTGCTGTAGCCCGAGACGCGCTGCTCGATCGCCTCGTGGGGCAGCCCCGACTGGAGCAGCAACTGCCGGAGCTGGTCCCGCGAGCTGTCTTCGCGACCCGCGAGTGCGGTGAAGTACTCGACGTTCTCGAGGCCGGACAGATTGCGGTAGAGCATGACCTGTTCCGGAATGTAGGCCAAGCGCTTCTTGGTCTCGAGCGGATGCTCGGCGACGTCCATTCCGTCCACAAGAGCCTGCCCCTCCGAAGCCTCGATGAAGTTCAGGAACAGATTGATCGTGGTTGTCTTGCCCGCTCCGTTCGCGCCGAGCAGACAGAAGATCTGGCCCGGTTCGATCAGCAGGTCCAGAGAGTCCAGTGCGCGGACGCCGTTGTAGGATTTCGATAAGCCAATCGCTTGGAGCATGACGAATGCCGACGCACCTCACAGACCCTAAAGTGAGCGTAACGAGGTGTTCCCGAGACCTCCAAGCTTTTCGGGCTGACGGGCGGTTTCGGGCGTTGAACGGGCGACTGAGCCGCGACGAGCGGTCACCCGGCGCTAGCCGGCTCAGGATCGCGAACCGTGCAGCAGACGCAGGCCATTGAAGATCACCACCAGCGTGGCGCCCATATCGGCGGCCACCGCCAGCCACAGCGTCGCCATGTTCTGCGCGGCCAGCACCAGGAACGCTAACTTGAAGCCCAGGGCGATGGCAACGTTCTGACGGATGACGCGGAGGCAAAAGCGCCCGGTACGGACGAGATCCGGCAGCAGTTCGAGGCGGGGCGACATCAGCACAACCTGGGCGGACTCCAAGGCAATGTCGGCGCCGGCGCCTCCTACGCCAATGCCAAGCGAGGAAGCGACCAGCGCCTCGGCGTCGTTGACGCCGTCTCCGACCATGGCCGCGCTCCCATATCGGCTTTCAATCTCCTCGATCGCGGCGCGTTTGTCTTCCGGCAGCAGCGGGGCGCGCGCCTCGTCGATCCCCGCCGCCTCGCGAACGGCTTCGGCCGCGGTGCGATGGTCTCCGCTAAGGATCATGGTGTGTGCGATCCCAAGCTCACGCAACTCGGCGACCACGCGCCGCGCTTCCGGGCGGATCGGATCGTGGAGCCGCACCAGCGCCCACGGTGTCTCCCCTTCTCCGCAGATCACCACCGTGTCTGACTCCGAGCCCAGCAGAGCCCGCGCCTCGGGATTGGCGGCCGCTTCCGCAACCTCGAGCATGCGCGAGTTCCCGGCCCAAAAGCGCGCGCCGCCAATCACTGCCGAAGCACCCATGCCACGTTCGATGTGGAACGCCTCGGCCGGTCGCGGCTGAATCCCGCGCTCGGCGGCGTGAGCGACGATCGCGCGAGCCAAGGGGTGCTCGCTGTAGTGTTCCAGCGCGGCCAGCCGATCCAGGATTTCGCTCAAGTCTCGTCCGTGGAGAGGCACGACCTCCTCAACCTGCGGCTCGCCGCCTGTCAGCACGCCGGTCTTGTCGAAGGCGATGGCGCGTATGCGCGCTGCTTCCTCCAGAAAAGCCCCTCCCTTGATCAGCAGCCCGCGCCGGGCGGCCTTAGCGACCGCCGCCGCGATCGCCACCGGCGTCGAAATGACCAAGGCACAGGGACAGGAGATCAGCAGCGTCAACATGCCCCGGTAAAACCAAGGCGAAAACGGCTCGCCGGCCAGCAACGGCGGGCCCGCTGCGACGCCCACGGCCACCAAGAACATCGACGGAGTGTAATAGCGGGCGAAGCGGTCGACGAATTGCTCCGACGGTGCCCGGCGATGCTGGCTCTCCTCGAGCATCCGCAGGATGCGCGCCAGACGCGTGTCGTCGGCCGCGCGGGTCGTGCGGATGTCGAGCACTCCGTCGCTATTGAAAGTACCCGCGTAGACCGCGTCTCCCGGCCGCTTCATCGTCGGAACCGACTCGCCGGTGAGCATCGATTCGTTGACTCCGGAGATCCCGTTCTCGACTTCGCCGTCGCAGGGAACGTGCTCGCCCGGTCGCACGCGGATGAGAGCGCCCACCGCGACCGAAGCGGCCGGGACACGATGCTCGTGGTCGCCGTGCACGACCGAGGCCTGCTGTGGAGCGACCTCCATCAAGCCGCCGACCTCGCGCCGGGCGCGCGCCATGCTCCAGCCCTCCAACCGGCCGGCCAGCGAGAACAGAAAGGCCAGAGTCGCCGCCTCTGCCCACTGGCTCAACCAAGTCGCGCCGACTAACGCGACGAGCACCAGTGCGTTCATGTCGGGCCGTGCGGCGGCGAGGGACTTGATTCCTTTCGGCACGACCAAGGCGGCGCCGGCGACCATCGCGACCAAGAAGCAGACCCGCGTGGCCAGCGACTCGCCCTCATGCTGATGGGCGATCGCGGCCAGCCAGTCGCCTGACCCCAGAACTTGCAGGGCGAAGCCGAGCACCAGCGCCAAACCGCTCACGGCGGTCAGCAGGTCGCGCCCGCTCCGCTCTAAGAACGGCGTCTCGCGCGCCGGCTCTTCCCATGGGCTGCATTCCAAGCCGAGTGCCGAGACCTGCTCCGCGATCTGCTCGGTCGTCAGTGTTTCCGGATCGTAGGCCGCGGTCAGCTTTCCCCGCACGACGTCGAAGCGGAGCTCCTCGATGCCCGGCTCTCCGTCGAGCCTTCTGCGGATGATGGCGACCTCTTCGGCGCAGTCCAGCCCGCAGACTCGATACTCAGCGGTTCTCTTGCGTTCAGATTTGATGGATGACAAGTGCGTTCGGAAAGGGCAGGCCCTGAAAGGAGCATGTTGCCCGGCGGCGAACGGACTGGCAAGAACTGGCCTTCGAACGGGCTCAAAGAATCGATTGGCGGGACGATTATTCGGATAGACGGGGTTGCACACAGTGGCACGGCCGTGGTATCATCATTTCAATAATCGTTGAACCAATGAATTCACAAGCTGAACCTCTTTGCGAAGAGTCGCACTCTGATCGGCGCGACAGGCGTAAGCCGAGGGTCGATGAGGCCGCACTCGGGCGCGCCGCCGAACTGTTCGCCGCACTCGGAGATCCTCCTCGCTTGCGGCTGCTAGCCCTGTTGGCGCAGGGTCCGGCGTGCGTGTCCGATTTGGCCGAGGACGAACAGGAAGGCATGTCGACGATTTCCCAGCGGCTCAAGGTTCTCCGCTCGGCGTCGTTGGTCCGCCGCCGGCGTCAGGGCAAGCACGTCATTTACGCACTGGCAGATCAGCATGTGGTCGATTTGGTTTTCAATGCGCTGGCTCACGCGAGCGAAGCGCAGGTTGTAGGGAAGTACAAGGAGTGAAGAGCATGTCCGAACATGTAATCCATCAAGCCCATGAGCATGTCCACGGCCCCGGCTGCGGACACACCGCCGTCAAGCACGACGGTCACGTCGACTATCTGCACGACGGCCATCTGCACCACGCCCACCAGGGCCATTACGACGAGCATGCGATCGAGGTGAGCGCGAAAAATCCCGACGCATGCACTCCGGAGCACTACTGCCAAGTCCACGCGGACGACCACCAGCATGGCCCGGGCTGCGGCCACGAAGCCGTGCCGCACGGCGACCACGTGGACTACCTCGTCGAGGGCCACCTGCACCATCCGCACGGCGCCCACTGCGACGATCACGGCCCGCTTTCCGTAGCCTGAAGCTTCTGGGGCGGGGGGGGGGGGGCGCGGCGGCGCGCCGCCCGCCGCCCCCCGGGGGAGGACAAAAAAAAAGAAAAAAGGAGGGAGAGGGAGACGAACAAAAAAAAAAAAAAAAAA
>JAPPMG010000070.1:17987-23052 GCA_028819215.1 Bryobacterales bacterium
CCCCCCCCCCCCGCCCACCCCCCCCCCCCCCCTCCCCACCCCTTTCGGGGGGGGGGCCCCCGCGCGCCGCCCCGCGCCCGCGGGGGGGCCAGGGCAGTTACGCCCATTGATCGAGCTCGGTTCGCCGTCGGCCTTCTAGAAGAAGCGCACCATGTAGCTGAAACGGACGCCGCGCCCGATCTCCGGGGCGAGGTCCTTGATGAACGACGAGTGGTTGCGATAGAGCTGGTCGCCAATGTTGAACACGTTGGCGGAGAGCTGGTGAATCGCGCCTCGCGTCGGGACCGTGTACGACGCCCGCAGGTTGATGACTGCGTAACCGGCCGTCGGCAACTCCAAGTCGAATGTCTGGTTCTGCCGGTTTGCCAGCACGAGCTCGGGCCGAATGCTCAGGCCTCGGCGCCGGTACTCGATCCCGACGCGGCCCCGAAGCGGCGGGATGCGCGGCAGCGGGGTGCGCGTGAGCGTGGCTCGTGCATCGACGAGATCCATCCCTAGATTGAGCCGCACGTCTTGATGCAAGCCGATGCCGACCCGGGCTTCTGCCCCGGTGAAGCGGCTGTCGCGCTGCACGAAGTGAACCACCGGCAGCCCGTCCTCCTCCTCGCCCGTCGCGAACGGGAAGACGAAGTTGCTGAAGTCGTAGTAGAAGAGGTTGAACTCGCCATCGACTCGTTCGGCTTGTTGCCTTAGGGATAAGTCAATGCCATTGCCGCGCTCGGCGCTGAGGCCGGGATCGCCCACCTCGAAGATCAGCGTGCCGACGTGCGGGCCAAGGTTGTAGAGCTCCTCCAGCGCCGGCGCGCGGTAGGAGTGGGAATAGTTGGCGACGAAAGCGCCGCCGCGCCATAGGTCGGCCTGCAAACCCACAGCCGCCGACCCGCCCGTGAAGCGCCGGGGAACCGCGTCCGGGACTTCTTCTTCGTGATGGTGCTCCTCTTCCTCGCCGGCATGAGGTCCTTCACCTTCTTCATGAGGTTCTTCGCCTTCTTCTTCGTGAGGGCCATGGCCGTGGGCGCGCTCGGCGAACGCCGGATTGTAGCGAGTAGTCTCCAGGCGGCCGCCGAACTGAAGCTTGACCCGCTCGAAATCGAACTCTTCAAGCGCGAACAGGGCGAACGACTGCTGATCGATGGGGGGCGCGAGCGCTTCCTCGCCCGCCGCCGAGTAGTCGCGCTCCATGCCCCAGAACCCGAAGCGGCCCGTCAACGGTCCACGTCTGTTCTGTTCGAAGACGCCTCGATAGACCACCTGATCGTTGTCGAAGCGCGTGCCGATGCGGCGTTGGTCGCCTTCGAATTCGACTTCCTCGTGCTGATAGGTCGTGTAAGCCAGCTTCATCACGAATCTCTCGAGCGCCGGTCCGAGATTTCGCAACCCCCAGTTGACCTGATAGGCCTGTTGGAGCATGGCGAGATCGATGCGAAGCTCCCCGTGTTCGTCTTCGTGTTCGTCCCCGTGCTCGTCCTCAGCGTGGCCTTCCTCTGCTTCCTCCCCCTCGTGGTGGTGCTCGTCTTCTTCGTGATGGTGATGTCCGTGGAACTCGCCAGCGAAGGGATTCCCGTACTCGGCATCGTTGGCGCGAACGCCGACGCTGACGAAGCCTCCCTCGCCGAACCAGCCGAAGCCGCCATAGCCGTTCTCGGACCGGGTCCGGGAATTCTCGATTACTCCGGTGGGCGTGGCGTAGTCTCCGGTGCGAATGGCATTGCCCCCGCCCCAGACCCGCCAGGGGCCGCGGGCGTAATCGAAGCCAGCCGCCCCTCCCGCCAAGGCGTTGCCCGTGCCGGTGGAGCCCTGCAAGTAGCCCTGCACGCCGTCCGGATGCGAGACGAAGCCCGCATGGCCGCTCACGGCGTTCACGACCCCTCCCATGGCATTGCTGCCATAGAGCAAGGTCGCGGGGCCCTTCACCACTTCGATCCTGTCAAACGACAGCGGATTGAACGTCTCGGCGTGGTCGCCGGAGTTGGACGAGATGGATCCCGTCCGCAGCCCGTCGGCCATGATCAGAACCCGGTCGCCGTCGAAGCCGCGAATGATCGGGCGCGACGAGCCCGGCCCGAACCCCCGTTGGGCGATGCCCGTGCCGGGCTCAGTGCCGAGCACTTCGCCCAGGCCGGCGGCGATCTTCTCCGCGCGAGCCAGTTCGAGCGAGGTCAGCGAGTGCGTGGATTGGAACGACTCGAAAGCGGACTCGGCCCGCCCTGCCGCACTGACGGTGATTTGCGTATTCAGCGTCGGGAACGACAGCAGCAACTGCACCTGGGCCGTGCCTTCAGGAGCGACGTCGATCGCTCCGGAGACGCTCTGCAAGGCGCTTTCAAGTTGTGCGTGCACATGGTAGCGGCCCGGCTGCACCCCCTTGAACTGGAACTCCCCTTGTCGATCGGCGGTCGTCGAAGCCCCCGTCTCGAGGAGAATTACGGTTGCCCCGGCGACCGGCTCACCAGTCTGCGCGAGCAACACCTTGCCCTCGATAGCGGCGGTCTCCGCGCCATGGATCGCGGATACCGCGAGCAGCGCCGACACGACGGCGCAAAGTACTTGTCTCACTGGAAATCTCCCCCTTAACTCACACACAAACCTAACGACCGGCCCGCGTCATCGCGGAGCCGGTTCAAGCAACTGGGCGAGTTCTAGCGGGGAGGGGCGCGGCCGCGATTGTGCCTAAGGAGCGGCTGGAGGGTCGCGCCTTGGCTCGGCGCAACGGCGGCGCGCGGAGTGGGTGCCGGCGAGCACAACAGGGCGGAGCCCGAGGCCAGCGGCGAGATATCGGCGAGGTGGCAGAGCTCGCACTCGCCTTCCTGGCAATCCGGCGGCTCGAAGCCGCAATGGATCTGGGTGTAACCGATCTGCCACAGCCCCAGAGCTAGCAGCAGAAGGAGCAATCGACGCATCATGCGGCAGGCTCCTCGGCCTCGCAAAGCGCACACTGGCGGCAGAGACGAAGGTTGACGAGGTGCGCCGTGGCGATCAACGCGGCACCGGAGGCGACCGTTATCGGCTCCAATGCCTCGCTCACTGGCCCGAGCTTGGCCAGTGCGAGCAAGATCACCCCAATGGCGAACAGGCCGAGACAACGCTTGCGGCGATGCCGTCGCCAGTAGCTAGGTCCGAGGCTCAGAGCGGCCGTCCCGATCGCGGCGGTCAGCAGCAACGCTTCCGTCGACTCGCCAAGCAGCCAGCCGAAAGGCAAGCCCACCGCCGCTCCAAGCAACAGCGGCGTGGCGATGCAGTGCAGCCCACAGCACACCGACAGCGCCATCCCGGCGCGATCGATCGCCGCGCCGACAGCGTCCTGCCGGTCGATCTTGCCGACCACCGTCACGATTCGTATCAGGATACCCCGCGAGTCCTGCCTGCCCACTCAGGTTCCCTGCGAGCGGGCTGAATCATCCGGCGAGCGGCCACCGTGCGGCGCGGGTGGGCAAGGCGATACAGGAACGCAGGCCCGCCAATGGCGCCCCGCGGTCGAGATTGCGACCGCTGAAGACTTTGCAGGTAACGCGAGATCGCCCTGCGCCCTCGGTACAATCGACTCGCTGGCTCCCAAGCCAAGTGTGGAATCGACTGAAATGACCTGCATTCCGCAGTGCACCCGGCGGAACATCCCCGCAATCTGGACTACCTTGGCCGCTATACTGCTGCTCCCCACAACGCTTTGGTCGTCCGAGCGCCCCAACGTCATCTTTCTCTATGCCGATGATTTGGCCGCTTGGGCAATCGGCGCTCTCGGCAACTCCGAGGCAAAGACCCCGAACATCGACAGTCTCTACGCCGAAGGCGTCGGGCTGACGAATGCCTTCACGACCACTCCCGTGTGCAGCCCGTCACGGGCTGGCCTGGTCGCGAGCCGTTACGGAACGGAGATAGGCCTCACCGACTATCTCAATGCGGCGGTGGAACCCGACAAGGGCTTGGATCCAGATCTACCAACGTGGCCGAAGGAATTACAGCGGGCCGGATACGCGACTGCCTTCGTGGGCAAGTGGCACGTCGGCGGGCTGGACCGGCATTTGCCCACAAAGAACGGATACGACTCGTTCTACGGTTTCCGGTACGGCGCGGGAATCTCCAAGGATCCGAAGGTGGAGTCCAGCGGGGAAGTTCGCGAGGTGCGCGGATACACGCCGGACATCCTAACCGACGAGGCGATTCGCTTCATCCGGACCAAGGCCGGGATCATGCCGTTCCTGATGAGCCTTCACTTCTGGGCTCCGCATGCCAACACAGCCAACCGGACGCCCGACGGTGACCGCACTTGGCTTCCGCTCAGTGAGGCCGATTGGAAGCCATTCAAGAGTCTCGCTCCCTCCCTGCCCCAGCCTGACTATCCCGGACTTGACGTCCCACGAGCACAGCGAATGCTTGCCGAGTACCTCGGTGCCGTCAAGAGCATTGACCGAAATGTCGGCCGTTTGCTCGCCGAACTCGCCGAACTTGGCATCGCCGACGACACGGTGCTGATCTTTACCAGCGACCACGGATTCAACATGGGCCACAACGGGATCTGGCACAAGGGCAACGGCCGGTGGTTGCTGACGAACAATCGCGGCTTTCGGGCCAACATGTACGATCATTCGATCCGCGTGCCCGCCGTCGTGCGCTGGCCTTCGAGGCTGGAGCCCGGACGCACTGTCGACCGGGTTCTCGTCAATCTCGATTGGTTTCCGACGATCCTCGCGATGGCGGGCCTGGAAGTGCCCCGTGGCGCTATCGTGCGCGGCAGGAATTTCCTGCCGTTGCTGGAGGGCCGAACGATCCCGTGGAGAACCTCGTTCTACGGCGAATACGTGCAACTGCACCAAGAACGCGCAGATCAGCGTATGTGGAGAACGCCCTACTGGAAGCTCGTTCGGGACAGCCGATCCGGCAAGGACGAGTTGTACGACCTCAGGAACGATCCAGGCGAGCACCGCAACCTCATCGATGACGACAGCCCGCGGACCCGCAAGGCGCTCGGCGAACTCGATGCCGCTCTCAAGGACCGAATGCAACAGATCGCGTGGGTGTACGTCAAAAATCTGAGATCGGCTCAGGTTTCGGTGGATCGATGGGCCCA
>JAPPMG010000087.1 GCA_028819215.1 Bryobacterales bacterium
CGCACGTCCGGATCCGTGCGGGGCCCGTCGGGTAACCGGCGGGCTACCGCGACCGCAGCCCGAGCCGCAGCACCTACTTGGTGTGGGAAGAAGGCAAGCCTCCGGACTTCGTACTGGAGGTGGCGTCGCCGTCGACGGCGGGCAGGGATGCGCAGCACAAAGTGGGCGAATACGCCAGTCTGGGCGTGCGCGAGTACTGGAGGCTCGATCCGGACGGGTCGTTGATGGCAAGTCCGCTGGAGGGCTACGTGGCCAGTGCGGGCGGATACGATGCGGCGTCAGCCGTGGCGGTCGGGGGCCGGGTGTGGCTGCGGAGCGAGGTCTTGGGGCTGGAGTTGCGCGGCGAGCGGCGCGACCGGGGGACGGTGCTGGTCTTCAGGGACCCGCGCACGGGTGAGGAGTGGGCCAGCGCGGCCGAACGCGAGCAACAGGCTGCGGAGCGCGAGCGGCAGGCCCTTGAGCGCGAACGAGAGGCCGCCGAACAGCGAGCAAGAGCAGCGCACGAAAGAGCGCGGGCACTGGAGGAGCGGCTCCGGGCTCTCACGGCCGACAGCCCGCACAGCTCCGCCGGAGAGTGATCCGGAGATGCAGCCCAGCTGTTCCGCGATGCCGCGCTTCGATCATAGGAACGGGCATCGGCACTTCAATCCGCCTGTTTTTGGTTCCGGGCATGTTCCATTGCGGTGGCGGTCTCGGCTTCTCGCAAGCAGACTATTTCGTATCCCTGATGGCGTGTGTCGAGACTGACAACGTGCCGCAGCGCATTGAAGCGTCCCGTGTGGTTGGGGGCGACACCTAACTGACGAGGCCTACCAGACTGACGCTTCCCAAGAACTTGCAACCCTCGGATCGCCCTGCGGGCTGAGAACCAGCGCGGTCCAGATTCCGGCATCGCTCTCGCAAAGCTAAGGCAACTGTTAGCCATCACTTCCCTTCGCTTGCAAAGCTGCCAAACTTCGCCAATGGCACTTGCTTCGTATCATGAGCACGATGAACATATCGCTTCCCGAGGCCCTCAAGGCCTTCGTGGACGATCAAGTCAGCACACGGGGTTACAGAACGTCGAGCGAGTACGTCCGCGAACTGATCCGCCAGGACCGGGACCGCCAGCGCCTGCGCGGCCTGCTTCTTGAAGGCGCGGCATCGCCAAGGACGGTCACGGCTGATGCACACTACTACGACCGGCTCCGCGGCAGCGTCCGTGACGCCCGCTGACGGTGAGCGGCAAGCCGGTCGCCCTCCGCGCGCGGGCGCTGGAAGTCGAGGTCTGGCGCGGCCTGCACGGGTCCCGGGACATTCCGACTTTGTTGCGTTAGCCGCGTGCGGCCTGATCTGGAGGCCGTAACGACCCTTCGGCAAGGTCGTGAAGTCTCTGGTCGGCGGGTGAGTCAGTCTGCCCACCAACCAATCAGCTCGTTTTCTGGGTACGAACCAACTGGTTCGTGCCTTCCCGGGTATGGCTTAGGCGTCTTGGCCACAAGAAATCATTTCGTCCCGGGAACCCGGCGACGGAATACTCTGTAGAGGGTCGTTCCTCACATGAACCTGTATTCCCTCCGCCCTCCTGCATCGAGTCGATTCCGGCCGTTGCTGGCCGTTGCAGCCTTGGCCAGTCTCGCTTCGCTGCCGGGGCAGGCCAACGCCTCTGGAGCCAAGCCTGTGACGGCATGCTCCTCGCTCGCCGAACGCACAGTCCACGAGTACACGATTCTCTCTGCCACTGACCTCGAAGCTGCGGGCGACGTCCCGAGGCGTTGCCGCGTGCTGGGTGTCCTGCCGCCCGAGATCGTCTTCGAAGTCGTGCTGCCCGCGGAGTGGAACGGGCGCATCGTGATGCGCGGCAACGGCGGCTATGCCGGCAACTCCCCTGACAATCCGGGCAGCATCCGCGCTTCGGAGCGGATTGCTGCCGATGGGTTCGTGTCGGTCTATACCAACACTGGGCATGATCGGACCGCGGAACCGCTCGGCACCTTCGCCTTCAACAATCGCCAGAAGGAGATCGACTATAGCTTCCGTGCAGTCCGCCTCACGATCCAGACAGCCAAGGAGCTGGTGGGCCTCTACTACGGCCGGCCGCCGAACTATACCTACTGGCGAGGATGCTCGACGGGCGGACGCCAGGGCCTGATAGCGGCTCAGCGCTTTCCGAAGGATTTCGACGGCATCTTGGTCGGCGCTCCCGTGCTCGACTTCACCGGCACCCAGATCTGGGGCGCTTGGAACGCCTTGGCGCTGGCCGACGTGCCGCTCACATTGTCCGAGATGGAAGCCGTCGCCAAGGAAGTCTACGCAAAGTGTGACGGCTTGGACGGGCTGGAAGACGGCCTGCTGGACGATCCCCGCGCATGCGACTTCGATCCAGCGAGGGACCTACCGCGCTGTAACAGTGTCGCCACCGACCAGTGCTTCGACGACGGCCAGATCGAGGCCCTCGCAAAGATCTACGGTGGCGTGATCAGCAAGGGCCAGCAGGTCTTTCCCGGCCAGCCCGTGGGCGCGGAAGCCGCCCCTCCATCGGGGCGCAGGCGCACCAGCGGCTGGCGGGGCTGGATCGTTTCCGAGGACGGACCCTCCCGGCAGCAGGTCTTTGCCGAGACGTTCCTGCGCTACTTGGCTTTCGAACCGGACGATCCCGAATTCGAGCTCAGCGACTTGGACTTCGACGAAGACCTCGGCCGGATGGACTTCATCCGCTCGATCTTGGACGCCACCGATCCCGACCTGTCCCGCTTTCGAGATGCGGGTGGCAAGATGCTGATGTATTTCGGCTGGGCCGACACCGCGCTGAATCCGATGATGGGCGTGAACTATTACGAAGAGGCGTTACGCGTCACCGGCACCGAGACGCGGGACTTCTTCCGCCTATTCATGGTGCCGGGCATGTTCCATTGCGGCGGCGGCCTCGGCGTCTCGCAAGCCGACTATTTCGCATCGCTGGTGGCGTGGGTCGAAGACGGCAAGGTGCCGCAGCGGATCGAAGCGTCGCGCGTGGTTCAGGGCAAGACCGAATTGACGAGGCCGCTGTGCCCGTATCCCGAAGTCGCGGTCTATGACGGCACGGGTGACCCGGCCGAAGGCGCTTCGTTCGCCTGTGGTCCGCCGGACACTCGCTGACTCTGACCCGGCGCTGCCGAGCCTAACCGCCCTAGCTTGCAATGTGGTACGCTATCTGCCCGAACGCGCAAGGAGGGTTCACATGAACCGTAATCGTCTCTTCGTGGCGAGCTGTATCGCGCTCGTCACGACATCGATGTTCTTCTCGATTCGCGGCGACGCGGCCGACGCTCTCGCCAACGACTTCCAGTTGACCAAGGAGCAGCTCGGTTTCATCTTCCAGCCGGCCTTCTACGGATTCACGGTGTCGATTCTAATCGGCGGCTCGCTCGTCGATCTGTTCGGGATGCGCCGACTGCTCACGATCTCGGGCCTGTTTTACATCTTCGGGATCCTCGCGATCGTGCTCGTGCCATTCCCTGATGGTGCGGTCGCCTCGATCTTTGGCAACCCGGTCACTGTCACGCTCTGGATGGCCATGCTCGCTCTCGGGCTGGCGCAAGGCCTCGTCGAGGGAGTGATCAATCCGCTGTGCTCGACGCTCTACCCGGAGGACAAGACCCATCGCATGAACGTGCTGCACGCATGGTGGCCGGGCGGATTGATCATCGGCGGACTCCTTGCCTTTCTCATCACGATGGTGATGGGACTTGGGGGTGAGGGTGTGAGCGCGGAGACAGCAACGCTGGGCTGGCGACTCAAGCTGATGACGATCCCGGTCGTTGCCCTGGCCTATCTCGTGATGATACGGGGCCAGGAATTTCCAGCGACCGAGCGTGTCGCTGCAGGCGTCAGCAACCGGGACATGTTCCGCGAGATCATGCGTCCCTCTTTCTGCTTCCTTTGGATCTGCATGTGGCTGACTTCAGCCTCCGAGCTGGGACCGGACCAGTGGGTGCCGTCGCTGATCACGAACCTGACCGGCGGCATGCCCGGGATCCTGATTCTGGTGTACACGGCAGGGATCATGTTCGTGCTGCGCTTCTTCGGCGGCCCGCTGGCCCACAAGTTCTCCCCGTTCGGGCTGATGACGATTGCCGCCGTTCTGACAGCGGTTGGTCTTTATTCGCTGGGCTCGGTGAGCACGATGCTCGGCGCGTTCGCGGCTGCCACGATCTTCGGCGTCGGAAAGACGTACTTCTGGCCGGTGATGCTCGGCGTCACCTCCGAGCGATTCCCGAAGGGCGGCGCCTTGGCCCTTGCTGTCATGGGAGGCACGGGCGTCTTTTCGAGCGGCACGGTGGTGCCGATCATGGGCCGGCTGTACGACAGGTTCGGCCCGGCAGCAACGTTCAAGTACGTTGCTTCATTGCCGGTCGTGCTGGTGGTGCTTTTCGGGATGTTCTTCCTCCACTTCCGGAGGCTTGGAGGCTACAAGCCCGAGCAGATCTCCGGCGAGTGATATAGGCTGAGCGAGTGAAGCGCCACCCGGCCTTGGTGCCGCTGTCCCGCCAGCACCACGACGGCCTGGCGCTGGGCGTGATGATCGAGCGGGGTCTGCGCGATGACGCCGACCCCGCAGACACAGCTCAACTCGAGCGCGTGCGCGAGCAGGCGCTCGATCTGTGGCAGCTGGAGCTTCGCGGCCACTTCGAGGTCGAGGAGCAGATCGTGTTCCCGGCCGCGCGGCAGGCTGGCGAGGCCGGATTGGTCGACACCCTGATCGCGGAGCACGAAGCGATCCGCCTGCAGTTCGAGGCCTTGGAGCGAGCCCCTGCTAGCGAGGCCGGTCCGTTGCTGGACGAGCTGCGCAACGCACTGGTGCGTCACATTCGAACCGAGGAGCGGGTGCTGTTCCAAGCCATGCAAGCGGCGATGGACCAGCCGCAGCTGGAGGCTATGGGCCGGGCTGTATCCGACGCCCTGCCGACTCTCTGCCTATCCCTCGGCAGCGCCAACGGTTGAGCGGCTGCTGCCCGCGGCGCTCGACTTGCCTCCGATGTTCTCGAGGCCGTCAACGAGATTCTCTTGGATCTTACGCGTGATCCCGCCAGTCTCGAACTCGATCGCAACCCGCACCGCGTTCTTGATCGCCTGGCGCGTGGAGCGGCCGTGGCAGATGATCACCCCGCCCTTCACTCCCAGCATTGGTGCGCCGCCGTATTCCTCGTAGTCGACGCGCTTCTTGAACTCGTCGAACGCGCCCTTGGCCAGGCCGTAGCCGATCTGGCGCATGACTGTCGCCTCGAGCGACTGGATCAGCATGGTCTTGATCGTCGACACCAAGCCCTCGCTGACCTTTAGGGCCACGTTGCCGACGAAGCCATCGCAGACGATCACGTCGACGTTGCCTGTGAACAGGTCTCGGCCCTCGACGTTTCCGACGAAATTGAACGGCTTCTGCTTGAACAGGATGCTCGCCTTGCTCGTCAGGTCGTTCCCCTTGTGGTCTTCCTCGCCGATGGATAGCAGCCCGATCCGCGGCCGCTCGCACCCGAACAGCACCCGGGTGTAGACCTCACCCATCGCCGCGAACTGCACCAGCATGGTCGGCGTGCAGTCCACGTTCGCGCCGACGTCGAGCAGCAGCGTGCGCCCGCCGCGGTCGGTCGGGAAGATCTGTGCCACGGCCGGGCGCTTGGCGCCGGGGATGCGGCCCATGACCTTCACGGCCGTGGCCATCACGGCGCCGGTGTTGCCGGCCGAAACCATGCCGGCGGCACGGCCCGAGAGCACCTGCTCGGCAGCGACACGGATCGACGTGTCCTTCTTGGTGCGTATCGCGGCCGACGCGCTGTCGTGCATCGTCACCACGTCTTCGGCATGGACGATCTCGATCTGGCCGGTAGCGGGGAAATGCCGGGAGAGCTCGCGGCGCAGGATCTCCTCCCGGCCGACCAGCAGGATCTTGGCCCCGAACTCTTCCGCTGCAAGCAGAGAGCCTTCGACCTCTGCAATGGGCGCGTCGTCGCTGCCCATCGCGTCTACTGCAACGGTGACTGAACTTGCCACGCGGGTTCGGACTCCCTAAGGTCGGCGCTACTCTTCGTCGACTTCGATCACTTCGCGGCCCTTGTAGTGGCCGCATTCCTTGCAGACACGGTGGGGCAGCACGCTCACCCCGCAGTTCGGGCAGACCGACGCCGACCTGACACGGAGACTGTCGTGCGTGCGACGCTTGTCCCGGCGGGACCTGGAATGCCTGCGCTTCGGATTTGGCATGATTGTATTCTCCCAGTTGATGCGCGCGTCACTGCTTGAGCGAAATTTGACGCAAGCCGTCCCAGCGCGGATCTTCGAATTCCTGCCGGCAGTCGCACCGACCCGAGTTGCGGTCGATCCCGCAGATCGGGCAGAGCCCCTTGCAGTCCGGGCTGCACAGGCTGCGCACCGGCAGCCACAGCAGCAACTGCTCGCGGATCACATCAGCTAGGCCGATCCCGTCGCCGTCGTAAAAGCCGACCTCGGTCTCGTCGCGGCTGATGGCCGCTTCACCGCCATCTTCTAGCATCTCCATTGGATAGAAAAACAGGTCGAACTTGGAGTCAAAGTCCAGCTGCAGTTCCTTCAGGCACAAGTCACAAGCGTACTCGATCGAGGCCTTGATCTGGCCCCGGACCCGAATGGATCGCACACCTTCCCTATCGAGTAGTTCCGCAGATCCCTCCGTTTCCACTTCCTTGTCGACCGACCAGCGTTCGGACAGATCCAGCAGTCCGGGCCTGATCAGGGTCTCGAAGTGAAACGGCTTTTGCTCCAAGCTAGCCGTGTCGATGAAGAGAGTTCGTTCCACACGGCGACATTCTTAGTCTAGCCAGCTTGCGCAGCGGGGCGCAATCCCCGGCGAGTGGGCCGGATAGCCGTTTGGGTCAGGGGTCGCGAGGGGTCTCCGCGAGGTCGGCCTCCCGGACAGGGTGCTCGGCCTGTCAGGCTAGCCACGCCCCAGGCCTCCGAGGCTGATCCGAACGCGGAGTAGTCAGGCAGGTCTCCCGGCCCTTGGCACCGGTGGAAGGGGCCGCCGCGAGCGGATGTCTCCTGCCGCAGTGCCAAGCGCGCGGGGAACAGTGCCGGGCTGAAGCCGTTCTCCAACCGTCGGCGATGGCGCAGTTGGGAACCATCTAGTAGAGAAGAGCTACAGGCGTCTGGTTCGGCCATGAAGTACCCGACTCCGCGAACCGACCGCGTCACGGAAGAGTCGGTGCGGCCAGGGATCAGTCCAGTTCGAAGAAGGCAAGGCAGCGGCGCGCGAGCGGCTTGCGGCGTCCCTTCCCTGTGAGGACGGCGTAAAGGGCGCGGTCGAACTCGACGAACCCTTCGCCGAGAGCGACTAGGGTGCCGGCTTCCAGGAACCGCTCGATGAAATGGCGCCAGCCGAGCGCGATGCCGGTCCCGGCGGCGGCTTCCAGGTCAGGCGGATGTCGGCGGCCGGGTCGGCGGGCATGCTCTGGAGGTAGTGGTGGTAGGTGACGATGGGGACGTCCTCGCCGAGCTCACGGCGATCGCCACCCAGCCGGCAATCTGCTGCAGCACGGTGCCGCGGTCGCGGCTCGATCCGCCGCGGCCAGCCGTCGGGCCACGTTTTTCACCGAAATTCCCTTCTTGACGCAGAATATCTCTGACTTATCACTATTACAAGTTCAAGTATCGTTTTTATATCGGATTCACTTGGTAGTGCTGATGGGTGAATATGTCCATAGGCACCCGACGAATCGCCAGCGCCAGCCGCGAGCGCCGTCCCGCGCTCGAGTTCCTGCGCGACCGGTCTAAACCCACAAGTCCCCCCCCGTTCAGTTTCTGGTCGGTTCCCGTTCGGCCGCCTTGCGCCCAGGAGGCAGGCGGTGAGCCGGCGGCGCGGGGCGGCCGGCCTGCTCGGCCTAGCCCTGCTGCTCGGCGCCGGGACTGCAGCGGCGCAATCCACAATCACGCTGGTGAGCAACACCGGGCAGTCCCGCACCGCCTCACTTGTTGCCCTCGGCTTGACCTCGTTCGCCCATAATTCCCTGGCCGCCACCTTTACCACTGGCGCCCACGCGGCCGGCTACACGCTCTCGGCAGTCGACGTCAGCTTCGGACTAATAGGATCCACCGCCGTGGTGCAGGTGAGCCTCTACTCCACGAGTTCCGGCGCCCCCGGCACCAGCCTTCAGGTGCTGACCAACCCGGCCTCGTTCACGAGCGACGGGTTGAACACGTTCACGGCGGCCGCGGACACGACGCTGGATGCGAACACGACCTACGCGCTCGTGGTCGAGAACACCCGGACCACAGAAAGAGCTACACCCGACCTTATCCTGAGCGGAACGACCAGCGACAGCGAGGATACAGACGCGGCGACCGGCTGGAGCATTGCCAATGCCGCCAATGCCCGGAATACCAATGACGCGGCGTGGCAAGTGCGGCCCGACAGCGCCATGCTCATGATTGCGATCAAGGGGTCTGCGAAGGACACCACGGCGCCGACGCTGCAGACCGCCACGGTGAACGGGTCGACGCTGACGCTGACCTTCGACGAGGCGCTGGACACGGCCCCGGCCGCGTCGCGCTTCACCGTGGGCGGGACCGACACCGCCACCACCGTGACGGGCGTGGCGTTCAAGAGCGGCGACGCGAAGTCGGTGGAGCTGACCGTAAGCCCGGCGGTGCCCCACGGAGACACCGGGATCACGGTCAGCTACGCCAAGGGGAGCGATGCGAACCCGCTGAAGGATACCGCTGCCACGCCCAACCAGGTGGCGGATTTCTCCGGCGAGACCGTGACCAACAACACGCCGGCTCCCGGGGTGATGCCGGCACCGACGGTCAGCATCGCGGGCGGCGGGGCGATCACCGCGGGCAGCCCGGCGCGCTTCATCGTGAGCGCCTCGGCGGCGCCCTCCTCCAACCTCCGCATCGGTCTGGCCCTCACCTCGACCGGGGGCGTCCTTGCCCCTTGGTCCGGCACCATCGACATCTTGGCCTCGGCGACCTCGGCGATCTTCACCACCGCGAACACGGCCGCCGCCCTCAGCGGCACGGTGACCGTCACCCTGCTGTCCGGCACCGGCTACACGGTCTCTTCCATTTCGGGCTCGGCCACCGTCACGGTCACTGCCCAGCAACAGCCGGACCCGCCCGGCCAGGACCCCCAGCAGCCGCGCGAACCGCGCCCGCTGCAGCCCAAGCCGGAGCCGCTGCAGCTGGCGCTGTGGACCGACAAGCCCGGCTACCTGGCCGGCGACACCGTCCGCCTCTACCGCACCCTCGACCCACATGACGACCGCGGCCAGTACAGCACCTTCGTCTACCTCGAGCCCGCCGGCGGCGGGCAGCGCCGCTACCTCGCCCCGCTGTGGGGCGGGGGCCAGCTGCACGCCGACGCCGTCGACGGCTACGGGCGGCCGGAAGGTGGCGCGTCTGCGCTGCCCCTCTCGTCCGCCGACAGGGTCCTGGTCTTCGAAGGCAAGGCCCCCAGGCCGGGCCTGTGGCGGTTCGTGCTGGAGCTGCGGCCCGGCTCGGCGGCCGAGCAGGCCGAGGAGCCTGCCGAGCCCTTGCTTACCCGTCGCGCCTGGGCCGGCTTCACCGTCGCCGAACGCTCCGTCCTGCTCAACCGCCGCGGATGGGACCGCGAGCTCCGCGCCGACGCCACCCTGCGCAGCGACACGATCTACTACCTGGGACACCAGCTGTTCGTGCACGACGGGGCCACGCTCACGATCGAGGCAGGGACCGTCGTGAAGGGCTGGGGCGACAACACGGCGATCATCGTCGAGCCGGGCGGCAGGATCGTCGCCGAGGGCACCCGCGAGGCCCCCGTGGTGCTGACCTGCTCGTCGGCCGTGGGTCGGCGCGAGCCGGGCTGCTGGGGCGGCCTGCGCATCCTCGGCCGGGCCCCGGTGACGCGCCTGGAGGGCGTGGCGCCGGGCGTGCTGCCCGCCGAGCGCGCGGTCTACGGGGGCGCGGACGCGGAGGGTTCCAGCGGCGCGCTGCGCTACGTGCGGGTCGAGTTCGCCGGGGCCGGCGGCGACCCGGACGACCCGGAGCACGCCGCTCCCGCGATCGGGCTGTACGGGGCCGGCAGCGGCACCGTGCTGGACCATGTCCAGGCCCGCCGCAGCCTCGGGGACGGCATCGCCTTCTCCGGCGGCAGCGCGGCTGGCGCGGCGGCGCCGCGCACCTGTACGTGCAGCACGGCCGCGGGGGCCGCGACGGCCTGGCCGGCGGCCACGACCCCGAAGGCCACGACCGCGAGCCGCGCTCGCTGCCGACGCTGTCCAACGTCACCCTGGTGCACGCCCGGCCCTATGGGCGGCACGAGCGCAGGGCGGCCGCGGTGCGGCTCTCCGACGGCAGCGCAGTGCGGGCCGTCGACCTGCTGGCGACCGGCTTCCTCGGCGGCGCGCTGCGCGCCATCGGCCGCTCGCGCCTGCTGTTCGGCGAGGGCGAGAGCTCGCTCGGCCCGGCGCTGCTGTGGCTCATCGGCGCGCCCCAGGTGCCTGCCGGCCTCGCCGACGCGGCGGAGTTCTCGGTGCGCTACCCGAAGCTGCGCGACGTGCGCGACTTCCCCAACCCCGATCCCCGGCCCAAGGCGAAGTCGCCGGCCCTGCCAGACGAGGGGGAGGGCTACATCGGGGCCTTCGGCCGCCACGACAACTGGCTCGAGGAGTGGACTGTCTTCGGACCCGAGTCCGTCTATGACCTGCGCCAGCGAGAGGACGAAGGGCACTAGCGCCAGCGGCTGCCGGTGCCGGCCGGCATCCGGACCTCATTTCAATCGCCAGAGCCTCCTCTGCTAGGTCAAGTCGTCACCGGTCCCGCAGCACGGATTAGACCATCTCGTCGTAAAGGCGCTTGGGCACGCCGCCGAGTATCGTCTGCTGGGAAGAGGAGGGAGTATCCGCCGACGCGATACCTACAATGGGCTTGGTCCCATGAAAATCAAAGACTTGCGGGTACATTCGATCGCGATCGCCGACCCTCCCCTGCGCAGTTCGTACGGACTACACGCGCCGTACGCGCTGCGCAACATCGTGGAATTGGAGAGCGAGGACGGCATTGTTGGCATCGCCGAGACCTATGGCGGAGAGGGCCCGGCCGACGCTCTACGCAAGATCACGCCGGATGTGGTCGGCAAGGACGCCTACCGGCTCACCGGCGACTTGCTGGACGCTGCCGAGGGAGAGGGGGCAGGAAGCGAGCGCTCCCATGTGATGAGCACTCCCGGCGAGAACCCCCTCGATGTCGGACCGCGGACCTACTCAGCAATCGAGACGGCCAGCTTGGACCTGATCGGGCGCAGCGTGGGCGTTCCGCTCTGCGACTTGCTAGGCGGGCGCGTTCGGGACGAGGTGCCGTTTTCCGCATATGCCTTCTACAAGCACGGCGGCGGTGGCGGCGAGGGCTCGGACGCGCGCGAGGACAAGTACGGAGAATGCCTGACTCCCGCGTCGATCGTGCGACAGGTGCGCTCGATGATCGATGAGTACGGATTCAAGGACGTCAAACTCAAGGGCGGTGTGCTGGATCCCGAACAGGAGATCGAAACCGTTCGGCAATTGCGGCAGGAGTTCGGCCCCGCCGTGCCGCAGCGCATCGACCCCAACTCAGCGTGGACGGCGGAGACCTCCGTGCGCGTCGGGGAAGCCCTGCGCGAGGAGTTGACGGGCGGCGGCTACCTCGAAGATCCCGCAGCAGGAATCGACGGCATGGCACAGGTTCGCGCGGCTCTGCTTGGCAGAGGCATCGACACGCCACTGGCCAGCAACGTCGCCGTGACCTCGTTTGCCCACCTGCCGGAGACCATTCGGCGCGATGCCGTCCAAGTCGTGCTTTGCGACCACCACTTCTGGGGAGGGATGCGCCAGGTGCAGCACCTCGGAAAGCTCTGCCAGACCTTCGGCCTGGCCCTGTCGATGCATTCGAACTCGCATCTCGGCATCTCTCTGATGGCGATGACCCATGTCGCCGCGGCGACCAAGAACCTGACCTATGCCTGCGACACGCACTATCCGTGGCAGACATCCGACGAGGTGATTGTGGGCGGCCGGCTCAAGTTCGTCGACGGCAGCATGCGCGTGCCCGAGCGCGGTGGGTTGGGCGTGGATATTGACCGAGACCAGCTCGCCCGGCTCAAGGAGCGCTATGACAAGATCCCGTATCGCCGACGCGATGATGAGGCCGAGATGCGCAAGCACGTCGATCCAAGTTGGCAGCGTATTCTGCCGCGTTGGTAGGGGCGGCCTGCCCCGAGCGTGTCGACGAACGGTCAGGTCCTGCGCCGAGATTCTGCCCGGCGGCTATTTCCAATCGGATCGCAGCTCGCTTTCGCTTAACTGACGCCACTGCAATTGGGATAATCAGGCCATGCTCTCTTGCCACTCGCAACTGGTAGCCTGCAAGCCGGAGTACAGATCGTGACCAAGCTACCCCTGTGCACTATCGCCTTGGCGGCCGTCATGGCCTCTGCGGGGGCGCGAGCGGCCAACCACCCTCTCGATCCCCTCAGCTACCAAGAAATCTGGAGAGCTCTCGAGCTCATCCGCGATGCGGGGCACATGGACCGCGAGACTCGCTTCTCCCAGTTGACGCTGCACGAGCCTCCCAAGCGCGATGTGCAGGCCTGGCGTCCCGGGGCTGCAATGCCGCGGACTGCCTACGCCGTGGTGCGCCAAGGCAACGATGCCTTTGAAGCGATTGTCGATCTCGCCGGCGACCGAGTTGCAGCATGGTCACCGCTCGACGGAGTCCAGCCGAACTGGGCAGGAGACGACTACAAGGCTGTGGTCGACAAGGTGCTCGAGCATCCTGACTTTCTGGACGCGCTCAAGGCACGGGGAATCACTGATACAACCTTTCTCGATTGCAGCACGGGGCCGCCCGGCTACTTCGGAACCGAGGAAGAGCGCGGGCGCCGCATCGGCAATGTCCGGTGCGCCGAGCCCCGCGGAGTCCGGAATGATTGGACCCGCCGAGTCGAGGGTCTGTCGGCGGTCGTCGATCTCGAATCCGAAGAGGTCTTGCGGGTCGTGGACGACGGCCCCGTGCCGATCAGCGCAACCGATGCAGACTTCGACCGCACCACCCTCAAACGCCCGCGGGAGATTCCGGGCCCGCTGGAAACACGCCAACCACTCGGCCCGGGGTTCGAATTCGACGGGAATCTGGTGAGTTGGCAGAACTGGCGTTTCCACCTGAGGCCCGATCAGCGGCTCGGGGCGGTCTTCTCCTTGGTCAGCTACCAAGAGCAGCCCGGCGGTCCGCCTCGATCCGTGATGTACCAAGGGCATTTGTCCGAAATCTTCGTTCCCTACATGGACCCGTCGTTCGGTTGGTACAGGCGGAATTTCATCGATGCCGGCGAATTCATGTCCGGTGGGCTGGCGAAGGCGCTGCTGCGCGGCCGTGACTGTCCTGACTACGCCACCTATGTCGACACCGTGATCAGCAACGAAAAGGGCCGCCCGAAAACCTTGCCGGACACGATCTGTGTCTTCGAGAGGCAGACCGGCGATCCGGCTTGGCGCCACTGGTCTTCCGAGATGCCGGACAGCCGCAAGAGCCGCGACCTCGTCGTGCGCGTCGGTGCCGTGGTTGGAAACTACGACTACCTGCTCGACTGGATCTTTCGTCAGGACGGGTCGATCGAAGTGCGCGTGGGCGCTACCGGAATTTTGGAAGTCAAGACAACCAAGGCCAAGAACGCATTGCAGGCAGGACCCGAGGCAGATGCCTATGGCCGATTCGTGGATCGCAACATCGTTGCGGTCAACCACGACCACTATTTCAGCTACAGGCTCGATCTGGACATCGATGGAACGGCCAACCGCTTCGTTGCTGACCGCTTGGTGACCAAGCGGCTACCCGCCGACCACCCCCGGCGCAGCCTGTGGGTCCGGCAGGAGCACGTCCCAGCCAGCGAGCATGAAGCGCGACTCGATATCAACCTCAAGCGTCCCGCCTTGTGGCGGGTCCTTAGCAACGACAGGCGCAACTCCTCCGGCTATCCCACGAGCTTTCAATTACTGCCCGGCAGGAATGCCAACACGCTCCTATCGGAAGACGACTACCCGCGACGGCGAGCCGGGTTCATCGATCACCACCTCTGGGTGACGCCGCATCGAGATGCGGAACGCCATGCCGCCGGTGATCACCCGACCTTGAGCGAGCCTGGAATGGGCCTGCCCGAGTGGACTGCGGCCGACCGGCCGATCCGAGACAGAGACATTGTCTTGTGGCACACGATCGGCATGCATCACCTGCCCCGCGCGGAGGACTGGCCGGTCATGCCGACGATGTGGTACGGCTTCGAGCTGCGCCCGTTTGACTTTTTCGACCGCAACCCGGCGCTGGACCTGCCCTGAACGCTCGAGGTCTGGCCGCCGTCGTCCACGCTCTCCGCGGGAGCGGCTTGCCTGACGGGTTCCCGCGCGGATTGTGTCACCGCAAGACGGGCAGCTTCTGACATTCGAGCCCCTGTCGGCTTGGCCAGCTTCTTGCCAGGCCTTATTTCCGTACCAGGACCACCCAGTCTTCCCGGGCGTCAGACGGCGCCTCGCCTAGGCTGCGCCTGCCGCCACCCTCCACAGTGTCAATCGAGCCCTCCTGCAAGTCCCCGCCGTTTCGCGGGTCAAACCATCGCACGCCGAACGTTCCTGAGGCCTCGCTCAGATCCAACGTTGCCGCTCCCCCGTCGGGCAGGAACACAATGTAGACTTCGTCGGCCTTGGCGAAGGCGTAAAGACTGTTGTCATTGTCTTCATTCCCGACCAGCGCGTCGGCATTCTTCATCTGCCAGAACGGAACCTCGTGGTCGCGGAAGAACGAGAGCGCGTGCCGGCAGTAGTCCCATGTCCGGTCGCGGCTGCGAAAGTCTTCGGCGATCAAGTCGTTTTGGGGCAGCCGGTAGCCGAAGTAGTACTCCACTCCCGCGCCTCCGGCCGTGAGGTTGCCCCAGAGCGTGTGCTTTCGGACGTCGTGCAGCGAATGGACCGGATCGCCCTGGCTGTCCGTGCCGTCGAAGCCTTCGTACCCCGGGTCGGGCGGCACGCCTTGCGAGGCGGGATTCTGTTCGTCGTTGGCGACGACCCAGACGTGCCCGGAGGACTCGGACTCGTTCAGCCACTTGAGGGTTCGCTGGTGCGTCGCGCTCCAGCTGTTCTGCAGGGAGACGCCCGTCAGTTCTTCCTCACCCAAGAGCGCGCTATAGACTTCGTCCTGGTCTCTCGGAAAGGTGTGGACCACGATCAGGTGATCGTACGGGTCGACGTCGCGGATATAGCCGGCCATCGCCAGCTGTTCTTCCGTCGTTTGCGAGTTCTCTTCGCCGAGGTTCCAATTCAGGGCCAGCGAATACCCGAACCGCGCGACAAGCTCGCGAACGTACAGTCTCCGCTCCACGCCGAGCGTCCCGCCGTCCAGAGCGGCCTCGATCTCCGCGGGCTCCCGCTGCTGGCCCTTGCGATGGTCGTCCATTTCGTTCTCCTGCAGCTTGAAGTGCAGGTACAGGCCGCGGCTCTGGGCGTGGTCAAAGACGATTTGCCATTGGTCGAGCTTGGACACGTCGAAATGCAGCTTGTCGAGGCGGGCGGCGTGAGGCCAGACGTTGTCGCCATCGCCCTGCACGTTGTAGGGCAGGAACGAGAACGCATTGAGCCCCTCGGCGGCCAGGTAGTTGAGGGCGCCGATCATGCCCTTTCCCTTGCCACCCTGCCAGGTGGGGTCACCCTCACGCCAGTCTGCTGCATGCGGTGCCCAAGTCTTCAGCTCGGTCTTGTGGGTCGAGGTGCCATCGAAGTCCTCGTACGCCAGGAACGTCTCCGGTGCATCCGTTCCGGCCTTGAGGAAGTACGAGCCGTCCCCGGCAAACTTCAAGTAGCGCTCTCCGACGTACTCGAGCCGGCCGCGCGCCCGGAAGTCAGGCGCGGCCTTGTCGCTCGCGGCCACGGTGAATTGTCCCGTTGCGCCATCGAACGGAGACAGCGGCTCGCCACCGCCGCTGACGGCCGCTTCGGGACCGCTTGAGAAGGACACTTCGTAGTTCCAGACGCCCGTCTGGTCCGGGGAGACATGCGCGCGCCATTTGTTGCCGGCGCTCGCGCTGGTCTCGGCCGCCATGCCATCAGCGGCGAAGTAGCCGGGGACCTCATAGGCAGGAGTACCGGACTCATGCTCGAAACGCACGCTCATCGCATAGTCAGCGAAAGGGTTGACGCCCTCAGGGGAGTCCGTCTCGGAGGCTTCAGGGCCGTCGATGGTCAGGGTGACCTTGTGCCATTGCTTCAGCTCTCCCGAGATTTCGACCCCGGGTCCCGAACAGCCCGCCCCCAGCAAGGTGAGGGCCAAGAACACAGGTATCGGCTCGTAGCGCTTCATAGTCGTCTGCCAATTGTCGCCCGCCACCCCGAGGGATTCAAGAGCTGTCGTGGATCTACACCCACTGTGCACGCGGGCCTTCCGGCCAAGCTTTCCTAACGCACGTCGTGTAGGCGAGCTCGTACCTCAGCCGCAACGCCCGTTTCAGGCTCGAGCCACGGTCTGTCGTGGTCGTTCAGAATCACGCACGGCCGCCGCGTGGCGCCGCAATAGTGGTTGCTCGATGGCTTGATGGCCGTTCTGCCCTTCTGGCTCTTCGCAGGATCTGCACTTCCGCCGGCACGAGCGGTCAGCCGGATAGCCTCAGGACAATCGGAAAGCCCGGGAACTGGTCATTGCGTCCAGGCCTGGCCGCGTCGAACGCGTGTCGCCAGATCTCAAACCTCGCCTCGCGCGCTCTTCGATCAAGGATCACAATGCCGTGGCCCGAGCCCTTGCGGTGAGCCACTTCTTCTGCGCTCAGTCCCGCTTGGCCTTCCCTGGTGTTGCTTCCTCTCTCGGGGTTGGCGGCGCCCAGAACGGTCATGCGGTTTCCGAGTCCGTCTCGATAGCGGCCGGTCCAGGCGGGCGCGCCGGGCCGACGATTCTCTCCCGGCTGCTCGGGCCACCACGCCCGCGGGAATCCGTTCGACGTTCCTGGAACCATGAACGCGACCGGACCGTCCTCCCAATCCTCGATTCCGTGACGCACGAGCGAGCCGATGTGCTGGTCGCCGTGCAGCATGATCAAGTCGCGCGCTGGCCGCAAGATGGCTAGGGCCCGGTTCCGAGCTGTCTGGGGCCAGCCTCCGCAATCGAGGTCGGCTTGGCGGCGGGGGAGGTTGCCGCCGGCGTGCGTCGTAGCCTTGCAGAAGATCGTTTGCGAACACACCAATCGGAAGTCGGCGTCGGCGCTTTCGCGAGCCCACCTGCGCAAGAACGCCTCTTGACGCGGTCCTAGCAATTCGGCGCCTTCAACGTCAACGACGGCAGGGTCTTTGCGCACCGCTGCCCGTTGCTCCGGGCTCAGGATGTCGGCCGGGCCGGTCTTGAATTTGCGGTCCTCGATGATCGCGAAGCTCGCACCGCCGTAGCGCAACTCTGTGAAGTACACCTCGATGCCGCTCTCGCAGGGCGCCGGGTCAACAGCGTCCGGCAGATGGCCGGACTGGGTCCGCTGCACGGCATTGACCCAGTCCACCTCCATCAGGAATCCACCTCCCTCGAAGCCCCGGCCGTCGGGCGAGGGGGGCAGGGCACGCCCCGCCTGGCCCCAAATATTTCCCTGAAAGACATCGTGATCGTCGGGGACGATGATGCTTGGGCGGTCCTTCAGCACCGAGCGCCAGGTCCAGCCGAACTGCCAGTACTTGCGCAGGTAATCGAGCATGGCTTCCCCGCTCGGCTTCCCTCTGGCAACGCCGAATCCGCCGTAACTCTCATAGATTTGATCGCCAGCGAAGAAGACGATATCGGGGTCTTGGCGCGCGATATTCCGCACCATTCGATGCTGCGGAAAAACTTCCCCGTGATCACAAGAGAAAACCCCTATCCGCAGTCGCTCTTGTCCGCGGGGATCCTTGCGAATCACGCCCTCCCAGTAATGCTCGGTATCGTGCCAGTGGTAGGCCACGCGGTAGCTCACATCGAGCGTGTCGTCCCACTCCTCGACGCGAAAGACTGCGGTCCGCGATAGGCGCTCGATCGGTGCGGAGGCAATCGTTGTCCAGGTTGTTCCCTGGCGCGCCTCAAGCCGCGCGGTCCATTCGTCGTCCTCGCCCAGCGGCGGAAACAGCGCCGCGAGTTTGAGTGTCCGCCTGCTCAAGGTGTATTGCGTCCACAGGATTGGGCCGAAGGTCTGGTCCGGATGTGCCTCGATCTGTGGGCCTCCGACTTTCCAGTCCCGGAATCCCCATTCCACACCGCTGGTGTCCGCGCCGGGACGGCCGGGCGCTTGAGCAGCCAGCGCGACATTGCCCGGCAACCGGGATGGATCGATGGTCTCGGTGACCTCAGCCGCCGTGCCTCCCGATGTGGGGTCTGCGGAAAGCGTGGCTTCGTAGGCAGAGCCCACCGGGCGCACGCTCAACGTCAAGCGCACCGGAGCATCCAAGGGCACGGACCCGCCAACAGCGTTTCCACAGAATACGCGCCCGTCACCACGCAAGCCGGCTGCAACAGAAGCGCCAGGGTGGACCAGCGCATGTTGATAGCCCGGTAGTCCTCCCCGAATACCGAATGTGAAACCGGCCCAGGTCTGCATGGCCGCACTCCCGCCAGCTCCCGGCGAGGCCAGCCTGATGCTGGTTTCCATGTCGAACCCGCTTCCGGATGCGGACACTTGGTGGGTGAGCAAGTGCAGGGTCCGGCCTGCCGCGGCCTGGGCGATGACCTCGCCGTCTTCCACGCGCCAGTCTTGGAGCGGATTTGCCCAATACTCCTTTCCTACCCAAATCCTGCTTCCTTGCCAGCTTGATTGAAAGCTGAATCCCGGTTCGGTCGCGCCTCGCAATCTCGGCGCGACACCCATGGCTGCCGCCCCCGCCGCTCTCACAAAGTCGCGTCGGGCAATGCTGTCGGCGTCTTGTTGCTGAGTGGGCTGTCTCTTTCTGAACGGCATCATCCGGTGCGCCAATATAACAACCTGGCCCGAATGGTCGGCGCAAGTCGTGACTGCTGCCCTTAGACGCTAATCCTCTCCCGCGATAGCGAGATCAGGCCGACGTGTTCCGCCCGGCTTTACAATGCCCGCAGTTCCCATGCGAAATTGCGTTTTGATTTTCACAACATGGCCGCTCCTTGCCGCGCTGGCCGGGTCAGCCGGAGCGTCGGGCGCGGAACTGCGCATCAGCGTCGTGGGACCCGACCGCGAACCTGCCTGGGCCAGGCTTGAAATTCGCGGAGATGACGGCCAGATGTATCAGCCTGCCGGATCGCTTCTCCGGGATCGCACGGCCCGCAGCCGACCTCGAGGCGGGGCGTGGTATCTGGGCAGTTTCGTGGCTCATGGGCAGGCGGTTGTCGAAGTGCCCGCCGGTTCCTACACCGTTGTGGCGGAGCGGGGACCCGAGTTCTCGCGGATGGAATCGCGAATCACGGTTTCCGAGGAACAGACGGCCGAGGTTGTCGCGCGGCTTGAGCCATGGATTCGCATGAACGAACTTGGTTGGTGGTCCGCTGATTTTCACATTCATCGTCCGCCGGAAGACGTAGAGAAGCTGCTGCTTGCCGAGGATCTGAACCTCGGGGTGGTCTTCACCATGTGGAACAAGCGCGATCTCTGGGAGGGCAAGGAGCTTCCAAGCGACCAGGAAGTGGAGGTTGATCGGCACCACCGGATGACCGTGCTCAATGCCGAGGATGAGCGGGGAGGCGGAGCCTGGATGCTGCACGGGCTGCGCCGCAAGCTGGATCTTGCCATGGCCGGCCGATGGTTCCCGGCGGGACTTTACTTCATCCGTGAAGCCAAGCAGCAGCGATCCGGCCCACGCGAATTTCCCTGGTTTGATGCGGAGAAGCCATTCTGGTGGGAGGTGCCAGTCGTGATGGCGCTGTCACCGCCGGACTCGCTGGGCGTCATCCACAATCACTTCAACCAGTACGGCATTTTCGACAGCGAGGCCTGGGGCCGACCGCGAGACCGGGAAGGGTATCCGGGACCGGAGGGATTCGTGAAGGCTTCACTCGACCTCTACTACCGCTACCTGAACCTGGGTTTCCGGCCGCTGCCCTCGGCGGGCTCGGCCAGCGGCGTCCTGCCCAACCCCGTCGGGTATAACCGGATCTACGTTCAGATGGAGCAGCCATTCACTGTCAAGAGATGGTACGAGGCCTATCGTGCCAACCCTTCTTTCGTGACGAACGGTCCGATGCTGTTTCTTGAGACCGTCGAGCTCCCCAGCCAGCGGGTGCGGCTCACGATCAATGTGCGCTCGCGCGATCCGCTTGACCGGGTGGAAATCGTCGCCAACGGCAGAGTCGTGCGGACGCTTCAAGTGCCTGAGGGCGAGACCAGCCTTGATGCTGAAGTGACAAGGCCAAGCGGGGAGCAGACCTGGTTGGCCGTACGCTGCTTCGGGGACTCGGATTCCACGATCCGCATGGCCCATTCCAGACCGGTCTTCTTCGGCGATGCCTTTGGGGATGCCCGCGCCGACGCACAGTTCTTCGTGGATTGGATCGACGAGTTGATCGCGCTAACGAAGGCCGAGCCTGACCGTTTCGCCAGCGACTCCGATCGTACCGCCGTCCTTTCGATCTACCAGCAGGCCAGGAGTTTCTACGACAACAGGACGCGCTGATTGGCGCACCCGTGTGGCGAGTCTGGCGGGGCACAGGCGCGGTTCAATCGGCCACTCCGGCAGGGCTCGGACGGATTGACTCCGTCCCGGACCAGCCTCACTGTGTGAAACCCCCTCCATTGTCCGGCCCTTCAGAAGCGATCATCCCGATCCTCGGCAAGCGTGGCCCAAGTTTTCGCAAGCCGGCATGTCGGCGCTACACTCTTGAGGCATGGAGAGCCAATCCAGATGCTGACAAGTCAAATCCGCCTCGCTGTCCTCGTTTGTGTCGTCTCTTCAGGGGTGGCGATCTGTTATTCCCAGTCGTCGCAACAGACCTCGCGACTCACCCCCACAACTGCCGACTTCGCTTACGGCGATCATGAGCGGCAAGTGGTGGATTTCTATCGGGCCGAATCGTCTTCGCCGACGCCCCTCGTGCTCTATATCCACGGCGGCGGCTTCACGGGGGGCAACAAGAGGGGGATCAACCAGCGGACCCTGAATCAGCTGCTGGAGGTCGGCATCTCGGTGGCCGCGATCAACTATCGCCTCGCTGGCCAGGCGCCGCTTCCGGCTGCCCATCATGACGTCCAGCGAGCGGTGCAGACATTGCGCACGAAAGCTCGGGAGTGGAACTTCGACAAGGACCAGGTCGGTGCGTTCGGCGGCTCCGCTGGCGCGCAACTGTGCATGTGGCTGGCGTACCATGATGACTTTGCCGATCCCGCCAGCAACGATCCGATCGCACGCGAGTCGACGCGGCTGTCCGCCGTAGCGCCGCTCAACGGTCAGACCACGATGGACTTCAACTGGTGGTTCGAGAACATTCCGGGCTATGACAAGCCCAATCGCAACCCTGCGGCAATCTTCGGCACCAATGATCGCGCCCGACTAGCCGCAATCACCAAGGAGATCTCGCCGATTTCGCTGGTGTCCGCCGACGATCCTCCCACGTACATGCGGTACGGGATGGCCCCTGGCGATCCGGTTCCCGAAGGTGACCGCGCCCGCGGCTGGAAGGTGCACCACGTCGCATTCGGCCTACTGCTCAAGGAGCGCCTGGATGCTGTCGGGGTCGAGGCAGACCTATCCTATCCTGGCAGCGGAGCCGAATACTCGGGTGTAGCCGAGTTCTTTGCCGCCAAGTTCGGCAAGCGCTAGCGTCGAGGCGCTTCGGGATGGCCCGGAAGCTCTGGACCTCGCTGACCGCTTGATGGACGCAACTCGTCAGTACGTATGCCATGAAGGAGCAGCTGCGTACTCTAGAGTTCCTGATTCGGGCTTTCATCTTCGGCGTGCTGACCTACCTTGCAGTGTATTTCTCATACACGATTCTTGGCATGGAGTTTTCGTCCCCACGACTCGGGGAGCCGCTTCCGAAGAATGTCGATTTCGCAGATGAGATTCTGTGGTCATCGATCGCTGCCGTGATCTTTGCCATCGGTTGGATCTACGGATCTACGCATCGATGGATGATCCGCATCCTGAATCGGTTCAACGTGAGCCCAACACACGGCAAGCAGGACTTGTGGGATCTCACATTCAGCGATCCTGGAGAGGGAGTAGACTCTGTGCATGTCCGAGACCTCGAAAAGGACATCACATACGCTGGATGGGTTCGAGGATACTCGGAAACCGGAAGACTTAGGGAGCTCCTGCTGGTGGATGTGAAGATCTGGATCTCGGAAACCGAGAGCTCCGACGTGCCGATGCTATATTTCTCGCGTCCGGATTCCGACCTGCACGTGGAGTTCCCCAATCATTCGACCAAGGACCAAAATCATGCCAAGACAGAGTAACCAAGGCATACAGACAGCAGGGCTCAAGATCACCGGGATCGAGAAACGCGGTCTTAATCCCAACCCGAAGGCTCGGATCCCACAGCGGCCCGCGCCACCACAGCCTAGAGTAATTCGTCGGATGGTTACGGATTCCAGCCCAAAGAACGGAAATGAGTGAATTGCACGGCGGCTTTCGAAAAGCTATCCGAGCACGTGTCGGTTGTTGAGATCAAGGAACTTCCCGAGCACCCGTGTTACGCCAAGGTTACAGGCGAGGTCCGTGTACCGCTGTAGCCACCAAGTGCTCCAGCGACCGTCCCGGTGCTCAATGGTGTCTGTGAGATCACTACAGCAGTCATGAACATTCTGATACGAGAACTGAATCCGGCTACAAGCTGCTCGGAGTAGGACGCGTTACAGCGATTCTAGTTATGGGATGGTTCGCTCCCGCTCAGCCGCAACGGCCAGTTCGACAATGTT
>JAPPMG010000045.1 GCA_028819215.1 Bryobacterales bacterium
ATGCCTGATTGTAGGAGCCGAAAATTAGGGTCCAATTGGAAATGAAAATCGGTGTTCATGATTCTCGTTCGCCAAGCGCTGCTGTTGTCGCTCTGCATCGGCTCGCTCACCGCCCAGACAAACGCCCACAAGGGCCGGATCATCGGTGTTGTCCTTGATCCGGCTGGCGCCTCGGTCGCCGAGGCGCAAGTCACGCTCGTCAACGACACCACGGGAGTGGTGCGCGCATTGCGCTCCAACCGGGCCGGGGAGTTCCAGTCTTCCAGCGTCGATCCAGGCTCCTACACGATTCGGGCCGAAACCGAGGGCTTTGCGCGCTCCTCGATCGAAGGTGTCGTGGTCAGCGTGGGAACCACGGTGCGGGTGGACATCCCGCTGCAGATCGAGGAGACCACGACGGAGATTGATGTGGCGGCGTCATTGATCGACCCATCCCAATCAACCTCCGACAACATCGTGAACGCCACAGCGATCCGCGACCTGCCGATTAACGGCCGCCGATTCCAAGACTTCGCGTTGCTTACGCCCACCGTACAAGTAGACCGGCAGCGCGGACAGCTTTCCTTCGTCGGCCAGCGCGGCATCAATGCGAACGTAATGGTTGACGGAACCGACTACAACCAGCCGTTCTTCGGGGGCATCCGCGGCGGCGAACGGTCTAACTTCGTCATCACCGTGCCTCAAAGCGCGATCCGGGAGTTCCAAGCCGTTTCCGCAGGCTACACCGCAGAGTACGGGCGCTCGTCCGGCGGAATCCTGAACGCGATCACCAAGGGCGGGACGAACAAGGTGCGCGCTGACGCATTCCATCAGGTCCGCGGCCGAGACATGGGGGCCGAGGACCCGTTCGGAGAAAAAGTGCTCGAGACCCTCCGACAGTCCGGTGGTTCCGTGGGCGGCCCGCTCATCAGAAATCAGGCCTTCTTCTTCGCCGCCCTGGAACGTCAACGGGCCGACACGCCCAGGCTGGTGGAATTCCCCCGCCTCTTGCGGGCATCTCGTGAGGCGGGTCCAGAAGCGTTCGATCTGTATGGGAGCCTAGAGGAACCTTTTGAGTCCACGAACGATGCGTGGGCGTTCACGCCAAGAGTTGACCTGCATCTCCGCGGCACCCAGACCTTAACGTTCCGGTACAACGCGTCCAGCGCCACAGCGCTCAATACATCGACCACGGGGAATCCCCGGCGGTCGCGTACCAACCGGGCCGTGAGCAACAACGGAACCGAGAAGAGCGGAGTCCAGTACTTCACCGGGCAGCTCACAAGCCTCTTGACACCGGCGTGGACCAATGAGCTGCGAGTCACGGCGACCAGAGAGGAACGCCCGCGTCTCAATAACGCCTCGGCCCCGCTGATCCAGTCCACGATCGGCCGTTTCGGTGCCCGCAGTTTCCTCCCCACGACCCAGCAAGACACCAGGCTCCAGCTGAACAACGCCGTCTCAGTGACGAGCGGATCCCACAGCTTCAAGCTTGGAGTGGATTTCAGTGGGCTGAATGCCAGCCAGAACTTCGGCTTCCACCAGTTCGGCCGGTTCATCCTGTTCGGCTCCGATGTCGACGAGCACTTGGACTGTCTTTCTGCCGGGGGGCAGTTGGCGAATCGGTTTGACTGCGCAGGACTCTACCTGCGCCAGGTCGGCAACCTCTACACTGCCATGCAGCAGAGCCAGCTCGCGCTGTTCATCACCGACAGTTGGCGCGTCTCCCGCCGGATCACGCTCAACTACGGCCTCCGATGGGAAGCCCAAAACAACCCCGACCCCCAAGCCACAAATAGCGACTTGGTCACGCGCGTGCGCGACGCGGATCTACCGTTCGGGCGCACGGATCCTGCCGTGATCCCGGACGCCACCGACCAAGTCATGCCGCGCTTTGGATTCGCCTATCGCCCTTTCTCAAAGTCGGACCGGACTGTACTGCGGGGTAGCTTCGGGATCTACTACGCCGCGACGCCCCTGCTGTTGATGTCGGATCCCGTCAACAATTTCCGCGCAACACCCGGGAACCTGTCCCTCGCGCTGCCGACAACCGAGGAGACCGTTTATCAGCAGTTCCATGCAGCTGGCATCGACCTGAACCAGATTCCTCTGGGCGAGATGCCGGTCTTCTCAGTCGAGGACGTGCAGCGGGTCGCGGGTGGTGGTACGGATCCGTTCGCCGGTGCCCAGCCGATCACCTTCGCGGACGACTACCGGAATCCCCGCTCTGTTTCGTTCACAGCTGGAATCGACCACGAAGTTACCTCCGACTTCGTCGCCGGTGCAGTCTTCCAGCACGTCAACACGGCCAACCTGCAACGGAATAAGGACTTCAACCTTCCGCTCCCCACGGTGCGGGCTGGAGATCTGGCGAGGATCCCATATATCAACGGGCGAAATCGGCCGATTTCTTCGCTGGGATCGGTCACAGTCCGAGAATCGTCGGCGCGGTCGCTCTACAGGGGTGTGACCATCTCGGCGAAGTATCGCCCAAGGAGCTCTTTGCAGTGGGAGGGCTTCTATACGTGGTCGCAGACCTTTTCGGATGACGACAACGAACGTAGCGCGACTGGTTTCGGATATAACGACCCGTTCGCGCTTGGCAACGACTACGGCCCGGCCAATCAGGACATCCAGCATCAATTCACGTCCAATGCCGTATTGACGCTGCCGCTAGGGATCACATGGTCTGGAATCGCCCGCATTACATCAGGGCCCCCGATCAACCCAGTGGCAGGCAGGGACTTGAACGGCGACCGTTCCAGCTGGGGCGATCGCGGCTTGAGCGCCCCGGGCGTGTTCCTAGGCCGCAACGCGTTCCGCAATCGCGGCTTGCGGAACTTCGACATGCGGGTAATGAAGAGTATTCCCCTCACGGAGCGGGCACGCGTGCAGCTCTCGGCGGAGCTCTTCAATGCGTTCAACATGGACAACGTCGAATTCGGGGGGTTCAACACGGTATTCGGGCCGGGTCTGGACTTGGGAACGGGCGAGGCGATCGGGCCGCAGCCGAACTTCATGCGGCTGAGGGACGACGACGGCTCATACGACCGCGGAAACCGCCAGATACCGAGCGTCAGCCCACTCCAGCTCCAGATCGGGGCGCGGTTCTTCTTCTAGCCGCGCTTTCCGGCGGAAACGGCCGACCGGCCGGGCCGGTTGGGCCAAATCCTCCTCTAGCGGAGAGCACGGTCACCTACGAACACGGGCCCGTTGTCCTGGCGCACCACCACCGACCTCTCCAAACCAAAGAGGCCATTTCCGAGCCCCCTAGGTTTAGAAGGAGATCAGGCGAATTCGTGGACTCAGATTCCAAGCATTTCAGTCCGACTGCGCCCCGCTGCCTGACAAGGATCCTGCTCAAGCCGGTGTCGTTGTGCTCCGGGCCCGCCTGTGCTAACTGTGGATGGCCATGGAAACGGGCGTGATGGTCATTGTGCGGAAGACATTGTTCCTGGCTGTGCTGGCCTCGCTGCTGGGCTGTCCATCCGGAGAGGAACGCCCGTTCAAGGGATACGCGCCCTCCGATGCGTACATGGAAGGGGACGATCATCCTTACTACGGCAGCGAGACTCCGTGGGACCTCCGGTTCTTTACGGAGCACATCGAGACCCTCGCAAAACGACGCGGCCAGCGGCAGATGCTCGACATCGCGAAGGGCCGGGCCGACGATGCAGCCAAATACGCCGGGGAACTGCTTCTGGCCGATCCAGAAGATCTGGAGTCCATGTTCAACCTGTCGGTTGCGCAGGCTCAGCTAGGACAACTCGACCAGGCCGTTGCGACAATGCAACAGGCGCTGGACGGAGGCCTTCCGATCGAACGGTTCGTCGCCGGTCCTAGAGACCTCCTGAAGCCATTGGTGGAATCCGATGCGTTCCGGGGTGAACTTGCCCGGCGCAATGTCAGCCTGATCCACGGCCCGATGGTCGGCGCGGTGACAGCCACCAGTGCCCGATTCTGGGTACGCACTGCCAGCGAGGCCGATATTCGGGTCATTGTCCACCCGGACATTCGATCGGATCCCGTGCGGACGCGAGTCGCTGCCGACTACACGGCAGTAGCCGAGGTGGGGGGACTTCAGCCCGACACGGCGTATACGTACGAGGTCACGGTCGACGGGGGCGCGGCGACCGGACCCGAACATCCCTCGTTCCGCACGTTTCCTGCCGCAGGTGCCCCGGCCAAGTTCGCGGTGGGTTTCGGGGGTGGAGCCGGGTACGTTCCAGAGCACGAGCGAATGTGGGACGTGATCCGTTCGCACGGCCCTCTCGCATTTCTGTTTCTTGGCGACAACGTGTACGTTGACCTGCCAGAGATGCCGAACGGGCTGCACTACTACACGTACTACCGGCGGCAGTCGCGGCCCGAGTTCCGTCGCTTGGTTGCCACGACGTCCGTGTACGCCATTTGGGATGACCACGACAGCGGCACGGATGACGTCTGGCTTGGGCCGTACGTGGACCAGCCACCTTGGAAGCTTCCGCTCTTCCAGCAGTTCCGCGAGAACTGGAACAATCCGTCCTACGGTCTCGATGCGCATCCTGGCGCGTGGTTCAGCTTCACCATCGGCGACGTGGAATTCTTCCTGCTGGACTGCCGGTTCTACCGGACCAACCCTTACGTAGAACCGAAGACCATGCTGGGGCCGGTCCAGAAGAAGTGGCTGTTCGAGCGGCTCCAACGATCCACGAGCAGCTTCAAGGTGATCGCCTCGTCAGTGCCGTGGGCATTCGAGTCCAAAGGCGATGCTGTCGATACCTGGAACGGATTCCGTGAGGAGCGTACTGAGATCTTCGACTTCCTTGCAAAGAACAGGGTCGGGGGGGTGATCCTGATTTCCGCTGATCGCCACCGTTCGGATGCCTGGAGGATCGAGCGCCCGAACGGCTACCCGCTGTACGAATTCGAGAGCTCACGCCTCACTAATGAAGCCGTTCACGAACTGATGCCGGGAGCCCTGTTCGGCTACAACGAGAAGCAGTCGTTTGGTCTTCTGGCGTTTGACACCACCGTTCCGGATCATACGGTCACGTATCGGATCGTGGGTATCGACAACGAAGTCAAGGCCGACCTTGTGGTGCACCGTAGCGAACTCGCCCATGCCGGCATGCAATAGCGCCTGCCGGTGAACTGACGCGGAGGCGAGCCGTCCAGCGTCGCAAGTTGAATTCAGCCCTCCGCTTCCAGAGTTGACGACCGCACCTAGGGTCTGACGAGCCCCCAGGCTGTGCAGTCGGCTCCCCCGAGCCGCCGGCGTCCGCGTTGGGTCCGGCTAATGGCTAATCCGAGCCGAGGCAACGGTCAAGACCTGCTGTGCTACGCTTGGATTTTTGCCGGCAGCAGGCTCCGGCAGTGTCATGCTTCTGGAGCTTTCGTCGATCCGCAAGAGCTTCGGCGGTGTTCACGCGCTACTCGACGGCACCCTACGTGTCGATTCCGGTCAAGTGCATGCCCTAGTCGGAGAGAACGGCGCGGGCAAGTCGACCCTGATGAAGATCGTGGCCGGCATGTTGCGCCGGGACGGCGGGGAGATGCGCTGGAAGGGCGAAAGCGTCGATTTCGCCCAGCCCGCCGACGCGCACGACGTCGGAATCCACATGGTCCACCAGGAGTCGCTGCTGGCACCGCACTTGACAGTCGCCCAGAACGTCTTCCTCGGCCGCGAGCGCATGCGCGGGTTTCGCCTGGACCGGCGCGGCATGATCGACGGCGCGAAAGAGATCTTGGAAGCCCATCGCTTCCCGGTCAAAGCGGACTCGAGAGTCGAGACGCTCAGTCCAGCCCAGAAGCAAATCGTGGAGATCTGCCGCGCGCTGCACGGCAACCCGTCGCTGCTGATATTCGACGAACCGACGTCCTCGCTCTCAGATGCCGAGACCTCCGAGGTCTTCCGCACGGTAGACGCCCTGCGCGACAAGGGTATCGGAATCATCTACATCACCCACCGCTTGGTCGAACTCGAGCAAATCGCCGATCATGTCACGATCCTGCGCGACGGCCACACGATCCAAAGCTGTCCGGCAGCCGATACCACCACAGCCGAGATCGTGCATCACATGGTCGGCCGCGACATCTCCTCGTCCAAGCAGCGCCACAAGCTGGCCCCGGGGGAGACGCGCCTGAAGGTGAGCCTCCCGGGCGTGCGGTTCGAATTGCGAGCAGGCGAGATCGTCGGCATGGCCGGGCTGATCGGGGCGGGCCGCACGGAAGTGTGCGAAACGATCTTCGGCATCACGCCGGAAGAGTCCGGCACGATCGCCGTCAACGGCAAGCCGGTTGACATCAGGTCTCCAAACGACGCCGTGGCCTCCGGGATCGCACTCGTAACGGAAGATCGCCAGCGCACCGGCCTAGCCATCGACCTCTCGATTCGCACGAATACCACGCTGGCAAACTTGGATGCGCTATGCACGGCGGAGGTGGTGCAGGTCTCCAAAGAGAAGGCCGTCACCGAGCAGCTACGCGAGAAGCTACAGATGCAAGCCGACTCTGTGGAGCAAAAGGCTTCCGAGCTCAGCGGCGGAAACCAGCAAAAGGTCGTGATTGCAAAGTGGATGTTCCGCGATACCGACGTTGTGTTGTTCGACGAACCGACCCGGGGCATTGACGTGGGTGCTAAGGCCGAGGTGTTCGCGCTGATGGACGAGTTGGCCAAGCAGGGCAAGGCGATCCTGATGGTCAGTTCGGAATTGCCGGAATTGCTGCAGGTCGCAGACCGTATCTTGGTCATGCGCGAAGGCGAGCTGGTGGCGGAACTGCCTCACGAGACGACGCAGCAGGAAATCATGCACCACGCCGTGACGCAGTAGCGGGATCAGACAGCGATGCCGAAAGAATCCTCAGTTGTCCAGCGCTTCCTGCCATTCATCAGCCTGGCAGCGCTGTTCGTGATCCTGTCGATCGCCTCGCCGTACTTCTTGACGGCCACGAACATCTCAAGCGTGATTCGCCAGACGGTCGTGATCAACATCATGGCGCTGGGCATGACGCTCGTCATCGTTTCGGGAGGCATTGATCTATCGGTAGGGTCGATCCTAGCGTTCTCGGGCGTAGTCGGCACGATGACGATGGTCTCGACCGACTCGGTCATGCTGGGAATCCTGGCGGGCATCGTGAGCGGCGCGCTGTGGGGCTGCGCGAACGGGCTGATGATCGCGCGCATGCGAATCCCGCCGTTCATCGTGACTCTGGGCACGCTAGGAATCGTCCGTGGCCTGACGCTGGTAATCTCTGGCGGCTTGCCCGTGGTCGGGCTGCCGAAGGAGCACGGCTTCCTCGGAGAGGGAACGGTCGGCCCAGCGCCGTTCGTGCTGGTGGTCCTGGTCGCCTGCGTCATCGTGGCGCACTTCGTCCTGCACTCGACCAAGCTGGGGCGCTATACCTACGCGATCGGCAGCAACGAAGCCGCGGCGGTCTACGCCGGCATACCGGTGGGCCGCTTCAAGGTCGCAATCTATGCCATCTGCGGATTGCTGACAGGGTTGGCGGGAATGATCGAGACGTCCCGCCTGATGACCGGCCAGCCCACGGCGGGAGTCACGTATGAACTGCAGGTGATCGCGGCTGTGGTGATCGGTGGTGGCAGCCTCACCGGCGGCGAGGGCACGGTGATCGGGACGTTGATCGGCGCGTTCATCATGGGCCTGCTCTCTAACGGCAGTGACCTGCTGGGAATCAATCCGTACTGGCAACAGGTGATCATCGGAGCGATCATCATCCTGGCCGTGGCGCTGGACGTGGCCCGCAAGCGGCGCTTCGCTTCCTGAATCTAATTCAGATTCCGCCGACGGGCTCATGCAGGCCGCCTGGCCTGAGAATCTGGCGGCACCTCTTGCCGATTGCTCGCTCTCGAGGAACCGCTGGGTCGGCTGCCTCACGCGCCCAGCACGAAGCTAAGGGCGTGGAGTTGGCGGCAGGCCTCAGAACGTCGCGCGGTATTGTGACGGGATGAGCCGGACATGATCGGTCAGCGGCGGTTTCAGGCAGAACGCCGCAGGCCCCCTAGCAAAATCGAACAAGCGTGCGAGTCGAAACACGTCCGGGTTCTCGTCTGCAACGAGCCGTTCGTTCTCCGAGATCCAAAATGGCGTAGTCGCAGGACCGTTTGTTGTCTTCACCTCCAACCATCGCTCCTCGCCGCGTCGCGTGAAAGATAGGATGTCGAAGCCGGCGCCATCGCCGTCTTCCTTCGCCACCCAGCGGACCTTGGCCGCAAGGTCGTCCCTCCCGCTCGATGACAATCGATTCTGCTCGCTCTGGAATACCAAAGCCTCGCCGGCGTCGCCAAGCGCACGTGCCCGCGCATCGCGCAGCGCCGGGTCGTGACGGCGGATGATGCTATGAATGCCAGGGTCGATTCGCTTCTGCTTGTCACTCAGGATGGGAGCCGGTTGATATACCAGCTCAGACGGCGAATCAACACCCATGGAAGCTGTTGTGGCAAGGCGGTCATGCAGTCCCCGAGCACTCAAGTGAGCGTCGACGGTTTCGAATAGGGCGCGCTGATAGTTCTTGGCTGGCTTGTAGCCGCTGATAAAGGGCAATCCGAACTCCGCCATCACGGCGCTAATGTTCTGATGCTTGTACTCGATCGAGCCGTGGGATCGCCCTGTCAGCGCTTGGAGCGCCCGATTACGCTCTGCCTTTACAACCGTGTCTCCGGCAAGCTCGATCATGAGCATCTCGATATAGTCCGCCACGATGGCTTCGATCTCTGGCCTAGTCCAAGGCGTGCCTGCTTGCTCGGGCATTGAGATCAATCCAGACCGGTCCAGCCTAAGGCGCAGCCCCTTAGGTGCTGGCGCTGCCACTGATCGAAGACTAGGTCATCGGCTCGGTGAACAGCGATTCTATCTTCTAACAGGCCAACTTGAATCGTGGATGAGGGCTTAATGCCCTTGTGACAGCTACGAACACGATCCTGACGATCTGAACGCGTGGTTGCTTCGACCAGCATCTGGGGAACCGGAGCTTGCAGATATCTGTAGAATTGAACCGTCATGGATCTTCGAAGCGGAGGTGCCGGAACCTGCGTTGCCATCGTGGCGGTAGCGGCGGCGCTCTCCGTTTGCGTGCCTCTAGCGGCCCAAGACGCTGCCGTGCCAAGGGCCTACGACGGGCATCCGGACCTAAACGGTGTGTGGCAGGCCATCGGCACGGCCCACTGGAACCTAGAGGACCATCCCTCAGGCCCCGGGCATCCCGACCTCGGGGCGATCGGGGCGATCCCTCCGGGTCAGGGCGTGGTAGTCGGCGGAGAGATCCCATACTTGGAAAGCGCCCTGCAGCAAAGGCGGAAGAACTTCGAGAATCGCATGACCGAAGATCCGGAAGCGAAGTGCTTCCTGCCGGGCGTGCCGCGGGCCACGTACCTGCCCTACCCGCTGCAGATCATCCAAGGCGACCGCAAGATCATGATCCTGTATGGATTCGCCGAAGCCAATCGCACCATCCACATGGACAAGGAGACGCCAGAACCGCCGCCGCTGGACAGCTGGATGGGGCGCTCGCACGGGCGCTGGGAAGGCGACACGCTGGTCGTGCAATCGGAAGGCTTCAACGGCCAGGCATGGCTTGACCGGTCGGGCAACTATGCCAGTTCCTCGTTGCGGGTGGAGGAACGCTACGCGCCGCTCGGCGCGCACGCCATCATGTACGAGGCCACTTTGACCGATCCCGAGGTTTTCTCTCGTCCGTGGACGATTCGGCTGCCGCTTTACCGGCGCTTGGAGGAGGATGCCCGGGTACTGGAGTTCAAGTGTGTCGAGTATGCCGAGGATCTGATGTACGGCCACCTTCGCAGGGAGCCCACCCGTGACGACTGACGAGGTTTTTTCACCATGACCTACCTCCGTGCAATCGCTCTTCCCTTGCTGGCTGGAGCCGTCTTGGCACCGGCGATCTTCGCCGCGGAATTACATCACATCCAGATCACTGCCGCCAGTCCGTCGGAAGCGGTGCGCTGGTACGGAAGGCACTTGGACTGCCAGCCAGTGTCCGGACGGACGGACACCGCCGAATGCGACGGCGTGGAACTGATCTTCGCCGTCCAGCCCACGATGGGCAGTTCACAAGGGACGGGCATCGACCACATTGCATTCTCCTACGCAGACGTCGTCTCCAAGATGGCCGAGTTGGAAGCGGTGGGTGTGAGAGGTTCGGGCGTGCGACTGCAACGCTTCGAAGACGGGGCGACGCTGCGCGAGCTTCCGGGCATGTTCGTGCACGGATTTGTGTTCGACCCCTGGGGCACGCGCATCGAAGTGTTGGAAGACCCGCAGAACCAGGGCTTCCACCATGTGCATCTCAGCGCGGTCGATCCGGCAGAGACACTGGCCTGGTACCGCAAGGCACTGGGCGGCACGCCGGCCAAGTTCAAGGGGCGGGAGAACGCGCTACGTTTCGGCGACGTGTGGCTGTTCGCCGCTCCCCACCCCGCTGGCACGCCCGCCCCGACACGTTCCCGGGCCGTGGCCCACATCGGGTTCGACGTGCCTGATCTGGGCAAGGCCGGGCCCGAGATGCGCCGGAGCGGAGCGGACTTCGAGTCCGAGCCGGAGACGCCTCCCAACGCCCGCAGCCCGGCCAAGCGGGCATTCGTGCGCGGTCCGGACAACGTGAGAATCGCGATCGTTGAGTCCGGCTACGCCGGAATCGAAAGCAAGTTCGAAGCGGCTGCATCGCAGGAGGCTACCGAACCCTACGTCGTGCCACGCACACCATGGGGCGAGCCTGACATGCAGGGCGTGTGGACAGGAAATGCCGCACACGGCATCCCGCTAGAGCGCCCGCAGAACCTGGCGGATGTCGAAGCGCTGACACCCGAGCAGGCGGCCGCGCGGCGCGAGCGGGGCACGCTAGGCAGCATTTGGGGGTATGAGCGCGAGTGGCGCGACACAACCTTGGGCTACGACAAGATGGCCCCGTCCACGCAAGTGTCAATGATCGTGGATCCGCCGAACGGCAGGTTGCCCGAGCTGACCGCCGAGGGCAAGCGCATGGCCGCCGCGGCCCAAGAAGAGCGGGCGAGGAAAGCGGCCCAGACACCGGCTGGCCCCGAAGATCTGAACATGTATCACCGCTGCATCACGCGCGGCCTGCCCGGTCTGATGATGCCTGGAATCTACAACAACGGCCTGCAGATCGTGCAAGGGCCGGGATTCGTGGCCATCCAAAAGGAGATGATTCACGAAACGCGCGCGATCCCGACGAAGCCGCGCAAGCCCGTGGGCGAAAAACTCACTTCCTGGCTGGGCGATCCGCAGGGCCGCTGGGAAGGCGACACGCTCGTGGTGGAGACTAGCCGTCTCAATGGTCGTGCCGGTTATCGCGGCGCGACCGCGGCCGCCCGCCTGACGGAAAGGTTCACGCGCATCGGCCCGACCAAGTTGCGCTACGAATTCACCATCGACGACCCGACCGTTTGGGTGCAGCCCTGGACGGCTACGTTCGCGTTCGACCTGGACGACGCGCAGTACGAACTGGTGGAGTACGCTTGCCACGAGGGCAACTATGGAATGTTCAACGCCCTCAGCGGCGCGCGCGCCCGCGACAAGCAGGCAGCGCAATCCGGCGAATGACGGGAGAAGCAGGAATGACACGCAAGACAGCCGTTGCTCTATCCGGAATCGGCCTCGCAGCGTTGCTGGCTATCGGCCCGCTCGCGGCACACCACGCCTTCTCGTCGGAGTTTGACGCCGAAAAGCCCGTCCGCTTGCGCGGCAAGATCACCAAGATGGAGTGGATCAACCCTCACGCTTGGATGCACATCGAGGTCACGACCGACGAAGGCGCGACGGAGAATTGGATGATCGAGGCCGGTCCGCCCGGAGCCTTGGTGCGCCGCGGCTGGCGCAAGGATTCCGTCAAGCCCGGAGTCGAGGTGTTGGTAGAGGGCTACCGTGCGATTGACGGTACCAACAAGGCCAACGGCCGCGATGTGACCCTGCCGGACGGGACGAGGCTGTTCGCGGGATCATCGGGCACCGGCGCGCCATACGACGACCGGCCGTAGCTCCGGGGGAAGCGACGCAGGCCGTATGCGTTCCGGCCGGGCACCGCACTCGAGTCCGAAGTCGCCACAATGGCGGGAATCGGCCGAACCGACCGACGGAACGTACCACTCGGCCTCCGCAGCAGGGCGGCCGCACCTATAATCGCAAGGTACGGAACGTCCGAGGCCGCAATGCCAGGCTGCTGTGCGGGGCTTGGGGCTGCTGCTGGCTTAGCCGGAGCACAGCGGCCGCGCAGGACGAGCCAAGCAAGGAGTCGACTGCTTTGAAACCTCGATTCATGCGTTCGCTCTCGACCGCGTTCCAGCGCACCGGAAGGAGACTCAGATGACAAATCGGGCATTCGCTATGTCAGCTCTCATCGCGGGAATGGCGTTGCTCGCACCCGCCGTTCTGGCAGAGGATCGCGATTGGACGCTTCCGCGAACGCCCTGGGGGCATCCCGATTTGCAAGGGATGTGGACGAACGAAACCATCACTCCGTTCGAGCGCCCCGCCAACCACGCAGGCAAGACCGTCCTCAGTGACGAGGAAGCCGCGTCGATCGAGGCCGGCGTCGCCAAGCGGCGCGCCGAGTCGGACGGAACCTCCCCGCCCGGGAACGTAGGTGGTTACAACCAAGTCTGGCTGGATTCGGGGGACAAGTTCCTCTCGAGCCGCCAGACTTCGCTGGTGGTCGATCCGCCGAGCGGCCGCGTACCCACGCGCCCTTCCGCAGAGGCTAGGCGCGACTACAACCGCGCCCACCAAGGCGACTCGTACGTACACATGAGCGTCTGGGACCGCTGCATCTCGCGGGGCGTGCCCGGCTCAATCTTCCCTGCGGGCTACAACAATGCCTACCGGATCCTGCAGACGCCGCAGTACGTCGCGATCCTCTACGAGATGATCCACGATGCCCGGATCATTCCGCTGGATGCCGGGCCCCATGTCAGCGATGAGATCCGCCTGTGGATGGGAGACTCGCGGGGCCGCTGGGAGGGCGACACGCTGGTCGTGGAGGTCAGCAACTACACGGACAAGGGCTGGATCGCGTCCAACTCCGCGTCCCGGCGGATCAAGGGCATTCCGCAGTCGGAGAAGCTCAAGGTCGTCGAACGATTCACGCGCGTGAGCGGGGACACGATCGAATACGAGGTCACCATCGAGGATCCAGAGATCTACACAGCCCCGTGGAGAATCGCCATGCCACTGACCAACGACCCCGAGTACGTGATGTACGAGTACGCCTGCCACGAGGGCAACATGGCCGTTGAGCTGGTCCTCGGCGGGGCAAGGGCGATGGAGAAGGCGGGCAACTGAGTCCGGGCGGCCCCACATCCCGGACTCAGACATTCGGCGCCTGAGAGCCGACGCAGCGCCTAGCTCCGCAGGGAGCGGCCGGCGAGTATTCCGGGATCGCGCGCCCTTGGTATTCTCGTAGCACCGCCATGACCGCTCGCTTCGCCCGCATCCTGTCCATTTCTCTGGCCTTCGCCACAGCGATGTGGCCCCAGTCGTCTACGCAGACGACCCTGCGAAATCCACCCGCCGACGCCGACCACGCACTCTTGGTGACATTCGGAATCGGGGACAAGGCCGAGACCGGCTGGGACGGCGACCTGCAGGTAAGGAGCGGCGAGTTGGTCGAGCTGATCGGCTACGAGATGGGGCTCGGCGACGTGATCCACCCGCCCAGGAGGTGGGAGATGTCGACCCGGCCGGCGTTTCCGTTCGACCGCAGGAACCACGACGAGGACATCCTGGTGGACCTGCCGGCGGACACCTATCTCACGCCGAGGTTCTACGTATACCTGAACGGCTCGGCTTCCACCGAGGTGGATTTCTCCACCGAGCAGGGCGACTTCAGCGTCAGTGTCGGAGACGTCCAACCGGCTGGCACGGCTGATTTCTTGGATGGGAGGGCGTCGGTGTCACGTGTGCCCATCGGGATGCTCGTCGGTCGCGGCGACCCGGGACCGCCCGACCAGCGCTTGACCGACAACGATTTCGCATCGCTCGAAGTCACTTCCGACGATTCGGTGTGGGTCGCGTTCAGCGGATTCGCGAACGGCTCAGACCGCGTGTACGCCGACCGCATCCTGCCTGGCCAGGCGGCAGGATCTGCGGAAGGGCCGCACGCGGTTAGCCCGGCGAACGGGGATGTCTACAGGACGGCTGTAGCGGAAGACGCCGAAGGCAAGGTCTGGGTACTGTGGTCCGAGCAGGTTCGCGGCAACTGGGATCTCTATGGCCGGGCCTTTGACGGCGAGGTCTGGGGCTCGATCGAGCGCCTGACCACTGCCGCCCAGCCGGACATCCACCACAAGGCGGTGCGGGATCCGGACGGCACGATCCATCTGGTCTGGCAGGGTGGCCGCGACGATCGCTTCGGCATCTTCCACCGCACCTACGACGCGTCCACCGGTTGGAGCGCTGCAATGAGAGTCAGCTCGGCCTCTGCTGGGAATTGCTGGGAACCTTCCATCACCATCGACAGCAACGGCACGGTGTACGTGGCATGGGACCAGTACAGCGAATCGACCGGGTACGACGTGTACCTGGCACGCAAAGCAGGGCGCGACTGGGACGCGCCGAGACCAGTAGCTCGGACTGGCAGGTTCGAGGCTTACGTCACGCTGGCGACCGACCGCCAGGATCGCGTCTGGATGGCTTGGCACGAGTCCGGCATCAACTGGGGCAAGGACTGGGGCTATCCGTTCGATATCCAAGCCAACGCGACCGGGCTGTACAATTCCCGCAACATTCGCATCGCGGTCTATGACCGCGGGCAGCTGCGCGCGCCGGCGACCAGCCTCGAGTCTTCGCTGCCAGATCCGGGGCCGGGGAACAACTTCTACGAGTACCCTCAGTTGGCCGTGGACGGCTCCAACCGCATCTGGGTCTTCTTCCGCCACCGGCGCCCCATGCAGCACAACGTCTACTGGCGCACACCGTCGCACCACGCGCTGTGGGAGATCTACGCCAGCTACTACGACGGCGACGAGTGGTCCCCGATGATGTTGCTGCCATATTCCACCGGGCGCACGGACATGCGGATCGAAGCCGAATCGGACTCGGCCGGCCGCTTGATCGCCGCGTACCCGACGGACAGGCGGAGTTTCCGCGACTTTGTCAACGTGATGCTCGACGTGTTCGCGGCGAGGCTGCCAGCGCTGCCCGGCGAGGCAAAGTCCCACCGCCTGACGGGCCTGAGCCTGCCTCCAGTACAGGCAGCTAGGCAGCCGCCCAACCGACCGATCCGCGAGATGGCCGCCAACGAACCCGTGCACCCCAACGACGAGCAGGACGTGGCGCGCATCCGCAGCTATGTCTACGACGTCGGCGGCAAGCGCTACAAGATCTACCGCGGCGACATGCACCGCCACACGGAGATCTCCTGGGACGGCTACAACGACGGCTCGACCGAGGACACCTACCGCTACGCGATCGATCCTGGCGCGCTGGATTTCCTCGCCATCACCGAGCACAACTTCGGCGTGGCCGACGAATACGACTGGTTCCGCAGCCAGAAGTACGTCGACATCTTCCGCGTCGGTTCGGCCTTCGTTCCGCTGTACGCGTACGAGCGCTCGATCAAGTACCCCAACGGACACCGCAACGTGGTCTTCCCGTACCGCGGCGCCCCGATCCTCGATTACCAGCACTACGAGTGGTCGTTGCCGACCAACTATGCCCGCCAAGGGCCCGAGCGCTTCTTCGCGTACTTGCGCAAGTACAAGGGAATCGCCATGGCGCACACGTCCGGCACGGACATGGGCACCGACTGGGCCGACTACGACCCCGAGGTCGAGCCGATCGTCGAAATCTACCAAAGCGACCGCAACAGCTACGAATGCGAGGGATGCTGGCGCTCCGCCCCGACGGACGAAAAGAAAAAACAGTTCGGCGGCTACCGTCCCGACGGCATGGTATCGGTGGCTTGGGCCAAGGGCTACCGGCTCGGCGTGCAGGCCAGTTCCGACCACCTTGCCGTGCACACGTCCTATTCGATGTTGTTGGCCGAGGAGAATTCGCGCACTGGATTGGTCGACGCCATCCGGGCCAGGCACACCTATGGCGCGACCGACAACATCATTGTCGACTTCCGGCTAGTTGAGGATGGTCGCGAGTACCTGATGGGCGAGGAGGTCGAGATCGCTGGCACGCCGACCTTCCACGTGCATGTTGAGGGGACTGACAACATCGGCGAGGTCGAGATCGTCAAGAACAACCAGCGTGTCTATCGGCAGACTCCAGGCACCAAGACGGCTGACTTTGAATACCAAGACAACGGCAAGCCGGGCGAGGAAGCGGACTTCTACTACCTGCGCGTGAGGCAGTCCGACCGAGACCGCCAAGTCGCGTGGAGTTCGCCAATCTGGGTCACCGCAGAGTGAGGCGATCAAATACGAGAGCGTCGGAAAAACGCGCGATGGCGGGCGGCTGAGAACCCCGGGAGCCCGACGGGTCGGCCACTCCGTTACGGCGACGTGACGGGTGCGTCGTATTCCGCGGTTTCGGGATAAGGGAGCGGGACCGGCTCGTAGCCGGGCTTGCGGCTCGGACGGCCGGGCAGGACGTTCCTCTCTCTGGCCCAGTCCGTATACATCTCGATCATCCGCCGACCGGTTTCCGGGTGAGCCGCCATCACGTCCTCGGTCTCGGTCCGATCTGCGCCCATGTCGTAGAGTTCCCAGGGCCCCCGGTTCTCGGCAACGAGCTTCCACTTCCCGAGCCGGACTGCGCGATTGCCCTCGTGCTCCCAGTACAGCGCCTCCCGGTCGAGCGGCATGCCCGCGAACGCGGGCACCATGGAGACGCCCTCGAGCGGCGCGATCCGGTTGCCGGCGAATTCGGTCGGGTACTCCGCCTTCCCGACATCTAGGGCCGTTGCCATCAGGTCGATCAGGTGCGTCGGCTCATCGCGCAATTCGCCCTTCGCGGACACCCCCGCGGGCCAGTGCACCACGAGCGGCGACGCGATACCCCCCTCGTGCACCCAGTGCTTGTACGTGCGGAAAGGCGTGTTGGATGCGTTGGCCCAAGCTTGGCCGTAGGACTGGCTGTAGCCATCCTTGGTGGTCAGGATCTCGAGCGGGCCGCGGCCGAGCATGCCCCCCTCGGCGCAGCCACCGTTGTCCGATAAGAAGAACACCAGCGTGTCATCCAGCTCGCCCAAATCCTCCAGGGCCTTGAGGAACTTGCCGATGTTCTGGTCCATCCGATCGACCTGAGCGGCATAGATCGCCATTCGCAGGTCCATTTCGTCCTTCTTGCTGCGGGTCAGGGTTTCCCACGCCACGGCATCCCGGACAGTCATCTTCCAGGCGTCATCGATGATTCCCATCGACCGCATGCGCCGGAGCCTGGCCTCCCGGACTCCATCCCAGCCGATCATGTACTTGCCGCGGTACTTCTGGACGTCTTCCGGCCATGCGTGCAGCGGCCAGTGCGGTGCCGTGTAGGCAAGATACAGGAAGAAGGGCTGGTCGTCGTTCCGTTCCGCCTCCCGGACGAACCGTATGGATTGCTCGGTGAATGCGTCAGTCGTGTAGTAGTCCTCGCCTGGGATCACGCGCTCCCGGTTGCGGACCAGGAGCTTCCGGGGTGCCGGCCGGAAGAAGTTGGACGCGCCCCGGATGAGTCCGTAGAACTCGTCGAAGCCGCGGTCCACGGGCCACATCCCCTCGAACGTGCCCACGTGCCACTTGCCGGACATCAGCGTCTTGTAGCCTGCCGGCTTCAGTGCCTCGGCGATTGTCACGCAGCTCTTGTTGAGGTACCCCCGGTAGCCCGGATAGCCGAGATCGAAGCGCAGTAGCTCGTTCTCGCTCGTCATGTGACCGATCCCGGTTTGGTGCGCGTACAGCCCGGTGAGCAGCGATGCGCGCGTCGGGCAGCAGCGTGCAGCGTTGTAGAACTGCGTGAAGCGGAGCCCGTTCTCCGCCAAGCGGTCCACGTTCGGCGTGCGAATCTCCCCGCCGTAGCAGCCGATATCCGAGTACCCCATGTCGTCGGCCATGATGATGACGATGTTGGGCTTCCCGCGAGCCTCCGGCAGGCCGGACATGCACGCGATGGCGTAACAGAGGGTAGCGAGTCTTTGGACGCGTCGCATCAAAAGGTTGATGGTACTCAGGCCGGGTCCGGTTGTCGAGGATCCGGTTGCGAACCGGCCTTTCCCATGCTCGTTGCTACCGCGTCGACCGGGAAGTTCTGGGCGGGAATCTCTACGACGCGGCGGCCTATGGCGAGGACTCGTACCCGCAGGAGGGAGCGCTCAAGGGCCGGTTCTCCCAGGAGCTGTTCGACGAGCGGGACATGCCGCGGATCGAGGAGAACGTGTTGCCGCCCGCGACCATTCCCGCCGTGCGGGAATGCGGTGACGATTGACGATGTACCTGCATCACTGTATCATAATTTCCATGAGGACAACCGTGACCTTGGACGACGACATCTACGAGGCGGCACTGTGCCAAGCCAAAGCGACAGGCCGGAGGCTTGGTTCCGTGCTGTCCGAGATGGCCCGTTATGCGCTTCGATCCGGTGCGAGACCGATGCGAGACGCTGAGCAGGGAACTCGTTTCCCCTCGTTCGACGTACCACCGGAGACACCGCTGATTCCTGCCTCACGGGTCCAGAAGGCTCTCGACGAGAATGGCATCGTCTGAGAACTCCGAGCGTCCGTTGCTGCTTGACACGAATGCGCTGGTAGCGCTGGCATGGCCGAACCACCAGTTCCACGGTCTGGTCGTGACTCGCCTAGAACGTCAGCCTGTTGCACCATGGGCAACGTGCGCGCTGACCCAACTGGGTTTCGTGAGGCTGTCGTCAAATCCCTCCGTCGTGGGACGGCGCAAGACACCCGCAGAGTCAGTGGCGATGTTAACCGCCCTCACCCAAGACAGCCAGCACCGATATCTTGAGCTGCTGCCCTCCCTGCCGAGCGTGCGGGACCACTTCCATAGGCTGATGGGCCACAATCAAGTGACCGACGCCTATCTGCTCGCTGTGGCCGCGACGAACGGTGCCGTTCTGCTAACACTCGACCGGCGGATAGCGCCACCGGACAGCGTGAGCGAGCACATCGAGGTTCTCGTGTCCAATCGGTTCTGAATGCAAGCCCTATCGGGTGCTCCGCGAGTCGCGAGATCGCGGGGCGGGACTAGACTGCGAACCCGTGCTGCTTGCGGTGGTGCGGGCCGTCGAAGGCCTGCGTGGACTTGAACCGTTCGTACCGGCCGTCCCCGGCCTCGTCGGCAACCTTGGACAGCAAGACAGCCTTCTGGTCATCGGCCATGGGCTTGAAGCCGCGGCCGATCTTGATGTCGGCCATCAGCTCGTCCATGGAGCGAATGCCGACTACTAGGCTGGCTACCGGAAGGCTCAGGGCGTACCGCCTACACTCCTCGTGGGTCGCCGATGTCTTGGCGGGGATATCGCCGCCCGCAAAGCTCTTCATGCCGATCACGCCGACATCTCGGGCTAGGCAGACCGGCACGACCTCCTTCTGGAAGCTGCGGTAGTGCGCGTCCATCACATTGATGGGCATCTGTGCCGAATCCCAGTCATAGGGCTTGTTGAGCATCTTGAGGTGGATGCTCGGGTCCTTGTGCCCGGTAAAGCCGATGTAGCGCACCTTGCCGGCCTTCTGCGCCTCGAGCGCAGCCTTGAGGCCGCCCTTGTCGAAGACCCAGTCGGGATCCGAGTCGTAAACCATCTCGTGAAACTGCCACAGGTCGATCCGGTCTGTGCGCATGCGCCGCAGGCTGTCATCCAAGTTGCGCATGGAACCTTCGTAATCGCGCTCGCAGTTCTTCGTCATCAGAAAGACCTTGTCGCGCTTTCCGGAGCGCGACAGCGCACGGCCCATGATCTCCTCGGAGCCGCCATCGTGGTAGTCCCACGCGTTGTCGAAGAAGGTCATGCCCTCGTCGATCGCGGCATCCATGATCCGGATGGCCTCGTTCTTGTCCTCGACGGCACCGATATGCCAGCCACCGAGACACAGGATCGAAACCTGCTCGTCGGTCTTGCCGAGACGGCGCGTGGGCAGGCCGTTCGCGCTGTCCTGCTGCGCCAACGCTTGCTGTGCCGCGGCAACAGCGGCGGCACTGCCTAACATGCCTTGGAAGAACGAGCGGCGCGTAGCGTCAAGCGACATTACAGACTCCTAGCCGGGTTGGCGATGCCCCATGATAGCCGATCATACGGCCGCGTGGAGTCTAGGCGCTGCCCGCCAAGGCGACATTCGCCGAGCTTGAATTGCGTTGAAGCACTCTGCGGGGCAGATCTCCGCCACGGACGGTTTGCGGCTAGCCGGAGGCGGTGAACTCCCTGGTTCGGCGGTGCAGACAGCGGTCGTCAGGCCAACAGACCGAGTCTCGACCTGCCCGACTGCATGCGGCTACCATATCCGCAGTGTCCGCGTTCCGAGGCGTTCTGGCTGTAGGGCTGGCCATCTCGTTGGCGGCGTGTGCTGGCGGTGTCGAGCGTAGCCTGCCAGCGATCCCTGACGTTACTTCCGAGGACTTTCCCGAAAGCGCACGCGATCTGGCTGCCCAGCGGATTCGAGCCGTTGAGGAGGATTCGGGCGATCCTTGGGCAAACGGGGACCTCGGAACGATCCTGCACGCTTACGAGCAATTGGCCCGGGCGGCAGTATTGTACGAGCGTGCGGAGACGCTATCGAGTGGCGAATTTCGCTGGTCGTATCTGCGGGGCGTTGCGCTCCAAGAGGCCGGGCGGCATGGAGAGGCAGCCGCCTCATTCAGGCGTGCCCTTGCAAAGCGGACGTATGCTCCGGCAGCGGTCCGGCTCGGCGAATCTCTGGTCGCGGACGGCAATCCGAAGGACGCTGAAGTCGCTCTGCGGACCGCAGTGCAGCTTGATGGCGGCGGTGCGGCCGCAATCTATGCGCTGGGCAGGGCCCTAGTGGACCTTGGCAAAGGGAACGAGGCCATTCCGGTGCTCGAACGGGCTCTGTCGCTCGCTCCCAGCTCAGGCGCCGTGCGCTATGCGCTGGCGATGGCCCAGCGAGCGGCAGGGAACGAGCAGGAGGCCAAGCGGCAGCTTGAGATGCTCGCTCCGGGCGGAAACCTCAAGCCGCCGCTCGAAGATCCGGTATTCGCGCGCGTCGAGGCCCTTGCGGCGGACGAGCACTACTTCCTCAACACGGGCAAGAGTCTTGAGGCTGCGGGGAGACTAGATGAGGCGATTCGTTCGTACGAACAGGCCCTTGAGCTGGCCCCGAGGCTTGCGTCAGCTCACGTGAATCTGGTCGGTGCATTCGGGCGACTGGGGGACTCCGAAAGGGCCCGAGCCCACTACGACGCGGCAATCTCCATCGACCCGGACATCGAGGAGCTGCATAACAACTGGGGGATTGTGCTGGCCGCTCAAGAGAACCCCTCGGCCGCGATGGCGGCGTTTCGACGGGCACTAGAAGTCAATCCGAATTCCTCGAAGGCTCACGCAAACCTCGGAGTGGCCCTGACCTCGCTCGACCAGGTGGAGGAAGCGATTGAGCACTTCAGGCTGGCGATTGCCAACGACCCGAACAACCGTCCGGCGAGGCTGAACCTTGGGGCCCAAGCTCTCGAATACGACCGCCCGGAAGAGGCTGCGCGGCACCTCGAGGCGGCGCTCGAGGGCGACGAGGACGGGAGCGGAGCGTTCGTTCGCTTCACGCTCGGGCGCGCGTACAGGCGGCTCGGGCGCGATGCCGAAGCTAGCGAGGAAATGGCGCATGCCCTGCGGCTCGCGGAGGAAAACGATCTCAGGGAACTGGCAAATCTCATCGAGCTCGAAATCGGGCAGATCGCGCCCAAATAGCATCATGCCGGCAGATCGCTTCGAGCGGTTGGGCCCAGCAGGCCTCGGCTGGCGCGGCGAGCGGAAGCTCTTCGTCGATCGCAGCCACGTCTGCACGGGTCTTCCCGGCTGGAGCAATGGTGGACCTGTTGCGTTTCCCAACCTCCAGAAGTCGCTAGCGGAGACGTTCGACGACGTTCGCCAAGCCTTAGACAGTGGCTCTTGCAGAAGTTCGAGCCTTGGGCCCGGGGGCGAATCAGATCGATCGCCCAGATTCAGAAGATGAACTTGAATCCCAACTGCATGACTCGCCCAGGCGCAGCCACTGAGATCACCCCGAGATTTCTGTTCCCGACCTGAAGGTTCGGTCCGTCGAAGATCGGAGTGTTGAATGCATTGAAGGCCTCGGCCCGGAACTGCATCCGCATGCCCTCCCTTATTTGGAAGTTCTTGTGCAGCGCCAAGTCGAACTTGATCGTGCCGGGAGCCTCCAAGATGTTCCTTCCGGCATTGCCGAACGTAAATGGATCGTTTCGGGCAAACGCGTCCGTGTTGAACCAGCGGTCAGGCCCTCGCTCTGAGCGAGGAATTCTCCACTCCCCGACGACGTTTGGCCGGTCGAGGTTGAAGCCCCCCGTTCCCGAAGGATTGCCCCTGACAGACAGGTTCATCGGGAAGCCCGTGATGAAGCTGTTGATGCCGCCGATCGTCCAGCCGCCAAGCAGTGCGTCCATTGCCTTGCCCCAGCCGGTTCCGAATTGCTGGCCCCGTCCGAACGGCAGATCGTACAGGTAGCTGACCACGGCGCGGTGAGCCACGTGCTGGTTTAGCAGCGATCGTTCCGCCGCGAGATCCAGAGCGTTTTGCACGCCCCAGTTCGCCCCGATACCTCGATCCTCCCCGGGGATGAAGCTATAGTCCCCGATGGCCTCAGGGATCCTCCCCTCGTGAACGAGTTCTGAGGCGGGTTGCTGCGGCTAAC